>DASXDS010000061.1:0-2455 GCA_036490455.1 Rhizomicrobium sp.
GGCGTCGCCACGTTCCACGGCTTCTTCGCCCGCGGTTTCCCCAACATGTTCATCGTCTCGAATGCGCAGAGCGGCTTCACCGCCAACTTCCCGCACATGCTGAATGCGCAGAGCCAGCACATGGCTTACGTCATCAAGCACGCCGCCGATCGTCAGGTGCGCACGATCGAGGCGAACGAAGACGCCGAGAAGGATTGGATCGAGACCATCATCAAGGTCGCGATGATGCGCCAGCAATTCCTGGAGGAATGCACGCCCGGCTACTACAACAACGAAGGCAAGCCGA
Organism: Rhizomicrobium sp.; assembly: GCA_036490455.1. Lineage (GTDB taxonomy): Bacteria > Pseudomonadota > Alphaproteobacteria > Micropepsales > Micropepsaceae > Rhizomicrobium. Next base: position 287 of record DASXDS010000061.1, read on the forward strand.
GCGTCGCCGCCGTGCGCAACGGGCCCTACGGCGCGGGCTCCATCGCCTTCATCAAGCTGCTGGAAGACTGGCGCGCGGAAGGTTCGCTCAAAGGGCTGGAGCTAAGCCGCGCCTAGCCCCTTGCGCGTCCGCATCTTGTTTCCCGCCCGCGGAGGCTTATTTTGGCACCGTTCGATTCACAGTTTGGCAGGAGGGCGCCATGCTTGTCGTGACCACGGAAAATATCGCCGGCTACAAAGTAACCGACGTTTTCGGCCAATGCTTCGGCGTCGTCGTGCGCAGCCGCGGGCTCGGCGGAAATATCATGGCAGGCCTGCGCTCGATCGTGGGCGGCGAAATCCACGAATACACGCAACTGCTCGAAGAGGCGCGCCGCCATGCGGTGGACCGGCTGGTCGCGAACGCGACGCTCATGGGCAGCAACGCCATCGTCATGATGCGATTCGACTCCGCGGAAATCGGGCAGACCATGAGCGAGATCGTCGCGTACGGCACTGCCGTCCACGTCGAACCCATCGATCCCGCGCGCAATGCTACATAGCTTCACGATCGCGCTTGGCGTTATCGCGCTGCTTGGCGGCTTGATCGCGCTCGCCTTTGGCGGCTTTCCCCCGGCCTTCATCTTTTTGTTCTGGGGCGTGGTCCTGCTCATCGGCACGCTGTTCGAGCGCTATCGCTACAAGCCGGTGGAAACCGCAACGCCGGTGGGCAACTGGACGCGCACACCCGAACGATTCCTCGACGAGCACGGCAGGCCCATCACCGTGTGGCTCGATCCGGCGACCGGCGAACGGAAATACGTCGCGGACTAGCCCCGCCCAATCCTGCTGCGCCGCGGGCTCCATAGCCTTCATCAAGCTGCAGCAAGACTGGCGCGCGGGAGCTGAGTTAGGCCGCGAACGTCTGCAAGCTATCGCCGTTCGAGTATTCCGCTCCAAGCCGCGGCCGCGACCGCATGCGCGTCGCGATCGATCAGATCGCCATGCGACAACACGATCCGCTGAAAGTCCCACGCCAGAATGCGCCGAAGCGATTTCGCCGCGGCCGCACGATCGCTCCAGCCCATCCGGTATTCCGGCGCAGGACGGGGATGGTTCCACATGCGCAACACATACTTGAACCAGAACGTCAGTGCCCCGCCGATATGAGGTGTCGCGTCGGTGAAGTTCTCGATGAGATCGACAAGGATCAGCGTGCGGCTTGCGCGGTGAAACATCGCGACCTCGCGCATGATGCGCGTGCCCTGCACGAGCACCTGGTCGATTTCACCGATCCAGTCGGCGGGGGCGACGTCACCGAGCACGCCATCATATTTCAGGCCGGGATGCCTGCTCTCGACGCCGGGGCATATCCATGTCTTCGCCCCTGGAAACGCGGCTTGCGCGGTGGCGGCGTAGATGTGGTGGAAATTTCCGGGCGCGACGATGTGGGCGACCGGTCCGAGCGCCGAGATCTCATCGGCAATCGAAGCGGTGATATTGCATGGCGAGTGAAGCAGGAGCTGCCCGGAAGCGAGGCGGATCACCGTCATCCGCGCGTCGAACCTCGTACCCGCCAAGCGAATGGGATACGCGCAGAGCCATATCTGATCTGCGACATAGGGCGTGAGGGGCATCGCGGTCCTTGAGCGGGACGATTTGCAGGGACGTATCGTAGGTCTTCGCAGAGCCGTCGAGGGTTACGTTAGAGGAACTTGGCGCACCCCGATGCCATCCGTCTTCCTCGTCTTCCTGCACAATCGTCAGGCTGGGTGATGAAATATTGGGCGCGCCGACCCGCGCCGGACGCGGAACCGCCACTAACCCACTGGAATGGCTTGTGGATAAGCCGTCCGCCCGTGGCACGGCTCCTGCTAACCCGTTAAGAACCGGACCCGCTATCGCGCGCGTCCGAAGGAGCACGCATGAAAAAGATCGAAGCCATCATCAAGCCGTTCAAGCTCGATGAGGTGAAAGAAGCGCTGCAAGAGGTGGGCATCCAGGGCATCACCGTGACCGAAGCCAAAGGCTTCGGCCGGCAGAAGGGCCACACGGAGCTTTATCGCGGCGCGGAATATGTCGTCGATTTTCTGCCGAAGGTGAAAATCGAGATCGTCGTCGCCGATCAGCAGCTCGAGGCCGCCATCGAAGCGATCCAGAAAGCCGCGCGCACCGGGCGCATCGGCGACGG
>DASXDS010000069.1:0-14609 GCA_036490455.1 Rhizomicrobium sp.
GCCGATGCGGGGAATCGTCTCGACCTGGAACGCGCCCGGAGCCAGTTCCGAAAGCTGGCGGATTTTCCCGATGCAGCGATTGATGGTGTCGTCACCGACGATGCGGCCGCCCCAGCAGGTCTCGATCAACGCATCGCGCGATAGCACCCGGCCGTCGGCACGCGTCAGCGCGATCAGCACCTGCATCACCCGCGGCTCGATGATCTCCTGCCGGTTGCCGATATCGACGCGGCGCAGGGACGGCCGGACCAGTACCGGACCGAATGAGAAGTCCGCCACCATCGACAGGTCGATCGGGTTAGCGGTTTTGGGAATCCCAACGAGCGTGTTCATCGGCGCTCAACCGGCGATGCAATGCGATAGGCCACTACACACACGCCGCACACGTCGCGATCGCTTCGCCATTCCACCCAGCGCCTCCCTTGACGCCAGCCTAAGCGATATATCAGCGACCGTTAAGTGCGGTCCCGGTTCCCAAAAAACGGGCCGGAGGCCGGTCTGTGCGCCCGCTCTTAATAGCGATCGGCCAGATGCAGGAGCTCGATGTCGGCATCGTCGCTTAGACTGGCGTCGTAGACGATCGACTTGTCGACGGGATCGATCGCAAAACCTTCCGCCGTTTGGTACCGTGGCACGACAGCTACGACCCGCGGCGGCCCGCCCGCGAGCGGCCGCGCCATGATCCGGCGCCCATTCGCAGTTGAATCGTCCGCATACAGAATATCGGTACCCGACAGTATCCAGTTTTCCCGCAGCGCCTGGGATGGCAGCACGACGACTTCCCGGGGCTTGCCGTCGATCCGCCAGACTCCATCTTCGCCATAGCGCGCGCCGTACAGTTCGCTGCCGCGGGCCCAGACATATTCCCAGCCGGAGAGTGGCAGCGGAACGACTTTCTGCGGTTGCGCGAGGTTCACGCGGAACAGTTGTGGGCGCCATATGCGTGTCCCGTTCGGCAGGAAGGCGGGAAACACAAAGCTTTCGCTCGAAGTCCACGCGACCGGACCGACGGCTTCCACAGGAAGCGGATTGGCCGCCACCTGTGCGCCAAATGCGGTCAGGACCCATACGATGTAGGCATTCGCACCCTTCGTGGTGAAAGCGATGTACCGGCCATCCGGCGACCAGCGCGGCCGCGCCAGCGCGGCGGCATCGATGCTGAGGTCGTGAAGCTTGCGCAGCGATCCGTTGCGGTCCAGCGCGAAAATGCCGTTGCCGTCCGGGCGCTCCGCCGAAAAGACGATGGTGCCGTCGGCCGAGACATCCGGCGCATGATCGCGGCTCTTGTCGGGTGCGAGGTTCTGCGGCGGCCCGTGCGCACCCATCGGCATTTTCGCCAGTCCGGCGTAGCCGACCGCGATCTCCGCAGCCAGCAGCCCATGAGGACCGGACGAAAGCTCTGCGAGCAGCGATGGACTGGAGAGGATGCGGCTCGGCGGCCCCCCGTCTGTAGAATAAGCCCACAACGCATGATCGCGCCCTCTGCTCGCTGAGACGAAGAGCGTTCTGGAATCGGCAGACCAGGCCGCGCCGTTGCTGCCGGCATAGGTTACAAGCACGCGCTCCCGGCCGCTTTTCAGATCGAACAGGATCCGCTGGAATCGGATGAAGTCCAGCGAACGATCGAAGCTGAGCCAGTGGCCGTCGGGCGAAACGGACGGAAGGCCGTCGTCGGGTATGGAGACGGGCGGACGATCGACCTGGACCGTCTTACCGCTATCGATGTCGAGGCGCATGATCCGGTTGGCGTTCTTCAGATCGCTGCTGTCCACAAAGAAGATCGCGTTCGCATCTGCCGCCCAGACGGCTTCCGAAGCCTGCTGGGTGTTGCAGCGGCCCACTTCGAGTGCCGGCCCGGCCGGCACGGATGTGACCATCAGATGACAGGGCTCACCGTCCTTGAAACCGACATAGGCGATCCGGTTGCCGTCCGGCGACCAGCTCGGCGAGGAATCGTCGAAGGAATCGTTGGTGAGCGTGAGCGGGCTGCCGTCCGTCAGTCGGCGCAGGAGGATGCGGCGGTGTACCGGATCGGACCCGGCCGAATACGCGATCATCTTGCCGTCCGGTGAGATGGCCGGATGCTGCTCGATCAGCGAGGTCGAGACGATCACATCGGATTGCACCACCGACCATTGTGCCTGATGCGCCGGCCGCAGAAAGGCGAACCCCATGATAGCCAGGAACAGGAATGCCACCGCGGCAGGCAATAGGACTGGCAGGCGGTGAGCACTGTTGGCGGCGTGCGTCAGGGCAGGGGTCGCAGTAGCGTCGGGCTTCGCGATCCCCAGGCGATATCCCACCCGCGGGATGGTCTCGATCTCGAACGCCTTGTCCAAGTCGGCACTGAGTTGCCGGAGCCGGCCGATGCAGCGGTTGATCGCATCGTCGCCGACGATCCGTCCGCCCCAGCATTGCGTGATGAGGAGATCGCGAGAGATGACCTGACTGTTTCCACGCGCCAGCGCGATCAGCACCTGCATCACGCGCGGTTCCAGCGTCTCTTGCCTCTCGCCCAGGCTCACGCGCCGCAACGAAGGCTGAACCAGAGCCAAGCCGAGCCGAAAATCCGCTTCGCGCGCGATGTCGACCGGCTCGGACAGCTTCGGCATGCCGCGCTCGGCGTTCATCGGCAATCCATCGGCGACAAATCGCCGGTATCTCGCCGATCCTTCCTTTCGGCGAACGCCTCCCCAACGCCCAATCGGCGCGCGGGCCGGTCATGCCGGCGCACCGCGAACGCAAGCGCCGAGAGCGCCGATTGCATGGCCGGGATGCCCCTTTTCTCGTTGGGACATCCTAGGTGATGCAACCCCGGCGGTTAAGGGGTCGCCTACGCTCGTGTGTTGGAGGCTGGCCCGCGCCAAGCCCTGCCGATGGTCGGCAACGGCGAAACGAGGAGCATTTCATGAAACGCCTGATCACCGCGGCAGCCATCGCCATTCTGGGGCTGGCCGCCACTACCGTAGCGGCACAAGCCTGCAACCCGCTGCTGGACAAGAATTTCGGCAAGCACGTCGCCGCAACGCACATGCCGATTGCCATGCTGGCGCACGGCAAATCCGCCACCGCCGGAACCAGCAATTCGATCGTCGGATTGTGGCATGTGATCCACACCGCATCGAACGGCACCCTGTTCCTGGAATCGTACGACCAGTGGGATGCCGATGGCGGCGAGTTCGAACTCGGCAAACTGCCGCCGGCGAGCGGGTCGCTTTGCATCGGAAACTGGATACCGGGGGTCAACAACAAGGTCTTTCTCAAGACCCACGTGACCTGGCTTTACGACATGAGCGGCAACTGGGTCGGCACGCTCAACATGAAACAGACGAATACGGTGGACGGCACCGGTAACAACTATACCGGCACGTTTATCGCCAAGTTCTTCGACACCAGTGGCAACAAGTTCATGGAAATCGATGGTACGACCGCCGCCGAACGGCTCGTCCAGCAGTAACGGATTCCGGCCGGCTGGGATACCAGCCGGCCGGGTTTTCCTGTGCGGCTTGAAATGCCGCCCCGGCGCCCCATCTAAGCCGTTGGAAAATCATCTTTTTGCGGGCCATCTCGGCGGCACGAAACGGCCATTGACGCAGAGGGGCGGATTCATATAATCCGCGCCCTTGCGGACAATTTCCGGTCATTTCTGCGCCTTTTCTGCCCGAAACCGTTCCCGGGCGCGCGTGGATTTGGTCTGAACCCGACCGCAAAAAGAAGAACGAACGAATTCAACGGCTTATAGCCAAAGGACCAGACCGTGGCACGCATCGCCGGCGTCAATATCCCAACCCAGAAGCGGGTCGAAATCGGCCTTCGCTACATCCATGGAATCGGCCCGGCCAAGGCCCGGGAAATCATCGAGAAGGTCGGCATCTCGCCGGACCGTCGCGTCCACGACCTCACGGAGTCGGAGATCATCCAGATCCGTGAAGCGATCGACCGCGACTATCTGGTGGAAGGCGATTTGCGCCGCGAAGTCGCGATGAACATCAAGCGCCTGATGGATCTCGGCTGCTACCGCGGTCTGCGCCACCGCAAGAGCCTGCCGGTTCGCGGTCAGCGCACGCACACCAACGCGCGCACGCGCAAGGGTCCGGCCAAGGCGATCGCCGGCAAGAAGAAAGTGACGAAGTAAGATGGCTGTCGCAGAAAAAAAAGGCGCCGGTCGCGCGCGCAAGAAAGAGAAGAAGAACGTCGTCGTCGGCGTGGCTCACGTTGCGGCCACGTTCAACAACACGATCATCACCATCACCGACACGGCGGGCAACGCGATCTCGTGGTCGAGCGCCGGCATGATGGGTTTCAAGGGTTCGCGCAAATCAACGCCGTACGCGGCACAGGTCGCCGCGGAAGACGCAGGCAAGAAGGCCGTCGATCACGGCATGCGCACGCTGGAAGTGGAAGTGTCCGGTCCGGGTTCGGGCCGCGAGTCCGCGCTGCGCGCGTTGCAGGCGGTCGGTCTCACCGTCACCTCCATCCGCGATGTGACGCCGATCCCGCACAACGGCTGCCGCCCGCCGAAACGCCGCCGGGTCTAAGGGCCGGCCGGTTTCAGAGAGTTCGCTTTCGGAATTGAGCCTACCCGTCGAACGCAATGGGCGTGGTCCGACACGTCCGGGAAACGATGAGGAAAAATGTTTCAGAAGAACTGGCAAGAACTGATCAAACCGCAAAAGCTGAAGACCGAAGCCGGCCACGACGCCGGCCGTTCGGCGACGCTGGTTGCGGAACCGCTCGAGCGCGGTTTCGGCCTGACGCTCGGCAATGCGCTGCGCCGCGTGCTTTTGTCCTCGCTGCAAGGTGCTGCCGTCACCTCGATCCAGATCGAGGGCGTGCTGCATGAATTTTCATCGATCGCCGGCGTGCGCGAGGACGTGACCGACATCGTGCTGAACGTGAAGCAGATCGCGTTGCGCATGCATGCGGAAGGCCCCAAGCGCCTGTCGCTGCGCATGCAGGGTCCGGGCGAAGTGAAGGCGGGCAGCATCACGCAGATCGCCGATGTCGACGTGCTCAATCCCGATCTCGTCATCTGCACGCTCGACGAAAAAGTCGATTTCCGCATGGAGCTGACGGTCGCCACCGGCAAGGGCTATGTCCCGGCCGAGCGCAACCGTCCGGAAGACGCGCCGATCGGCATGATCCCGGTCGACTCGCTGTTCAGCCCGGTGAAGAAGGTCTCCTACAAGGTCGAGAACACCCGCGAGGGCCAGATTCTCGACTACGACAAGCTCACCTTGTCGGTCGAGACCAACGGCGCAGTCACGCCGGACAACGCGGTCGCCTATGCCGCGCGCATCCTGCAGGACCAGCTCCAGGTCTTCATCAACTTCGAAGAGCCGCGCGAGCGCGTCGCCGAAGAGGCGAAGCCCGACCTCGCGTTCAACCCGGTGCTGCTCAAGAAGGTGGACGAGCTCGAGCTTTCGGTGCGGTCTGCGAACTGCCTGAAGAACGACAACATCGTCTATATCGGCGACCTGATCCAGAAGACGGAAGCGGAGATGCTCCGCACCCCGAACTTCGGCCGCAAGTCGCTGAACGAGATCAAGGCGGTGCTCGCCGAAATGGGCCTGCATCTCGGCATGGAAGTGCCGGGCTGGCCGCCGGAAAACATCGAAGACCTCGCCAAGCGTTACGAGGATCAGTACTAGAATCTCTTTGGGCTTCCCGGTTGGCCGCGGAAGCCCAAAGCATAAGAATAGAAGGCAGAGAGAAGTCCTATGCGTCACAGGAATCAGGGCCGCAAGCTCGGCAAGACCGCCTCGCACCGCACCGCCATGTTCGCGAACATGGCCGCGGCGCTCATCAAGCACGAGCAAATCCGCACGACCCTGCCCAAGGCGAAGGAGCTTCGTCCGGTGGTGGAAAAGCTCGTCACCCTGTCGCGCCGCAACGACCTGCATGCCCGCCGTCTGGCCTTGTCGCAGCTCCGCGACGAGACCCAGGTGAAGAAGTTGTTCGAAGTGCTCGGCCCGCGCTATGCGAAGCGCCCGGGCGGCTACACCCGCGTGCTGAAGGCGGGCTTCCGTCCCGGCGACAACGCGGCGATGGCGTTCATTGAGTTCATCGACCGCGACGAAGACGCCAAGGGCCTGGATTCCGGTCCGGTCATGACCGGCGACGACAGCGAAGCCTGATCGCCGCCCCAAAAGGGCCCCGATGTAATTCGATACAGGATCAAAGGGGCGGCTCGAGAGGCCGCCCTTTTTTGTTCAGGAAGGACCGACGGATGAACCGCTCTTCGTTTATCGCCCTCTCTGTCGGCGGCGCCGCACTCGCCGCGGTAGTCGCCGGCAGTCTGCTTGCCACTGCCGCGCCGCCCACAACAAAACCCGCCGCCGTGCAGTTGCCCAAGCCCGCGCCGGAACCGGCAGTGAAGGCAATGCCGTCGGCGTCGCCGCAATCGATGGGGCAGGTGCAGCTGACCTTCGCGCCGGTGGTGCGCCGCGTGGCTCCCGCCGTCGTCAACGTCTACGCCCGCGCGGTTGTGCAGCAGCAGGTCAATCCGATGTTCGCCGATCCGCTGTTCCAGCGCTTCTTCGGCGTCACGCCGGAGATGCGCCAGCGGGTGGAGCAATCGCTCGGTTCCGGCGTGATCGTGCGCAGCGACGGGCTGATCCTCACCAACAACCATGTGATCGCGGGCGGGCAGGAGATCGTCGTCGCGCTGAACGACAAGCGCGAGTTCAAGGCGAAGGTGGTGCAGGCCGATCCGCGCCTCGATCTCGCATTGCTGCGCGTCGACACCAAGGGCGAGAAGCTGCCGACCGTCGCGTTCGCCGACAGCGACCGCGTGCAGGTCGGCGATCTGGTGCTCGCGATCGGCGATCCGTTCGGCGTCGGCCAGACGGTGACGATGGGCATCGTGTCGGCGCAGGCGCGCACCCAGACCGCGTCCTCGGATTCGCAGATATTCATCCAGACCGATGCTGCGATTAATCCCGGCAATTCCGGCGGCGCCCTGGTCACGACTGACGGCCGCCTCGCCGGCATCAACACCTCGATCGTCTCCAACTCCGGCGGCTCGATCGGCATCGGCTTTGCGATCCCCGCCAACCTCGCACGCCGCTTCGTCGAAGGCACCGCGGGCGGCGGCGCGCTGAAGATGGCGTGGTTCGGCGCCGAGGGTCAGTCGGTGACGAGTTCGATCGCCGCCAGCATCGGCATGGCGCGACCTGCCGGTGTGATCCTCAAGACCGTCTATCCGAACAGTCCGGCGGCGAAAGCCGGTCTCAAATCCGGCGACGTCGTGCTCGCGATCGATGGCAACGCAGTCGACGATATGCAGTCGCTCAACTACCGCATCGCGACGCACAAGCCGGGCGATGCGCCGAGCATCAAGGTGCAGTCCGGCGGCCAGGTGCGCGAGGTCTCCATCACGCTGACCGCGCCGCCCGCCAATGGCGGTCCGGGCAGCAGTGCCGTGATCGGCGGGCGCAGTCCGCTCACCGGCGCGAAGGTCGAGAACATCTCGCCCGCCATCGCCGCCGACCTGCAACTCGAGCCCGGCGCCACCGGCGTCGTGATCGTCGCCACCGCGCCGAACACGCCGGCCGGCAGCTACGGCTTCGCGCCGGGCGATATCGTGCGCGGCATCAACAACACGGCGATCCATACGGTGTCGGATCTGCAGAGCGCACTCGCGGCGGCGAACGGGCACTGGAGCCTGGTGGTCGACCGCGGCGGCCAGCGCATGACATTGTCCGTAGACGGATGAACGCGGCGCCGCATGGGGACGGTCCGGACCTCGACGCCTGGGAAGCCTGGACGCCGGAAGAGGCGTCGCGGATTCTCGCAGGCGTCGATGCTCCGTGGATGGTGGTTGGTGGTTGGGCGATCGACTTGTACCTCGGCCGCGAGACGCGCGTGCATGAAGACCTCGAAATCGCGGTGCCGCGGTCGTTCTTTCCGGCAATACGCGCGAAGCTGGCCGGTTATGCGCTGCATGCCGCGGGCAGCGGCAAAGTGCATCGCCTTGCGGCGGAGGCGCCGCTGCCGGACGACAAACATCAATGCTGGGTGCTCGACGAAGCGGCAAACAAATGGCGGCTGGACGTGATGAGCGAACCCGGCGACGCACTAAAATGGGTTTATCGCCGCGACGAGCGCATCAACGCACCGCGCGAATGGATGACGGCGACATCGGCAAGCGGTGTGCCGTATCTCGTGCCCGAGGCGGCGTTGCTGTTCAAAGCGAAGAGCCTGCGCCCGAAAGACGAAGCCGATTTCGAAACCTGCGTCCCGCACCTCTCCGGCGCCGCCCGCGACTGGCTCCGCAACGCGCTGGCGCGCGTGCATCCGGAACATGTGTGGCTGGAACGGTTGGGATAATCAACTCACCCGCGCCCGCACTTCGCTGCGTGCCTTGTACAATTCCCAGAAGTTTCCGGCGATTGTTGCGGGATCGATGGTGGCGTTGCCGTTGTCGAAGGGGGTGCCTTTGACCATGCCCGCGACGGTGACTTCGCCGACATAGACGCCGTCCTGCTTCAGCCGCTCCGATAACAGGCCGACCAGCTTCGCCTTCGCGGCGTTGGCAAGCGCCACGCCGGTCGAGTTCATCGCAATCGCGGACGCATCGACCTGCGGGTTCAGTTCGCCGAAGGCGCCGTTGGTGACGAGCACTGCGCCGTCCTTCGCCGGGACGAGATCTTGCATCGCTTCCTGTACCGCGCTGAGCAGGCCGGTGATCCCGACATCGAACACACGGCACAGCGCCACCGGATCGGTTGTCGCAATGTCGGCAATCCCGGCGCCGCTATATGCGTTCCAGTGGATCGCGGTGATGGGGCCGAGCGCGGCGCGCGCCTTCGCGATCGCGCCGCGGATCGAGGCCGGATCGCTCGCGTCGGCCGGAACCGCTGCGGCCGCGATCCCTTTCGCTTTGAGCGCGGCCATGCCGACCTCCAACCGTCCGGCATTGCGCGCCACCAGCGCGACCGAGAATCCCTCGCGCCCGAATCTCTCTGCAACCGCCGTGGAAATCCCCGGCCCGAACCCTACAACGACGATGGTCTTTGGCATGGCGCGTCTCCGTGTTGCTAAGCACGGAGACTACGCCGGACAGTGCGCTGCCGACAAAAGACGTTTCCTTCTGCTTTTCTCCAAAACAACCGTCATGGCCGGGCCGAGCGCAGCGAGGTTCCCGGCCATCTATAACCGCCGTGTTTGCACAACGAGCCTCGCTGGCGAAATCGAGGTAATGGATGGCCGCCACAAGGGCGGCCATGACGGCGGTGAGGCAGGATGATGATGCGTTCTGCCCCAATCTGCCTAGAATGCCTCCATGAGCGATCTCTTTGAAGCGGGTGGGCTGGAAACCGAAGGGCCGCGGCCGTTGGCGGACCGGTTGCGGCCGAAGACGCTCGCCGAGGTCGTGGGCCAGGATCACCTGATCGGGCCGGACGGTCCCATCGGCCGCATGGTGGCGCAGGGCCGCGCGCATTCCATCATCCTGTGGGGACCGCCGGGAACCGGCAAGACCACCATCGCGCGGCTGCTCTCCACCGCGTTCGATCTGCATTTCGATCAGCTCTCCGCCGTGTTCACCGGCGTCGCCGATCTGAAAAAGGAGTTCGAGGTCGCGCGCCAGCGCCGCCGCGTGGGGCAGGGGACGCTGCTCTTCATCGACGAGATCCACCGCTTCAACCGCAGCCAGCAGGACTCGTTCCTGCCGGTGATGGAGGACGGCACCATCGTGCTGGTCGGCGCCACGACCGAGAACCCGTCGTTCGAGTTGAACGGCGCGGTGCTGTCGCGCGCCCAGGTACTGGTGCTGCGCCGGTTGGACGATGCGGCACTGGAAGAATTGCTCAAACGCGCCGAGGCGCATTACGGCGAGAAATTGCCACTCACCGACGACGCGCGCGCGAGCCTGCGGGCGATGGCGGACGGCGACGGCCGCTACCTGCTCAACCTTGTCGAAGAAGTGGCGGCGATAAAAACCGTGAAGCCGCTCGACAGTGCCGAACTGGTGGCCGCGGTGCAGAAGCGCGCGCCGCTCTACGACAAGAGCCGCGAGGAGCACTACAACATCATCTCCGCGCTGCATAAGTCGATCCGCGGCAGCGATCCGGACGCAGCGCTCTACTGGCTCGCGCGCATGCTGGTGGGCGGCGAGCGGCCGCTCTATATCGCGCGCCGCCTCGTGCGCGCGTCGGTCGAAGATATCGGTCTCGCCGATCCGCAAGCGGTGGTGCAGGCGCTGGCCGCGAAGGATGTCTACGATTTTCTCGGCAGTCCGGAAGGCGAACTCGCGCTCGCGCAATGCGTGCTCTATCTCGCGAGCGCGCCGAAATCGAACGCGGTCTACGCCGCGATGGGGGCTGCCAAACGCGCCGCCGGCGAACACGGCTCGCTGATGCCGCCGGCGCACATCCTCAACGCGCCGACCAAGCTGATGAAGAATCTCGGCTACGGCAAAGGTTACGAGTACGACCACGAGGCGGAGGACGCGTTCTCCGGCCAGAACTATTTCCCCGACGGGATGGAGCGGCAGCAATTCTACGCCCCGAAGGAAACCGGCTTCGAACGCGAGATCGCGAAACGGCTGGAGTATTGGTCGAAGCTGCGGACGAAGAAGCATCCGGGCTAGCGCGGTCTTTCACCCTCCCCTTGAGGGAGGGTCGAAAAATCCGCGCGCGCAGCGAAGGATTTTTCGGGGAGGGGTACTCCGTGCCGCGCGAGACCCCTCCCCGAAATTTGCTTCACTGCGTTCCCGCAAATTTCGACCCTCCCTCAAGGGGAGGGTGGAGATGCACCTCTTACGACGCCTCTTCTTCGATCGGCAGTTGTGCGATCCGCGCATCGTGGCCGTTGAGCTGGGCGGCGATGTAGTGGCCGAGAGCCACCGCGCAAACGCACAGGATCACCGAGCCGAAGATGTTCACGCCCGCGCGCAGCACCGCGCCGCTCCGGATCAAATCCAGCGTCTGCAGGCTGAACGACGAGAACGTGGTGTAGCCGCCGCAGAACCCCACCATCACGAAGAGGCGCAGGTTCTCGGCCACCGGATAGCGCCCCTGCGCCAAGGTCAGCGTGCCGAAGAAGCCGATCAGGAACGAGCCGGTGATGTTGATGAGGATCGTCCCCCACGGCAGCTGCCCGCTGATCGGCAGCGCCCAGGTCGAGATCAGATAACGCGCCAGCGTGCCCAGCGCGCCGCCGATCATGATATAGAGACAGGTGATCAGGGACATTTCACCCCTCCACGAGCGAAGCGAGCTGGAGGGGTCGAGCGGAGCGAGGGGGAGGACCCAAAGCGCGCAAGCGCTTCACGTCTCGAATTCGCAAGCCACGCGCATGTGTCAATACTTTCGATCCCACCGCCAAGCGAGGAGCGCGCTTTGCGCGCTTCGGTCCTCCCCCGCGGCTTCGCCGCGACCCCTCCAGCTCGCTGCGCTCGTGGAGGGGTGGGTAGTGGTTCGATTTCGACACAGGGTCCACGCCACGATTCATGCGGCGCCACCCTACCGCATTTGCAGGCTGACACAGCAACGGATATCCCTGCTTTCTCTGTAAGCATTGCGCGAACGCGCTTTCAAAAGCCGAAAGCATCCATGACCGTCGAGACCATTGCCATTGCTGCCGACGAAGACGGCATCCGGCTCGACCGGTGGTTCCGGCGGCACTATCCGAAGCTCACCCATGGGCGGCTGGAGAAGCTGCTGCGCACCGGGCAGATACGGCTCGACGGCAAACGGACCAAGGCGAGCGACCGCATTGCCGGGGGCGCGATGCTGCGGCTGCCGCCGAACATCAACGAGGTGCGGGTCGAGGACGGCCGCGAAGCGCGCGAGGCGCGGCCGGCGGACGAGAAATTCCTGCAGGATCTCGTCCTGCACATGGACGGTTCGGTCATCGTGCTCAACAAGCCGCCGGGGCTCGCGACCCAGGGCGGCTCCGGCATCAAGCGGCACATCGACGGCATGCTCGACGCGCTCGCCTTCGGCAAGAAGCAGCGGCCGCGGCTGGTGCACCGGCTCGACCGCGATACCTCCGGCGTACTGGTGATCGCGCGCACCGTGCCGGCCGCTGCCAAGCTTGCCAAATCGCTGGCCCAGCGCGACGCCGCCAAAGTGTACTGGGCGCTCACCAAAGGCGCGCCGCAGAAGAACACCGGCACCATCAAGGCGGCGCTCCTGAAAGAGGGCGGTCACGGCCCGCGCGGCACCGACGAGCGCATGGCGGTGGTCGAACACAACACCGAAGATGCCAAATATTCGCTCACCGATTACCAGGTGATGGAGCGGGTGGGATCGGAGTTCGCCTGGGTGGCGGCCAAGCCGCTCACCGGCCGCACCCATCAAATTCGCGTGCATCTGCAAAGCCTCGGCACGCCGATCGTCGGCGATTTCAAATACGGCGCGCCGGAACTCGAGGTGCAGGGGATTGAAAACAAACTGCATCTGCACGCCCGCGAGATCGACATCGCGCACCCCGACGGCGGCCGCCTGACGGTGACGGCGCCGCTGCCGCCGCATATGCTCAAGACGTGGAAGTTCCTGGGCTTCGACCCGAACGCGAAAACGCCGCCATTCCAGTTCAAGAAGAAGAAATGAAGAAACGCCCGACCTTTATCGTCAACCGCCGCGAGCTCGCGCCGCAGGAAGAATACCATTCGAACACGACGGCGGAGCGGTTCGGCTTTCCGTCGGACTTCGCGCGCGCCACCGGCCTGTCGCGGCTGAAGCTGATGCATCTCACCCTGCCGCCCGGCCGCCGCACCAATGCGCCCGGCGCCTATCGCGACGAGGAGGAGTTCTTCCTCGTGCTCGAAGGGACGCCGGATGTGTGGATCGACGGGCATCTGCACGCGCTCGGCGAAGGCGATGCGGTGTGGTTCAACGATCGCACCGGCATCGCGCACACGCTGATCAACAACAGCGACGCGCCGGTGCGCCTGTTCGCCTATGGCGAGGCGACCCGGATGGGGTCGCAGTTCCATGTGGCGCTCGAACGCGATGCGGTGACGGCGGCGGCGCTGAACGCGTTCGGCAAGCTGTGGCCCGATCCGCCGAAGCGCAAGCTCGGGCCGCACGACGCGGTGTCGGATCGCGAGCGCGGCACGCCGTCGCCAAAAGGCGCACGCAGGAAAGCGAAGCCGCCGTTCACCGCGAACTGGCGCGACATCCTGGGCATCGATGCGGTGATGACCTATCCGAACAGCAAGGAGATGCACGGCATCGACGCGCTGTTCAACCGGCTCACCCGGTTCTCGCGCATCGGCATCCATGTCGAGGTGCTGCCGCCCGGCCGCCGCACCTCCTGGCCGCACGCGGAGCGCGACGAGGAAGAGTTCGTCTATGTGATGGCGGGCAAGGTCGATTGCTGGCTCGACGGGCATATCCATCCGATGAACGAGGGCGATTTCGTCGGCTGGGAATCGCGTACCGGCATCACCCATGTGGTGATCAACAACAGCGACGAAGACGCGGTGCTCATGGTCGGCGGTGAAGCGAGCCGGCAGCGCAACCAGTTCTGGTATCCGTTCCATCCCCACCGCAACAAGGAGATCGGCGCGGAGTACTGGCACGACCGTCCCGAACCGAAACTCGGCCCGCATGACGGTTTGCCCAATGCCTTGCGCGCCTCGTTGCCGCCGGCGTCGCGGCGAAACGCTTTGGCTGCGAATACCGCTGCGTGGAAGCTGGGTCTGCGGAAGAAGAAATGAGATCGCGTCTCTTTCCACGGACGTCATGGCCGGCCTTTGTGCCGGCCATCCATTGCCGCGATGGTCGCGGTTGCTCTGCAAGCACGGTGTCAATGGATGGCCGGGACGAACGCCCGGCCATGACGGCGGTGAAACGGGCGTGGAGAGCGGGGCGATGAACCGCTTCTACAAGGAGGTCACCATCGCGCCGGAAGGCAGCGGCTATGCGGTCAAGCTCGACGGCCGCCCACTGAAGACGCCGGGCAAAGCCACGCTGGTGTTGCCGACGCCGGCGCTGGCCGATGCGGTGGCGGAGGAATGGCGGCAGCAAAGCGAGACGATCAAGCCGGAGGCGATGCCGCTCACCAAATCCGCGAACTCCGCGGTGGACACCGTGTCGGTGAACCGCGCCCAGGTGACGGACGAACTGCTACGCTATGGCAGCGGCGATCTCCTCTGCTATCGCGCCGACGACGACATCACCCTGGCGGAGCGGCAGCGGCTGGCCTGGGACCCCATTCTCGCGTGGCTTTCGGAGCGCTACGGCGCACAGCTCGCGCTCACCGAAGGCGTGGTCCACATCGAGCAGCCGGGCGATGCGATCCTGGCGTTGGGCCGCGCGCTGGCCGGGTTCAACCCGTATGTGCTGACCGGCGTGCATGTCGCGACCACGCTGACCGGCTCGCTGGCGCTGGCGCTCGCGATGGAGGATGCGCATCTTACCGCCGAACAGGTGTTCGAGGCCGCACACCTCGACGAGCGCTATCAGGCCGAGCGCTGGGGCCAGGATTCGGAGGCCGAAAAACGCCTCCTGACCCTGCGGCAGGAGCTTGAAGCGGCCGCCCGCTTCATGACGCTGGCGCGGGAGTAGGTTTTCCAGCCTCTGTACTGTCATGGCCTGTGAAAACAGGCCATCCAGGTCGTGTTTCGCCAATTCTAAGAGGGCTTTGTGACTCAT
>DASXDS010000014.1:0-109831 GCA_036490455.1 Rhizomicrobium sp.
GCTTCTTTTTTGTTGTTTACCCTGCCCTGCGCCAAGTAAGCATCCGCTTCGCGTAGGCCGCTCCACCACGGTTTGACCGATGAACACGTCTTCCGCCGGAACGGCGCAACAGAACGCAGCTCTTCTGGACCAGGCCGTGACCCACTATCGCGCCGGCAACTTGGCGGACGCAGAGACCGATCTGCGCCGGCTTCTAGAGCGTCAACCGAGCCATCCGGATGCACTCCATCTGTCGGCAGTGGTGCTTGCCGCCCAGGGCCGCCACGCAGAAGCCGAGCCGCTGTTCCGGCGTGTGCTGGCCATGGCGCCGCGATCATCCAACGTCCTGTGCAATCTGGGTAACTGCCTGTTCGGGCAAGGGCGGCTCACCGAGGCGATGACCGTCTATCGCGAGGCGGTCCAGATCGATCCGAACGCGGTGCAAGGCTTCATGGGGATCGCCCGCATCTTCCAACGCACGAGCTTTTTCGCAGGCGCCGAGACCGCTTACCGGCAGGCCATCCAACTCCAGCCCCACCTCGTCGAGCCGCGCCAAGGGCTCGCATCGGTGCTCAAGAACCTAGACCGCGTTGCGGAAGCGGAGAAGATCGAACGCCACGCTCTCACGCTGGACCCCGCTCCACGGGAGCGCGCGGCGCTCGAGCACAATCTGGGTGTCTCCCTCCAGATGCAGGGCCGTCAGCGACAAGCGCTTGAGCATTTCGATGCAGCGCAAAAGGTTCAGCCGGACCTGCCGCAGGTGGAGCACAGCCGCGCCAATGCGTTGCAGGGCCTTGGCCGCATAGCTGAAGCCGAAGAAGCGTTCCGCAAGGCGCTCGCGCGGGATCCGCTGAACATCGCCGCGCATCGCGACTTCAACCAGCTTCTCTACCGGCTTGGCAGGGACGATGAGTTCCTGCGCTCCTACGATGCAGCCTTCGCGGCGGTCCCATCGGCCACGGTCCTTCCGTTTACGAAGGCGCAGACGCAGCTCTCCTGCGAGCGCAATGAAGACGCGGTCGCCAGTTTCGCACGCGTCCTCGCCATCGATCCCGCCAACGGTGGAGCGCGCGATGGGCTCGCCATCGCGCAAGCCCGGCTCGGCCGGTTCGACGAAGCGATCGCCGCCCATGAGCAGGTGATCCGGCAGGCGCCGAAAGATCCCAATCCGTGGAGCAATTTCGCGCAGACCCTTCTGCAGGCCGGCGATGCTTCGAAAGCGCTGGCGATGACGGAGCAGGCGCTGGCGCGCGCACCGCATGACCAGGGCGCGCTTGCGATGTCGAGCATCGCGCTGCGGGCGCTCGGCGACGAACGCGACGAAGACCTGATGCGTTATGGCGATTTCATCCAGGTGTTCGATCTGGAGCCGCCGGCCGGGTGGTCCGACATGGAAAGCTTCAACCGCGACCTGAACGCTTATCTGGACGCACTGCACACCGACAAGCGCGAGCACTTCGACCAGACCTTGCGCGGCGGCACGCAGACCCGCGACCGTTTGTTCGATGCCGGTCACTCGCCCGTCGAGAAGCTCCGCGCCCGGATCGAACAGGCGGTCGGCATCTATATCCAGCGTATGGGCAACGGCGACAAGCATCCGCTCACCGCGCGGCGGCGCGATGCGTTTCGCTTCGCAGGCTCGTGGTCCTCGCGGCTGAACGATTGCGGCTTCCACACCAACCACGTCCATCCGCGCGGCTGGATCAGCTCCTGTTACTACGTGGCCTTGCCCGATGCGGTCGCCGGCGAAGAACAAAAGCAGGGCTGGATCAAGTTCGGCGAGCCGTCGTTCGAGGCCGGCCTGAAGGATCCCGTCCGCCGCGCGATCCAGCCCAAGCCCGGCCGGCTGGTGCTGTTTCCATCCTATATGTGGCACGGCACGGTGCCGTTCCGCGACGCCCGTGCGCGCACGACCATCGCGTTCGACGCCGTGCCGCAGCCCTGATCAGGGCCGGAACGGCAGATCGGGCGCCCGCAATTCGACCCCGCCCTTGGGCGTCTCGTTCAGGACACCAACGACTGCCTTCACCGGCGGTGTGTTCATCACCGTGGCAAGGCCCTGCATCGCTTTCATGCTGGCGGTGGCCCCGCCGAACGCCGCGTTGAGCGCCTCGAAGAAACCTTTCTGGCGCGGGAAACGAAGGAATTCGATGTCGCTGTCGGGCGCGAGCCCGCCGAGCTTTTTGGCGTCGGCGACCGCGCTCCAGAAGCCCCCGAGCTCGTCGACGAGACCGCGGCTGAGCGCATCGGCCCCCGTCCACACCCGCCCGCGCGCGATCTCCTGCACCCTGGCAAGCGGCAGCTTGCGGCCCGCCGCGACCTTCTGCGTGAAGTCGGCATAGATCACATCGGCCTGGTGGTTGAGATTCGCCCACTGTTCGTCCGTGTACGGCTCAACGGCCGAGTTCATCAGCGCGTTCTTGCCGACGCCAAGCTCGTCGACGCCGACGCCGAGCAGCCCGGCACTCTTGCCGAACGAGATCTTGCCGGTGAGCACGCCGATCGAGCCTGTGATGGTTCCGGGCTCCGCCACGATGCGGTTGGCGGCCAGCGAGATGTAGTAGCCACCCGAGGCCGCGAGCGTCGCCATGCTCACGACCACCGGCTTGCCCTTCGCCTGCGCCTTCTTCACCGCGTCGAGGATCTGATCGGAGGCCGATACGGAGCCGCCGGGCGAGTCGACCCGCAGCAGGATCGCCTTCACGGAGGTGTCGGCCGTTGCCTGACGGATCGCCTGGGCCATGTCGTCGCCTGCGATCTCCGTCTGCTGATTGAACACGCCGTCGCCGCCGGCCGTTCCGTCGACGATATCGCCGGCTGCTTCGATGAGGGCGATATGCGCGCCGCCCGAGCCGCTCTCGCCGGCGTCGTCCAGCGCATGGATGTACTGCGACATGCGGATGATCTTTGCCTTGTCGCCGGCGCGTTCGAGTGCGGTGTTCTGTGCGTCGTCGTCATAACCGAGCTTGTCGACCAGACGCGCCTTCTTCGCATCCTCTGCGAATTGCGGGCTTGCCTGGAACGCCGCGAGCAGCGCCGCTTTCGGCAGCCGCCGATCGGTGGCGGCGCCGGTGGCCGCATTGTCGTACCAGGATTGCAGCATCGCCTGCGTCTGTTCCTTGTCCGCCGGCGTCATGTTCTTTTCCATGTACTGGTCGGCGGCGCTCTTGTATTCGGCGCGCTTGGCGATCTGCGGCTGGGCCTGGATCTTGTCGAACAGGCCGCGCAGGAAAAAGCTGCCGCCGCCCTCGCCGGACGCGCCGAACACGCTCTTCGGTTGCATCCAGATCTCGTTGGCGGCGCTGGCGGCGAGATAGTCGCCAAGGCCGGAGGATTCGAAGCCCGAAGCATACGCGATCACGAACTTGCCGGACTTCTTGAACTTCTTCAGCGCCGCGTCGATCTCTTCCGCCTGCGCGACGTTCACGTCGGAGCCGACCCGCAGGAACACGCCCTTCACGCGGTTGTCGCGCTCCGCCTGATCCAGCGCAAGCACGGTGTTCATCACCGTGACCGGCGCCTCGCCGAAGCCGAACGGATTGGCCGGCGCGGAGTCGCTCATCGACTGACGCAGGTCGAGCGAGAGCACCATGTTGTTCGGCAGCCCGTCGCCTTCGACTTCGCCGATGATCACGAACACGATGAAGATGAGCAGCAGGGCCAGCGCGAGCTTTGCAAAGCCGTTCAGCGTGCCGAGCGCAATGGCTTTGGCCCATTGCAGGAAAGCGACCATGCGGGAAAACCTTCAGCGAATCGGAGCCGTAGCGGCGCCGGGAGGCACCTTATATGGCGCGGGCGTCAGGGAACGCCAACGCCTTCCAACGGCCAAAGAACCGCAGGTGGGAACCTTCAGTAGTTCAGGCTGAACGACAGCAGGTGGTAGCCGAAGGTGA
This sequence comes from Rhizomicrobium sp., assembly GCA_036490455.1. Taxonomy (GTDB): domain Bacteria; phylum Pseudomonadota; class Alphaproteobacteria; order Micropepsales; family Micropepsaceae; genus Rhizomicrobium. The sequence continues at coordinate 3,873 of DASXDS010000014.1, forward strand.
ACCAGACGAATACCAGCGCCGCCAGCGCCAGCAGGCCATCGGTTGCCTTGGTCCACCAGGGCCGCGGTTCGAACAGCGCCGTCCAGAACTCGAGCAGGATCGCGATGGTCCCGATCACGCCCACGACGCCGATCAGTTGAATCACCCGGATGACCCAGTCGTTGGCGCTGGTCAGCACAGTCAGGTCGGTTTCGGCGCGCGTCAGGAAGATCGCCCAGCCGATGACAAAAATGACATCCACGAGCGCCACAGCCCGGGCCAGCCGGTAAAGGGTCGCTGCCCGCCCGTTCAGGTCTAACGGCCGCTTGTAGCGCCAGCGCAGGAGCGCCTTGATCGGCCAGAACAGCACCGTCAGCAGCAACATCACAATGGCCGCGCAGATGAGCGGCAGCCGCCAGCCGTCAGACTCCCAATCCGGCACCCGCTGCACCGTCATGATCTGGGGAAACTCGTCCGTCATCAGCGTATCGACGTGACCGTCCTTCATGATGACATCGGTGTTGTGCGGCCCGTCGACTTCGCGCCAATGGCCCGGCGCGATCTCGCGGTACTTCTTGGGCTTGCCGGTATCGTTCAGGAAAATCGGCACCGAAATTGTGCCGTCATCGTTCGCAGCGACCGCCACCTGGCCAAAAAGATCGCCGGTGGAGAGGAAGTTGGTCTCGGAGCGGCGACTCACGCGATATCGCCCAGCCACCATCTCCGCGTCGGTCTTCGCGCTCGCGATCGCCGGCGGCGTCGGCGATGGCCTGGCCGGAAAATAGCGATCCATGAAGCCGTCGAAGAACTCGCGCCGCGTGCTGGTGATCGGTACCGAATCCGGCCGCGCGGAGCTGTTCATCGAAATGTAGAGCCCGACATTCTCATCCATGATGAGATGCAGGTCGCTGTGGAAGAACTGCGTGTCGCCGCCGTGCCCGATCACGTCGTGGCCGTTGCGGTCCTCGTGATAGAAGCCGTACGCCATGCCCGCCACGTCGGGCGCGACCTGCAGCGCCATGCTGTGCATGAACTTCGCGGTTTCGGGTTTGAGAATCTCGGCGCCGTTGTAGCTGCCGTTGTTGAGATGCGCGATCATGAAGTGCGCGAGATCGTCGCCCGCCGCGGACAGCGCGCCCGCCGGGCTCATGTCGATGATCTCGAACTTCTTCGGCTCGCCAGACGCCGTCTCGTAGCCTTGCGACATATCCGGCGCGAGCGCCTTCGGCAGCGGCTGCTCGAAGGTCGCATGCCGCATGCCGAGCGGCGTGAAGATGTGATGCTGGATGTATTGCTCGAACGGTTCGCCCGATACGCGCTGCACAATGTAGCCCGCAAGCGCCGCGCCATAATTCGAATAGGCCGGCACTTCGCCCGGCGGGAAGATGCGCGTGGGCACCCATGCCTTCAGCGCGACACCCAGCGGCCGGTGCTTGGCGACGTCGTAGGTGCCGAGGTTCTTGATCGTCTCTTCGAACCCCGGCGTGTGCGTCATCAGGTTCTTGAGCGTGATCGGCTTGCCGAACGCGTCGGGGATTTTGAAATCGAGATAGGTGTTGATGTCCTTGTCGAGATCGAGCTTGCCCTGCTCTTTCAGCTGCATCACCGCGGTCCAGGTGAATAGCTTGGAGATCGAGCCTGGCCGGAACAGCGTGGTCGCGGGATCGACCGGCTTCTTCTTCGCGACATCGGCGTAGCCGTAGCCTTTCGAGAAGATCACCTGCCCGTCACGCACCACGACGACTACAGCACCCGCCACGCCGGTGCGCTTGAGCGTGGTGGGCAACAGGCCGTCCAGATAAGCGGAGAGATCTTCCCGCGTCAGCGCATGCGCGGTGACTGGCGCCGGCGGCTTCGGTGTCGTGGCCTCGGCGACCGGCTTCGGGACGAGGCTCGGCACGGGGCCGGTGGTCGCTGTGGGTTGGGCAAAAGCCGGTATACCGGCCAGGAGCAGGGTCAGGCCTGCAAACATCCGTTTCATGTGCGTCCCTCCGCTGCCCTTAGGGCACCGTCCCAGTTCCAGAATATGCGGTGTGGACGGACGGCCCGCCAGCCCTCGCCTGATTTTTAGCCGTTTCGCACATGCGACAGTGGCGCTTGGCGGGTATTTGCTGGAAACGTGGGCGGCCCATACCTAAAATTCGAGTCCGAGCCATGAACCGGCCTTGCCAGCCGGTTCGCAGAGAGGCGGCGCCTGACCGCCTGGAGTATGTTTTGCGTAGCGCCCCTCCCTCAGAGGAAACCCGGCCCGGCGCCAGTCCGCTGCGCCGGCTGATCCCGTTGGTCGGCGAGCACAAATGGATGTTCTGGGGCGGGATGGTCCTGATCTGCCTTGGCCGCGTGTTCGAAGCGTGGATGCCCCTCTTCGTCCGCATGGGCATCGACCGGATGACGACCCATAACCTGAACCTGCTGCCACCGATCGGCGGCATCCTGGGGCTCGCCGCGGTGCGTTATGTTTCGGTGTCTTATGGCCGCAAATATGTGCGCCTGGTGGGGATCAAGGTCACTTACGACATGCGCGAGCGGCTCTACGCGCATTTCCAGCTCCAGGGCCCGAAATTCTTCGCGCGCTTCCCGACCGGCGATCTGATGGCGCGCGCCATCAACGATCTCAATCTTGTGCGCCAGCTGATCGGGGTCGGCTCGCGCACCGTGATCGTGCTCGGCTTCTCCGGACTGATCGCGTTCAGTTACATGCTGAGCTTGTCGCTGCCCTTGACGCTTCTGCTGGTGCCGGTGATGCCGTTCATCGCGGGCGCCGGTTTCTTCATCTCCAACCGGATCTTCCGCCAGTCGACCAAGGTGCAGGAAGGCTTCTCCTCGCTCTCCGAAATGGTGCAGGAGAACCTCAACGGCATCCGCACCATCCAGACCCATGCGCAGGAGGCGCGCGAGATCGAGCGCTTTCGCGGCGTGTCGGGCGCCTATGCCGACAACTATTTCCATTTCATGGTGCTGAACGCCGCGCTCAACGCCTGGATGGTGGTGTTCACCGGCATCGCAACCGTCATCATCATGGGCTATGGCGGCCATGCGGTGCTCAATCACACGATGAGCCTCGGCACCTTCACCGCGTTCATCCTCTACCTCGGCATCGCGGTGCAGCCGATCCAGCAATCCGGCCAGATGGTGTCGATGTTTCAGCGCGGCTCGAGCGGCGCGAAACGCCTGTTCGAGGTGCTGGACTACAAGCCGGAAATCCAGAATGCGCCGGACACGAAGCCGCTGCCCCACATCGACGGCCGCATCGCGTTCAAGCACTTGTCCTATGTCTATCCGCGCCGCGTGTCGGCGAAGGACGCGCGCAACATCGATCCCGATACGATTGCCACCGGTGTGGCGGCACTGCACGACGTCTCTCTCGACATCGCAGCCGGCGAGACCATCGCGGTGCTGGGCCGCGTCGGTTCGGGGAAGTCTACCCTGCTGAAGCTGATCGTGCGGCTTCTCGATCCGGCGCCGGGTACGGTGTTCATCGACGGCCACGACGTGCTTTCGCTGCCGATGGCGCAAGTGCGCAGCCAGATCGCGCTGGTGCCGCAGGACCCATTCCTGTTCGCCGACGAACTCGGCCGCAACATCTCCTATGACGACCCGAGCCGCACCGAAGCTATGATATGGGCCGCCGCCGAAGCGGCCGATCTGGAAGAGACGATCAACCGCTTCCCCGAGCGGCTGCAGACTCCCATCGGCGAGCGCGGCGTCACGCTTTCCGGCGGCCAGAAGCAGCGCGCAAGCCTTGCGCGCGGACTGATCCGCAACACGCCGGTGCTGTTGCTCGACGACTGTTTCTCGAGCGTCGACACCGAGACCGAGGAGCACATCCTCTCGCGTCTCAAATCGCTGCGCAGCGGTCGCACCACCATGCTGGTCTCGCACCGGGTTTCGACCGCGCGTCACGCCGACCGCATTCTGGTGCTGGACGACGGCCATATCGCCGAGCTCGGCACCCATGCCGAGCTGATGGAAAAGGGCGGCATCTATGCCGGCTTCGCGAAGGCGCAAGGCCGCCGCGAGGTTCTGAAGCAGGACCTCGAACGCGAGCAAGCGCAGGTGGCGGAATGAGCGCCGCAGGAGCCGTCCAGCAGCCGCGCCGCCTGCGCGGTGCCTTCGACGACGACATCTATGGCAAGAGCCTGGATGTCGGCCAGGTCCTGCGCCTGCTGCATTGGATGAAGCCCTATCGCTGGCTGGCTTACAGCGCGCTGGTGATGGTGGTGCTCTCTGCGGTCTTCGCGGTCCTGGCGCCGGCGGTGCTGGGGCGGGTGCTGGTGGACGACATCGTGCTGCACCAACAGGGCAGCGCCTTTGCCGACCTTGGGCAGAAACACCTGAATGCCTGGATCGTCGGACGCTTCCACATCGATCCGATCGTCGCTGCCGGTATCCAGTACATGACCTGGGTGCTGCTCGCCGCCGCGTTTGGGCGCGGTTTCGGCCTGACCTTCAGCCGCGCGGTGCTGAACACGCTGCGCGACCTGCGCTGCGATCTGTTCAACCATCTGGAGCACCTGCCTTCCAGCTTCTACGACCGCGTTGCGGTGGGCCGGGTGATGACCCGTGTCGCCAACGACGTGGAGACGCTGTTCGAGCTGTTCGCCGGTTTCGGCCAGCTGGCGGGTCAGTTCGTGCCGTTCTTCGTCGCGATTACCATCATGTTCTCGCTTTCGACCACGCTGACCTTGGAAATTTTTCCGGTGCTGCCGATTGTGGCGGTCTGCACCTGGGCATTCCGGCGGGTGTCGCGCCCGCTCTACCGCTCCATCCGGATGACGGTGTCGCGGCTCAACGAGAACCTGCAGGAAAATCTCTCCGGCATGGAAGTCGTGCAGCTCTACGGACGCGAGCAGATCAACTTCGCCCGCTACAGCGCGATCAACAACGACAACCGGATCAACGAGAACAAGGCGCTGTCGGTCGAGAGCTTCTACGGCCCGTTGATCGACGGCATGAGCTTCCTCGTCCTTTCGATCATCATCTGGTTCGGCGGCCATCTGGTGTTCGCTCATATGATGACGGTGGGCAGCGTGTTCCTGTTCACCCAGTTCACCGACATGCTGTTTCGCCCGATCGTCGCGATGGGCGAGCAGTGGAATATCGTCTTCCGCGCGATGGCGAGCGGCGAGCGCATCTTCCAGGCGCTCGACTGGAAAGAGGCGCTGTCGGTACCGGCCAATCCGACCCCGCTGCCGGCCGATCTCAAAGGCAAGGTCGACATCCGGCACCTCACCTTCAGCTACAATCCCGATCACCTGATCCTGAAGGACATCAGTTTCACCATCCATCCGGGTGAGCGCATCGCCATCGTAGGCCCGACCGGCTCCGGCAAGACGAGCCTGATCCGGCTGCTGTGCCGCTTCTACGACGTCGATCCCGGCGAGATTTTCCTCGACGACGTGGACATCATGCAGGTCGACCCGGCGGATATTCGCAGGCGTATCGGCGTGGTGCTGCAGGATTTTCACATCTTCTCCGGCACCGTCTACGACAACATCGCGCTCGGCGACCCTGCGATCACCCGCGAGGCGGCCGAGGCGGCGGCCATACTGGTCAATGCCGATCCATTCATCCGCGCGCTGCCGATGGGCTACGACACGCCGCTCAGCGAGCGCGGCCGCAACCTCAGCCACGGCCAGCGGCAACTGCTCGCCTTTGCGCGGGTGCTGGCGATGAACCCTGAAGTGCTGGTGCTCGACGAAGCCACCGCCAGCATCGATACCGAGACCGAACGCGTCATCCAGGATGCGCTGCGCAAACTCACCCACGGGCGCACTTCGATCATCATCGCGCACCGGCTCCAGACCATCAAAGACGCGCACCGCATCGTGGTGCTGAGCGAAGGCCGGGTGCGCGAGATCGGCACCCACGATGAACTCATCGCCCGCGGCGGCATGTACCGCACGCTGTATGAACTGCAATTCCAGGAAATGCAGGCGGGTTGAAAGCGCTGATCTGGTACGAGACGCGGGACATACCCGGTCCTGATCTTGTCATCCGGACCGAGTGGAGCGCAGCGCAACGGGCTCCGGGACCCATCGGGCCCGAAGGATCGTGTGCCAAGCGCGAGCACCGTCTTGCCGGCGCAATGGGTCCCGGCGTTTCGTTGCGCTTCGCTCCACTACAGCCGGGATGACATCCTGACTTTGCTTGAAAGCCGCCGACAAAAGAAAACCCGGCCCTTAGAGGACCGGGTTTGTAAACCGAAGGAGAGAGCGCTTCGGCTTATTCGTTCGCGGCGTCGCGGATGGCGTCTTTCGCGCCGCCCACGGCGTTCTGCACCTTGCCGGCGGCCTTATCGACCTTGCCTTCGGTTTCCAGTTTCTTGTCGCCGGAAACCTTGCCGGCAGCTTCCTTGACGGCACCTTTGGCCTGCTCGGCCATGCCTTTTACGCGATCCTTATCCATTCTCGTCTCCACAATTGAAAAAACTCGTGCTGCAAGAACGCCTTGGGTATGGTGCAGTTCCGAAGACCGCCGCGGGTAAAATTTTGCAAACGCCGGGAACCAAATTGCACGATCTCCTGCAGCAGCCGGGCGCGCTCATCGTTCCCGGAGCGTACGATGCGCTGTCGGCGCGCATCGCCGCGCAGTCCGGTGCACGCTGCGTATACATGACCGGCTTCGGCGTCGCGGGCGCGAGCTTCGGTGTTCCCGACATCGGTTTGGTCAGCGCCGCAGAAACGAGCGAACGGGTACGCGCCCTGGCCTCCGCGTGCGGCGAGATTCCGCTCATCGCCGACGGCGACAACGGACATGGCGGTCCGCTCAATGCCGCACGGCTGACGCGCGCTTACGAACAGGCGGGTGCGGCGTGCATCCAGCTCGAAGACCAGGTCTTTCCCAAACGCTGCGGACACATGGAAAACAAGGAAGTCGTCTCGCGCGCCGACGCTGCGCAGAAAATCCGCGCGGCGGTCGAGGCACGCTCGGCACCGGCGTTCAAGATCATGGCGCGCACCGATGCGCGCGCCACCCACAATCTCGATGAGGCGCTGGCGCGTGGCGAGGCTTTCCTGAAAGCCGGCGCCGACATCCTGTTCATCGAAGCGCCGCGCGACGAAGCCGAACTGCGCAGGATCGCCGATACCTTCAAAGGCACGCCGCTGGTGGCCAACATCGTCGAAGACGGCAAGACACCGCTATTGAGTCCGGGCGAACTCGAGCAGATCGGCTTCAAGATCGTGCTCTATCCGATCTCGGCTCTGCTCGCGATCACGCGCAGGCTCGAAGACACCTATGCGGCGCTGCTCGCCGGCAATCGTGCGCATCTGGATGCGCATCGCGCGCGCTTCGCCGAATACAACGCCATCGTCGGTTTGCCGCAGATGCTGGCCGACGCCGCCAAACTCGCAGAAACCTAAGGGGAGAACACCATGCCGAGGCTCAGTCAGGTCGGGAAAGACGCCGCACATCCGTTCGCGCAGACGATCTACAAGGCGCTGTTCAAGGATCGCGATCCGGTGAAGGAGCCCGGCACCGACACCGGCACGCCGGGCAACTGGTGGACGGTGTTCGCGCTGGTGCCCGATATGTTCGATCACGCGGTGGCGGGATTTCAGCTCTATCGCAATCCCGCGCGCAAGCTCGATCCGAAGCTGCGCGAGCTGGGGCAGACCCGCGTCGGCTGGGCGCGCGGAAGCCAGTTCGTGTTTTCGCAGCACTGCAAGGCGTCGCGCAGCGTCGGCTTGCCGGAAGAGAAGATCGCGAACATCCCCAACTGGCAGGTCGCCGATTGTTACACGCCGGTCGAACGCGCCCTTCTCGCCTACACCGACTGCATCGTCTATGGCGGCGGCCGGGTGCCGGACGGCGTGTTCGACGCGCTCAAAGCACACCTCTCCGAGACCGAGATCTTCGAGTTCACCTACATCACGGCGCTCTACGATTTCCACGCCGTCGTGACCAAAGCATTGCGGCTCGAATATGACGACGTGCCGGATCGCATCGTCGAAGTCCCGGCGCCGGGCCAAGCCGCCGGCGGCAGCGATGTGATGCGCATGGTGGACCGCTGATGCCGGTCTTCGACTCCGGCGGTTTTCAGATCGCGTTCGACGACATCCTTGGCGACAACGGCCGCCCGATGATCCTCGTCCACGGCTTCACCTCGAACCGTAACGAAGGCTGGCGGCGGTTGGGCTGGTACGGCGCGTTCGAGCGCAACCGCATCCGCTGTGTCGCGCTCGACAATCGCGGTCACGGCGAAAGCGCCAAGCCGCACGATCCGACAGCCTACAGCCGCGATGCGATGTCGAACGACATTCTCAATCTGATGGACCATCTTGGGATCGAGCGCGCCCATATCATGGGCTACTCGATGGGTTCGCGGCTGGCGATAGCCGCGGCGATGAAAGCGCCGAAGCGGTTCGCGACGCTCACCATCGGCGGCGTCGGCGACAAGCTGTTCGAGAATCGCGAAGTCGCCGGCAACCCGATGGCGGAGGCGATGGAGGCGGCCGATCCGGAGACGATCGAGGAGCCGATGTTGAAGAGTTTTCGCCAATTCGCGGACGATCAGGGCGAAGACCGGCTGGCGCTAGCCGCCCTCACCCGCAACCGCGATCCGCAACTGACGCGCGAAGAGTTGAGCAGGCTGGAGGTCCCGACGCTGGTGGTGGCCGGCGCCTACGACGAACTTGCCGGCGATCCCGAGCCGCTGGCAAAAATCTTCCCCGATGGCCGCGCCATCGTCATCCCCGGCTGCGACCACTTCTCGGCCATTCCACATGTTCTTTACAAAGCGACGGTGTTCGATTTCCTCGACGGGACGCTGCCGTAACAACCAAACCCTCAACTTGTCATCCAGGCCGTAGTGGAGCGTAAGCGGAACGAAGCGCCGGGACCTGTTCCGCAACACACTCTGCGACAGAAGAAGTGTACCGGTCGCACCAACTTGCCGCACAATGGGTCCCGGCGCTTCGCGCTTACGCGCTACGACCCGGATGACAGATAGGAGAAGAATTGAGCCCTCCGATGTCATCCCGGCCGTAGTGAAGCGCAGCGAAACGAAGCGCCGGGACCTATTCCTCAACACACTTTGCGACAGAAGAATTGTACCGGTCGCACCAACTTGCCGGCACAATGGGTCCCGGTGCTCCGCGCTCACGCGCTACGACCGGGATGACAAGTGAGATGAAGGATCAGCCCGTTTATTCCGTGTACATCCTCGCGAGCAAGGCGTATGGCACGCTTTATGTTGGCGTTACCAACGATCTCATCCGGCGTGTGGGCGATCACAAGGTCGGTGCGATACTCGGGTTCACCAAACGCTATGGCGTAAATCGCCTCGTCTATTACGAGTATCATTTCGATATCGCGGCGGCTATCTCGCGCGAGAAGCAGCTGAAACGCTGGCGGCGGGAATGGAAGATCAGCTTGATCGAAGAAGAGAACCCGGGCTGGGTCGATCTTTACACAAATCTCATAGCCGAAAATAAGAAACGGACGCGCTGGAAACGCGAGCTTTGCCTTAACTCAACCGCGCGATCAGAAAGCGGTGCACGGCGGCTTCGGCGGGGGAGAGTTTTGCGGGGTCGTCTTCGCCCGCCTTGCGGATGTGCAGTTTGAATTCGCCTTTCAGATAGGCGTCGACCACCACCGGGTGCACGTAGCATTTGCGGCAGATCGCGATCGTGTTGCCGAGCCGCTCGGCGGCCTGTGCGATCACCGCCTTCACCGTCCGCTTTGCGGCTGCCTGCGTCGTGCCGGGCTCGAGTTCGTGGAGCGCTTCGGCCACCATCACCGTGCCGGCCCAGGTGCGGAAATCCTTGGCGGTGATCTCGCGGCCGCTGATCTCGCGCAGATAGTCGTTCACGTCCGACGACGAGACGCTCTGGCATTCGCCATCCGCATCGAGATACTGGAACAACTGCTGCCCCGGCAGATCCTGGAGCGCACGCACGATGGTCGCGACGCGGCGGTCGCGGAGTTTCAGATTCCACGTCTTGCCGCTCTTGCCTTTGAAGTGGAAGCGCAACGCGGTCCCTTCGACATCGACATGCGGATCGCGCAGCGTCGTCAGGCCATAGCTGCCGTTGTCTTTGGCGTAGTCCTTGTTGCCGACGCGAACGAGCGTCGTCTCCAGCAGATGCACGATCGTCGCCAGCACCTTGTCGCGCGGCAGGCCATGCTTCGCCATGTCGTGGCTTACCCGTTCGCGGATCTTCGGCAGAGCGGCGGCGAAAAGCAGGATGTGTTCGAACTTCGCGCTCTCGCGCAGCGCGCGGAATTCCGGATTGTAGCGATACTGCTTGCGGCCGCGCGCATCGAAGCCTGTGGCCTGCAGATGGCCGTTCGGGTTGGAGCAGATCCACACGTCCGTCCAAGCCGGCGGGATCGCCAGATGCTTGATCCGGTAGAGAACCATCTTGTCGTGGATCGGGTGGCCGTCCGGTCCGAGATAGGAGAACCCCTTCCCGTGCCGTTTGCGCGTCATGCCCTTGTCGTCGGAGGACACATAGCGCAAACCGACGCTTGCCACGGCGTCCTCCGGCGGCAGAAGGCGTCCGCTGTCTTCGATCTGGGCAAATTGCACGGTTGTTAAGCCTTTGAATCGCGGCAAGGAAATGCGGCCAACGGGCGCCCGTTCCCGGCGGAACCCCAGCAAAAGCCGGGCGTTCCTCTAGCCTAGGGCCGCCCTGACCCCTGGCCAAAAAGGGACGCCGCACATGAATCCCCTGAAAGACCTGAGCAACTTCGGACAGTCTGTCTGGCTCGACTTCCTCAGCCGCGCGTTCATCCGCGACGGCAAACTCGCCCATGCCCTGGACGCCGACAACATAACCGGGGTGACCTCCAACCCGTCGATCTTCGAGAAAGCGATCGGCCATTCGGAGGATTACGACGACCAGATCGGTCAGCTTATCGGCAAGGGCGTGACCGACCCGCGCAAGCTGTTCCGCGAACTGGCGGTGACCGACATCAAGGCGGCCTGCGACGTGCTGATGCCGGTTCACAAGCGCAGCAACGGCGCCGACGGCTTCGTGAGCATGGAAGTGTCGCCGGATCTCGCCAACGACCGCGAAGGAACGCTTCGGGAAGCACGCGAGCTGTGGAAATCCATCGGCAAGCCGAACCTGATGATCAAGGTCCCGGCGACGGAAGCCGGCCTGCCGGCCATCCGGCAGCTGACGTCCGAGGGCATCAACGTGAACATCACGCTGCTCTTCGCCCGCGACGTGTATGAAAAAGTGGCAATGGCCTATATCGAGGGCCTGGAGAAACAGGAGGGAAATCTCGCCGACATGGCGAGCGTCGCCAGCTTCTTCGTGAGCCGGATCGACAGCCAGGTCGACGAACAGATCGACGCCAAATTCGACTCCGCCAGCGAGACCGACAAGGCGGCGCTGCAACGGGCGCGCGGGCGCGTGGCGATCGCCAACGCCCGCCTCGCCTATCAGCAGTACAAGACGCTGTTTTCCGGCGCACGATGGGAGACGCTGGCCGAACGCGGCGCCAGGCCGCAACGCCTCCTCTGGGCGTCCACCAGCACCAAGAACAAGGCCTATTCCGACATCCTGTATGTGGAGACCCTGATCGGTCCGGACACGGTCAATACCGTGCCGCCGGAGACCCTGGAGGCCTTCCGCGATCACGGCAAGCCGGCGGCGACTTTGGACACCTGCGTGGCCGAATCGGAGGCTATACTCGACGGATTGAAGAAAGCGGGCATCTGGCTCGACAAGACGACCACAGAACTGACATTGGACGGCGTTAAGAAATTCGAAGAAGCGGCGGATAAAATCTATGCAGCCATTGCGAAGAAACGCGACGCTCTGAAGAGCGGCCACGGGAACGCACACGCTGCCGAATAGAGGGCATATCGATGCAACTGGGTATCGTCGGTCTGGGCCGCATGGGCGGCAATATTGCGCGCCGCCTGATGAAAGCCGGACACGAAGTCGTCGTGTTCGATCGCGCCACCAAATCCATCGATGCGCTCGTCAAGGAAAAGGCGCTGGGCGCGAAGGACCTGAAGGACATGGTCCGTCAGCTGAAAGCGCCCCGCGCGGTCTGGGTGATGGTGCCCGCGGGCGATCCGACGGAAGAGACGGTGCAGGCGCTCGCCGATGTGCTCGAACCGGGCGACACCGTGATCGACGGCGGCAATACATTCTACAAGGACGACATCCGCCGCGCGAAAGCGCTACGCGAGAAGAAGCTGCACTATGTCGATGTCGGCACCTCCGGCGGCGTATGGGGGCTGGAGCGCGGCTATTGCATGATGATCGGCGGCGACAAGGAGGTTGTCGACCGGCTCGATCCGATCTTCAAGGCGATGGCGCCCGGCGCCGGCACGATCCCGAAGACACCGAAGCGGGAAGACCGCGATCCACGGGTCGAGAACGGCTACATGCATGTCGGGCCGCCCGGCTCCGGCCATTTCGTGAAGATGGTCCATAACGGCATCGAATACGGCCTTATGCAGGCCTATGCCGAAGGCTTCGATGTCATCGGCGGCAAGAAAAGCGACCGGCTGCCCGAAGACGAGCGCTTCACCATCGACTTGGCCGATGTCGCCGAAGTCTGGCGGCGCGGCAGCGTGATCTCGTCCTGGCTGCTCGATCTGACGGCGATCTCTCTCGCCAAGAGTCCGGACCTCAAAGAGTTCAGGGGCGATGTGGAGGATTCCGGCGAAGGCCGCTGGACGGTCCATGCCGCGATCGAGGAAGCGGTCGCCGTGCCGGTGCTTTCGGCCTCGCTTTTTGTCCGCTTCCGCAGCCGGGTGGAACACACCTTCGGGGAAAAGCTATTGTCGGCGATGCGCAACGAGTTCGGTGGCCATATCGAGCTGCCGATGAAACCAACCGACAGGTCCTGACCGGATGGCTCCGCCCAAATCCACGCCTGCGCCGCCCTGTGCTCTTGTCATCTTCGGCGCCGGCGGCGATCTCACCAAACGCTTGGTGGTCCCCGCACTCTACAACCTCGTCCGGACGAAGCTTCTGTCCGACCGCTTTGTGATCGTCGGTGTCGATCACACCGATCGCGGCGGCGACGAATGGAAGAAGAACCTCCACGACTTCCTCGAAAGCACCGTGAAAAAAGGCGGCGAGTTCGAGGCCAGCACAATCGACGAAGCGGCGTGGAGCCGCCTCGAAAAGACAATGTCCTACATGGCGGGCGATGTTACCGACGCGAAGCTGTATGCCGAACTGAAGGACCATCTCGCCAAACGCGAGAAGGACACCGATTTCGAAGGCAACGTGCTGTTCTATCTCGCGGTTGCCGATCGCTTCTTCCAGCCCACCATCGACCAGCTCGGCAAAGCCGGTCTTTTGAAAGAGGACAAAGGCTGGCGCCGTGTGATCATCGAGAAGCCGTTCGGTCACGATCTGCCGTCGGCCAAGGCGCTCAACGCCGACATCCTGAAATCGCTGCGCGAGGAGCAGATCTACCGCATCGATCACTTCCTCGGCAAAGAGACCGTGCAGAACATCATGGCGTTGCGCTTCGCCAACGGTCTGTTCGAGCCGCTGTGGAATCGCGACCGCATCGACCATGTGCAGATCACCGTGGCGGAGTCGCTGGGCATCGAGCGGCGCGGCAAATTCTACGAAGCGACCGGCGCGCTGCGCGACATGGTACCGAACCACCTGTTCCAATTGCTCGCGATGACCGCGATGGAGCCGCCTGTCTCGTTCGACGCGGAGGACGTGCGCAGCAAGAAAGCGGAAGTGTTCAAGGCGATCCATCCGCTGCATCCGGAGGACGCCGTGCGCGGCCAGTATGGTCCCGGATCGATCGACGGCGGCAGCGTGGCCGGCTACCGCCAGGAACAAGACGTAGCCGCCGACTCCACGGTCGAGACCTACGTCGCGATGCGGTTGATGATCGACAACTGGCGCTGGTCCGGCGTGCCGTTCTATCTGCGCACCGGAAAGCGCATGCCGACGCGCACCACGGAGATCGCGATCCGCTTCAAGAAGGCGCCCTACTCTCTGTTCCGCGACACGCCGACCGACGAGCTTTCCGCCGACTGGATGATCCTGCACATCCAGCCCCATGAAGGCATCCGCCTCCATTTCAATGCCAAACGGCCCGGCCCCGCCGTCGTTCTGGAAGGGGTGGCGATGGATTTCCGCTATTCCGACTGGTTCAAGCAGGCCTCCGCGGTGGGCTACGAGACGCTGATCTACGACTGCCTCACCGGTGACGCGACCCTGTTCCAGCGCGCCGATCAGGTGGAGGCGGCGTGGGCGGTGGTGCAGCCACTGCTGGATGCGTGGGCCAACCGCGAACCGAGCGGCTTTCCGAATTATTCTGCCGGCAGTGCCGGGCCCGAGGCCGCCAACGCGCTCATCGCGCGCGACCGCCGCAGCTGGCGGCCGGTGCGCTTATGACAGACAGCGTTTCTCCGGCGTTCGGCCGCGCCATCGTCAGCGCCGATGCGCAGGCTATGGCCCGCGCCGCCGCAAGCTGGTTCGTCGAACATCTGCGCGGCACCGAAGGCACTTATCGTATCGCGCTGTCCGGCGGGTCGACGCCGAAGACCTTTTTCCGGCTGATCTCCGGTCCCGATTATCGCGAATGGATCGGGTGGGACCGGTTGCAGATCTTCTGGGGCGACGAGCGGTTCGTCCCGCACGACGATCCGGACAGCAATTTCCGCATGGCGCAGGAGACGCTGCTTTCACGCGTTCCGATTCCGGCGGCGAACATCCATCCCATCCCGTTCGAGGGCACGTCGGACGATGCGGCACGCAGCTACGAGACGACCCTGCAGGGCCTTTATGGCGCCACCGCGTTCGATCCGGCACGGCCGCTGTTCGATCTCAATCTGCTCGGCATCGGGCCCGACGGGCACACGGCCTCGCTCATTCCCGGCGAGCCGGTGCTGGACGAACGCGAACGCTGGGTTGCGGCGGTCGATCACGGCCGGCCAGAGCCGCGGATCACGCTGACCTATCCCGCGCTGGAATCGAGCCGCGTCATCGCCTTTCTCGCGACGGGGCCTGAGAAAACCGAAGCCGTCCGCGCCGCGCGCGCGGGCGATCCCGCGATGCCGGCCGGCCGGCTCAAGCCGCATGGCGAACTCCTCTGGTTCCTCGACCACGCCGCGGCGGGAGAAGCCGGGTGAAGATTCTTGCGATCGATGTCGGCGGCACGGGACTCAAAGCCGCGCTGATCGACGGGAACGGTAAGCTCGTCAGCGCGCGGCAACGCATCGGCACGCCTTCGCCCTGCCCGCCCAAGGTGATGGTGCCCGCGCTTCTGGAACTGGTGGCGCCGCTCAAAGGCTATTCGAAGATTTCCATCGGGTTTCCCGGCGTGGTGCGCGGCCTCAAGGTCATCACCGCGCCGCATTTCGGCAATGAGGTGTGGGCCGGGTTCGATCTCGGCGGCACGCTCGCCAAAAAGCTGAAGAAGCCGGTGCGCATGATCAACGATGCGGAGATGCAGGGGCTGGCGGTCATCAAAGGCAAGGGCCTCGAAATGGTGATCACGCTCGGCACCGGTTTCGGCAGTGCGCTGTTCGATCACGGCGAACTCGCGCCGCATATGGAGCTCGCCCATCATCCGATCCACGGCAACAAGACCTACAACGAATATCTCGGCGATCACGAATTGAAGAAGATCGGTAAGCACAAATGGAACAAGCGGGTGAAGGACATCATCGATATCCTTCACACGCTCCTCAATTACGATCACCTCTATATCGGCGGGGGCAACGCCAAGAAGATCGAGTTCAAGCTTCCGAAGCACGTTTCGACCGTGTCGAACGACGCGGGCATGGAAGGCGGCGCCAAGCTGTGGAAGCTGAAGGACCGCCGGTAGTATTGCGATGCGTATGGTGGAAGACAATCTTGCCCTGCCCGACGTCGATTTCCACGAGAACGCGTTGCTTCTCGACGTGGACGGGACGCTCCTCGACATCGCGTCCGAACCGGGCGCCGTCAAATCGGCGCCGAGCCTTGTCGCCAACCTGAACCGGCTCACGCAACGGTTCGACGGGACCGTCGCATTCCTCAGCGGCCGGACGCTGGAGAATCTCGACCATATCTTCGCGCCGCTGAAATTGACGACGGTCGCCTGCCACGGGGCGGTCTTTCGCGATCCCACCGGCAAGGTGACGCAAACCAAGCCGCTCTCGCCGCGCGAAAAGGCGCGCCTGATCGCGATCGCGCAGGTCCATCCGCAGATCACGGTGGAGGACAAGGATTTCAGCCTCGCCTTCCATTATCGCCGCGTGCCGCAGGCGGAAGCGCCCCTGCTCGACGCGGTGCACGAACACATCGCGGAACTGCGCGAAAACGGACTCAACATCCTGCGCGGCAAATGCGTGGTGGAGATCAAGCGCACCGGCATCGACAAAGGCGCGGCGCTTCGGCGGCTGATGCACTTCCGCCCTTTCGCGGACAGGCTGCCGGTCTTCGCCGGCGACGACCGCACCGATGAGGATGTTTTTGCCATCCTGCCGCAGTTCGGCGGCACAGGGATTTCCGTCGGGCGGCAGATCGCGGGCGCGGCGTTCATGGTGCACCAGCCACGCGATATCCGCCATTGGCTTGCACATCTCGCGGAGCGTCCATGAAGAAACCACAGGGACTCGACCTCGCGGTCATCGGAAACTGCCGCACAGCGGCATTGCTCGACACCAATGCGAGACTCGTCTGGTGGTGCTTCCCGCGTTTCGACGGCGATCCCGTGTTCAGCCGGCTACTCACGGATGACGAGGAAAAAGGCTTTTGCGACGTGGTGCTGGACGGCTGTGCCGAAAGCGAGTCGCGCTACATCGCCAACACCGCGGTCGTCGAGACGATCCTGCGCGCTTCGGATGGCGCCGCGATCAAGATCACCGATTTCGCGCCGCGCTTCCGCAATTTCGGCCGCATGTTCCGCCCGCCGCAACTGGTGCGCGTCATCGAGCCGGTCGCCGGCATGCCCCGGATCACGATCCGCTGCCGGCCCACCAAGAACTACGGCGAAACGATCGACCGGCGCTCGCTGGGAAGCAGCCACATCCGCTACGAAGGCACCATGGAGGCGACGCGCCTGACGACCGACGCGTCGGTCGCGCTGATCGACCGCGAAGCCGCGTTCGTGCTGCAGCATGCGGTGCACGTTTTCATCGGCAACGACGAGCCGGTGATCGGCGAGATAAACCAGACGGCGCGCGAGTTTCTCGATCACACGCTCGATTACTGGCGCGAATGGGTGCGGCGGCTTTCCATCGGCTATGAATGGCAGGAAGCGGTGATCCGGGCCGCAATCACCCTGAAGCTCAGCAGTTTCGAAGAGACGGGCGCCATCGTCGCGGCGCTCACGACCTCCATCCCGGAAGCCGAAGGCTCGCACCGCAACTGGGATTACCGGTTCTGCTGGCTGCGCGACGCGCACTACGTCGTGAAGGCGCTGAATCGCATCGGCGCGACGCGCACGATGGAAGGCTTCATCAACTTCACGCTCGGCATCGCCCACGAAGAGAAGACGGATCTGAAGCCCTGCTACGGCATCGTGCCCAATTCCAGCCTGGAGGAAGTGATCGCGCCGCATCTGAAAGGGTATGACGGCGCCGGCATGGTGCGGGTGGGCAATGCGGCAGCCGTCCAGGTGCAGAACGATTCCTATGGCGGTGTCATCATGGCCGCGTTGCCGATGTTTTACGACCGCCGCCTCCCGCGTCCCGGCGACGAGAATCTGTTCCATCTGCTCGAGCGGCTGGGAAGCCGCGCCGCCGATCTCGCGCTCACACCGGATGCGGGCATCTGGGAATATCGCGGCAAGAGTCGAATCCATTCCAACTCGGCGGCGATGTGCTGGGCCGGTGTCAGCCGCCTCGGAGCGATCGCGACTCATCTTGGTCTTAGTGACCGCGCGCAACATTGGAACAAGATCGCCGACACGCTGCAGGCAGAGATTCTCGAAAAATCCTGGAGCGAAAAAAAGCAGGCCTTCACCGCCGCATTCGGCAGCGACGATCTCGACGCGAGCGCGCTGTTGCTACCGGAAATCGGCCTTGTCGATGCCAACGATCCACGGTTCGTCTCTACCGTCACAGCGATCGAGCGGGAACTGATCCGAAACGGGCACGTTATGCGTTACGCGGCTGCGGATGATTTCGGCTTTCCGGAAACGGCATTCCTGATCTGTCATTTCTGGCTGATCGACGCCTATGCGTTGCTGGGACGGAGAGACGAAGCGAGGGCGATGTTCGAGCAGGCTCTCGGTTTCCGCAACCACTACGGCCTTCTGTCGGAGGACGTGCATCCGGTGACGGGCGCGTTGTGGGGCAACTTCCCACAGACCTATTCGATGGCGGGGCTGATTTCGAGTGCCATGCGTTTATCACGCAGTTGGGAGGACCGGTATTGGCGCGCATCTTCATAGTCTCGAACCGCGTCGCGATCCCCGATCCCAATCGGGGCGTGAACGCGGGCGGATTGGAAGTCGCGCTTCGTGCCACCCTCAAACTTCATGATTGCGTCTGGCTCGGCTGGAGCGGCAAGGTCGTGCCGCGCAAAGAGAAGATCAAAACCACCACGATCCAGCGCAACGGCAACACTTACATCGTCAGCGATCTGGTCGAAGAGGATTTCCAGGAATACTACAACGGCTTCGCCAACCGGGTGCTGTGGCCGATCCTGCACTACCGGCTCGACCTGGCGGAATTTTCGCGCCGCGATCTGTCCGGCTATCTACGCGTCAACAATCACTTCGCCGATCAGCTGCAGAAGGTCCTGAAGCCGGACGACATCGTCTGGGTGCACGACTACCACTTGATCCCGCTGGCGCGCGCATTGCGCGAGCGCGGCCTTCAGAACCGCATCGGCTTCTTCCTGCACATTCCGCTGCCGCCGCCGGAAGTACTCACCGCGATGCCCAACCACGAGAAGCTGGTGCCGGCGCTCACCGACTACGATCTGGTCGGCTTCCAGACCGACGGCGACGCGCACAATTTCTCCCGCTATCTCGCGACCGAGATGCGGGTCATCCCGCACATGGCGCGCAGCGCGAACGGCGAGTCCCGCCACATGCGCATCGGCACCTTTCCGGTCGGC
Organism: Rhizomicrobium sp.; assembly: GCA_036490455.1. Classification (GTDB taxonomy): domain Bacteria; phylum Pseudomonadota; class Alphaproteobacteria; order Micropepsales; family Micropepsaceae; genus Rhizomicrobium. The sequence continues at coordinate 22,853 of DASXDS010000014.1, forward strand.
ATCGAGACCCGGTCGTTCAACCGCCGCGCTCGGCGCATGGCGCGCTCGAACTTCGCCAAGGAGGTCCGCGCCAGCGTGCCGGGCTCGCTGGTGATCGGGGTCGACCGGCTCGACTATTCGAAAGGCATCACGCTCAGGCTCGATGCGTTCGAAAGCTTCCTGAACGCCAACCCGGAGTGGCGGCGTCGCGTCACCTACCTCCAGATCACCCCGAAAAGCCGCAGCGACATCCGTGAATATGCGGAGATGGCCAACGCGATCGAATCCATGGCGGGACGAATCAACGGCAGCTATGGCGAGGCTTCATGGCTGCCCGTTCGCTATGTGAACCGCACCTACAGCCGCACGGCATTGGGCGGCCTCTACCGTTCGGCCCAAGTCGGGCTCGTGACGCCGTTGCGCGACGGGATGAACCTGGTGGCGAAGGAGTATGTCGCCGCACAGGACGAAGAGAACCCCGGCGTTCTGATACTGTCGCGCTTTGCGGGCGCGGCGGCCGAGTTCCGCGCCGCGGTTCTGGTGAACCCCTACGATCACGAAGCGGTCGGCGCGGCGATCGCCCGGGCGCTCGTCATGCCGCTCGCCGAGCGCCAGCAGCGTCATAAGGAGCTGTGGGAAACGTTGCTCCGAAACGACATCGATCTGTGGGGCGATCGATTCCTCGCCGCCCTGATCGGCAAGCCGATGGAGAGCGGCTCCCCGAACGGAGAGAGCCGCGAACCGGCGATCCGGGAGTTCGACCTCAAATCGCTCGCGGCGGAATAGCCGCTACGCGTCGAACATGATCACCGAGCGCGCCACTTCGCCTTTCTTGATCTCGGCAAACGCTTCGTTGACGTCCTCGAGCCTGATGCGGCGCGAGATCATCTCGTCGAGCTTCAGCTTGCCCGCGAGGTAGGCGTCCACCAGACGTGGCATGTCCACCGGGAAGTGGTTCGAGCCCATCGCCGACCCCTGGATGCGCTTTTCCTGCAGGAATTCCGGGCCGTGGATTTCGATCTTGGTGCCGACCGGGATCATGCCGATCACATTCGCGGTGCCGCCGCGGCGCAGTATCTGCCAGGCCTGTTCGGTCGTCTGCTTCAGGCCGATCGCTTCGAAGGAGTGATGCACACCGCCGCCGGTCAGCTCCTGCACCTGCTTCACCGCATCGCCGTCCTTCGCATTGACCACATCGGTCGCGCCGAAATGCTTGGCGAGGTTCAATTTCGAGCCCAACACGTCCACGGCAATGATGCGGCCCGCGCCGGCCAGTGCCGCGCCGTTGATGCAGGCCAGGCCTACGCCGCCGCAGCCGATCACCGCCACGGTCTCGCCCGGGCGGACCTTCGAGGTGTGGATCACCGCGCCCACGCCCGTCATCACGCCGCAACCGATCAGCGCCGCGCGATCCAGCGGCATGTCCTTGCGGATCCGCACGCACGCATGTTCATGGATCAGCATCTGCTCGGCGAAGGACGACAGGTTCAGGAACTGGTTGATCGGCTTGCCGTCCTGCACCAGCCGCGTTTCCTCGTCCTTGCCGCGGCGCACATCCGGACTCTGGCAGCGCGACATGTAACCGGTGAGACAATGCTCGCAATGACCGCAGAACGCGGACAGGCAGGTGATGACGTGATCGCCGGGCGCAACCGTGCGCACCTCGCTCCCGACGGCTTCCACGATGCCGGAGCTCTCGTGCCCGAGCACGACCGGCATCGGGTACATGTAGGAGCCTTCCACGAAGTGCAGGTCGGAATGACAGACGCCTGCCGCAGCGGTGCGGATCAGAACCTCATGCGGTCCCGGCTTGTTGATCTGGACATCTTCGATGGCGAGCGGCTTGCCGATCTCGCGCAATACGGCGGCTTTCATGCGTTTCTCCCAACCCTTGTTTCACGCATCGTGCCAAACGCGCAGCGGAAAGCAAAAGTCCCTCTTGCCGCGCCCCCTTCCGCGATTACAAAGTGCGGCAGCGCTGTCACAAACGGCCCACAGAGGCCGTGACGTTAGGGAAGGTTGAGCACATGCCTTGGAATTACGGTGACATCATGGACGCTGTGGCCCCGGTGATCCCGCCGGACTCGCCCGCGTTCATTCACGGCAACCGCACCATCCTGTGGAAGGACGCGACGCGGCGCTCGAACAATCTCGCGAAGGCCTTCATCAAGCGCGGCGCGAAGCCCGGCGACAAGGTCGCGTTCTACATGCGCAACCATCCGGCTTACATGGAGGCGTTGGCGGCGTGCTTCAAAGCGCGGCTTACGCATGTGAACGTGAACTACCGTTACAAGGCGGATGAGGTTCACTACATCTTCGACAATTCGGACGCACAGACCGTCGTCTACGGCACGGAATTCCGCGACATCATCAGCCAGATCCGCCCGAGCCTGGACAAGATGAAGACCTTCGTCGAAGTGACCGACGGCGAAGTGCCGGCGAACTTCGCGGAGGATTTCGAACAGTTGGCCGAAACCGGCGACGGCAAGCCGCTGGAGATCGAGCGCAGCGGCGACGATCTGTTCTTTATCTACACCGGCGGCACCACCGGCATGCCCAAGGGCGTGATGTGGTCCCATCACGATCTGCGCGAGACGACACTGGCGGGTCTGCGCAAGCTCGGTCCGGTGCCCGAGTCCATTCCGGAAATCGTGGCTGCCATCCAGCAGGTGGGTGCCGGCGCGCGCATCCTGCCCGCCTGTCCGCTCATGCACGGCACCGGTTTGCTCACCGCCATGGCGACGATGGTGAGCGGCGGCTGCGTGATCACCCTGGAAGGCGCGAATTTCGAGGCGCACGAATTGTGGCGCGCGGTCGATCGCAACAGGCCGGCGACGGTCGTGATTGTCGGCGATGCCTTCGCGAAGCCGATGCTGCGCGCGCTCGATGAAGAGCCCGGCAGATACGATCTCACCAGCGTGACCAACATCATCTCGTCGGGCGTGATGTGGAGCGTCGAGGTGAAGCGCGGCCTGCTAAAGCACATGCCGGGTGCTGCGATGACCGACAGCTTCGGTTCGTCGGAAAGTGTCGGCCTCGGCTCATCGATCATGACGGTCGCGGGCGAGATCAGCACCGCGAAATTCCAGATCGGCGACCGCTGTCTGGTGTTCGATGAAAACGACGAGCTGGTGCAGCCTGGCTCCGGCAAGTCCGGGATGATCGCACAGAAGGAGCCGATCCCGGTCGGCTATTACAAGGATCCCGAGAAGACCGCGAAGACCTTCCGCACCATCCGCGGCGTGCGCTACGCGATGGCGGGCGACTGGTGCGTCGTCGAACCCGACGGGACGCTCACCCTGCTCGGCCGCGGCAGCGCCTGCATCAACACGGCAGGCGAGAAGGTCTATCCGGAAGAAGTCGAAGAGGTGTTGAAGCTTCACCCTGTCGTCAACGACGTGCTTGTCGTCGGCGTGCCGGACGAAAAATGGGGCCAGGCGGTGACCGCCGTCGTCAGCGTCGCGCCGGGCAAGGACTTCGACGAAGGCGCGCTGCGGGCGCATGTCCGCGAGAAGCTCGCCGGCTACAAGACGCCCAAGCGCCTGCTTTCCACTGAGATCAGCCTGCGCGCGCCCAACGGCAAGGCCGACTACAAATCCGCCAGCGAGTTCGCGCGCCGCGCCCTCGGCATCGGCTAATAAAGGAAAGGCCCCATGAGCGACGAACGCATTTCCGTCAGCATCGACAACGGCGTGGCCGATGTCCGCATGGTGCGGGCCGACAAGATGAATGCGCTGGACAACGCGATGTTCCAGGCGCTGGCCGATACCGGCGAGAAGCTGAAGACGCAGAAAGAGGTCCGTGCCGTGGTGCTGTCCGGCGAAGGCCGCGCGTTCTGCGCCGGTCTCGACATGGGCAACTTCGCGCAGATGGCGAGCGCCGGTTCAGGCGGCGGCGCCCGGCCGGAGCGTCCGAAGGAGATCATGGGCAAGCGCGAGTTCGGCAACGCCAACCGCGCGCAGCAGGTCGCGATGGTGTGGAAGCAGATTCCGGTGCCGGTGATCGCCGCGGTGCATGGCGTCGCGTTCGGCGGCGGCTTTCAGGTGATGCTGGGCGCGGACATGCGCTACATGACGCCGGACGTGAAGCTCGCGATCCTTGAGATCAAATGGGGCCTGATCCCCGACATGGCGGGCCTCGTTTTGACCCGCAAACTGGCGCGCGCCGACGTGCTGCGCGAGCTCACCTTTACCGGCCGCATCTTCAGCGGCGCCGAAGCCAGGGAGTACGGCTTCGCCACCCGGGTGTGCGCCGATCCCCGCGCCGAGGCGCTAGCGACGGCGCGCGAGATCGCCGGCAAGAACCCGCACGCGATCCGTGCCGGAAAGCGGCTGCTGAACCTGGCCGAGGACGGCAGCGAGGCGGAAATCCTGCTGGCGGAAACCGACGAGCAGGTCGCCCTGATCGCCTCCCCCAACCAGGTGGAAGCCGTGATGGCGAACATGCAGAAGCGCGAACCCAAATTCGCCGACGTGGCCTAAGCCGCCTTTCGGGACTTACGGCGAACATTTTTAATGCTCGCGGCAAAGTGCGGGCGCACGCGCGTCCGATGCGCTATGGATTCGTCCGTATCCACCGGAAAGACCGCCCGTGACCGCTGCCACCGATGTCCTGCCCGCGCATAGCGATAAAGCCTTTCTGGGTCATCCGACCGGTCTCGGCTGGCTGGCGTTTTCCGAATTCTGGGAGCGCTTTTCCTATTACGGCATGACCGCGCTGCTGGTGCTCTACATGACCCACAGCCTGCTCACGCCCGGCCACATGCAGCACATCCTGGGCTTCGGTCCGTTCCAGACGTTCGTCGCCTTTATCTACGGTCCGGCAACCGGGCAGGCCCTCGCCTCGCATATCTACGGGTTTTACACGGCGTTCGTTTATCTGACGCCGATCGCGGGCGGGCTGCTCGCGGATCGTCTCACCGGGCGCACCAACGCGGTGATCATCGGCGCCGTGCTGATGGCGATGGGGCATTTCCTGATGACCTTCGATGCGACGTTCCTCTTCGCATTGTTGTGTCTTCTGCTCGGCACCGGCTGCTTCAAGGGCAACATCTCCGGTCAGGTCGGCGATCTCTACGGCAAGGACGATCCCAGGCGCGCCGACGGATTCCAGATATTCCTGTTCTTCATCCAGATCGCGGTGATCGCTTCGCCGTTCGTCTGCGGCCGGCTTGCCGCCTATTACGGCTGGCCGTGGGGTTTCGGCGCGGCCGGCGTCGGCATGCTGATCGGTCTGGTGATCTACCTGTCGGGCCGCAGCGCGATGCCGAAGGAAGCGCCGAGACAGGCCCGCAGCGATGCGCCGCCCCGGCCACCGCTCAGCAACGACGACTGGACCAAGGTCGCGATCCTTGTCCTGCTGGTCCCCGTACTTGCAGTCTCCACCGTCGGCAATCAGGAAATCTTCAACGCCTATCTCGTCTGGGGCGAAGCGAATTATCAGTTGACCGTCTTCGGCATGACGATGCCGATCACCGACATCCTGTCTTACGGCTCGATCGTCAGCGCTACGACGATCGTGCTGGCGGTTGCCTTCTGGCGCTGGTGGGCGACGCGCTGGACCGAACCCGACGAACTCACCAAGATCGCGATCGGCGTCGCGTTGAGCGCGCTCGGACCGCTTCTGCTGGCCGCGGCGTCGGCGCTCATCGCCGCCAACCATCAGAAGGCCAGTCTCGGCTGGGCGCTCGCGTTCGAGTTCGTCAACGATCTCGGTTTCGCCAATGTGTTTCCTGTCGGCCTCGCGCTCTATTCGCGCGCCGCGCCCAAAGGACTGACCGGCATGATCATCGGCATCTACTATCTCCATCTGTTCGCCGGGAACCTGCTGGTTGGATGGCTCGGCGGGCTGTTGGAGACGATGCCGGCAACGACGTTTTGGTTAATGCACTCGGTGTTGCTGTTCGGATCGGTCGTGGCGCTTCTTGTCATCCGTTTTACGGCCGGAAATCGTCTCGCGCCAGCCTATTCGGAAGCAGACATGGCGATCGAACGCGCCTGACGCATTGGCGTCGGTGCATTAACGGTTTAACGTCTCTTTTTGGCACAGGAGACGTTAACCATGCGCGTCCATCGCTCGCTTCTCATCGCAGGCTCCATCGCCGCTCTTTCGCTCGGCACAAGCACATTGGCGTCTGCGCATCCGTGCGCCTGTCAGGGCATTGTCTTGAACGGCCAGATCAACACCGGCGACTTTGACGGCGGCGTCGGCTACGGCAGTGGCGGTGGTGGCGACTACGGCGGCGGCGGCGGTGGTTTTGTGATGAGCAACGGATTCAGCCGTGCATCCGCATCGTCGTTCGCGTTCGCGCGCGCGCATGCATTCAGCTTCGCCTTCGGCCACGGCGGCGTCGGCATGCATGGCGGCCACGGCGGCGGCATGCACGGTGGCTGGGGCGGCGGCATGCATGGCGGTGGCGGCGGACACCACTAAGCCGTTCACGTCCTTCAGATCGGGCCGTCAGGCGTTCTACTTGCGGCTTGTCCACGCGTCGCGATGCGCCTGCAGACCGGGTGCGATCCACGGATAGTCTTTCGGAACGGCGCGCGGCACCGGCGTCGTCTGGAATTCGTTGGCCCAGGCGCGGCGCACCCGCGGTGTGCTGTTCTTTCCCGCATAGTGATGCGTACGGGCATGATGGAACGTCATGCCGCCCGCAGGCAGCGGCGCAGGAACACCGGCGCTGGTGTCCACGGAATCGCGGAATTGCAGCACATGCACGTTCGGATCGTCGTTGCCGTGCCTGTGCGGCAGCACCTCGCCGCGATGCGATCCCGGCACGAACCACAGGCAACCGTTGTTCGTATCGACGTCGTCGAGCGCGAACCAGGTGCCGAGCGCGTTGTAGTCCTTGGTGACGTCCCAATAGGCTTCGTCCTGATGCCATGGCGTTTCGGCCGGACTGCTCGCGCCTTTGAAGATCAGATGGCCCCAGCTTTCGGCGTCCGTCTCGGAAATCGCGAGCAGGCGCGCGGCGATGCGGCGCGCGTTCTTCCACATCACGCTCTGGTGGATCTGCGGCACGATCTTTTCCGGCACCAGCAGCTGGCCCAGCAGCGGCGCGTCTTTCGTTCCATAAGGACGCGCGAGATCGAAGATGCCGTCCAGCAGTCCGGTCGGCGGCATCGCGAGCAGTGCGTCATAGACCTCGCGCAGCCATTCCAGTTCTTCGTCGGTCGTCATGCGCTCCACGGCGAGATAGCCGTTCGCGGCATAGAACGCGATCTCGGCGTCGCCGATATCGACATGGAGGTCTTTCTCCGGAAGCGGACGGAAATCCATGCACGATTTCTCCTATGCGATACCGTAGAACGCCTGGGCCGTGCCGCCGAAGATAGCATCGCGTTCGGCATCCGAAAGACCGGCGGTCAGCGTTTGGGCGATCGCGAACCAGTCGCGATAGTTGCCGGCGAGGTTCAGCACCGGCCAGTCGCTGCCCCACATCAGCCGCTTCGCACCCCAGATCTCGATCAGCGCCGCGACATAGGGTTTGAGACTCTCGATGCTCCAGCCGGGTGCGGCTTCCGTCGCCAGACCCGACAGCTTGCAGCACACGTTCGGGAAGTCGCGGGCGATCGCCGCCATCTCGCGCTTCCACGGCTCGATCTCGCCCTTCGCGATATAAGGTTTGGCGCCGTGATCGATCACCATCGGCAGATCGGGATAGCGCGCAAAGAACTTCGCGACATGCGGCAGATGCCGCGGAAAGATCAGCACGTCGAAGCGCAGACCGGTCGTCTGCAAAGCTTTGAGAGCCGGTGCAAGTTCGGGCCGCAGGATACAGTCATCCTCCGGCAAATCCTGCAGCATCGGGCGCAGGCTCTTCAGGTTCCGGTCCTGCGCCAGCCACGCGATCTGATCGGGCGCGGCTTTCGTGGCGAAGTCCACCCAGCCCACCACACCGCCGACGAACGGCGTGGTTTTCGCAATGTCGAGAAGGAATTCTGTTTCGGCCACCGTCTGCGCACCCTGCACCAGCACGGTCTTGTCGATGCCGCAGGCTTTCAGATGCGGCTCCAGATCGGGCGGCAGGAAATCGCGATAGATCGCCGGGAACGCCTCCGCCGTCAGCCAGCCGTAATCGGCACGGTCGAGCCGCCAGAAATGATGGTGCGCGTCGATCCGCATCACGAGTCTCCGCCGGGCACCGGCGCCTCCCGGTGCAGCAGGCCTTCGCGCCGCAGATCGTCCCACAGCGCGCCGGGGATTTTCGCTTCGAGGATCGCCACGTTATCGGCCACTTCCTCCGGCGAGCTCGCGCCGGGGATAACGCTCACGACGATCGGATGCGCGGCGACGAATGCCAGCGCGGCATCGCGCAGATTGACGCCATGCGCCTCGCACACCGCGCGAAGACGGCCCACGCGCCGAGCCACGTCGTCCGGGATTTCGCCGTAGTTGAACGTCGTCTTGCCCGCGAGCACGCCTGAATTGTACGGCCCGCCGAGCACGATCTTCGCGCCTTTCGCCGCGCATTTCGGAAACAGGGTGTCGAGCGGCGCCTGCTCCAGCAGCGTGTAGCGGCCGGCCAGCAGGAACAGGTCCGGATCGGCGAGTTCGAGCATGCGGGCGCAAGGCTCCCATTCGTTCACGCCGATCCCGATCGCGGCGACGGTGCCGGCACTGCGCAGGGCATCGATCGCGCGCCAGCCGCCGGTCTTCATCAATTCCTGGATGCGCGCTTCGGAGCCGGCGCGACCGCCATGGTTCGGACCGTCGACGTCATGCACCAGAAGGATATCCACCCGGTCGAGCCCGAGCCGCTTCAGGCTCTCCTCGAACGAGCGCATCACGCCGTCATAGGAATAGTCGTAGACGTATTTCAGCGGCGGGGTGTCGACATAGATTCCACCATTGCCCTCACCCGGTCCTGCCGGTTCGAGCAACCGCCCGACTTTGGTGGAAAGCAGGTACGTGTCGCGCGGCTGCCGGCCGAGGATGCGGCCCACCCGGGTCTCGGAGAGCCCGAGACCGTAGAGCGGCGCGGTATCGAAGTAGCGCAGGCCCGCATCCCATGCGGCCTTAACGGTGGCGTCGCACTCCGCTTCGGTGAATGGCCGCAGGAAATTGCCCAGCGGGGCCGAGCCGAAGCCGAGCCTGGTGAAATCCAGCGTGCGCCCCTGCCGCGTCGTGAAGCGGCGAATGCTCGCGGCAACGCTCATGGCGTTTCCCTCAAACGACGGGCGGCAACGGCACCTTTGCCTAGCATTCCAGCCTCTTGCAACCGAGAGGGATTAACATTCCAGCTGTCCAGTAATTGTACATTTCCCGGGCTCCGTTGCTTGATAATGGGATCACTAACATGTCAAAGTCAAAATTATAGAGTCACAAAACTGTTGCTCTGGAGGGGGCGCTCATGTTGCGAACAAGAAGGTTCCAGAATTGCGTCTCGTTGTTAGCGCTGGCAACCGGCGTCATCGCTTTTGCCGAAACCGCGCAGGCGCAGGTCGAAACCGTTGTGGTCACGGCCGAGCGGCGCAATGTCGATCTGCAAAAGACCACGCTGGCCGCGACAGTGCTGAGCGGAGACGATCTCAGCAAGAAGAGCGTCGGCGGCCTGACTGCGCTGCAATACGCGGCGCCGGGCATCCAGATTTCGGACTACGGCTCCGCCAATGTGTTCAACATGCGCGGCGTCGGCCGCGAGGCGGTGGATGTCGAAATCCCCTCCGGCGTTGCGATCTATCGCGACGGCGTTCCGACCTTGGCCGGTTATTTCCAGAACGAGCCTTACTACGATCTTGCTGGCGTCGAAGTGCTGCGCGGACCGCAGGGGACGCTGGCCGGCCAGAGTGCTTCCGGCGGCGCCGTGTTTATCCGCTCGAAGAATCCCGATCCCAGCGGACCGTCAGGCTATTTCCAGGCGGGCTTCGGCAACTGGGATGAAACCGAATTCCAGGGTGCGGGCAACGTCCCGCTCGGCGACGATGCGGCGCTGCGCGTTTCGGTGAACCACACCGATCGCAGCAGCATGTATAAAATCAACGGTCTCTATACCGGCCATCCGGGCGACCACGACGTCAACGACGCCCGGATCGGCTTCTACTGGCAGCCGAATTCGCAGTGGGAAGTTCTGCTGAAGACCGATCTCGGCCAGCTCGATTATGGCGGCAATCCGGTGAGCACACCGGGCACGCCGTTGTTCAAGATCACGCTGAACGATCCGATGGCGTATCTCGACAAATCCATCCGTCAGGTGGTGGACATCAAGTACCATTTCGGCGACGGCATCACATTGCATTCGCTGACCGGCCTGCAGGACGTCTCGACATTGAACAACCTCGACGCCGATGGTGGCGGACCCGCGCCGGTCCTCGGCATCGCGGCGCCGCTGCACAACTCGTTCAAGAGTCAGGGCAACTTCTTTTTCTACTCCCAGGAGTTCGATTTGGTCTCGCCGGACGACCAACGTTTCCGCTGGGTGGTTGGTTTGTTCGGCGAGCGGCAGGTCAGCCACATCCCCAGCTATCTGGACACCGGCGAAGACGGATTTACTTTCACGGGGTTTGGAAATGGCAACGACTTTCCATTCTTTACGACGCCGTGGCAGGAATATCAGAACGATCTCGCGATCTTCGCCAACACCGAATACGATTTACAGCCAGACCTAACACTGGAAGCTGGGCTACGCGCCAGCTACAACGATCGCCATCAGTTCACAGAGTTCACGTTTGGTCTCGGCACCGCGGCCTTTGGCCCGCCAGTAATCCCATTTGGCGATCCGGCTGGCGGCGCGACCGCACGCGATTCCGGTGATTATCTCGACGGCAAACTCGCACTGCAATGGAAGCCGACACAAGACGATTTCCTTTACGTCGAAGGCTCGCGAGGTCACACGGTGAAGGGCATCAATATTTTCCCGCCACACGATCAGTATGCGCCAGTAGAAGTTTGGGATTATGAAGCGGGATGGAAATCTACTCTGCTCGACGACCATCTGCGCACACAGTTGGACGCCTACTACGAAGACATCGGCAACTATCAAGCTGTGTTCGGCTTCCAAGTGCCACAATCACCCGTTCCATCTGCGGTCGAAACGCGAAATGCCGAAAGCCGGAGTAAAATCTGGGGCATCGAAGCGAGCGGCCAAGCTAACTGGGATGCCTTCTCGCTCGACTTCGGCGCGGCCTATCTCAACAGCAGAATTGGAACATTCAGCAATGTTGCGAACCAGTTCAGTGTGGTTCCTGTTCAGCTTTCTCCGCCACCGGCGCCACCGACAGTCCTCGGCAATGGCGTTGCCACGGCCGAGGCGGCCGCGTTCGGCAAGAACTGTTCGGTGAACGATCCGCTGCTCACACTGACCGGCGCGAAAGCACCGTTCTCGCCGGATGTGACGGCGAATGTCGGAGCGCAATACCGCATCTCCACCGGCACGGATTGGGGCGTCACGCCGCGCGCCGATGTGGCGTATTCCGGTACGCAGCAGGCGGACCTGTTCTCCTGCTCGATCGAGACGATCAAGGCGCGCACGCTGGTCAATCTGCAGATGCGCATCGACAGCGACGACAGCCCGTGGTGGGCCAGTCTGTGGGTGACGAACCTCGCAGATCTCAAATACGTTGCCGCGGTGCAGAACATTCCGCCGATCTACTACGCCGGGCCGCGGCGCGAGTTCGGTATCCGCTTCGGCCGGTCGTTCTGACGGAAAGGAATCGATGACCGATATCATCGCAGGCCAGACAACCATCGTCGAAACGGAGGGCGCTGCCGATGCCGGCGGCGCCCTTCCCTTGTCGCCGGTGCAGAAGGCGGTCTATGCCTCCGGCGATTTCGTCGACGGCATCACGGCGGTGGCCGTCGGCCAGTTCCTGCTGTTCTATCTGTCCGCCGTGGTCGGGCTGTCCGCTTCGCTGGCGGGCACGGCGCTTGCCGTAACTCTCGTGGTCGACGCGCTCGCCGATCCGCTGATCGGCTATATCAGCGACAACACGCGCTCGCGCCTTGGCCGCCGCCATCCCTTCATGATCGTTGGCGCACCGCTTCTTGCGGTGGCGACCGGTCTTCTGTTCTCGATACCCAAAATACAATCGCCTGCGCTTCTGTTCGGCTATGTGATCGCCATCCTGCTGCTCGCGCGGTTCGCCTATTCCATTTTCTTCCTGCCCTACATCGCGCTCGGTGCGGAACTGGCGCGCGATTATGCCGACCGCTCGGTGCTTCAGGTGTTCCGCAACTTCATCAACATCTCCGGCAACCTCGTCGCGGTGGTTCTGGGTTTCGGCATCTTCATGAGCGGCCCGGGCGGCCTGCTCAACCGCGCGGCGTATAGTCCCTTCGGCTGGACCTGCTGCGCCCTGATCTTCATCGCGGCTTTGGTCTCGATCCTGGGGACGATGGGGGTGCGCGACCGGATGTATCCGATCGCGCCGCTGAGCAGCTCTGCGTTTGCGCGCCTCGCCGGCGAATTGCGCGACGTGTTCCGCAACCACTCGTTCCTGGTGCTGCTGTTCACCATCGTGATCTTCTGGGTGGCGCAGGGCACGGCGATCAACCTCAACGTCTACACTTTCACCTATTTCTGGAAAGTCCCGGCCAGCGTCATCCAGCTCGTCCTGATCGTCGGGACGGCGGGGCTTTTCTCCGGCATCCCGCTCTGCGCGCTGCTCATCCGCAAATTCGAGAAGAAAAGCGTCTGCACCTGGGGCATCGTGATCGTCTGTGCGCTGCTGATCCTGCCGCCGGTGCTGTTCATCATGAAGCTTTTGCCGCAGAACGGCGTGCCGCTGGTCGTGGCGCTCTGCGTCTTCGCCTTCATCCAGTCGGTGGTGCTGACCAGCGTCTTCATCTCGTTCAACTCGATGATGGTCGATGCCACCGATGAGCACGATCTGCTGTTCGGGGTCCGGCGCGAGGGGCTCTACTTCGCCGCGCTTTCGTTCTCGGGCAAAGCGGCGCTTGGGATCGGCGCGCTGATCGCGGGCTTCGCGCTGCAGTACATCATCGGGTTTCCATCCGACATCGCCGATCACCCCAAACAGGCGATTCCCGATCTCACCATCCTGAAGCTCGGCTTGATCGCAGGACCCGGTGCTGCGGCAATCTCCGCCCTATCGGCGTTTGCGATGACGCGCTACCGGATCAGCAAGAACGAACTCCTGCGCATCCAGGGCGAACTGAAGGCCCGCAAGAGCGTCTAGAACGTCACGACCGTCCGGATCGACTCGCCGGAGTGCATCAGGTCCCACGCCTTGTTGATGTCCTTCAGCGGCAGCACGTGGGTGATCAGGTCGTCGATGTTGATCTTGCCGTCCATGTACCAGTCGACGATCTTCGGCACGTCGGTGCGCCCTCTCGCGCCGCCGAACGCCGTGCCTTTCCAGACACGGCCGGTCACCAGCTGGAACGGACGCGTCTTGATCTCCTGACCTGAACCGGCGACGCCGATGATGATGCTCTCGCCCCAGCCGCGGTGACAGCACTCGAGCGCCTGGCGCATCAGATCGACATTGCCGACGCACTCGAAGGAATAGTCCGCGCCGCCGCCGGTGAGTTCGACGAGATGCGGCACCAGATCGCCCTGCAGGGCCTTCGGATTGACGAAATGCGTCATGCCGAATTTGCGCGCCAGCGCCTCGCGCGCCGGATTGATATCGACACCGACGATCATGTTCGCGCCCGCCATGCGCGCGCCCTGGATCACGTTGAGACCGATTCCGCCGAGACCGAACACGACGACGTTGGCGCCAACCTCCACCTTCGCCGTGTTGATCACCGCGCCGATGCCGGTCGTCACGCCGCAGCCGATGTAGCAGACCTTGTCGAACGGCGCGTCCTCGCGGATTTTCGCGACCGCGATCTCCGGCAGCACGGTGAAGTTCGAGAACGTCGAACAACCCATATAGTGATGGATCATCTTGCCGCCGACCGAGAAGCGGCTGGTGCCGTCCGGCATCACGCCCTTGCCCTGGGTGCCGCGGATCGCGGTGCAAAGATTGGTCTTGTGCGAGGTGCAGCTTTTGCACTCGCGGCATTCCGGCGTGTAGAGCGGGATCACGTGATCCCCTTTCTTCACGCTTTTCACGCCCGGCCCGACATCGACCACGATACCGGCGCCTTCATGTCCGAAGATCGCGGGGAACAGCCCTTCCGGATCGGCGCCGGAACGGGTGAACTCGTCGGTGTGGCAGACGCCTGTTGCCTTGATTTCGACCAGCACTTCGCCGGCTTTGGGGCCTTCCAGATCGACCTCTTCGATGACGAGCGGCTTGCCCGCTTCATAGGCAACGGCGGCTTTGGTCTTCATGGAAGTTCTCCAGCGTGAGCGCGGCTTCGATAGCACGTGTGCCCGGCACAAAAAAAGTGCCGGGCCTCATGCAAGACCCGGCAGCCAAGGGAGTTATCCAGGTGCTTCTGCATTGCACCGGATTCGTCAGGCGGGCGTGACGTCCAGCTTGTTGTTGTGTGCCCGCATAGCCTTTTGCCGCTCCCAGTACCACGGCCGTGACAGCGGCGTTTCGCGTTTGACCGGCGCGATTTGCCATTCGTTGACGTAGGCGCGCCGCACGTGGTTCGTCCGGTTCGGTCCCGAACCGTGCAAGGTGCGATTGTGGTGGATCGAGGCGCCGCCGATCGGCACCGGCTGCAGCACGGCCTTCGACAGGTCAATCTCCTCCGCGAGGACGAGCGTCGTGACCGCCGGATCGTCGTCCATGAAGCCGTGCCGAAGCACGCCTTCCTTGTGCGAGCCGGGGATGAAGCTCATGCAGCCGCTTTCTTCCGTCGCGGGATCGAGCGGCATCCAGCAGCCGAACGACTGATAATCGAAACTCGGATCCCAGTAGCCTTCGTCTTGGTGCCACGGCACGACATCGGGATTGTTGGGCGCCTTGCGCACCATGTGGCCCCATACGTCGAGCGGCGCTTCGAGACCCAGGATTTGTTTCGCGATCGCATTGCTGTTGCGGAAGAACTGCGTCTGCTTGAGTTCCGGGATGAAATATTCCGGCCGCAACACCTGACCGATGCGGTCGCCGCGCTGCTTGTCCATCCGCGTCATCACGTCGGTGACGAGCGCGCCCGGCAGAAGCTCCATCTTGCCGGAAAACAGCAGGTCATATACCGCGCGCAGCCATTCCACCTCCTCGTCGGTGGTGATGCGGTCGATGCGCGTAAAGCCGAGCGTCCAGAAATCGTCCACGCTCTTCTGCGGAAGCACGACCTCGAAGTGCCGCACCGGGCGGCGCGCCGTCAATGCCTGGAATTGTTCCGACATCGCCGCTTCCTCAGTTGACCGTCTCGGGCTCCGGCACCTTTTTCGCGAGGAGCCGGTTGATCTCGACGCCGGAGGGATAACCGCCCGGCTGGTAGGAATAGAGCAGCGCCCGCCGGTCGCGGTTGGATTTGTTCGGCAGCGAACGATGGATCAGGAACGCGCCGAAATAGATCACGCTGCCCGCCTCGGATTCGACCGGGACAAGCTGATTCAGATCGAACTGGCTGTCGTCCAGCTCGTTCGCGCCGAAGCCATCGACGTTCTTGGTGATCCGGTTCCAACCGTCGCGGTGGCTGCCCGGCAGCACTTCGAGGCAGCCATTGCGAACCGAGGCGTCGTCGAGCTGGATCATCGCCGTCATCACCTTGTGCGCGACCTTGTTCTGGTTGCGCCAATAGGGATAGTCCTGATGCAGGATGATCGAGCCGCCGGTGTGGGCTCGCTTCATGGTGATCTTTTCCGTGAAGAGGCCGATGTTCTCCTGGCCGATGACGTCCTTGGCCGGATTCCACAGCCGCGCATCGCGGGCCCAGTGGTCGAGCGGTTCGGAGATGTGGGCGAACGGTTCGATCCCCTGCACGACATCGGGATGATCGGGCTCCCATTTGACCACCGACTGCATCTCGCGCTGCAGTTCGAACATGTAGCTGCCCACCGTGTGTTTCGTGGTGCGCTTGGCGGCCAGCATGTCGCGCTCGAGCTGCTCCACCGCCTCGCCCATCTGCCGGCACTCCTCGCGCGTGAAGACGTCGTGGCGTATCAGGAAGCCGTTTTCGTCGAGGCTTTTGCGTTCGTCGTCGCCAAGGCGGAAAGATTCAGACATGGTTGTGCTCGCTTCTCGCATCCCGACACGCTCTGTTGACATGCCAGCTTGAGCGACTTGGCACCTATTCGCAAGTGTTGACTGGCCTAAACCGCGGTACTAACATGTTACATCTGCCGCGATCGCATTGCGGTACCATCGCTTTCACAAGGGTTTCCATGGCTTATCCGCACGCTTCCCAGGAACAGAAAGACTTCTTCGCCCAGCACGGCTATCTCGTGGTCGAAGACGCGATCCCGCAGGCCGATCTCGACGAACTGGAGCATTATTGCGACGTCGTCCTCGAGAAGAAGGACCAGCTCGCCTACGACTGGGCCTGGGACGCGAAGGAAGACAAGGACAAGCGCTCGTTTCGCATCGTGCAGTCTTCGCCGTCGCTGGTATGGGCCGAGGCCGACGAAGCGGCCTATCGCAAATGGCTGGTGCAATTCGGCTCCGAGTTGATGGGGCTCAACCTTGAGTTCTGGTACGACCAGTTCCTCGGCAAGCCGCCGGGCAAGAGCGTGCCGACCTATTGGCATCAGGACGAAGGCTATTGGGGCCGCAACCTGCGCAACCGAGGCGCCACCTGCTGGATTCCGCTGCAGGACGTGAACGCCCAGAACGGCTGCATGCATTTCATCGACGGCGGGCATAAGGGCGATGTGCTCAAGCATCATCCCGTCGAGGGCATGGCGAGCGACCTGCTCACCTGCGAGCCGAACGAAGCGAAAATGGTGGTCGCGCCGATCAAACGGGGCAGCGTGACGTTCCACCACTCGAACATGCCGCACATGACGACCGCCAACACCTCCAACGGCTGGCGCAAGGCGGTGTCGAACCACATGCAGGAGATCGGTGCAGGCGGCGAAGGCGACCACTATCCGTGGAAGTTCTACGTCAACCAGAAAACCGGCAAGAAGATCGTTCCGCCGAGCCGCTAGACATTATGTAAGTCGTCATGGCCGGGCTTGTCCCGGCTATACATTGCCACGAAAGTTGGATCGGAGTTCGAGAACCGTCTGATCATGGCGTTCGATGCGATGTTGATGGATGGCCGGGACAAGCCTGGCCATGACGGCGTTTAATGAGGTTGAGCGGACCGTAAAAGTTCGCCGATGCAAAACAGGGAAGTGGGGAAATGGCGAAATTCAACGGCCTGGGGCTGAACCTCGGCAATCTGTCGCTTTTGTCGGACGCCGAAACGCGTTCGATCAGTCCGGAGAATTTCACCGGCGAAAAGGGCAAAGGCGGGATGGCCAAGGAGGAAGGCGCTGCGTGGAATACCGCGCGCGGTCTCGGCCAGGGCTGGAAGGTCTCGCCCTACGTAATCATAAAGTCGGGCGATACCTTCACGCTCGCCGACATAAAAGGACAGGGCGCGATCCAGCAGATCTGGATGACGCTCGCGCGCGGCAAGTGGCGCCACACCATTCTGCGCGCCTATTGGGACGATCAGAAACACCCGTCGATCGAAACCCCCGCGGGCGATTTCTTCTGCGTCGGCTGGGAGGATTACGCGCAAATCTCGGCATTGCCGGTGAACGTCAACCCAGGCCGCGCTTTCAACTGCTATTGGGAAATGCCGTTCCGCAAGCGGGCGCGCTTCACGATCGAGAACCTCAGCGACGAGGACATCGTCGTCTACTACCAGATCAATTACACGCTCACGAAGGTGCTGGAGGATTGCGCATACTTCCACGCCCAGTTCCGGCGCACCAATCCCCTGCCCTACAAGGAGGTCTACACCATCCTCGACGGCGTGAAGGGCCAGGGCCACTACGTCGGCACCTACATGGCGTGGGGCGTAAACAATTCCGGCTGGTGGGGCGAAGGCGAGATCAAGTTCTATATGGACGGGGACAAGAATTTCCCGACCATCTGCGGCACCGGCACCGAGGATTATTTCTGCGGCGCTTACAACTTCGATCTCGGCACCATCAAACAGATGACGGGCGACCGCAGCGCGGTGCCGAAATATCAGGAGTTCACGACGCCCTATGCCGGCCTGCCGCAGGTGATCCGCCCCGACGGGCTCTACAACGCGCAGACCCGCTTCGGGATGTACCGTTTCCACATCATGGATCCGGTACGCTTCAAGAAAGACCTCAAGGTGACGATCCAGGCGCTCGGCTGGCGCACTCACAAGAACCGGCAATACCTGCCGCTGCAGGACGACATCGCCTCGGTTGCCTATTGGTACCAGACGTTGCCGACCGTGAAATTCCCCGAGCTTCCCGAGCGCGACTATCTCGAGGTGATCTGAGATGGAGACCGGCGGTACGGTTGCGAAAGGATACGAGAGCGTCCGTGACGCGTTCGCACAGGCGCAGGCCGCCGATCCGGGCGGGGCGCAACTCTGCATCTACCGGCATGGCGAGCGGGTCGTCGATCTGTGGGCCGGGCGCGACACCGCCAACGAGCGTCCGTACACGGAAGATTCGCTGACCATTTTGATGTCGTGCACCAAAGGCGCGGTCGCGGTCTGCGCCGCCATGCTGGCCGAGCGCGGTCTGCTCGACGTCGAGGCGCCTGTGGCGCGCTATTGGCCGCAGTTCGCCGCGCACGGCAAAGACACCATCACCGTCGCGCATTGCCTGAGCCACAGCGCCGGCCTTCCCACCTTTCCGAGCGCGGCGCACATCACGGCGCGCGATCTTTCCAACTGGGACAAATGCGTGGTGGCGCTCGCTGATGCCACACCGCTGTGGACGCCGCCAGGCGCCTACGCCTCCTACCACGCGGTGACCTACGGTTATCTCGTTGGTGAAGTGATCCGGCGCATCACCGGTCAAACGATCGGCGCGTTCTTCGCGGACAACATCGCAAAGCCGCTTGGGCTGGATTTCTGGATCGGCTTGCCCGATCCGCAGCAGGATCGCGTGGCACCGCACCTTCCACCGGCGACGCCTGTCGATTTCCGTAAGCTGATGGCGGGCGCCGGTGTGAATGTCGACGATCCGCTTATGGCGGAGCTCCTTGCCGGCTTCGATGCGATCACGGACACCATCCATTTCATCAACACACCGGAAGGCCGCTCCGCCGAAATCCCGGCGGCCAACGGCATCGCCAACGCTCGCGCGCTTGCGAAGATGTACGCCGCCTGCATCGGTGAGGTGGATGGCGTGCGCCTGCTGAGCGCCGAAACCGTGGACCGGGCGCGCATATCGCGCACCAGGATGTTGCCACCGCTTCCGCCGATGGCGCATCTGCCCAGGCCGCCGGGCGAAGGATTCGGTCTCGGCTTCGGACTCACCAATGCCGTGACGCAGATGCTGGGCGCGGGTTCCTTCGGACACGACGGCGCAGGCGGGCGGCTCGGCTTCGCGCATCCCGAAAGCGGCATCGCCGCCGGTTTCGCCTGCAACAGCATGCTGTGGGACAACGTCTCGCCCGATCCGCGCTGGGCGTGGGTCGGCCCGTTACGCGAAATCGCAAAACACTGAAGAACAGGCGCGGCCCGGAAGCGTATAGTGCCGGGAAACGCGTCAGGAGACAGAGATGGCCTTGAAACTCAAAGACGAAACCCTTCTGCGGGCGGACGCCTATGTGAACGGCGAATGGACCGGATCGAAATCCGGCGGTCGTTTCGCGGTCACCAATCCGGCAACCGGCGAAACCATCGCCGAGGTCGCGAACCTCGACGTCTCCGATGTGAAGAATGCCATCGAGGCGGCAAACGCCGCGTGGCCGGCGTGGCGCGCCAAGACCGCGAAGGAACGCGCCGGCCTGATGCGCAAATGGTTCGAACTCATCATGGCGAACCAGGAAGACCTCGCGCGCCTGATGACGGCCGAACAGGGCAAGCCGCTCGCCGAAACGCGTGGCGAAGTCGCCTACGGCGCGAGCTTCATCGAATGGTTCGCGGAGGAAGGCAAACGCATCTATGGCGACGTGATCCCGACGTTTGCGGCCGGCAAGCGCGTGCTGGTGTTCAAGGAACCGATCGGCGTGGTGGCCGCGGTGACGCCGTGGAATTTCCCCAATGCGATGATCACCCGCAAGGCGGCGCCGGCACTCGCCGCCGGTTGCACCTTCCTGATCAAGCCGCCGTCGGAGACGCCCCTGTCGGCGACCGCGCTCGCCGAACTCGCCCACCGCGCCGGTATTCCGAAAGGCGTGCTCAACGTCATCACTTCGAAGCACGCCTCGAAGGTGGGCAAGGAGCTCACCGAAAATCCGCTGGTGCGCAAGTTCACCTTCACCGGCTCGACCGAGATCGGCAAGATTCTGATGGCGCAATGCGCCTCCACCATCAAGAAGGTCTCTCTCGAGCTCGGCGGCAACGCGCCGTTCATCGTGTTCGACGACGCCGATCTCGATGCGGCAGCGGACGGCGCGATGATCTCCAAATTCCGCAACATGGGGCAGACCTGCGTCTGCGCGAACCGGCTGCTGGTACAGGACGGCATCTACGACGCGTTCTCCGCCAAGCTCGCCGAGCGCGTCGCGAAGATGAAGGTCGGCAACGGCGCCGACGACGGCGTGACCCAGGGGCCGCTGATCAACATGGCGGCGATCGAGAAAGTGGAAAGCCTGCTCGCCGACGCGACCGCCAAAGGCGGAAAGATCGCGGCCGGCGGCCGTCGTCATGCGCTGGGCGGCACATTCTTCGAGCCGACCATCGTCACCGGCGTGACCGACAAGATGAATATCGCGCGCGAGGAGATCTTCGGACCGGTCGCCACCCTCTTCCGCTTCAAGGACGAGCGCGAAGCCATCCGGATGGCGAACGACACCGAATACGGCCTTGCCGCGTACTTCTACACCCGCGATATCGGTCGCGTGATCCGCGTGTCCGAAGCGCTGGAATACGGCATCGTCGGCGTCAACGAAGGCATCATCTCGACCGAAGTGGCGCCGTTCGGCGGTATCAAGGAATCCGGCATCGGCCGCGAAGGCTCGAAATACGGGATCGAGGATTTTCTGGAGCTGAAATACGTGCTGCTCGGCGGCATCGGCTGACGAGCGTTCGAAAGGGGACCGGCGATGAAACGGCATCTGCTCACCGACGATGAAGTCGAAAGCTATCGGCGCAACGGCTATGTCACGCCGAAATACAAATTGCCGCCCGATATTCACGCCGGTCTCAAAGCATCCGTCGAGGCGCTGATCGACCGCAACACCGGCCTGCGGCCGGAGCAGCTTGCCGGGGCGCATGTGAAGGAAAACAAGGACACCGGCGTGAAGGGCAACGCGGACCTTCTCGACTTTACGCGGCATACCGACGTACTGGACATCGTCGAACAGATCATCGGCCCCGATATCATCATGTGGGGCAGCCAGGTGTTCTCCAAGCCGCCCGGCGATGGCATGGCGATCCCGTGGCATCAGGACGGACAATACTGGCCAATGCGGCCGCTGGAGACGGTGACGGTGTGGGTCGCGGTCGATCCCGCAACGGTTGAGAACGGCTGCCTGCGCGTCGTGCCGGGAACGCACACCGGCGGATTGATGCCGCACACCACGACGAACGAGCAAGGCCTCGCCCTCAACCAGGGTGTCGTGCAAGGCGCGTTCGATGAAGACGAAGCGGTCGATATCGTGCTGGAAGCGGGACAGATTTCGCTGCATCACGCGATGCTGGTGCACGGTTCCAACGCCAACACCTCGCCGAAGCGGCGTTGCGGCTATGCGATCCGTTATATGCCGGCGACCTCGCTGTTCGATCGCTCGCTCTCGCCGACGCGCATCGCGAACAATCAGGTGCTCGACTATTCGCAGCGTCCGCTGTGGCTCCTGCGCGGCAAGGACCGCGCGGGCAACGACTTCAACGCCGGGCACACGGATTAGCGGCCGCATCGAACCGATGCCTCAGATCGTCGAGACCGCCTTTGGCAGACTGCACGGCGTCGCGTGCGCAAACGGCGTCACGGCGTTCATGGGCGTTCCGTATGCGGCGGCGCCGGTAGGTGCGTTGCGGTGGAAGCCGCCGCAACCGCCGCCAGCGTGGGCCGCCGTGCGCGATGCCACACGCGCCGGTCCGCGCTGCATCCAGCACGCGCCCTACGGCGAACTCGAACCCGGCAATCCGAACATGGGCGAGGATTGCCTCTACCTGAATGTCTGGACACCGGATGCATCGGCCAATGCAAAGCTGCCGGTGCTGTTCTGGATCCATGGCGGGGAGTTCTGGGCCGGCTCCGGCAGCGAAGCGCGCTACGACGGTGCCAAACTCGCGGCCCGCGGCGCGGTGGTGGTGACCATCAACCACCGGCTCGGCGTGTTCGGCTTCCTCGCCCATCCGGAGTTGAGTGCCGAAGGCGAGCGCGGCACGTCTGGCAATTACGGGCTTCTCGACCAGATCGCGGCGCTCAAATGGACGCGCGAGAACATCGCGGCGTTCGGCGGCGATCCCGACGCCATCACGGTCGGTGGAGAATCCGCGGGCTCGTGTTCGGTCAGCTTCCTGATGGCGTCACCGTTGTCGAAAGGCCTGTTTCACCGCGCGCTCGGTCAGAGCTGCGCCTATTTCATGCCCGAGCCGCATACGATGAAGCCGCTGCCGCACGCCGACAACGAGGAACGCGGTGTGGCCTTCATGCATGCAGCCGGCGCGGATTCCATCGCCGAACTGCGCGCCATGCCGGCCGCGCATCTTCTCGACACCTGGCTCAAAGACCGGTCGAAGCGGATGCAGCCTTGTTTCGACGAGTACGTCCTGCCGCAGGTTGAACCGGTGTTTAAAAAAGGCGATCAGGCACGCGTGCCCTTGCTCTGCGGCTGGAACGGCGATGAGTACGGTTTCCTCCGCGCGGCGGGCGATAAATTCGATGCGAACGCATTCCGCAACCGCGTGACGGCGAGCTTCGGGACCGATGCCGAAGCCCTCCTGTCCGCTTACGGGAATGCGGACCCGGCCGATGCGGCCGCTGAATTGGCGAGCGACCGCGCGATGGTGTGGCCGACCTGGAAATGGGCCGAAGAGCACGCAAAGCGGGCGCCGGTCTTCGTCTATCAATTCGATCGCGCTCCGCCGGACAGCCCGTTCGGCGCCACGCATGCGAGCGAACTCGAATACGTCTTCGGCGCACTCGACAGCAAACCGCGTAACTATGTGCAGGCCGACTATGATCTGTCCGAACAAATCGGAGACTACTGGATCGCTTTTGTCCGTAGCGGCGATCCGAACGGCAAAGGCCCGCCCATCTGGCCGCGCTATGGCGCGGAAAAAGCCGTGCTGCATCTGGATGCGCAAAGCGGCGCGCGGCCCCTCGCGATATATGAACGTCTTACGTTGCTGGACCGGATTTTCGCGAAACGAGCCTGAGGCTCAGGCCTGCTTCATCCAGCGCAGCGACATACAGGACAAGCCGGCATCCAGCTTTGCGATCTCGGTCACGCGAAGCGCACGAACCGCGAAACCTGCCTTGTCGAGCAGATCGATGGTTCGCGGGTAAGAATCGCCGGCGAGCACGGTGTCGTTGATCCGCAGTGCGTTGGCGGCGCCCTCTTCGCCTTCCGGGACCACGAGGATATCGAAGCCTCCAAATGCGCCGCTGTCGGCCATCTGTTGCGTCGCCAGCATCGTATCCTGGCTCAACAGCGAGACCGCGGTCTTGAAATGGAGGATCGGTTCCGGCGTCTGCGCGATCTTCGCCTTGCGGCCGAGCTGCTCGAGTTTCGCTTGAAGCGCTTGCGCCCCGGCGAGGTTGGTCCGCCTGGAGAGGCCGATGAAGATCATGTTGGGCGTAACGAGAACATCGCCACCGTCGGCATATTCTTCGTCCTTCAGCTCGAGCACCCTCTCGAAATGCCGGTTGAGCGTGTCGCGCAGTTCAGCGCTTTCGCCGCGCCGCGCCACTGCGCCCGGCCGCAACAGGACCGCGCCTTCCGGCAGAACGAGCGCTGGATCCTCGACAAAGATCGAATCTGGATAGGTTTCCAACGGCGGCAGCACATCCACGGCCAGACCGGCTGCGCGCAGTGCGGCTACATAAGCAGTGTGCTCGGCCCGGATCCGCCCGAAGTCCGGTTTCGCATCGGCATCGCTGCGGATGCCGTCGACGACGCTGTGGCCGGGTTCGCGCACGATGGCATGATCGAAATCGAATACGCGCATGATTTTGGCCCGGCGAATTTGCGGCGTGACTTTCGCCGGGCTTGTGTCAGGGGACAAGCACGCCTTTGGCGTTCACGCCCTGCCGCATGTGCTCGAAAGCCTGCGTCAGCCCGTCTTTCGACAGCGGATAGGTACGGGTCACCATTTCGTCCAACTTCAGGCGCTTCTGATGATAGAGCTGCAGCAGCATCGGAAAATCGATCGACGGCCGGCATTGTCCGTAAAGCGGCGTCATGTAGAGCTTGTCGAACTCGAACAGCTGCATGTCGATCGGCACAACCTGCTCGATGCCGCTGACCGCGATGGCGACGCCGCCGTTGCAAACCATGGCAAGCGGCGCCGCGCCGAGCTCCGGCACGGCAGTGCACTCGAAGGCATAGTCTGCGCCGCGCCCGACCAACGCTTTCACCTCCTTCGACGCAGCGATCAGGCCGGCATCGTCGCGCGATGCGAGAATGGTATGGGTCGCGCCAAACTGCTTCGCAAGCTCCAGCCGCGCGGGGTTGACGTCGACGGCGACGATCATTCCGGCACAGGCATGCACCGCGCCCTGGATGCACGACAGGCCGACGCCGCCGGTGCCCAGAACGACGACCGAGCTGCCCGGCTTCACTTTCGCCGCATTGATGACCGATCCAAAGCCGGTCATCACGCCGCAACCGAGCAGCGCGGCCGAAGCAAACGGAATCGGGACGCCGATCTTCACCATCGCCTGTTTCGGCACCACCGAATGCGTCGCCATGGTGCCGATGCCGAAGGACGGATAAAGCGGCTGGCCGCGCCATGTGCGCCGCTCGTGCGGCACATGCGGCCGCGCGGCGCAGATATTCTCGCGCCCTGCCCGGCATTGGAAACATCCGCCGCACGGAATGGCCCAGTTGAGCACCACGGCGTCGCCCGCCTGTACATGGTCGACTCCAGGCCCAACCGAAATCACAATGCCGGCGCCTTCATGGCCCATGACGTGCGGAAAGCGGCGGTTGAGAAGATCGAGATCGGTGTGACAGACGCCGCTCGCCTTGATCTCGACCAGCACCTCGTTGGCCTGAGGATCGCCGAGTTCGACCTGCTCGGCATCGAATTGGGCATCGCCGGCGGTCACGAGCGCGGTGGACATCACGGGCATTTCGGCGGCTCCGATTGCGGCAAAGCGGATGTTGAATTTCGTGGGACTAACATATCAGATGAACAGCGTCGATGCGGGGAAAGGCGGTCATGGGCACGAAACTCGTCAATCTGGAAACCCTCGATCCGGCCGACCTCCAGAAGCTGGAAACCGCGGGAATTTCCCATACCGACGAGCTTTTCGCGCGGGCCGCCGGCAAAGCCGAACGGGTGGTTCTCGCCGGACGGACCGGCATAGCGTTGCCCGTTCTCGACCAGTTCGTTGGCGTCGCGGATCTGATGCGGATCGCGGGCATCGGTGAGCCACATGCGCTTCTCCTGGCGGCGCTCGAAATTCCGACCGCAGCAGCGCTCTCGGCGTGTGAAGCGGCGGTGCTGATCAAGCAGATGCGGCGCAAGAACGTCGAGATTCTGGTCGTTCGCGGCATGCCGCCGGAATCGACGGTGGCACGCTGGGTCGAGGACGCCAGGAAACTTCCGCCGGGCGCAGAAATCTGAGCAACGGGCTTGCAGAACCTCGGCGCTAGAGCTAACATTTTAGCTATGAGCAACGACCGCTTCGGCCCTCCGCCCAAAATCGCCCTCGAACTCGTCCCGACCGCGGACGAAGTCGCCTTCTTCCGCGAAAACGGCTTCCTGAAAGTCGACCGCATCACCACCGATGAAGAGATCGCGTGGCTGCGCGGGATTTTCGAACACATCTTCTCGGAGGCGTATGCGGGCAAGCCCGGATCGCCGCTTAATCGCTCCGGCACCGAACTTCCCGGACAGCCGCCGGCCAGCCTTAGCCAGGCGTTCTTCCCGGAAATGTATTTTCCGGAGATCATGCACACCCAGTTCCGCCGCAACGCGAAGCGCTATGCCGCGGCCCTTCTCGGCGAAGACGAGCGGGACCTCACCAGCTGGGGCCACATGATCCAGAAAAGCCCGGGCGGCCGCGCCGCCTCATGGCATCAGGATCACGCCTACTGGCAACCCGAACTCGATTATCACGCGCTCGGCGTCTGGCTGCCGATGCACGACGTGACCGTGCCGATGGGTGCGATGCAGTTCATTCCCGGTTCGCACAAGCGCGGCCTCATTCCGCATCGCCAAGAAGATGAGCCGATCCACAACGTGCTGACGGTGAAGGAGCCGGTCGACATGACGAAGGCTGTCGCCTGCCCGCTCAAGGCGGGTGGCTGCACCTTCCATCACGCCGAGACGCTGCACTACACCGCGCCGAACACGACGGATCAGGTCCGCATGGCATTCCCGATGGAATTCCAGATCAAGCCGCGCCGCCGCGCCGTGCCGGAAGTTATGCCGTGGGTGGACGAGAACCGCGCCGTCGCCGGCCCGCGCCCGATGGTCTACGTCGCCGACGGCCAGATGATCCCGCTCTGATATCGGCGCAATTTGGTTCGCGCAGAGACGCAGGGGCCGCAGAGGACATGCGGATATCGTGCGCTTATCTAGGCTTATTGGCGCGAAGCGCGCCGAGAAATTTCAGCTAATTCGATCGTTGCGTACGCACCGTACCCCCTGCGGCCTCTGCGCCTCTGCGCGAAGCATCGTGAGCGCTACAGCAAGCCGCGCGCGGCGAGGGAGCGCATCAGGGCGCGGGTGCCGAATTCCCACGGCGGGGCGCGATCCGATGTCGTCACGACATTGATCAGCGCGCCCAGTTTCGCCGACGACACGCGCACCGTGTCGCCTTCCTTGTGGGTGAAGCCCTCGCCTGCCCGGTCGCGGTCCTTCGTCGGCACGAACATCGTGCCCAGGAACAGCATGACGCCGTCGGGATATTGGTGCTCCCGGCCGATGGTGGCCGAGACCAGATCGGCAGGATCGCGGCTGATCTCGCGCATCGAATTGGTGCCCGCGACCGTGAACTGATCCTCACCCTGCACATGCACTGCGACATCGGCATTTCGCGCGTCGTCGAGCGAGAACGTCGCATCGAACAGCCGCACGAACGGACCGATCGCGCAGGAGGCGTTGTTGTCTTTCGCTTTCGAAAGCAGAAGCGCACTGCGCCCTTCGAAGTCGCGCAGGTTCACGTCGTTGCCGAGCGTGGCGCCCACGACCTGGCCACGCGCGTTGACCGCGAGCACAAGCTCCGGCTCCGGATTGTTCCAGTGCGATTTCGGATGCAGGCCGATCAACGCGCCGCAGCCGACCGCCGACATCGGTTGCGCCTTGGTGAAGACTTCCGCGTCCGGCCCGATTCCGACTTCCAGATATTGCGACCACAACCCGTCGCGGATCAGCACGCGCTTGGCTTCCATCGCCTGCGGCGAGCCGGGTTTTAATCCGCGCAGGCTTCCGCCGAACGCACTCGCAAGTTCGGCCCGCAGCCGCACGGAGGCGGTCGCATCGCCTTTGGCGCGCTCTTCGATCACCCGTTCGACGAGGCTGTCCGCGAACGTGACACCGGCGGCCTTGATCGCCTGAAGATCGCAGGGCGCCAGCAGCGTTTCTCGCTTCAGCGCTTCATCCAGTGTGCACACGCGTTCGCCCTGGTGCACGCGCACCCGCGCCGCAGCGTCCGGCAGATCGAACAGGTCCGAAAGCGTCGGCGCGAGGGTGGAAAGATCGTAGAGGCCATCTTCGCGCGCGACGACGGTACGCGGGCCCGGCTGCGGCCCGTCGAGCCACACCCGCCCGACCAGCGTGCCGGCGTAGCGATCCTCGGGGAGGATTTCTTCAGCAGACAGCGTCATGTGTCCCACCGCGCATCGGGCGGTATCACGCCCTTCTTCAGGATCAGATTGGCCCACAGCCGTTGTTCGCCGCTGGCTATGACGGCAAAGGCTCTGGACGCGCGTTCGTAAAACGCGAAGCGCTCGATCGGCTCGATGCCGCCCTTGTAACCGGCGTCTTTCAGAATGGCGGTGAACTCGCCGATGATGGGCGGGATCTCGTCCGGCTTTCCGGTGACGGCCATCCGGAACGCCGCATTCGGCACGAAATCGTCGAGCGGCAGGAGCGCCGCGATCGCATGCGCGAGCCGCGTCGCCGAAATGCCGTCGGCGCGAACCAGCCTGCGCGCATTCGCGGCCGCGGGAAAATTCGCGTCCGCGATCACGATCTCGTCGCCATGTCCCATGGCGCGCAGGATCGCGAGCAGATCGGGACTGAGAACGGGATCGATGCCTTTGAGCATGGAGCTAGCCGTGCGCGGCTTCGATGTCCGGCAGTTTCGTTTCGATGGCGCGGCCAACCGCGGACAGATGCGCTCGCATCGCCGATGCCGCGTACTCGCTGTCGCCGGAGCGGATCGCATCGACCAGCGAGCGGTGCTCCGTAAGCGTCTGTTCCGGACGGCCCTCCTCCGGCAACGCCAGACGGCGTACCCGGTCGAGCGGCGCGCGAGCCGCCTCGAGCAGACGCAGCGAACGCGGCTTCTCGATCGCACCGAAGATCATCGCATGCAGCGCTTCGTCGAGGTCGTAGAACTGTTCGAGATTGCCTTGCGACAGCGCCTTCGTCTGCGCCGCGATATTGTCGTCGAGCTCGCGGATGATCTTCGCATCGGCGCGCAGTGCGAGCTGGCGCATCGCTTCGGTTTCGAGCGCCGCACGAATGAACAGCGCCTCGCGCACATCCGCGCTGCGGATCGCGGCCACGAAGCTGCCGTGCTGGGGGAAAACATCGACCAGTCCCTCCTCCGCGAGGCGGGTGATCGCATCGCTGACGGGTGCGCGCGATACCCCCAATTCCAGTGCGATTTCTTCCTTCCGCAGCGGGGCGCCGGGGGGTAGGATGAGCTCCCGGATTCGCCGCCGGAGCACCCCGTAAACACGCTCGGTTTTCGAAAGATCGCGGTCTTCCACCGGGAGAATTTGGCTCATTGATATGTTAGATACTCGGGTGTGACCGGGAAATACTAGTAATTTTCTTGCTGGCCGTCCATACTAGCATGTCAATATGAGGATCAGCCTTGTCGGACAGCCTGACAGCGCTCGACGCCGAAAGCGTTCGTTTGCATCCGGGCGACAATGTCGTCGTCGCGCCCGCGCGCATTCCCAAGGGCGCGCGTCTGGCGCGCGAAGGCGTCACGGCGGCAAACAACATCCCGACCGGACACAAGATCGCCACACGCCCGATCGCGGCCGGCGAGATCGTGCACAAATACGGCCAGGTGATCGGCGTCGCCAGCACCGACATTCCGGCCGGCGCGCATGTCCACACCCACAACCTCGCACTCTCCGACAAACGCGAAACGGTTGCACACGCACCGCGCTGGTCGCGCAGCGAACCGCCGAAGACGTTCATGGGCTATCGCCGCAAGGACGGGCGCGCCGGCGTGCGCAACTACATCGGCGTGCTGACGAGCGTGAACTGTTCCGCGACGGTTGCGCGCCACATCGCGGACGCGGCGGAGAAAAGCGGCCTGCTCCACGGCATGACGAATATCGACGGGATCGTGCCGATCACACACACCAGCGGCTGCGGCATGGCGGGAAGCGGCGAAGGCTTCGACATCCTGCGCCGCACCTTGTGGGGCACGGCCGCGAACGCGAATTTCGGCGCGATCCTGCTCGTCGGCCTCGGCTGCGAAGTGCTGCAGATCGACCGGCTGAGCGAAAGCTACAATCTGGCGGACGGCCGCGAGTTTCATTCCTTCACCATCCAGGACACCGGCGGCACCAAGCGTGCGGTGGCCGAAGGACTGGAACGGTTGAAGTCCCTCATTCCCACGCTGAACGCCGTGCAGCGTAGCGAGATTCCCGCAAGCGAACTCGTCCTTGGTCTGCAATGCGGCGGCTCGGATGCGTGGTCCGGCGTCACCTCGAATCCCGCACTGGGCAATGCTTCGGATCGCCTCGTCGCGCTCGGCGGCACGGTGATCCTGTCGGAAACGCCCGAGATCTACGGCGCCGAACATCTGCTGCATGCGCGCGCGATCGCACCAGAAGTGTCCGCCAAGCTCGACGCGCGTCTCAAGTGGTGGGAGCACTACACGCGCATCCACGACATGGAGATGAACAACAATCCTTCGCCGGGCAACAAGGCGGGCGGGCTTACGACCATTCTCGAAAAGTCGCTGGGCGCGGTGGCCAAGGCCGGCACCTCGCCGCTCAACGACGTGATCGAATATGCCAAGCCGCTGCAATCGCGCGGCCTGGTGTTCATGGACAGTCCCGGTTTCGATCCGTGCAGCGCCACCGGACAGGTTGCGTCCGGCGCCACCATGATCGCATTCACCACAGGACGCGGTTCGGCCTATGGCTGCAAGCCGTCGCCGTCGATCAAGCTTTCGTCCAACACAGCCGTCTACGAGCGGATGAAGGATGACATCGACATCGATTGCGGCCAGATCGCCAGCGGCAAGGCGACCATCGAAGAGAAGGGCGGCGAAATCCTCGACTACCTGCTCGAAGTCGCATCGGGAAAGCAGAGCAAGAGTGAAGAACTGGGCTATGGCGGAGCCGAGTTCGTGCCCTGGCAAATCGGCGCGGTGATGTAGCTCAGGAGAGTTTGAGCGTCACGATCTGGAACGGGCGCAATCGCGGCGTGAGCGTGTTGCCGTTCAGCGGCAGCGATTCGCCTTCATCTTCCAGCGTGTTGCTCAACCAGGCTTTCGACACCGGAACGCCGAAGGTGAGTTGCGTCTCCGTCCGCTCACCGTTGCATTCATAGAGCCGCACGATCCAGCCGTCGCCCTCTTCCGCCGGCTTTACGGTGTCGATCACGGCGTTGCCGGCAGAGCTTTCCACCAGCGGCTTTTCAAACACAGGCGCCGCTCCGTGCGCCCACAGAAGCGGGCGGGCAAAGCAGGCGGCATGCTTTACGGTCTCCGCCGTCCGCCAGTCGCCGGCGTGTGGATAAAGCGCGTAACGGAAGCGATGCACGCCGAGATCGGCGCCGCGATCCGGCCACAGCGGTCCGCGCACCAGCGACAGCGCCAGCTGGTTTCCGAAACAGGAATAGCCATGCCGCGCATCGCTCAGCAGCGAGACGCCGAAGCCGGGCTCGGACAGATCGGCCCAGCGCTGACCGGGCACTTCATACTTCGCGAGATCGCCGTCGGTGTTCGCATGCGTCGGCCGCTCCGCCACGCCAAACATCGTCTCATACGTTGCGTATTTGGCGCGAACGGAAAGCGGGAACATCGCCTTCACGAGTGTGCGGCGGTCCTTCCAGTCGATGGTCGTGTCAAACACGAGCGCGCCCGACAAGGCGTCGAGACGAACGGTCTGGGTCATCGTGCTGTGCAGGCCGAGACGACGCTCGAAGCGAATTTCGGCCCGCAAGGGCGTGCGCGAGACGATCGCGAAATGATGCGCCGGCTCGGCATCGCGCCCGGTTTCGAGTGCGAACGGATCGATATCCCACGCCTCGAAATCCAGCGGGCGGTCTTCGAACAGCAGGATGCGATTGCCGGGACCTTCCAGCGCCTCTCGTCCGCTCGCGACATGCACGAGGCTGCGCAGAAGCCCATCGCGCGACAGGACCGCCCGCACCTGCCCGTTGGACAGCGCAATCGTTCCATCGGCCTCTTCGCGCACCGTCACGCGATCCGCGCAGTCCTCGATGCGACCTCCCGAAAACGGTTTCGCAGAAACGAACGCGACATTGCCATCCGGCATCTCGGCAACTTCGACACGCGCAAAGCCGAGCGTATTGACCGGCACGGCGCGGCCCGCTTTTCCGGAGAGCCGCTCCAGCAGCGATTCGCTCATCGCCTTTGCCTTGTCGGCGATGTCCTGCAGTTCGCCACGCGCGCGTTCGTAAACCTCGCCAATGCTGCTGCCCGGCAGAATGTCGTGGAACTGGTTGGTGAGCACCACGCGCCACAGCCGTTCGATCTCGGCAGACGACGGTGCGGCGACATCGGCGAATTTCGCCGCTGTCGCGAGATATTCCAGCGCCTGCAGCCGCGTCTCGCATAGCCGGTTGAGCCGCTTGATCTCCGCCTGGCTGGTGTAAACGCCGCGGTGATATTCGAAATAGAGCTCGCCCTCGATGACGCCGAAGTCAGCCGCCTCTCCGGCGAGGCGATCGAAGAATTCGTCCGGCGTGCGCGTCTCGCAGCGTGGCACACCGAGGAGGTCACGGGTGCGGCGCAACGTTTCAATCATCTGCGCGTTGGCGCCGCCACCACCGTCGCCATAGCCGTAGAGGTAATAGGCGTTGGCGCTGCGATCGGCGTCTTTGTAGTTTGCGGCGTGATAGCGAAGCTCGGCCACGGTCGCCATGCCGTTATAGGTATCGGCCGGCGGGAAATGCGTCAGCACTTCGCTGCCGTCGATGCCGCGCCAGCGAAAGCTGTGATGCGGCGGCGACGTGAACTTGTTCCACGAAAGCTTCTGCGTGAGGAAGCGCGATATGCCGGCCGCGCGCATCAGCTGCGGCAGCTGGCCGTCATAGCCGAACACGTCCGGATTCCAGAAGATCGTCGAGCGTTTGCCGAACTGCTTCTCGAAATAGCGCTGGCCGTAAAGAAACTGGCGGCAGAGCGACTCGCCCGTCGGCAGATTGCAGTCTGGTTCGATCCAGCTGCCGCCGACCGGGATCCACTGTCCGCGCGCCACACGCGTCTTGATGCGCGCGAAGAGATCGGGATCGGTCTCTTCGATGATCGCGTATTGATAGGCCTGCGACACCGCGAACTTGAACTCGGGATAATCGTCCATCAGCCGCGCGGCCGTCGAGAAGGTGCGTTGCGCCTTGCGCCGCGTCTCGTCCAGCGGCCACAGCCACGCGGTGTCGAGATGCGCGTGCGCGACGGCCGACAGTTCGTGCGTGATGCTGCCGTTCTTCGCGGCGAGCAGCGGCGCCAGGATTGCGCGGGCCACAGGCCATGTCGCGCGGTCCTGCGGATCGGCGACGTTGCAGACGCGGTTGAGATCGTGAAGCAGCCGGCCGGCCCAGGTGGTGTCGAGCGCGGGACGCGGCCGTTTGCCGTCCGCACCGCCGAACGAACGGTTCTCCGCCGCCGGGGCGCGATCGGCTTCCAGTTGCCTGAGCACCTCGAAATCGGCATGGAACGCGTAAGCTTCCGGATCGAAGCGGCGCAGTTCGCAGGCCGCGATGCGGAACGGGCTCTCCTTGCCGAACCGCCCCTCGCCGGCGCCGAACACGCCGTTGCATGCGACTTCGAGGATGAAGGCGAACTGCTCGCCGCCCTCCGCCGCATCGGTGAGGCGCGCGGTGTAGCGGTCCGGGTTCAATCCCTGGAACGAACGTCCATCGCGCCACAGCAGCGCTTCCGAGCGCGAGTCCCAGTAAAAATCGACCGGCGCGCCGCGCCACTCGTCTGGAACATGGACCGCGACCCGCACCCAGTAGGTCGCCCACACCGGCCCCAGCGGTTCGCCGACGTCACAGTCGCGATAGGGGAGCGCCATGGCCTCAGCATACGCAATGCGGCCGACCGGACCCGCGATCTCCATGCGCGAGACCGGCACGGTGTCGGGATGGACGGCACGCGCCAGCCGCTTCGCGAACTGCTCCAGCCGGCCCCGCGTGTAAGGCGGATAGCGCCCGCGCACCCGGCGGACATCGGCATTTTGCGTGGCGGAATCGGAAGGCGCGGAAGCAGGATCGCGAGGCTCGGTCATGCCGATTCCTTTATCACGGGGAGCAGCATTTTCGGGCGCTCCAGGCCCGGAAATCGGGTTGTTTTCCCGCCGGATAGGCGGCTGGACAGCCGGTATCGGCTCCCCTAAAAGACCCATCCTTTCGGGGTACGCCTAGGTAGCTCAGTTGGTAGAGCAGCGGACTGAAAATCCGCGTGTCGGTGGTTCAATTCCGCCCCTAGGCACCAGCAATTTCAATGAGTTAGTATACGTCGTGATTTGGTCTTGGCACCGATTTGGCACCGGTTCGTTTCGCAATTATGTTTTACGACCAACTCTGCCGCCGATCCGGTGGGCGATCGGCGTGCGGCTCGGGACAGTGTCATCGTGCATCACATCTCAGAGCGCATCCGATCGCGAGAATGCCTCGGTGTTGAGGAATGTAACGCTCGATAGATCGCTTGTCCGCTTCACGTAAGACAGACAGGAAAGATGCTGCACCCACCCCACGTCTGTTGTGGGACACAGACGCCCCATTTGTCGCACCGGTCAACCGCTGACAATCTCTCTATACGCCATGGAATTGAGGTGGTGGACGCTTCCGTGTCGATGCCTATCAAAAGCAGAGATCTCCGAGGGTGAAGGCTCGGTCGCAATGTTCGATGATCTCATAAAGTGGCCCAATAACAGCGCTCTAGCCAAAGTCCGCGGGCCATATTGAGAACTACGTCTCTTCCGCTAAGTGTCAGCCGCGGACAATCAAGCAGCAGCGAGTTGCTGAAAACCCTGAGCGCATTAGTGCTTCGGAAGCCTCTTAACTGATCTCATACTGGCCAAGAATTTCTGAGCCGCATCTCTTCCAGCTTCACGAAATGCTTCTGCTGACGTCTCAACCGGACTAAAGTCAACGCTCTTCAGTACCAACTGGACACTCTTTGCATCAAAAAAATCACAAATCATTGCAATGTCTAGAAATCCAAAGATTGCCATGTCTGGGAAGCGAGCCTGAATCAAGTCGGCACTCGGAGCAACTTCATTGGAAACGCTGAACTTATCACAGGGATTTATAATCGTTCTCAAAGACGCCCTCTGTCGCATAGTACCCAGCCACCGGTCACACTGTCCCGTCACTTCCAAAGGAGCGAGCAAAGTCCTGCCTTTCCTCGCACAAATGTCTTCAAACCATTTAATCTGAAGGGTCATAGAAACTCCATCCAAGAACACACTTATGGTCCTTTTATACCAACAGCTCGTTGGGCTGCTGGAGGAAACGCGTCTGGCATCTCCCAAATCACCGCTGGTGCAAACAACTTGGCCTGATATCCGGGGCCGTAGGTTATTCCTTGCCACTTTAGCGTTGCATCATGCGCTGCCTGGTAATCCATACCTTGGTCCATCAAATCAGCTTCATGAAGCTCATGCATGTAAAAGTTGAAATCCTCCGGTGTCAGATCACCGGCTTGCAGTCTCGCGATCATCGCTTGATTCGGGGGCCAGTCTAGCGCGTCAAGGTTTGAGAGATGTTGCTCGATGCGAGCAATTCCCGTCTGTGTAACCAGGGTATCATTTGCGGTAGGCGTTGAAGTAAACAACGTCTCAAGAAATACGCCGATCGGGCTTTCTGAGAAAATCCCACTCAAGATTTTGGCGGCAAGACCTATGTCTTGGTCGGCGTCCAGCGTTGGAAGACTATTGTTATGCCCATTCCCAGCATGAGCGGCGCCGTTGAACAAATAGCCGAAAGCTCCTGTCTCCGCACCGTTGAGGAATTTTCCCCCTCCGAGATCAGCCCCGATTCCGCCCAGCATGGCTGCTTGCGCAGTGCCTACGATGGTTTGCCCGAAACTTTGTCCTGCCACTGGATCAGGCGCGAACGAAGAAACCCCGGCGGCTAAGAACCCCGATCCAAAGTTTCCTCCTCCAACGACACTTACCAGACCGCCGACAAGACCGTGCGAAACGAGAACATCAAGTGTGTGATCACCTAGAAATGCCGATGGTGCGCCGTTGTAAGGATCCACGATGTTGCCTGCTACGGCGAACAACCCTCCTTGCAGCGCCCCTAGGCCAGCGCCCTTCAGGGTACCAGACGATATGGCTCCCGCAACGCCACCACCTATGCCGCCGTTGATCACCGCGGCCACGTCCGCATCCAGCCCTCCTTCTAGCGAAGGCAGTGCCCACTCCTGTTGAAGAGCAATCGCTACCGCGATCGCGACTAGCTCCCTGAAAATTGGCGAGTTCCAGAAACAACCGAACACGCACAGGCCAGTGGGGTCTGTCAGAGACAGCGGATTGTTCAGCACATAAGAATATCGGTTGATCGCTTGCAGGCTGGACACATCGCCAACGACAGGATCGGCGCTCATGAAACGCCCGAGCGAGGGATCGTAGACTCGTGCGTTGAAGTTGATGTAGCAAATGGAATCCATCATCTCCTGGCCAGTGAAGCCGCGCGTGACGGAGATCCCTATTGTCCCGCAAGCCGCCGGCGTGCCGTCAGGATTCCTGCGCTTGCCCCAGGCATCGTAACTGTCGCGCTCAGCTACATGACCGGAAGCATCGGTTATGACCGAAATCGATCCGAGATGATCGAGCGTGAAGTAAAGAACAACCGGCGTCGTGGCACTGCTCGCAGTCCAGCTGAATGCGCCCCACACCACGCTTCCCCAGACAGGCGGGGAGCTGTTGCCAACGCTACGCAACGCTATCATCTGGCCATCGGCAACGATGTAGTCCCGCCAAGTGGCAGATCCCGCAACGACGTACTTCTCTTCCGTCGCGCCACCAAATGGATCGTTCAGGTAAGTCGTCGTGCCGGCGGTCGTTCCCGCAGTGACTTGCTTGATGCGACTATGCTCGCTGTCATAGGTCAGCGTAACGCTATTGGCGCCCGATGTGATCAGCTGCGCCATATTGAAGGAGGTGTAGGTGACGGAATGTCCCGCGCCTCCCGTCATATTTCCGTTGTTGTCGTAGGAGAACGACGGGTTGGGAAAGCCGTTATACGTGCCAACTATCGA
Organism: Rhizomicrobium sp.; assembly: GCA_036490455.1. GTDB lineage: Bacteria > Pseudomonadota > Alphaproteobacteria > Micropepsales > Micropepsaceae > Rhizomicrobium. Next base: position 59,568 of record DASXDS010000014.1, read on the forward strand.
CGTCAGCGCATGGAGGCCGCCTCCGGAGGACCCGCCGCCATAGACCATACAGTTTGCCGTTGAGCAGATGTCCGTTTTCTCGGTGATATTCCCAAGCGGATCGTAGACCGCGGTCACAAGACCGGTGCCGGTGCACGTATTTCCAGAAGCGGCCAGAGCTGTCTGCGTGAGACGGTTCAACGGATCGTAGCACGCAATCTCCCTGACAGTAGCGCCTGAATTGTTGAGCCAGGAATGATCGGTGAGATTGCCCAGCACATCGTAGTTATAAGACTGATTTGCAACCGCGTTAGACGGACCTGCAAGCGTCGAGCGGATCTGCCCCGTCGTGATGTCAAATGTTTGCGTGGTTACAACCGAGTTGCCTGCGGTCTGCGTGAGCACGTGCAGCTCTGCATCGCGCGTGTTCGCCGTCCAGAAAGTCTGTGAGCCGTTGTCCGTTACCTGATTCAGATAACCGAAAGTTGTGCGGTTATACCTAGCTGTAAAACCCGAGGGGTACCCTTCGGTTTGAAGCCGGCTATTTCCATCGTATCCGAGAGAGTAGGTATATGCCGTTCCATCGACGGTAATCGCAGCTGTCGCCGGTTGGCCATAGCCATTGTAGCTGATGACACGGCTATACCCCGCAGTCGTACTTGCCATCGCAAGTTGTCCGACACCTTTGCCCACAGCCACGTCGTAGACCCATGAACTCGTGAGGTCAGGCTCAACTTGCTCGACCAAACGACCGAGCGCGTCGTAAAATAGCCTCTTCACATTCGGAATCGGTTTCGCATCTGTCTGGCTAAACAGTTCATCGAAGCCGTCGTAGCTATAAGTCCAGGTTCCCATGTTCGTATCGAACGCACTTATTTTCCGCCCCCGAACATCGTATGTGTAGGTGAGCAGATTGCCGGTTGCGGGCGTCGATACTGTAAGAAGTTCTCCGAATGTGTCGTAGCTATAGGACGTCGTTGTCCCGTGCTGGCTTACACTCGCCTTTAAACCGTCTGCGTTCAGAACCGTCGTGATGGTCTGGCTCTTTCCGTTTGTGATTGTCGTCGAAAGCGCGTCCCGCGTGTAGGCGAGTGAATTTGTGTTGGGATACGAGACTAGCTTAACCCTCCCCAGAACATCGTACTGGTATCTTGTCCACTGGGGTGTTCCGGTAGCGAGGAAGTAAGGACGGCTCGTCTGCGCGAGGCGCCCATTGGCGTCATACTGTGTTTCGGTTCTGATCCAGGGAGGTGTGCCTGAGGCGTCGTATCCCTGAGTGTCGGTAGCGACCGAGCGAGACAAACTGTCGTAGTACTTTACAACGATTGGACCATTCTGTGCGTCGTATCCATCAATAGGTGTCGCCACGACTGCAAAGGCGCCTGTGCTCGGACAGCTCTCTCCCGTCGGTAGCGTTCCCCCTGCGCAGTCAACGTAGCTCGTCTCGGTCCGGTTATATTTGGGAGCGACGCCATCCGGCCTTATCTCCTCTTTCATCCGGCCAAATTCGTCGTAATTCCACGATGTAGTAAGATCGTTAGGGCCAGTATGGCTCGACGGGAGGCCAAACCCCACGTTCGCCGGGGCGCTATAGGTCCAAGTTTCCGACTGATTGAGAGCATTTGTTCTCTCAGTCATAAATTGCCCGTGCAGGGTCGTCGCGTCGAACAGGCTCGTTGTAGTGCGCGATGAGGTGGGATCGGTTGTCACACACTGGTAGGTCGACCCAACCAAAACCCATATACAGCCCTTGGCGTCGCTGCTGGTGAGATTACCGATTGCGTCGTAGCCGTAATCAGTCTCGAGCGTGAGCGAAGGGTCGCTTGCGTTCGGTTCAATCGTCGTGCTCGTCAGCAATCCGGACGTCGGGTCATAGGTATAGGATGTACTGCGCGTGAGAGTGGGGAAGCCCGGTTCGGTGGCGGTCACCGTGGCAGTCGTTAACCGGCCCAAATACCAGTTTACCGCATCGTTGGTATATTGGCTTGTTGTCGTTTTTGTTGTGCCACCGTCCACAGATGTTACGACAGCCACCGCGTTCCCGAAGCCAGTGGGAGAGGCTCCGGCGCAAATACTCGTCATGCCGCTGTCGCAATCGTAAGTATATGAGGTGGTTGTCGATGGAAAGGCTGAGCCATCTAGATCGTTTGAGACGACCGTTGTTTCGTGCAGCTCAACGAACATCCTGTCGATAGTTTTGTCGTTGCCAGTGCCGGTTTGGTGCCCAAGGTCGATGGGGGTGTATTGATTGGTTGTCAGACTGAGCGTTACATCTGAGGTAGCGTTGCAAGTGGGCTTTGGACACACCTTTGACTGATTTATGACCAGCCCTGTGTATGGAAATTGCGTCCCGTAAGTTGTGGTTTGGTAGATGGTCGTTTGCAGATCGGTCACCGTCATCTGCGAAAAACCGAGAAAGCCTCTGCCTTTCAAGTCGAACTGTGCCTGACCGTAGGAATAGGTTGAGCTGTAGCAGTTTGTCCCAGTGGCTGGGACGCACGTTCCTAAGCCATTGCTCGAATCAACCCGCGACACGACATAGATCGGTCCGTCCAGATTGTCCGTGGGATAGGAGCTGGTGCCTCGCGTATAAAAAGCGCCATTTTTGTTGAGGCGGTCATACGATACCTCCGTATTCGCACCGATGCCGTTGTCAACGCTGACCATCAGCACGGGCTTAAACTGTGGCGCATCATCCGTGCCGGTCGAAACCATTAATTCTTCGATGTCGCCAGATGGCTTTTGAAGCCAGAGATCGGTCGTCCCATCGCTATTCCAGTCCGCGACGGCTACCCCTACAGTGGTATCCATTGAATTGTTGTTGTCGATTGTAGCTGCTTGAACAAATCCAGTGCCGGTCGATAGCTCGATCAAGTGCGGATGCGTTACTCCATACATTCCCGTGCCGCCTGAGGCGATGAGAGCGATGTCAGTAAGGCCATCGCCATTCCAGTCGCCTGTCACGATGGTATATTTTCCCCAATCACTTGGGACCGTGAACCCTGAGACCGTGTACAACCCGGCGCCGGTTGACAGATACAGCGTTCCACTCGCATTTTTTGCGGTGACCAGGATGTCGGTCTTGCCGTCGCCGTTGAAGTCACCAAGCGTCACCGTCTGACCATTCTGAACCAAATTCGGGACCGTCCACGTGGCGTTCAGGGGACCGCAATCGGGACTAAATGTGATGGTCTTTGGCCCGTTGGCATATTGAAACATAAAGTCGCCGCAGCCATCTCCGTCAAAATCTCCAACGAATAATGCGTCGGGAGGCGCGCTATATGCAGGGTAGTGAAAGCCTTGTGGCTCGTTGACGAAGCCGCTACCGGTATTGAGGTAATATCCGTTCTGCGTAGCGCTGTTTAGATCGGACAAGCTGTCAATGCGCCCATCGCCGTTGTAGTCGGCCATTGCAAAGACTTGCAGGCCTTTTGTCCAGCCTTGGGCCAGCGTCGCACTACTTCCACCAACCAAGCCACGGTTGTTGAGTAAGAAAATGTTATCGCCAAGCACGAAATTGTAAGCACTAACGTCCGATATATCGTCGTTGTCTAAATCCAGAAGAAAAGTATAGCCGAGGTAAAAGCAGGATGGACCGTTCGGATACCAGTTGTAATTGTCCGGCGGCCCGGTCGTCGTATTCTCGGTGACGGTCGTGTTCACCGTGGCCGCTGAAAATGTGCCGTCTTCCTGGCCAAGATAGATTGCGCTTGCGGCGTTCGGGCAGTTGTTCTTTCCGAACGGCTGCTCGACCAAAAGGTCTGTCAAGCCATCGGCGTTGAAATCAGCAGCCGGCAGTCCGGGCAAGGTAAAAAACGTACCGTTTCCATAGTGTACGTATCTCCCATGTGCGATGCTATTTGGCACCGGATTGACGCTCACACTATCTGGCGTTCCTTGCCAGCCGAAATAAGTGGAATGCAGACAATCGGTCGCTGTTGCATCGCTGCACAAGGAGACCACCCCGAGCTCGCTTGGTTGCAGTGTGCTAGTAGCGTCTCGATATTGAAGAGAGTAATTGGTGACGAGTTGCCCGCCAACGAACGTCTCGATGTTCGACAGAAGCTTGGTGGTTTGTACCAAATAGCCCGCTTGGTAGGTCGGGATGACATCCTGACGGCACCCGCTGACCGGACAGTCGTAAAAGAATTTTACGCACGCATATTTACAATCGTCGGTAAGGGGCGAGCTACTGTTTCCTGTGTACCGAATTACCGTTGGGTAGGATTGGCCGTTGTAACTGTCGTTGAAGTACCTGACGATCAAAAAATTGCTCTTCACGTCGACAATTTTCTCCACCGCCCATGAGCGCGTAACGCTCGACGAGGCCGTTGTGAACGTCTGCTGGGACTGGTTGCCGAGGTTGTCGGGGTCGTTGGTATAGCCGAAATACATAGTTTGCCCGGCCTTGGTGCGAACTTTGAAGTAATCCGGACCGGTCGCGGGACAGGTGCTGACGCAGTGGGATGTTATTTCGCTGAAGCCATCGATCTCCGTCCGGTAAATAGCGTTGTCCGCGCCGTAACTGCCCTGGATGAGCACTAGGCGTTGGCCGTTCAGACAATAGCGGTCGCTGTCGGGATTGTTGATGTTGAAGGTGACGCCCCCTTTGACCCCGTCCTGTGCCCAAGTCTTCGGGCAACGCCCGATCGCGGGCAAACCGTTTAAGGACCAGCCGATACCCTCCAGTCCGTTGCCAGCTTGGCTTGAATAGTCAAGAGAAAGCGCTGGCACCATTCCGCCACTACCAGGAGGGACAGAAATCGGAATCGAATAGGTGAACGCACCGGTCGGCGAAACGCTGAATTGGCCCGGAACGATGGCAGCAGGCGCATGGTCTGCAAGCGCATATCCGCATGAGACGATCCCAAACACAGCTCCGATGACAGTGTGAAGAAATGCAACCGCAACCTTAGTTGCGCAGAAATCGAGAAGATTGTGGAGGCACCCGTTTGCCTTTGACGACAAACTTAGCGCGACAATGGATTTGTCGGGGAGCTCGCCAAAAAAGTGTCCATCGCGAAACCCCGCTGCGCGCGATCCGCATTCCTCAACGATTACGTCCGACTTGGCTAGATCGACACTGGCCATTAGCTCCCCCGGATCGAAGCCCCATCATTTCGCAATTGGACAAATCGCGCTAGAGGGGAGCGTGTACCGGTTGCGCTTTTTGTTATTCTCCAGATAGAGTGGCGCGGGAGCCCATGGTTAGTGCATGCATCGAACGAAGTGGTTCGCGCGCGGTTGGAGGGATGCACTCGAATCGCTCGTGCTGCCTAACGTACCAACACGCGCGCATTGTCTAAGAGTGGCCAGGAGGGGAATGTGTCGAAGTTGATTGTCAGATTGATCGCCGCAATCGCTCTGCTAATCGCGCTATCAAGTCCAGCCGCAGCCACCTGTCCTACGTTCACCACGCTGGCAAACGGCACTACCGCCGACGCAACTGCAGTCATGCAGAATTTCGACTATATCCTGCAGTGCCCGAACTTTACGGGCAATGTAGGCATCGGCACAACGACGCCGGCCACCACACTGGAGCTATTCGGGTCTAGTGTTTCGCTGAGGGTCAACAACGGATCGAATTCAACGACGCTTAGTCAGAACCAACTCAGCACGATTGGAGGGCCGCTTTATTTCAATAATGGCGCGGCAGAGAATGTTATCTTTTGTGCGAATACCTCCTGCAATGTGGGCATCGGAACATCGTTACCGACATCACAATTTGAAAACTACGATACCGATACGCAGACCGCAAATTACTCAAGCGTTTTATTCGATGCTCTGGATACCTCGAGCACTCCATCGATCAATAAGATCGGCGTAAACATTCAAAGTACCGGAGCGTGGACCGGCAGTGGAGCAACTAACACCGGCTTGCTTGTGAACGTTGCCGGCGCAACGCTATACAACTACGCCGCGACATTCACTGGTGGAAGCGTCGGCATCGGCACAACAACTCCGGCCGTCGCCCTCGATGTAACGGGCAGCCCAGCAACTAACAGCGCCGGTACCGAAGATGACCTGCACATCACCCGCCCGGCATCTGGTACGTATTGGCCACAACTCGCAGCTTTCAAAGTCGGTACATACAATACTAGCGGGGGTTTAGGCCCCGATAGTCGTCTCGACATCAATTTAAAGGCTGCTGCGAGTGGAGCGCTCGGCGCCGACACCAATGTTATGACATTGCTGAGTAATGGCTACGTTGGCATCGGCATAACAGCGCCGACCGCGCAATTCGAGAACAACGATACCGATCCGCAGACCGTAAACTACTCAAGCGCTCTATTTAATGCCTTAGATACATCAAGCACCGCATCTATCAACAAGATCGGTGTAAATATTCAAAGCACCGGAGCCTGGACCGGTACCGGAGCCGTCAACACCGGGTTGGTTGTCAACGTTGCGGGCGCGACAACCAATTACGCCGCAACGTTCAGCGGCGGCAACGTCGGCATCGGGATCGCGAACCCCACAACGACCTTGGAGATATACGGCTCTATGCCCGCACTCAGTGTGAACAACGGAGGGGTTTCCACGACGCTCGATCAGAATCAGCTTAGTTCGAGCGGGGGACCACTATATATCAATCATACCAGCGGAGAGAACGTCGAATTTTGCGCCAGTGCCTCCTGCAATGTGAGCATCGGTGCGGCGTCACCGTCATCACAATTCGAAAACTACGACACCGATGCAGAGAGCGCCAACTATACCAGCAATCTGTTCGATGCCTTGAATACATCGAGCACCGCGTCGGTCAACAAAACCGGCGTAAGCATTCAAAGCACCGGAGCGTGGACCGGCACGGGGGCTGTGAATACCGGACTGGCCGTCAACGTCGCCGGTGGCACCACGAACTACGCCGCAACCTTTAGCGGCGGCAACGTCGGCATCGGCACGGTGACTCCCTCGCAGCCCCTCTACGTAAACGGGATAGCGGAGGCCACGAGCTATTATCTGCCAACGGGTTCAGGCAACGGCGTCGGCTTCTGGAACGGAGCGCCGACCACCTACGGCATCCTTATGAGCAACTCCGCCACCTACCAGTACGGTGGCGTAACGGACTATTACATCGCCAATATCATGAGTAACGGGACGGGCCGCGGGTTTGTGTGGTCCTACGGCGCGACGCCCAGTATGGCGCTCAACGCCTCCAGCGGAAATCTGCAGATCGCGGGTGCATTTACAGCCGTTGGCACGTCGAACAGCAGCACATTCGCGAGCAGTGTGGGTATCGAGACAACGACCCCAGCTTATACTCTGCAGGTTAACGGATCGGTTGCGGGCACAAGCGCATACGTCAATACGTCAGACGCGCGGCTCAAGAAGGACGTTCGTCCGATAGACGGCGCGCTGGCGATCGTCGAACAATTACACGGCGTACGCTTTCAATGGCGCGCGTCAGATGAGCGCTCGGTCGGAAAATCTCTTAATCTCCCTGCTGGTCAACCGCAGATTGGGTTTATCGCGCAAGATCTTCAAAAGGTTCTGCCGGAGGCGGTGTCGGTTGCAAAGGGTCCGGAGAAACTCATGAGTGTTGGGGAATCGAAAGTCGTACCCGTTCTTGTCGAAGCCGTGAAGGAGCTGAAGGCCGCGAACGACCATCTGATGAAAGATGCAAGCGAAAGAACGGCACAGATCGAGCGCGAAAGCCAGGAACTTGCCGAGGTAAGACGCGAGAACGCGCTCCTGAAGTCCAGCGAAACCACCACCGGTCGTCGTCTTCAGGCGCTGGAGGCGAGGATCGGTATCCGCAGCGCTGCAAATGACAATCGTTCGGCCCGGACGAACGCCGTTAGAAATAGTGAGTAAGCCTCCGTTGACACCGGAATCTTACACTGCACAAAAAAGAGCCGGCATTTCGTGCCGGCTCTGTCTAGCTGACTTGGCCGTTTAGCTGACAAAAGGATGATATCAAAGTAAGCGGCAACCATCGGGTCGCTTCCAAAAGTTTCTCGGCGGCGGACGCCATTTCCTCCTTCTTGCGCCCGTCCAACCGGCGAGCGTCTTCGGGCGATGCGCCTTCGGATACGGCCACGAGGATTTCCTTCTTGGTCAAGCGATTGAGAAAGCCATGTGCCGTCGGCTGCCACCAATCGCGCATGTCGACCGAAGCGGCTTGTGCCAGCACGCGCCAGTCTCGCGATGATGGGCGTCCCGGTGTTTCGAGAGCATTCACCGTCAGCGCAGCACAATGTGCAAGCAGCGCCAGTTGATCGTGTTGGCCGAGGCCCACGATCCACGGCCAAAGACCGTCAACGAGCTCCGGCAACCGTGACTGCCACGCTTCGTGCTGGGCTGCGAACTCTGAAGCAGCACGGCTTCCTGCAACGGTGTCGGACGACCGGTCGAGATAAATCTCGCTCGCCGTGACACTGAGACAGGACGTACCCATTCCGCGATAGAACAGCTGCTCCACGAATGCATGCACCAGCGCCCCAAGTGCCAGGCTGGGCTTTTGTGCGATGACCACGCGAAGCACGGCCGTGCGGTGGGCTGAGAGGTCCAACACAACGCTGTCGGCATATCCCGCTTTGGCGGCCGAGTGCTTCGCCGCGGACACGATCTCCTCATCCGCCGCCAGTTCGGATCGGACCTTTTCGTCCGGCCGAACGAGACCGCGCGAGATGTGAAGGCCCCCTTGCCAATCGATGCCGACGATCGCACCGGCCCCGGCCTTCGCATCCTCCGACCAGAACCCCCGCTTGCTCTGGAGTTCTGCGATTTCGACAGACACCCGGTCGAATTCAACCTCTGCATCTTCGCTCTCCTGTTCTTCAAGGCCAGCGGCCAAGTTGTCATACCGCCTACAGAGGGAGACAAGCCGCTCCTGATCCTCGCCCTCGAGGGTGATGAGGGTTTTCTCGGCACGCTCGAATCGAGAAAGCCCGGCCAGATCGGTATCCAGGTGTACTTCGACCCAGCTCCACCCTTCAGCCCTCACCGTCTCGGCGGCCGCTTCGAGCTTCTGGGCCACCAGCCGGTCGAGCAACTGGCCGTCGGCGAGATATCCCTCGTTCTCTTCGTCGAACAGATCGCGGACCACGATGCCGCCTGCTTCTTCATAGGCTTTCAAGCCAATGAACCGGGCGCGGCGATCGTTGGCCTCGACCTCCGATTGCGTGAGCAGACGCCGAATGCCCGCCGTCGAGAGATGGTCGTAGGGGCTGTTGAACCAGACTGCCTCTTGTGCGGCCTGATCGTCCGTCACCGTGAAAGCCGTCAGTTGTTCAAGGGTCATATCGCCCTTGCGGTACTCTGCCACAAGGCGCGGTGAGACCGAGGCGAGCTTGAGACGCTGTGCGACAAAGATTGGCGACACGCCAAACCGCGCGGCGATTTCCTCTGCCGAGAAATCCGCCGCCAGGGCTGCAAAGGCCTCAAACTGATCGGCCGGATGCAAGGGCATGCGCGCAAAGTTCTCAGAGAGCGAGACCTCGGCCACATTCGCTTCATCCTCGGCGAGGACGAGGCAGTTGACGGCGTGCTTTGCGCCGATCACCTTGCGCTTGGCGAGAAGTTTGAGCGCCGCCAGCCGGCGGCCGCCGGCGATGACCTCATAGCTGTCCGTCTTTCCGTCGGCGATTGGCCGCACGACAAGGTTTTCGAGAAGGCCGTTGGCTTCGATGTTTGCCGCCAGCGCCTCGATGTCGGCGCCGCGGTCGGTCTTGCGCACGTTGTGCTTGGACGGTTTGAGCTGGCCAAGCGGTATTGCCTTGAGCTGTCCGCTCATGGGGAAGTCTCCTGATTGTTGGATGGTTGGAGCGCGCAGCGGGTCGAACCCGGCTGCATCGCCGGATCGCAAGGAACGGATCCGCAGACCATGATGAGTCCCGAGACCGGTTCGTCGTAGACCCGGAAATATCGCCGGCAGAGATGCGTTACTGCGGCGGCGCCAGCGTGTTCGCGCTGAACGGCCGCGACGGCTGGCCGTCGATCATGAGCTTCAGGTAGATGGCGCGGTTCGGAAGATTCAACAGGTCCAGCGTTCCGAACGCCGGCTGAAACTCCTCGCTCAGTAAAGGTGCATCCTCCGGCCCGACGCGGAAGGAGACGATGGTGCCGGCATTGCCCAGAACGGCGTGGCGGACATCGGGCGCGAGTTGGTGCAGATATTGATGCGCGAGCGTCAGCCCGACGCCGAACTTGCGCAGTTCGCTCATCATGTTCGCGAGCATGAGCGTGGTGAACATCTGGAATTCGTCGGCATAGACAAAGAAGGGACGCCGCTGCGGACTATCGGCGCGCGTCAGCGCGGCAAGCGACAGGGTCGAGAGCAGGAAGGCGCCCAGGACCAGCGCGCCGTCCTCTCCGAGCCGCCCCTTGGAAAGATTGACCAGCAGCACCTTTCCCTCGTCCATGAGAGAGCGCAGATGCAGGTCGACCTCCGGCTCGACCAGCGCCCGATAGAGCCGGGGATCGGACAGAAGGGCGCCCAGTTTGTTCTGGATCGGCGCGATCGCGTCCGCCCGTTGCCGGAAATGATAATGCTCGAACTCTCCGAGCCAGAACTTGCGCACGGTCTCATTGCGGGTGTGGCGCGCGACGCGTTTGCGGTAGGCCTCGTCGGCAAACAGGCGCAGGATGTCGGGCAACCGGGCATTGTCCTGCTCCAGGAGCGCATACAGGGCATTGCGCAGCACGTGCTCCATGCGCACGCCCCACGCATCGGGCCAAAGTTTGCGCAGGGTTTCGATGAGACCTGCCGCGGCAAGCGGGATCTTCTCGTCGCGCACGCGGCGTAGCGGGTTATAACCGTACGGCTGAAGGCGGTCCGGCGCGTTGAGATAGACGACACGGTCCGGTGCAACGGAACTCGCCGGCGCCGCGAGCTTTTCGACCAGGTCGCCATGCGGATCGAGGAGGGCAAAGCCGCGGCCCGCGGCAAGGTCCTGCCGCGCCAACGTTTCGATCAGGGTGGATTTGCCGACGCCGGTCTTGCCGATGATGTAGATGTGCGAAAGGCGGTCTTCCTGCTTGATGCCAAAAGGCACCCTCCCCGCCCGGTGGTTGGTCTGCGCGAAGTAGGAGACGGTCGACAGGTCCATGAAGACCATTGTCGCGCGCGCCGGCCGTCAGGCGTAGGCACGGAGATATCGCAACAGTGACGCGCCCAGCATCTCTGGCGGCGTTATCTCCAGGCATAGTTCCGGGACACGACACCGGGCACACTTGTCCTTATATGAAAACCGAAAAATTCCGTGCCCTGTGCGAGCAGGTGCTGGTGCCGCTCCTTACCACTGCGTTTGACCGTCAACTGATCGACATCCACGACGTGCTCGACATCGCGAGCTCTGAACTCGTACGCATCGGCGAGCGGCTCGACGATATCGAGACGCAGCTCCGTGGGATGGATGACGAGGACGCATAGCGCGCCGAAGTCCATAGTAACTGCCATGCTACAATGACCCGGCCCGACACAAGGTTGTTCTTTGACAGACCGCCGATGGGCACGGCCGCGCTGGTGACGACAGCAGAAGCCGCGAAGCTGCTCGGCGTATCCGTCTCAGCCATGCGGCGCCTTCAGCAGGCACGGGCAATCCCGTTCTTCAAGGTCGGCCGTTGCGTCCGCTTCGACAGAAGCGATCTCGCAGCGTACCTCGCCAAGCAGCGCGTCGCGCCCATCGGCTAACCAACACTATTATTATGGCAGTACGACTGATCCGCCGCGCGTGGTGGGTGGATCTGCGGTTCACCCATACGCGCTACCGCAAACGAAGTCCCGAGAATACGCGGTCCGGCGCCCAGGCTTACGAGGCCGTTCTGCGGCAAAGGCTGGCGCGCGGCGAACACATCGACGGAAAGCAGGCGAAGGCGGAGCGCTGCAGCTTCGCGGACTTCGCGCCGCGGTGGTTCGCCGAATACGTCGTCTCCAACAACAAACCGTCGGAGCAGAGGACCAAGCGCTACACCTTGTCGGCGTCGCTGATTCCGTTCTTCGGGCGCATAGAAATCGCGCGTATCGGCGTTCGCGACATCGAGCGTTTCAAGGCGGAGCAAATCCGCGCCGGTGTGTCCCGCAAGACGATCAACAACAAACTGACGATCCTGCGCAAGTGCCTCTACACGGCCTACGACTGGCTCGCACTCAAGGAAGCGCCTCCGAAGGTCGCCTGGCTCAAATGTCCGCCGCCCCGCACCGACTATCTCACGCCCGACGAGTGCACGCGTCTTCTGCAGCATTCGGACGGTGTGATCGGAGAGATGATCCTCACGGCCTTGCGGACCGGCATGCGGCAGGGCGAGCTCAAGGGCCTGCAGTGGGACTCGCTCGACTGGCTCAATCACAGCATGGCAGTCCGGCACTCCTACTCGGACTACACCAAGTCGCTGGGTTCGCCCAAGGGCAATCGCGAACGGCACATCCCGCTGGACATCGACCTCTATGAGGTCCTCATCGCCAGACGACAGGAGGCCGGGTATGTGTTCGCAGATCTCGCTGGACGGCCGTTCAATCATCGCAAGGTGACTGCGGGGCTTGCGGCCGTCTGCCGGCGCGCAGAATTGCGCACGGTGGGCTGGCACACCCTGCGCCACACCTTTGCCTCGCATCTCGCCATGAACGGCACGCCGCTCAACATCGTGCAATTGCTCCTTGGACACAGCACGATTGCGATGACCATGCGCTACGCGCATGTGGCGCCATCGGCTCTGCGCACCGCCATCGACCTTGCCAATCCCCGCACCGCATATGCGGCGAACGATGGGCAACAGGTGGGCAACGGCTGGCGAAGCCAGCACCAGAAGCCTCACCCGGGGGTGACGACGCAAGACGGAAAAACGCAAGGAATATGCGCCGAAAACGATCTGCCGCTTGCGGCCTGACAGCGCCACGATGCTTGTGCCGGAGGTGGGACTTGAACCGCTGTACATCAAGCGTTCAATCAGCAGCGCGATAACAGAAAATATAAGCAACTAAGCCACGAATGCAGAGAGACTAGGTATGGGGTGGGTAACGTAGCAATCGAAACAGCGGTCAGGAATACGCAGTAATATAATGGAGTAGTCGCTTCGTGGACAACCGATGGGCAACGCTCCACAGCGTCCCTATCGGACATTATCACCAAAGAACCTTTGGTCGGGTGCGAAGCGATGAACCGGCAAAGCCACCGCGAGAGCGGTGGCTTTTGCGTAGCGTCACCATCGGCGGCGAGCGAGGCGATTAGCAGTGGCGCATTATCGTCACGTCTGGTTGATCGGTTGACAATATCCTAGCTGATGGCGAAACACCCCGATGACGACGAGCTTCCTGTCCAGTCCGATCCGATCGACGCCCCCAGCCGCTGCCATGGCGATAATCCAACAATATGGTGAGGAGGCTTTTGGTTCATCGCCTTGATGCGCGCCGACAGTTTCCTGAACCTCGCCGACAAGCAGGGCTACGACGACTGGTGCAAGGTGGTTCCCATGATTAGCGATCGTACGCGGCAGGCGCGCAGACGAAACTGAAAAATTGAGTCGGCGCCACACACCGCAATTTTGGGTTGTTCGGCTTAGTCTCATTGACGCTGTACATTTTTCGCCGGCATGTCGTAGCGCGCTGATCGGGGGGAAGCATGAGCGAGGCACCGAAACCAATCAAGTTCAAGGTTCCGCCAAAAGGTGCTCGCGCGGCATTGGATAAACTGTTTGCTGTGCAGGACACAGGCGCGCTGAACCAGCGTGAGAAAACGCAATCCGCACGGGAAGCGGCACGCCTCCTGGCCAATGTGTTGGACAAGGCTCGAAAGTGATATGGCTTGCTGCGGCACCGTCCCACCGGCCCGCAAAGAATTTGGGTCGCGAGCGGCACATACCTTATGGTTAAGCGGACATTTGCCCAACCGCACGATGGACAAGTCAGGGCGCCTGACGCTGGACGAATTGAACGAGCGCATCGCGTTTGAAGCGGACGCGATGAAGCGGTTCCTACGTGCCGCCAACCGGTACCAGCACTTGAAAAAGCTAATCCGGCTGGAGGCGGAAAGGGAGAAGCGGTTCGGGATCCCGGCACCCAAGCGGCCCAAGCCACGCAGCTGGTAGGCGCCAACGATACCTCACCTTAACACGTGGCCCCGTAGACTGCTGCAGGTGCTCCGGTATTGTTAGCATCTGCCTGGTGGCAGCCAACCTGGGCAAAGAGACCCCATCTTCAGCCCAGCAGGGAGCGGCGGAGATGCGAATCGACACCGCATCGAACGAAGACCGCCGCTCCACCTTGCGGTGCTACCCAGTGACGATCAACTGTCGAACCTTTTCAGCGCCCATCCCAACCGTAGTGCAGATTCTTTCCGACGATCTTGAAACCCGCGAATAGCATCCGCGCCTCCGGCCAGTCGTTGATCGTCAAATGAACCGCCCCTTGATGGCGTCGATGCTCGCGCGCAGCTGTTCAAAGTTGGCCGGCGTGAACAGGTCGCGGCGGTAGAAGTGCTCGGTGCCCATATACGGCGGCTCGAGGCAGAACAGCGTCTCTGCGCCGCCACAGCGCCGGATCAGGTCGGCGAAAGGAAGCCGCTCGATCACCATGCCAGCCGGGCGCAGATGATAGTTTCGAGATCGGGGATGATCTTGGTCACGTCGAAGGCGCCGCGGTCCGTTGCGGACACGCGAAGGTCCGCCCCCTGAACCTTGCCCGTGCCGTCCTCATTGCAGCGATCGGCGTTATCTCCAACAGAGATACTTCCAAGCATAGTGGCAGCTTTCGTATCTGCGACAATGACGTTGCAGCCTGCATGAACATTTCACGCTTACGAAAATTCCGGAAATCCGCCGACCTCACCCAACAGGAGGTCGCAATGCTGGTTGGTTATGCCTCGCAGCGCGCTTATTCGGACCTGGAGCTTGGCATCAAGCGCCCTGCCCTCGGAACGGCGCTGGCTTGCTGCATTCTGTTCGATGCGTCTCTCCACGAGTTGTTTCCCGCACTTGCGGAATTGGTCGAGCGCGATGTTCTGGCCCGTGCGCGCAAGCTTGAGCAGATCCTGCAGGCAGCCGCGAATCGAGAGGCGGCAGGAACGCACGTCGCCGCCGTCATAAAGCGTCTTGACGCCTAGGGCTCATGCGCATCTCACGTAAGGGGACGGATGTTCTTGGCTTTCACCCGTCATCGGGAGGTTTTGGCTGGGCGGTTTTGGAAGATTCCCGGTCGCTTCTGGATTGGGGCACGGTCGATATCCGCAAGGACAAGAACGCGATCGCGCTTCATCGCATCGAAGTTCTGCTCGAGCGGTACCGGCCCGGTGTCCTGGCCATGGAACGGCATGAGGCGGAAGGCAGACGCCGCCCGCGTATTCGCCGGCTCTACACCGCCGTCATAGATCACGCGCAGAAGCGCGACATCGCCGTGTATCGCTTCTCGCGCATCCAGATATCGCAGTGTCGGCATCTGCACGGTGCGCGTACGCGCGAGGAAGTTGCGACCGCGGTGGCCGGCCGTCTCGCCGTCCTGCGTCCGCGTCTGCCGCGGGCGCGCCCAATATGGGTTGGCGAGCGAGCCGGAATGGCCCTGTTCTGTGCCGCGGCCTGCGTCCTCACCTACTTCGACGCCGAGATGGAAGAAGAGATCGCATAGCCCGCCTGCTCCCGCGCATCGGGGAGCCCCGGAATCGTCCGGTGCTCCCAACTGCGCAGGAGCAAGCCATGCACGGGAGCCATCCCACTCAAACCCTCTACGAACGCATCACCTCCAAGATCATGGAAGCCATGAACAACGGCGCCGGTACCTTCAAGATGCCGTGGCACGCGCCCATTGCAGCAACGGCGTTTCCGGTAAACGCCAGCACGCATGCGCCCTATCGCGGCATCAACATTCTGTCGCTGTGGGTCGACGCGCTGACGCAGGAATATCCCTCCGGGTATTGGGCGAGCTACCGGCAATGGCAACATCTCGGCGCCCAGGTTCGCAAGGGCGAACGCGGCTCGCTGATCGTCTTCTACAAGCGGGCCGAGCCGCAAACCGATGCTGACGAAAACTCCGATGAGCGGTCAGGACGTCCCATCTTCACAGCCTCGCATGTGTTCAACGCCGCGCAGGTTGAAGGCTGGATTCCCGACGATGCCCCTCACGAGCCGCGTTTTGAACCGCACGAGCAGGTGGAAGCCTTTGTGCAGGCGGTCGGGGCGCGGGTCGAGCAAGGCCATGCGATGGCACGGTACCGGCTCGATATGGACTGCATAGAGATGCCGTCCCCACTATGGTTCACCGGGACGTCTTCCAGCACGTCGCTGCAAAGCTACTACGCGGTCCTGCTCCACGAACTGACGCATTGGTCCGGTGCTTCGCACCGGCTCGATCGCGAATTCGGGAAACGCTTCGGAGATGAGGCATACGCCATGGAGGAACTGGTCGCGGAACTCGGCGCCGCGTTCATGTGCTCCGCGTTCGGGCTGGCCAACGATCCGCGGCCCGACCATGCGCAATATCTCGCGTCCTGGCTGAAGGTTCTCGGCAGCGATCCGAAAGCCATTTTTGCGGCGTCGAGCCGCGCCCAGGAAGCAACACAGTTCCTGTTCGGTCTGGCCGAAGGTGGCCATCACTGAATACCGTTCTTTCAACCCCGGTCACGTGCCGGGGTTTTCAATTGCGCACTCGGAACTCGCGGCATATGCCGCAACATACCTGTTCCAAAATCGAGGACGAACCGCGGCACTGGCAAACTCTATGCCTCGCGAGCAGCGATGGATTTGACGAGATCGATAAAGCGTTTCCTGACGTTTTCGCTCGATACGCTTCTGTAGGTCATCCAGAGCGCGAGCCCCTCGTAGGTTAGCCAAAATCCGTCTATCTGATCACCTGCTCGATACGAGTTAAGGCCTTCCAACGCTGAAAAAAAATAGGATATTGGAACGTCCAACGCTTGGGATAGCGCCACAAGGTGGCTCGCGCTAACGCGGTTGGTTCCGCTTTCGAATTTCTGAATTTGTTGGAATGTAAGGCCGAGGTGCCGTGCCAGTTCTTCTTGGCTGATCCCGAGCAGAACGCGCCGGAGTTTGATCGCTTGACCCACATGCGCGTCAACGCCGTTCGCTTTGCCCCGTCCTGCCATATCCGCTTCTTATACTAACGCGCTCTCCGAACTCAAAGTGCTAACGATAAGCCCAATCGTCGCCCGCGAATGTTGGAAAACAACCGTGGGAAGACCAAGGCGCCGGCTGCTCGGTCTGTCGCGTTGACGTAGTAAATCTCTTCCTTGATCGTTTCTCCGGATCGTCATAGGGGACGCTGGATGGGCGAAGCGCCAAAACCGCTCAAGTTCAAAATGCCGGGCAAGAACACGCGGACGGCATTGGACAAACTTTTCAAGGATCAGGACGCGGGCGCTCTAAACCAACGCGAAAAAACCCAGTCGGCGCGGGAAGCGGCGCGGATGCTGGCAGACGAACTGGACAAGGTTCGCAAGTGAACTGAAAACCCGCTGTGGCTTGGTCCGTCCGGCACATTGCGGGGCGGTATGCGTCTTTCCTAAGGCTGTACGCTCTTCTTTACGACCGTCAGGGTTGTGAGGGCATGGGCAATCGGCGCGCTAGCGCCCATACGCGCCGTTGCTTCGATGTCTCAGCAGTCATTCCTGCCGGGCATTTCGCCCGCGTGAACATCCGATTAGCCTGTGTTAAACTGGCATCAGTTAGCGCCGAAATATCGCCTCCGGTCATGTTCGAAATTCAATATCAGATCGGCTCGTTCACCAAGTCCGAACGCCTCAGCGACCGCGAATCAGCCTTTGCGCGAGCGCGGGCCATATGGGCGATGGAGGGCTGCAGCTACGTGGTCGTAAAGGCCGATGGGGAACAGATTTTCGTCAGACGGAGCAGGCGAACACCGTGGGCTCCGGACCAACCGGACCGGCGGGAGAAACGCCGCTAGCGCCGCGGCCTGGACTGTCCTCAAATGTGCCGCTGAACGGACCACGCGTTCCCGGACAAGGCAGCGACCGTCAACTGAGGTCCAATCATCTGGCATTCTGGCGGAACAACGCTCAGAGCTGATACGCTCCCTACGACGGCCAGCGATAGCTCGGGAGCTGTACCGTATCGACGATGTCCCTTCCTACGATAAATCGGCCCAACCCGGGGATTGCAAGAGCGCTGATCACGCTGTTGCGGAACCACATGCCCCAAGCGGTCTTTGGAGCGAACGCAGCTGCAAAGCGCTCGGCGCCCCGCTGCTTTGAACGAATGTAATCGCACAGGAGGCTTTCATATTCTGCGAAAGCGACGTCATAACGTCCATCTGCTTTGAGAAGTTCACCGGCAAGAACATAGGCGGAAATCATTGCCAGAGCCGACCCTTGCCCGGCTAACAGGGAGACGCAGAAGGCGGCATCCCCTACCAGCGCGACGCGTCCCCGCCACCAGCGGTCCATCCGAATCTGACTGACGCTGTCAAAATAGAGTTCGTTCGCGCGATTCAGTTCGTCCATGATGGCTGGCCCCTCCCATTTGCTGGCGCAGTAGATTTTGCGGAGCATGACCTTTTGAAGGTCTGACGAAGTCGGCATTGATTGGCATTCGGTCGCAAACACGAACAGAAAGAAGGTTCGATCATCGTGCTGCGAGAAGCGGCCGATCATACGACCCGGCTGGCCATACATCAGGTATACATCTTCGTCGCGCGGGCGATAGCCCTGCACCTCAAAGGCCGCAACGCCGTAACCGAGCTTCTTTTCGAAACGCTCCTGCGATCCAAACGCCAAATCCCGAACCTGCGAATGCAACCCGTCGGCACCGATGACCAGATCAAAGCGCCGCTCGCAAGAGCGCCTGAAGCGAACCCGAATGGCATCGTTTTGCTCCTCAAGCTCGACAATTTCGTCGTCGAACAACACGTCCGTGCCATTCCGGACTTTTTCGAACAACAATCGCGAAAGACCGCTCCGGGCCACGGTGACGAAACGTCCGTCGGTCAGCTCCTCGAACACTTTGGTCCCGAAACCGGCGAGACGCTGGCCCCGATCGCCCACGATCTGCACCTCGCGAACACGGTACCCGATGCGCTTGATGTCCTCGAGCAGCCCCATGCGCTCTGCGATGTCATATCCCAACCCCCAGAAATCGATGACGTAACCGCCATTGCGGATCGCGGGTGCACGTTCGACCAAAGTCGTTTCGTAGCCCGCTTTGTTAAGCCAATACGCGAGTGCCGGCCCTGCGATACCGGCTCCAGAAATGAGGACGGTTCTGTTTGCCATTCTTCGTCTCTAGCGTGTCGGAAATGATGGGGTGGTTTTCTCTATCTGCACCATCGCCCTCGAAAATCGGCTCTCGACAAATTCTGCGCTATAGTGACGACCTCGGCTCTGACTGTTGTCAGATGCAACTCGCCCAATTCGGGCTGGCGAAACGCGGTCGTTACATCGGGAAGCACGATGACTTATCTCTCGAAATCTTCAGCGGCGTCCCGGCTTCCGGAAATTCGCGCACGAATGATCGATCGAACGCGCGACCTGCCATCGGAGATCGAGAATCTCCTGTCACGCAAGGAGCAGGTCGAATTCCACAAGATTGCAACGGTGCTGGACTACGGCCGTGCCGGCAGCACCGTGTTCGCTGAAGGCGAAGACGCACATTTCGTGTATTCGGTCGCGGCCGGTGTTGTCCGAATAAGTCGGCATTCGGACGGCGGAAGGCGGCAGGTCTTGGCGCTTATGTTGCCCGGCGATCTGTTCGGGCTGCCGGACGCAGGTATCTATGTCAATTCGGCAGAAGTGACCTGTCCTTCAACATTGTATCGCGTGCCGTGGCTAGAGATGCGCAAGCTCATGGCGCGAGAGCCCACGATGCAACTCAATTTGCTGAACAAGATCGCGTTCGATCTGCGCGAAGCACAGCGTCGCATCATAATACTTGGCCAAGAAAATACCTACCAGCGGCTCGGATCGCTTCTGCTCGACTTCGTGCAGCATCCGGCGTTCTTTGATGCGGCCCGCACCCGGGTGGCTTTGCCGCTCAGCCGTTTTGACATCGCCGACTATCTCGGCACAGCGCCGGAGACGGTTGCCCGCGGATTTCTGCGCTTGGAGCGCGAGGGGCTCATTCGCCGCATCACGCCGCGCGAAGTGCAGATCCGGAACATGGAAGGACTGCGACGCCTCCGCACAGCAAGGCGCCGCGCCACCGTCTGAGGAACGCCTCAACAATAGATCTCAGAGAAGCGCGTCGGCGTTGGCGTAGGGCCTGATGCTGTCGGCCACGGAGTCGGCGACATGTTCTTTGGTGATCAACCCCCTCACGCTATGTGTTCGCGGAATTCCCTCGGTCCCGACGACGACCGCCATGATCGCGTTCCGGCGCCACATGCGGCCGATGATGTTGAACATGATGTCCTCGTCACGTGCGATCGTGAAGTCCGGACTGGCGACGTCACCAAGCGCGACCCCTGTATACGCTCCTTCGAGTCCGTGGCGCAGCGCCGTGTTCACACGCAGCACACCCAGAATCCTGTCGTTGCGGGTCACGACCACATGGCGTATGCGCCCCTGGTGCTCGGGCAGCTTGAGGAAATCGTCAAAGGGCATGCTATGAGGCAGCACCAGGATATCTTTGTCCATTACATCTACGGCCCGCCGGACCAGGAACATGTTCGCGTGCAGCGCCTTGGGAATGAAATGACGCCGGGCCAGCAGCTTGATCGTGTAGATGTTCTCGCGCGACAGGACACGGCGACACCCGATGCTGATTGCAACCGCTATGATCATCGGCATGACAATGCCGTAGTCCAAGGTCATTTCGAAAATCATGGTGACGGCGGTCATCGCAGCGCCGGTGCCGCCGCCGACCATTGCGGCCATGCCGACCATCGCAAATGCCGGCACGCTGATGCCGGCGGAGGGAAACAAAAGGTGACAGACTGCGCCGAAAGCGCCGCCCAAGGTCGCACCCATGTAGAGCGAAGGCGAGAATATGCCTCCCGACGATCCTGAACCGAGGCTCAATGATGTGGCGACCATTTTCGATACGGACAGCAGCGCCAGGAACGGCGCGGTCGCCAGTCCGCCCAGAAGGACGGCCTGTATCGTCGAGTAGCCGACACCGTCGATCTGGTAGTGCCCGGAAAACCGAAGATATGCGTACATCATGAAGCCGACAATGCTCATGCCGACCGCGTGGCGCAGGTACGGATTCTCGATGCGTTCGAACAGATCTTCAGCAAAGTGCAGTCCGCGAATAAAGCCCGCGGCTGCAGCCCCTGTAAGAACGCCCAGGACGCCATAAAGTACCAGAAGGTATATCGCCGAGGGATGTACGGACAACGAGCCGACCGGCGGAACGTCGAAAGCGGGGCGCAGGCCGAAGAACAGCCGGCCGATAAACGTCGCCGTCCCCGTTGCGAGCGCGACGGGCAGAAACGTGCGTGTGCTCACCTCGGGCATCATGAGTTCGATGCCAAAGATCACGCCACCGATGGGCGTGTTGAAGGTCGCGGCAATACCGGCGCCCGCGCCGGCTGCAACGAGTGTAATGCGCTGCCAAGACTGAAGCCGGATCAGCTGGCCTATGCTCGACCCGAGAGACGCACCGATTTGGATAATTGGCCCTTCACGTCCGACGGCGGAGCCACTACCGATGGCGAGCGCCGAAGCCAACGATTTGACCGCTGCGACGACTGGCCGAATGCGGCCCTCCTTGTAGAAGACGGCATCCATCACCTCGGGCACTCCGTGTCCCCGCGCTTCCGGTGCGAACGTTCGCACGAAAAACACGACCCCGAGCCCGCCGATGACCGGAACGAGGATTACAAGCGCACCCCACGGAGACGCCGGTGTGTAAACGTTGGCGTCATAGACGGTGGAGAGCTGACCGAAGAAAAACAGATTGTGGACGACGGCAATCAGCCCTCGAAACAGGACGGCGCCGAAACCCGTTACCGCGCCAACAAGAACAGCGACGATCGAAAAGCCAAAAAGGTTCACCGAGCGCTCGGTTGGATCGGCATTGTTCACGGCATGGTATTTCTGCGAGGGCTGAGGAGAGGCCCGGTCGTGCCACAGCTCCATCCTCACGACAACAGTTGCCTTCACGTATCGATGCGACGATCCGGCAATTAATTCGGGGTAATTCTGACTACAGTCAGAGTTTGTGCTGACAGGTTTTGATCTAACGCGGCATCCCAAACGAATTCTTAGCCACAGCCAAAAGTCGAGACTATGCGATGCCTCCTTTTTCAATCCGCCCGAGACGCGCGGCCTTTATCGCAGTTCTCGCATTGGCGGCGTGCACCACGAAGCCACCGGTTTCTTCGCCGCAGGCCGTTGTCCGGCCCGCGCCCGCACCGAGAGCGGTGGAGAGCACGATACTCCCCGGCAGCATCAAGGACTTCGTGGTGAATGTCGGCGACACGATACATTTCGATTATGATCGCTACGCGGTCAGAGGAGCAGATCGCGATACGTTACAACGTCAAGCGACATGGCTGCTGAAATACCCGAATGTTCGTGTGACCATCCAGGGCAATTGCGACGAGCGAGGCACGCGGGAATACAATCTCGCCTTAGGGGCACGGCGCGCCGCTGCCATCAAAGATTATCTCAGCGGTCTTGGTGTCTCGCCAGCGCGGATGGGCACAGTGTCTTACGGCAAGGAAAGACCGGTCTGCACGCAGTCGGACGAGAATTGCTGGGCGCAGAATCGGCGGGGCGTGACAGCTATCGCGAGTGGAGCGGTCGCTTCCTGAGAGCACGCCGGACACGGCGTCGCTATCAGGGTCAGCTACGCCTACGCCTGCCCGGCGTTTTGGCTTTACGGCCCAATCCAATTTTCTTCGCGAAGACGGACCGCCTCGCCGAATAGTTTGGCGCAACCATCGGATAGTCGTGGGGAAGACCCCACTTGGCGCGGTAGGCATCGGGGCTCAGCCCGTACCGCGATCGGAGATACCGTTTGAGGGTTTTCAGTTTCTTTCCGTCTTCCAGGCTCACGATATAGTCGGAATGGACGGACTTCTTGATTGGCACGGCAGGCTTTTGGGAGGTCATCAAATCTGCTTTTAGCCATCGAGGCCGACGAGCGTCCCATGAACGCTCTTGATCATCGCCGGCAACTCAGACACGGGAATGCGATTGTTGCGAACGTAAGCGACCACAACAGACCGTGTGAGATCGATCACGTCAGGCAGAGCAACCTTATCGGACATTGAAACCTCGGAGTGGCCCCCAACAGGGAAGCGAAAGATAACGGACGTTAGATAATAACTGGTACAGCTTAACGGGCCAACGCACATCGCATTTTGCGCGAGGCGAACGAAGGACAGTTGCGGGAGCGACGAGGGCTATCGAGGCTAGTCGCCGCTCCCCACTGTCCGAGCCATATGAGGGGGAATCATTCCAAGCTTGAGACAGAGCCACATCAAAGCACGTTAGACTAAGTTGACAGCGCTAATTTTGGCGCGTGCGGACAAGGTTCTACCCTTGTTCAATCCGAGTCCGCGTGATGCAAAGGCGTGTCCCGGCTTACTCCGAGATTCTCTAGGCAACCGTTTCGATGTCCGCCATGAGGATTTCGTCGCAGTGATTGCAAACAATCACACTCGATCCGTGCAGCAGCGGCCGGCCGTCTTCAAAGTGAAAGCCGCTCGACACTCGCGGAAGTGGTGTGCCGCGATCGTCTGGGGCCAGTTCCCAGCGGACGCCCCCCTGTCCGCAATGGGGACAGGGGAACATAGCGATCGCTATTATCTCCGAGGTCATGTAGACCACGTGACTTGTTCGTTCGTCTATAGAACGCCTGAACGCAGGCGCCGGCAATCCCTTTTTTCGACAACGGATAAGTGGTCCGGTATCGATCAGTTGGTCGCCACCGCCTTCGCGAGGGCTGGGGCGTTCAATGACAGTCGGTTGAAAAAGAGTCGTGCCGGCTCCTCGATGTATCTGTAGGTCAGCGCCGAACCCAACAGAGCGCTCGCGACACAGGCCAGCGCCGCGCCGTCCATCGCCCAGCGGCCGCCCAGAGCAAGAACATCATCGCCGCCGATTTCTATGCTCGCCGACAGACCCAGGTGTTGCGCCAGCGCAAACACCAGCGCCTCCAGGGCGAGAAGATATAAAGAATGCGTCAGATAGATCGAATACGAGAGCGTGCCGAGTCGGACAAATGCCGGCCGACGCAACAACGCGGAGAGCGGCCCGGCCTCGAACGCAAAGAGCAGCACCACGGCCGCGAAGACGAACGGCAGCCCGAGGCTCGGCACACTGTCGGCGTAACCGAATGCCCAGACGACAAGCGGTATGACGAGCAATTCGCCGAGCGGCGGCGGAATCCAGCCGCGTCGCCGCGCGAGACTGTACAGTTCGAACACCATCAGGCCGAGGAAGAACTCGAAGATCGAGCGCATCGCGTCCAGCAGCGCCGGCGCTTCTTCCGCCGGAACGGCTATTGCCACTCCGCCGGCGATGTACGTTCCCGTCGCCAGCAAGATCAGCAGGCTGCAGCTGCGCAACCACCGGCCCGACCAAAGCGCCAGCAGCGCCAGCGCGAAATTCGTCCAGAGCTCGACGCTGATGCTCCACGCCGGATAGTTCCAGGTCTCATGTGCCGGCGTGAAGCCTTGCACGAGAACCAACTGCTCCCACAGAGCTGAGAGGCTGGTGCTCTCGGTAAAAGCATCGTTCGTGTGAAAAAACAAAAGTCTCCCAGCTTCGACCGCGACGTACACGGCCAAAACGGACAGATGAAGAGGATAGAGACGACCGAACCGGCGCAATGCAAAGCGTGCGCCTTCGACCAACGTCCCCAGCCGGTTCCGATAGGCGCTCGCAATCACAAAGCCGCTGAGGACGAAGAAGAAGTCCACTGCGACGTAGCTGTTGCGCACCGCGGGCCACCAATACCAGTGCGTGAGGGCATCGAGATGAAACAGCATCACCGCGACGGCACACAGACCGCGGCAGGCATCCAGCGCCAGAAAGCGCTTGGTCATCAGCCACCGTGCTTGGCGCGATAGGCGGCGAACGCAGTTTCGAACTGGGCACCGATCGCGCGTTCGTCGGCGTCGTTGCGATCGACCGGGCCTTGCAGCTTCTCTTCGACCCGTGCGTCGAGGACGCGACCATTCTGCGCCGCCTGGGTGCGCAGACCGGCCAACACGCCTTGGATGCACGCTGCGAAGCGGTACGAAGCGCTGATGTATGCCCGGAACCGCGCTTGCGCCTGCCGATACTCTGTTTCGGTTGCCGAGGCACCGTCGAAGAGCGCGGGTACGACAGGAATGGCACAGCCATCGTCGACGCCGGCGCGCGGAGACAGCTGCGGGCCGAGGCTCATCGCGAGCGCGCGTGCATCGGCGCCCACCGCCGAGTCCCCGCCATACTGCACCGCGAGCCGCAACGGCATGACGGCGTTCGGCAGATCTCCGCCGGCAGCCAATTCCCGGGCGCGCCGGTAGTTGGCGGCCGCATCCATGTCGGGATCGACGGGGCCAGCCGACACAGTCGGTGGACGCGGGCGATCGACCGGCGCCATAGGATGCGGCGCAGGCTGTGCCGCGCCCGGCGCACCGCCGGAGACGCAGATCGCGAAGATCGGATACTGGTTGCCCTCCCCGTCCGTGATCGGCGCGGTCTCGAAATCGGCGCCGAACAGATTGAGCGCGGTCAACTGGAACTGCGGGACGAACTGTGCGCCCACTGCGTTGAGCCTGAAGACCAGGAGGCTCATGGGCCGGTTGGCGTCGGGCGTATCGCTCGCGACGATCAATCCCGGTGGGGCAACAGCGGCGAACTGCGGCCAGAAGCGGTGGTCGGGCGTATCGACCACGCTGGCCTGGTTGAAGAAGTCGGTCCGGCCGAAGAGGGTTCGCAGCTCGTCGAGGTGCGGCAGCCGCCAGGTGAGCTTCGCTTGGTGGACCTGCGCGCAGGTGGCGCGCAACTGTGCGACGGTGATCGAACCCAGCCGAAGATTGCCGGCGACGGCATAGTGGAGATTGTTAGCCCGGCTGAAGAGCACGCCGGGCTCTCCCGCAACCCGCTGCATCACGCCGCCCCCGGCTAGACTGCGCTCGATCAGATCGAACGCACTGTTGCGCGCGGACTGAATCTGGCTGTGCAGCGCGACCGTGTGATCCCCACCGATGTCGATGAGAGCTCGGATAAGGGCGCGACCATCGTCCTGCGACCACTTGGTGCCGCGCAGCGGATCGCCATCCATCTGCCAATGGCCCACCGCGGGGTCGTTCTGGAGCACGAGCCGCAAGGAGCCAGCGACGTGGAGATCCTTGGCAACCCTTGCGAGCGGAGCGGTGGGTTCGAGGACATAGGAGATGGTCTCGGCGTAGTACTGGGTGCTGCCCTCCGTCCAGTACGCCTGTTCCGACCGCTTGGTGACGACGCGCCGCGCGGCGGGAACCAGCAGCGTGCCATTGCTCCAATAGGGCGCGACCGCGGTGAACTGCCACCAGGGTGAACGCGCCATGTTGGGCGTCGCGCGTAGCAGGTTGGCTCTCGCAAAAAGCGCGAGCAGATTGATCTCGCCCGGGTCACCCGAAAGGTTGCCCGCGCCATCGATGGACTGATTGAGCGAGACATGCACCGTGAAGGGCACACCGAAGGAAAGGCTCGCGAGCGCATCCTGTTCGCCTGGAGGTACGCGGTTTCGGCTACAGGCAGTGCAGCAACACAGGAGAAATGCGACAAGCGCAAGGCGGACAGCGGTCATCATCGCCCTGCCTCGCCCGGCGTGGCGTCCACCGCGCGACCGCACCGTCCGCAGAAGCGCGCATCAGGCGGGAGTTCGGTGCGGCAGCTAACACAATGCCGGACGCCGGCCGGCGCGGCAGCCCCCGCAACCCCGACGGTCGATGCGCCGCGTAGCGCTCGCGTACCGGAATGGAAAGCGAGGTCCGTGATGGCGTCGAGGTTGCGGTAGACGACCAGCGCCAACGCACCGACGGCAATCAGTCCAAGTGCCAGGAACAACCCGTCATAAACGTCCTGGTCGCCGATGAGCGCCGAAACCACGGGCGTAAAGCTTGAATAGGCAAGCGCCAGGACAATCAGGATGCTTGCGAGAAAGACCATCGTGGCAATGGCAGGCAGCCTGGGCACGGCTTGCCGGAGCTGGGGCTGCATGCCGCGCGCCGTCACCAGCACGATGACGAAGATCAACGCGTCCAGCACCGTCTGGACGATGCGGGCCATGGTGACAGGCACCACGAGTGGCGTGAATCCCGATGCGATCAGTGCCGGCCCGGCATGGGCGATCATCGGCAGCCGCACCAGAACGAAACGCAGCGCCAGCAACCCGAGAACCGCTACTCCGGCCTTGAATAGCGAACGTAGGATTACTTGGCCGGGACCAACCGGCAGAGCCTCAGCCATGCTGAGGCGCCTGGGCAGCAAGCCAACGCGTGCTAATCAGCGCAAGTTGTGGCCCGTGCGCGGCGCGCCGCCCCTCTTCCTCTGCCATAGCCGCCTCGGTTGAAACAATTTGGCTGATTTTGTTTCAACTTGAATGTCCTCTCAGCGGCAATGGCAGGTATTTCGAGCGATTCAGCCGCTGCGCAAAAATAGGCCCTATGATGATTGAGTCGACTGATCTTTGGTTTCAACGACTTACTTGAGGTCCATCACACAGAGCGTTCGCGTTCTCTTTCGTATCCGTTCCTGCGAAGAGACGCGCGAGGGAACGCAGTGTGCTCTTCGCCTCTAAGCGCTTTATCTGTCCATGAACACAGAGATGACTAAACTGTGATCGCCCCACTGAACGCGCGGCAGCAACATCACTGCACGTTGGTTCACTGAGTATCTGGGGAACACTACTGATCGAACACGTTCGATCCAAAGCTATGGACGTCGGAGGCTGCAGCCCCCGCCAAGTGCGGTAGACCGAATAAATCCTCGACCGAGCGCAGCATGCTGTAGTGATTGTAAGGCCTGTCCGAGATCAAGCCCGGCTTTATGAATGGTGACAGCAGAACGGTCCCGATACGCCCTCCGCCCGGGCCATTGCTTCCTGCCGGGAACGGCGCGCCGGGCATCGACTCCTCGCCACAACAGGCCTGAGAATCTTCTTCGGGGTTCGCCGAGTCAGCTTCGTCAAACGTGATGATCAGCAGGCCGTCCTTCTCGAATGCTGGCGAATTTGTAATGACGGGTACCCACTTTTCAAGCCATGCATTGGCCGCGGTGAGCCCGCCGGGAGAACCGTCAATGCACGGATGATCGTGGCCGTCATTGCAAAGGTTGGGAACGATGTAGGTGTAGTTCCTTGTCGTCGGTATGTCGGCAAGATCGTTCGCAAGACGGTCGAGTCCGACGACATGGGAGTCGCAGCGCGCCTGATCGTCGATGATCGTGTGAAAATACATGAAAGGGTTGTGCTTCACCGCATATTGGTCGCCCGCGACCGCACGCTCGAGCGCTTCCTTTGTGCCGATGGGTGCGTGACCACAGGTCACCGGTTCGCGCGAGGATATGTTGCCCATGTCCTCCATGTAACCGCGCCACGTATTGCCTTTGCTTTCCAATTGATCGGGCAAGGTCTTCACGAAGGCCGGATAGATGCAGCCATGCCCCAAGGCACGCCCCTTGGAATCAAGCCCAGGCGATCGCAGCACAAACTCGTTGTAGTCGTAGCAATCGCGTTGCGTGTCCTCGTTCGGCGGTTGCCCGCTGACCATGGCGATGTAGTTGTCGAGGCTGAAATGCCCTATGCCGTAATATTGGGTCAGCAGAGCGCCCTGAGACGGCAGTGTTCTGCCAAGGTAAGGCGCTGGCGTGTCTTTGCCGAAGGTGACACTGAAGGACTGGTTTTCTAGCACGATGACGAAGACGTGCTTGATATTTGGCGTCGCGGCGGATGCATGCGTCCCCAGCAGTGCTACGAGCATCGCCAGCCAACAAGCCGAGAGCAGCTTCATTCGTTTTCGCCTCTCCTTAAGACTGATCGGCCAAACGCCGGCATAGCTCTGCGAGGAGAGGTTCCTGCAACAAATTCGCCGCTTCGTTCGGCGAACACCATCTGACCTCGCGCTTGTCTTTCTCGGGCCACTTCGTGGCAGTTTCAGTCACTTCCAAAAGGTAGACCCAGACTTCGATAACGGTCTTGAGCCCGCGCACACGTTTCAGCGCGCGATAAGTCCCTAATGGTTCGGTGCCGATTTGGCCCCGCACACCAGCTTCTTCGAAAGCCTCTTTCGCCGCATTGTCCGACAGCGACAGTTCGGGTTCGGCTTTGCCTTTGGGTATGCCCCACTTACGAGAGCGGCGCTTGCCGACAACAAGCACAGAGATCTCGCCATTGTTGAGGCGTCGATACGCCAGCGCGCCAGACTGAAGCCGCGGATGGGTGCGTCCCCGCTCCGCCTCGAGAGTTGCAGGCCGATCAAACGGTTTATGGACAATCCTCGCATGCCGATGCGAATGCGAAACGTCGGCCGCCCGTCGAAGACCGCTAGGTGCGTTACGTGTCATTGGCAGAACTACGCTACTCGTACCCAAACGCTCATCAGGGGATAAACGCGACTCACCGTCATAAAACTGTCATACAAGGACGGCTGTCACAACTAAGATGTTGTCCGTTAACACTTTTCATCTGCCTACGAATGAGCGCCGGTTCATGCAGAAATTAAGTCAGTCATCAGCCTCGATCTTCGTCAGCGTCCGTTTTGTCCTCACGGACATGGACGAAACGTTGAGCACAAGGGCCCCTTGTCGGCGCGCACATACGCGGCGCTCGAAAGACTGGATGCGGCAGGCATAGCGACAATTCCGGTAACCGCGGCGCCGGCGGGTTGGTGCGATCAGGTGGCTCGTATGTGGCCGATCTCGGGTGTGATCGCGGAAAACGGTAGGCTGTTCATACGGCGGAGCGGCGATAGGAGATTGAACGCCATTACTGGCACAACGATGCAGAACGGGAGGCCATAACGTCGTCTCGCCGACGCGGCAAAATATGTCCAAGCGCAGGTGCCACGGGCGCACTTCGCTGACGATCAGCCATTCCGGCTCACCAGCATTGCTCTTGTCCGGCCGACCATTGGAGACGACGCGCAAGCAATTTTGTCTGCGTTGCGCGACCTCGGCGCGAACACGACCGTGAATAATCTGTGGCCTCTCGGCTGGTTCGGCGAATACGACAAATTGGCCATGACCAGGCGCATCATGGAGCGTGTCTATGGCGTCAACATCGATCGCGAGCGTGACGCCCTTTTCTCTCCGGAGACTCGCTGAACGACGCGCCGATGTTCGGCTTGTTCAAGCATACGGTCGGAATGAGCACGGTGACCGAGTGTTTGTCGGAACTACCAGCCCTTCCGGCGTGGATCAGCGACGGCGCGGGTGGTGACGGCTTTGTCGAAGCCGTCGACAAAATTCTAGCCGCCCGACGGCAGGTTCCATCGAATTGCGGTTCTTGACACGTTGCGGGATCGCTTTGCTGAACAAAATGCTTGGCGTCACCACCAACCGGGTCGACAATGGCGGTTTCGCCATGTCTTAAGACCAAGGTGACCTTGAATTGAACACGACGCTGACGTTGCTTGACTTGGCCGGATCGATTGCCCTGCTCATGTGGGGCGTCCACATGGTGCAGTCCGGGATACAGCGCGGATTTGGACCGAACCTGCGCCAGCTTTTGGGCCGTGCTTTGCGCAACCGCCTCCTGGCGTTGCTGTCCGGTCTTGGCGTAACGGCCCTGCTTCAAAGCAGCACTGCGACAGGTCTGATGGTCGCGTCTTTCACCGCGAGCGGTCTTGTCGATCTTGTGCCGGCGCTCGCCGTCATGCTCGGCGCCAATATCGGCACCACACTCATCGTCCAAGTGTTGTCGTTCAATATCTCGGAAGTTGCACCGCTATTTGTGCTTATCGGCGTCATCATGTTCCGGCGTGGCAACGCCAGCCGGACACGCGATCTTGGACGAAGCTTTATCGGCCTCGGTCTCATGCTGCTGGCGCTCGGCCATCTCCTCCAGATTGTGACGCCATATGAAGATGCGCCGAGCCTGCGCATTCTGCTTGGCATGATCACGACCACGCCGATCGTGGACGTTATTCTTGCGGCCGCGCTGACTTGGGCGGCGCATTCCAGTGTCGCGGTCGTTCTCGTGATCATGTCGTTCGCAGCAACAGGCACCGTTCCGCCGAATGCCGCATTTGCTCTCGTACTCGGCGCCAATATCGGAACCGCCATCAATCCGGTTCTGGAAGGCGTTCGAAGCAGCGATCCGGCGGACAAGCGGCTGCCCGTCGGCAACCTTCTCAACCGGGTGCTAGGCTGTGTCGTTGCATTGGTCCTGCTGAAGCCGATCGGACGTTTCCTCGTCGTGTTCGAGCCGGACAACGCGAGAGCGGTCGCCGACTTCCACACGGCGTTTAACGTTGTACTGGCGTTGCTTTTCTTGCCGCTGCTGACGCCATTTGCCAACTTGCTGATGCGATGGCTGCCTTCGCGGCGGAATGCCGATGATCCTGGTCGCACGATCTACCTGGATCCTACTGCCCGTGAGAGCCCGCCCATCGCGTTAGCTAACGCCGCCCGCGAAGCATTGCGAATGACAGATGCGCTGGAAAGTATGTTGAAAAGCGCCATGGACGCCGTCACGCGCGGAGACCGTGGTCTTATCAGCGAAACCCGCAGCATGGACGACACGCTGGATCGGCTGAATACATCCATCAAAGATTATCTCACGCGCCTGGATTCTGATGCGATGAGCGAAGCGGATAGTCGCCGCTTCACCCAGATATTGAAGTTCATCACCAACCTCGAACATGCGGGTGACGTACTCGATCGCAATGTGATGATGATGGCGAACAAGGGACTGAAGCGTGGCCAACTGCTATCCGAACAAGGACGCGACGAGATCAAGGCGATGCTGGGGCGTCTGATAAGCAACGTACGTTCCGCTGCGGCCGTGTTCATATCGGACGACCCGCGCGCGGCACGCAAGCTGGTCGAGGAGAAGGAAGTCTTTCGAAATATGGAGGCTGAAGCCACCGAAGCGCACTTTGCACGGCTCCGTCAGGAGCGGCTGGACTCAACGGAAACCAGCGGCCTGCATCTCGACCTCATCCGCGATCTCAAGCGCATCAATGCCCATCTGGTCGAAGGATCCGCTTATCCAGTGCTCGAGGAAAAGGGCGATCTTCTTCCTTCACGCCTTCGGAGCGTTTGATCAGGTCAATAACGTCGGAGTAGCCAACAGTTGAAAAGAACATTGCTGTGTGCGCTGGCCCTTGTCGTTTTGAGCACTGGCGCCGGACAGCCAGCCGACGCAGAAGACGTCGCCCTCACCTTCGACGATTTGCCGTCCTTGTCGTTCACCGATGATCTTTCTTATCAGCAGAAGACCACTGCAGAACTCTTGGCCGGACTGAAAGCGCACCATCTGCCGGCGATCGGTTTCGTGAATGAGAGCAAGCTGGAGGGGACGGACGGCGAGGCCCGGATCGCGCTTCTTGCTCAATGGATCAATGCCGGAATGAACTTGGGCAACCACACCTACTCGCACTTGTCGCTCAACAAGACACCGGTGGCTGACTACATCGCAGATACAGCGAAAGGCGATACGATCACGCGTGCCCTGCTTGCGACGCGCGGCCGCGCGCCGCACTGGTTTCGATATCCCTATCTCGAAACAGGGTTGACCAAGGAGGCCCGGCAGACATTTGAGAGCTGGCTCGCTGCCCACGGCTATCGCGTAGCACCCGTCACGCTGGAGAACTCCGATTGGCAGTTCGCAATCCCTTATGATGACGCGGTGTTGCGTGCAGATCAGACACTCGCAGCGCATATCCGCCAGGAATATCTCGACTATACGGCACGCGCCGTCCGCTGGTATCGCGACGCAACTCTAGGCATGCTTGGCCGGGCGCCTGCCCTCATCTTTCTTTTGCATGCGAGCCGCCTTAACGGCGATTGCATCGACCAGTTGGCCGCGATCCTGCGCGACAACGAGCTTCAGACGGTTTCGATCGATGAAGCCGTGCGCGACCCGGCATACACGATCCCGGATTCCTACTACGGACCTGATGGGGACGAATGGGTCACGCGATGGTCCCTTTCACTGCATAAATCGCTGCCTTGGAGCAGCTTTCCGCAGGTACCGGCGGATGTCGTTGCCGACGACAATCGGCTGGAGCCATCGCCTTAGGACTCTATTCTGAATTTCGACCTTCCGCTGGACGCCCGGGGCGTTCTCAGCGCAAGAATATTTGCGACGATTCCGAGAAGGTCCCCATGCTCCGCTGGTTTCAGGCTCTCATGCCGCGCGAGGACCGGTTTTTCGTTCTTTTCAACCAGCATGCCGAAATCCTGGTCCAAGGTGCCAACGCATTGCGCACGCTTCTAAATGGTGGGCCGGAGGTCGCCGATCACGCGCGCAAAGTCATGGATTTCGAAAATCAGGCCGACGCGATCACACGCGACGTCCTGCTACTGACGCGACGTTCCTTCATCACGCCGTTCGACCGCGGCGACATCAAGGATCTGATCGGAGTCCTCGACGATACGATCGATCAGATGCAGAAGACCGCGAAGGCTGTGCTGCTCTTTGAGGTCGATACGCTGGAACCCGAGATGGCCAAAATGGGCGACGAAATCGTGCAGGCAGCGAACCTCACGGTTGAGGCGGTAAAACTGCTTGTCTCGCTGCGGGATCATTCGGGTCGCCTCAACGCCATCACCGAAGAGATCATCAAACTCGAAGATGATTCTGACACCCTCAACGATCAAGGCATCAAGGCGCTGTTCAAACGCCACCGTGCCGGCAACGCGATGGGCTACATTGTTGGCGTAGAGATTTACGATCATCTCGAAAAAGTGATGGACCGCTTCGAAGATGTCGCCAATCGCATCAGCGGCATCGTGATCGAGCAGGTCTGATGCTGCTCTACGGTCTAATCGCCATAGCGCTAGGGTTCGATTTCATGAATGGCCGCAACGACGCGGCGAACTCTATCGCGACCATCGTCTCTACCCGCGTGCTCGCACCACGCTATGCGGTGGCTTGGGCTGCATTTTTTAACTTCGTCGCCTTTCTCGTCTTCGGGCTGCATGTCGCCAGCACCATTGGCAAAGGCATCATCACGCCCAGCGCCATCACCGATCAGGTGATCTTCGGTGCATTAATTGGCGCAATTACCTGGCAAATGGTCACCGGCCACCTTGGTATCCCGTCAAGCTCATCGCATGCGCTCATCGGTGGGTTGGTAGGTGCAGGCGTTGCACATGCCGGTGTCGGCACGATCGTATGGAGTGGGTTGGGCAAAACCATCGCGGCCATTGTCCTGTCTCCCGTGACCGGCCTTCTCATCGCGCTGTTTCTCGTTCTAGCGGTGACTTGGACATTTGTGCGCTCGTCGCCAGGCCGAGTGGATGGCGTCTTCCGTCGCGTGCAGTTCATCTCGGCTTCGCTGTATTCCCTGGGTCATGGTGGCAATGATGCCCAGAAGACGATGGGTATCATTGCCGCGCTCCTTTATGCGCACGGAACTTTGCATGGCGAATTCCATGTCCCGCTCTGGGTGGTGATCGCCTGTAACGGCGCAATGGCGCTCGGCACCCTGCTTGGTGGATGGAAAATTGTGCGTACCATGGGATCGCGTATTACACGGTTGACTCCACTTCAAGGCGTCTGTGCGGAGACAGCAGGGTCGATCACGCTTTTCCTCGCGACTTACCTCGGCGTTCCGGTCTCTACAACGCACACCATTACCGGCGCAATCGTCGGTGTCGGGACCGCTCGGCGCGCGTCGGCAGTCCGATGGAACGTGGCGCAACGAATTGTTTTGGCCTGGGTTGTGACAATGCCGGCTGCGGCGCTCGTTGGTGCAACGTTCTACTTCCTTTTTAGCCTGGTCTTACCACCCAAGTGAAAATTCGCGGGTCAATTTCGCACGGAACCACGCCGTGATGCGTGTCGAACGCTTTGCGAACGCGCTATAATACGACGTGCGTAGCTGCCAAGTGCTTGCTGCAAGGGTTTTCATGGACGATTTCGAAAAGGATTGCGACGAGTTAGTTCGTCTTCACAGCAATGGTGCAGCGGCAATGGCCTTGCGCTTTGCGGCAGGCTGTCACGCGAAAGAAGAATTCAACCGGGGTCAACTATTGGCATACTGTCGCTGCCGAACTCGACCGAAGAAGTGGGCGATGGTCCGCTGCCAAGACGCGGACGTAATCTCAGTCCGCTGGGCAGGCCATATCTCGGACTGGGCAAAGAGCCAGTCGTCTGCAAAGGATTTGATATTCAGCGATCACACAACGGCCACGCCGACCCGCGGAACAGAAGTGAGGGATTGGTACTGTACCGTGCAACCGCTTTAGGGGTCGATCACGTAGACACGACCGATCTAAAGCATCGGCAGCAACTCTCTCCACGTCCGCTGCGCCAGCGCCTGTTCTTCATCGCCCACGAGCTGAGTGTATATTTCCGTCGTCTGTATACGAGCGTGTCCCATCCATTTCTTAACCATCGTTAGAGTGACGTCGCGGCTCACTGCCGCGATGCCGAATGCATGTCGTAAGGACTTCGGCTTGGATACAAACGCTGGGCATTTGGCAAGACGCATTGTTTCTTTTACTCGGCGCCATGCCGTCGTCCGGCTCCACCGCCAGAGCCGCGTGCTCGCTAGCGACGAATTGGTCTGTGCTTCTCGGTAGTGGTGAACGTTGTCCAAAAACAGCAAAAGCTCCACCGGGGCGGGAACAGCGCGCATCGTCCCCTTACGCCGCCGCTTCAGTGTCTCAAAGGTTATCGTGCCAGTCGCATCATCAATCCGCTCGGGTGTTAGCGCCAGGGCCTCCGAAATTCGAGGGCCGCACAGGACAAGCACCGCACAGAAACTCGCGGTCTGCCCGCCGACTTCCAACGCTGCCTTTAGAAAGGCGCGCCGTTCTATCGGCAAAAGGTATTTGCGCCGCCCCCGACCGTCATAGAGGAATCCGTCCATGCTTAGGGACTATTTGGACGGCCGAGATTTCCCAACCGAGCCTCGTTGACTTCTCCAACAAAAGTGAAACAAAATCAGCCATACTGTTTCATCAGTTTATCCCGTACTGCGAAGTCGGCGCGCCGTGCGGTGTGGATAGCTATGCCTTTGCGGCCTATCTCGAATTTCTGGTAGTCGGAGTCAGAGCGTTCTAGGCGGGCGTCCAGCGCAATGGTGCCAGCCAGACGTGAACAATATGCAGTATTCTGTTCAGGGGCGGGCATGGCAGGGCGGTTATGGGTTGGACCGGCCCCTAGGTGTTCCCCCGCCACGAAAAGGTCGCGGTCATCTATCAAAGTTGTCCGCGCGTTATGCCTAGAGCGGAAAGTGACCAGGCTTGCATCGAGTTGCTGCTTCGCTGCGCTGGTCCTGACTGGCTGTTCCGGAACGACCTCGATCTCGCCTCCAGATTCCAAAATCCTCCCATTCGATGTCGGCGGGGGGATCGGGAGCCAATACGGCAATTACGAAATGCGGCCGGCGGGAGAAACGCGCGATGCTGCGGGCAACCGATGCACAATCTTCAACTGGGATCGCCCGTTCAATCGCAGTTACGTCATTCGCTACATGTCTGAATCGTGCGACTCTCCGGAACATACGTGGAAGACCCCGACACCCTATGTGCGCTCCGTCATCCCGCTATCGGAAAGCACGCTAGGAAGCGAACAAAATCCAACCACTCCGTCCGACGAGCTCCCCACGGCAAACGCCGGCAACTCACATTAAATTTTCAAACTAAGGCACTAACGGCTCTAATGCTCCAGCAAGTTCACAAGACGCTATGGATTGCCGAGGGAACGATCGTCCGCTTCTACGGTGCGCCTTATCCAACGCGTTCGGTTATCGTCCGTCTGGGTAATGGAGACCTGTGGATCTGGTCACCGGTAGAGCTTAGTGCAGACTTACGCAGCGCAGTCGATCGACTTGGCCCGGTCCGCCATCTTGTCAGCCCCAACAAGCTCCACCACCTCTACCTGAGCGAATGGAAGAACGCTTATCCGGATGCGTTACTCTGGGGACCGCAGTCGACTATCAGGAAATGCGCCAGCCTAAATTTTCGGGAAGCCCTGCGCGACGAAGCCCCGGCGGAATGGCAGGGCGAAATCGATCAGGCTTGGTTTCGCGGCTCGTTTGCCATAGATGAGATTGTCTTTCTGCATCGGCCATCTGGAACTGCCATTGTTGCCGATCTTATTCAAACGTTTAGCGACCGCTTCCTGAAAGAGCATTGGGGCTGGTTGGGATTCGTTGCTCGGCTTGATGGTCTGACAGAGGATAAAGCCTGCGCGCCCTTCGAATGGCGTCTGTCATTTCTCGACCGGGCACCAGCCCGTCGCGCACGCGACAAGGCCTTGCGCTGGAACTGCGAGCGCGTGGTTGTCGCGCATGGAGAACTCCCGCAGTCGAACGGCCACGCGGTCCTCGCGAAGTCCTTTCGCTGGCTAGGGCCGTCTAAACTCAGTCATTGATGCCTTCGGCTAAGATTTGAACATCTTATTGTGGAAGGGCCGATTCGAGAGAACTCCACATACGGCGTGCGAGATTTCGCTCTTCCTCTCCAATTGCGCTTGCATAGATCGCAGTCGTTTCTATTCGGGCATGACCAAGCCACCGTTGCACGATGTTAAGAGGGATGCCCTTCTGTCCGGCCTCGACGGCAAAAGCGTGTCGTAGCGCTTTAGGTTTGCAAAGGCACTCATCTATTCCCGCTTCACGCATCACGGATTTAACAATTTTCCAAGCGCTGGTCCGCCCCCACGGCCAAAGCCGATCCGGCCGCTCAGTACCATATGCCGTAAGCAGCGGTATGAATGTGCGGGGCACAGGCACGGCTCGGAAAATTCGTTTCTTTCTTTGCTTTAGCGTCTCAAAGACTATTGCATCATCCGCCGCATCTATTCGCGCGAGCGTCAACGCAAGGACTTCCGAAATTCGCGCGCCTGTAAATGCCATTGTCAGGCAGAACGTGGAAATCGCGAGAGGTTCTTTCGAAGCGGCGTGGGCGAAGGCTAAGCGCTCCCTTGCCGTGAGATATTTTCGATTTCCCTTTGCGTCGAATAATGAACCGCTCATGAACGGCACAAAGGCAGCCGCAGATAAATATTGCGAGCGGTATGGATTGACCTCGGGAATCCTTCGTGAACAGAATACTGCATTCCGTTCAGTATAGCTGTCTTCTCCGCGTTTAGGGTCTGTTATCCCCACTCCCGGTCTCCGCTCGGGGCGTTATCAACGCTGTCGTTGTCATGTCGATTACGGGATGCCCCGGCTAGCCCATATCAAGCCCTCTGCGACGTTCGGTAGATACCAGCAACACTGTGATGATGATCGAGTACGATATCCGTCGCATCATGGCGCAGGTCAGCTAGACACGTCGTGGCGCATGTCAGCCTCTCGCTGCTTATGCATTTCGGACTTTATGCGCTGCTCCTCCACGTGGAAGCATTCCCTCATCTGCCATGCGCGCACGCCCGTTCTTCTCGAAGAAATCATTGATCGCCTGGCACAGCAGATGCTGCAGCGTTACGTCAAGTTCCATTGCCAGCATCCGAAGCTGTTTGCGCACCGGCATCGCTACATGCACCGACAATTGTACGCGTCCTATCCGTGAGGGTGCGTAGCCCGTCTTGCGATGATCTGCTGCCACGTTCCCCCCAAAACCGCGATGGCTGCCATTTGTATGCTTAAGACGCGAATCCCGCCGCGTCAAAATGCTCTCCTTTTGAAATATTGAAATGTCGTCATTTCGAAATGAAGGTATTTAAACAAAAAGAGAAAACTTCGTTGCTGTTTTCACAGAATTAAATCATGTTTGTGCAAACATAGTTTATTTAAAGAAAACATACCTGAAGTTTGCGACAACAGGACCTTTTCCGCCGGCAGCGCCGGTAATGAGGAGAAATGACATGGCCATCGTAATCCCTGCCATCCGCGGCAAGCTCGGAAACACCGAGTATTTCGAAACCACCATGAAGGTGCGCGACCTCGTCCACGCAGTGCGTCCGCCGCGCGAGATGGACGGGTGGGCCAATTTCAGTATCGAGGAGCGCATGCAGCGCGAACCGGATGTCAAACGCATCCAGTCGCAACTCGCGCCGTATCTCGCCAAGAATGCCGATCGCTTCTTCGGCTCCATCATCGTGCTGATTTACAAAGGTGAGATCACGTTCGAGGCCCTCACCGAGTTGGCCAAGAACATCCCGGCCACCTACAAGCAAAATGCCCAGCGCATCGGCTTCATCACTATCGATGGCGGCGCCCTGATCGTCCTGGACGGCCAACATCGTCATCTGGCCATGCGCATGGTGCAGCAGGGAGAAGTTGACGGTCCCTGCGCTGCGGATGTCGGCGACGACGAAGTCTGCGTCATCTTCGTAACCTTCGAAAGCGAACTGAAAACCCGGCGGATTTTTAATACCGTCAATCGCTATGCGAAGCAGACCAGCCGTGGCGACAACATTATCACGAGTGAGGATGATGGCTATGCCATCGTCAGTCGCCGGCTCCTCCGAGAAACCGAGCCCTTGGGCAAGCCCAGCGACATTGTGAATTGGAAGAGCAATACGCTGACCAAGCGTAGCACCCAACTCACGACCATCAGCGCCGTGTATGAGACGGTCAAACTCATCCTGCGTCTGCACAATGTCGACAAGCTTCCCGAACAGGAACGCCCGACGGACGAAGACCTCGATACCTATCTCGCCTATTGCTCAGAGGTCTGGGACGCAATCCTGCAAGGCATCCGCGCCTATCAGGAAGCCGTCGCGACGCCGGCCAAAATCCCCGATATGCGCGAGGACAACGCGCGCACCGCGCTCCTTTTCAAGCCGGCCGCACAAATCGCCTTGGTGGACGGTGTTTTGCGGGCTGCCGATGTCGGTCGGCTCAAGATCTCCGAAGCCATCGTGCGGGCGAACCGCATTCCGAGCTGGAGCATGGAAGCCGACGCCTGGCAGGGGGTCATCATCAAGGCCAACGGCTCGATCGATGCCGGCCCCGAGGCGCGGCGCCGGATGGCGACACTGCTCTGCTATCTCATCGCAGCCGACCGGATCCCTTCGGACATCAAGTTCTCAGCCTGGAAATCGTACAACGAGGCGCGCGGCAACGACGCCGACGCCTGGTTGGAGTCGGGCGGCAGCAAGGGCGGTAAATTCGAGGACCTGCCGGACCCGGTCGAGGGCACTGCCTTCACCACGGCGGACGCCAAGGCGTATGCCCGCGCGAGCGGTGAACTAAAGGCAGCGTAGGGAAACCAGCGCCCGTTGGGGCGGCGCTGAACTTGCACACGTCCGACAAGGAAATCGGGGGCAATATGAACGTCGAGAACCTTTTTTGGGATCTTTATCGGGCGCCGGTCGAGGCCGCCGTGGAAAAGATCCTCGCGCGCTATTCGCTGCTGAAGGACCCAGCGCATTGGCGGCCCTATGGCCAGAACGAAAGCAATTTCGGCGTGGTCGAGAACCAACAGGCCTCCCCGATCCCTGCGTTGATCGAAAAAATCACCAACGGCATCGACGCGATACTGGTGCGCCGCTGTCTGGAGGAGGGCCTTGACCCTCGCTCAAGCCAAGCGCCCCAGTCCATCGACGCGGCGATCGGTGCCTTCTTTCCCGATCACAAGAACTGGGACATTCCAAAATCGCGCAGGGTGCAAGCCGAGGGCCTGCAGATTCTCGCCGACGGACCCCGCTTGGAGACGTCATTGATAATCTACGACGACGGCGAAGGCCAGCGCCCAGAAGACTTCGAAAGCACATTCTTGTCTCTACTGCGAGGCAACAAGAACGAAATTCATTTTGTGCAGGGCAAGTACAACATGGGCGGCGCCGGTGCCGTCGCCTTCTGCG
Source organism: Rhizomicrobium sp. (assembly GCA_036490455.1). Classification (GTDB taxonomy): domain Bacteria; phylum Pseudomonadota; class Alphaproteobacteria; order Micropepsales; family Micropepsaceae; genus Rhizomicrobium. The sequence continues at coordinate 100,299 of DASXDS010000014.1, forward strand.
GAAAGCGGCGCTATCAGTTGGTCGCTTCGAAACGCTTTGGCGCCCAAAGCCCATTCGGCTTTACCCTGGTGCGGCGCCATCCCCTCACCGCGGAGGAGGAGCAACGCAAGAAATCGACGTGGTATGAATATCTGATCATCGACAATAAGATCCCGTCCTTCGCATGCGGTCCATTGGAGCTGGGTCTGCACAATCGCAGCTTCAAAACCGGGACGGTGATCAAGCTCTACTCGTATGACTTGCCAGCAGGCGCGCGGTCTGTGATTTCGCGCGACCTCAACCAGAGCATCAACGAATATCTGTTCCAGCCGGCGCTTCCCATTCTTACCGTCGACAAGAAGGAACGCTATCCGGACGATCGCAATCTGGAACGCGAGCTCTACGGCCTGAGGCGCCGCTTGGAAGAGGACGAGAGCAAATACGTCGACAAGTTTTTCTCGGAGGACATTGCCGATGCGGAATTCGGTCGCATCCGCGCGACGTGTTACGTCTTCAAGCCGCGGGTGGAAGCCAAAAACGCCAAGGAGACGCGCGAGACCATCCAGCGCGAGTTTTTCAAAAACAACATGTCCATCCTGTTTTCGGTCAATGGGCAGGTGCACGGTAACTACACCTCGGAATTTATTACCCGCTCACTGAAGTTCCCGCTGCTCAAAGACTACCTCCTGGTGCATGTCGATTGCACCGATGTCAGGACCCAGTTTCGCAACGAACTCTTTATGGCGTCGCGGGACCGGCTCAAGGAGGGTGCGGAATCGCGGAAACTGCGGCGGATGCTGGCAGACCTGCTGTCGGCCGGACGCCTCAAGGACATCCATAAGGAGCGCAAGGCCTCGATCACGGTCGAGTGCAATGACGCCGAAGAGCTGTTGCGCAGCGTCACGCGCAATCTGCCCATCCAGGACGATTTGGCCAAGCTGTTGGGACAAACGTTCCGCTTGGAAGACGAGCGTCACGGCCGCAAGGCAGAGCGCGCCAAACCAACGCGAGAGGAGAAGGATAAGGAAAAGCCAACTTTCAAGCCGCAACGCTTTCCCAGCATTTTCCAGATCGATGGCAAGGCCAAGGACTCAGATGGCGTGCCTCTGATCCACCTTCCTCTCGGCGGCGAGCGCACCATCAAGTTTTCGACCGATGTAGAGGACCAGTACTTCGATCGTGTGAGGGAGCCGGGTGACCTTCAAATCGGGCTCTTGAACGTCAATCAGAATGGCACCGGAGGTAGCGGCGGGGACCGAGCAAGCGAACCCAAGGCGTTAGACGCTGTCTTCAATGTGGTGCGATCAAGTCCGCAGGATGGCACGATCCGCGTATTGATCAAGCCCACCAAAGACATGAAGGTGGGTGACGCGGTCGAATTGAAGGCCTCGCTCAGCTCTCCGGGCGGACAACTGGAACAGGTCTTCGTGGTGAAAGTTTCCGCCCCGGAGAAAAAGGCCAAAGACCCAAAGCCGGGAGACGAGCCCGACAAGCGCTTGGGTCTGCCCAAACCAGTCATGGTCTACAGGGAAGCTGGAAGAGGTGGCCTCACCTGGGACGATCTGGAGTCGCGCGGAATCTCCATGAATCACGAGATCGTGGTGGTCCCCCAAGTGGAAGGCGAAGCGCTGAGCGAGATCTACATCAACATGGATAGCAACGCCCTGTTGAGTCATCGCGCCAAACTCAACAAAGAGGAAGCGATCGCTGTTGCCGACAAGCGGTACCTATCGGCGGTGTATTTCCACACCCTATTCCTTTACGTCATCACCAAGAATCGCAAGTATGACATCGTCAAGCGCGACGATGAAGCCAAGGACCAACCGGTTGAGCTGACCGAGTATGTCGCTGACTTGTTTAAGAGTTTCTACGCCCAGTTTCTGCTGAACTTCGATACTCAGGAGTTGATCGCCGCTCTCGAGGCCTAAGCGTCCAGTTATGTCTCTCAAGGCTTGTGGAGAGCGTAGAAGCAGCCGGCGAGCGAGACGAAGGCTGCCGCTGCCAGCAGGATCTGCACGGTCGAGATCGTGGATGGCGGGAACGACGACGGCTTGGTGGTGACCTTGAGGTCGCCATCCAAGTTATTGAGGTTGTCGATGTACGCATTGAATGCGGCCCGGAAACGCTGCATGACGTTGATAAAACAAACGCTCGCGATCAAGGCAAAGCCGAAGACGGCGCAGGCGACCAACTTGTCTTTGTCGACGATGGTCATCGCGAAAAACCACAAGCCACCCAAGATGGCGGTGAAGATCGGCGGGATCTTGTAGAGAATGTCGTTCATCGAACGAAAATGAGAATATTGCTCCTTGTAAATGTCGACTGGGGTGATGTCGCCCATGGTCCGTCTCCTATTTGTGGCAGACAAGGCAGCCGGCCTCGTCATCCTCAAACACGTCCAACGATGGCAACTCGTCTGGTCGCAGGGCATTGGGTCGGCGCCGCGCCTGCAGACGGTTTTGCCGCTCGCGGTACTCGCGCTGAATTTGTTCGACCCGCTGGGGCCGCGCCAACTCCTCAAGGGATTCACGGTCGCTCCAGGTGAACGGCGAGCCGTGATCCAGCGCGTTCTTTTCGTAGCGCTTGGCCTCTTCAAACGCGTCGGGATGTTCCGACATCAGATGAACCCACTCGATCTTCTGCTGGAAGAAGCAGAAGGTGCAGCCGCTGCGCGAGCGCCAGCGATAGTATTCCGGCAGTCCTACGCCGGCTGTGTCCAGAAGATCCACAACCCCCCTTTTGTCGATGCCGTGTTCGCGCAACGGCAACACGACCTTCAAGTTCGGGTGTGTAGCGTTCAGTCCCTGGCGATGGTTCTCATCCGCCCGGATTGCGACATAGCTATATACGGTGACGCCGGCATCGAGGTCCGGGCGGACCCATCGCTCAAACGGGCGCAACTTCAATTGTCGAGTGCACCAGCGAGTCCGCGGTGATGGCAGAAAGTTGTTGTACTCCCGCAGCCAAAAATCGAAGTCGCGATCCGGATTGAGACGCTGGATGGGTGCGCCAAGAAACCCCTCCAAGCGACCTAGAAATTCATAGACCTCGGGCAACTCTTTGCCGGTATCGGTGAAGAAGTATTCCAAAGCCAGATCTGGTCGCGTCTGCCGCATGTAGACGGCCAACGCCGCACTGTCGCGCCCGCCTGAAATGCCCAAGACGTGCCGTTCCATCTTAGCTCGCCTTTCTGCGTTGGCTGGTGATCTCAGCGCTAAGGGCTTCCAGCCCCGTCTCTGCCAACGCCGCAAGCAAGACGCTGCGCTCAGCACCAGATCGCGTCAGAACTTTTTGCAACTCTCTCGTTAGAGCGATAATTTTGGGGCGGTCGCGTTCGGCGACTTCAAACTCGCCAATCACCGCGCGGCCCGCTTCGCCAGTACCGATGACCATGGCCATCGCCTCGCGCATGGGCTTGCGCCCCTTCACGCCGGCGAGGGCCTCGGCGCGGCGGAACTTGAGCGCAAAGTCCGCTAAAGCTAGAGCGACTTGGTCAGGATCACGGTCGGTCCAGTCGCGCGGCGGTCGATTGATCGCAAGACTGGCGATGGCTTCGAAATCCAGCAGATCGCCGCGGTATTTCGTAAGCCGATTGGCAAAGGCATCGACGCGCAAATCGCCGGTCAGGTTGGAGACGATAGCGGCACGGCGTTGGAGGTCAGCGAAATCCGCTTCGGCGCCCCCCAAGGCGTGCAGCATCCTCAAGGATAAATCGCTCATCATTTCCGGATACGCGCTGTTCAATTCGGCGAGCGCCGTTTTGATCCCAGACGCTGTCGCTCTAGCATCGTCTTCGCCAAAGACCGCGGGAATGTCGACAAACAGCGCCTTATGCGGATCGTCAGCGCGAAGCAGGATGCGCCTGACCTCCATTGTTTCGGGAGACAGACTGAGGGTCTTCTGCGCCCAAGGTGGCAAATCGCGGGCGAAGCGGACAAGGCGCCGTGCGATTTCGAGCGGTTCCTCTTGGCACAATTGGCCCGTCACAGATTTGAGCGCACTTGCCAAGCCACCAAGCACTGCACCATGGAACGAGTCGATGTCGACCCTTCGGAGAGCAATAAGGCTCTCGTCCTGCAGCAGGACATCGACCAGATAATCATCGATCTCGGCTTGGAACCGACCTTCACCGTAGAGAGCCAGGCGATGCCGATTGGCCATGATGAAAGCGAGCGCCAGAATGGGCATTAGTCCAAGACGGATGCCAAAAGGCGGCGCTTCCCAGAGTTCATAGATGCGGCTTAAGGGGATTGGACCGCGTTCCTCTGCAAACAGCTGCTCCGTTCTGTCCCAAAACGGCTTGTAGGTTTGGCCGATTTTCCCGTGCGTAGGTCTAGAAAATACGTAACCGTCGGCGGTTTTGTGATGCAGACCGGCCGGTGCCAGTACGGTGCTATAGAGACCGCGGTGCACAGGAAAACCCTCGATGCCCAACGCCTCCTTGTTCGGCGACGCGATCATTGCATGCATGAGATCGCGCACGCCTTTTTGCGTATTGCTCGAGGGCTTCTGACGATTCACCAACTCGCTGTGAATGCGCGGCGCATCGCGATAACGCTCATCGGCAAGATCAGACGCCAAGCGCGACAGGCTCACACCCGCCGGCAAATTGATGCGCTCGCCACGCACGTACCAATCCGCATCAGAGAATCCGGCGCGCAATTCTTCTTCAAGCTCGGCGGACACAGCTGCAATGCGCGCAATGATTTCACGGCGGGCGACGCTGTCGCCGTCAAGCTCGGGGTGCCCGGTGCGCACCGCTTCCAATGCCACGAGCTCGCTGCCGAGATCCCGGATTCTCCACGCGTTGCGCGGCAGCCCGATGGCGACCAGCCGTTCGGTGCTGCGGCTAGACGCAGCACTGCAATGGGTCAACGCCTCTTTGCGGTTTTCTTCAGCCGCCGGCAAAGTAAGCACCAAGTGTCCAGCGGCATCGTTGTCTCGCGCACGAAAGCGATCCAGGTCGGACAAGTGGACAAGCTCGGTCTGAAACCAACGAAGGCAACCGCGGTCCTGATAATGCCGCTTTGCCAAGACCGGTTGCAGGCCTGCCAGGCGCGCAAGGCGACCAAGATCGAGTCCCGAGATTTGTGCCGACGCAGCTGCGACGGCACCGTCGATATCAAAATCGCTGCCCGCGTAGATCGCCCAAGCATCGAGATGCTTGCGGAAGATAACGACCGATGAACGTTCGAGTTCGGCGAGCGCTTGGTCCAATTCCTGCGCCGTCGCATCGGGAATGCACGTGCCAAGCGTGGCTCGATCAGCCATTAAGCCCGATCCGTTGCGGAACATCTCGATCGCGGCGATCGATCTTGCGAGCCGGACATGGATGGCGGTCCCACGCGCTTCGCATCGCTCAATGGCATCTGCCGCTTGTGCCCAGCGATGACTGTCGTTGGAGGCAAGGATTGCCGGCTCCAGGTTGATCTTCAGATAGTCCCAAAAGCGGTCCGGGCCGAAGAGCTCTTTGGAATTGGCAGGCTGCGTACGCAGGAAGTCGCAAAAACCACCGGGCTCAGCCGACGTCAAAAAACCAAAGACACTGCGCTCGTTCTGACCGAAGCGACGCCGGGACATCGGTCCGAGCACGACCGCCGTTACCGGATGCAGCGGCCAACAGTGGTCGAGACGCGCAGCGAGATCTTTGGGTGTGCCCGGCCGGCGTGAGCTGATCGACGTAGCGACCGCCTGGCAAACGGTCTTTGTCTCGCTGGGATGCTCCTTGTTTTCGACAATTGCGCGACCCAACAGGTCGATCACCTCGTCAACGCCGCTGATGAGGGGCACATCGCTGAAGCGACCTTGAATCTTGGCCCACTCGTCGCGGGCCTCACGACCTAGGCGCGTCGCATATTGCTCGAAGGCCTGGTGGAGAATGCCCACCACCACAAGCCGTCCCGATGCGCGAGATGCGGCTTCGGCCAACTCCTGGAAGAAATGGATATCGCCACTTCCACTTGCGGCGCCCTCCAAAAACTTTCCCATTTCGTCGACGACGAGAAGAACGCCGTCGCGTGGCCGCGCGGCTGCCTCTTGGACAAGCCGGTCGATCAGCTCGCGATGTGTTTGAACCTCGCTGCGTGGCCGGCCCCGCGTCGCGCCATTCAGGCGGCGCGCATTCTCCAGTGCCGCCGCAATATCGGGCACGGGATCGCTGCGCCGTCCGACCACAGGCACCACAAGCCAGCCTTCACGGCTCGGCTGAAGGAGCGTCAGAAGCTTGTCGGCCGTAGACTCTCCTAACGCAGCCCCGGCAGCGGTTCGAAGCAGACCCTTCGGACCCACAAGTCCCGCCAACGCAACAGCTAGGCTCGACTTGCCGCCGCCATAAGGACCGGTCCACGTAAAGGCGCGTTGCACGGTTTGTCCGATTTGTGTCGCCATGCCCAACAGACCGTCCGAAGCGGACCGCTGGCAGACGAAGCCCTGAAGGGCATCAACCTTGCCGAGATCACTGTCCAGACGGATCGAACGCTGAAAGCGACGGGCGATGGAAATCTGGTTGGCGAGACTCATGCTGCCCGCCGTTTCTCATGATCGGATCGATAGCCTGCCGCAAGAAAGGGGAGCGCCGTAGCAATCGCCTTGACCCGCATCGCTTGCCGAACGCCAGCCGTGTCGGACCAAACAATGCGGCCATTCGTAGCTCTTTCCATCGCGATTAAGCGCTCCACGACCGAGTTTTCGTCGAGCTTGAATACACGACCCGGCGATCCCGGCTCATAGGCAATGGCTTCGACCGACAGTGTGTTCGCATCCGGCGCATAGCGCTTCCAGAAATCATGCAGGGCAAAGGCGAATACACCGTCAGGCAAACTTGGCTTCGGGCCACGCCGGAATTCGTACAGTCGGGCGGTCACCGGGCGGATCAGACCTAACTCTGCCAACACAGGCTCCAATGCTTCTTCACCACCGGCGGTTTCACCGCGCGGAACGTAGCTCCGGATGAAGCACTCGACATCGCGGGTAATCGTCTTGTCAGCGACGCGAGCCCATTGCCGCGCTCGCGCATACTGCAGAATCGAACTGCTGAGTGTGTCCCGATCAAACGTCTGGCTCGTAATGTGATTGAAGGCCCAATACCACGTGGTGGTCATGTCCGGCGTACCTGCGACCTGCCATTGGATAAGCCATGCTGTGGCGGCCCGCTCCATGTAGGGATCCCAAGGGCGGTCCCCACCGAAGAGGCTTTGTCCCAATGCGCTAGGAACAAGCCGGTCCTCCTGTTCCTCAATAACGCCGCAGGCTAACGCCCAATGTCGGATTGCAATGGCCATGTTCTTGCCGACGCCAAATCGGACGATGGCGTCGGGCTCAGTGAAGACCGTGCGGTCAGGGCCACGCTCGACAGCGTCGAAGGCTTTGCGCAGCCAAAGGTGGCGGAGCGGGAAAGTCTCATGCCCTGAGAACTGTCCCTTGAAGGCGCTTTCGGCGATCGGCCCCCTGAGCATAAGTTGATGCTACTGGACGCCCCGTCCAGTGGCAACCCCAACGCGCAGCCGTGCCGATCTAGGCGGGGGCCGTCCACAACTTATCGTGGCAGCGAATCCGTATCGCCGCTTCGCCAAGCCGTTCAGCCGCCGTCTGCACCTGACGCAACGTATTGAACCGGCCGAAGCCGATTCGAATGGTACTCGCGGCATCCGATTCGGTTAAGCCCAAAGCGCGCAGAACATGCGAGGGCATGAGAACGCCAGAACTACAAGCGGCGTTGGTCGAGACTGCTATGTCCGGCTGCAGGCCCCCGACCAAATGGTCGGCGTCGACGCCGGGCAACGTGAGGCTCAGGTTGCCGGGCAACCGCCGGGCAGTGTGCCCGTTGATCCGCGCATCCGGAACGTGCCGAGTCACGATAGAGAGAAAGGCATCGCGCATCTCAATGGCCCGCCGCGCATCCTCTTCGCGGTCGTCCACGGCGATCTCGCAGGCTTCTCCGAAGCCCACGCAGAGATGGGCGGGCAATGTGCCGGAGCGCAGCCCGCGCTCTTGGCCACCGCCTAATATCAATGGCTCCGGCATTGCCGGCATTTCGCTCGAGATGTAGAGCGCTCCAATGCCGATGGGAGCATAGAGCTTGTGACCCGACAAGCTCAACATGTCGATACCAAGCTCTCTGACATTGACCGGAATTTTTCCCACTGCTTGAGCCGCGTCGCTGTGAAAAGCGACGCCACGAGACTTGCAGACGTCCGCAATCTCCGCGATCGGCTGCAGGACGCCGATCTCATTGTTCGCCGTCATGATAGTGACGAGAAACGTGTCGTCTGTAATCGTGTCGGCAAGTTGGGCAACGTTGACGAGACCGTCGCGATCGACAGGCAGTACATTGACGCTAAATCCACTGCGTCCTAGGAACGCGGCCGCTTCGAGAACACACTTATGCTCCGTGGCGCAAGTAATAAGGTGATTGCCGCGACGGCCGGGAGAGCGCGCAAGTCCCTGAATGGCCAAGTTATTGGCTTCGGTGGCACCCGACGTGAATACGATTTCCGGCGGCTGCGCTCCAATGAGGCTGGCAATCTGTGCGCGTGCGCGTTCGACAGCCTGAGCGATACGGCGTCCTGCGATGTGATCCGAATGCGGGTTGCCAACGACGCTCACCTCAAGCAACGGCGACAGCGCATCACGCACCCGCGGATCGGTGGGCGTGGTCGCTTGGTTATCCAAATAGATTGCGTCAGGCATTAGCGGTCCGCTCTGGTGTACTGGAGGCATCACGACCATATCGCGATACCCGCACCCTGAACCGATGCTTCCCATGTTCAGTTCTATGGTACAAGACGAGCCGGCTCCGCTCCAGTCCTTTGACTCGTTCGTCGCAACGTCCCGACGTTGCGATCAGTGTTTGATCTTCGCAGGCAGCGACACGGGTCGCTTGGCGTCACCATACAACGCCTCTGCATAACTTTCACGCAACGCGGCCTCATCGACCTCGAGGCCCGCGATGTATCGCATCAGTTCCCGAGCCACAGTTTTCCCTTCCGAAATCATCCTCCCGCGCGCTGGATCCCATACTACCTGGACAAATGGAGCCTCATCCAAATTCACGGGCATTTGTCTCAGCCGAGACACTGCGGTCGAGATTTTCACGGTTCGCGTTCGCGCGAACTCAAGGGCCACGCGAGTAAACAACTCCAAACCGACAGGCCTGAATAGGATGTGCCCACCTTCCGCACTGCGATACCGTCCGGCGAGATTTTCCGGCCTTCTAGAATTGAAAAGCTCTCGAACTGCTGGAAACGACCGCGCAAGAGCTGAGAAGAAATTCGTCGCTGTCTTGTAATATTCGTCGAGCTCGGCATCTCCAGGCCGATTGAATCTCAGGCGACGGTCACTGCGAAAACCCTTTTCGTGCATGAACACCAGCTTCAGCACGTCATACAGATTGGCGATGGTCGTCAGCGCGGTGCGATCCGATGACGAGATGTTTGCACTTGACGTGAAAGAGATTTTGGGTGACTTGAACGCAGCGTTCGTCTCCACCAAGCGCCGAACTATGATCGCCATGACGTCGTCCTCGTCCAAGGCGATAATGTCTAGCTTCTTGACGG
>DASXDS010000033.1:0-98229 GCA_036490455.1 Rhizomicrobium sp.
TGTCCGACCGGGCTGATGGGTAACAGTTTAATCCGGGACGATGGGTAACACATTTGGCCCATCAGGAGGCAGGCCGGTTATGAGAGGCGGGACGTCGCGCGGTGCGCAACCGTCCGCGGTGATCGATGATGCCCAGTTCGACAGGACCGTAGCACAGCAGCCATAGACCTTCGGCGATCGGTTGGGCACCAACCGGTTCGCCGCTCAGAGCCTGGCTGAGATAGAGCGTATGGCTTTGCCATTTGATCTCGCCGCTCCGGCGCACGCGCCGCACCTCGATGCCGTTTGCGTACTCCGGCTCGCGCAGCTTGCCGCTGTAGCGCCGCTCCGAAGCCGTGTAGTGCCGCGCCGGCGGCGTCTGACCGAGGGCTTCGTGCGGACGCTCTTCGTTATAGAGCGTGCGGAACGCATCGAAGCGGCGCTGCTGGGCGCGCAGATTTGCTGCCGGCGGTGAAGCCGTCTCGCTTTTGAGCGTCAGATGGAAGCGTTCGAGACGGCCGTTCTGCTGCGGCTTGCCGGGGGCGATGCGCTCCGGCGTGACGCCGGCCTTGACCAGGCGGATCGACAACGCCGACAGCCCACCGGCACCAAGGCCTGCGAACGGCGGGCCGTTGTCGCTGCGGACCCGCAACGGCACACCGAACTCGCGCAAAGCCGCGTCAAATATGGGCCACACGCACGCGCCTGTCGGACGCTTCACCACCTGGCAGCGCAGAAGGTAGCGGCTGTGCGCATCCTGCAGGGTCAGCGGATCGCAGCGCCCGCCGTCACCGGTGCGGAAGCAGCCCTTGAAGTCCACACTCCACACATCGTTCGGATGACTGCAATGCGAGAGCGGCGCGCTCATCGGGACGTGCTGCCGGCGCTTGCGCGGAACTGTCAGTCCCTTCGACTGCAGCAATGCACCGATCGTGCTCTGGGCCGGCCACACCTGCGCGGGATGGCGATCGGCCAGCCAGCTGCGGATCTTCTTCGGTCCCCAACTCGCATACTGGGCACGAACGCCAAGCACCGCTTCGGCGACCGCATCGCTCATCCGGTGCGGACTGTTCAGCGCAGCATGGCTGCGATCCAGCAGACCGCGATCACCTTCCGCTGCAAAGCGGTCCAGCCACTTGTAGCCGGTCTTCCGGCTCACCCCGTACTGCCGGCAAAGCTCGGCAATACTCGTCCGCGAGCCCTCCGCATCAGACACAAACGAACTCCGTTCCTTCAAAGCACAGGTCCTGTCCCACGGCATGAGCGCCTCCTTGCTCACGCCAATGTCACCCATCGTCCCGGATTAAACTGTCACCCATCCTCCCGGCTCGGACCCCTCCAACGCTTTGCGTTGGAGGGGTGCTTCCTTCGCCGCTGCGGAAAGGCTTTTTTGCGTCGCCATCGCGACTCGCGCGCGGCACAATGACGGCGCTTTCGAAGGAGCCGCGCCGTGGCCGACATCATCCTGCATCACTACGATTCCTCACCGTTCTCGGAGAAGGTGCGCCTTCTGCTCGGGCTCAAGAATCTCGCATGGCAGTCGGTGATCCAGCCGGTGATCATGCCGAAGCCCGATCTCGTGCCGCTCACCGGCGGCTATCGCCGTATCCCGGTGATGCAGATCGGCGCAGATGTCTTTCTCGACAGCCAGGTGATCCTGGCGGAGATCGAGCGCCGCGCCCCCGAACCGAAGGCGCTCATCGGGCCGAGCTTCGCGATCAATCTGTGGGCGGATCGCCTGTTCTTCCAGACGACGATCCCGGTGCTGTTCGGCGCGTTCAAGGAAGGTCAGCTCGACCAGGCGTTCATCGACGACCGCACCAAGCTTTCCGGCCGTCCCTTCGACATGGAGGCGATGAAGGCCGCCGCGCCATTGATGGCAGGGCAATGGCGCGCGCAATGTGCCTGGCTCGAACAGGCGCTCGCCACCAGCGGCGGCGATTTCCTGTTCGGCAACGCAGCCAGTATCGGCGACTTCTCGGCCTATATGAATTTCTGGTTCCTGGGCGGGGCGCTGCCGGACAAGGTCGATGAACTCACCCACGGAATGCCGCGCGTGCAGGCATGGCGCAAACGCGTCGCCGCGATCGGCCACGGCAAGCGCACCAACAGCACGCCGGCCGCGGCACTCGCGGTGGCGAAAGCGGCGGAGCCGGAGATCACGGTGCCGCACGATCCGAACGATCCCTCCGGCCTCCAGCCCGGCGAAGCCGCGGTGGTGATGGCGGACGACTACGGCCGCGAGCCGATCGCCGGCACGCTGATCGCGGCCAATGAACACCGCGTGATCGTCGCGCGCCGCGATCCTGCGCTCGGCAACCTCGCGGTCCACACCCCGCGCATGGGCTATATCCTGATGCGGGGGTAAAGGTGGTTCACGCTCTCTCCACCGTCATGGCCGGCCTTTGTGCCGGCCATCCATTGCCGCGATGATGAGGGCGAGGCTCGATTTGCGTGCACGGCGGCAATGGATCGCCGGTATGGCCTTCGGCCCGACCGGCGATGACGGCTGTGGTAGGAGTGGTTGAAGCCGTTCCGCCCCCAGCGTAGCTTTGCGCCATGCTCAAACGTGTCTATGGCAACCTGCGCGTCCTGCGCGATTCCGTTCCCGAAGCGTCGGTCCAGCTCGAACGCGAGGGCTATGCCCACATCAGGAACGTGCTGAACGCGGACGAAGTCGCAGCACTCGCGGCCGAGATGACGGAGGTGTTCGAGAGCACGCCCGCGGACCGGCCGCATGACGCGCGCGGCGAGTTTCGCCACGGCATGTTCAACCGCTCGGCCCTTGCGCAGAAAGCGATCGCGAGCCGCGCGATCCTCGATGCGATCGAGCCGCTGCTCGGCGAAGACTGCCACGTGATCGCCAACACCGCATGGCGCAACGTGGCGGGACATCAGGGCGGCCGCTGGCACATCGATGCCGGCCCGCACGTGCCGCGCGACGAAGGCGTCGAATGGCCGGATGCAATTCCCTATCCGGTGTTCGCCATCGGGGTGCACCTCTTCGTCGAGGATTGTCCGATGGAGGCGGGACCGACCGCGGTGCTGCCCGGTTCGCACCGTTCGGGCCGCGTGCCGCCGCACCAGCGCGCGCTCGACATGACCTTGTCGTACAAGAACCGCAGTGCAGTGTATCTGCCTGCGAAGGCCGGCGATGCGATCCTGTTCGTCTCCGACATCTGGCATCGCGGTACGCCGGCGATCGAAGGCCAGCGCCGTTTCTTCCTGCAATGCCATTACGGCCGCCGCGATCTCGCGCAGCGCATCTTCACCACCGAAGACGTGAGCCACGTCACCCCGGAAGCGGCAGAACGGGCGACGACCGAGCGCGACCGCAAACTGATCGGCCTGCACCCGATGGGGTTCTACGACGCGTAAGCAGGAGATGCTGACCAGCTACCTGCTGGTGAATCTTGCGATGCTTATTGGAGCATTCTCGCCAATGCAGGCAATCGAGCCGGTTCCGCGGTGTCCCCTGGAATTGGCGCGATACGTGTTGCGCGACTATCCGGGAATCACCGCGGGATTTCAGGTGCGTCCGACGGATCGGTCTGTCGATCTGCTCTTCTTTATTCATTCGACAGACAAAAATACGACCCACTGGTTTCTGGCTTATTCAGGAAATGGGCAGGGCATATCCACACATCTTGCTTCGATCGGCGTGGTGGCCGGATCCAGTTTGAAGCCGCCAAACGCCGGCGCCGATCGACGAGAGCTGGACGATCTCGATTATCTTGCGGCTGACAAGACTTATCGCTTCATGCAAAGCTATGCGGCGTATCGCAGTGCAGAAGCACCAGAGCACATCTTTATTCCCGAACTTCAGCACGCACTTTGGTATCAAGCAGAGCCGCGCGAAGGCGTGCCGGTGGCATTTTTCGACCTGCAGAGCTGCGCAAACCCACGAGAGCGTAACTGAGTTGGGTGTGACAGCGAAAAGCGCTAAACTCGCCGCATGAAACAGGGTCGCTACGATGCCGTGCCGCTGGAGCGAGTGCGCTGGGGGACGCCGGCGGCGGACGCCGTCGCCGAAGAATCCGAGCGGCTCGGTGCGAAGCGCGTGTTCGTCGTGGCCTCCGGCACGCTGTCGCGCAAGACCAATGCGATCGGCGCGATCCGCCGGGCGCTTGGCGACCGCGATGCCGGTTTGTTCGATGAATGCAAGGAGCACACGCCGCTCGAAAGCGTGATCGCCTGCGTGCAGGCGGTGCGTGCGGCGTCGGCCGATCTCATCGCGACGGTCGGCGGCGGTTCGCCGATCGACATGGTGAAGGTGGTGCAGCTTTGCCTCACCCATGACGTGCACGATATCGCGGGCCTGAAAACGTTTGCGGGCAAACCCACCACCGAACCGTCCGCGATCCGCCAGATCATCGCGCCGACCACGCTCTCCGGCGGCGAATATTCCAGCATGGCGGGCGCCACCGACACGGCGCGCAAAATGAAGGACATGTACGCGGCGCCCGACATGTGCGGCCGCGTGATCATGCTCGATCCGGCGCTTGTGCGGCACACGCCGCAATGGCTGTGGCTCTCCACCGCGATCCGCGCGCTCGATCATGCGGTCGAAGGCTATTGTGCGCTCTCGACCAACGCGCTCGTCCAGGGCACGGCTTTGCAGGCGATGAAGCTGTTCGCGCAATCGCTGCCCGCGACCCGGCACGATGCGGACGATCTCGAAGCGCGGCAGTCCTCGCAGATGGCGGTGTGGCTCGCGGCATCCAGCCTCGGGCGCGTGCCGATGGGCGCGAGCCATGGCATTGGATACCTGCTCGGCACGCTGCACGGCGTGCCGCACGGCTACACCTCATGCGTGATGCTGCCTGCGGTTCTCAAATGGAATGCACCGGTGCTCGGTACAGCGGACAACGACATCGCCACCGCTCTCGGTCAGCCGGAGGCGACGGCAAGCGAAGCGGTCGGCGCGCTGATCGCCGCACTCGGCCTGCCGCGCACGCTGGGCGATGTCGGCGTGAAGGAAAGCGACATCGCGCAGATCGCGGCGTTTGCGGCCCGCCATCCTGTCGTCCGCGCCAACCCACGTCCGGTGGAAAGCGCCGCAGACGCGGAGGCGATCCTGCGTCTCGCGCTTTAGAACAGCTGATCGCGCCACGCGTCCGGCAGATGATGGTAGTCGAGCATGCGCGACAGGCGGGAGAAGTGCTGCCAGGTGAAATATTCGCGGCCGCGGCCAGCGACGCCTTTGTTGAAGCACAGCGTGTCGCGTTCGTCCCAGCTTTTCGCGAGCGCCGTCTCGCAGGCGACGCGGTCTTTGCGCAGGCCTGCATGCGTCAGCGCCATCTCCAACACCTCGGCCGGATCGGCCAACAGGTCGCGGTAGCGCAGCACGCAGATCCGGTCGGGCGCGTCATGCGCATAGGTGGCCCAGGTCGCGAAGTAGCTCGCATACCACGGCGCCAGCATGTCGATCGCGAAGTCCGCCTGCTCGCGCCGCGACAACGTCGTGAAATCATCCGGGATGGTGCAGTTGAGGCCGTCGCGCCGCGCTTCCTCGCTCGCGTTCAGCATGTCGAGGAACGAGGCCAGCATGTCGGCGACCGGGCGTAGCATGATCACCGGGCGAATGTCGAACACTTCGAGGAAGCGGCGGTTCGCGGGCAGCGCCTGCATGTGGACATGCGCCACGAGCGGTCCGTCGCACAGGCCGCCCAGATAGTAGTGCACGAACACCGGCAGATAGAGTTGCGCATCGCGGCCGCCTTGTGCGTGGACGGTGCGCACGAGCTGCCCGTCCACCGCCTCGATCGCCGCGGCGCGGAGGAACGTGCCGGCTGCCTTCGGCGCGAAGGCGAACATCAGCACCGGACGCCGCCGGCCAAGGTCGTGCAGGTAATCCGCAAACGCGCCGCGAAACGCACCATCCGGATCGGGCTGGGAGAATGCGGCACGAACCGCGACCGCATCGAGCGCGATTTCCATCGAACGTCGTCCTGGCAAGCGCGTGCACGGTGGTTTCGTGCGCGCTGCTTCACCAGTCCGAGAATGTCGTAAAGCGTGGCCGCCACCAGCGGAAACGACAGCCGATTACAACAATGACGTCGAATACACCGGACCGCTGGCTGGATTTAATGTGACCACGCGGCGCCGTCATTAATCCCTACACCCGCACCATCAGCTTGCCTTTGTTCTTGCCGGCGAACATTCCGGCGAGCGCGCCCGGCATCTTCTCGAAGCCTTCGACGATATCGACCGGGGCTTTCAGCTGGCCGCTTTCCAGCCAGCGGGCGAGTTGCGCTTCGGCCTGGGCGCGACGGTTGTAGAAGTCCATCACCACGAAGCCTTCCATCCGGATGCGCTTGGTGACGAGCAGGCCGGGCACGCCGGCCGGGCCGCCCTGCGGCGTGCTGGTGTCGTATTGCGAGACGTTGCCGCAACAGGCAACGCGGCCGAACAGATTCATCCGCGAGAGTGCAGCGCCAAGAACGTCGCCGCCGGTGTTGTCGAAATAGACGTCGAGACCGTTAGGCGTGAACTCTTTCAATTTCTTGTAGATGCCGCCGGCCTTGTAATCGATCGCCGCATCGAAGCCGAGCTCGTCCACGATCCATTGGCATTTCTCCGGCCCGCCGGTCGTGCCGATCACGCGGCAGCCGGCGATCTTCGCGATCTGGCCCGCGATCGCACCAACCGCACCGGCCGCCGTCGACACCAGCACAGTCTCGCCCGCGCGCGGCTTTCCTACATCGAGCAGGCCGAAATAGGCGGTAAGCCCGGTGATGCCGAGCACGCCCAGAATGTGCTCCGGCTTGTGCTTCTTGTCGTGCTTGGTGAGCGCGCGGGCCGGCAGCGCGGCATATTCCTGCCAGCCGTATTCGGCCGAGACCAGATCGCCCGGCTCGAAGCCTTTCGCGTTCGATTGCACCACTTCGCCCAAGCCCCAGCCCGCCATCACATCGCCGGGATTGAGCGCGGAGCGGTAGGTCGCGCCTTGCATCCAGGCGCGGCTCGCCGGATCGAGCGAAAGAAGTGTCGTCTTCACCAGCACCTGTCCGTCGCGCGCCTCCGGCATGCCGGCTTCGTGCAGATCGAAATTCTCCGGACCCACCTGTGCGTTCGGCTTGCGGGCGTAAATCCACTGTCTGTTTTTGGTCATGGCGCTTTCCTCCTGCTCCGGGCAGACTACGGCACTTTCAACCGGTGCCGATAGCGGTACGATTTAGCGATCCGGCGCCACATCGCCTGTCTGCTCGGCGAACGGGCGCGCGACACGCACCAGTGACATGAGGAATTTCCCAGGCTCTTCCGTCATCGGCAGATGCGCCGAGTGTTCGAACCAGACGAACTGCTTCGCCGGTGCCTGAGCTTTCGCGAACCACTCCGCGGCAACGTCGGAGTTCACGTTGATATCGTAGCGGCCGGCGAAAACGATAATCGGGCAATCGAAGCGGCGCATCTGCGAAAGATCGCCGTTCATCATATCCATCAGCATATAGCGCTCCGAGAACGCGTTGCCGTCCCAGATATGCGCCCGTTCTTCTTGCGTGTAATCCGGTGACAGCTTCGAGAGATCGCTTTCGTCGTCGTTGCCGTGGCGGTTCGCCATCACGCCGCCGAAATAGTCGAGCCACTTGCGCTCGGTGTAAAGTTCTTTGAGCGTGTTTGTGTGGCCGGGTGAGAAATACGGCGCAACCGATTTGAGATCGCGTATCGCCTGCGCATTGCCGGCACGCTGCGCCGCCGCCATCGTCACCCGCCAGCCGCGGCGTTCGCCTTCGCGCGCATCGGTGATCTGGCCGACGCCGATATAGGCGTGTAGCCAGTCGGGATGCTTCTTTGCCAGCATCAGGCCCAGATAGCTGCCGGCGGAATGGCCGAGCACGAAGATCTTCTTCTTGCCCAGCGTATGGCGTAGCCAGTTGACCATCTCCTCCGTATCGTCCTCCATGCGGTTGATCGTCATGGTGGGCGCGATCTTGGCGGGATCGTTCAGCAGATAGGTCTTGCCCGCGCCGCGCTGGTCCCACTGCACGACGGTGAAATAGTCCTCCCAGGTGCGGGCGAACCACCAGTTCATCGGCATCGAGACATAGCCCGGTCCGCCATGAACATAGAGCAGCACGGGATTGCGTGTGTCCGCACCCCGGATCGAGACCCATTGATCGATGCCGCCGATTCGGACCTTCTCCAGCCGATCAATCCCGTGCGGAGTCACGATGCGGCGCGCATGGGCGATGATGCTGCTCGCATCGTCTGAGGGTTGTGCGGCGGTCGCAGCCGCCAGCAGCAGCGTAGCGAACAGAGTGGCCAGAAGCTCGAACGGGCGGCGAAGACGCATGATTTTTCCGGCGGACACAGCTTTCCTTATCTTTTTGTTTTGCGCGCCTTGCCGCGGACAGATTCCGGTGGTTGAAGCCGGTCTCGGACACGCAAAAATCACGCGCTTTGCGGCAGTCCGGGGGCTAAGTTAGGCGCGATTCAGCGCGCAAGCGACCTCTATGTGGGACATCCTGCTCACCGATTGCCATGCCGCCACCATGACCGGTAGCGGCACGCCCTATGGTGCGATCCGCGATGCGGCGCTGGCTATCCAGAACGGCCGCATCGCATGGGTCGGCGCGGCGAAGGATTGCACAGGCCAGGCGAAAGAAACGCTCCGGCTTGACGGCGCGTGGATCACGCCGGGGCTGATCGATTGCCACACCCATCTGGTGTTCGGCGGCAACCGGGCGCGCGAGTGGGAGATGCGCGCGCAGGGCAAAACCTATGAAGAGATTGCGCGCGCCGGCGGCGGCATCGTGTCGACGGTGCGCGCCACCCGCGCGGAATCGGAAGACGCACTCGCCGCATCGGGCGCCGCGCGGGCGCGCGTGATGGCGGGGCAGGGCGCCACCACCGTCGAGATCAAATCCGGCTACGGCCTCGACCTTGAGACGGAAACGAAGATGCTGCGCGCGGCATCGCGCGTGGGCGAGCTCGCGCAGGTGCGGGTGTCGCGCACCTTCCTCGGTGCACACGCGCTGCCGCCGGAATACAAGGACAATCGCACCGCCTATGTCGATCTGATCGCCGAGACGATGATCCCCGCGGTCGCGCGCGAGAAACTGGCGGACGCGGTGGACGGGTTCTGCGAGAGCATCGCCTTCACCCCGGCGGAGATCGAACGCGTATTCGATGCGGCGCGCGCCGCGGGGCTTCCCGTCAAGCTGCATGCCGAACAGTTGTCGGATCAGAAAGGCACGTCGCTCGCTTGCCGCTATCAGGCTTTGTCGGCCGATCATCTGGAACATGTCTGCGACGACTGCATCGCAGCGATGGCGAAGAGCGGCACCGTCGCCGTGGTGCTGCCCTGTGCGTTCTATTTCCTGCGCGAGACGAAGAAGCCGCCGATCGCAGCGTTGCGCAAAGCCCGCGTGCCGATCGCGGTCGCGACCGATTGCAACCCCGGCACCTCGCCAATCGCCTCGCCGCTGATGGCGCTCAACATGGCGTGCACGCTCTATGGCCTGACGCCGGAAGAAGCGCTGACCGGCATGACGCGCCACGCCGCGCGCGCGCTCGGTTTGCAGGATGAGACCGGTGTGCTCGAGGTGGGCAAATCTGCCGATCTCGCCGTCTGGAATATTTCCGATCCCGCCGAACTGGCTTATTGGATCGGCGCCGATCTTCTTCGCGGCCGCTATCTTCAGGGCCGTTCCGTTTACGAGGCACACGCATGACCGACGCCAACGCCCGCATCATCCGCAGCCCGCGCGGCCCAGAGATTACCTGCAAGAACTGGTACGCGGAAGCCGCGATGCGAATGCTGATGAACAACCTCGATCCCGATGTCGCCGAGCGACCGCAGGATCTCGTTGTCTACGGCGGTATCGGCAAGGCAGCGCGCAATTGGAACGCGTTCGATCGCATCGTCGAGACGCTGAAGACGTTGGAAGCCGATCAGACCTTGCTGGTACAATCGGGCAAGCCGGTCGGCGTGTTCCGCACGCACACGGGCGCACCACGGGTGCTGATCGCCAACTCCAACCTCGTGCCGAAATGGGCAAACTGGGAGCATTTCAACGCGCTCGATAAGAAGGGCCTGATGATGTACGGCCAGATGACGGCCGGTTCGTGGATTTACATCGGCAGCCAAGGCATCGTTCAGGGCACGTATGAGACGTTCGTCGAGATGGGCCGTCAGCATTTCGGCGGCGATCTATCCGGCAAATGGATTCTGACCGCCGGTCTCGGCGGCATGGGCGGGGCGCAGCCGCTTGCCGCCACGATGGCCGGCGCTTCGATGCTCGCGATCGAATGCCAGCGTTCTCGAATCGAGAAACGGCTGGAGACGCGTTATCTCGACACCTCGACGGACAGTCTCGACGACGCGCTGGCGACGATCGCCGACGCGGTGAAGAACAGGAAGGCGCTGTCGGTCGGCCTAG
Source organism: Rhizomicrobium sp. (assembly GCA_036490455.1). GTDB lineage: Bacteria > Pseudomonadota > Alphaproteobacteria > Micropepsales > Micropepsaceae > Rhizomicrobium. The sequence continues at coordinate 10,365 of DASXDS010000033.1, forward strand.
TCGGTAACGCGGCGGAGATCCTGCCCGAACTGGTGCGGCGCGGCGTGAAGCCCGATGCGGTGACCGATCAGACGAGCGCGCACGACGTCACCAACGGCTACCTGCCGGAATGCTGGACTGTCGCGGAGTGGGAAGCGAAGCGCGCGAGCGATCCCACGGCGGTTGCGGCGGCGGCGAAGAAGTCCATCGCCAAGCATGTGCGAGCGATGCTTGCCTTTGCGAAGCAGAGCATCCCGACCTTCGACTACGGCAACAACATCCGCCAGGTCGCGAAGGACGAGGGCGTGGAAAATGCGTTCGACTTCCCGGGTTTCGTGCCGGCCTATGTCCGGCCGCTGTTCTGCCGTGGCGTAGGACCGTTCCGCTGGGCGGCGCTCTCCGGCGATCCGGAGGACATCTACAAGACCGACGAAGCGATGAAGGCACTGTTTCCCGACAACACGCATCTGCACCGCTGGCTCGACATGGCGAAGTCGCTCATCGCGTTTCAGGGGCTGCCGGCGCGCATCTGCTGGATCGGTCTCGGCGACCGCGATCGCGCCGGCCTGAAGTTCAACGAAATGGTGGCGCGCGGCGAGGTGAAGGCGCCGATCGTGATCGGCCGCGATCATCTCGACAGCGGCTCGGTCGCAAGCCCCAACCGTGAAACCGAAGCGATGCGCGACGGCACGGACGCGGTGTCGGATTGGCCGCTGCTCAACGCGCTGCTCAACACCGCCTCGGGCGCGACCTGGGTCTCGTTCCATCACGGCGGCGGCGTCGGCATGGGCTACTCGCAGCACGCCGGCGTGGTGATCGTCGCGGACGGTACGGACGATGCTGCGGAGAAACTCGCGCGCGTGTTGTGGAACGACCCGGCCACCGGCGTGATGCGCCACGCCGACGCCGGCTACGAGATCGCCATCGAGACCGCGCGGGCCAAGCATCTGAACCTGCCGTCGATATGACAAATAGCCGAACAGCCGTCATAGCCGGTCGAGCCGGAGCGAAGCGGAGGCCGTACCGGCTATCCATAACCGCCGTGTTTGAACAGCGAGTGTCACTGCCGTCATCGAGGCAATGGATGGCCGGCACAAAAGGCCGGCCATGACGGCGACTGGAGAAGAGGCGATATCATGAACCTCGACACCCCTCTCACGCTCAAACAGTTGCGCGCCGTTTACGAAGCGGCCGCGCGCGTCGAACTCACGCCGCAGACGCTCGCCCGCGTAGATGCGGGTGCCGCGACCGTGGCACGGATCGTGGAGAGCGGGCAGACGGTCTATGGCGTGAACACCGGTTTCGGCCTGCTCGCCAACACATCGATCGCGCGGCACGATCTTGACGAATTGCAGCGCAATCTGGTGCTGAGCCATGCCTGCGGTGTCGGTCCGCTGCTGCCGGACAACATCGTGCGGCTGATCCTGGTGCTGAAAGCCGCGTCGCTTGCGCGCGGTGCCTCCGGTGTGCGGCGCGAGACGGTGCAGATGCTGGCGCGCCTCCTCGAAGCCGAAATCTATCCCTGTATTCCGTCGAAAGGTTCGGTCGGCGCCTCTGGCGATCTCGCGCCACTCGCACATATGTCTTGCGTGCTGCTCGGCATCGGCGAAGCGCGGCTGGATGGCGAAATCATGACTGCTGCGGCCGCGCTCGAACGCGCGGGTTTGAAACCGCTTGCGCTCGGGCCGAAGGAAGGGCTCGGTCTGCTCAACGGCACCCAGGTGTCGACCGCGCTCGCGCTCGCGGGGCTGTTCGAGACGGAGAAGATCTTCGCCGCCGGCATTGTCGCGGGCGCGCTGTCGACCGATGCGCTTAAAGGCTCCGACACGCCGTTCGATGCCCGCATCCATGCGCTGCGCGGCCAGCCGGGGCAGATCGCGGTCGCGGCGACACTGCGTGGTCTGATCGCGAACAGCGAAATCCGCGAATCCCATCGCGCGCCGGGCGCCGACGACAAGGTGCAGGATCCCTATTCTTTCCGCTGCCAGCCGCAGGTGATGGGTGCGGCACTCGACGTCGTGCGCGCGGCGGCGAAGACGCTGGAGATCGAAGCCAACGGCGTCACCGACAATCCGCTGGTGTTGAGCGAAACCGAAGTGCTCTCCGGCGGCAATTTCCACGCGGAGCCGGTAGCGTTCGCGGCCGATCAGCTCGCGCTTGTGCTGTGCGAGATCGGCAACATCGCGGAGCGCCGCGTTGCCGTGCTGGTCGATCCCAAGATGAGCGGGCTGCCCGCGTTTCTCGTGAAGGAATCCGGCCTCAATTCTGGATTCATGATCGCGCAGGTCACTGCGGCGGCGCTGGTGGCGGAGAACAGGATGCTCGCGCATCCCACGTCGATCGACACCGTGCCGACCTCCGCCAATCAGGAAGATCACGTCTCGATGGCCACCCACGGCGCGCGCCGGCTGCTCGACATGGCGGAGAACGCGGCGGCGGTTGTCGCGATCGAACTGCTGGCCGGTGTGCAGGGACTGGAGTTCCACCGGCCGTTGAAAACATCGCCGCCGCTCGAAGAGGCGGCGCATGGCGTACGCGCGTTGGTGAAACCGTACGAGCGCGACCGCTACTTCGCCCCTGATATCGCCGCCATCACCGCGCATGTGCGCAGCGGTGCGCTCAGAGGTTTTGCCGGAAACCTGCTGCCGTCGGCGTGAGAGAAGCGCCATTATTTTCTAAAAAAGCATGTCATCCCCGGCGAGTGGACGCGCGAAGCGCGGCCCGCGAGGTGAAGGGGACCCAGGACGAGCCACCTGTCCGGTCTTTGAAGAAGATTGGCACGCGGAGGCGCGGAGAACGCGGAGCGAGCGTGCACTTCATAGTGGGTGGTGTTTTATCCTCATGTGGAGTGGCGCGCGAAGCGCGCAACCAAATGGAAAAACACACAGTGCATTGTTCAGAAAAACGAGAAAGCTTCGCGCCTCCGCGTGACCAAAACTATAGAACCACGCTCTCTGCAAACGCTCGCGCTTCAACACCGCGCATGCGGCTTATCCTAGGTCCCCTTCACCTCGTGCGCGTGCTGTTGCACGCGCACTCGCCGGGGATGACGAATGTTTTTGGGACGAGGTAACTATCTCTCACTCTTTGTGCGTGTCGGTGTCGAACGGCGAGAAGGTGTCCGACGTGGGCGGCACGTTGGTGATATCGGGCAGATGGTTGGTGTCCGGCACGCCGTTGCGGATTTCCGCGTTGCGGTGCTGGCGATAGGCGCTGCGGGCCGCGGCGTAGGGATCGGCGGACGCTTCTATCTGCTTCACCGCGCCCATCGCCTCCGCCTGGCCGTCGGCGAGGCCCGCGAAATGGCGTCCGATAAGCAGCTTATGCCGCCCTTCGAATGAGATGTAGTAGAGCGGGTCCATGAACGCATCGATGTAGTGACCGGCAAGATCGCGCGGCGGTGCCGGGCCGATGAACGGCAGCACCAGATACGGTCCTTCGCCCACGCCATAGACGCCCAAGGTCTGGCCGAAATCTTCGCGATGCGGCGGCACGCCGGCTATCGAACCGATATCGATCAATCCACCTATGCCGAAGGTCGAGTTCACGCCGAACCGGTAGAGCGTCTGCGCTGCGCGCTCCGGCTCGCCCTGCAAGAGATCGTTGCTGAACGTCACCGGTGCGCCGAGATTTTGCAGCGCGTTGTGGATCCCATGCCGGACCGGCTTCGGCACGACTGCCGTATAAACCGCCCCCGCCGGCACGCCGACATAGCGATCGACCGCGAAGTTGATGTCGAACATCACGCGGTTCACCGGCTCGAGCGGATCGTTGTTGGCGTCCTGCTCCGGCGTGGTCTCGCACCCGCCCAAGGCAACAGCCAACGCCATGGCAATAAAGAGAAATCGCGTAGCCATGTCCCGCGAAGCTCTGCTCTGGAAAGTCCCCAGAAGACTATGAAGGGCGGTTAATGACCGGGCAAGTGCCGCAGGCTGGGGCTGGTTAATTCGCTGCGGTGCAGCGTCAGCGGCGGTGGAACTCCGGCTCGCGTTTGGCCGCAAACGCGGCGAGCGCTTCGGCGTGATCGGCACTATTGGCCAGCACCTGGAGTTCCCGGCCCGAATACTTTGCCGCTTCTTCCGGCGTGAGATCGGGCGCCAGCGCCGCCGCGCGTTTGGTCGCTTCGACCGAAAGCGGCGCGCGCGAGGCGACGCGGGCCGCGAGTTTCTCCGCTTCCGCCATCAGCTGTTCGGGCGCGTGCACGGCGGTGACCAGTCCGAATTTCTCCGCCGTCTCGGCGTCGTGCGGCGAACCGGTCAGCAGCATCTGCTTGGCGCGCGCCACACCAATCAGGCGCGGCAGGCGATAGGCCGACGCCATCAGACCGACATTGACCCCGGCGCAGGTGAAGGTGGCGTTTGTCGACGCGATGCGGATATCGCAGCACAGCGCGAGTTCGAGTCCGCCGCCCAGACACCAGCCGTTGATCGCCGCGATTACCGGAATGCGGAACACCTCGATACGGTCGAGCAGGCGGCCGAACTCGCCGAGATGGCCGGTCTTGCCGGATGCGCGCGCCGCATGCTGTTCCTTCAGATCGTCGCCGCTGCAGAAGGCGCGGCCGGTTCCCGTCAGCACGATCGCGCGCGCGGTTTCATTGCGCTCAAGTTCGTCGAGCCGTTCGTTCAGCGCAACCCGCATCGCATGGCCGAGCGCATTGGCCGGCGGATTGTCGAGCGTCAGGACCGCCACCCGCTCGCCGAACATCGATTGTTGGATACCGCTCATCGCCCACTCCGAAGGAACTTTTGGACTGAAGGCCACGGCAGATCGCGCGTCAATGCATGTTTGAAGTGCAATTGACAGGTCTTTGAGCGAATAGCCGCCGATATGCCTGTTCGCGGCGCGAAATCGCATTCGGACACCTGGCCGACCGGAACCGCTCACGACGCTTCGCATTATGTGGAAGCGGGGTGCGTAATTATGCCCAGTCGGAGGTTCCCATGAACCACTTCCTCATCGCTGCTGCAGCATCGGCCATGCTCGTGGGTGGAGGCGTTGCCGCTGTTGCCCCCGCATCGCCGCCGCCGCAAGTTCCCGGCGTGATGAACCCGACCGTCGGCGGCCAGGCGATGCTCGCCTCGCGCGACATCATGGACAACATGGCGGCCTCGCCGGAGCACACGCAGTTCGTCGCCGCGATGAAGGATGCCGGCCTTGCCGACACCTTGAAGGGTAAAGGCCCGTTCACGGTGTTCGCGCCGACCGACGAAGCCTTCGCCCATGGTGGCATGAAGACCGCCGACCGCGCCCAGCTCGCGAAGACGGTCGACTACTTCGTGGTGAAGGGCCGGATGGACTCGCAGGCTCTGTTGCAGGCGATCAACCAGAACGGCGGCAGCGCGAGGCTGAAGACGCTGGATGGCGGCACCATCGTTGCCACGATGAATGGCCCGACAAACATCGTGCTGGTGGACGGCAAGGGCGACCAGGTCCCGATCTCGACCTATGACGTCTACGACGCCAACGGCGTGACGCATGTCATCGACCAGGTGATCCGCGCCGACTGAGCGCCGGTCCGAAAGATTCCTCAAAGGAAACGCCCGCCGCGCACGCGGGCGTTTCCCTTTTGCGCCTACGCCGCCTTCAGGCCGCGCCCTTCCAGCAACGCCTCGACATCGGGATCGCGGCCGCGGAACTGGCGATAAGCCTCGGCGAAATCGCGCGTCCCGCCGGACGAGTAAATGTGTTCGTAGAGCCGCCCCGCGGTCGCCGGATCGAAAGCGTCGCCGGTTTCCTTGAAGGCGCGAAAGCCGTCGGCGTCCAGCACCTCCGACCACAGATAGCTGTAATAGCCGGCCGAATAGCCGTCGCCGGTGAAGATATGCAGGAAATGCGGGCTCGCATGCCGCATCACGATCTCCTTCGGCATGCCGATCGCTTCGAGCGATTGCTTCTGAAATTGGGTCACATCGATCGCGCCAGGATCACGCAACGCATGGAAGTCCATGTCGACCAGCGCGGACGACAGGAACTCGACGGTCTCGAAGCCTTTGTTGAAGTTGCGCGCGGCGCGCATCTTCTCCAGCAGCGCCTTCGGCATCGGCTTGCCGGTCTTGCAATGCACTGCGAATTTTTCCAGCACCGCCGGCTCTTCGAGCCAATGCTCGTAAAGCTGCGACGGCAACTCCACGAAATCACGCGCGACATTGGTGCCCGATAGGCGGGGATAGGTGACGTTCGACAAAAGGCCGTGCAACCCATGGCCGAACTCGTGGAACAGGGTCTTGGCCTCGTCGAACGACAGCAGCGCCGGTTCGCCTTTCGCAGGCTTGGGGAAGTTGCAGGTGTTGATGATGAGCGGGATCACCTCGCCGTCGAGCCGTTCCTGGTCGCGGAACGAACTCATCCACGCGCCGCCGCGTTTGGAGGCGCGGGCAAAATAGTCGCCATAGAACAACCCGATGGTCTTGCCGCCTTTCGTCACCTCCCAGACCCGCACATCAGGATGGTGGAGCGCAATATCGTGGCGCTCGGAGAACGACAAGCCGAACAGGCGGTGTGCGGTGTCGAATGCCGCGGCGATCATTTTGTCGAGCTGGAAATACGGTTTGATCTCGCTCTCGTCGAGATCGTAGCGCGCCTTGCGCAGCTTCTCGGCGTAGTAACGCCAGTCCCAGGCCCCGAGCTCGAAATTGCCGCCGTCTTCGGCGATCAACTCCTGCAGCGCATCGCGTTCTTCCATCGCGCGCGCCCGCGCCGGCTTCCATACCTGCTCCAGCAGCGCTCGCGCCGTCTCTGGCGTCTTCGCCATGCTGTCGGCCAGCTTGTAATGCGCAAACGTCGGATAGCCGAGCAGATGGGCCCGCTCGGCACGCAGCCGCACGGTCTCCGCGATGATCGTCTTGTTGTCGTGCGCGTCGTTGTTGTTGCCGCGATTGGTCCAGGCGCGCCACAGCTTCTCGCGCATCTCACGGCTGCCGGCGAACTGGAGAAAAGGCTCGGCGCTGGAGCGCGAGGTCGTCACCGCGAAGGGGGCATCGATGCCGCGTTCCTTCGCGGTTTCGGCCGCCGCATCGCGGGCGAAATCGGGCAGACCGGCGACATCGGCTTCGGACAGCGGCAGGACCGTATCCTGTTCGTCGCCAAGCACGTTCTGCCCGAAAGCTGTCCCCAGCGTCGCGAGTCGCTCCACGATGCCTGCGAGCTTCTCGCGCGCTTCGCCGGACAGCTTTGCCCCGGCGCGGACGAAGTCGAGGTGATAGCGCTCAAGCACCTTGAGTGCCTCGGGCTCCAGTCCAAGCGTTGCACGGCGCTCATAGAGCTCGTCGATCCGCGCGAACAGCTCGGCGTCGAGATAGATCGCGTTCCAGTGCTGCGCCAGCACCGGCGCCATCTCCATCTCGATCGTCTGCAGCTGCTCGTTGGTGTGCGACGAAGCGAGATTGCCGAACACCAGTTCGACGCGGGTCAAAAGGCGCCCGCTGCGCTCCAGCGCGGCGATGGTGTTGTCGAACGAGGCCGGCGCCTTGGCGATGGCCGCGATCTCGCGCCTGTGCTCGGCGATCGCACGCTCATAGGCGGGACGATAATGTTCGGGCCTGATCGCACCGAACGGCGGGGTCTGGAACGGCGTGTTCCAGTCTTCGAAGAAGGGATTGCTCATACGGCATGGTAGCGCGGCTCTTGAGCCAAAGAAAATCGCGGTCGGTGCGACAGAAAAAAGCGCATCGGGGCGCCTGCACGCAAGCAAAACACGCGTTCGTGAACGGCGCCCGGTTTTCTTTGCATTTCACGCTTTTTTGCCGGAAAACACGCCGCCGAAAGCGCCGCGCGAGGGGAAACTTGCGCGCTTCTCGAAAGGATCATCATGCTTCGCGTCCGTACGCTGTCACTCACCTCCGCGGCTATCGCCGCACTCGCCCTCACCGGCCCAGCCGTTGCCAAACACGTCAAACCTGCCGCCGCAGTTGCGGCTACGCCAGCTGCCTCCGGCCCGTTCGCGCAGCCGAGCACCCTTCCGCTGCAGGCCGTGCCGTTCGACAAAATCAAGGACACCGACTACGAGCCGGGTTTCGAGCAGGGCATGCAGCAGCAGCTGGCCGAGGTCGATGCCATCGCGAACAGCAAGGCGAAGCCGACCTTCGAGAACACGATCGTGGCACTCGAGAAATCCGGTTCGATGCTGAATCGCGTGAGCCTGGCGTTTTCCGCCGTGACCGGCGCCAACACCAACGACACGCTCGACAAGACCCAGAGCGACGAAGCGCCGAAGCTCGCGGCCGAGAACGACGCGATCTATCTGAACCCGAAGCTGTTCGCGCGGGTGAAGGCGGTCTACGACCAGCGCGACTCGCTGAAGCTCGATCCGGAATCGCTGCAGCTGCTTAAGATCGACTATGCCGGCTTCGTGCATTCCGGCGCGCTGCTCTCCGACAGCGACAAGGAAAAGCTGAAGGCCCTTAACAAGGAAGAAGCATCGCTGTCGACCGCGTTCCAGCAGAAGCTGCTCGCCGCCGCCAAAGCCGGTGCGCTGGTGGTCGACGACAAGGCGCAGCTCGCCGGTCTCAGCGATGAAGAGATCGCGGCTGCGGCGAAGGCGGCCGAAGACCGCGGCATGAAGGGCAAATATGTCATCCCGCTGCAGAACACGACGCAGCAGCCCGCTTTGTCGTCGCTCGAAAACCGCGATCTGCGCGAGAAGCTGTTCAATGCTTCATGGACGCGCACCGAGAAAGGCGACGCCAACGACACCCGGGAGACGATCTCGCGCATCGCGCAGATCCGGGCTCAGAAGGCGCAGCTGCTCGGCTATCCCAACTACTCGGCCTATGTGCTGTACGACCAGATGGCGAAGACGCCGGACGCGGTGAAGAACTTCATCGCCCAGCTGGTGCCCGCAACCGCCGCAAAAGCCGCGGACGAAGCGAAGCAGATCCAGGCGATGATCGACAAGAAGGAGAAGCACTTCGAGTTGAAGCCGTGGGACTGGGAACGCTATTCCGACATGGTGCGCAAGGCGAACTACGACCTCGATGACAGCGAACTGAAGCCGTATTTCGAACTCAACAAGGTGCTGCAGGACGGTGTGTTCTACGCCGCCAACCAGCTTTACGGCATCACTTTCAAGGAACGCCACGACATCCCGGTCTATCAGCCCGACGTGCGGGTGTTCGACGTGTTCGACAAGGACGGCTCGCAGCTCGGCATGTTCTATTGCGACTACTTCAAGCGCGACAACAAGCAGGGCGGCGCGTGGATGAGCAACTTCGTCAACCAGTCGACGCTGCTGCATCAGAAGCCGGTCGTCTACAACGTGGCGAACTTCACCAAGCCGGCGCCCGGCCAGCCCGCGCTGCTCAGCTTCGACGACGTGACCACCATGTTCCATGAGTTCGGCCACGCGCTGCATGGGCTGTTCGGCAACGAGAAATATCCCTCGCTGTCCGGCGCCAACACCGCGCGCGACTGGGTGGAATTCCCGTCGCAGTTCAACGAGCATTGGGCGCTCTATCCCGCCGTGCTGAAGCACTATGCGGTGAACTACAAGACGGGTGCGCCGATCCCGGATGCCCTGGTCGACAAGATCAAGAAGTCGCAGACCTGGGGCCAGGGCTATGCGCTGGGCGAGCTGCTCTCGGCGTCCGATCTAGACATCCAGTGGCACTCGCTGCCGCCCGATGCGCCGAAGCAGGATGTCGACGCGTTCGAGACCAAGGCGCTGGCCGACACGCACACCGATTTCCCGAACGTGCCGCCGCGCTATCGCTCGAGCTACTTCCTGCACATCTGGGCGAACGGGTATGCGTCGGGCTACTACGCCTATCAGTGGACCGTGATGCTGGATGACGACGCCTTCGCGTGGTTCACCGCGCATGGCGGCCTCACCCGCGAAAACGGCCAGCGCTTCCGCGACATGATCCTGTCGAAAGGCCACAGCGAGGATTACGGCCCGATGTTCCGCGCCTTCTACGGCAAGGACCCGGATATCGGCCCGATGCTCGAACACCGCGGCCTGGCGGCGCCGGCAGCAACGAAGCCGTAGGCAGCCTTTGCGAGATAGATGAAAAACGGCGGGCAGCAATGCCCGCCGTTTTTCATTTCTCAAAATATTTGTCATTCCCGGCGACTGGACGCGCGGAACGCGCGGCCGGGAGGTCAAGGGAACCCAGGATAAGCCGCATCTGCGCTCTTGAAATATGATCGCGCGCAAGCTGAAAGACTGTTGGCCTACGATTTTTTGCACGCAGAGGCGCAGAGACGCAGAGATTGTCGAGCATGAGAGATTTTTTACTCTTTCCGGCGCGCTAAGCGCGCCATTCAAAAATCGGGAGCACCGAAAATTTTATCTAGGTGTGGAAACTCTCTGCGCCTCTGCGTGCCAATGAAATCGAGCCGTATCTCAGTCGGTAGCGTGAGCTTCGTTCTTCAACAGTTCGGCAGACGGCCTATCCTGGGTTCCCTTGACCTCCCGGCCGCGCTTGCGCGCGTCCAGTCGCCGGGAATGACAGGTTTGGTGTTGGAGAAGAATCTACAGCCGCGCGGTGACGCTGATCGTGCCGTACTGGTGAAACGGGCCTTGGGTCGTGTATTCGCGCGACAGGAACACGTGCGTGTAGGCGAAGCGCACGTGCCACAGCGTGACCGCCGCGCCGAGCTCGCCTTCGGCGACGAAGGGATATTTGTCGACGCTGCGACTCGACTCGAAACTGTTGCCGTCGAGGAAGATATTGCGGCCGACCGCGCGTCCTTCGACGCCTGCGAAGACATAAGCGCCCCAGTCGTCGGCGATGTTGGTGCCAGGAGTCGACGGGGCGATGCGCGCCGGCGTCCAGTCCTTCGTAAGGCGGCCCACGCGCACCACGCCGCCGGCATCCAGATAATCGTAGACGTTGCCGATCACGCCGCCGGCGTGCGGGATGATGTCGATGCCGATCTTGCTCGCCGGATCGGAGAGCCAGAAGCGCCAGCTCTGCTGGTCGCTGAGCACGATGCCGGGTTCGTTGTGCAACTGGTAATGCCAGCCGTTCGCGAGGTCGAAGCCGCGCAGGCTGTGCACGAAATTCTGTGCCTGTTCGCCGAGCGCCCATGGCCCGACCACGCCGATGTCCATCGAATACTGGCTGAGCCGGCTTTGCGTTTCGGAATCGATGCCGAGCGTGGTGTAGAGCCAGCCGGCATAGGGGCGCTGGGTCAGCGGCGGGTTCACAGCTGCGGTGTCGCGTGGGGTGAAGATCGCCTGATCCAGCGAATAGCTCGCGCGCACATCCGCGCCTTGCGGGTACATCGGCAGCCATTGCGCAAGGTGCGTGGCCCACGGATCGGTGTTCGCATCGTCGGTCCAGGTGAAGCCCTGGCCGCTCGTGTATTCGCGGTCGGATTTGTAGAACACGTCGTTTTCGAAGCGCAGAGTGAGCGTGCTAGCCTCGGCTGCCTGAAAAGATACAGCGGCCAGCCCGGCCAGGACCGCAATGTGCAGCGTTCGTGTCGTCATGCCCCAAGTCCTGCAAGGCCCGCTAGCAACAACAACACGGTTCGGTCAGCGAAGTTCCCACACGATGGTGACCGTGGCGGTTACGGTCTGCTCACCTGCGACAACGGGCGTCCTCGCCGCGGTCGCCTCCATCGCCCGCATCATCGGCATGGGCGCCGGATTGCCCTCCCCGGCCTCGGTAATCGAGACAATGGGCCCGAGGCTCACCCCGGCCGCCCTGGCATAGGTCTGCGCCCGCTCGGTTGCATCCGTCACCGCATCGGCGCGCGCCTTTGCGGCGAGCCCCTTGGGATCGGCGAAGCCGAAGCTCACGCCGTCGATCTGGTTCGCGCCGGCGCCGACCAGTGCGTCCAGCACCGGCCCCAGCTTTTTCGCATCGTCCAGGGTGACATCGACCTGGTTGGCGACCTGATAGCCCACGATCCGCGGCGGTGCATCGTTGTTCGATTGCGGGTATTGCGGCGAGACCGAGAAATTGGAGGTCTGGATCTTCTTCTCCGGCACACCGAGTTTGGTAAGCGCGGCGAACACCGCATTCATTTGCGCCGCGTTCTGCGCCAATGCCGCAGCGGCTGTCCGGGCCTGCGTGGTGACACCTGCCGAGAGATGCGCCTGATCGGGAACGGCGGCGGCCTCGCCATGACCCGACACGGTGAGTATCCGCGGCTCCTCCGCAAACGCCGGACGGGCGAGGAACAGCAGGGCGATCGCGGCGGCGCGGGCGAACGGGTGCATGGCTTATCCTTCGAAGGGTGCGCGGCAGCGTCGTGTTTCCTTGCGGCAAAACAACGGCGGCGGACGGGTGCTGGCCTTCGCCATGCGACGGCTTTGCCGGGGATGAAAATCTGCTAGGAAGCGACCGTGGGGCCTGTAGCTCAGCTGGTTAGAGCTGACCGCTCATAACGGTCTGGTCGCAGGTTCGAGTCCTGCCGGGCCCACCAGCGCTTTGTTCGCCTGCGTCCGCAGACGTTCGGTCAGGCCAAATCTCCCAACAAAATTAAGCACTTTCGTACGTACCCGTACTGGGGTCTGCGTCCGCATCCGCGTAATCTGTTGGAGTTTTTCGGCGAAACACCAGCACATCGTGGAAAAACACCAACATGCCTTGCAAAAGTGCAAGCGCTGAAGAGTAACGAGTATCTGCTGTCTGCTCCCTCGAAGGTCAGAGCCATCTCGGAAAAATACTCTGCTTTTTGCGTCGTACCGGATGGGCTGTCTCGCGTGCCCGCGCTAGCAATGGTGCCGACGGTATCGCGATCCAGAACTTCGGTCTCGCAACTTCCATCAATGTTGTCCGTTACCGTCGAACCAAATGGTAGGAAGCCGGCTACTAACGTTCTCGGCTGCCAAACTGAACCTCGGTAGCAATGCCAGCCTGTTTTACCAGCGATCTCGGCGGCTCTCGGACGCGTCTTCCCCATTTCTGGGAGCACACGGTTGGCAGCGGGCATGCAACGCTTGGCTTGCGCGCGGATTGGCAACGGCAACTGAAGCGCGCACATGACGAACTCGGCATGCAGCATGTGCGTTTTCACGGCATACTATCGGACGACATGGGCACGCTGATCGAACAAAGCGGGCAATTGCTCTATTCGTTTTTCAACGCAGACCAGATTTTCGATTATCTTCTGTCCATCGGCATGAAACCATTCGTAGAATTGAGTTTCATGCCGACTGCGCTGTCGTCGGGTGACCAGGTCGTCTTTCACTACCGCGCCAACGTTACGCCGCCGCGCGATCCTGCGGAGTGGTCTGTCTTGATCCGCAAGCTGGTACAGCACTGGATCGACCGCTACGGGGCAAACGAAGTACGACAGTGGTTTTTCGAGGTATGGAACGAACCCAATCTCACCGCCTTTGGCACGGGGAAGCAGAGCGACTACTTCGTGCTCTATCGCTACACCGTGGAGGCGATAAAGTCGGTCGATGCGAAGCTTCAAGTCGGCGGTCCCGCGACCGCCGACAACGCATGGATCACCGACTTCCTGGCCTTCTGCAGTGCAAACGAACTGCCTGTGGACTTTATCAGCACGCATCACTACCCCACCGACTCGTTTGGAAAACCGGGTGACGATACAGTCACGCAGCTATCCGAGAGTACCCGCAGCGTTTTGCGTGGCGAAGCGCGTGATGTCCGAAAGCAGGCGGGAGATTTGCCAGTCTATTACACAGAGTGGTGTACATCCTCCAATCCGCGCGATCCGATGCATGACGATCCATACGCGGCAGCGTTCATCGTGAAGACCGTTCTTGAAGCAAATGGATTGGTGCAGGGTTACAGTTATTGGACTTTTTCGGATATCTTCGAGGAAAACTATTTTCCTTCCGTTCCGTTTCAGGGCGGCTTCGGACTGCTGAACATTCACGGTATAGCCAAACCATCCTATCGCGCCTATGAATTGTTGCACGCGCTCGGTACCGATATTCTCCCCGTTGAAGGGCGCCACGAAACGGTCGACGCATGGCTCGTTTCCGGCGAAACGTCGGCAACCTTGATGTTGACCAATTTTTGCCTTGCCGCGGCACCCGATCGACATACAGCAGGTATCGTTTGTTCTGAGAGGTACCGAGAACGTCGCTAACGCAGCAATCCGGCGAATTGATCTGGAGCACGCCAATGCCAAGCGGCATTGGGAACAGATCGGCAAGCCGGAATACCTGAACTCAGACACGCTCGCGCAGTTGACTGCAGCGTCGCAACTTAAAACTGAAAAGCAGGCCTTTGTCCGCGACGGCGCGGAAGTTCGCATCGAAGCGACGATGCCGCCCCAATCGGTCGCAGCTATAGAACTATTCTATGACCGCGGCTGAGTTGGCCTCGCTGGATGACGATGTGCTGCTCGCTCGCCTGCAACGGGGGGCCTTCGCCTACTTAGAGACGTATCTTAATCCTCAGAACGGGCTCATCGCCGACACGTCGCGCGAGGGTTCGCCGTGCAGCATTGCGGTGGTGGGCTTCGCGCTGTCCTGTTATCCCATTGCGGTCGAAAATGGTTGGATGACCCGCTCGGCCGCTGTCGCGCTCACCTACAAGACATTACAGTTCTTCTACGATAGCCCGCAAAACGAACTGCCGGATGCGACGGGGTTCAAAGGCTTCTACTATCACTTCCTCGACATGAGGAGTGGGCGACGGGTTTGGCAGTGCGAACTGTCGTTAATCGACACGGCACTGCTGCTGGCTGGGATGTTGACTGTCGCATGCTATTTCGATGGCGATGGTGCGGAAGCGGATATTCGCGGGTTGGTGGATGCGCTCTATCGCCGGGTCGATTGGACGTGGGCACAAAACGGATTCGAGACGGTGGCGCAAGGCTGGAAGCCGGAATGCGGCTTTCTGCATTATGGATGGGAAGGCTATAATGAAGCGACCATCCTCTACATTCTTGGTTTGGGATCGCCGACCCATTCGCTAGTCGCGAAAAGCTTCGACTGCTGGACGAGTACCTACCAGTGGGAAAACCTGCTGGGCGAAGACGTTCTTTATTCCGGTCCGCTATTCACGCATCTCTTTTCCCACGCGTGGATCGACTTTCGTGGCATCCGGGACGATTTCATGCGCCAGTCCGGCAGCGATTATTTTGAAAACACCAAAGCCGCGGTTGCACTCCATCGTGAATATGGTGCGCGCAATCCCAACAACTATGAAGGCTACGGCCGCGATTTCTGGGGGATCACTGCTGGCGATGGACCAGGTTATCGCGAAGCGCGTAAGGATGGCCGAGATCGACGTTTCTTCGGATATATGTCGCGCGGCGCGCCCTATGGACCTGATGATGGTACCGTTGCGCCTTGGGCTATGTTGGCAACGCTACCCTTCACCCGCAGTGCCGCATTAACTGGTACCCGTCATTTGCTAAGGACCTATCCGCAGGTTTGCAAGCAAGAGCGCTTCATTAGCGGTTTCAATCCGACACTTCCCGGCAGTGATGGCGAAGGCTGGCTGTCGGAGGGCTGGTATGGGCTGGATCAAGGTTTGCTGGTGATGATGATCGAGAACGCCAAGACCGGCGTAATTTGGAATCTCCTGCGAAATTGCCGGTATATCGCTTCGGGATTGAAACGGGCGGGCTTTGCCGGGGGATGGCTCGCATCATGAGGAGCACGAAGATTGCGCCGCGCAGGGACCAAGGTGATCGTGCAGCGGTGGAACGCCGCGTCAGACCGGCGGGCTGGGTGAACCCGCAAGCGCGCGAACTCTATGATCTCGTTGTCGTGGGCGCAGGACCCGCGGGGATGGAAGCCGCGCAATATGCAAGACGCTTCGGCCTTACCGTTGCGCTTGTCGAGCACGCTGAGCTTGGTGGCAATTCGCTGAATGCCGGCTCCATTCCTTCCAAGACGTTGATACATTCGGCGCGTGTTTGCGCGCAGATCCGCGATGCCGCCGAATTCGCGATTTCATCGGCTGCCGACTTAAATCTCGATTTTGCCGCTTTGAAGGCTCGGATGACTCGGGTTCGCGCGCGCATTGCCGAATATCACTCGGCCGAGCGCCTCCGGGCTGACGGTATTGATCTGTTTTTCGGCGAGGCAAAGTTCAGCAGTTCCGCCACGCTGGCAGTCGATGCCACGACGCTGCCGTTCAACAAGGCCATCATCGCGACGGGCGCACGGCCCCGCCCGCCAACCTTTCCAGGGCTCGATAACGTGGGTTATCGCACCAGCACGAACATCTTCGATATGCCGGAATTACCGCAACGACTGGTGGTGATCGGTGGTGGGCCACTGGGCTGCGAGTTGGCGCAGGCCTTCTGCCGCTTGGGTTCAAGGGTCACGATCATCCAAAACGATCCCAAGTTCCTGCCGCGGGAAGAACGTGACGCTGCGGAACTGCTATCGGAGGCGATGGCGCGCGACGGTGTAGACATTATGCTGAACACGACGGTCGTCGGCGCGCATGCCGAGAACCACGACAAATTCGTGGACGGGGAAAATTACGACAAAAAGATCAGCGTGGCCACCGACGAAATCCTTCTCAGCATCGGCCGATTGCCCAATGTCGAGAAGCTGGATCTCAAAATTGCCGGCGTCGATTGCGACGACAAGGGCGTGAAGGTGGACGACTGCCTGCGGACGGCGAACCGGAATATCTACGCTGCGGGCGATGTCTGCATGTCAAACAGATTCACCAATGTCGCATGGGTGTCAGCCCGCATGGCGGTTTGCAACGCTTTTCAGGCAAAGCGGGTGCGGCGTAGCGAGATGATGATTCCGTGGTGCACGTTTTGCGATCCCGAGATCGCGCACGTGGGTTTGCAGGTCTGGGACGCACGCGCGCGATCCATACCCCTCAAGACCTATACGGTGATGATGCAGGACATTGATCGCGCCATCACTGGTGGACAAGACGACGGATTTGTTAAAATCCACGTCCAGGACGGAACCGATAGGATCCTCGGTGCGACGATCGTGGCAAGCCGCGCCAGCGAGCTGATCAATGAGGTATCTGTTATAATGAGCACGGGTATCGGGATGCGTGATCTTGCGCGCATCATTCACACCTACCCTGCGCAGTCCGAGGCGATTCGATTGGCCGCACTGGCCTTCGAGAGAGACAATCCCGGCAATGAATGAAACCATTTCGTGCGGAAGCCTGAAAGGTTAGGGCATGTCAGACGAAAACCTGAGGCGTGGAGCGCCGGAGCGGCCCGTCCATAAGGTCCTGACCGGCCAAAAAGCTCTTGTCACCGGGGCAAACTCCGGTATCGGTCTTAGTGTTGCAGTCGCGCTGGCACAGGCGGGGGCCGATGTGGTGGTCAATTATATCACGGGAGACGATGCAGCGGATGCAGTTGTCGCCGAAATCGAAAAGGCGGGCGGCAAGGCGTTTAAATGCAAAGCTGATGTTTCGCGGGAGGACGATGTCGCTGCCATGTTTGCGCAAGCCGTCAAGCAGTTCGGCACAGTCGATATCCTAGTCGCCAACGCAGGCCTTCAGCGTGACTCTTCGTTCAAGGATATGACTCTTGAGCAGTGGAACAAGGTGCTGAGCGTCAATCTGACCGGCCAGTTTCTTTGCGCCCGTGCCGCCGTACGAGAGTTCTTGCGCCGCGGACCCGTCCCATCCGTGTCCTGCGCGACTGGAAAGATCATCCACATGAGCTCGGTGCATCAGGAAATCCCTTGGGCAGGCCACGCCAATTATGCAGCCTCCAAAGGCGCCATCAGGATGCTTATGGAAAGCCTCGCACAGGAGGTGGCGCCGCACCACATCCGCGTAAATGGAATCGCGCCCGGCGCGATCCGCACGCCGATTAACACGGCGGCGTGGAATACAAAACAGGCGTATGATTCGCTGATGACGTTGGTGCCTTATGGGCGCATCGGCGAAGCTGAAGATATCGCGCGGGCGGCTGTCTGGCTGGCTTCGGATGATTCGGATTACGTCGTCGGTACAACGCTATTTGTCGACGGCGGCATGACGTTGTTTCCGGGGTTCTCGACGAACGGCTGAAGGAGGCTGGGCACTACGATGACCGCGGATAGCCGAGTGCGAAAGCTTCGAGGCTGGCGCTTGGTTATTGGTCGATCGATAGAAGTCTTGCAATGCTTTATGCGCTCCGCCGCACACAAGCCGCCAATAACACACTGATTGCAGAACTTTCACGATATTGAACGAAAGCGGCGGGGAATCGGCTTGATCAGGAGAGCGGGTGGGCCATTGTACTCAGCAATGCGATACTGGGATTCCTTGAGTCTAGTCGCGTATATTGCACAACGATTGGCACAGTAGACTCTATAAGCGAAGCATAAGGCGTGTCACGTGGAACAGTTTCGGGATCGCGCAGATCGTTAAACCGCAAATGCTTTGTGCGGCGCGCCGGGAGTTTCACTTTGTAAGGTCCCGCTGGCTCGCGATCCTCGAAGAAGAGGGTGATCGTAACCCTGGCGTCTTCGTCTGACGGGTTGAGCAGACATGCCGCCTCGTGGCTAACGAGGGAGTGGCTGTCGGGATCGACGCTTTGGCCGGGGATATACCCCTCCGGAATAGCCCACCGGGTGCTGCCGAATGTTTCGTTCATCTATGCCCAACGCGTTGTGCTGCGACACGTTCCGCGAGCGACGAATCTGCAGGAACTTCGCTGTTTTCCAACGGTTACTTCCTCTGACGCGTTCGCGCGCACGGATTGTCCTTGCCAAAGGAACTTTCACATGGCTTCCATGACAGCGGGCGATGTTCTCGTACAAACACTCATCGACTGGCAGGTTGATACCGTATTCGGCATTCCGGGAGACGGCATTAATGGACTGATCGAGTCCTTTCGTCGCCGCAAAGATGAAATTCGCTTCATTCAAGTTCGTCATGAAGAAGCCGCGGCGTTCGCCGCGTGCGCCTATGCAAAATGGACGGGCAAACTCGGTGTCTGCGTTGCGACGTCGGGACCCGGCGGCATCCATCTTCTGAACGGTCTCTACGACGCCAAGCTGGACCAGGTTCCCGTCCTGGCCATAACCGGTCTCCAGTTTCACGATCTGCTCCACACCTTCACGCAACAGGACGTTGAGCTCGACAAGCTCTACATGGATGTCACCGTCTACAATTCGCGCGTGATGGGCGCCGCGCACACGGAGAACGTCGTGGCGCTGGCGTGCCGAACGGCCTTGGCCTACCGCGGTGTCGCACATGTGACTATACCGGTCGATGTGCAGGACGAAGCGGTGTCGAAGGACATGCGTAATCCGCGCAACCTCGCGCATCACGTTTCGGATATCCAGGGAAGCCAGCACTCGCTGCCATCGGTGGAAAGACTGCAACTTGCGGCCGAGATTCTCAACGGCGCGAAGAAACCGGTCATCCTCGCCGGCCAGGGCGCGTTGCATGCGGGTGCGCAACTCGCCGCGGCTGCGGAACGGCTGGGCGCGCCGGTGGTGAAGGCACTTCTGGGCAAAGGAGCTTTGCCGGACGACAGCCCGTACACGACAGGCGGCATCGGACTTCTGGGCACGCGTCCCTCGCAGGAAGCCATGGAGGAATGCGACGCGCTCCTTATCGTTGGGAGTTCATTTCCCTATATCGAATTCTATCCGAAACCGGGAAAAGCGCGCGTAATCCAGATCGATCACGATCCGAAACGGATCGGCCTCCGCGCGCCGGTGGAGTGCCCCCTTGTGGGCGATGCCGCGCCCGTCCTGGATGCGCTGCTGCCTCGTCTGGACATGCATCAAGATCGCAGTTTCCTCGAAGGTGCGCAGAAAGGCGTGAAGGCGTGGAACGAACTTCTGGAAGAACGCGGCACAAGAGAAGACAAGCCTATGAAGCCGCAAGTCGTAGCCTACGAGTTGAACAAGCTCCTGCGAGACGACGCGATCGTTGCGACCGATTCGGGCACCATTACGACCTGGGCGGCGCGGTATCTTAAGATCCGCGGCAATATGAAATTCTCCTGCTCGGGGAATCTGGCGACAATGGCCTGCGGGCTTCCATATGCCATGGCAGCGGCGGTTGCTTATCCGGAACGGCAGGTAATCTGCTTTATCGGTGACGGTGGTCTCACCATGCTCATGGGCGAGATGGCGACGCTGATCAAATACAACCTCAATGTGAAGATCGTCGTCATCAAGAACAACGTGCTTGGCCAAATCAAATGGGAGCAAATGGTATTCCTCGGCCATCCGGAATATGTCTGCGACCTTCAGCCGATAGATTTCGCGACTGTGGCGCAAGGTTTCGGGCTCGCGGCTTTCCGTATCGACGATCCCAAAACCTGTGCGGACACCTTGCGCGGAGCATTGGCCGCGCCGGGACCGGCCCTGATCGAAGCAACAGTCGATCCTAACGAGCCTCCGCTGCCGCCGAAGATCGAAGCGAAGCAGGCGCTGCACTTTGCCGAAGCGTTGGCCAAGGGCACGCCGCAAGGCGGCAGGATTGTTCGCACGATCCTCGCCGACAAAGTGCGCGAGCTCGTCTGACCGTGGCCGCACGGGCCGACATGCCGATCACGCGTCTCACAACGCGCGCCTATACCATTCCAACGGATAGTCCGGAAAGCGACGGCACGATCGCATGGGACTCCACCACGATGGTGACGGTCGAGATCGAGGCCGGTGGCGAAACAGGCTTCGGCTACAGCTACTGCGATGCCGCCGCGCGGGCGCTCATTGAAGGAGTGCTGGCGAAGACGATCAAGGGACAGGACGCAGCGGCTATCGGCGCGCGCTGGGATTCGATGAACGCCGCGGTGCGCAACCTTGGCCGCCCCGGTCTCGCCTCTTGCGCCATCTCCGCGGTAGATATCGCGCTCTGGGATTTGAAGGCGAAGCACTTCCGGGTGGCGCTCGTGAATTTGCTCGGGGCCGTGCGCGAGCGCGTTCCCGTGTACGGCAGCGGCGGTTTCACATCTTATGACGACGCCAGGTTATGCGACCAGCTGGGCGGATGGGCGGCGGAGGGCTGCCAATGGGTCAAGATGAAGATCGGCCGCGAGCCGGGTCGCGACGTCCAAAGAGTCAAAGCGGCCAAGGATGCCATCGGTCACGCCACCTTGTTCGTGGATGCAAACGGCGCTTACGGCCGCAAGCAGGCACTGGGATTTGCGCAAGCGTTTTCCGACTTTGGCGTCGGGTGGTTCGAAGAGCCGGTGTCGAGCGACGATCTCGAAGGTTTGCGGTTGCTGCGCGACCGCGCACCCGGCGGCATGGCGATCGCCGCCGGCGAATACGGCTACACCCCTTACTACTTCTGCGAAATGCTGCAAGAAGGCGCGGTCGACGTGCTGCAGGCTGATGTCACACGCTGCGGCGGAATAACCGGCTTCCTGCGCGCCGCGGCGCTCTGCGACGGCTTTGAACAGCCGCTCTCAAGTCATTGCGGACCAGCGATCCATCTTGCAGTGGCCTGCGCGGCCCCGCGCCTTATTCATATGGAATGGTTCCATGACCATGTGCGCATCGAACAAACGCTGCTGGATGGCGCCCCACGCTTGAAGGGCGGATATATAGCGCCGGATTTCTCGCGACCCGGTCATGGGCTCGCGTTGCGTGCAGCCGACGCGCGCAGATTCGAAGTTTAGATGTCTGCTCCCGCACAATCGCGCAGAGTCGAAGGACCGCATTCCAAAGCGGGGCGATTGAAAACGGAAAGTATCGCGGTCCCGCCGGAGCAGATCGAAAAAGTCCGGCGCGCGCTCGAAAAGGCGATCGCAGGAGAAGTGCGTTTTTCCATCGGCGATCAGGCGCTGTACGCGACCGATGCATCGAACTATCGCCAGCTTCCCTATGGTGTGGTGCTGCCGAAATCCGCGGAAGACGTGGTCGCTGCGGTACGCATCTGCAACGTGCATGACGTACCGATCACGCCGCGCGGCGGCGGTACAAGTCTCGCCGGGCAGACTTGCAACACTTCGGTCATTATCGACTTCTCGAAATACATGCACCGCGTCATCTCCATCGATCCGGTCAAGCGGCTGGCCGTGGTCGAGCCTGGCTGCATCCTCGATCATCTGCGCAACGAGGCGAAGAAGCACGGGCTCACCTTCGGACCCGATCCGGCGACGCACGACCACAATACGTTGGGCGGCATGATCGGCAACGATTCCTGCGGCGTGCATTCGATAATGGCGGGACGCACGGCGGACAACGTCCAGGCGCTCGACGTGCTGACCTATGATGGTCTGCGCATGACGATCGGGCCGACGTCTCCCGTCGAGCTGAACGCAATCCTGGCTGCCGGCGGCCGCCGCGCGGAAATCTACCGTGCGATGCGCGACTTCTGGCGCGAACACGGCGCGAAGTTCGAGCAAGTCTATCCGCAGATTCCGCGCCGTGTGTCCGGCTACGAGAACCTCGACCAACTATCGCCCGGCAAAGGCATGAACATCGCCCGCGCGTTGACGGGCACGGAGGCCACTTGCCTGATCGTGCTGAACGCCACCTTGAATCTCGTGCCGAACCCTCCCTGCCGCGCTCTGTGCATCGTCGGGTTTCCCGATGTTTTTGAGGCGGCGGACGCGGTTCTTGCCGCACTGAAGACCGGACCTATCGGTCTGGAAGGCATCGACCACCTGCTCATCGAATATATGAAAAAGAAGCGCTTCAAACTGAGCGATCTGGAGGTATTGCCGAAAGGCAAGGCATGGCTTGTTGCCGAATTCGGCGCGGACACCGAAGAGGAAACGGAGAAAAAGGCCGGCGTTCTGGCGGCGAAGATGGAGGCGCGCGGCCACGCTTGCAACATCGTCACCGACGAGGACAAGCAGCAGGAGGTTTGGGATGTGCGCGAAGCCGGTCTCGCCGTCACAGCGCATGTGCCGGGTGAGGATCATACATGGCCGGGCTGGGAAGACAGCGCCGTTCGGCCGGACGACGTCGGCGACTATTTGCGCGAACTTAAAGCGCTCTTTCACAAGCATGGTTATGACGCATCCGTCTACGGCCATTTCGGGGACGGGCTGGTGCACTGCCGGATCAATTTCGATCTCTCCAGCGAAGAAGGCCTGAAAAATTGGCAGGCATTCCTCGAAGAAGCCACCGATCTCGTCGTCAAATATCACGGCTCGATATCCGGTGAGCATGGCGATGGCGAAGCGCGCGGCGCCCTCCTGGAGCGGATGTATGGACCGGACCTCATGGCAGCACAGCGCGCCTTCCGCGCAATCTGGGATCCTCGCCAGCGCATGAATCCCGGCAAGATCCTCGATCCTTATCCGATCACCGCGAATTTGCGTGTCGGACCGTCCTACAAACCGCCGCAGATACCGGGACTCTTCGCATATCCGGAAGACGCTGGCAGCTTCACCACAGCGATACAGCGCTGTGTCGGCGTCGGAAAATGCCGCCATCGCGACACCAAAGGTGACGTCATGTGCCCGAGTTACCTCGGCACGGACGAGGAAAAATATTCCACGCGTGGCCGGGCACGCCTGCTGTTCGAGATGCTGCGCGGCGACGCGCTGACGGACGGATTCGCGAACGAGGCCGTGGAAGAGGCGCTCGATCTTTGCCTCGCCTGCAAGGGATGCAAGAAGGATTGTCCCGTCGAAGTCGACATGGCGAACTACAAGGCGGATTTCCGCGCCAGGCACTACGAGAAGAAATGGCGGCCCCGTGCGGCGTACAGCATGGGGCAGATTCGTCGCTGGGCGCGCATCGCCGCTTACGCACCGTGGCTCGCCAACTTCGGCACGCGCACGCCGGGACTTTCCACGCTGGCGAAATGGATCGGCGGTATCGCGGCGGAACGCACTGTGCCCCGCTTCGCAGCACAGACCTATCGCGCATGGCATCGAAAGCACGCCCGGCGCGCGAGCGGACAGCGCGTGATTCTGTGGCCCGACACATTCAACAACCATTTCCGTCCGGCCACCGCCATTGCGGCGACCCGCCTGCTCGAAAGCCTGGGCTTCGAGGTTCATATTCCGCCCGTGCCGTTATGCTGCGGACGGCCGCTCTACGATTGGGGCTGGATCGAGCAGGCAAAAGCGCTTTGGCGCGACACGCTCAACACGATGCAGAACGAAATCCGCGACGGCGTGCCCATCATCGGGCTCGAACCGGCCTGCACGTCGGCGTTTCGCGACGAACTTCCCAATCTCTTTCCTGGCGATCCGCAAGCTTCGGCCCTGTCCAAGCAGACGCGCTTCCTGAGCGAATTTCTGAAGGATCGCGGGATCGCGCCGCCGTCGGATGGTCTGGATGGGACGGTGCTCGCACAATTTCATTGTCATCATCACGCCGTGCTCGACAAGCAGGCGGAGATCGAACTGCTCGAATCCCTGCCGGTGCACGCCGAGATCCTTCAGGCCGGATGCTGTGGCATGGCGGGGGCTTTCGGGTTCGAAGCCGACAAATACGAGGTGTCGCGCACCATTGCGGAGCGAGGCATCCTCCCGGTCATTCGCAAGGCCGACGCGCATACTGCGATTCTCGCCAACGGATTCAGTTGCCGGGAACAGATCGAACAGCTGAGTGGCCGACGGACCCTGCATCTGGCGGAATATTTGATGAATTGCCGCTAGGCAATTCCGGCAGCCAGTCCAATCAAAAAGAACAGGAGGGCACCGGCGGCAACGATCGCCGCGCGCGTGATGCCGCCGGGAAATGCGAAGGCCCTTTCCTTCGCGCTCGCACTGAACGCACCACGTATGCGATGGAGATCGGTGACAGGCTGCAGAAGATTGTCTCGTCTGTCAGGCCCCACGCTCCGCGCCGTCTCCTGTCCCTCGACCGCCATGCGCGCGAGAAACCAGTCCATGAATTCGGGCGCGATCATGTTGCCGACGATTGTCAGCAGTGTGGACATGCCGACCCAATATTCGCGCACATGCGTGCGCGCAACGCTGATGACGACTTTGGCGGCCGCTTCCGGCTGATAGATTGTCCCCATGGGCTTCGGCTGTCGCGGCATATGGGTACGCGCCCAGTCGAACTGCGGCGTGTTCATCGCCGGCAACTCCAATATGGAAACGACGATTCCCGACTTGTCGTGCTCCAGTTCGCTACGCAAAGACGCGGTGAAACCGCGTATCGCGTGCTTCGCGCCACAATAGGCCGACTGCAGCGGAATGCCGCGATAGGCGAGCGCGGATCCGATATTTATGATTTGGCCGCGCCCTCGCGGACGCATCTGCTTCAACGCGGTCATGGTCCCATACACAACGCCGAGATAGGTTACTTCGGTGACACACTTGAACTCTTCCGGCGTGATATCCGCAATGGGCGAGAACACCGTGAGCATCGCGTCATTGACCCAGATGTCGATGGGCCCCAGCGCTTGTTCGAACCGCGATCCTGCCTCGAATACCGCCTTCGCGTCGCTGACATCGAGGGCTGCGACGTCGGCTTCCCCGCCGGCGGCGCGGACTTCCCGGCCGAGTTGCTCCAGCGCGACGGCGTCGCGGGAGATGAGACCGAGCTTGGCCCCGAGGGCCGCAAATTGCATCGCCACCGCGCGGCCAACACCCGCAGCCGCGCCGGTGATCACGACCACAGGGGTGGAATTCGGTCCGGAAGGCGCCATCGCATAACAACGCGACAGGCCAACCCACGTTCCTCTACTGGAAGATTCGCGGCCAGCGTCATCTCATGCCCTGCAGCAACGCCGCCTGCACAATGATCTCTGGGCGCAAGGATGAAGTGTGAAGCTGTACTTCTGGTCGTCTATCTCGATGATCCGTTTACGCCGAGTGGCCGTTCTGATTGAGGGTCTTCCGCTGGGAAAGACTTTTGCGAAGCCTCGCAACCCCGCTTGCGGTGACCGGAGAAGCTTTATTGCCCCAGCTGTTTCGAACGTACGTCGCAACGTCGGCGATCTCCTGATCCGTCAGCTTCCAGGCGAATGAAGGCATGGAGGGAGTCGAAGGACGGGTTGGTGTGGGCGCTGCCCGCCCGCCGGTCAGGATGAAGTGTATGATCGTCGTGGGATCGTTTTGCTGGGCGACCGAACTTCCTGCAAGTGGCGGGAACAGCCGCGGACTGCCTTGACCGCGGTCGTGATGACAGGCGGTGCAGGAATCGAAATAGACAGAAGCCCCGGCCTGCATCGCCTTCGCGTCCGGAGCGTTTGGATTGCCGGAAGGACTGGCCGGCATGCTTTTCAGGTAGGCAGCTATCGCCTCCAAATCGCTGTCCGACATCTGCGATGTCGAATAGGCGACGACCTCCGCCATCGAACCGGCGGCGTCGGTGTGTTCGTTGCGGCCGGTCTTCAGGAATTCGACGATGTCGGCAGCGCTCCATCGGCCAAGTCCGGTGCGGGCGTTTTCCGTGAGATCGGGCGCAAACCAGTTATCGAGCTTGGCGCCTCGAAACGCCTGGGAATGCTCTTCCGCGCCGAACACATTTTTCGGCGTATGGCAGGCGCCACAATGGCTCAAACCTTCAACAAGGTAAGCGCCGCGATTCCACGACGCCGATCTTTGCGGCTGCGACTGGAAGGCGTGAGCGTGGAAAAACAGCGTGTGCCATCCGGCCGCGCTCAGGCGAAGATTGAGGGGAAACGGCAATGCGTTTGGCGGCGGGGTATAGGCTTGCCCGGGAACAGTCTTCAGATAGGCGAGAATCGCGTCGGCGTCCGCACGGTTTACGATGGTAAAATGCGGAAATGGAAACGCGGGATAAAGATGCGTGCCGTCCGCGGCGAGACCTTGGTTGAGCGCGCGGAAGAACGCGTCATCGCTCCAACCGCCAACGCCCGTTTGTTTGTCGCCCGTGATATCGGGACTGTAGATCGTGCCGAACGGCGTGTTCAGACCGAGGCCGCCATTGAACGGGCGTCCCCCGTTTCGGGTGTGACAGGACACGCAATCTCCCGCGATCACGAGATAGCGGCCGCGCTGCAAAAGAGCGGCGTTCGGTCCGTTTGGGATTGGCCGGGTGAGCAGTGCCAACGGCGCCGGCGGCGGTTCGACGATCTTCGGTTGATGCGACGCGGACCACAGCCACGATATCAAGGTCGTGACTGCAAGCACGAGAAGAATTGCGATGATGGCTGGACCAGCCCAATACCACGGCGAATGCGTGCGGCCGGGCGCGCTCATGCGTGCACCAACGGACCGGGCGATTTGCGGTAGTCCGTTTTGATCGCCTGCGCCGACATGAAGGCCAGTGCGGCGAGCGTCGCGGTGGGATTGTACCCGGCGTTCTGCGGAAAGAGACCCGCGCCGGTGACGAACAGATTGGAGACGTCCCAGCTCTGCGAGTATCTGTTGACGACGCTGTTGGCGGGGTTATCGCCCATCATCGTGCCGCCCACATTGTGGGTCGTCTGATAGGGAACGACGCTGTAAGGGGCTTTCTGCGCTTTTGGCGTAACGGAGGACGCGCCCATCGCCTTGGCGACGTCCGTCGCGCGGTCGGTGCAATACTTCGCCATCTTGATGTCGTTATCCGGGAAGTCGAAGGTCATGCGCAGCATCGGCCGCCCGAACTGGTCGCGATATGTGGGATCGAGATCGAGGCAGTTGCCCGCCTGCGCGTAGCTCGAGCCATGCACCGAGATCGAGAAGTTGCGCAGGAAATACTTCGCAGCCGCCTTCTTCCACGCCAGGCCCCACTTGCCGGCCTCCTTGGGGACGCGCGTCATCTCGATCGGCCGCGCGCCTGTAACAAGCGCCGCGATGTAGGCGCCGCCGATGAAGCCCAACCCGGAATGATCGAAATTGTCGCCGTTGAAGTCGTCGATGACCGAGGCCAGCGCGCCTGCACCAATGAAGGGGTTGAGGATCTTGTCGTCGAAAAAGACTTCGACCGAGCTCATCGTTTGATAGCAGTAATTCTTTCCCACCACGCCTTCGCCGGTCTGCGGATTATAGGGCGCGCCTATCCCGGAGAGCAGAAGCAGATGCACGTTGTGAAGCTGATAGGCTGTCAAGACTACAATGGAAGCGGGCTGGAAATACTGCGTGCCCGAAATATCGATGTAGGTCACCCCGGTTGCGGTTTTCCCATCCGGCGTCTTTTCGACTTTCAGAACTTCGCACTCCGTGCGGAGCTCAAAATTGGACTTCTGCATAATGTAAGGAATCAGTGTCGTTTGCGGCGATGCCTTGGAATAATTCCCGCACCCAAATTTTTCGCAGAAGCCGCAGAACGTGCAGGCGCCAAGCTGCGCGCCATAAGGGTTTGTATAGGGCTTTGAGAGATTGCCGGCGGGATGCGGAAAGGGATGATGGCCCGTGTCTGCGGCCGCTTTTGCAAAGAGCGCGGGCGCATATGTCATGGGCAGCGGCGGCGTCGGATATTCCTGACTGCGCGCGCCCTCGAAGGGATTGCCGCCTGGCTGTATGGCGCCCTTCAGATTGCCGGCTTTGCCCGACGTTCCGCACACCAGATCGAATTGGGTGTAGTAAGGCTCCAACTCATCGTAAGTGACGGGCCAGTCCTGAATCGTCAGCCCTTCGGTGGCCTGTTTGCCGTAGCGCTGCTCGTTGTGGCTCTTGAGCTGGAAGTCGGTCGGCAGGTAACGCCAGATCTGTCCGTTCCAGTGAATGCCCGCGCCGCCCACGCCGGTGCCGGGAAGGAATGAACCCAAATGGCGAATGGGAAGTGCTTGCTGGCTGGTGTTGTTACGGAAGGTCAGTGTCGAATATTTGACATTCTGGAACAGGTGATGACGCCACATGTAGCGCAGTTCATCCTGATCGAAGGTGGTCGCAAATTTGTCGGATGTCGTCTGCGACGCGGAACGCTCCAGCGCCAGGACATTGAACCCGGCGTCGCACAGCTGCTGCGCCATGATCGCGCCCGTCCAGCCAAATCCAACCAGAACGACATCGACAGGCTTTCGACGGATCGTCATGCGGCTAGCCTCGCGTCCAGCCGCGCCGGCCGAGCAATCCTACCGGTTTCACCGGCAGACGCTGGTTGTAGGCAGTGACCCAGGGCGAGTAGTCGTAATGCGCGCCGGGAAATCCGATCATGGCCCAGGCGCTGCCGTTCCTGTTGCCGCCATAGATGGGATCGGAAAAATAGCCTTCCTTCACATTTTGCAGAAACATCGTGAAGAACGCTTTCGCATCCACGCTGCCCTTCAGATCCAGCGCCCCCGATTCCATCTGCTTGAGCAACGCATCCCGGGCCTGTTCGTCGAGGTCCTTGAAAGCCTTTCCACCGTTGGCGTCGCCGACATATTGTTCGATCTCGGCGATGGCGTTGCGATAGAATTGCGCCGGGGTGAGGCGGCTCTGATAGCCTTGCGATTCCGTGCCCTTCGGCCATGGACCATTCAAATAGAAATGATCGCCCCGGCCGTAACCGCCTGCCAATTGCCGATCGATAAACTCCGGAACACCGGCTTCGCTCGCGCTGGGTCCTGTCGGGTCAGCGGGAATCAGGCGATCGGCGGCGGAGGTGACGAAGGCCGCTTCGGCGGCAGTCAAAAATTTCAATCCCCCTGTGGCTGCTGTCTGCGGCGCATCGGTCTCACCTTCGCGCCATGGTAATGTGCCGGTAATGTCCTGGCTGGGCTCGCCCAGCATGCCATCATGCGCAAGCGCCACCGCGCTTGAACCAAGAGCTGCGCCAAGCGTGAGAACCGAACGGCGATCGAATTTGCCTGATGGATTGGAGCTCATGCCATCCCCCTAAGCGTGCACGCATCAGCCCACCCGTGAAACGCGCAAACAGGCTGAGCGGTTCTTTTCGCGTGGGGGATTTGCTGCCCGACGGGGAAGATGTCGCAGCCTATCGTGTGAAATAGTCGGCGCCCATCAGCACGAACATGACGAATACCCAGACGGGGCCCGCAACGGCGGCCAGCCGGTTGAGAGCATTGTTCTCGAACAAGCGCATGAAGATAGAGCCGACCAGCGCCGCTTTGATCGCAGCGATGCCGAGGCTGACCGGAAAATTCCCGTCGCCCAGCGGGACGTAGGCCAGCGTACAGGTCGCGGCGAGAAGAGCGCAGAGTGCGAGCCATGTCAGAAGCGGCCGCAGCCAGATATCTTTGATTCGCGCGTGGTCATCCATGGGAACGGCCCACCAGATAGAGCAGTGGATAAAGCACGATCCAGATGATGTCGACGAGGTGCCAATAGAGCGCTGTCGCGTCTTCCGACGCGCTACCGGCCAACCAGGCCAGGTTGTTCCGGCTGGCAACGACGAGTCTCAGCACCGCGATCAGACCGCACGTCACGTGCACGGCGTGAACGCCGGTCATGATCCAATAGTAAGAGAAGAATATCTGCGCGCCCGGCACGGAGAGCGCGAAATCGGGACCGGGCACGAGATGCTTCGCAATGTCTTCGCGATACTCGAGCCCTTTGAGAACGAGAAACAAGACGCCCAGCGTGAAAGTCGCAACGAGAAGCCACCAGGCCATGCGTCCGAGTTCGGCGCGTGCGGCGCGGCCTGCCACAGCGATGGTGAAACTGCTTGTCATGAGGATCGCGGTATTCACCGTTCCATAGACGATATCGGTCTGCCGCCCTGCGGCGAGAAATCCGGCCGGAAATATTCCGCGGTAGACGCCGTAACCGGCAAACAGGCCCGCGAAGAGAAGAACTTCGCTGACGAGAAACAGCCACATGCCGAAAGACACCGCCTGATGCTGGCGCGCCAGCGCGTCGAAAGGCGGATGGATGAAGGAGTCGCTCAACGTGCGTCTCCCGCGCCGGCGACTGTGTCCGGCCGATAGTCGTAAGGCTGTTCGACCAGTGGCGGCGTGAGGAAATTCTCATGCGGCGGCGGCGATGGCGCCTGCCATTCCAGACCTTTGGCATGCCAGGGATTGGCGCTTGCCCTCACGCCATGCCGAAACGACCACACGAGATAGAACAGCGGCAGGATGTAGGCCACGCCGAGGACGGCCGCTCCTGCCGTCGACAGTACGTGATAGACCTGAAACTCCGGCGGATAGACGTGATAGCGACGCGGCATGCCGAGATAGCCCATCACGAATTGCGGGAAGAACGTCAGGTTGAAGCCGATGAACATCGTGATGGCGGCGGCGCGCGCCCACAATTCCGGGTACAGCTTGCCCGTGATCTTCGGCCACCAGAAATGCAAGGCCCCGAAAAACGCAGACACCGATCCGCCGACCATGATGTAGTGGAAATGCGCCACCACGAAGTAGGTGTCGGTGACGTGAATGTCGATGGGGACGGTGGCGAGAAACAGGCCTGTCAGGCCTCCGATCGTGAAAAGGCCGATGAACCCGAAGATATAAAGCATTGGCGCGTCGAACGAGGTGCTGCCGCGATAGAGTGTCGCCGTCCAGTTGAACACCTTGATCGCGGAGGGCACCGCCACCATGAAGGAGAGGAAGGAAAAGACAACATTGGCGTAAGGCGATTGGCCGGAAACGAACATGTGGTGGCCCCAGACGAAGAAGCCGATCACCGCGATCGCCACGAGCGCATAGACCATGAAGGAATAACCGAACAGGCGGCGACGCGCGAAGCAGGTGAGAATTTCCGACGCGACGCCCATCGCAGGCAGCACCATGATGTAGACGGCGGGGTGGCTGTAGAACCAGAACAGGTGCTGAAACAGCAATGGATCGCCGCCGCGGCTGGCATCGAAGATCGGCAGATCGAACCAGCGCTCCGCCATGATGAGCAGAAGCGTCATGGCGAGAACCGGCGTCGCCAGCACCATCACCATACTGGTCGCGTACATCGCCCAGACGAACAGCGGCAGCCGGAACCAGGTCATGCCCGGCGCGCGCAACATGTGCGTGGTGGCGATGAAGTTTACGCCCGTGAGCACCGACGAGAACCCGACAACGAATACGCCCATGGCGGCCGTCAGAACGCTGGTGTTGGAGAACATCGTCGAATAGGGCGTGTAGAAGGTCCAGCCGGTGTCTACGCCGCCCAGCACGAGCGTAAGCACGGTGAACGCGGCCCCCCCGATGTAGAGATACCACGAGAGAAGATTGATGCGGGGAAACGCGAGGTCTTTCGCGCCGATCATCAAGGGCAGGAGGAAATTGCCGAACGTCGCCGGGATGGAGGGGATCAGAAAAAACCACACCATCACGATGCCGTGGATCGTGAACATCTTGTTGTACGTATCGTCGGAGACAAGATCGCCTGCCGGGGTGAGAAGCTCCAGCCGCACGATGGAAATGGCGGTTGCGCCGATAAAGAAGAAAACGGTGATAGAAAGCGCGAACAGCACGGCGATGCGCTTGTGATCGGTCGTGAGCAACCAGGATTTCAGCGTGGCGCCATCGTGCAGATAATCAAGCGCAGGCGGCGGCGCGAACGTCGTGTCGCTCATGGCGTGCCTCTCTGTTTCGAAAGCGATTTCAGATAGGCGACGATGGCGTCGACGTCTTCGGCATCCGCATATTGGCCATAGCTCGGCATGATCGGCGCATAGTCCGCGACGACGTCGGCACGCGGATCGAGGATGGACTTCTTCAGATAAGCCTCATCTGCCCTGACCTGCCGCCCGTCTTGGAGCGCAACCGTGCTGCCGAACACACCGTCCAGCTTCGGCGCATGCACCCGAGACTCGGCTCCGTGACAAGCGCCGCAGCCGAATTTGTCGAAGAGATTTTCGCCGTCGCGCACCAGCGTGTCGCCATGGGGTTGCTTGCGCAGCCACGCCGCGTAGCTGGCTGCCGTCATCACGACGACCTCGCCGGTCATATGCGAATGCTGTGTGCCGCAATACTCCGCACAGAAGAGATGAAAGGTGCCGAGCTCCGTCGGCGTGAACACAAGCTCGGTGCTGCGGACCGGCAGGACGTCCTGCTTCAACCGGAAGGCAGGGACGTAAAAGCTGTGAATCACATCTTGCGAGGTCATCACCAGCCGGATCTGCGTATTCACGGGAATATGCAGCGCATCGATCTCGCGGGCGCCGCCCGGATGCTGTGTCTTCCACATCCATTGCTTGGCCACGACGTGGATTTCGAGCTGGCCGGGAGCGTTGCGCGGCGGCAGGCCGTAACCGCCGACAAACCACCAGAAGATGAAGATCGCCAGGAACGTCGTCGCCACGGTCCAGCCAATCTCGATCTCGCGGCTGAGAAGCTTGGGCAGCGGCGCGTGCGATGCCGGAGCACCACGGCGGTAGCGCACCGCAAAGACCACCAGGAGAACCAAAAGCGCGATGAATATCGCCAGCGCAATGGCGAGCACAGCTGCGAAGGCAAGATCGACCTGGCTCGCATTGTGCGAGGCTTCCGGAAGCGAATAGCGAAATCCGCTCACGCCGCCGCCCTCGCGCGTTTGGCAAAAACAAACACAGCTAAGCCAAGCGTCAGCAGCGTGGCCAGACACGCACCGCGCAGTATCCAGGCGATGCGCAGGCTGTAAATGCCGGTTTGCGGATCGTAGCAATAACAGAGCAGCCGCACCCGATCGTAGAGGCTGAGCGCCGGTTTCGCGGCCGCCAGGACGACTTTCATGTCCGTCACGGTAAGCGCGAACGGCGACAGCACGCCGCGGACGCCGCCGTCGGAGCCAATCACGTACACGGCCGCGGGATGCGCGAATTGATCCGCCGCGGGATCGTACCTGTAGTGAAAGCCGAGCGCCCTGGCCGCGCGCCCGACGGTTGCCGCGTCGGGCCGCAGCAGCACGGCTCGCGAAAGAAGCGCAGCCGGAATCTCCTTGCGCGCCATCGTGAAGGCATCTTTGGCTGTATCCTTGGGATCGAGACCGAATACGACGATGCGGTAATCCGCCGGATCGAGATGGGCGTTCTGAATGCCGGCGGAGAGCAATTCCAGATCGGTCCCGCAAAGCGTGTTGCAGGTGTAATCGATAAAGCTGAAGAATATCGGATGCCCGGCAAGCAGTTCGCCGACGCTGCGCCATTTGCCGGTGACGTCGCGCGCAGCGAGATTCGGATCGAGACGCGCGCCGGGCGGCGGAGCAGCCGCTACCGAAGAAAGCTCCGCGCGCGACAGTCCCGCCGAGGCGGGCGACGCCAGCAACAGTAAGGCGAGAAAACCCAGGAGATACCTCATGGATTGCCGCCAACGGGATCGAAGGCATGCGACCCTTTCGCAGCGACGGCACGCATGGCGGCGTCGATCGGCATGCGACCATGGGCACCGCCAAGGTCGCGCCTCTGCTTCGCCTCCAGGGCCAGCCGTTGTGCACGCTCGCCCGGAATAACGGCCGGTGCCGGAAACGCATGGCTGATTGCGTAGGTCTGGCCAATACGGTCGCGGAAGATCGCCTGGAAACCGAAGGCTACACAGAGCAGCGTCACGAGGATGCCCGCGATCGCGTAGACGACCACGCGCGTTGCCACATTCGGTGATTCCCTATGGGAAGACGTCTTATCCAGTCGCGCCTCCTCGGAAAACAACCGCCCGGCTCGCGAGCCACAGCAAAAGAGCAATGACCAGCGCGGCAAACGTCGCGGGAACAAGAACAAGAGCGCCGAGAGCCGGAACGATCAGCCAGACAACGTGGAGCGCGATACCGGCGAGGACCAACGTTCCGACAATCCGCAAAAGCGACGGGTCGCTGCGGATCTTCGGATTGAGGACGGCAAGGAAGGGAAGCGCGGCGCCGAGTACAAAAGCGACAAGCAACTCCAGTGCCCAGCCGCCGCCGGCGCGAACCGTATACCAATGGACCTTGGCGGGAATGTTGCCATACCAGGTGATGATGAACGCCATATAGAAGAAGTAGACGGTGGCGAGCAGCGTGGTCATCATCATGCCCGCCAGGTCGCGGTTTGCGCGCCCGGCCGGCTGCGGCGCGAGGACGGCTGTGAAAGCAAGAGCTGCGAAGAGTTGCTCGATGCCGAAGCCCAATCCGAAACCCGCCGAAACCGAACCGGGCGCGATGGTGAGAACCCAGTCGGCGGGAACGACGGTGACGATGACCAGATGCGCGGTCA
The DNA here is from genome assembly GCA_036490455.1 of Rhizomicrobium sp. Taxonomy (GTDB): domain Bacteria; phylum Pseudomonadota; class Alphaproteobacteria; order Micropepsales; family Micropepsaceae; genus Rhizomicrobium. Next base: position 45,028 of record DASXDS010000033.1, read on the forward strand.
GACCCAGGGCGGCATAAAGCGGCCGGCGCCACGCCGCGGTCCAAGCCAGGACGCTCCATACAACGATCCCGGCAACACTTCGCGCATCGAAGAAAGCTGGATCGAGATAAAAGCTTCTCACGTCGTGCGGGAGAGGTAGTGTGCTCCACGAATAGATGAGCGGCCGAAACAACATGATCGGAACGAAGGCGAGCAACAGCAGCGGGATGGTGCGCGCCGCCGGAGCTAGCACGGGGGACAAATCCTCACCCCAACGCCCGCCTGTGATGCCGTGGGTGAGAAGCAGCACGAGACTTCCAATTGGCACCATCGAGATCAGAACGAAGGCACAGAGCCACGCCCGCGCCACGCTTGCGCCATCGTGGACTCCGAGCAGGACCAAACCGATCACCGCGGCTACAACGATCGGGAGAACGAGGCGGCGGCTCATGATTTTGTCCGTCCGTCTGCAAGCTGCAACGCACGGATGTAAGAAGCGATGGCCCAGCGATCTTTCGGGTCGACGCGATCGGAAAAGGAATACATGACGCCGTAGCCCTGCCCGATTACATCGACCAGGTGTTTTGCCGATACCCGCAGGATCGCAGGATCGTCGAACGGTTTCGGTTTGGGAAACCCACGCGCGACGACAATGCCATCGCCTGCGCCGGTCAGGCCGTGACAGGCGGAGCAATAGATGTCGTAGCGCTGACGCCCGCGTTGCAGCAGCGCCAGCGAAACCGGCGGCGGGTTTCGAAGCGCTGCGTCGCGCTCCAGGGCGCCTTGCGGGATCGTTCCCTTCGCCAGCGGTAACGCTTCACCTTCCGCCGGCCAGCTCGAAATCCCGGGTGCGGAGCCGTAGGTTTTAAGACGGTTCTGCTCGTCCATGCTCTCGTCGCAACCGGCGAGCGCGAGAACAACAAGGAGCGCGATGCATTTTCTCATTCGCGCACCTCATGCAATCGGCGCGGTTTGAGATTTTCGGCAATCCAGGCCGCTAGCGCCGTGTCGCGCGGAAACACGAGCAGGTAGCGGTCCTGTACCGCCCGCTCGGTGATCTTCGCGAAGAAAAGCGGATGATGTGGCTTGGGCAAGCCGTTCATTGCCATCCAGGCGAGAAAGCCGACAACCGCTGCCGAGAGGATCGTCGTTTCGTACGGCACAAGCAGGAAAGCCGGCCAGCTGTTCAGCGGCCGGTTGCCCGAGACGACCGGGTAATCCACCACCGCACTGTACCATTGCATAAAATAACCGGCCGCCGCGCCAAGTGCGCCGGCGACGAACATGACCCATCCGATCGCCGGCCTACGCGGTCGCGCAAGATATTCGGCGATGCCTTCGATTGGCATATGGGACAGCACGTCCTCCGCGGCGCGGCCGTTCTCCTGCGCCCGCCGCGCCGCTGTCAGCGCGTCCTGCGCGGTTTCGAATTCAGCGAGGAGATATTCGCTCACGAACCGTTCTCCTCGATCCACAGCTTGCGCAACTCGTGCGCCGGCATGGCGGGCAGTATCCGGACGAACAGCAGGAACAGGAACATGAAGGCGCCCAGCGATCCGAAAAGGAGCGCCCAATCCCAGAACGTCGGCAGGAAGATGCGCCACGCGCTCGGCAGATAATCGCGCGAGAGCGTCGACCACACAATCAGGATGCGTTCGAGCCACATGCCGACATTGATCAGGATCGAAATCACCACCACCGCTGCGATGTTCGTGCGAACGCGTGGCGACCAGAACGCCTGCGGCACCACCACGTTGAACAGAAGCTGGCCGTAATAGAGCGGCGCGTAAGGACCGGTGAAGAGGAACGCGACAAGATGGCGTTCCGGCCGCTCGCCGCCGTACCACGCCCACAACCATTCGGTGGCGTAGGAGATACCCATCACGATGGACGCGGTGAGAAGGACGCGCGCGATCGCGTCGAAGTGCCGGTGAGTGATGAAGGGTTCGAAGGAGCAGCCCCAGCGCAAGGCGGCCGCGAGCACAACGACCATGGCAAACCCTGAATAAAGCGCGCCGATCACAAAGTATGGCGGATAGATGGTATCGGCCCAGCCAGGCTCCAGACTTGCCGCGAAGTCGAGGCTTACAATCGAATGGACCGAGACCACGAGCGGCACGGCGAGCGCCGCCATGTAACGGTAGAAGCGTTCATGAATTTCCCAATGCCGTGCCGAACCGCGCCAGCCCAGCGCAAACGCACCGTAGAGACGGCGCGCCCACAAACTCCTGGCGCGTTCGCGCAACATCGCCAGATCCGGAACGAGGCCTACATACCAGAAGAGCGCAGAGAACGTGATGTAGGTGCCGACCGCCCAAAGATCCCACACCAGCGCGCTTCGCCACTGAGGCCACAGCCCCTGGACGTTCGGATAGGGCGTGATCCAATAGAGGTAATAAGGCCGGCCGAGATGGAAGATCGGAAATAGCCCCGCCATCGAGGCCGCAAACAGCGTCATCGCTTCGGCAAAGCGGTTAAGCGATCCGCGCCACTTTTGCCGCGTAAGCAGCAGCAGCGCCGAAATCAGCGTGCCGGCGTGGCCGATGCCGAGCCACCAGACATAGTTCGCAATGGGAAAGCCCCACACGATCGTCGTGTTGTTGCCGAAGACGCCGATACCGTGTGCGAACAACCAGGTTACGGCTACGATCATCAGCAGCGTCAAGCTGCCGGAGATGGCCAGAGCCGCCCACCAGCGCCAGGTGTGCGCGGGATCGAGGATCGGGGCGGAAATACGCGCGTTGATTTCCTCCAGGCTTTGAATGCCCTGGATCCAGCGCTCCTTTGTGCCCTCGGCCGCGGTCATCCCTGGTCATCGCTGTTGAAAACGCGTTTCAGGTAAGTGGTGCGCGGCCGTGTATTCAGCTCTTCCAGCAATACGTAATGCTGCGGCGCTTTCCTTAAGTTCGATACGTCTGAGTCGGTGCGATTCAGATCGCCGAAATGGATCGCCCGGGTCGGGCACGCGGCCTGGCATGCCGTGATCATCTCGCCTTCCGCGATTTTGCGATTTTCTTTTTCGGCGGCCTTGCGCGCGCGGCTGATGCGCTGCAGGCAGTAATTGCACTTTTCCATCACGCCCCGGCCGCGGGCCGAGACATCCGGATTGTGTTGCGCCTTCAGCGCTTCGCCTTCGCCGGCGTAAGCCTGGTCGCCCGAATAGTCGAACCAATTGAAGCGGCGAACCTTGTAAGGACAATTCGCTTCGCAAAAACGCGTGCCGATGCAACGGTTGTAGACCTGGACGTTGAGACCTTCGTGATCGTGCACCGACGCTTCGACCGGGCAAACCGGCTCGCATGGCGCATATTCGCAGTGCATGCACGGCACAGGCTGAAAGCCGCGCCGTTCGATATAGCCGTGCGGACGCGTGTAAGCGTCCACCCGCAACCAGTGCATGTCCCGCCCCTGGCTGATTTCCTCCGGACCGACGACGGGCACGTTGTTCTCGGCCTGACAGGCGACGACACAGGCGTTGCAACCGATGCAGGCATCGGTGTCCACGACCATCGCCCAGGCATAATCGCCCTTGGGGGGAACTGGCAACAGGCTGGGTGGCCGCCGCCCGGTCCCGGCATTTGCATGGCCCAATTCGTTCAACGTTGCGATCTGGAAAATATCTTCGGCACGTCCCTCCAACCGGGTGTGCGCTTGCGTGGAGCGGAAGGGCACGCTGCGCGCGCTTTTTCGCAACACCGCACCATCCAGCAGGCGCGCGAGCGGATGTGCGCCGATCCCGCAAACGCGCGCGCCGACCCCGGTGCCGATGCGCCCAGCCCGAAGGCGACCTTGGCCCCAATGCAGGCCGATCACGCCGTCGGCCTGTCCCGGCATCGATATTGCCGGCGCCGTGATCGTCTTTCCGTCTATCTCGACATCGACGGTGTCTTCGTCCGCGATGCCCAGTCTTTCTGCGTCGCCGGGCGCAATCCGGATCGCATTGCCCCACACCTGTTTGGTGAACGGCTCGGAGCATTCTTGCAGCCATGCATTGTTTGCAAAGCGCCCGTCCCATACCGAAGGATCGGGCGACATAGCGAGGGACATACCTCTCGGTGTCGCGGCGCGCGGCAAATCCGCCGGTCGTTTGAGAGAGAGCGCCAACGGCGTGGCTGCCGTGTTTGCGATCACCCCGTCGTTTAGCGCCTTGCGCCAGTTGGCTTCGAAATCGCCGGGTACATTGGACTGCCACGTCTTTCGCACGAGATCGTAAGCCTTCGCGACGTCTTCGCCGACAAGCCAAGCGAGATATTCATCGCGCGTCCGTGTGGGATAAAGCGTCTGGATCAGCGGCTGAACGATCGAGGCCGTACCATCCAGGGCGCGACTATCGCCCCACGATTCGAGCGCATGGCTGAGCGGCAAGTGCCAATGGCAGGCCATCGCCGTTTCGTCGCAATAAAGGCCGATATGCGCACTGAACGGAACGGACGCGATGCCGTCGGCCAGATGCAAAGAATCCGGCGCGTCATAGACCGGGTTCGCATCGGCGACGATAACGGAGCGGAAGCGATGGGCGTGCAAATCGTCGGCCAGCGCAACCAGCTCGAACGCATGATCGTTCTCGACGGCATCCTGCGATGGCAAATGGTCCACGGGCGCGCCGAGTTGCGCATTGATCCAATGGCATATCGCATGGACCTCCGCCGGCTGGGATTCGCCGGCCAAAACCAGTGCTTTGCCGCGCGCAGCCATCAGCTCCCGGCTGGCGCGCTCCACGAAATGTTCTGCGTCTTCGGGAATTTGCGGAGAGCCCAGATTCGCGCCACACGCGTTCGCCACGGCCCGGGCGATCTCGACGATGACGGCGGGCGTGGTCGGAATACGAAAATCGGCAGCGGCGCCGGTCAGCGTCCACACCGCTTCGGCGGCATGGATGCGCTGCCGTTTCGCGCCGAGTACGCGGCGCGACGCATAAGCCCGGGCCATGCGCAGCTCGTCCGGCCCGTGTCCGAGAGGATCGGCACCAAGCGACAGGACAACGTCGGCCTCCGACCAGCGCGGAAGCGAGGTCACGACCCGCCCGAAGGCCAGGCGCGCGCCCGCGCGCGCAGCATCGTCGTGCACCGGTTCGTAGCGATACCAACGCATCGATGGGTAACGGTTCTTGAACGCTGCAATGCGCGCGAGCGTCGTGGGCGAAACCACGCGATTGGTGACCAGCGCCAGGCCGTGTCCGTTTTGTGCGCGCGTGGCCTGCCCCCAATCCGCGGAGAACGCATCCCAGGTCGCGATCGCTTCGTCGTGGCGGATCGCGGTCGAACGGTCCGGATCGTAGAGCGACATCACCTCCGCTTCCGCGAAGATGTCCGTCGCGCCGAGGCTGAAAGGATGTTTCGGATTGCCCTCAATCTTGATTGGCCGTCCATCGATCGAGATCCCCACAAATCCGCGACCGTAACCACTGAGAGCGAGTGTCGTGGCAAAGCGCATCGGCTCTCCCGCAACCAGGCCTTCAGGCATCTTCGCATACGGGACGATCTCTTCTTCTGGGCGGCTGCAACGCGCCATCGTCGCGGCCATCGCCGTTGCCAGTAGTTTCAAGGCAACGCGACGATCCAAATCTGACTGCGGCTTCAGCGATGGCATATCGAGCAATCCGTAAGATGATCGGTGTGTATGAGGTATTGCCGGACCAGCCTGGCGCCCTGTTCGGGCTGATCGAAAGGCGTGCGCCAGTACATGTCGAAAACGTCATCCTGCGGACGGATATATTTTTGCGGGTGGCGATGACATTCGAGACACCATCCCATGGTGAGTGGCTGCGCTTGGCGCATCAGCGCCATTTTCTGCACGGGGCCGTGACAGACGCTGCAACCGATGCCTTTCGCCACGTGGATCGAATGATCGAAGAATACGTAATCCGGAACGCGGTTGACGCGCTGCCAATGAAGCGGCTTGCCGGATGCATAGCTCGCGCGTACCGGCGCCAACATCCGGGCGTTGGTCCAGATCTTCGAATGACACGTCATGCAAATGTGGGTCGAAGGGATGCCGGCTGAGGCCGCCTGTTCGACACCGGTGTGACACATGCGGCAATCGAGGCCCAAATCGCCCACGTGGTGGGCATGGCTGAACGGCACAGGTTGGGCGCGGGTCAGATTCTGATCGGTCGCGTAGGGGGAGTCCCAAAGGGCATATGTAAGGGCAACCGCTGCAACAGGTGCGGCAAACAACGCGACAATCACCGCGACGGCGATGCTATTTGCGCCTGGACGAAAAAGCTGTGCCACGCCCCCGCCCGCTAAGCCGGTGTGAACAGACCGATGAAATGCAACGTCCTGAGCGAAACGTAGTTCCGCCCAAGGGCGGCCAGATGTTGGTGATCGACGGAATTGTCGGTCGCGCTGCGTTAGGCCTCGCGCCGGTCCGACCATTGGTCGATGATCGAGCTTGCGAAGGGCTTACAGGCTTTTTCCAAAGAGGTTGATGCCGGTTTCCGTGTGAGCTTGTTGGCATTGCTGTTGGTGTTTCTTTCGTCCTGGCGAAGATATTGCAAGAAAATCAGCGCGGTAGAGGACATTACGGTTGCTGCCAAGCCTACCAGCATTCTCACGCAAGTGGTTGTAGCAAAAACGTTCGGGCCCGCCCTGCGACAACCGAGGACCTTGTGCACGGTTCTCCGATAGGCCGGTATGGCCGCTCCATGCGCCGGAACCTTCGCTTTGCCGCCGTCTATGTCGCGCTCGTCGCGATGCTGGTGCACGCGCTCATTCCGGTCGGCTGGATGCCGAGCCAGGGCGGAGCGGCGGGTGTCCCAATCGCGCTCTGCACCATGGACGGGCCTGCTCGCATGGTCGTGGACCAGAGCGGCCGACCCGTCAAACAGAAGCCCGTACAGGACGATCGGCATCGGCACGACATATGTCCGTTCGCTGCGGCACCGCATTTCGCATCGCCAACGACGATCGCGTCCGTTGCCGCTCCAACGGCAATCGATGCCATCGCGAGTCTCTTCGTTTCCTCGGCGCGTCCCGATCTGCGGCCGAATTATTCCAGCCAGGCGCCGCGCGCGCCTCCAGTAACCGTCTGAACCTCAACCGTCGTTCGCGCGCATGAAATTCATGTGCGCGGGCACTGTCGTTCACGATCACTGGGGGATGTTGTGCCCGGTTCAAAATTTGCATTTCGAGCACTGGTGGCCTGCTCGATAGTGCTCGTCTGTACGGCCCACCGCGCACTTGCCGAAACGACGGGCGCGCCTGAAACCGTCATCGTCACAGCGACCAGAACGCCCACCGCACTCGGCGACGTGCCGCAAAGCGTCAGCGTTCTGACCGCGAAAGAGATCGCGGCGATCCCGGCACAGGGGCTGGACGACATATTGCGCGACTTGCCGGGCATGACCCTGACCGGGATCGGGCCGGACGTCGGGCACCCAACGGCCTACAACGAAAGCATGCGCGGCCTCTCGACCACGTCCACCCGCATGCTCGTGCTCGTGGACGGAATTCCCCTGAACGATCCTTTCTTCGGCTACATCCAGTGGAACCGGATTCCGCTCAATAATATCGATCACGTCGAAGTCGTACGCGGCGGCGGCTCGCCGCTCTGGGGCAGTACCGCCATGGGCGGCGTGGTGAATGTGATCACGCGCTCGCCCGAAATGAACGAACTCGACCTCTCCGCCGCCGGTGGAAGTTACGGGAGCTACGATACGAGCCTTTACGGCAGCTATATCGCGACTAGCCGGCTCAAGCTGAGCGTGAACGCCGCGTTCAACGGTACGGACGGTTATCAGACTACGCCTGCATCATGGACCAGTTTCGGTACATCCACCCCGCGCTCGTCCATTTATACGCCGACCTCGAATCAAGCTCGCAATATCGGGGTGCGCGCGGACGTGGCGCCCGCGCCCGATCTCAAAGGCTTCCTGAACGTGAACTACGCTGAAAACGATCAGGTTCTCTCAACGCCCATCGGGGTCGATACCCAGCGGATGTGGACTTATGACGGCGGTTTCACGAAGTCGTTCGGCGACGACACCTCGTTGAGCCTGACGGCCTTCCACGACGACAACCGCTTCCTCACCAACAACCCGCATCTGCTGACCCCCACCACCGAATACAACTCGAATATCCATACGACCGACGCGTCGGACAACGGTGCGTCCCTCGTCCTCACCCACACGATGGATGGATGGCTTCGGATGATGAGCGTTGGGGCCGATTATCACCAGGTCGTCGGCCACGATCTCGCCGACTATTTTCTCCCGTCCGGCGCGCTTGCGGCGCCGACGATTATCGGCAGTGGCGATCAGCTGTTCCTCGCGGGCTTCGGACAGGTCCGGGTCGTGCCCATCGCGCCGCTGGAGATATTGGCGAGCCTTCGGTATCAGTATTATTCGAGCACCAACGGCATCGATACCTTTCCGCCCGGTTTTCCGAACCTACCGGACACCACCAGGTATCGCTTCACCCCGCGTGTCGATGCCCGCTATCGCGTCGACGACGATTTGGCGATTCGCGGCGGTTATTATCAGAGCTTCCGCGCGCCCACGCTCGATCAGTTGTATCGCACCTACGCCGACACGACGGCGGGTATCTTCGAGGGCAATCCGTTTCTTGAACCGGAAACACTTCAGGGCGAGGAAGTCGGTCTCGACTTCAATCTGCCGAACCTGCGCAGCCAGTTCACGCTCTACAACAGTACCATCACCAACATCATTACCCAGCGATCCCTCGATCCCTCGGAATATCCGGCGATCCTCGGTGTGATGTGCGGGTTCGATCCCACGACGTTCACCTTCCTGACCTGTACGCGAAATATCAACGCCGCGTCGGCGGTCGCGCGCGGCTTCGAAGGCGAGGTCACTTGGGACATCGGCGACGGTTTCTCCAGTCGCCTGACTTACACCTATGCCGACTCCCACTACACCGCCGATCCCGCAGATCCCACCGCGGTCGGCAACCGCCTGGAGGGCGTGCCCGTGCATAACGCGAGCGCGAGCCTCACCTATGACGATCCCGCGGGATGGCAGGTCGGCACCGCGCTGCGTTACATCTCGAAGAGTTATGGCGACGCCCATCCCGATGACGGCTTGATCCAGAATGCGCGGTTCGTGATGGATGCGTCCGCAAGTTATCCCCTGGCCGGCAACATCCGGGCCTTTGCCCAAATACAGAATCTGTTCGACGCGCGTTACATCGCGAGCAACGGCGGCGATGTGCCCATCCTCGGAACGCCGTTCCGCGTGATGAGCGGCCTCCGCCTGCGGTTGGAGTGACGAGATGGCGAAAGACGTCTGCATCGATCGCCCACGTTATTACGGCCTGTTCTGGCGCTGGCACTTCTTCGCGGCGCTGATCGTTATCCCGTTCGTGCTGTGGCAAAGCACGACGGGCACGCTCTATCTTTGGTCCGAAGCCTGGATGGATTACGCCCATCCCGCGCTTCGGTTCGTGGCGCAATCGCCCCACGATGTTGCGCCGAGTGTTCAGATTGCAGCGGCTCTCGCCACCGTCGCACATGCGCCAGGCAGCAACGCGCCGATGCCCATGGCCGGCATGAACATGGGGACCGCGGCCATGCCGAGCGGGATGGCGATGGATATGAACATGCCGCGCGTTTCGTCCGGACCTCCCGTCGTGGGCCTCCTGATGCCGGAAGACCGGTCGCGCAGCACGACGGTGCTCATGGCGAGTCCGGGCGGACTCAGCTATCCGGTATTCGTCGATCCTCATACCGCGAGGGTGCTGGGGTCGCTCATGCCTTCACAGTGGCCTCCGGGATGGAGCCGGTCGCTCCATGGAGGATGGCCCATCGGAAAGCCCGGGAGCTGGCTGCTCGAACTAGGCGATTGCTGGGCTATCGTGATGATCCTTACAGGTTTCTATCTCTGGTGGCCGCGTAATCGGCCGTTTCCGGAAATCCTGTGGCCTCGATTCCATCGTGGCGCGCGGATCGCGCTGCGCGATCTGCATTCCTCGGTCGCAGTGCTCTTCTCCGCGATCTTTCTCTTCTTCCTCATCAGCGCGCTTCCGTGGACGAGCTTCTGGGGCGGCGAGGTGCTCTCGCGCGTCGAGGCTGCGATCGGGCAGGCGAGCCCGGCAGCATTTTCGACGGGCGGCGCATCGGTCGGGCAGGTAAGCCAATCGCTGCCCGCACTGGATCAAGCCGTGCGAGAGGCGCGCTCGCGCGGTGTCCGGGGCACGCTCGATATCCGCCTCTCGCCCTGGAATCAGGCAGGATGGTGGCTCACCAACGTCCATACGCTGGCATCGGATCACACGATCCAGACTGCGCCGGGCAACGGAAAGATCGTGAGCGACGTCACCAATGCGGAGCTTCCCGCGATCCCGCGTTTCGTGGCTCTCGGGATTCACGTCCATCAGGGAGACTTCGGGCCGCTCAATCTCTTGCTCAACACGGCGTTCGCACTCTCGCTTGTTTGGCTGACGGTTACGGGTGCAGCGTCTTGGTGGCTCCGCAGGCCGCACGGTCGGCTGGCCGCGCCGCCGCGGACGCTAACGCCATGGCCGCGCACGCTTTGGATCGGCGCCGCCCTTATGTGCGCGGTGCTCCCGATCTTCGGCTTGTCGGTGCTTGTAGTGTCGGCAGGAAACCGGGTTTTGCGTCTCGCCGTCGTCAAACCGTACTAAGGCGATCCTCGTGGAACAGTCGTAGAAATCGTGCCCACCAAGCGAACGCACAAACGCCTCACGCGAGCCGAGCTGCCGGTCGGCTCGGTTGCGCTCGCACGCTATTTGATCGGCAAGATGCTGCTGCGGGAGACAGCCGAAGGCCTGCTCAGCGGACGCATCGTCGAGACCGAAGCCTATCCCGTCGGCGACCCCGCGGGCCACGCCTATCGCGGGATGACGACGCGCAATCGCGCGCTTTTCCTGAGCCCCGGGCACGCCTATGTCTACTTCATCTATGGCCGGTCGTATCTGTTCAACGTCTCGAGCGAGATTGCCGGGGTCGGGGCCGGCGTTCTGATCCGCGCGCTCGAGCCAGTCGATGGAATCCCCATCATGGAGAGAAATCGCGGCATTCAGAACCTGCATCAACTCGCGCGAGGGCCGGGACGCCTGACCGTGGCGCTTCAAATCGATCGCCAGCTGGATGGGACCGACCTCTGTGGGGCCGGTCCTCTATGGTTCGCGCGTGACGATAGGCAATCGGAGAAGATCGGCAAAAGCGTGCGGATCGGCATCTCGCGCGGCGCAGAACGCTTGCTGCGTTTCTATGTGCGCGGCAGCCCCTTCGTCAGCGGTCCCGGCGCACTGAACCGTTAACGAAGCGCGATTATTTCGCGAGACGCGTGCAAATCACTTGCCGTTGACTTCCGGGCGGCCCCGCACTCGTATTGCTGCGTCTGCGCCCATTGGCGTAGCCGAACTCGCCAAGGAACACGTTCGGAGGGTTGGGGTGCGGCACCTTTGGGACAGAGTTCGCGAGCTAAAGCTCGACCAGGTTACCATCGGCTACACCGTCGGCGGGTGGGCGATCATCCAGGCTATTTCGCTCGGCGCATCGGCCTTCCAATGGCAGCCCTGGATTTTGCAGACGGTCATCGCCGTGGCCGTGCTGGGCCTGCCGGCTTCTCTTATCGGAGCATGGGCGCTGGCGCTGCGCGAGTCCGGCCACCTTATCAAACCCACGAAAGTCGATCGTCAGGTTCTCACCATATTGGGTGCGCTCCTCGGCTTAGCGGCCATTCTGGTCGTGGTTGTGTTCTGGCCTGGCCGGCATGCGGCGTCCAGCAACTTGGCGGCCGATCAATCGACGGCGCCGGCCGCCTCGCTGGCGGTGTTGCCGTTTGCCAATCTCGGCGGTGACGAGAGCAAGCGCTATATCAGCGACGGCATATCGGACCAGCTGATCAACGCGTTGTCGAAGATCCCGGCATTGAGCATCGCCGCTCAAACATCGTCCTTCTCCTTCGTCGGCAAGCATCAGGACGTGAAGACCATCGCGCGCGCCCTCAATGTCAGGATGATACTGGAGGGCAGCGTGTTCGAGGATCACGGCCGCATCCGCATCATCGCGGAGCTGATCGATGCGGCAACCGGATTCCAGATCTGGTCCGACAGCTTCGACCGCAATCTCGACGATATTCTCGCGGCTCAGGACAGTATAACACGCGCGATCACCGCTGCCCTTACGCAACGGCTGCTGGGCAAAGCGATCGCATCGCCGTCGCAGCCCGCGAACGCCATCGATCCGGCAACCTACAGAACATTCCTGCTGGGCCGTTTTTATGTGCAGCGCGACACGCAGGAGGATTTGCGCCGCGCCGCGGATCTCTTCAAGCAGGTCACGCTGAAAGCCCCGAAATATGCGGAAGGTTTCGCACAATACTCGCACACGCTGGTTTCGCTGGAGACCGAATACGGCGATCCCGCTGCGCTGGTCCCAGCCGAGCAGGCCGCGCAACGCGCGCTCGTTCTCGACCCCAAGAGTATCCTGGCGTTGCGTTCGCTGCTCGCCATCTCGCTCGAAAAATGGGATTGGCTCGCGGCTGCCGACTATTTTAGGCGGGCGCGCGACATCAACCCCAACAATTCCGGTGTGCAGCACAGCCAGTCGATCCTTGCCGCCGCGTTCAATTATCCCGAACAGGATCTGGAAGCCGAAAAGAAGGCAGCCGATCTCGACCCACTTTCCTTCGCCGAGCACTTCAACCTGGCGATCTGGTATTCCCAGCAAGGCCGCTATGAGGAGGCGTTGAAGGCGCAGAACGCGGCGCTTCAGTTGCAGCCGACCAACATGGCGGGGCGCGATTCCAAATGCAGCATCGAAGTCGAAGGCAATCATCTCAAGGATGCGGAGCAACTGGCTGCCAGCATGGCTTCCGAATATGCGGCGTCCGCTTATTGGCTCCTGGGCTGTCCGTTCGATCTCGCCGTCGCGCAAGGCAGGCTTGCTGGCGCGCGAAAATTGCTGGATCGGGCAGCGGCAGGCTATTCGCCCAGTGACGGCAACGCGACAGTATTCGGAAATTCCTATCGCCGTCTTGGCGATCTGACGACCGCCATGATGTGGTACGAGCGCGCTTATGCGGCGCGAGAGCGCGATCTGCTTCTCGTGCCCACCGACCGGTTGCAAACACGCGCGTTGCTAAACGACGCGCGTTGGAAGGCGTTGTGGAGCCGGCAGCCGATCCAGGACTGGCTCTCGGCCCGTGCTGCCGTGGGGCACATACTTGGCGTCAAAACGATATAGGAGCTGCCGTCGCAATCGGCGTTTCCTTCGCGATGGCTTCCATTTACCCGTCGGTTTTCATCCACATACCCATCGCTTCGTCGTGCGAGGGCGCCGGAGCATCGTCGCTGACGAAGCCGGGGAAGCTTCGCAGGTATTCGACGAAGCGCGGGCTGACCCCCTCGCTGCGCAGATGACCGGGTGAAACGGGCAGTGGCGGCGAGCGGTAGCGGGCATCGCGGCGCACGCGTTCGGGGAAATCGTGGCGCAGGATCGCGGCGCGGCCGATCAGGGCGTAGTCGCACCCGCCTTCGATGACGGCTGCCGCATCCTCCGCGTTGCGGATCTTGCCGGCGACACCGAGGCGCACGTCGCCGCGCGGCAGTTCGGTGAAGACACTCATCAGCGAGCGGCCTCTGAATGCTTCGTCGGTCGGCTCGATCGCATAGTCCCACAGCGACATGTCGAGGTAGTCGATCTTGCCTTGATGCAGAACTTCCGCGGCGACGTCGCGGATTTCCGGCAGCTTCACGCCGAACCGTTCGGGCGACAGGCGCAGGCCGAGCTGGAAGTCCGGGCGGCACAGACTGCGGATTCCATCGATGATCTCAAAGATGATTCGCGCGCGATTTTCCAGGCTGCCGCCATAGCGATCATCGCGGCGGTTGAGTTTCGGCGAAAGAAATTCGAGGAGGATGTAACCGTGCGCGCCGTGCAGTTCGACGCCGTCGAAGCCCGCGCGTTTGGCGCGCTTCGCCGCCTCGATGAAATCGTCGCGCAGCTGCTCCACTTCGGCGAGGGTGAGACCGCGGGCGCCAGTCTCGGGATCGTCCGAAGGACAAACGGCCTCGCCGACGAGCTCTTTGGGCGAGCGATTGCCGGCGTGATGAAGCTGCACCGCTGAAACGGAGCCATTCGCTTTGATCGCGGCGGCAAGACGGCTTAGGCCCTCGATGTGCCGGTCGTCGAAAATGCCGAGCTGTCCGGGAAAGCCCTGGCCGCGCGCCTGGACATATGCGGCACAGGTCATGGTGAGGCCGAAGCCGCCTTCGGCGCGCAAGGTGAGCCAGTGGAATTCTTCGTCCGACAAGCGGCCGTCGGGATGGCTCTGGCAATTGGTGAGCGGCGCCAGCATGAAGCGGTTCTTCATCGCCGGACCGCGCGCAAGCGCGAGCGGTTCAAACAGTTTTGAATTGGACATGGTTTGCTCCGGTGGCGTCAGTTGTGTGTGTCGGTTATTCGGCCGATGCCATAGCGGCGCCTTGTATTGGCGCTCCGTCCTGCCGCCTCACGGGCGCGCTTTCCATCATCAGCGCCGTAGCGATCAGACCGATCACACTTGCCGCGATCACGTAATAGGCAGGGGCGAAGGGACTGCCCGTGACATGCGGCAGCCAGGTGATCGCGACCTGGGTGGTGCCGCCGAAAATCGCGATCGCGGTGGCGTACACCGTTCCAAACACCGTGCCGCGAATCGGTTTGGGCAGGCTTTCGGTCATCGCGGCGTAAAACGCACCAAGGCCCATGCCGCCGGAGAACTGCAGGAACGCGGTGCCGAGCAGAAGCGCGGTCGCGCTGTGAGCATGGATGATCCAGGCATAGACGGGATAAGCGCCGGCGAGATAAACAAAGCGCGGCCACAGCATGACGCGCCAGCGTCCGAAGCGGTCGGACAGCGCGCCACTGAAGAGACCGGCGGCCATCCCGGTGACGCCGGAGACGACCGTGGCACACAGCGCCAGCGTGCTGCCCATGTGCAAGACGGTCTGGGCGAAGGTCGCCATGTAGTTGCTGACGTAGGTGAAGATCGTTCCCGCCGCCAGCACCAGAAAACCCAGTACAATGACGCGCGCGTTCGCCCACAAAAGCGTCTTCGTATCGCCGGGACGATCGCTTGCCGGCGTCGCCTCCGGCAGATGCAGCGTCTCCGGCAGGCTGTTACGGATCAGGAGGCCGAACGGGATCGTGAGCACACCCAGCCCGAAAGCGATGCGCCAGCCATAGGCGGAAAATACAGCCGGAGAAAGCGATGCCGACAGCAGTGCACCGACAAGGCTGCCCACGATGCTCGCGGCATACTGACTGCCGGCCTGCCACGCAGTGTAGAACCCGCGCTTCTCCGGCGGCGCGGCTTCCATCAGGAATGCGGTGGCGGAGCCGACTTCGCCGCCGAGCGCCAGTCCCTGTGCCATGCGCGCGAATATCACGATGACCGGCGCGGCAATGCCCAATACCGAATAGGGGGGAACGAGCGCCACCACCAAAATGGAAACGCCCATCAGCAGGTAGCTGAGCAGCATCGCCGGGCGGCGGCCGGCGCGGTCGGCGTAACGGCCGAGCACGACTCCGCCCAGCGGGCGCATCACGAAGCCGGCGCCGAATGTGCCCAGCGACAGCATCAGGCTCACATACTCGTCATGGCTGGGGAAAAACGCGCGGCCGATCTGCAGCGCGAAGAAGGTGTAAGTCACGAAGTCGTAGAACTCGAGCGCGTTGCCGATCACGGCTGCGGCCACATGGCGGCGCGAAAGCCCGGGCGCACTCATGTCGCGAGAAACGCGCGCAGCACGCGTTCGGCTTCTTCGGGCTGATCGCGATGGACGCCGTGCCCCGCGTCCTCGAATATCTCGAGTTGTGCCAGGCCGCCGCGCATCGCATCGGCGATCTCGCGCGAACAGACGACCGGTGTGATCGGATCGTAATCGCCGACGGTGATGAGCGTGGGGCAGGCGATCTTCGCGAGGTCCGTCCGCACATCCATGTTGCGCATCTCGCCGGTGGAGAAATGGCGCATCGTATCGCCGCGCAGGATCGCACGGCGGCGCGCCTGGGCCTGCAACTCGGCGTTGCCGCCGGGCGAATTGTAGAACGGCATGCACACCCGCATGTAATCCGCGATGGCGGCGTCGTCCGTCGTGGTCCAGAAGCGTTCGGCGATACCGCGCGCGTCCGCACCGCCGCGTTCCTCCATCATCCGGTAGGTCTCGTCGAAATGCATCGTGGCGGCGGTGGACGACAGGATGAGTTTCGCCGGATGCTCCGGATGACGCGAGGCATAGGCCATCGCCACCATGCCGCCGAAGGAATTGCCGTAGACGACCGGCTTCTCGATGCCGAGCACGTCGCACAAGGCCTTCACGTCGTCGCCCCATTGCGCGAGCGTCAGTGTGGACTGCTCCCCAGTGGAGCGGCCATTGCCGCGATGATCGATGTAAACAACCTGATGGGTGTCGGCGAAGCGGTCGAAATAGGGCCGCATGGTCGAGTGGTCAAAACCCGGCCCGCCATGCATCACGATCAGCGCCGGCCGGGCGACCATCCGTTCGCCATCGACAGCCAGCCCGGAGCCCACCGTGTCGAAGAATATCCGTGCGCTGCCGACATCGGCATACATAGGCGGCGTCCCCAGCTGACCGTTGCGACGTTAGCGGATCAGATTGGGCCGCGATACGATTCTTTAGCCGATCCAATCCCCCGCGGGGTGGCTGTGATGGCCGAAATCGGTGGCGGTCAAATCGTGGACGGTCTGATCCGATCCTGGCGCTGTTATGGCGGCTGGTGACGTTGGGGCGGTCTGGAAGATGAGGTCGACATGACCGGTGCCGTCGTCTTTGACCGCGAAATCGCCTTGGACATAGCTTCCGGCGAAATGCAGTTGGTCGCTGTGGCTGCCGTCGCTCACGGTGAGGATGTGGGTCGCGGTATCGTAGTGCAGCCTGTCGCCGCTGGACTTGATGTTGCGCAAATCGACGGTCGTGCCGGCCTGGAAGCCCTGGATCGTGCCCGTGAAGTTGCCGGGTAGCGAAAGCAACAAGGTTCCGCTTCCGCTGGCGAACTTGACGACCTCGGCAAACAGGCCCTGAAGCCGGACCGTGAATGCCCCGTCGATGGTCAGCGCGCCGATGAATCTCTCGTTGCCGGTCAGAGCGGCATTGCCGGACACATTCACGTTGGCATGTCCGGTGATGCTGCCCGCGAAATTGGTAGTCCCTTCGAGAAAGATATTGGTGCTCGCGCCGCTGTTGGTGAGCGTGCCCGCGCCGGTCAGCCCGTTGATGCCCAGCCCATGTCCGCCGGCATCGATGGTGGCGCCGCTGTCGAGCGCAGTGCCGGCGACGTTCGTGAGCACTGCGCTTAGCACGTCCTCAACGCCCTGCGTGACCGTTCCGGCCTTCACTTCGACGGTGGTATGTGTTGGATCGTCTAGACTCAACCGATCGCGGAGCACAATGGTGCCGTCGTGGCCGGCCGCATCGCCGAACACCAGCTTGCCGGCACCCATAACGATAGGCGTGTTGCCGAGCGTCAGTGTCTTGCCGTGTGCGACCGCGATGGTGTCGGTGCCGCCAGTGTGCAGGCTGTTGTTCAGGAGCATGCTTGCGTTCGCAAGCAGTTCGCCGCCGTTCAAGGTGAGCGCGCCGGTGCCGAGGCTCTTGGCGCTGGCGATGATCAATTCGCCCGTGTTGAGCGTCGTGCCGCCGCTGTAAGTGTTGGCGCCGCTGAGCGTGGTCGCGCCGGCACCGTTCTTTGTAAGACTGCCGGCGCCGGAGATAATGCCGCTCAGGGTTTCGGCTGCGCTGTGATCATCCACTAGCGTGCCTCTGTCGATGATCGCCGAACCGGCGGAGAGGGTGCCACCCGTGCCGCCGTTGCCAAGGCTCAGGGTTGCGCCGGCTTCGACGGTTGTGCCGCCGCTATAGGTATTGACGCCGGTCAGTGTGGTGAGGCCCGCGCCTTTCTTTATGAAGCTGCCGCTCCCGGAAATTGCGCCGCTCAGCGTATCGGCGATGCTGTGGTTATCGATCAGTGTGCCGTTGTCGGCGATCCCAGTGCCCGCGCGGATGCTGCCGCCTGTCCCGCCGTTTCCGAGATCGAGTTCGGCGTTGCTGTCGATGGCGGTGGCCCCGGCGTAGTTGCTGACGCCGCTCAACGTCAGCTTGCCGTCGTGAATCTCGACGCCGAGATTGCCCGTGATGGCGCCCGATGCCGTGCTGCTGTGCGCGCTCACAAAGGTGGCGGCCGTTGCCGACGAATTGGTCAGCGTGCCGGAAATCGCTGCCGAATGCGGATCGAAGGCGAAACCGTTGACGTCCAGCTTTGCGCCGGCGGCGATCGCGACAGATGTCGCGGTGGAGACTTGCGTGGCTGCAGCGGTGTTCCCAAGTGTGAGCGTGCCGCCCGCCACAGTGACGGTTGGAATGGCGTTCACGCTCGTGTTGAAAGGATCGAGAACGACCGTGCCGGTGTGCGCCGTATCGCCGAAGGTGATGGCGAGCGGCGAACCGCCGCCCCATGCCATAAGGTTCGATGCAAGGGTCAAGGTCTTGCCGGTCCCCGCCGCAACGCCCGTGGTTCCGCTGAAACTGGTATTCATCGACAAGGTGAGGTTGGCCGCAGCGACCAACTCGCCGCCGGCGAGGGCCAGCGGTCCGCTGCCGAGGCTGCTGGCGTTGGTGATGAACAACTTTCCGCCGTTGAGCGTCGTGCCGCCGCTATAGTTGTTGTTGCCGCTCAGCGTGGTGGCGCCGCTGCCGTTCTTGGTGAAACTGCCGGCGCCGGAGATGACACCGCTAAGAACGTCGTTGGAGCTGTGGTCGTCGATCAGCGTTCCATTGTCGATGATCGCCGAACCGGCCACCATGGCGCCACCGGCACCGTCATTGCCGAGCGCGAGCGTGCCTGCACCGTCGATAAATGTGCCGCCGGTATAGCTGCTCGTCCCGCTCAGCGTCAGCGTACCGTTGTGAACTTCCACGCCAAGATTGCCAGTGATCGCGCCGGACACGGTGCCGTCTGCAAAGCTCGTGAACGTAGTGCCCGTGGCGGAGGAATTGGTGAGCGTGCCGGCGACGTTCACACTGTTCGGTGCGAGGGCAATGCCGTTGACGTCGAGCGTCGCACCCTTGTCGACGGTCACCGATTGGACCGCGGAAAGCAAAGCTCCACCGGCGGTGGTACCCACCCGCAGCGTGCCGTCGGCGACCGTGACTGTGACCGCGCCGGCGCCGTTTACGACCTGGTTCGCCGGATCGAGCACGACGGTGCCGTCGTTCGCGGCATCGCCAAAGACGAGCAAGAGGGTTTCAGTATTGCCCTCCCAGGTCATGGTGGGCGACGCGAGCGTGAACGTCTTGCCATGAGCCGCTGCGACGGTTTCGTTGATCCCGGTAGCACCCGCAAAATCGCTATTCACCGAGAGTGACGTGTTTGCCGAATCCAGAATCTCGCCTGCTCTGACCGTCAACTGGCCTGTCCCAAGACTGCTGCTGTTGGTAACGACCAGTGTGCCGTTGTCGAGCGTGGTGCCGCCGCTGTAATTGTTGGTCCCACTCAGTTTGGTGGTGCCACCTCCTTCTTTGAAGAAACCTCCGCTGCCGGAAATCAAGCCACTCAGAACGTCGTTGCCGTTGTTGTTGTCGACCAGCCTGCCGTTGTCGGTGATGGCCGAGCCGGCGAGGATGTGCCCGTTGGTCACGTTATTCCCGAGATCGAGTATGGCCTCGGCATTGATCGTGGTGCCGTTGGTGTAGCTGCTCGTCCCGGTCAATGTCGTCACGCCGCCCAGGATTTCGAGATCGAGATTCCCGGTAACGGCGCCGGTTATCGAGCCGCTGCCGATGATGTCGAAGTGTGCGGCGTTGCCTGAGCTGTTTGTCACCGTACCGTTGATGGTGGCCGTCTCCGGATCGAAGTTTATCGCGTTGATGTCCAGTTTTGCGCCGGCAGCGACGGTGAAGCTGTCGGAGCTGGAAAGAAGTCCGCTACCGGAAGTGCTTCCGATCTGCACCGTGCCATCTGCAACCGTAACCGTGATCGGGTGCGTCGTGTCGATCGACTCGTTCGTGGGATCGAGGACGACCGTGCCTTTGTGCGCGGCATCGCCGAAGGTCATGTTCACGGGCGCGCCGCTCGCATCCCAATCCATGGTCCCGGACGATAGGGCGAGAGTCTTTCCGGTCTTCGCGGCGACTGTTGTGATTCCGGTGAAAGTCATGTCTTCCAACAGCGTGGAGTCCGCGGTCGCGAGAAGCTCACCGCCTGTAAGACTGGTCGTCGCGCTGTTGGACAGCAGCGTGGCGGCAGCTGCCGTCGCGATCTCGAGTGTTCCGCCGGCCAGCACGACATCGATGGTGTTGGCTATGTCTACCGATCCGTTGACCGGCGCAAGGATGACCGTGCCCTGGTGCACCGTATCGCCAAAATGGACGGTCACGGCCGCGCTGCCGGCGTCCCAGCCCATTGTATCCGGCGTGAATGATAGGACTTTGCCGGTTTTGGCGGCGAGCGCCACATCGCCGGACAGGGAGACGTCCTGCGCGAAGGTGGCGTCGCTGTTGGCCTGTAACTCTCCGCCGGCGATGGTGATGCCGCCGCTCCCGAGGCTGCTGCTGTTGGTGACGATCAATGTGCCGCTGTTGAGCGTGGTGCCGCCACTGTAGCTGTTGGCACCGCTCAACGCGGTGGCGCCCGTGCCGTTCTTGGTGAAGGTGCCGCCGCCGGAGATGACACCGCTTAGCACTTCGTTGGAGCTGTGGTCGTCCACCAGCGTGCCTTCGACGTCGATCGGGGAGCCGGCGAGAATAGTACCGCCGTTGCCGCCGTTGCCGAGATCGAGTTCGGCACCGCTCGCGATGGTCGTGCCGCCGGTGTAACTGTTGCTGCCGTTCAGCAGCATCGTGCCGCTCACGACGAAGATATCGAGATTGCCGGTGATGGAGCCCGTTGCTGTGCTGTTGACATAACTCTGGAATTCGTTTTCCGTGGCTGAGGAATTGGTCACTGTGCCGTCGATCACGGCTATGTTCGGATCGAAGCTGAAGCCATTGAGATCCAGGGTCGCGCCGCCACCGACCGTCACGGTGGTGATTGTGGACATCAGACCGCTGATGCCGCCGCCCGCATCGCTTCCCAATTGAAGCGTACCGTCCGCCACGGTTACGTCGACTGGATTGGTCGTGTTCAGAGACTGGTTCGCCGGTGCGAGGACGATGGTGCCCTGGTTCGTGGCGTCGCCAAAGGTGATGTTGAGCGGCGTACTGCTGCCGTCCCAGGTCATTGTGCTCGACGAAAGGGCGAGCGTCTTGCCGGTGGCGGCCGCGACGGTGACGGTGTTGGTGAAAGTGGTGTTCACCGACAGCGTGGCATCGGCGGTCGCGATAAGTTCGCCGCCGATAAGGTTCAGCGTTCCACCGCTGCCAAGGGCATTGGAATTTGTGATCGCCAGCGTCGTGCCGTCATTGAGCGTGGTGCCGCCGGTGTAGCTGCTGCTACCGTTGAGGGTCACGTTGCCCACAATATTGAGTGCAAGTCCACCTTCGATCTGACCGAAATAGGTGGCGTTCTCCAGTGAAAGCGTGCCGCCAGTGCTGGTGACGGTGCCGGCGCCGGTAAGGTCGAAGATGGTGGTGTTGAACGCGGCGAGATCGAGCGTTGCGCCGGAGCTCATATCCACCGACGCCGCGTTGTTGGTCAGTGTGGTGAACTGGGAATCGCCGGCCTTCAGCGTGCCGGCCGCCAGTTCGATGTTAAAGAAGCCGGAGCCTGAGATGGTAAGGTCGCCCGCGCTGTGCCAGACAACGGTGCCGGTGTTGCTCGCCGAACCGAACTGCAGTGTGGGCAGGCCCGTGTCGTCGATTGCCCAGCCGCCGCCGCCTATGTCGAGCGTTTTGCCGGCTGCGGCGTCGATGGTCACGGTCGTGGATGCACCGAACTCGAACAAATCGAGGGCGTTGCCGAGCGTAACAGAGACCATCGCCGTCTGCTCGCCGCCCAGTAGATGATCGCTGTTCGACCCGAGCGACCCGGCATTGAAAACCTGGACCTGCCCACCGAATTGGGTGAAGTCGCCAATTGTATTGGCGCTGCGCAGCACCGCGGTGCCCGCATCCATATTGAAGTCGTTGAGTGTCAGGGACCCGACGGCCTGTTCCTGAAGCGTTGCGCCTGATGCATTGAAAAGGAGACTGTTGGCAGTTTCGGCAGCGCTGACCGTGAGCGTGTAGGTGCCGATGGCATCGACATTCACGGTGGCATTCGTGCCCGGCTTATGGCCGGTGTCCCAGCGGCTTGCGTCGTCCCAATTGCCATTGACGCCGGTTTTCCAACTGACCGTAGCCATAAAATCCCCCCGATTCCGCGAAAGCCGCATGGCTTCCGCGTCCCAAACGCCGATGATGCGTGTGTTATGTGTGCGCTACGCAGGCGGCCATAAATCGAGACCGCTGGAACACTGGATACATCGCCAATGTGGCAGAGCGAATTGCTTTCGGCAATTCTCCGGGTGGCTCGCCAAACGTTGGAAAGCGCGCGTCAAACAGCAACGGCTCCCGACCGTTTAGGGGTCGGGAGCCGTTGGTTGTGCGGACAGCGAGTGTGGTGTTCAGTTTTGATTGATGAGGGTGTTGAAGAGGACGGCCATCGAGGGCGAACCGATGCCGGTCACAGCGTCGTAGCCGACGGTGGCTTTGAAGGCGCCGTTGTTGCCCGCGGTGATGTCGTGGAAGTTCGTGGTGCGGAGCAGAGGATAAACCCGGCTGTTGACCAGACCCATCGTGTGCTTTTTCTCTTCCCGCCGCTTGGCATTGATGAGCGCCGAAAGCCCGGCCCAGATCGGTGCCGACAGCGAGGTGCCGCCGATCTGCTGGTATGCTCCGTTCACGCGCACCAACGCGCCGGTGTTCGGATCGGCGTCGGCAGCGACATCCGGTACGACGCGGGCGTTGGAATTGATGGCGCTCTGATAGGACGGGCGCGCGAACACGGTGCTGACGCCGCCGCCGCTGCCTGACCACGCTATCTCCTTCTTCCAGGTACCATTGCTGTTCAGTAACAGAGAGGTGCCGCCAACCGCGGTCACGTTGGGGCTGGTGCTGTAATAGGACGGAACAGCCGTATTGTTCTTGCATTCATCCGAGCCGCTGTCTCCGCTGGAGATGAAGATCGAAGCACCCAACGCTGTGATCGCGGCGAACAGCGATTCATCGGTGTTGAGTTGGCCCACACCAACGGTCGACTCGCAACCGCCGATGCTGACCGACATTTGGTCGATCCGCACGCCATCTATTAGGTCATCAGCCACTGCTTCGAATGCCGTGTCCAGCTTGGCGAACGCAAGCGAAGTTGAAGCATAGACGCGCACCTTGCTCTTGGGCGCGATACTGCTGGATGTCTCCACGTCCATGGATTCTTCGCCCGAAGGGAGGGGCAGCAAATCCGGAAAGGTCAGGATGAGCGAGATGTTGCCGATAGACTGCGGTGTTCCGGTTGCAATCCAGAATTGGTTGACATCGAGGGGGTTGGGGAAGGTGTCGATAACGATGGCAGTGGTCGACGTGACACCCGCCTTGCCTTCGCCTGCTGCAGCATAGCCGGTGAGGAACGCTTTGGGAAAATAGGGTGGCGCGTTACTGCTGAGCGGTTCCTTTGCCAATAGCGGCTTTATGACGTGCATCGTATGGGCCTTCTGCTGCGGCTGCAGGCCGTTGATGCTGAGCACGATATTGGCGAGCTTAGCCGGGATTGCGGGGGCGGTGTCGGCGGACACCATGTCCACACCTTCAGCCTGGATGTGGGAGAAGTGCACCTTGAGCGCACGGGTCACTTCCGCGACATGGCCGCTGACCTGGACGGCGAGCCGCGACTTGGTCGTCTTGTCGACGCTCAGGCCGGCTTCGCGCAGCCATTGCAGAAGGGCGTTGTAGTTCTCCTGGGTCGGCAGGTATTTGGCCGACAGTTCCGCCGGCGTGAGCACTATGTTGCGCTGATTGCTCGCAGTCAGGCCGTCGAGATCGCGTATTGCGAGCGCGACCTGGAAATGCACCACAGCCAGGCTGTCGGCGGCACCCAGCACCTTCACGTCTTTGGTCAGCGGAATCACGCTGCGCTCAAGCGGCACATAAGACGGCGCCGCTCCGATCGCAGCACTCGACACAATCGCTACCGTTGCCGCACCGGCAAGCAAAAGCATCTTTCTGAATTTGGCCATGGTCAGTTTCCTCAAGCGATGATGAGCCTCGGCGTCCGGCTGGCGAACACCTTCGGTTGAGGAATTAGCCCAAACCTAGCGCCTTCCGCATCACTCAAACGGATGATGTGCGCAACGGAGAAAGTGTGGTAGGGACCGGGTTTGCATGCCGTGTATACGGCATCTACCTGCCCGCGTTCATTCGCGCGGCATAAGCGTCTCGATCGCATCCTGCACGCTGTGGAACAGGTGGCCGTCCGCGAGCAGCGTCTGAAGCCCGAATTGCGCGAATGCTCTTTCGGCCCTGGTCGACTCCAGGCGCGCGACGGCGAACGCGATCCCGTTTGCGCGGCAATGCCGTATGAGATTTGCCAAGCTCTGGGCCGCGGTGAAGTCGATCGTGACGATGCTGCTCGCCTCCAGGACGACGAGCTTCAACCCGGCGCGCGCATCGATTGCAGCGCGAACATCGCGCTCGAAAACGGCCGCATTCACGAACGCGAGCGGGGCCTGGAACGCAAGCACCAGCACGCCGTCGCATTTGTCGCCCGCCTGTTCGGGATTCTCAGCCCACCACACCGTCGTACCGGGAATGCGTTCGAACTCGATGGGCCGTGCGCGCGTAATGCTCCACAGACCGTTCAGCAGCGACAGCAGGATGCCGATACTGACCCCCAACTGAATAGGCATGATCGCGATCGCGGCCACCGTTGCCAGGACGAGCAGGATCTCGCCGCGCGACTGGGTCCAGAGTTTCATGAAGAGGGACACGTTGGTGATGCGCTGCGCCACGAAGAGCAGGATGCCGGCCAACGCCGCGGTGGGAATGTGGCGAAGGAGGCGCGTTCCGAACAGCAGCAGGGCTGCAACGGCGGCAACCGCCAGGAGTCCCGCAACCTGCGACCGCCCGCCGACGGCGGCGACGGCACCGGTGCGCGGTGGGCTCGCATTCACGGCAAAGCCACCGACGAGGCCGGACAGCACGTTGCCCACGCCGATGCCGATGAAGTCGCCGTTGATGTCCGGTGCGTCTCCCGCAAACCCACGTGTCGTGGCGGCGGTCTGCACCATCGCCACCATCGCGACGATCAGCGCTAGCGGCAGAAGTCTGACGAGATTCGCGATGTCCGTATCCGGCATTGCAAAATGCGGTCGCAGTGCGGCAACCGGACCGATCACCGCCACGCCGCGCTGCTCCCATCCCAAGACCGCCGCGAGCAGCGTGCCCGCAGCAAGCGCCACCAGCGCGCCGGGAATGCGCGCATCGATCTTTTCAGCAATCAGCGTCACCGCGAACACGCCCGCGCCGAGCGCCAGCGTACGAAGATTGGTCTGGCCAAGATGCGCCGCGAGGCTCGCAATCTGCTGTACGGTGTTGCCGCTCGCGCGCGGCAAGCCGAGCAGTTCCGGCAACTGCGAAACGGCGATGTGGATCGCGATGCCGGCCAGAAACCCGGTCATCACTGGAATCGAAAGCAGGTTGGCGATCCAGCCCATGCGGAAGAGGCCTGCCGCGATCATGAGGACTCCGGTCATGAGGGCGAGCAGCGCAGCGATCATGAAGTATACGGGCGAGCCGTTCGCCGCAAAAAGCGCGAGCGTACCGGCGAAAATCGGCGTGATCGTCGAGTCTGCGCCGGACGACAGCATGCGGCTCGAGCCGAACAGCGCAAACCCGATCGTCCCGGCGATAAAGACGACAAATCCGGCCGACGGCGCGAATCCGCCCAACTGCGCCGTCGCCATCTGTTCCGGAATCGCGATCGCCGCAAGCGTGAGCCCGGCGGCGAGATCAGGACCGAGATCGCGGCAACGCCATCCCGCGAGCGCGCGGAAGACCGGCAAATTTGCCGAAGCGGTGAAAAGCGGCTGTCCCATCCGTCGTCATCCTAGCGCGTTTCGCTGCCGCCGAGACAATTCCGCGCCTGTCTGAAAACGCGTTAATCTCGCTGGATTCTTCGACGCTCTTTCAAGGCACAGTGCTTTCAACCATGGTCGTGACGATTCAAATTCTGGTCCTGTTGCTGTTCGTGATGGCGGTAGCCGCATTCGTGGCGGACCGATTGAAGATTCCGCCTTCCATCCTGCTGGTGCTGACGGGCGTCGGTCTGGCGCTGACACCGGGCCTGCCGGAGGTCACGCTGGCGCCGGAAGTGCTGCTTCTTCTGGTGTTGCCGCCAGTCATCTATTCGTCCGCCGTGGCGATGAGCTGGCGCGAATTTCGCTTCAACCTCCGGCCGATCTCTCTTCTCGCGGTCGGCTGTGTGGTGTTCACAACGGCGGCGGTGGCGTGGGCCACGCACATGTTCCTGAACCTGCCATGGCCGGTGGGGTTTGTGCTGGGTGCGATCGTATCGCCGCCGGACGCCGTGGCGCCGCTGTCGATTGTCCGCCGGTTGCAGATTCCCCGGCGGCTCGCTGTCATCCTGGAAGGCGAGGGGCTGGCGAACGACGCGACCGCGTTGATCCTCTATCGCTTCGCTGTCGTGGCAGTGAGTGCCGGCGCGTTCTCGTTCGGCCGCGCCGCAACGACCTTCGCCGCGATTGTGATCGGCGAGGTGATCTGGGGCGTCGTCGTCGGGTGGGGGATGTTGCGCCTGCGCGGACTGATGCAGCAGACGCGCATTGAGATACTGCTCTCGCTCCTCACACCGTTCATCGCCTACTGGCCGCCCGAGATTCTCGGCGGTTCCGGCGTGCTCGCCACGATGGTTGCGGGTCTCTACATCAGCTGGAACGGCCTTCGGCTGATCAGCGCCGCGACGCGCCTGCAGGGCATCTTCTTCTGGAGCTTCCTCGTCTATGTGATCGAAGGATTGGTGTTTCTGATCACCGGCCTGCAGGCGCGCGCCCTGATCGAGCGCATCCACGGCTATTCGATTTCCGCACTCGTGGTCTCGGCGGCGATCGTGTGCGGGGTCGTGATCGTCGCGCGCTTCATCTGGATGTATCCGGCGACTTATCTGCCGCGCTGGCTGATCCCGGCCGTCCGGCGCCGCGATCCTGCGCCGCCGTGGCAGTGGCCGTTCGCGCTCGCCTTTACCGGCATTCGCGGGATCGTGTCGCTCGCCGCGGCGCTCGCGATCCCGCTCACGATCGGCAGTGGTGCGCCGTTTCCGCACCGCGATCTCATCATCTTCCTCACCTTCTCGGTGATCCTGGTGACCCTGGTCGGACAGGGGCTGCTGCTGCCGCTGGTATTGCGCGCGCTCGGCCTCGCCAATGCGGGGCAGCGGGAAGCAGAGGCCGACCGGCTCGAGGAATTTGTCGCGCGGCGTCAGGGCGCCGAGGCGGCGGCGCGCCGTCTGGAGAAGCTCGCGGCGGAGCGCACGCTTTCGGAAGATTTCCTGTATGCGTTGCGGGCGCGCAATCGCGATCAGCTCCTGCAAATCGAAACGCGCAGCGACGAAGCGGACGACAGCCGCCGCAAACTTGCAGAACTTCACGACGACGTCGAGTTCGATCTTATCGCGACCGAGCGGACGTTCATCAACGAACTTTACCGCAGCGGCGAACTGAAAGACGAAGCGCGCCGCCGCATCGAATACGAACTCGATCTGCGCGAAGCGGATTTGTCCAACCAGCGCGGCGATGCGTAGCGACTGCGCTTACGCGTGAATGCGCACCGGGAGCGTTTCGTAGCCGTTGACGAAGCTGGAGAGGACACGGCGGGGTTCGCCGACCACTTCAACGAAGCGCCAGCGCTTCAGGATCTCTTCCCACACGATCTTGAGCTGCAGCTCCGCCAGGCGGTTGCCGACACAGCGATGGATGCCGAAGCCGAAGGAAAGGTGCTGGCGCGCGCGTTCGCGGTCGATGAGGAATTGATCGGGATTTTCGATCACCTCGGCGTCGCGGTTGCCCGAGACGTACCACATGATCACCTTGTCGCCCTTCTTGATCGTCTTGCCGCCGATCTCGAAATCGCGCGTCGCGGTGCGGCGCATGTGGGCGAGCGGCGTCTGCCAGCGGATGATCTCCGACACCATGTTCGGGATGATGTCCGAATTGGCGCGCAGCTTGTCGTATTCCTGCGGATTCTGGTTGAGCGCGAGCACGCCGCCCGAGATCGAATTGCGCGTCGTGTCGTTGCCGCCGACTGTAAGGA
The DNA here is from genome assembly GCA_036490455.1 of Rhizomicrobium sp. GTDB lineage: Bacteria > Pseudomonadota > Alphaproteobacteria > Micropepsales > Micropepsaceae > Rhizomicrobium. Next base: position 73,227 of record DASXDS010000033.1, read on the forward strand.
GCACGATGTTGCCCAGATATTCCATCGGCGTCATGTTCCGCGTCGCTTCGCTGTGCGCCATCATCGAGATGAGATCACCGCGCGGCGGTTCGTTCACTCGCTCGTTCCACAGCCGGGTAAAATAGGCGAGGCAGTTCATCATTTCGGCTTGCCGCTCGTCCTCGTTCTCGACGATCTCCCCGGGCTTTGCCGTGGCGGTCGCGACATCGGACCAATAGGTGAGCTTGCGCCGTTCCTCGAATGGGAAGTCGAACAACGTTGCCAGCATCTGAGTCGTAAGCTCGATCGACACGCGATCGACCCAGTCGATCGTCTCCTCCGTCGGAAGGCTGTCGAAAATCCTGCCCACGCGCTCGCGGATGATGGGCTCCAGGTTCGCCAGATTGATGGGTGCAACGATGGGACTCACCGTCTTGCGCTGCGCATCGTGCTTGGGCGGGTCCATCGAGATGAAGCTCGGACGGCGGTGATCGGGCCGCGCGTCGCGGATGGTGATGCCGCCACGCTCCGCTTCCGACGAGAACACCTCGTGATTGGTGTCGACCGCCATGATGTCGCGATAGCGCGTGATCGACCAGTACGGTCCGAACTCGCTGCCGCGGCACCAATGCACCGGCTCCTCGGCGCGCAGCCGTTCGAAATAGGGAAGGAAGGTGTTGCTGCGAAACAGCTCCGGATCGCCTGGATGGAAATCGGCAAGCGGGGTCGAATATGCTTTCGCGCGCGCCTGTTCCTGAATGCCGCCGTGCATCGTTTGCTCCCTGGTTCCCTTCGCGCAGGAGAGGATAAACGGAAGCGCTGAGCAACGGCAAAATGACCCTTCGCAGCTGCGAAAAGAGTACCGGCGCTTGCGCCGCCAAACGAAAGTCGTACGGTTTTGTTCGTGTTGCAGCTTGTGGGGAAAGCAATGGCGCACCTGCCGGAGACGATGGACGAGGTCACACTGACCTGGCTGCAGGACGCGGTGGCCGGTCATCCGGCCTTCCACGGGAAGCGCATCGCGAACATGAAAAGCACGCCCGTAGGCGAAGGCATCGGCCAGATGAGTGCGATCGCAAAGCTCGACCTCGGCTACGAGGGCGAGCCCGGACCGCAAAGTGTGGTTGTGAAACTGCACGCGCCGTTTCAGGGGATGCGCGACGTCGGTGTGCGCTATGAGATGTATGCGCGCGAGACGGCGTTCTACCAGTCTCTGGCATCCGAGGTGGCGATCTCGGTGCCGACCATCTATTTCGCAGGCTGGGATGCTGCACTGCAGCGGAATGCAATGGTCATGGAGGATATGAGCGGCTGCTATTGGCCGGACCAACTGGCCGGTCACACGCTGGAGCAAGCCGAATGTTGCGTGGACGCGCTGGCGAAGCTGAATGCCGGCCATTGGGGTGCGGATTTCTCGGGACACGACTGGCTACCCGATTCCCGCTGCGACGTGATCCAGCGGATCGTGGGCGACTACCAGATGGCGGCGCCCGCGACGCTGGAACGGCTGAGCGCGTTCACCACGCCGCAATCGCGCGCCGCCTGCGAACGGATCGCCCAGAACATCCACTGGATCTTCGAAAAGCTGGCCGAGCCACCATTGATTCTCACGCACTTCGATCCGCGCATGGAAAACTTCGTGTTCGCGGACAGAAGCGCGTCCGAACTTTCGCTGATCGACTGGCAACTGATGGCGCGCCTGCGTCCAGGATGGGACATCGCCTACTTCCTGGGCACGAGCCTGCCGGAAGAGCTGCGCCGCGCATGGCAACCGGCATTGCGCGCGCGTTATCTGCGCGGTCTCGCGGCCGGCGGCGTGCGCGATTACGACGAGGCGCGGTTCGATACAGACTTCCGGCTCGGCACGATGGGCATGACCGTCATTCCGGTGCTGGGCGGGGCCGCGTTCGACATAAGCAACGAACGCAGCACCGCGCTGTTCGGCGCAATCCTCGCGCGTTCGCTGGCGAGTGTGGTGGACAACGATTGCCTGGCGCTGCTGCCGAACTGACGACGCTTTAGATCGTTACCTGCGGCGGACCGCGGAAGGTGCGGATCAGGCCGATTGCGAACAGCCCACCGGCGCCAGTGAGCGAGAGCACCAACCACAGCTGCAGCCAGTGCGAGTTCCAGTCCGGCGACAGCAGCGCAAGACTGCCGGTCGCCCATAGCGCCATCAAAATCGTGAGCCACGGGCGATAGCTGCGCACCCGGATCGGATGCACGAAGGTGAACGGCGCGAAGGTCAGCACCGAGAACAGTACGACGATGGCGGCGCCGACCCACTGCGGCGGTCTGAGCATGAAGAGATAGAACGCCACCACATTCCAGATCGCAGGAAAGCCCATGAAGAAATTGTCGACGGTCTTCATGTCGGTCCGCGCAAAGGTATAGAGCGATGACAGCAGGATCGCAGCGACACCTGCGGCAGCATAGGCATCGGGCAGCAGGCTGGCGCGATAGATCAGGATCGCCGGTACGAACACGTAGGTGAGATAATCGACGACGAGGTCGAGCGTGGAGCCGTCGATGCCCGGCGTCTTCGTCCGTACGCCTGCCCAGCGCGCCAGCGGTCCGTCGATGCCGTCCACTACCAGCGCCGCGCCCAGCCAGAGCAATGCGAGCCGCCATTGCCCCTGCTCGACCGCCAGAAACGCGAGGAACGCCAGCACCGCGCCGCTCGCAGTCAACGCGTGTATCGCCCATGCGACAGCGACAGGTTTGTCCCGGCTGGGGGACGAGGTGCTCAATGCGGTTATTCCCTCTCTGTCGCGATAGTGTCATGCCACCCATGTTGGCGCCATGCAAACAAGCTCGGTCCGTCTCGCGGATTGGAGAACCGCCGGGCTTGCTGTACTGCGAGCGGTGAGAGCAGGGGACAGTGACAATGCGTTATGCGCGAATGCCTATCGAGGTCGAGGCGCCGGAGGAGTACGGCTACGACCTGATCCGCAACAACCTTTCGGAGAGTTCCGTCACCGACCAGACATTGGCGGGTCTTGGCCTTTCGCTGCCGGAACTCACACTCCTCTATGGCGAACATCGCGGCAATGCGGAATTGCGTGCCCTGATCGCGGCCGACGGTGCGGGGCTCGCGGCCGACGACGTCCTGCTGACGACGGGCGCCGCCGGTGCGCTGTTCATCATCTCGACCGCGCTACTGGGGCCCGACGACCATCTGGTGGTGGTGCGCCCGAACTATGCGACCAATCTGGAGACGCCGCGCGCGATCGGCTGCGCGATCGGCTTCATCGACCTCGCTTTCGAGAACGGCTTCCGGATCGATTTCGACGAACTCGCCGCCGCGATCACGCCCCGCACCAGGCTCATCAGCGTGACGTGCCCGCACAATCCGACGGGCACGATGTTCAGCGAGGCCGACCTCAACCGGCTTGTCGCTCTGGCGCGGACGCATGGCTGCCGCCTGCTGGCGGACGAGACCTATCGCGACCTTTCGTTCATCGCGAAACTGCCGGTAGCCGCATCGCTGGACCCCTGTGTCATCTCGGTCTGTTCGCTGTCCAAGGCTTATGGCGTGCCCGGAATCCGCACCGGCTGGCTCATCACCCGCGACGCGAAGCTCAAGGAAACTTTCCTCGCCGCAAAAGAGCAGATCAGCATCTGCGGCAGCGTGATCGACGAATGGATTGCGTTGCAGGTGATGCGCAACCGCACTGCGCTGCTGGAGAACACAATGCGCGAAATGCAGCGCCGTCTCGCGCTCGTCAAAGCCTGGATGGCGGAAGAGGATCTGCTCGAATGGGTGCCGCCGTCCGGTGGTGTCGTCTGCTTCCCGCACATGAAAGAAGCGCCGCGCGGCGGATTGGACGCGTTCTACGAGCGGCTGCTTACCGAACATGGCACCTATGTGGGACCGGGTCATTGGTTCGAGCGGCCGGACCGCTTCTTCCGCGTCGGTTTCGGCTGGCCTTCGCCGGCGAGCCTCGAGGCCGGACTTGCCGGAATCTCCGCAGCGTTGCGCGGATAGCGCTTACGATTTCGTCGTCTCGCGCTCCATCTCGAGCTCGGCTTGCAGACTGTCGAGGTCGCGATAGATCGAAGCGACCGCGAGTGTGCGGCCGTTCTGGTTGTAGCGCACCACACAGTCCTTGCCCTTGATGTCGCCGTCGACGTCGATCGCGTTCCAGTGCTCGGCGTGGCCGACATAGTTGATCGGCACGTCGTAATGCTGGCTCCAGAAGAACGGCACCGCATCGAATGGACGGCGCTCGCCCAGCATGTTGCGTGCCGCGACCTGACCTTGCCGTTCCGCCACCACCCAGTGTTCGACGCGGATGTTCGAGCCGGAGTGCGGATCAGGCCAGCGCGCGATGTCGCCGGCGGCATAGATGTTGGGATCGCTGGTCTGCAGAAATTCGTTCACGGAGACACCATGATCGAGCTTTAAACCAAGCTTTTCGGCCAGCGCCAGCCGCGGCCGCACGCCGACGCCGATGACCACGAGATCGGCGTCGAGCTTGCCGCCGCTCTTGAGCGTAGCCTGTTGCTTGTCGATCGCCACGACTGTGTCTTCCAGATGGAAGATCACGCCATGTTCCTCGTGTAGCGCGCGCACGAAATCGCCCATCTCCGCGCCCAGAATGCGTTCCATTGGCCGCTTTTCCGGCGCCACGACATGGACTTCGATGTCGCGCGCGCGCAGCGAAGCGGCCGTTTCCAGACCGATGAAACTGGCGCCGATCACCACCGCGCGGCGAGCATCCTTGGCGTTGGCGATGATGGCGCGCGAGTCCGTGAGCGTGCGCAGCATGTGAACATGCGGCAGGTTCGCGCCCGGAATGTCGAGCTTCACTGGCTCCGCACCGGTCGCGAGCAACAGTTTGTCGTAGAGGATTTTCTCGCCGCCGGCCGTGATGACCTGCTGCGCCTTGCTGTCGATCGATGCCACCTCGGTCTTCAGGCGCAGATCGATTCTGTTCTCGGTGTAGAAATCGTCGGGTCGAAGCGGCATCCAATCTTCCGGTGCGCTGCCTGCGAGATAATCCTTCGACAGGTTCGGGCGATCCACCGGCGCGTCGCTGTCGTTGCTCAGCATCACGATGCTGCCGGTGAAGTTGTGCCGCCGCAGCATCTCGGCCGCCGCGAACGCCGCCGCACCGCCGCCTACGATGACGATCTTCTCCGGGGTGGCGATGGCGGTGCCGGCTTTCGGCTCCGGATTTTTCTTGCGAACGAAGATGCATCCGTCGTTCTGCTCGACCTGCCAGGTGGAAAGCGAAGCGGTCGCCGGTGCGTGCATCGCCTCGCCGCTGCGCAGACTGAAACAGGCATGGTGCCAGGGGCAGCGAATGCTGTCGCCGGTGACGAGGCCGTCGGCGAGCGGTCCGTGATAGTGGCTGCAATGCGCATCTATGGCGAAAATCTCGCCGCTGGAGCGCACCAGCAGAACATCCTGATCGCCGACATGGCCGAGAAGCTTGTCGGTCAATTCCGTTTGCGCGATGCCGGCTGCAAGATCGGGACCGGCGGGCGAGGATTGCTCCTGTGACATGCTTTTCTCCTGATGCGATCGTGCATTCGGCAGCCCGAAACGATATCACCAGATCGCGCCCGCGCTCTGCAATTCCTTTAGCCCGCGCTGCCTTGCGCTGCGACAGAATAGGGCTCAGAAACTCCCGCTGCGCCGGGAGAATTCCATGCCGCCAGAGACCGAAACCCGCATCCATCAGCCCGATCAGGATCGTTTCCGCACCATCCGAAGCGAAGATGTACAGTGGAAACCGTTCCCGGCCTTTCCGCCGGAGGCGCGTCTCGCCGTGCTGGTCGGCGATCCGGCAAAATCCGGCCCTTACGTGACACGGGTGAAGCTGCCTGCGGGTGTAAAGCTCATGCCGCACAAACATCCGGAAGATCGCATCTACACCGTGATCTCCGGTATCTTTTATATCGGTCTGGGCGAGACGTTCGACGAGAAAAAACTCACGGCCTATGAGATCGGCAGTGTCGTCGTGCTGCCCGGCGGCCAGCCGCATTTCCACTGGGCCAAGTCGGGCGAATACATCACTCAGATTTCGGCGATCGGGCCGTTGGGGATGAGCTATGTCGATCCCGCCAACGATCCGCGCGGCCACGCGCAAGTTGTGTCTCCTGCCAGCGAAAAATCCGCGGGCAAAACTCACGATGCGGGGACCGTCGTCGTCGCGGAGACTGGGCTCGGTCCTTATCAACTGGAGGCGAGAGCGGGCAGCGCGTCGTTCCTGGTGGACGAGCCGGTTTCTGCTGGCGGACAGGGAAGCGGGCCAAGCCCCTTCGATCTTCTGGGGGCCGCGCTTGGCGCATGTACCACGCTCACCGTCCGGCTTTACGCGACGCGCAAAGGATGGCCACTCGCGAAGGTGGGAACGGTGGTGAGCCACCAGCGCGCGAGCCTGAAGGCGCGCGACAGTTTCGAAGCGCGCGTTTCGCTGGAGGGTCCGCTCGACGAAGAGCAGCGGTCGCGGTTGCTTCAGATCGCCGAACGCTGTCCGGTGCATCTCACGCTCGACCGCGGCGCCGACGTGCACACAATGCTGGAGAATATGCATGTGGTGCTGGCGGATGCGAAGCCGGACGCAGCCCACATGGATTGCATGAAGGAATCCTGCGCCGATCAGCCGGCCATGCAGGACGCCGCCGCCCGGTAGGTTTCGCTGTAACAATCGACATCACAGGAGCGAAAGACATTCGAACCGCAAATCCCGCAACCGTATCGCCGCCGACGGACGATCCATCCTGTCGGCCAGGCGTTCCCGGTTGACGGAATTTGCCGCGTGAAGGAGTGAAGACATGCAAAAATACAGCAAAAATCCCGAAGCGATCGCCAAGCTCTCGCCTGAGCAGTATCGCGTGACCCAGGAAAGCGCCACGGAACGTCCCGGAACCGGCGCCTACCTGAACAACAAGCAGCCCGGTATCTATGTGGACATCGTATCCGGCGAACCGCTGTTCGCCTCGTCCGACAAATACGACTCCGGCTGCGGCTGGCCGAGTTTCACGAAACCGATCGAACCGGCCAACGTCAGCGAACTTTCCGATAGAACGCTCGGCATGGTCCGCACGGAGGTGCGCTCGGCGCACGGCGACAGCCATCTCGGCCATGTGTTCGACGACGGCCCTGCCGATCGCGGCGGATTGCGCTATTGTATAAACTCGGTGTCGCTGCGGTTCGTCCCGCGCGATAAGATGGAAGCCGAAGGCTACGGAGCCTATCTGAACCAGGTGGAGGAAATTCGATGAGCACGGAAACTGCCATTCTCGCCGGCGGCTGCTTTTGGGGGATGCAGGACCTGTTCCGGCGCTATCCCGGCGTGATCTCGACGCGCGTCGGCTACAGCGGCGGCGACGTCCCGAACGCGACCTATCGCAATCATGGCTCCCATGCCGAGGCGATCGAGATCGTGTTCGATCCAACCAAGATCAGCTACCGCCAGCTGCTGGAATATTTCTTCCAGTTGCACGATCCCAGCACGCGCAACCGTCAGGGCAACGACATCGGCATGAGCTATCGTTCGGCGATCTTCTACGCGTCGCCCGAACAGAAACGGATCGCGGAAGATACCATCGCCGATGTGGACGCCTCCGGCCTGTGGCCGGGCAAGGTGGTGACGGAGGTGGCGCCTGCCGGGCCGTTCTGGCTGGCGGAGCCGGAGCATCAGGATTACCTCGAGCGGATTCCGAACGGCTACACCTGCCATTTCGTGCGGCCCAACTGGAAGCTGCCGGTACGGGCAACCGCCGCCGCGAAATAGCACGTGACTTGCCGTGCAGGAGTGGGCGGGCGTTTGGTTAGGACGCCCGCTGCGCCCCCGCCACCAGTTCTTCCGCCTTCTTGAACAGAGCCGGGTTGATCGATAAGCCCGACGCCCCGGCGTTTTCGTCCACCTGTTCCGGCCGACTCGCGCCGACGATGGCGGACGCGACATTCGGTTCGCGCAGCACCCAGGCGAGCGCGAACTGCGTGAGCGTGCAGCCCGCTTCCTGCGCCAGCGGCTTCAGCTTCTGCACGGCTTCCAGCACGCTGGGCTGGAGCCAGGATTTGATGAACTGGCCCATGCTGTCGCTGTTGGCGCGCGACTCTTCAGGGATTTTCGCACCGGGCAGATATTTACCGGTCAGCACGCCTTGCGCGAGCGGCGACCATACGATCTGCGAGACGTGTTTCTCGGTGCAAAGCGGGATCACCTTTTCTTCCGGCCGGCGCCATAGCAGCGAATATTGCGGCTGGCTGGACACGAAATACTCCGTGCCTGCGATTTCGAAAGCGGCCTTGATCTGTTCGGGCGACCACTCGCTGACGCCGATATAGCGCGCCTTGCCCTGGCGGACGACGTCGGTAAGCGCCTGCATGGTCTCTTCCAGCGGCGTTTCCGTATCGTAGCGATGGCACTGATAGAGATCGACATAATCGACCCTCAACCGCTTCAGCGACGCGTCCATCTGCTTGAGGATCTGCGCGCGCGACAATCCCTTGTCGGTCGCGCTCATCGGAAAGAACACCTTGGTCGCCATGATGTAAGAGTCGCGCGGACGATCGGCCAAGACTTCGCCGAGGAACGTCTCGGCCGCGCCGCGGCCATAGACGTTCGCCGTGTCGATGAAATTGATCCCGAGATCGAACGCGCGATCAATGCAAGCCGCAGCCTTGTCCCGTTCGACTCCGACGCCATAGGTCAGCCATGAGCCCAGCGAAATCTCGCTGACATTCAGATCGCTCGCGCCCAGTTTGCGGTATTTCATAGCTGCCTCATTTGCGGGGATTGCATTCGACGATGTGAGTGTTGCATGTCTGACGTGCGCAGGCGATTGCGATTTTCGTACGACTGTCGCAATGCTGAATAGTCGCAGATTTCCAATCACGGCAGACATGCTGTAGTTAAGCAATAGCGACTGCAGATGTGCTGGCTGTATCGAATACCACCGAGGACTTTGATGGCGAAAATTCACTGGAAGAGTGGCGCAACCGGTGCGTGGGCGGATTCCGCCAACTGGGCCGGTAGCGTGGTGCCGGGCGTTCACGACGATGCGAAGATTGCCTCGGGAAGCGCAGAAATCGCAAACAGCGTCGTTGTCCATTCTCTCCAGATCGCCAATCTTTCCACAGAAGTCAGCATCGATGCTGCGACCGCGGTCTCCGTGGCCGGGAATTTCGTCAACGGTGGCAATCTGGAGATCGACGCCCAAAACGGCGGCAGCCGACTCTCGATCGGCGGCACATTCACGAACAGTGGGTATCTGACAGTTGGCGATTTCGGTCTCAGTTCGTCAACAACGGTAACTGCCGCCGCTTTGATCAACAGCGGCTTTATTTTCCTGGTTGGCAATGGCACGGCCGGGACGACGGCCCAGGCCACGCTCGACGTGAAGAGCGCTGCGCCAACGACATTTGAAGGACTCTGCGATCTGTCCGGCGACGCGTTGCTAGAATTCGCCAGCGGCAGCATCGATACAATCGGCGCCGGTGCAGAATTGATGCTGGGAGGCGCACAGAGCACGGTTGCCGATGCGGGAGCGACGAATACCAACGGTGCGCTCTCAAACCTTTCCAGTAACGAAGGAAGCTTCGGTCTGGGTAACGGTGTGTCGCTGATCGACACGGCGTCGAGCTTTCAGAACCAAGAATACATGATCCTCGAGGGCGCACGCTTTTCCGTGGCCGGGAGCTTCGTGAACTCGGATCGCCTTTTCGTCGATATGGACCAATGGGATGGCGGAAGCCATCTCACCATCGGGGGAACTCTGTCCATCTCCGGTGATTTGCCAGATTCATTCGTGCTGGGAAACGAGCAACTGTCCGCTTCGGACAGCATCGCCGCGCACGGGCTTGTCTGTGCGAGCAACTCTACGGTCGACATCATCGGTAACACGGACGCAGGTTCGCACGATCAGGCCACGCTGAACATTCTTTCGGCCGCGCCTGCGACGCTTACCGGCGGGTTTCGCCTCGAGGGTGATGCGTTGCTGGCCTTTGCCAGCGGCGGCATCACCCGCATCGCCGCCGGCTCCGGGTTGGAAATCGATGGCGCGCAGGCCCGCGTCGCTATCGCCGGCGCGCTCGGGACGAACAGCGCGCTGCAGAATCTGGCCGATAATGAGGGCGACTTCGGCATCGGCGATGAGGTAAGCGTGCACTTCGGCGCCGCGGTCTTCACGAATGGCGCAGCCGCAGGTATGGGTGGCTTTGGCGGCTGCGCGCTCACCTTCGCCGGCGATCTCAGCAACGCCGGCAGCATCGGCATCGATGCGGGATCGGATGTGTCCAACCGGACGACGCTGATCTCGATCGCCGGGGCGCTCACCAACAGCGGGACCATCACCGTCTCGACGTCAGATTATTCCCTGGCGCCCAGCACATTCACCACCCACACGTTCAACAATGGCGGCACGCTCGTCCTCGAAGGCAGTGTCCGGCCGGACGTGCAGGAGCAATCGTCCTTCGAGGTGACGGCTGGAAATGCCCCAACCATTCTCGACGCGACATTCCAGCTCAGCGGCGATGCTCTATTGGAGTTCGCAAGCGGCAAGATCGGCACGATCGCGAGCGACGGCTCGCTCTCGCTGTCGGGGACGCAGGCGCGCATCGCCGTCGCGGGCAAGACCGATCGCGACAGCGCTCTAAATCTTCGCGAAAACGATGGCGCGCTGCATCTGAGCGACGGAGCATCGCTCGCAAGCCCGGCAGCCGCATTCACGAATGGCGGCGCATTGCTGCTGGATTCTTCGAATGGGGCCGCTGGCGGCAGCTTTTCCCTGGCGGCGGGAACCCTGCACAACGGAGGCAGCCTCAGGATTCTGGACGGCAGCAGCATGACAGTAAAAGCGCTCAACACCCAAGGCGCAATCGCTGTTGCAAGCCAATCCAGCAGCCAATCGGTTCTCGACGTCACGTCGGGGGTGGCGCCTGCGACGCTTGTGAGCAATGCCTCTATATCGCTGTCCGGCACCGCTCTGTTCGAATTTGCACACGGCTCGATCGTACAGATCGCGGATCATGCCAGCTTGACGATCGACGGCTCGCAGGCCTTCCTGGCTGATGCACAAGATGCTAGCGCCAACGGCGCGCTCTCTGCGCTCGCCGCCAACGCCGGCGCGCTATCGCTGCTGGATGGCGCGGCGGTCGCGACCGGCGCGACGCAGTTCGCGAACGCCGGAAATCTGGTGCTGGAAGGCGGTGCCAGTTTTTCCGGCCCGCATGCGTTCAGTAACACGGGGCAAATCACGATCGACACGGACGCTGGCGGTAGCACGTTCTCCGTCGGCAACTTTCAGAACCGGGGTGACTTCACCGCCGGCAACGATGTCGATACGACGGCAACCACGCTAGCTGCGCTGAACCTGACGAACAGTGGTGCGATCACGCTCGTTGCCGAAACCGGCGCGCCAACCATCGCTTTCACGATTGACGGCACGATCAGCAACACCGGGACCATTACGCTGGATGCCGGGACCAGCCTGATCGCTTCGCCATCGGGCAGCAGCTTCTCGCAGGGAAGAGGGTTGACGGAGCTGGACGGCGGCGATCTGTCGGCTGCGACCATTGCGATTCGCGGTGGGGCACTGGAAGGCAATGGCCAACTCACCGGCGCCGTCACCAACGCAGGGACGGTAGCTGCCGACCTGGCCGTTTCGGTTCCTCCATCGGCAGAGCTGATTATCCATGGCAGCTACGCCCAAACCGCGACCGGCACTTTGGAAACGACGATCGTTGCTGCCAGCAACGAAGCCAGCCTGCTTGCCATTGGCGGGAGTGCTACGCTCGCGGGAACATTGCAGCTGGACATCCAGGACCCCGACGCACTTCAGGCGAAACAACGCTTTGTCGTATTGGATTTCGCCGGTCAATTGACCGGGACGTTCGACAAGATCGTGGACGGTAGCTTCACGGGAGACGGCAGTCGCGTGGATATCGGCGACGGACTGAGTCTTGTAGCGACCTACGACAACGCGCATGGCGATGTGTTCCTTCAGGTTGTCAAAACCGCGAACCTGCCGCCCGCCACAGATGCGTATAGCGACGCTGCGGGTGCGGAGTTCGACAGCGCAAATCCGTTTGCTGACGTGCCGCATCATCACGGTGACTATCTTCTGTAGAGGAGCGCGTTCAGCACGGCCCGCGTACCGTAAGACTATCGCGGTGCGCAGACTTTCGAGCGCGTCAGGAAACGGCGCTCACGGCCGTTGTCGAGCGAGAACATCCCACCGCGGCCCGGCACGGCGTCGATGATGAGATCAGTACCGGCCCAGGCTTCGGCCTGCAGGCCGCCGATATAAAACGGCGCGCCGTCGATCTCCCCCAGTTTGACGTCGCGATCGCCAAGGAGAAATTCGCCCACCGGATAGCACATCGGCGACGAGCCATCGCAGCAGCCGCCCGACTGGTGGAACATCACCGGCCCATGGTCGGCGACGATCTCAGCCAGCAGTGCACGCGCTTCTGGCGTGGCCGACAGGCGTTCGGTTTTTGTGTCCGTCATAAGTACCTTGCGGCGGCCGGTTCAAACAAACCGGCCGCCGCGCTCGCGTTCAGAAGAAGCCCAGCTTGTTCGGGCTGTAGCTTACCAGCATGTTCTTGGTCTGCTGGTAGTGGTCGAGCATCATCTTGTGGTTCTCGCGTCCGATGCCGGACTGTTTATAGCCGCCGAACGCCGCATGCGCGGGATAGGCGTGATAGCAGTTCGTCCACACCCGGCCTGCCTTGATGGCGCGGCCGAAGCGGTAGGCGCGGTTGATGTCGCGTGTCCACACGCCGGCGCCGAGGCCATAGAGCGTGTCGTTGGCGATTTCGAGCGCTTCTTCATCGGTCTTGAAGGTAGTAACCGAAACCACGGGACCGAAGATCTCTTCCTGGAACACGCGCATCTTGTTGTGGCCGCGCAGCACCGTCGGCTTCACGTAATAGCCGCCAGCCAGCGCGCCGGGCAGTTTGTTCCGTTCGCCGCCGGTCAGCACTTCGGCGCCTTCCTGCCGTCCGATGTCGAAGTAGCTGAGGATTTTCTCCAGCTGCTCGGACGACGCCTGCGCGCCGAGCATGGTGGTGGGATCGAGCGGATCGCCCTGCTTGATCGCCTGCACCCGCTTTAGCGCCTTCTCCATGAAGGCGTCGTAGATGTCGGCATGCACCAGCGCGCGGCTCGGGCAGGTGCAGACTTCACCCTGGTTCAACGCGAACATCGTGAAGCCTTCCAGCGCCTTGTCGAAGAACGCGTCGTCCTCAGCCATCACGTCCTTGAAGAAGATGTTCGGCGACTTGCCGCCGAGCTCGAGGGTGACGGGGATCAGGTTCTGGCTCGCATACTGGCTGATCAGGCGGCCGGTGGTGGTCTCGCCGGTGAACGCGATCTTCGCGATGCGGTTGGAGGAGGCGAGCGGCTTTCCGGCTTCGAGGCCGAAACCGTTGACGACATTGATCACGCCCGGCGGCAATAGATCGGCGATCAGTTCCATCAGCACCAGAATGGAGGCGGGTGTCTGTTCGGCCGGTTTGATCACGACGCAATTGCCCGCGGCGAGCGCCGGCGCGAGCTTCCACGTCGCCATCAGCAGCGGGAAATTCCACGGGATGATCTGGCCCACCACGCCCAGCGGTTCGTGGAAGTGATAGGCGATCGTGTCATGGTCGATCTCGGAGATGCCGCCTTCCTGCGCGCGCACCGCGCCGGCGAAATAGCGGAAATGGTCGACTGCGAGCGGCAGGTCTGCCGCGGTCGTCTCACGGATCGGCTTGCCGTTGTCCCAGGTCTCGGCCTCGGCCAGCAGTGGAAGGTTGTCCTGTATCCGCTGCGCGATCGTGTTGAGAATGAGGGCGCGCTCCGCGACGCTGGTGTTACCCCAGGCGTCCTTGGCGGCGTGCGCGGCGTCCAGCGCCTTTTCGACGTCGGCGCTGCCGGAGCGTGCAATCTCGCACAGCGTTGAGCCGGTGATCGGCGATGGGTTTTCGAAGTAGCGGCCTTCTGCCGGGGCGACCCACGCGCCGCCGATGAAGTTGTCGTAGCGGTCCTTGAACTGCGGTTTCGACGATCCGAAGACCTCGTGCTTCGTCATGGTGCTTCCCTTTTTGTTGTCGGCCCGCTTGCGGCGGCGGGGATTTTCCGGCGCGATCTTCGCACGTTCCGATGCCTGCGCGAAGCCCGTTGGCCGCGCTTTGCCGGTTCGGCCAACTCGTGCAACGATCCATCGATCGCACACCATACCGTCACAAAGAGGAACCCCATGCAGCTTCCCCAGGCTGCACAGCCTGAAGATGTCGGTCTATCTTCGGCCGGTCTCGATGCGGTCGATGCAGGGCTTCAGGCGTTGGTCGACAAGGGCGAACTGGCCGGTGCGGTCACGCTGGTGGCGCGGCATGGGAAGGTGGCGCGGCGGCGGCGGCTGGGTCTCGACAACATCGAACGGAAGAAGGCTTTCACGGAAGACACCATCTTCCGCGTCTATTCGATGACGAAGCTGGTCACCGCGGTTGCGATGATGATCCTCTACGATCAGGGCTTGTGGAAGCCGGATGACCCGACCGCGAAATTCCTGCCGTCCTTCGCCAACGCCACGGTGTTCGATGGACTGGGCGACGGCGGCGGGGCGAAGCGCATACCGGCCGATCATCAGCCCACGATCCGCGAATTGATGACCCGCACAGCGGGCCACACCTACGGCGACGTAAGTACGGAGTTGGGCAAACTCTATCATGCAGCCGGCGTCTGGAATGCCGGTTCGCTGGCCGAATTTGCCGAGCGCGTAGGCCGCATGCCGCTCGCCTATCAACCGGGCTGAAAGTGGCTCTACAGCCTGTCGATGGATATGCAGGGTGCGATCATCGAAGTGCTGAGCGGCCAGAGCCTGCCGGACTTCATGCGTACGAAATTGCTCGAACCGCTAGGCATGGTGGACACCGCTTTCTTCGTGCCGCCGGAAAACCGCGGACGGCTGGCCACGCTGTACCGCACAACCAACTCCCGCGGTCTTGTCGCGCTCGAGCGGCCGCCGATGAGGGCGACAATCTTTCGCCGCCGGCGGTGCCGATGGGCGGCGGTGGACTCGTTTCGACGCTTGAGGACTATGCGCACTTCGCGCAGACGCTGCTCAACAAGGGCGAGCTTAACGGCGTGCGCATCGTGTCGCCGGAAGCGGTGACGCTGATGAGTCAAAACCATCTCTCCGAAGCGCTGATGAACGGCGGTTTCGGCATTGGCGCGATTCGGCAAGGGCACGTTCCAGTGGGATGGCGCGGCCGGTACGTGGTTCTGGGTCGACCCGGAAAACGATCTGATCTTCGTCGGGATGATCCAGCGCTTCACGATGGACCCCACGATGGCGAATCCGCAGCAGCTCTCGCAACGCCTGCTTGCGGGCGCGTTGATGTAGTTAATAATACATTATAGTTGTGCCACGACGGGCCTCGTCGTGTTTAAGGCGGCTTAACCAATCTCGCCTATCGTCGTTCCCAATTTCGATTGGCCGCAGCTCGCCCATATCGAGCTTCGCTTCCGTGAGGACGATCAGATGGCAATCACCGCCGACATGCTTTCCGTTGAGATTTTCGCAGATGGCGCGGACAAAACCGCAATCCTCGATCTGGCGAAACATCCGCTGGTCAGAGGCTTCACCACAAACCCGACCCTGATGCGTCAGGCCGGCGTGACCGATTACGAGGCGTTTGCCACGGACATTCTAAGTGCGATCGACGACCGGCCCATTTCGTTCGAAGTCTTCTCCGACGATTTCGAAGAGATGTACGTGCAGGCCTGCAAGATCGCGACCTGGGGCGACAACGTCTTCGTTAAGATTCCCGTCACCAACACGAAGGGCGAAAGTTCTGTCCCGCTGATCCGTAGCCTGGCGCTGGATCGCGTGCATATGAATGTCACTGCGCTGTTCACGGAAGCCCAGATCGAAGCGGTTTCCGATGCGCTGGCCGATGCACCGTCCTCCAACATCTCGGTGTTCGCCGGCCGCATCGCCGACGCCGGCGGCGATCCGTTGCCCGTCATGCAGCGCGCGTTGGATATCATGCGCCCATATCCGCAGCAGAGGCTGATCTGGGCGAGCCCGCGCGAAGTCTACAATGTGGTACAGGCCGACATGATCGGCTGCCACATCATCACGGTCACGCGCGACCTGATCGCCAAGCTCTCGTCGCTGGGACGCGATCTGGAAGAGTTCTCGCTGGATACCGTGAAGATGTTTCGCCGCGATGCCGTGAGTGCCGGCTACTCGCTGTGAGTGACGCGTCGAATGGTCCGGCCGGATCGCCGCACGGCAAGCTGACGATCATCTTTCCGGTCGCGGGTCGCGACACGGACGCCGATTTCCGCGGTTTCGAAATCGCCGGCGGCGAAACGCTCATCCATCGCTCGCTTCGCTCGTTCCGGCCGTTCCTGCACCTCATCGACAAGCTCGTCTACATCGTGCTCGACGAACATGCGCAGCGCTTCGATATCGCCCGGCGGCTGGCGCAGCAGATTCCCGACGTTCCGTTCGATCTCGTGCGCTTGTCCTCGCCAACCAGCGGCCCCGCCGAAACGGTGGCGCGCGGCGTGGCCAAGCATGGTGTGTCCGGCAAAGCCATCGTCTGCGATATCGACCATCGCCTGGACCTGGCGCCGTTCTTCCACGCCATTGCGACCGAACAGGACGAACCCAGTCTCGTCGCCCTCTGGTCGTTGGCCGGCGAAGACCTGAAACGCTGGAGCGTCGCTTGTGTCGACCGGGACGAGATGATCGAAGAAGCCTGTGAACGGCAGCTTCCCGCTGCTGCGGGCCGCTTCTTCGGGATCATCGGCTGCTATTATTTCCGTGACATCGAGAGCGTCGCGGATATCTGTCTCGAAGGTGGACATCGGCGTTTCTCGGATTACTTCAATTTCCTGGCGGCGCGCGGCACGCCGGCGCGCGGCCTTCCGCTCGTAAAGGCCGAATTCTTTGGCGACGCGGAACGAATTCGCCTGCTCAAGGAAGAACCGAAAAAGTTCAGCGGGACTATCTTCTGCGATATCGACGGCACACTGATCGTCCACGAGGACGAGCCGGACTATTCCCGCCCGCCGAAACTGCTGCCCGGCAGCCGCGAGAAGCTGCGCAGCTGGATCGCCGAAGGTTACTGCGTGGTGCTCTGCACCGCGCGGCGGAAAGAGGACGAGCCGCGGCTCGCCGAAATGCTGCGGGAGCTGAACGTCCCCTATCACCAGATCGTGAGCGGATTGCCGAGCGGCGTGCGCGTCCTCATCAACGACCGCAAGCCGTATGCGATGTTCACCACCCAGGCGACATCGGTCGAGGTCGCGCGCAATCAGGGGATCGCCTCGCTGGAAATCGAGCCGCCACGCCAGCCGATGGTGCTGCGCCGTTTCGAAGGCGGCTCCTTCGCCGAGACGCTGTTGATCGAGGAAGGCGACAGGACGTTCGTTCGCAAACGGGTGGCGAAGGATTGCAACCTCAGCGCCGGCTATCACCGACTGCGTGACCAGTTCCGCACGCTCGAGCGTTTCTCTCAGCTGTCGGCCGGTCTCGTGCCGGCTCTCTACAGTGAAGAGAACAACTCGCACGAATATTTCTACGACATGCAATTCCTCAGCGAGCATGTGCAACTCGCGGAATGCGATGGCGCCACGCAGGCGATGGCACTGGACCGGCTGTTCGACCGCGTCCAGTCCGACCTTTACTGCCATCGCAGCAACAACGCCGGCGCCGCGGAAGACTGGTTCCTGCGCCATTTGCAAAGCAAGATCTATCCGAAGATCGAGGCGCTATCCGCGCACGACGCGTTACGTCCGCTCCTCAAGGGTGACGGTGTCGAGATCGACGGCGAATGGCAACCTGCGCTCGCCGGGCTGCTGGCGCAGGTTCGGCAGGAAGGCGTCCTCCAGAAATTGCTGCCGCGGATTTTATCGCTGGTACATGGCGATCTGACGTTCCAGAACGTCATGGTGCGGCCTGACGGCGACGTCAAAGTTATAGACATGGAAGCGCAGGACACGCTCGAAGCCATCGAGCTCGATCTCGGCAAGATCTTCCAGTCGATCCACAGCCAGTACGAGACCTGGTCGCAGGTTCGCACACCGCTGTGTACGCGCACCAACCCCGCGAAGATCGCACTGAACTTCGCGCCGGTCCCGCCCGATGCGGCTTTGCTCGATGTCATTCAGCGGCGTTGGTCCGCAATCCTCGATTGCCCGGACGATGTCGTCGACATGAAGGGCCAGTTCTATCTCGGCCTGCACCTGGTGCGCATGGTGCCGTTCCGCCTGAAGACGAGCGTGGATCATGCGCTTTATGCGCTGTCCACCGGACTGGTTTTCCTGAGCCGGGCCATCGAGACCGCTTCGATCCGGCGCGCACCGCGACGCAGCATAAAACGGGCCGCGTGACAGTGGCGTCGCGTCAGAAAATATCGCTGATCTTTCCGATGGCCGGCCAGGGCGCGCGCTTCGGCTATCGTTTCAAGCCGTTCCTGGAGGTATGTGGAAAACCGTTCATCGAAGCGGCGTTCGCGCCGTTCCGGCCATGGCTTTCCGAGATCGACAAAGTCTATTTCATCTTCACGGAAGAACAGGATCGCGCGCACGACGTGAGCGGTCGGCTCTCGCGAATTTTCGCCGACGTGCGACATGAATGCGCGGTTCTGCCTGCGCCTACAGACGGCCCGGCGGAAACGCTCAGGCAATGTCTGGAGATGAAAGCGATCGCTGGCCCGATCCTGGTCTGCGACTGCGATCATGCCGTCGATGTCGATGATCTGATGCGTACAGCACAAGACCCCGAGGTCGCCTGCGCGGTGCCGACATGGGATCTGGCGGGCGAGAACCATGCCGCCTGGGGCATCGCCGCGATCGCCGCTAATGGCTGGATCGATGCTATCGCAGAGAAGAAATTGCCCGAGCGCGGCGCGTCGTTCCGCGGAGTGATCGGTTGCTATTATTTCGCGGATGCCGGGCGCGTGCGGCGCTTCATTGTCGAAACGCGCAAACCTTACCTGTCCGACGTAATCGCTACGTATCTGGAAAACGGTGAGCCGGTGCGCTCGGTCGCGGTGCATGAAGCCCAGTTCTTCGGCGACCCGGCGCGCCTGGCGCAGGTGAGCGGCGATCCCGTCGAAGCGTTCGGGACGCGCCGTTATGTCTAGGCCGGTCACCGCCGTCGTCACGGGGTTCACGAAAAACCGCGAACTTGTGATGCTGAGCCTCGCGCCGTTGCAGGCGCTGAAACAGAAGGGCGTCATCAAGCGCATTCTCGCGGTGACGTGGGATACGCCGGAGATTGATCCCTTCGTGGCGCCGTTCGAGACGTTGGACGGGGTGGAACTGATCCGTGTGCCGCAGCCGGAGGTCACAGGCGGGCGCTATCAGACCGGTGTCGTCTACCAACTCCGCAACATGGAAGCCGCACTTCAACGCGTGCCGGAGCCCGACGCGCTGGTTGTGAAAATCCGTCCCGACTTCGTTGCTGACGTGGCGCTTCTGGAAGACAAAATCGTCAACTTCGAACGCCATTGCGCGCCGTCGAAGCTCGACAGGAAGTTTGGCGTGAAGATGCCAACGTCGCCGTTCGCGATGAAGATCTGGATTCCCTGGGCCGATGCCAATGCGCCGTTCTTCTACGAAGACGCGGCGTTCATCGGCCTCAAACGCGACGTCATATTACTTGCCGACCGAGAGGCGGAGAACCATCTCGGCATCCTTGCCGAGAAGCAGTATGGCTGGTTCGCCCACATCATCCGCTTTGTCATGCCGTTTCTCGGCAGCTATCCGATCTTCGAGCGGTATATCCGCGAGTTCCGCTATTTCCCCAACGACATGAACTACCGTCTCGCAATGATAGCGGGGCTTTCCAGCGATCCGTTCTTCTGGCACCTGCTGGTTGTCCACGCCTGGATTCTGGCCACCTCGTTCCATGTCGATAGCGGCGAGCCGGGACAGATACGGCTCTACGCCAACCTGTCCAACACCAACGCCGACTGGTCGCAGCTGGATTCGCTCACCGTCAATCCGCCCTACAACAACGTCGCCGGATGGCGGGCGGGGCAGAAACCCGGCGGCATGCAGCCTTGCGTCACGCGCGCCTATGGACGGCTGGTCGACGATACCTGGCAACGCGCATTGTTCACGGCGCCGGCGCTGCGCGATGTGAAACCGGATCACCTGCGCGGTATCCTGCGCAATGTCGGACTGTATAGGCGCGGCGTCCTGGCCGGCATGGAAGCCGATTTCTACCGTCGCCTGCCGGGCATTTATCAGAAGCACTGGGAAAAGCAGGCCGCTTAGCCACGGCCCATCTCAGTGCGGCAGGCCGAAGAACCGCGCGGCGTTGGTGTGAAGCACTTTCTGCAGCCGCGCTTCGCCGAGGAACGCGAGCTTGTCTTCGACATATTCGCGCGGATGGCGCGACCAGCCTTCTTTCAGACCGGGCGATTGCGAGGTGGGGTGCGGGTAATCCGTTTCCCACATGATGTTGTCCGGAAACTGGTCGATCGCGTTTTCGATGCCGGCGCGTTTGGTTTCGAACCAGAAGCTCGCGTGGATCTGGCGGCGGAAATACTCGCTGGGCAGCAGGTAGCTCGGGTGTTCCTTGCGAACGCTGCCGTTCATGAATTGCCAGTCGCAGGTTTCGAGGAACGACGGAAGCCAACCCGCGCCGCTTTCGACCGTGAACAGCTTCAGCTCGGGAAAGCGATGGCAGATGCCGCCGAACAGGATTTCGGTGATGCAGCCGATATTGCCCATGAAGAGCAGGGTCGACGCGCCGGCGATCGTCGCGCGCACGCCCATCTGCGATGGATCGTCTTCGAAACTGCCGCTAAGCGCGCCGCCGCCGATATGGAAACTCACCGGCAACCCCGTTTCCTCGATCGCCGCCCACACCGGATTCCAGTGCGGGTGTGCCAGCCGCGGCAAGCCAAAATCCTGCGGCGCGATGCAGGCGAGGATGGTCTTGTGGCCGAGGCCGGCGGCGCGATGGATTTCCTTCACGCATTCGCCTGCATCCCAGAATGGCACCGCGGCGCCGCCGAGCAGACGATCGGGATCGGCGCTACACCACTCCGCAAGAAAATCGTTGTAGGCGCGTACGCATTCGAGCATCAGTTCGGGTTCTTTGAGTTTCAGAAAGCCGCCGGAGCCGAAGCCTCCGACATTCGGATATAGCACCTGCGCCTGGATGCCTTCGCGATCCATGAACGCGAGACGCTCGCGCGCATCGAACGCACTTGCCGGTATGTCATCATAGCCTTTGGGATGTTCTGGATAAGAGCCGTCGAACCCCGCCATCGTCACCCAGCCGGGTGCGTGGATGATCTGGTCGCCGACAAACCAGCAGTCCATGCCGTTGACGCGCCGGATATGCGGAACGCGCTCGCCCCATTTTTTTGAAACCCGGGAAGTCCAGACGTCCGGCGGTTCAGTAATATGGGTATCGGTGTCGATCGCCCGGAATTTGTCGAACATGCGTCCCTCCGCCGGCACGGTATGCCGCGCTGTCTTGTGAGCAGAAATATAACGCGTGTTATTATATGGCGCAAATTGCTTGGTTCGCGCAGAGATCGCAGACGGTCTTTGGTATCGAACTCAGCTGTGCGGCCGCGCTCTATTGGCGCGCGAAGCGCGCCGACCGACGAGGCCGCTCGAAGCTCACGAATATCTGTCGAGTCCTGGCGCAAATACCTCTGCGCCTCTGCGCGAACCGTCTTCTGTTTCTAGCCGGCCGGCACCTCCTGCGCGCCGCGGACCAGGCGGCCGGGGAGGGCGCCGGTCGGTGTGTCTTCGCGCGCGATGATCGTGCCGCTGACGATTGTCGCGTCGTAGCCGCTCGCGCCTTGATCCAGCCGGCGGCCGCCTGCGGGCAGGTCGTAGCGGATCATCGGGCGCGGCAGCGTCACCGCCGCGTGGTCGATCACATTGATGTCCGCCTTGCGGCCCACCGAGAGGATTCCGCGATCGTTCAAACCGACCGTTGCGGCCGGTCTGGCGGAGAGCGAACGGATCGCCTGTTCGATCGGCAGCTTTGCGCCTTTGCGGTCACGCGCCCAGTGGGAGAGCACGAATGTCGGATAGCTGGAATCGCAGATCATACCGTAATGCGCGCCCCCATCGCCCAGACCGAGCACACAGTTCGGATCGGTCATCATCGACAACACGGGATCGAGCGTGCTGTTCGCATAGTTTGCGAGCGCCACGAACAGCATCGCGCGTCCGCCGTTCTGCAGCAGCATATCGTAAGCGAGTTCGGCCGGTGTCATGCCGCGCGCGCGCGCCTGTGCCGCGATACTCTGGTCTTCCGGCGGCTCGTAGTCCGGTGGATCGTTGAATGGATACATCCGCTCGAACGCGCGACCGAGTTTGGACAGCGGCACAACAGGATCGATCGGTTCTTCCATCAGAAGCTTCGCCCGCAACTCGGGTTTGCGCAACTCCGCAATGCGTTGTTCGAACGGCAGCTTCACGAGCGGCTGATAACTCGGGCACAGACAGAACGGATTCACCGACAGATCGAAGCCGAGCACCATGCCGATCGGACGCGGATAGACCTGTGCGCGGATAGCCGGTCCGCCGGCATTCGCGTTCGCCAGATGCTTCATCACGTTGCGCCACGCGTCTGGCTTCGCCGGGTCCTGCGCCATGGTGAAGCTGGCAGGCCGGCCGGACAGCTTTGTCAGACGGGACAGCAGATCGATCTCATCCTCGAAGGTGCGGCCCGGCACACCGAACACCGCCTGTAGCACGCCGCGGCCGCAATCCTTCAGCGCGAGCGCCATCGCTTCCAGTTCGCTCTCTTCCGCCATGAAGGTCGGGATCGGATCGCCATGACCGGTCTTGTGGATAATGAGGCGCGACGTGGCGAAGCCTAGCGCGCCAACGCCGATCGCCTCACGCACCACCGCCTGCATCTTCTTCAGATCGTCCGGTGTCGCGGGCTCCCGGTCGGCGCCACGCTGGCCCATCACATAGACACGCACGGCGGAATGCGGGATCTGCGAAGCGAAATCGATATCGCGCGGGCGCTTCTCCAGCGCATCGAGATATTCCGGATAGGTCTCCCAATCCCAGGTGAGGCCTTCGGTCATCACGACTTCGGGAATGTCCTCGACGCCTTCCATCACGCTGACCAGCATGTCGCGATGCTCGGGCCGGCACGGCGCGAAGCCCACGCCGCAATTACCGCCGACCACCGTCGTCACGCCATGCGCCGACGACGGCGACAGGTGCTTCGACCAGATGGCCTGGCCGTCGTAATGGGTATGGATGTCGACGAAGCCCGGCGTGACGAGCTTGCCTTTGGCGTCGATTTCTTCCGAACCCGCCGGCAATCCTTTGCCGATCGCCGCGATCCGTCCTCCGGCAATGGCGACGTCGGCTTCGAACGGCGCGCCGCCCGTGCCGTCCACCACCATGCCGTTTCGAATGACCAGATCAAAATCGCGTGCCATGGCCGTCTCCCGGATGTTTTCGGCATTGTGAACCCATCCGCCAAGCACGCAAGACGGTTTGCGCAGGACGCCCACACCCGAAGTCCTCCTTACTAACCCTCGGGAACGGCTAGTGAAATAACTGGAGAGATTTGCGGGTTCGCAGCAAGCAACCGCAACGGTGTTGTCGGAAAACCGTCACACGCACGCAAAGAAAGAATGCTGCGCGTTAAACGAACCGGCGCGTTCGGCACGTCGAAGCGTATCGGTGTCACAGCGATTTCTTCGCCACTGCTTTACTTTTCACAGCCGCTGGCCTTCACTTTCCCATGGGGATGGCGGTGACAACATTGGGCGTTTCGCATCCCCAGCAAAGTGGGGTGTGCGATGACAAAAAATTGGCTCAACGACACAGACGGCGAATGGACGACTCCGGGCAACTGGAGCGGCGGTACGGTGCCAAGCTCCAGCGACGACGTCGTCATCAACACGGCTGATTTTCACACCATAGACTACAGCAACTCCGGAAACACGGTGACCGTCAACTCGCTGTCGGTCGGTAACGACGCCTTCACGGCGACTGCCGGCACGTTGATTGTCTCCAACGCCGCAACCTTCGCGAACACGCTTAAGGTCCAGAACGCAGTGCTGACGCTCGACGGCACGTCCTCGGTCACGGGACTTTACACGCAGTTGAACGGCACGCTGGGTGGCCCCGGCACAGTGACGCTAGCGGGCGGCGCCGCATTCACCGGCGGTCAGATGCTGATGAGCGGTAGTGGCACGGCCGTGTTGCAAGGTGCTTCGACCCTCACGTCCGGCGGGATATTTCTCGACGGCGGCTATGTCCTGGAGAATCAGGGCACCTTCACGGAGAGTCAGACGACGTCCATTACCCTCGGCGAAAACCCCGCGGGTGGCACATTGGGTGGCGGCAAGCTTCAGAACGATGCAAGCGGCACGATCGTTTTCAACAATACTTCCACCGACACCGCTCTTTCTGCGAACTCAGGCACAGTCAGCTTCACCAACGCCGGAGCGGTGCAGAACACCGGCTTGGGCGGCGACACGCGCATCAATGTCACGTTCACCGATACCGGAAGCGGTTCGGTATCCGTCATGGCCGGCGAGTTTGACCTCAATGGGGGCGGCTCGTCGTCGGCCACCGCGTTCTCCGTGGCGTCGGGAACGACGCTTGGCTTCAACGCAAACGGAAGCGGCGACACATTCACGCTGAGCGGCGGAACGAGCGCCGGTGCGGGCACGGTGTTTCTGGAAAGCGGCGAGCTTTCGATCACTGGGGCAACCACGATCGAAAACCTGTTCAAGCAAACTGGCGGCGAGGTGGCGGGTGCCACCACATTCACGCTGGCAGGCGGCGCTCAGTTTGCCGGCGGTTCGATGCTCATGACAGGTACCGGCACGACGGTGCTGGAAGGTACCTCGACCCTTTCGTCCGGCGCATTGGATATCGATGGCGGTTACGTGCTGGAGAACAAGGGCACGTTCACCGAGAACGGCAGCGTTTCGATCAACCTCGGCGAGAATCCGTTCAGCACATCGCTCGGCGGCGGCACGCTAAAAAACGATGCTGGCGCAACGATTATCTTTAACAATGCCTTCAACGATACAGCCGTTCAA
>DASXDS010000046.1:0-143152 GCA_036490455.1 Rhizomicrobium sp.
CGAAATTGGCGATCAGCTTCAGGTTCGGACCGGCGCGCACGATCACTTTGGAATCGACGCGGTCGGTGATGGTGGGGACGAGCACGTCGGCCTTCTGCACCGCCTCGATCAGTTCGGCCTGGCTCATCGGGCGGTCTTCGACGTTGAGGCGCGTGTCGAAAAGCTCCCGCATGCGCGTTTCGATCGCGTCGGGCAGCTTGCGCGTGACGATCACGGCGAGCTTCTTCGCGGGCATGTCCCCTCCGGAAAACTGTCTTTCGTCGCTCTTAGAGTGCGAGGCGGGGGTGGTCAAGGATGCGCCAAATTCAGGCGTTTTGCATAACTCTGGAGCGCGCTAAAACGCGAGTATGGGATTCGCTCTGGTCCGCCGCTGTCAGGCTCTCGTGCTGCTATTGATCTTCGGTTGCGCGCCTGCGCTGGCAGCCGACCAGGTGGCTTTCGCACCTCACTACGCCAGCCTCAGCCGCGAAAAGGTCTACCTGCGCCAAGGCCCCGATTACCGCTATCGCGTGCTGTGGGAATACCATCGCAAGGGATATCCCGTTCATGTGATGGCAACCTACGACGCGTGGCGGCGTGTCAGCGATGCCGACGGTGCTGTCGGATGGGTGCACCAGACAATGCTTTCCGATACCCGCACGGTGCTGATCACCGGCATCGGGCGGGCCACCGCGCGGCTCGGCCCTTCCGCCGGAACGCCCGCGGTCGCGTTGCTCGAACCCGGCGTTGTCGCCAAGCTCCGGGCGTGTCAGCCTCAGGTCTGCAAGGTCGAGGTCGATGGCGCCGGCGGCTGGGTAGACAAGACGCGACTCTGGGGAGTGAACGCCGGTGAAATCTTCGAGTAGCGGGGGCGCGATCGTCGATCCCGCAGCGGGCGAACCCGACGGTAACCCAGCGTCGATGGCCGCCGTAGAGGCCGCAGGAACGGCCTCGTGGCTCGTCGGTCCCGCGGGCGTATCCGCTACGGGCGGACCGATCTCAAACCGCCTCGGCCAGGTCGCATGGGCCATGTATGAAGGCGCCCGCAACCCCTATGTGCTGCTGGTTACGATCTACATCTTCGCGCCGTATTTCGCGACGACGGTGATCGGCAATCCTGTGCGCGGCCAGATCATCTGGTCGGCGATGTCGTCCTGGGGCGGATTTTTCACCGCATTGTGCGCGCCGTTTCTCGGCGCGATCGCGGACGTCGGCGGGCGCCGCAAGCCGTGGATCGGCGTCTATACGGTTATTATGGTCGCTGCCATGCTGGGCATGTGGTTCAGCGTTCCCCACTCGACATGGCCGCAGATCGTTCTGATCAGCGCAATGGTGATCTCGGCGAACTTCGCGTTCGAGTTTTCCGCGGTGTTCCACAATGCGATGCTGCCGACCATCGCCTCGCACAACCAGGTCGGCCCGCTTTCCGGCCTCGGCCTCGCACTCGGCAACGCCTCCGGCATCGTGCTGCTGACCTTCATGATGCTCGCGTTCACGCTTCCCGGGCAGGTGGATTGGAGCTTCGTGCCGTCGCATCCGCTGTTCGGGGTCAGCCAGGCCGCGCACGACCCCGAACGTCTTGCCGGTCCGATGTCGGGCATCTGGCTGTTCGCACTCGCAATCCCGCTGTTCCTGTTCACCCCGGATAAGCCCGGCGTCGAGATCGGCCTGTTTCAGCAGATGCGCGCGGGCGTACAATCCGTCTGGCGCACGATCAAGAGCCTGAAGCACTATCGCAACGTGGCGCAGTATCTGATTGCGCGCACGTTCTTCAACGACGGCATGAGCGCGGTGCTGCTATTCGGCGGCATCTACGCCGCCGGCACGTTCCATTGGGGCGCCCTGACCATGACGGTCTACGGCATCGAACTCAGCATCTTCGCGGTTCTGGGCGGATTCTTCGGTGGCTGGCTCGACAACCGATTCGGTTCCAAACGCGCGATCTTCGTCAGCATTGGCGGCACGCTGTTCTTCTTTTCGCTGGGCCTCACGATGGCGCCGGATCGCATCCTGTGGTTCATCCCCTATGACACGGCCCAACCGCACGTCAATTCGCTGCCGTTCTTCAACACATGGCCTGAGCTGATCTACCTGATGATCATCAACGGCGTGGCCGTGTTCATCACCGCGGGCTACGCCAATGCGCGCACGATGATGGCCCGGCTGGCTCCGGCGGAGAAGATGACCGAGTTCTTCGGGCTCATGTCGCTGTCGGGAACGTCGACGACGTTCCTCGCCAATGCCTCGGTGACGATCATGACGGCGCTGACCGCCAGTCAGCGCGGCGGCATGTTCGCGATCATCGGTTTCCTGGCGCTCGGCCTGTTCCTGATGATCTTCGTAAAGGAAGAACGCGCTACGCTTGCCTAGTGGCGGAACTGGCGTACGCCGCTGAACACCATCGCGATACCGGCTTCGTCGGCGGCGGCGATGACGTCCTTGTCGTTGATCGAACCGCCGGGCTGAATCACGGCGGTGGCGCCCGCTTCCACGACAGCCAGAAGACCATCCGGAAATGGGAAGAATGCGTCTGAGGCGGCCACCGAGCCGATGGTGCGCGGCTCGCTCCAGCCTGCCGCCTTGGCGGCATCGCGCGCCTTGATCGCGGCGATTCGTGCCGAATCCACCCGGCTCATCTGGCCCGCGCCGATGCCGACCGTGGCGCCATCCTTGGCATAGACGACCGTGTTCGACTTCACGTGCTTGCACACGCGGAACGCAAATTTCAGGTCGGCGATCTGTTCCTGCGTCGGATGTTTCTTGGTGACGACCTTCAGTTCGAGCTTGTCGGCATTC
Source organism: Rhizomicrobium sp. (assembly GCA_036490455.1). GTDB lineage: Bacteria > Pseudomonadota > Alphaproteobacteria > Micropepsales > Micropepsaceae > Rhizomicrobium. Next base: position 2,776 of record DASXDS010000046.1, read on the forward strand.
GCATCGTCGCGCGTCTGCACCAGCAAGCCGCCGGCCACCGATTTGACGGTCCAGCCCGGCGCGTAGGGATCGGGCAGGCCGCCAGTGATCAGCAGACGCGCGTTCCTGCGGCGGGTGATTTCCGCTTTCGCTTCCTCGGTCGCGCTCGGCACGACGATTACGTCGGTGACGATCTTTGCGATCTCTTCCGCGGTCTCGCCGTCGAGTTCCCCGTTCAGCGCGATGATGCCGCCGAAGCGGCTGACGGGGTCGCATTCGTAGGCACGCAGATAGGCGTCCTTGAACGACGCGCCGACGGCGACGCCGCAGGGATTGGCGTGTTTGATGATCGCGCAGGCCGGCCCTTTGCTGAACTCAGCCACCAGCTCGACCGCCGCATCGGCATCGAGGATGTTGATATAGCTGAGCTCGCGGCCCTGAATCTGCTCCGCGGTAGCAACGCCGAAGCGCTTCTCGCCGCCGACATAGAACGCCGCTTTCTGGTGCGGATTCTCGCCGTAGCGCAAAGGTTGGCGCAGGTGGCCCGCGAAGGAGCGATAGCGCGGCGGCGCGGTCTCACCGTCCTTGGCGAGTTCGCCCGCAAACCAGTTCGATACCGCAGCATCGTAAGCGGCCGTGCGTGCAAACGCGGTCTGAGCGAGCTTACGGCGCAGGGCAAGAGTCGTCGCGCCGTTATGCGCATCCATTTCGGCAAGCACGGCGGCGTAGTCTTCCGGGTCGACGACGATCGTGACCCAGTCGTGGTTCTTCGCCGCCGAACGCGTCATCGCCGGACCGCCGATATCGATGTTCTCGATCGTCTCGTCGAAATCCGCGCCCTTCGCGACCGTCGCTTCGAATGGGTAGAGATTGGAGACCAGCAGATCGATGCCCTCGATTCCATGTTCGCGCATTGCCGCGGCGTGATCGGGCTTATCGCGCAGGCTCAGAAAGCCGCCATGGATTTTCGGATGCAGAGTCTTGACCCGGCCGTCCATCATCTCCGGAAAGCCGGTGACGTCGGACACGTCTGCCACCGTCAGGCCTGCCTCGCGCAACGCCTTCGCCGTACCGCCGGTAGAGATCAGCGCCACCCCGTGTTTGGCGAGGCCTTTGGCGAAATCGACCAGGCCGGATTTGTCGGAAACGGAAAGCAACGCGCGGCGGATGGGGCGGAGCGTCATGGCAGGACTCGGTATTTGCGGGAGCTACGGGCGCTCTTACTTCCGCATATACCAAAAGAAAAGGGTCAGAACGACGCTGGCCGAAATGCAGGTTGTGAGGGGAACGTAGAGATGGATGGTATTGGCGTTGATGTGGAAATCGCCAGGCATCGGATCGACCGGTAGATAGGCGATCACCGGCCACAGGACGGCGGCGCCCATGATCACGATGCAGACACAGAGAATCGCTACGCGCATGACGTCTTCACTCGCCCGCTTCCTTGACCGTGTGCCGCAGAAGGCGGCGTTGCCAGTGGTCACACTCTAGCGGTCGACCGTTGCCGAAAGCTCGCGAGCCGCCCGTTTCGTTTAATAGTGCTTAATTAAAAGATGCCCGAACGCACCCGCATAAGTTGCGCGAGCTCCAGAAAAGGCTTTTGGCAGGGGCGGACAGCCCGGTTCAGACTCCCGGCGCCCGGGCACTTGGCCGGGCCGAAACGCGCTCGTGCCAGGCACGTAAATGCCGAGCATCTTCAGGTATTTCCTGGTGAATGAACCCAGCGAAGTCGATCCCGCACAGGAGCACAATGTCCGCCATGCTGTAGCGTTCTCCGGCCAGGAATTCCCGCCCTTCGCCCAGTTCGCGATCGATCCAGCGCATGGCATTGGCCAGCGTCTTTTTGCTGAATTCGCCGTAATCCTTGAACTGGTTCGGATTGACCACCGCCGTGCGTGGATCGGCGTTGATCCACACCTGCCCCATCGGATTCCACAGCCGGAATTCCGCCCGCCGGATCCACATCTCCACCATCGCCTGATCGAACGGATCGCGCCCGAATAGCGGCGGGGTAGGGTGCTGTGCTTCGAAGTAACGGCAGATCGCAATCGATTCCGAGATGAATTTGCCGTCGTCGGTTTCCAGCACCGGCACCTGGCCCAGCGAGTTCTTCTGCACAAAGTCGGGCGCCTTGTGGCCGCGCTCCTGCATCTTCACATGCACGCGCGGCACGTCGATGCCTTTCTCGGCGAGATAGATGTGCACCTTGCGCGGGTTCGGCGCGGGATAGTTCTCGGTGTAGAGCTTCATGACGATTCCCCGATTTTTTTGGCTACCCGAAAGCTAAGCCGCCCATCGACCGGCAAGCAAAGTTGACCGCCAAGGATGGGCGACTATTATCCGCCGCCTTCCGATCAAGCCTGCTTGAGTGCCCCTGTGGCGGAACGGTAGACGCGGCAGACTCAAAATCTGTTGCCTTCACGGGCGTGCTGGTTCGATCCCGGCCAGGGGCACCATTTTCATCGGCTCTTAGAGCGTTGCCTTGAAGAGTTCTTCGAGCTTTTGGAAATGTCTGTTCGAACCGCTTTCCTGGTAGACCGGACCGCCGGGGACCGTCCAGCCGTGATGCGCGCCGGGATAAGTTTCGCTTTCCCACCGGCCGCCCCATGCCGCGAGCGCCTCGTCGAGTTTCTTGATCGCATCCTCCGGCATGGAACGATCTTCGATCGCATGGCCGAAATAGAGACGTGCCTTGATCTTCGGCAGCAAGCGGTGCGGGCTCTCCGGTTGATCCGTATACAGACCACCCCCGTGAAAGGACGCGGCGGCAGCAACTTTGTCCGGCTCGGCCGCAGCAATGCGCATCGCCATCGCTCCGGTGAAGCAATAGCCGATGACGCCGACCTCGCTCCCGCTCACCTCAGGCCGCGCAAGCAGCGAATCCACATAGGCATGGCCATCGGCATCCATCGCCGCCGGCGGAAGCGCGTTGCGGAGTTCCATGAACCGTTTCATCGAGCGCTCGTCGCCCATCTTCGGCACGAAGTCGAAAATCGGCAGCCGTGTCGTACGGTAGTAGATGTTGGGCAACACGACCGTGTAACCGGCATCGGACTGGCGCTTTGCCATGTCGCGGTTCGCATCGCGAATGCCCGCGATATCGGTCAGATGAATGACGCCCGGCCACTCGCCCGACGATGACGGCGTATAGAGGTAGGCTTCGGCCATACCCTCCGCGCCCTTGAACTCGATCTTGGTTTCGATGGCCACGTGGGACTCCCTTGATAGCGTTCCGCCTTGTCCACCGCTTGAATGCTTTGGCCAAGGGGCGGAAAATCCGGTGCGGTCGTCGTTTTCGCGGCAGCCGGGTCGAACGTCAACTTTCGCTAGGCAACAGACTTTTCGTAAGCCACCGCGTTCCAGTAGTGGACGCGGTGCGAACCGCTTGTGACGAAGCCGCGATGGCGTAGTTCGCGGCCGATCAGGAAGTTGAAGTATCCGTGGGCGACCAGCGCCGTCGCGCCTTGTTGTCGCGCGCGAGCGATCAGGATGTCGGCAGCCGCCGAAGCGCGGTGCTTCGACTTGCGGTAGTTCTCGATCTCCGGGTGATAGCCGGCGTGCCACAGGATGCGGGCCACGACCGCCCATTTGGGTACTTTCATCCGGAGAAGCGGTATGCGAGGGGCCGCCAGCGGCGCTTCGGCGAACAGCGGATCGGCGATCAGCTCCGCGTTGGGAGCGAGCTTGGCCGCACTCTCTTGCGCCCGCGGCTTGCCACTCGTGAAGACTGCAGTCAGCTCCTTCAGGAGGTCCTGCAACTCTTCCGGCGGAGCGCTGCCCGGTGCAAGACCCGCGGCCTCGTAGGCATCGATATAGTCGCGGAAGCCCCTGTGGCTGGTCCGCGGTGCGGCGTCGATGGCAGGCTGGCCGTGCCGGACCAGAACGATTCGCATCCGTGCCCCTTCGGCGGGCGCCGCATCGCCATCAAAATCGGCCGGAACTGCAGATACGGCGGTTTGCGAGGTCATTCAGGCCTTGTACGATTTGCCATGGAACCGGCGAGCCCGCCGGGTTTGAACGATACCACAGGATGGACACGCATATGGAACACCGCGACCTCAAGGGCAAATCCGCGATCGTAACGGGTTCGGCAACCGGCATCGGCGCTTCGGTCGCGCTCGGCCTCGCTCATCGCGGAGCGAACGTGGTCGTCAACTACACCAAGAGCGAAAAGGAAGCGCGCGAGGTGTTCGAGGCCGTGAAAGCCTCCGGCGCAGATGCGCGGCTTGTGCAGGGCGACGTCGCAAAGGACGCGGATTGCAAAAAGCTCGCCGCGGCCGCGCTGGACGCTTGGGGTAGCGTTCATATCCTCGTCAACAATGCCGGCACGACGAAGTTCGCGGCACACGGCGATCTCGATGCGCTGTCTGCGGAAGACTTCCAGAACATTTATGCTGTGAACGTGATCGGCGCCTTCCAGATGATCCGCGCCGTCGCACCGGCGATGAAAAAGCACGGCGAAGGCTCGGTCGTGAACGTGTCCTCTATTGCCGGGGTGAAAGGCATCGGATCGTCGGTCGCCTATGCGGCTTCGAAAGGCGCGCTGAACACGATGACGCTCTCGCTCGCACGCGCGCTGGCGCCGGAGATTCGGGTCAACGCCGTTTGTCCGGGATATGTCGCGACCGGCTGGTTCAAGAATCGTTTCGGCGATGAGGCGTTCAAACGCATCACCGACGATCAGGCCGCCACCGCGCCGCTCAAGCGCGCCGCCGACGGCGACGAGATCGCGAAGACGGTCCTGTTTTTTGCCGGTCCGGAGTCGCGTCACGTCACCGGAGAAATGCTGTTGACCGACGGCGGTCTGCATCTGACGCTGGCGCCCGCCGGACGGACGAACGCGTAGCATCTCCGCCCAATCGGGCAGCGCTCTGCACACAATCCGTGCAAGTCCATGTTGCTTCGCGACAACGGGCTCTAAAAACCCGTGGCCACTATGATTTTTATGAGAAATCGTCGCTGATGACGCATTGAAAACATATGCCCCGATACGAAACCTGCCCTCAGCATGTTTCAAAAGGGGTTCTCACCGATGAAGAAATTGTCTTTGGCGCTGCTGTGTGCCGTGAGTTCGGCTATTGCTGCGCCAGCCTATGCCGACGCTTTGAGCACACCGGCCATGAGCGGTCCGCTGACGGCCGATCCCAATCCTTACAGCGTCGATCTCGGTTTCCTCGGCAAGACCTACATAACCGGTTCGGTCAGCGGTCTCGCCTTCGCCCAGACCAATTCGCAGCACTTCTTCCCGCGAGACACGGACGACGCGGTCGATCTGTCGAATGCGCAGGTCTTTATCCAGAAAACGGACGGCCAGTTCCAATATTTCATCCAGGCCGGCGAATACGCCCTTCCCTCTCTGGCCTCGCCCTACATCGAGTCCAACGACATCACCGGCAAGACCTACGGCGTGGTACCGGTGGCCTACGGCAAGTTCATCATCAACGACCAGTTCAGCGTCCAGGCAGGCAAGCTGCCGACCCTGATCGGCGACGAGTACACATTCACGTTCCAGAACATGAACATCGAGCGCGGCCTCCTGTGGAACCAGGAACCGGCCATCAGCCGCGGCGTGCAGTTGAACTATGCGTCGGGCCCCCTCAGCGCTTCGATCTCCTGGAACGACGGTTATTACTCGAACCGCTGGAACTGGGTATCGGGTCTTCTCTCCTACGGCTTCAACAGCGGCGCCGATACGGTCGCGTTCGCCGGCGGCGGCAATCTTGGCGGCTCGCTGCCGGTCGGTGGCTTCGCCACGCCGCCTGCACAGAACAGCGGCTCGATCTTCAACCTGATCTACACCCACACCGATGGACCATGGGTGATCAGCCCGTATATCCAATACCAGGATGTGCCGAAGAATCTCGCGCTGGGCTACACCAGCGACTCCAATATGTTCGGCGCAGCGGTGCTTGCGACATACTCCTTCAACGACAACTGGAAGCTGTCCGGGCGGGTCGAATATGAAACCGAGGACAGCAAACACGGGGCTGCCAACCTGCTGTTCGGTCCAGGCAGCGATGGCACGTCGCTGACGATCACGCCGACCTATCTCTACAAGATTTTCTTCGCTCGGATCGAAGGGTCGTACACCTTCGCGACCGATGCAACGAAGGGCCGCTTCGGCAAGCCAGGACTCGCATTAGGCCCGAACGGCAACGACACCGACCAAGGCCGCGCGATGCTGGAAGTCGGCGTCAATTTCTGAAAACACTTCGTTCTTCGGCAAAAGCCCGCGGTTTATCCGCGGGCTTTTTGTTTGGGCTCGCAATAAGCACGGCGAAATGCGTTTAACTAAGCCTCAACGGCCCGGCGCAGCTGGAGAAGATCGAACGGTTTCTGCAGGAATGTCGCGTCTTCCGGGACGCCTTCCGAAGCACTTTCCGACGAATACCCGCTGGCAATGACGATCTTCAGGTCAGGCCTGAGCACGCGCGCGGCGGCAGAGAGCGCACCGCCGCTCATTCCCGGCAGACCCAGATCTGTCAGAAGCAAGTCGATGGAAGAATCGTCTTCCAGCATCTTCAACGCTTCCGCACCGTTGCCGGCCTCGAGCGTTTCGAATCCCAGTTCGGCCAGCATGTCCACCGTGGTCATGCGGATGAGCGCGACGTCTTCGACGACCAGCGCCTTGCGCGGGGTCGCGGGTGCTGGCGGTATGCCAGGATCGTTGGCCGACGCTTCGATCGCCGCGGCGGCTTCAGTAACGTCCTTCGCATCGCCGTCGAGCATGCTGCGCAGCTTCCGGGCCAAATCATCCCTGCGATAAGGCTTCGACAACAAGAACACGTCGTCGTCCAGCTTGCCGTTGTGAACGATCGCATTCTGGGTGTAGCCCGACGTGAACAGGATCGCGATGCCCGGCTGCATTTCCTGCGCACGCCGCGCAAGTTCGCGCGTCGGGACCGGCCCTGGCATCACGACGTCGGTGAATAGCAAATCGATCCTGATACCGCTGCGCAGAACAGTGAGCGCATCTTCCGCATTGTGCGCCTTGAGAACGTTATAGCCGAGTTCGCTCAGCATATCGACGACGGCGGCGCGCACGCCCTCGTCGTCTTCGACGACCAAGAGCGTCTCGTCGCCGCCAGCGACCGGAGCGGCCGCGACGTGACCGAGATCTTCCTCGGCTTTGCGGGTGCGCGGGAGATACAGCTTGATGGTCGTTCCGTGACCGACCTCGCTGTAAATCTTGATGTGGCCGCCGGACTGTTTGACGAAGCCGTAAACCTGGCTGAGGCCGAGACCGGTGCCCTGCCCTTCGGCTTTCGTGGTGAAGAACGGTTCGAACACGCGCGCTGCAATCTCGGGAGGCATGCCGTGGCCAGTGTCGCTGACGGCCAGCAGGACGTACTGGCCCGGCACGACCTCCGCGTGTCCTGCGGCGTAGTTGTCGTCAAGGAACGCGTTGGCGGCCTCTATAGTGAGCTTGCCGCCGTCAGGCATCGCGTCGCGCGCGTTGATCGCCAGATTGATGACGGCATTCTCCAATTGGTTCGCATCGATGCTGGTGTTCCACAACCCGCCTGCGACGATGGACTCGATCTCGATTCGCTCGCCAAGGGTGCGGCGCAGGAGATCGGTCATGCTCGGCACGAGGCGCCCGAGATTGAGCGTCCGCGGCACCAGCGCCTGCCGCCGCGCAAACGCAAGCAGTTGGCCCGTCAAGCGGGAGCCGCGTTCCACGGCGCCGACGGCGTTCTGTAGGCGCTGTGCGGCCTTCGCATTACCCCGCAGATCGGCGGACGCGAGATCGAGATTGGCGCTGATGATCTGCAGCAGGTTGTTGAAGTCATGTGCGACACCGCCTGTGAGGTGACCAATGGCCTCCATCTTTTGCGACTGACGGACCTCGTCTTCTGCGCGTACCCGAGCGGTAACGTCCATGGCGGCGACCAGAAAACCCCCGCCGGGAACGACGTTGCGATAAACGTCGAGGGCGCGGTTGCCCAGGCTGACGCGTTGATATCCATCCTCCGGTTCGCCTGTGGCGGTCGGAAGCTCTTCGAATACAGCCTGAGCCCGATTGCGATCGATCGCCTGGAATTTCGTGAGCAGTTCACCAAGGACCGCCATATCGTCCGGAAAATCGAGAAACCGGAAAAACGTCTGGTTGAAGGCCACGAGGCCGCCATTCTGGTCGAACACGGCGACGCCGTCGCGGACATTGTCCAGCGTCGCCTGCAGGATGTTGCGCTGACGGGTGCGCTCTTCCTCCGTTTGCGCGAGCCGTGCGTTATTGCTTACCAGCAGAACCGCCGCGATCAGAAGAATGAGAAATGCCACTGCAGCCGCCGCAAGAGCGGTATTGATCTCGTTGTTTTCCGCCTGACGGCGAGACCGGAGCCTCTCCTCTAGCAGTCTCCGTTCCTCAGAGACACCTCCCGAAATCTGGGCGCGGACTTTGTCCATCGCGTCTTTGCCGCTGTTCATCGAAGCCAGGAGATCGGGAGCAACACCGCTTTGCGCGGGCGCGTAGCCGAGGCTTTTCTGCAGCGTATCGAGACGGTCGCGGATCAGTTCTCCAAGACGCCCTGCGCGCTCCTGCTGAACCGGGTTATCGCTGGTCAGGCGAGCGAAAACCTCCAGGTCCCCATGCACCCGTGTCGTGCCGGCGCGGTATGGGGTGAGATAGGCGGGATCGTGAGTGATCAGATAGCCCCGCGCGCCTGTCTCGGCATCTTGCACATCCGACAGGATTTGCTGGATCTGGTCCATCGCCCGGTAGGTGTGGAGGACCAGCGCCTGATTTTCACGTTCATTCGCGGCGAATTGGATAGCGAGGTAGGCAACGAAGGCCAGAATAAGGAACAGCGGAACGGCCGCCAGCACGACCAACCGGTTTGCTGCGAACACGCCTGTTATCCCCCAAACCCGTGAGGCCCAACGCTCATCTAAGGAATTGGTTCCAGCCACATCCCGCTCATGCTTGCCACTTCCGGAAAGCCTGCCGGCGTTTCGGCACATCCCGTGATGGAACAGAAGGAGCCCGTTTTCAAGCCTCGGTCAGGAACGGCAAAAAACTACCCGAAGAACGGCGCGAGATCGCCGCACGTCATAGAGATGGAACATCTGCCGGACTCGGCCGAAGATCGTGATGCGCGGAATGCCGGAAATCTCAGTCGCAAATCCGGCATCTGGGCCAACCCGGACGCCGTTCGCATGCTGAAATGGTCGGAGAGAGAGGATTCGAACCTCCGGCCCCTACGTCCCGAACGTAGTGCTCTACCAGGCTGAGCTACTCTCCGAACTCTATTCCCAAGACTGTTTTCGCCTTGAGGGCATAGCCAATCTGGCCGATTTCGGGCCGAAATTGCTCGCGGGAGGCGCCCTTATAACGATGGCCCCCCTGCCCCGCAACCGCTGTTGAACGGCTTCTGCCGCACCGTCAGGATCGCCCTATGATCCTTGTCGGCCAGTACGATTCGCCTTTTACCCGCCGCATCGCCATCTCGCTGATGATGCTCGGAATTCCGTTTTCGCGCGACACACGATCTGTGTTCGGCGACTTCGACGCCATGTTCACCATCAATCCGCTAGGCCGCATTCCGGCGCTCGTGCTGGACGATGGGCAGGTGCTGATCGAGTCCGCGGCTATCCTCGATTGGATCGACCAAAGCGTAGGCCCGGATCGCGCTTTGCTGCCCGCCGGCGGGCCAGAGCGGGTGCGCGCGCTACAGCGCGTCGCGCTGGCCACGGGCGGCGTCGAAAAGATCGGCGCGGCGGCATACGAGCGCCTCATCCGCCCGGAAGCCTATCGGTGGCCGGAATGGATCGCGCGCTGCAGGCGTCAGGGTGAGGGCGCGCTTCAGGCGCTGGCGCGCGAGGCTTGGCCGGACGACGCCCTGTTCGACCAGACCGTGATTTCCACAGGCTGTCTGCTTTCCTACGTTGGCATGGCCGATCCGGAACTCATGCCGCGGGGACGCTACCCCTCGCTGGATGCGTTGGCCGCGCGTTGTGACGCACGCCCGGAATTCATCGCCACCACCGTCACCGCCTATGCCGTTCCGCGCGGTTGAGGTCAGATTTGCAATTCCGCGGTCCACGAGTATGGTCCGCGCCTCCGTGAATTTGCCGCTTTCTCCGCAAATCTTGGGGCGTCGCCAAGTGGTAAGGCACCGGATTTTGATTCCGGCATTCGGAGGTTCGAATCCTCCCGCCCCAGCCACGGTTAATGCAGTGAGATCAACATGTTCGCGGTTTGCAAAAAATTTACATGCGTGACTGCCGATGAGGCATCGCGAAGGCGTGCTAATGCGCGCAACATCGTTTAGAGTGAGAACTCACTTTTCGCGCTCTAGGGGGAGTCACATGACAGCGTTCAAATACCTTCTTGCAATCACGTTCGCATGCCTGCTTCTGCCCACCGCCGCGCAGGCACAGGCAACCCGCACCTGGATTTCCGGGGTCGGCGACGACGTCAACCCCTGCTCCCGCACCGCACCGTGCAAGACCTTCGCCGGGGCGATTTCCAAGACGGCAGCCGGCGGCGAGATCGACACGCTCGATCCCGGTGGCTTCGGTGGGGTGACCGTGACCAAGGCCATGACCCTGGCCGATGAAGGCGTGGGCGAAGCCGGCATACTGGTCGCCGGCACAAACGGCGTCACAGTCAACTGCGTCGATCCGAGCTGCGTTGTAGTCATCCGCGGGCTCGTGCTCGATGGCGGCCCGGTCGGATCGAACAGCCTTAACGGCGTGAGGTTCATTGCCGGAAAGGCGCTGGAGATCGAGAACTGCGCGATCCGCAATTTCACCGGCGGCAGTCCGAACGGTTACGGCGTGCAGTTCCAGCCCAACGGCCCGGCCCAGCTCGACATCAGCGACACCACGATCACAACCAACGGTCAGCAGGGTGGCGGCTCCGGCATCGGTGGCGGCGTGCTTGTCCAGCCTCAAGCCGGCGGCAGCGCCAAGGTGACGATCACGCGTGTGAATCTGCACAACAATTCGAACGGCATCCGCGTCGACAACACCACCGCGGCTGCCGTCTCTACCGTCGCCATTCGCGACACCACGATCTCTGCGAGTTCCACGCACGGGCTTGCCGCGGTTAATCCCAGCTCTGGCACACCGTTCAAGAACACGATCACAGCCGATCGTATGACGATCTCCGGCAACGCCGGTGACGGTGTTGTCGCAAATGGCGTCAGCACGATCATCAACCTGAGCAACTCAGTGATCACCGGAAATGTGTTTGGCGTAAACGTCTCTAATGGCGGTGCGATCAACAGCTACAAGAACAACGTGATCAACGGCAACACGAACGACAATACGGCCGTTCTGAGCACTTCTTCGACGTTCTGACTGCCTTGGGCCACGGCCTGACCGGTTGCCCCCGGACGAGAGATCGTCCGGGGTGCATTCCGGTGAGGTTCACCTACGACGCCAGCGCGAAAGCGAGACCGCCGAAGAAAGCGCCGCAGAGCGTCGGGCCATGAACGCGTGCGTGATTTACGGCGTCTACGGCAATTTGTGAGATAGCAACGCCGGCGATCGGGGAGCCTTGTCCCAGATCAGCGCGCAGCTCTTGGGCAGGTGCCGTGCGGCAGCCAAAAAGCCTCGAAAAATGCGAGTTTTAGTCGATATCCGCAGGTCCGAATCCCCCTCGCCCCGCCAGTAACGCTTTCGGAACACCGGCTCTGCTAAAATCAATGTCACTCAACCGGTCACAGTGCGAGCGGTCGCCCGCTTTCGCGGCAGTCCGCCGTCGGTATGATCGGCGAGGGGCATGGCGTACCGGAGGGAAAACCCGCCGGCAACGAAGGACACGGTAATGGATCTAAGCTTGGTGCTGTGGGCGCTGCTCGCGTTCCAGCTTAAGCATTTCCTGTGCGATTTCGTGCTGCAGACCAAATTCCAGGTCGACACGAAAAAGGTCTATGGACACTTCGGCGGTCTGCTTCACGCCGGATTGCATGCGGTCTTCACCCTGCCGATCGTCATCGTGATGGGCGCATCTACGACGATCGTCGTGCTCCTGTTTATCGGGGAGTTGTTGCTGCACTACCACGTCGACTGGCTGAAGGGGCAGATCGACATCTGGTCCGGCTGGACCGAGAAGGACCATTCGTACTGGATCGTGTTCGGCGCCGACCAGCTGATGCATCAGATCACCTATGTCGGCGTCGTGGCGCTGCTCAGCGGCGCACTCTGAGCTTTAGAAATCGTCGCTCAGCGCGCGGGCGAAGAAGTTTTTCATCCGCGTCAGGATATCGGTCTCGACCACTTCGCGCTTGCTCGGTCGATTGGCAAGTTCGTCGAGTTCGTGCTGGCGTTTGGCCAGGATACGGCCGAACCGCTCGAGCAACTCCGGCGAGTTCTTGAGCAGGGCCTCTATAGCCTCTTTCTTGATCTCCAGCACCCGCATGCGCGAAAGCGCGGATACCGTCGCATTGCGGTGCGCGCCGGTCATCAGCGACATCTCACCTGCCACATCGCCGGTGGCGGAAATCGCAACCTCGTTGACCTCGCCGTCCCGGCCGGTCACAGAGACACTGGCGGCTCCTTCCATGATGATGAACATCGAGGATGGAGGATCGCCCTGTTTCATGAGCACGGCGCCGCGGGCCAGCTCCAGCGTTTTGCTGTACTGGGCCAGAAGTTCGAATTGCTCTGCGTTCAGAACGTTCTCGAACAGATCGGCTTCTCTCAATGCATCGCGCATTTCGCGATCGCCAAGCGTGAAGGCCAGGTTCGGCGGCTCGGTCATCTCGATCTGCGTGACCGGCAACGGCACTTCGTTGAGCCAGAGTACGTTGTGCAGCGCCTTCAGCACCATCCCGGCGGCGACGGAGGGCGAAAGAACGTTCGGGAAGTACCAGAACCGCACTTGGTAGATGACGGCATCCGCGGTCAGCCGCTTGATGACAACGTCCGGATCCGGCGTGCGGGCCAGACCGGACTGACGGACGGCCTTGAATGTCTCGCCGAGCAGCATGTCCATCACACGGTTCGACGGAACCCGGATCTCGACCTCGACGTCAACCGAACCGCGCTTGGCACCAGCCGGCTGCGAATGATTGGTGACCGGATTGAGGGTCATCATGCGGTTGGGGATCATCGCACGCATGCCGTCTTCACGCAGAAGGAAGGTTGTGCGCCATGTGATGCTGGAGACACGCCCGTACATCGGCTCATCGAACTGATCGGAATGGACCGTCAGCCAGTCGCCGATATTGTAAGAGCCGTCGAAATTGATCGACAGGCCGCTGAACAGATCCTGGATCACGCCCTGCAGCGCGAAGCCAAGAATGACGGCGGTGGCCCCGGACGCGGTGATCAGGCCGGCAATGGTCGAAAGCCCGGCTTCGAACGAGAGCCCAGCAGAGATGCCCACGATCACCAGCGCGACGGTGACGATGTCCTCGATGAGCTTCGGTGTGTCTTGTTTGCGGCGACGGCGCAGCCAGCGGTCCCAGTAGAGAAAGCGCAGGATCCGGTCGATTAGCATCGCGATCGCGATGAACAGCAGAACGCCCACGACGTGCAGGGCGAACTCGCCATAGGGCGAGGGCAACGCCGCCACGATGCTATGGGCGGCCGTGATGCGCAGGACCGCGAGGATCGCGGTCAGGATAAAGGCGACGATCATGGGCCTCCGCCCCGCAAACGATCCCCTACAGGACCCAAATATGACGCACACGGCAAGCGGGTCACCGCTATTTCTCCGTTTGGGTTACTGCGATGCCGCGCTCGCCCGCCCGCAGGCGTTCCATGTGCAGGGCTACGCAAGGGTCGTCCGGCACCTCCTCGTGGAGCATCTCGAACGCCTGAAGCGCCGCCGGATCTTCGGCTTTGAGCTTCTCGAATGCGGCGTCGTAGCGGCCGAGGAATTCGGGATGCGGATAATCCGGTTGCAGCGGCTCCCAGACCTCGACCGGTCGCGTCTTGCCTTTGAGGATCACCGCGGCAATCGGCCGGAAGCGGATGCCAGGACACAACTGCTTGGTCGCGTCGCTCACCGAGATGTGCGTGCCGAAAGCCTTATTGAGACCTTCGAGACGCGAGGCAGTGTTCACTGTGTCGCCCTGCGCAGTGTAGGTAAGCTTGGCAGGCGAACCGAAATTGCCGATCACAGCGGGGCCAGTGTGCACACCGATACGCGTGATGCCGAACGGAATGCCACGCGCCTTCTGCTCCAGGTGGAAACGCTCGGCAAAGCGGTCCATCTCTAGCGCGCACTCCACGGCCTGCTGTGCATGATCGGGCTGATCGAGCGGCGCGTTGAATATCGCCATAACAGCATCGCCGATGAATTTATCGACCGTGCCGTCATATTTCTGGACGCAGTTGGTCATCCCTTCGAGGTAGGCATTGAGCATGAGTTGCAACTCATGTCCGTCCACGCCCTCCGACATTGTGGTGAAATTGGCAATATCGGTAAAAATGAAGGTCATGACCCTGCGTTCGCCTTCGAGGCTGAGCTTGTTGGGATCCTTGACGAGTTGTTCGACCACCTTGGGCGAAACATAGCTGGAAAACGCACCCTCAATGAACGCGCGCTGCCGCCGTGCCTCGAGACCGGTAAGCGATTCCGTCGCCCATAGCGAAAGCGCGAGTGAGAGCGTTGGGACGATCAGGCCGATCATCTTGCCCGCGAAATAGAACAGCGCGCCTCCTCCAACCCAGAACAGGACGACAAAACTGACCGCCAGTCCGATGCGCAGACCGAGCGGCCAGTTGACCCAACCAAGCGAAGCACCGATCCCCGCGCAGAACAGCGCGATCAGGATGTTGACGATCAGACCGACATCCTGCTGCGGCAGGCGATCGAGCAATTGCGACAGAGCGTGCGCCTGGATGACGATCCCGGGCATCTCGCCGCGATCTTTTGAGCTCAACACGTCGAACGGCGTCTTGTGCCGGTCGGTCAGCGAAAGATCGGAGCCGATAAGGACGATCTTGTCTTTGAAAAAGGCCTCCGGCAGTACCGGTGCGAGCTGTGCTGGATACTCGTTGAACGCGGGCGCATTCGGTGAGGGCTGCCCATGCCACACGATAGCGACGCGCTCTGGTGACGATGCAACGCCAACTTTCGCCGCCAAGGCACGCGGGAAGCTGGCGATGTAATGGCCGTCACGCCCTCGGCCACCGGGATAGATCCACCGGACGATGTCGTGGTTGTCGCTGGCCAGAGTCGCAAAGGCACGATCCGCTTTGGGAACATAGTGATCCAGAAACGAAGCCTGCTGGTCGGTGACGATGCTGCTGGAGGTCGCATAGCTGACAACGATCGGAATCTGTGTGTCGCGCAAGGCTTTGCTTAACGCATCGTCCTTCGCCGCTTCGGTCGGTTGATCCAAGAGTACATCGAGGCCGATTGCTTTGGGATGTTTGGCAGCCAGGCTCGTGATCAGGTTGGCGAGAAAACCGCGATCGATCGGCGAGCGGTAGGGAAACTGCGCAAGTGTGTCCTCGTTGACCGCCGCGATCACGATCTTCGGATCTTGCGGCTCGAGCGGCGATAGAATAGCGGTCTGGTAGTCGCCAACCAGCGTGTCGAGACGGGCGAGCAGATCGATATTGCGCACGACGAGAAACGTCATCAGCACCGAAATCGCGGCGACTGCGAAAGGCGTCAGGATGCCGAGACGCTCGCGGTTGCGTTTCAGCCAGGCGCGAAGACCGGCAAATGTCAGCGGGTGGCTCGCAATACGGCTTCGGCCTGCTCGGTACAGCCGCGATCCGCCATCCATGCCGCGCGCATATCATCCGTCTCCAGCGCCGACGGCACGGTTTTGACGCTGATCGCTTGCTCCGTGCCGGCAACACTCACGAAATACGTGGCGTCGCCGTGCATCGCGACCTCGGAGGTGATCGGCATGCTATCGCTGCCAGCGGGCCAGTTGAGGGCAAGTTTCCAACTCCGGTCCGCCGGCATCACGACGAGCGGCGCGGGTGACTTCGCCGAATTGCGCCACAGCACGGGCTTGCTGCCTTCGCGCAGGCACACCGCACCCGGATGGCTGACATTCATGACCCAGGCGGACGGAAGCGTGTCCTTGGCTGCACCCGTGCGCGTCGTACCGACTTCGCCGAGACGGACATTGTTCTGGGTGGTCAGCGCCGCCAGCTTGGCGCCGATGGCGGTGCCGCCCTTGTCGGCGTCCGGCGCGGCGTTGTAGGGGCCGTCCAGCTTGAGCGTCGCGCCTGTCGTGGAGATCAACGTGACGTGCTGCCCTTCCTTGAGAACCAGCGGCTTCGATGTGTCGAGCATCGCGCCGGGTTTGAGGCCGATGCCGCGCGCTTCGGCAACGATCATCTGCGCCGCCTGTGCCGACGTGATCGCGCAGCCGATACCGAATGCGATCGAAAGAAGAAACCGTTTGCTCATGGTCTCCCAGCCTCCGCGAGCTTTGCCTGTTGCAGCGCGACCGTGTTCAGAACGGTGTCGCCGTCACCGATCAGGGTGAATGCTGCCCAGTTGAACGGATGCGCGGTCGCGGGCTGTGCGATCAGCGCCAGTTGGGACTGCCGCAGCGCCTCCGCCAGACCGGCGGTTCGGTTCGCGCCGACGCGATCGAACATGCCCGTCATAAGCTTCACCGTCGCAGCCGATGGGACCTGCCAGTGACTCGCCACCACCCCACGCGCACCGGCATCGAAGAACGCATCGGCCAGTCCTTCGAGCGCACCACCACCGAATCGGCCGCCACCGCCTGCCGCCGTGTTGCACGCCGACAGCACGACCAGATCGGCATTGAGCTTGAGCGCCGCAATCTCGCCCGCGGTCAGAAGGCCGTCGTCATTGGTCGATGTGGCGTCAGCGACTGGCGTGAGCGCGAGTCCCGGCTCGGCCTGGCAATGCAGCTCACCCGGGAGCAACCCGTGTGTCGCAAAATAGAGCACGGAGTACCGATCGAGCGGATGCGCACGCAGATCGCGTTCGGTCGCATTCGCCCCGATCAGGATCGAATCTGCACCCGCGCCGAGCTTGTGGCCGATCGCGGTCACCTCACCAGCCGTTTCCGGCAATGGCGGCAGCGAGCGCAGCACCTCTGCAGGCACCGGGCCATTTTCGAGGCACGTCCCGGCGAAAGCTTCCAGTTTGGCACCTCCGCTGAAGAGCGGCGCGCCGACGCCGAGGAACGGCTGCGGCGGCGCTTTGCGGTTCTGCTCTGCCATGCGCAACGCCAGGAATGCGCGCGGCGAGGGCACCTGGCTCAGCGCCATGCGCCGGATCAGCCACGCGGCGTCCGAATAGGAAGCCGAACGCGGCTCTTCCGTTACGAGCAGCGAAAGCGGCAGGCTCGCCAGATCGCCCGGCGCGGCCACGACCAGATGGCTTATGCCACTCAGCTGCGGCTCGAACGGCGCCAGCAACTGCTTGTAGAGCGCATAGGACGATTTCAGGCTGAACGCCGGCACGTGTCCCACGGCTGGCACGAAGGCAGCGCGCAGATACTTGATATCGGCTGCGAGCGCGTCGGCCTTGACATCGACGCGCTTCACGGTGAGGCCATGCGTGGTGACGAGCAGGCCGTAACTGCCGTTCACTCCGATGACATAGGACAGGAACGCTTCGTTGGCGCCGAGCTTGGACTGTACGTCCGAAAGTCCCGCCGGACCGGGATCGGCAAGGTGCGCGTAAGCCGGATAAGACTGGTTCACCTGGGCCGCGAGCTGATCGGACCGGGCCGATGCCTGTTGCAGGTCACCGTCGATCTGGCGTTCGCGCGAGGCTCTGCGCTCGTCGTCCGTCTTTGCGTATTCGGCGGCGAGATCCATCCGGAGATCGTCGCGCTTGCGGGCCGCATCCTGCGACTGGCGGATGAGATCGGCGAGCGTTGGATTGCCGGCCGCTTCCCGCGCGGCCATGCGCGCAATCGTCTGATCGGCGATACCCGAACCGGTGAGCTGGCTCGCGGTAAAGATCTCGGAATCGAGTTCGTGCGTCGGATCCTGCGCCGTCGCAGCGGCGATGTAAGGAACGATCTGATCCGGCACGATCTCGGACCGCGCGATCGGGTCCTTTTTCAGTATCGTGAACGCATCGCGGAACGCCGCCAGCGCGGGACTGTAGACCTGCTGCTCGTTGTAGAATTGGCCGAGGCGCAATTCCGCGAGCGCGGTGGGGGCAGTCGGCCCGAACAGCTTGGTATCGAGATCGATCGCATCCTTGTAGTCGCGCTCGGCGGCGACGGTGCGGCCGTCACGTGCGTTGATCTGGCCCATGAGCGTCAGAACCGCCGGGCGCCACCACAGCGGTAGCCCAGGCTCTTCCGTCACGATCCACAACGCTTCTTCGCCGGCGGCACGCGCACCGGCCACGTCGCCGTTGCGCAACGCCATCTCGGCTTCGACGCGCAGTGAATGCGCCAGCTCTTCGTGGCTCACTGGCGGACCATCAGGGCCAGCGTCGTGCGTGGCAGCATCGACTTCCGCGCGGCGGGCCGCGGTTGCTTCGCGGGCGTAGGTGAGCGCGTCCGCGAAATCGCGCCGGTTGGCGGCGTCGAGGGCACGATAAGAAGCGAGCCGCGCCCGCAACGCCGGCGTCGCTGTGCCTTCCAGGATGGGCGCAGCACGCTGGAACAAAGCTGTTGCTTCGTCGAACCGGCCCTGATTGCTCACCTGCAGCGCAAGCTCGGCCAGGGTCTCGCCCACCGGTACCGATTTCGGCCCAAACAAGCGCGTCTCGATCTCCAACGCCTGGCGATAAGCTTTCTCCGCGCCGGCGAAATTGTTGCTGCCGCCGTAGAGTCGGCCCAACTGGACATACTGGTTGTAGCTGGCGGCGTCGGCGTTGCCGGTCTTGAGAACGTCCGGCGGAAGCTTCGCGGCCAGCGCTCTCTGTCCGGCGGCCGTTTCCGCGGGCGGCACCGTGCGGCCGGCGAGTTGTGCGACTGCGGTTTGCAGGACCGGCAATGCGGACGGCAGACCTTCGGCTTCATACAGTGTGGTGTCGGACGCCGAGACCACGATCACATGCGGCCAGCCGCTGCTTTGCAACGTGCAGATCAGCAGACCGCTGCTTGCCGGATTCGACGGGTCGAGCCATTGGCCACCGTCGCAGGTGACTTCACCGGCTTCGCTGCCGCGTGCGGCCAGCGCGGCACGCATGATTGTCCCGCGTCGCGCCGCGATGTCGGCCGGCAACGCGGCGGAGAGTGGCGCTGCGCGCACCGATCCGCTCGCGGCCGTACCCGTGCCGCAGCGAATGTCCGTGGTGCGCGCCTGCGATATCACGCCATCGGTGTGGCAGCTCTCGCCCGCGAGGTTCTGCCCAAGCTGCATCGCGCCGCTGTCGCCCCGCGCCTGTATGGCAGCACCTGCGCACAACAGCGCCGTGGTGCAAACCGAGAGAAGGGAGAAGCGTATCCTCATTGCCAAAGGGCCTCGTTACCCCAGCTAGAGTAATCCTCGTCCGCCTTGGGCATCGCGTGCGGTTTGACCGCTTCGCCACCCGTTGCCTGTTGCCGAAGGATGCCGCCCAGGAGGATTGTCGCCGCCGGCCGCTTGCCGCCGTTGAGCGAATTGCCCACCGAGGCCGCCGCCTGATCGGACGGCTTCACGTCGGTATCGCCACCGGTCATCTGGGCGATCGGACTCGCTGCCGACGATGTGGTGGTCGTCGTGGGAGCGGGCGTTTCAGACGTCAGGATAACCTCCGGCAGCGTGTCGGTGGGCGGAGGCGGTGGTGGCGGGCCGTTGGTCAGCGAGACGATCGTGCCTACCGTTGCCGGTGCGCTGGTGATGTCGCCGCCCGACTGGAAGCCGGTGACGGTGCCAGACACGCTGCCCTGACCGATCGCGTTTTGGATGTTCGCATCCGAATTCGGGTTCGCGCCGTTCGTCAGCGTGACCGTCTCGCCGGACGCGTTGGTCAGTGTGATGTCGCCGCTCACGTCGCCGAAACCCGTTCCGGAGTTATCGCCATTGCCGATCTGGGCATAGCTGTTCTTGCCGTCGCCGGTCAGCGCGAGATCGGCGACGGCGATATTGCCGCCGATGGTAAAGTTGGCTGCATTCGCCTGGCCAACGTTGATCGAATAGCCGCCATTGCCGATCTGCACATAGGCATTGGCGCCGCTGCCGGCCGTCGCCGAGACCGTGTTGTCCGTGTTCTGCGACGCCTGCACAGTGATGTTGCCGGAAATCGCGCCGGTCGCTCCTGATCCGGCATTGATGTTGAGCTGGTCGCCGCCATGGCCGATCTGCGCATAGGCATCGTTGCCATTGCCGGTCAGCGTCACCTGGTTGTTCACCGTGACGGAGATGTCGCCGCCGATTTCGGAATCGCCGGTCAGGCCATTGCCAGCTTTGAAGCCGCCATGGCCGATCTGGGTGTAGGCGGCATTGCCGCTGCCTGCACTCAGAACCGCATTGTCGGCGGTGATCGAGATGGAGCCGGTGAAGCTGTAGCCCTCGGATTCCGCGTTGCTTTCTGCACCGCCATGGCCGATCTCGGCGTAGCTTTCGCTGCCCTTGCCGCCGTTCAACGTCACGTCGCCGCCGGCCGTGATGGCGATATCGCCGCTCTCGGAGCCGTTGGTGCCCCGGCCGCCATTGCCGATCTGCGCATAGGCGTCGTCGGATGCGCCGCCGTTCAGGGTCACATCGCCAAGCGTGTCGACGACAATGCCGCCCTGCCCCGCGCCGTTGTAGCCGAGTTGTGCAAAGCCGGTGTTGGCGGACAAGGTGAGGAAATCGCCGTAAGCCGATGTGGTGCCGCCCTTGCTGCCCACCATCACACCAGACTGCGTACCGTCGCCGCCGATCGTGATGCCGTGACCACCATTACCGAACACGCCGGCCGAACCGAACTGAGTCGGATCGAGCGTCGATCCGTCCCAGCCGGCAACCAGATTGATTGCACCCGTGCCATCGTTCTCCAGCGAACTGCTGAAAGAGAGATCGCCGGCGGAAAGCACGTTCAGCGTATGGCTGCTGTCGTAATCGAACGACTCGCCGAGATTGGCATGCGCATTGGGATCGGTGAGACCCAAAGTGACGTCGCCAGTTGGAATGTTGCCCGACACCAGGGTCTGGAGAAAATCACCCGACGCCGTTTCATCGTTGAGGTCTCCAGTGACGAAGGTGACATTGCCGCTTTGACCTTTGCCGCCGAGGGTCCCGATATAAAGCGATCCGTCGTCCCCGCCTGACACCGTCGTCGTCCCCGCAACCTGGATGTTTATATCGCCGGATGCCTGACCGGCCGCATTGCTGCCAATGAGTGCGAAACCTTCATCGCTTGGCGCTGCGATCTGCAGCGTTCCTGCCGAAATCGATATCGAACCGCTCGCGTTACCGAATGCGGCATCTCCAATGAAGAAGTTCGCATCATCGTTGGCCGAAATCGTCAACGCACCGGCGGTATTGAGCGAGATATTGCCCGATGCGTTCCCAGTTGCCGGGGAACCGTCAATTTGTTCTCCTTCGCTACCGATAAACAAAACGGAATTTGTATTGGAGAGATCAATCCCGCCAGTTGCACTGAGATTGACGTCTCCACTCACATCGGCGCCGCTAACATTTCCGATGTCCACGAAGGAAAAACCGCTCGTGTCGCCCTGCGTAGCAGAAATGGAAATTTTTCCGGTCTGAGCTGTCAGATCGATATCGCCCGCAACAGTGTCGTTTTGCTGAGAGCCGTTCCCTTGATTTCCGATCAAAATGGAGTTTCTACCGCCGGATGCTGCGATCGTGATGTTACCAGCGGCTGTAATGCCGATGTTTCCGGAAACAGCGCCACTTCCATCATTCCCGATGAGTAAGTCTGCGAACGAACTCGAGGTGTCTCCGGAAGACACTGCCGAGATGTTCACATTCCCGCCTGCATTGACCGATATATTTCCTGTTCCCCCGTCATTACCGATAGCAACGGAAGAGCCGGAGGACGTGCTGTCACTATCGCCGGCAACGATATCGACATTTCCGCGCGCAAAAACGTCGATGTCGCCGCCGCCCGTCTTGGTGCCGGAATAACCAAGCGTAGCCGACCCCGACTGCGCCGCTATCGTCACGGTATCGCCCGATACTGTCGTCGTTCCGAGACTGCCTAACGACACGGAGCCATTGCCGCCGCCAATCGTGACGTTGCCGCCGTTGTTACCGTACACGCCGGAAGTGCCGAACTGCGCGGGATCGACCGTCGTGCCATCCCAGCCGGCGACAATGTTGATGTCGCCGTTACCATCGTTTTGCAGAGTCGAATCGACATCGAAACTTCCAGCCGACAACAATGTGAGCGTATGGCTGCTTGTGTAATTTGCGCCAGCCGACAGATCGTACTCGAAATTGGGATCGAGCAACTCCACCGTGACATCGCCACCGCCGATAGCATTTTGGATACTCTGGTCGAGATCGAACGCATCATAAGCCGAAATCGTGACGTTGCCGGCCTCAGTCGACGTGATTCCGGTGCCGTCCTCGGTAGCATGATTGGCGATCATTACGGGTGAAGACAGGCTGTCAGCTTGGGCAACCAACGTACCGTCTACAGTTACGGATATGTTGCCGCTGGCGCTTACCGGACCGGAAAGGTACCCGCCGTTGCCGATGTAGTTGGGCGCAAACGGATCGGAGTAGAAGTCGGCATCGCCGTTGTGCGTGCCACCGCCGAGGACGTCGAAGTTGATGTCGCCGGACGCTTGCGCGGCGCCACCGGAGATGTCTGCCTGATACAGCGAGAACACCAGTCCGTTCCCGATCTGAATCAAACCCGGTCCATTGGGAGTGCCTGCTTCACTGGTGAATTCGCCGCCTTGCGTGTCGGTGCCGACATTGACGGTGATGTCTCCGCCCGCAGTGATCTGCCCGTTTATCTTCGCGCTGTTCAGGGATGAAACCGCGCCGTTGCCCACGATAGAAGCAGCGTTGGAGCCCCGAGCGGACATAAACAAAAATTCTAGCGCGTTAAGCGTGATATCGCCGCCAAACTGGATATTCCCATCGATCGTCCCGCTCGCGGATTGGCCGAAAATCCCGTTACCGACGATCGCGGCGCTGTTGTTGCCGACGGCAGCTAGATTGATTTCCGGAGCAGTAAGGGAAATCGTTCCGGTGTCGCTGAATCCTGCCGTGGTGTTGTTGTTCGCTAACGCCCCGCCGTTACCAATCATCGCCAAAGCATCGTCTGCGTCGATATTCAGCAGGATCGCGCCAATTGTGTCGCCGTTGCTCGACATCGACACAGAGATATCGCCGCTCGCGTCGCCGAAAGACAGTTCGCCTCCATTGCCGATCTGAGCCACGCCGCCGCTGCCAGCGACAGCCATGAGTTGGGTGCCTGTGATTGAGATGTCGCCAGAGACCGATCCGTTGCCGGCGTTACCGATCTGGACCACAGCCTGGTTGTCTGAAATGAGGGACATAAACCCGGCCCCTTCGCTCGGCGAATCCGGATTGAGTGTGATCGTGATGTCGCCGCTGCTGGCCCCGCTGCTTACCGCGAACGCGCCTGGATCCGTCGCCGCATAGGCGCCATTGCCGACGTGGACATAGGTTCCTGCATCCGCTTCCGCGACCAGAGAGCCTGAGTTGATCGTGATATCGCCCGATGAGACTCTTGAGGAACTACCATTGCCGATCTGCGCGAAAGATACCAACGAGGAGTCCGACTGAGTCGCATCGAGCACAAGGTCGGAAATGGCCGACACGTTGATGTCGCCGCCGCCGCTTCCGTGATAGCCGAGTTGCGCACCACCATTCTCGCCTAGAACCGCGACGTCGAAGCCCTCGGCCGTCGACGTTCCGCCACGCGTTCCCACGAATGTATTGCCGCTTGCGTTACTGCCGCCGATCGTCAGCGTGGCGTTGTTGTTGCCGAACACGCCCGCGTCCGCAAAGTGTGTCGGATCGACGGTCGTGCCGTCCCAGCCGGCGATGAGATTGATATCGCCGCTGCCGCTGTTGGCAAGCGTGCCGGTGACGGTGAGATCACCGGCGCTCAGCAGCGAGAGTGTGTGCGCGCTGCTGCCTGTGTAGCCGAAGCCGACTGTCAGGCCGTCGGTTCCGGTGTCCTCAACCAACACATCGCCACCGCCGAGATCGGCGCCAAGCATGCTGCCGAGGATGCTGCCATCCCCGGTGCCGTCCATGATGCCGGCCGCCATGAGTGTGACGTTGCCGCTGGTGGTGCCGCTCGCGCCGGTGCGGTTTCCGATCCACGATCCGGAGGCAACGGTGATAGCGTTGTTCGCCTGCACAGCAATATCGCCTTTGACGGCCTGCGACGCCGTCTGCGAAGCGTCGCCGCTGCCGATCATCGCGTAGTTGGTTGCGGCCGCCGCGCCACTGACCGAAACATCGGTTGCAGACTGAACATTGATGGCAGCGGTCGAGAAACCTGTCACACCAACGCCGAGGTTGCCGATCTGGGCGTAAGCCGGCTGCCTTGTGGACGTCGCAATGCTCGTGACCTCCACGCCGTTGTTTTTGTCGCTCGACGTTCCGTTGGCGATGACATTGATCGAACCCGTACCACCATCCCTGTGATAGCCGATCTGTGCGTAGCCGGCTTCGCTTTCGACGATGACGGCAGCCCCACCCACGGTGGTAACACCTTGTTTGCTGCCGACAGCAACGCCTCCACCGCTGTTCGCGGTGAACGATCCCGACGAGTTCGGATTCTCGTCCGCGACGGAGCCGTTCTGGCCGATCACTTCGACATAATGCCCATTGCCGTATGCGCCGGCAGTCAGCGTGTCTGCCGGTGCGACAGACGAATCCCAACCGGCCAGCAATGTCAGCGCCCCGGCGCCCGCGTTCTGGATGGAATTGGTGACGGTCCAGTTTCCGGTAGACAGGATCGTCAGATCGTGCGGGCTGAAATATGCGACGCTGCTGTTGCCCAGAGCCGCCGACAGGGAGTCGGTCTGCGGGTTCGTCAGCGCGAGCGTGAAGTCGCCGCCTGTGGTCGCCGACGTTCCCATGTCGCCCGCGATGATCTGGCCCAGCGAACCGGGATCGGCGCCGTTCGCATCGGTGCCGGACGACGTGGCCTGTCCCGTCGTCAGCGACACATTTCCCGACGCGGCGCCGCCGCTGCCCGTTTTATTGCCGAGCCACACAAGACCGCCCGCGCCGCCGTCTCCGCCGTACGCGAATGCCGTGTCGCCCTTCACGGTCGCAGAGATATTGCCGGTAACATCGCCGGTGACATCGCCACCCAGCGAACCGTTTCCAATCAGGGCGTAGCTTGCGGTCGTGCTGCCGCCATCCAGAGCGAGATCGCCCTTCGCCAGGATGTCGATGTCTCCGCCGCCCGCGCCGTGGTAGCCGATCTGCGCATAGCCATTGGCGTTGTCCAACGTGATGGCATTGCCCGCAACCGTCGTGGTCCCGCCGGCGCTGCCGAACGCGACGTCGCCGGAGTCTTCCGTCGAAGACAGCGTGGTGGAAGTGTCAGCCGCGCCATAAGCACCGCTGCTGAGGATGGTTTGCAGCGAGAGCGAATGGCCATTCCAGCCGGAGACCAGCGACACGGCGCCCGTGCCGGCGTTCTGCACCGATGCTTCGAGCGTTGCGTCGCCGACGGTCAGCAAGGTCAGATCGTGCGGGCTGTCATAGGCGATCTTGTTGCGCAGATCGAGCGCATCGCGCGGCAGTGCGATCAGCACGTCGCCGCCGCTGTTCGGCTGCGAGGAGGAGCCGAGATCGGCCGCGACCATGGCAGCGAACCCTTCGCTGCCCTCGAATGCGTTATCCGCGAAGCCGCCCTCGAAGACGATGTTGCCGGATTCGATTGAACTGCTGTCGGCGACGTTGCCGATCCAGACGTTCTGCACGCCGTTGTCCGTCATGTCCTGCATGTTGAGGACATCGCCGGCGTTGATCGAAATATTGCCGGTGATGTCGCCGTCGATCGAACCGTCGAGTGCGCCGTTGCCGATCTGCGCCTGGCCGCCATTGGAAATGAGATCGAGATCGCCCGACGAAACGACGTCGATCGTGCCGCCGCCCGCGCCGCGATAGCCGAGCTGCGAATAGCCGGCCTCTCCGTCGATGGTCACTGTGGCGCCGGCAACTGTGACGGTGCCGCTGGCCGATCCGACCGCGACGTTGGCCGCATTTGCGCCGCCGATGGTAACCGCACCGCCGTTGTTGCCATAGACGCCCTTCACCGTGAGCGGCGAACCCGGAAGCGTCTTCTCGTCCCAGCCGGCGATCAGGTTGATCGCGCCGCCGCCCTTGGCGAGCGAATTCTGGATGCTGGCGAGAACGTCGACGTTATGACCAGCGAGCATGTCGAGGTCGTGGGTGCTGGAGTACAAGATGTCGTCGAGCACGGTGATGTCGTTGCTCGCTTCGAGCGTGACATTGGTTGTCGATAGCGCATTTGTGATCGTCGACGGATCGATGATGTCTGTGCCATTCGGATCGGTGCCGAGGCCAAGCGTACCGCCGTTAAGCGTCGCCGTGCCGTTCTTGCGCACGACGATGTTTTCCGGATCGAGCAGCCAGGTGCCGGTCTGGCCCTTGGGCGCCAGCGTCTGAACCTTCGCGCTCTTGTCGAGCGCGAGGTAGTGACCGGAAGTTTCGATGAAGCCGCCATTGCCGCCCGCTTCGCCGCCGCGCGCGCTGACGTTGCCCGAAAAGGTCGTTTGTCCGTCGGACCAGACGACGATCTTGCCACCATTGCCCTTGCCGGTCGCGTCCGCCGTGATCGTCGCGTGGCCGATAGTGGTCGTTGTCGCGTGCGCGACCGTGCCCGCGCCGTGGGCGTCGCCGCCGATCAGGATCTGACCGCCGCCCTTGTCGCCGGAGGCGTCGAGCTTCGCGCTGTCAGCGACGGCAATGGTCTTGGCCTCGACCGTGACCGAGCCGCCGGTCTCGCCGGCGCCTTTGCCGGACACGTCGACCGTGCCGCTGTCGTCGACCGTGCCGTCGCCGGCATCGAGCACGACTTCGCCGTTTTTTACCGAC
Organism: Rhizomicrobium sp.; assembly: GCA_036490455.1. Taxonomy (GTDB): domain Bacteria; phylum Pseudomonadota; class Alphaproteobacteria; order Micropepsales; family Micropepsaceae; genus Rhizomicrobium. The sequence continues at coordinate 29,626 of DASXDS010000046.1, forward strand.
ACAGCGGTCGCTTCGACGACACCGCTGTTGTTGATGACGTTGTCCGCGACGCTTTCGGCGGCGCGCGCGGTCATCATCACCGTTCCGCCCTTGGCGGAGATGGTACCGCTGTTGCTCACCAGCGCCTTGACCGGTTTGCCCTTGGCATCGACCGGCGCCTTCTGAACCGGCGCCGTGACGGCGAAGCGCAAAAGATTGTCGCCCTGGAAATCGACGCTGAAGGTGCTCACGCCGCCGAGCGTCACATTGCCGAGATCGGCCTGGATGATGCCGTTGTTGGAAACCACCGGACCGGCCAGCACGATGGAGCCGCCATTAGAACGGATCGAACCGTTATTGACGATCCCCGCATTGGTGTTGCCGGACGGCGAGCTGAATTTGTAATTCCCGGCGAGGAAGTTTTGATCCGACATGTCGGCGGTCGTCGCAATGAGCGAGCCGACGTTGACCTGCGCGCCCTTGCCGAACAGCACGCCGTTGCCGTTGATCAGCCAGACGTGACCGTTGGCGAAAAGATCGCCATTGATGTTGGACGGTGTCGAGCCAAGGACGCGATTGAGCGCGATCGCATTCTTGCCCGGTTGATCGAAGTCGACCGTCGAACCCTTGCCGATCGAGAAATCCTGCCAGGTGATGATCGCCTTGTTGCTCGTCTGATCGATCGTCGTGGTCTTGCCGCTCGACGTGATCGTCGCCTGTCCGGAGACAACCTTGCCGCCACTCGGCAGGTTGCCGGCCACAGCCGGCGCGAACATTGCGGCGGTCATCAGGCAGCTCGTGCCCAGAAGAACCGCCTTCGCCTTAATCGTGTTCGTTTGAGTCATCGACCCAATCCTTCGCTCAGAACCTGATGGCCAAATCGACCAGAACTTTTGTTGCTTCCCTGCCGGCGTCGCTGCCTGGTACCGCACGCAGCGTGCGATCCAGTTCGACGTCGCCGGTGATGTTGTCGTCGAACCAACCGCGGATGCCGAGGCCGGTGGAATCGATCGACTGATGCGGCAGACCGATGCTGTCGCGATACCAGGTGCCCGCCGTATCGAAGAACACGAAAGGCTGCACCATCTGCAGAAAGGAGTCGCCGATGTGCCGCGTGTAGCGGAGCTCCATCGAGGCACCGATGCCGTCATCGCCTGTGATCGCGCCCGGATCGTAGCCACGGCCGATCATGTTGCCGCCGAAAGCGATCTGCTCGCCGGTGATCAGGCGATCGAACGACAACTGGCTCTGCAGCTGGAACGCGTAACTGAAATCGTCGGGCAGCGGATGGGTGTAGCGCGCGTTGAACGTGATCTTGGTGAAATCGGTCGTTCCGCCGACCCGCGAGAGTTGTGGCGAGTTATCCGGCGTGGCATCCAGGATATCGAGCCCTTTCGCCAGATCGACACTCGCACCGAGGCTGCCGCCCAGGAGATCGTTGTCCAGCCAGTTCACGTCGGCGTCGAACACGCGCCATTTGTCGTGGCTCAGCTTCACCGACGGGGTACCGAAGTTCACGATCGCATCCTGGATGGTGAGACCGCCATCCAACGATACCGTTTGCTCGCGGGTGCGGAGCAGCGGATAGGACAACCGGGGCCCGAAAGCGTAACTGTCGGTGAGCACGTTAAACGCCTGCAGCGTCGAGCCCGGCTCGCCATGGGTATAGCGGCCGAACAGCGTCCCCATGAGGCCGTCATCGCCGATCGGCGCGCGATAGTGAACATCACCGCCGGCCTGTTCCAGCGAGTCCGGCGAGATGGTGCCGTCCAGCATCAGCTGATCGCCACCGAACAGCAAGGAGTTCGCTTCCGCATCGCCCGAGATGGTCCAGATGCCGGAAAACCGTGATCCGCGATTGTCGGCCGCGAGGCCGCCGCTGAACTTCGGCTGGTCGGCCGTCACCACGAGGTCGGAGGCACCAGGCGTATCCGGTGCCGGACGCAGTACCCCGGTTGCGGTCACGCCCGGAAGATCATTGGACAAGAGAAGACCGCGTTCGATGGTCGCCAACTGCAGCGGCTTCTCGTTCTGGACGTTCTGGAGATAGCCTTTGATCTGGTCGGCGGTCTTTGCGTCGGTCCCTTCGACCGAAACAGCCGAGACGAAACCTTCGACCACATTGATGGTGAAGACACCGTCCTTCACATGCTGCGGCGGAACATAGGCGCGCACCAGCGGATAACCCGCTGCGCGATAGGCGCGCTCGATCGCATCCGCGATGTCGTAGATGTTCGAGAGCGTTACGTCTTTGCCGAGCAGATCCTGATAGAGCGGACGAAAGCTGTTCGCCGGCAGCGTGACGGCGCCAACGATGCGGATGTCGGTCAGCTTGAAATGAATCTCGTCAGCCGCGCGCGGGACCGCGGAGCGATGCGGTGCCTGGATGCTGAAATCGTAATCGGGTTGTTGTTCCGGAGGTTGCGGAACGGGACGATCACGGCCCGGTTGTACAGCACCCGGTAGCGATTGCGTCGAAGGCGGCGCGGCTACAGCGGTCGTCGCAAGAACACCGTAAGCGCCAAGCGAAGCAAAGCACAAAAGCGCGGCGTTAAACCGCCGCAGCCGTTTTGCTGGCGAGGTTTTGTGTTTCGTCACGGAAATTATGGCCCCCCGAACCCCAACCTCACCATATTCCAGCGGCAAGATAGGCCGATCAAGGCGCGAACGATGCCCTAAAACCTGCCTATTATTAGGGGGTTAGCACGGCTCGCTTTTGGCTGGGAAGCCCGTCCATCGAAGTTCCCTAGGTTTTCCGTGGGTTCTGTCGCTTTAAGTTTGAGTCATGCACAATACGGCAACATCCCGATTTTCGCCGAGTACGGGAAAATTCGCTTACAGCCTAAAGGGTTAGCGGCTTCATTGACAGGTGTGCGCGGGAGCCGGTACCAAATTAGCTCTCTTGGGGAGTAGCCGCCCGCTCGACGGGGCGCACGTCAACACACTTGGCTCCGGCCGTGGCGTGCGCAGGAAAGCCCTCCGGCTTTTTTGGCGAGACCAACGGAATCGACCTCCAGCCCGGCCGGGTGGAAGGCCGGTTGCTGTTGGTTTTCCACCCGGCCCCGGAGACTTGGTTTGGAAACCTTTCTTGTCTGCACCGCGGTCGTGGCACTCGCGGAGGTCGGCGACAAAACGCAGTTGCTGGCGATGGTGCTGGCCGCCCGCTTCAACAAGCCGGTGCCGATCGTCGCGGGAATCCTGGCCGCAACGATCGCAAATCACCTTCTCGCGGCGCTCGGCGGCTTCTATCTCGCGAGCTTTTTCACGGGCCGCACGTTCCAGATCGCCATCGCGCTCTCGTTCCTCACCATGGCGTTCTGGATTCTCATTCCGGACAAGATGGACGACGCGGACGCGAAGCCTGCGACCCATATGGGCGCATTCATCGCGACGAGCATCGCGTTCTTCCTCGCCGAGATCGGCGACAAGACGCAGATCGCGACCGTCGCGCTCGCGGCGCAGTTTCACAACATCTTCATCGTAGCCGCGGGGACCACGACCGGCATGATGATCGCAAACATTCCAGCCGTGCTGCTCGCAGGCACGGTGTTGCGCCGCATCCCGATGCGCTACATCCGGATCTGCGCCACCGTGATCTTCGTGTCGCTCGGGCTATGGGATCTGTTCAAGATCTTCCATGGCTGATCATTTGAAGATCAGGCTGATCGTCTCAGCGACGCAGGCCGGACGTTGTGCGCCGTCGATCTCGATCGTGACCTCGTTGGTGAGCTGCATGCCGCCGGATTTCGGTTCGGCCCCGACCAGCTTCTGGCGCGCACGCACTTTCGAGCCCACCGGCACCATGTTGGTGAAGCGCACCTTGTTGGAGCCGTAGTTGATGCCGCGGGTCACGCCATCGATGCGCAGCATGCCACCCGTCAGCCAGGGGATAAGCGACAGCGTCAGATAGCCGTGCGCGATCGTCTTGCCACCGGGCATTTCCTTTGCCGCGCGCTCCGCATCGACGTGAATCCATTGATGGTCGCCCGTGGCATCGGCGAAGGCGTTGATCCGGTCCTGCGTGATCTCCACCCAATCGGAAACACCGATCTCCTGACCTGCAAGGCTTGCGACCGTATCGAATGTGGCGGTTTTCATCTCATTCTCCCTGTGTTTCGTGATCGTTAGCGAGCGTGCGCACGCGACGTTCCAGTTTGTGCAGCGGGCCATCGCCGATACCGAGTGATGTCAGGTACCCGACGGTCCGGTACAGATAATCCCGATTGGTGCCGATAATTCCTTCGGCCTGGGCGAGCCGCTTCGCCACATCGGCTTCCGTGAGCCCGTGTTCGTAGCGCGGATGCGAACGGTTTATGACGAAGCTCAGCATGCGCGAAGGGCCGATCCCGTCGACATCGCCGTTGATCCAGCGCGGCTCGTAGGAGCCGGACAGCATCTCGCGATACCAAAGGATGGTCAGTTCGCTTTCAACCGCTTCCGCCTGAATGCGGTGCGCAACGCCGGTGCAGGAGCCACCGCGATCGATGCCGAGCATCAGGCCCGGCCTTTCGACCGTTCCACGTCCGATCGGCAGCGTGAGGCAGAACGTGCGATGGTAGCCCCGCACATGCGCCTTTCGGCTGTCGGCGACGTTGATCGCCGGATTCCACATCAACGAGCCATAACCGAACACCCAGACATCGGTGCCGGGCGCGACGGCGGAACGCACCGCTTTCAGCGAGGCGTTGCGCGCCTCTTCCGACATCAGCGGAAGACCGCCGCGTTCTGCGGCGCGATTCGCGATCAACCGGACGCGTTCCAGCGTAAAGTCCTCGCGCTTCAGATCGCGCGCCAAGCGGAATGGCGCCTGTTCGGTCTCCTGCGATGGTTCGGTCGACTGTTCGTCAGACAATTCGGGAATCTCGCTTGCCCCAGTAGCGGTCGCGGATCAGGCGCTTGTAGAGCTTGCCGGTCGGATGGCGCGGCAACTCCTGCTCGAAATCCACGGTCCGGGGACATTTGATCGGTGAAAGCTGCTCACGGCAATAGGCGATGATGTCGGCAGCCAGTTCCGGTCCCGCATCGGCCCAGTTGGCGGGCTGGACGACCGCTTTGACCTCTTCGCCGAAATCCTCATTGGGCACGCCGATCACGGCCACATCGGTCACCTTCGGATGGTTGATGATCACGTTTTCCGCTTCCTGCGGATAGATGTTCACGCCGCCGGAGATGATCATGAACGCCTTGCGGTCGGTCAGATAGAGGAAGCCCTCCTCGTCGAGCTTGCCGATATCGCCGAGGGTCGACCATTCCGGGTGCTTCGGATGACGCGACTCTGCAGTCTTCTTCGGATCGTTGTGGTAGGTGAAGGCTGCAGCGGACGCGAAGTAGATCGTGCCTTCTTCGCCCACGCCGACCTCGTTGCCTTCCTCGTCGCAGATGTGGATCGGCGAGAGCAGCGACTTGCCGACAGTTCCTGGATGTTTCAGCCAGTCAGCGCTGTTGGTGTAGCACATGCCGTTGCCTTCGGTGCCGGCGTAATACTCATGCAGCACCGGTCCCCACCACTCGATCATCTTGCGCTTCACTTCGATCGGACACGGGGCTGCCGCGTGGATCGCGGATTTCATCGACGACACGTCGTATTTCGCGCGCGTCTCCTCGGGCAATTTCAGCATGCGCACGAACATCGTCGGCACCCACTGGCTCGCGGAGCATTTGTATTTCTCGATCACCCGCAGCGCGTCCTCGGCGTCGAAATGCTCCATTACCACCACCGTGCAACCGAGACGCTGCAGCGTCATCGAGTAGTGCAGCGGCGCGGAGTGATAGAGCGGCGCCGGCGTCAGGTAGGTTGAGTTCTCGTCAATGCCGTACAGCATCGTGACAAGGCCGAGCAACGGTGCGGGTGCATCGATGGGTGTCCCGGGCAAAGGCTGACGCACGCCTTTCGGACGTCCCGTCGTGCCCGAGGAATAGAGCATCGCAGCGCCGGCGGTCTGGTCGGAGATCGGCGTGACCGGCATTTCGGCTGCCGCTTTTTCATAATTCCGATAACCAGGCATGGTGCCACCAACCATCAGGAGATTCACATCGGACAGCAGCGGCGCAACCTCAGCCGCAACTTTCGCGAGAGCATGCCCGGTGATTAGCGCCTTGGCGTTCGCGTCCTTGACGATGTATTCGACCTCACCCGCGGTCAGTCGCGACGAAATCGCCGTGAAGTAGAGGCCTGCGCGCTGTGCCGCCCAGCACACCTCCAGAAAGCGGATGTTGTTCTCCATAAAGATCGCGACGCCGTCGCCGACGTTCAGGCCAAGTTTACGGAAGAGATGCGCACCCTGGTTGGAACGTTCGTCCAGTTCGCGGAACGTGATGCTTTCGCCGGTGCCCGCCATGACGAGTGCCGGCTTGTCAGGCGTCTTTTTCGCGATGACCGACGGATGCATGTGATCTTCCCTGCAGGTGTTTTTCTTTCTGTTTATCGCTCCGACGGCAGCCCCTTCAACCCAAAACGGGCAGGGCGGATGTTGCCGCTCTAGGCGGCAGATTTCCCGAGCGTAAGGGATCGCGGCGACAACCTGCCCTCGTCGTGCGGATGGCTTGGCCTTGCCGGGCATGACAAGGTGGCGAACATGATCGCCGCGCAACGCAAAGAGATGGCCTTCGACGACGGCTCGATGTCGTATCTCGAATGGGAAGCGGATGCGCCTGTGCTGCATTTCGCGCACGCCACCGGTTTCAACGCGGAGACTTATCGTGGGCTGCTGCAACCGCTGGCCGGAAAATTTCACATTTTCGCCGCCGACCTGCGAGGGCATGGTTTCTCAACGCTGCGGGCCGTGCCGGAGGAATTGACGAGTTGGGATGTCCACGGTGCGGACCTTACGCTGTTTCTGTCGCGGATCACCGATCGTCCGGCGGTGTTGTCGGGTCATTCCATGGGTTCGATCGCCAGTCTCATGGTCGGCGCGCGCAGACCCGAACTGGTGCGCGCGCTGATACTTGCTGAGCCGGTTCTTGTTCCCGCAGAGGCACCAGCACCCACCGCAGAACAGCCTCCCCGACCCAATCTCGTCGAGATGGCGGCGCGCCGCCGGCAGGTCTTCGCGTCGTTCGATGACGCGCTCGACCGTTATCGCGGCCGCGGCGCTTTCGCGACCTGGCCGGAGGAAACCCTGATCGACTACCTCCACGGCGGGTTGGTTTCGACCGGCAACGGCACGGAAGTCAGGCTCGCCTGTACCGGCGAATGGGAAGCCAGGACATTTCAGAATTCACCACCCGGCATTGCCCGGCTAGCTGCCGATGTGAGGTGCCCACTTGCGCTCTTGCACGCCGGCGCCGGTGCCCTCGATGGAACGGCGCGGCCGGCCGAGATCGCGACGGTGGTGCGGCTGAAGCCGGATGCGAAAATCGTCAGTGTGCCGGATACCAGCCACTTCCTTCCTATGGAAAAGCCGGAAGCGGTGCAGGCCGAAATCCTGGCTTTCGCCTAAGAAACCTCGGCCGCCGGGCGGAAGTGCCGCTCCAGCCGTCGCATCATTTCTTCGGTCGTGAAACCCAATGCCGCCAGCCGGCCCGAGCGCGAAAAGAGTGCGATGCCTGCGAGGGAAGCCGCAAGCAGGAGCGTGTCGGCCTGGGCTTCACGGTTGTTGGGACCGCCGATCGACTCGGCCAGTGCCATCAGTGCTGCAATCATCCGGCCGTTGAACTGACGCTCCGCATCGCCCGCCTGCTCACCCGCGGTGAACGCGGACGGCACAGCCGCCATGGTTTCGCTCTGCTGTAGAAATTCCATCGCCGCGGCGATGGCCGATCCAAGATGGTCGCGTTCGCTCGCCCCGTCGCGCATTTTCCGCGCGAGACCGGAAAGGTCCTCAGCCGCAAGTGCGAGTAGCAACTCGTTCTTGTTGGCGAAGTAGCCGTAGAGCGCGGCCGGCGCATAGCCCGCTTCCGCGGCAACGCCGCGCAGCGAAAGATGCGCTGCGCCATCGCGGCTCGCGACCCGGCGCGCGGCGGCGAGAATTGCAGCGCGGTTGGCAGCGTGTTCGATCTCTCGCCGTTTGCTTCGGGTCGGTTCCGCCGCTGGGTTGGTCATTCCGGGATGATACGCGATTCGCGGATGCGAATGCCCGGTCAGGGATGCATCGTGTTGTAGATTCGCACCGCAGCGTTGAACTCGCCAACCGCCGTTTCTTTGTCGACTTGATTCTGGTGCTTGAGATCCTCAGCCGCCGCTTCGAAGCCGTCGTCATAGAAGCGGCTGAAGAACGGCGGACTCTTGCGATGGTTGCTGGCAGCGGTCACCAGACACGTCTGATAATCGTCCGACAGTTTCTGATAGCGCACGATCGCGTCACGCGCCCGGGTCATCTGGCTTTCCGTTGCGCCTGAACCATCGACAGTGGCCGGTGCGACCGGCGCGGTACAATCCGGTTGTCGCGGCGAACAAGCCGCCATCATCAGGGCCGCTGCAAGAATCCCAAAGCGGCCGGCCGTACGCACGCGCATTGTGATCGATCAGTTCTTCGGTTTGCAGAAATCGGTAGTATCGCGGGCACAATGCGCTTTCGCGTCGGCGTTGATCTGAGACGCCAGCGACTGCTCCGAATCGACCGTCGCATTGAATTTGGCGGTATAGTCCGCGTACTCGTCCTGAGCCGCTTTCTTGATAGTCGGGTCCTTCTGCGCCGGGGCGCTGTTGACCTTGTCCTGATCCTGATTCATCGCCGCGCTCAAGCAGGCCCGATAGTCCTTGAGCTGCGCTTGATAGAGGTGCAGATCCTTGTACACCTCGTTCAGCTTGTTTTGAGCATCAGGGATGCTCATCGCCGTGATCTGGGCCGGCGTGGGAACGGCAGGAGCCATGGGCGTGCTGGCGTCACACTGGTTCGCGGCAAACGCCGGCGCGGAAAGCAACATCAAAGCGAAAACACCCAGACCTGCGCGAATGAGCATGGTGACCCGAACTCCCTAAGATTATGGCCCGATCCCTCGGATGCCGGAGTGAAGCACACCAATCCGGGGCAACCAAGGCACTGCGTCAAATTGTTGGGCCGGAACAACCCCGCACATTGCGGCCATCATGCTTTGCGTAGAGCCACTGCGTAACCCTCGACCGGGATACTCGCCTCCGTCCGGGGGACGCAGTCCAGGAAACCGACAACATCGAATGCATATTCCTCCGCGAGGGCGCGCAGATACGGCTCGGAGTGCCGCCAGCGTCGCTTGGGTCCGAGCGCGAAGCCTCCGTCGCCATGCTTTTCGACCGTAAACAGGAAATGGCCCTCCTCCTTCAGGCGCTTCGCGACGCCTGAGAATAGCGGCCGAAGATCGCCCAGATAGACCAGCGTGTCGGCGGCGAGCACCAGATCGTAGAGCATATTACCGGCATTCAGCGCAGTCTCGATGTCCGCAACCTCCAGATGATCGTAGATGCCGAGCGCCCGCGCTTTTTCGATCATCAGTGGCGAGAGGTCGATGCCGTCCAGCCTCGTCGCCACATCCTCGAACGTCCGGCCAGTGAGCCCCGTGCCGCAGCCGAGGTCCAGCACCGTCAGGTCCGCGACGCCGGACATGACCAGCTCAGCCAGGCTGCGAAGGATCTGCGGCGCCTGGTAATGCAGTTGGCCGGTCATCCGTTGGTCATAGTCGGCGGAGAACTGGTCGAAGAGATGCCTGATATAACCCGCGTTGGAGCGTTGCTCTGTTTTGATGGCCTCCGCCTCGGCGATTTTGGCGTTTCGATCTGGAATCTCGTCAACATCGAGGGCGGCGAAGGCGTCGATCGCGCGATCCGCTTCCCCCGCCGCAAGCCAGGCACAGCCCGCCAGATATCGCGCATGCGACAGCGAAGGATCGAGACGCAAGGCACGCTGAAATTCCGAAATCGCAGTCGGCAATTGCTCGAGCTTGAGAAGGACCTCGCCAAGCACCAGGACAGCCTGCGCGATGTTCGGATTCAGCGCGACGGCTTCACGCGCCTGCTCCAGCGCACCGTTCAGATCGCTGGCTTCGCAGAGCGCGCGCACCAGCAAGATCCGCGCGAGCAACCCGCCGCGGCCGCCTTCGATACGTGCGTGCAGGAAGGAGGCAGCGTCCGCCGCCCTTCCCTGCGCGATCAGATGTTCGGCGTGTTCGAGAGGATCGCCGTCAGTTTGCAATCGTGCACTTGCCGTTGTTTAGTACGACCATGTCGCGTTCCTTGAGCCGGGAGCGATACGACACGACGTTTCCATCCACCCACATCTCGGTGACGATCGTTTCGCCCGGATAGACCGGCGAGGAGAAGCGCACGTCGAAGCTGGTGATCTTCTTCGGGTCGTATTTGCAGACGGTCGAGATGATCGCGCGGCAGGCCGTACCGTAGGAACACAGGCCATGCAGGATCGGCTTCGGGAAACCGGCCATCTTGGCGACCTTCGGGTCGCGGTGCAGCGGGTTGCGGTCGCCGGACAACGCATAGATGAAAGCCTGGTCCGGTCGCGTATCGCATTCGTGGACGAGGTCCGGTTTGCGGGTCGGCAGGATGTGCGGTTCGGGTGCGCCATCCTTGGGACCGCCGAACCCGCCATCGCCGCGCGCAAAGGTCGTGCCGATCAGAGTGCAGAGCTTGTCGCCCGTCGCTTTTTCCTTGATCACGCGTTCGTTGACGATCACTGCGCCTTTTTCCTTGCCCTTGTCGAAGACGCCGAGCACGCGCTCGTCCGACACCACCTCGCAGGCAGGCGGCAGAGGCTTGTGGATCTGCACGCGCTGTTCGCCGTGTACCACCATCAGGTAGTTGATGCCGCTCATCGCGCGGTTGCCGCCGCTCTCGCCATTCGGATTGACGCCACGCGGGATGACGGTCGCAAATGTCGGGACGACCTGAAGATTGTTCTCATACGTAAAGGGCAGCTCGGCCTCATCCATCGGATCGCGCTGAAAGCCGATACCCAGTGCATAGAGCATGACCTCGCGATCGCCGTATTTCGCTTCCAGTCCGGTGGATTTGGACTGCATCATCTGCTCGTAATTGATCGGCATTCGCCTCTCCCGTATGTCGTTTCCACCGGCGAGTGAAACCCACATCGTGGCGCGCCGCAATCGGGACTTTGCGGCGAAGCGCACTGCGTGCTTTTCTTCCGCTGGGTCAGGAGGCCCGGACGCGAATGCCAGACGAGCCGCAGCGCCAGGGCCTTAATCGCGGTCTGCTATGGGGCTGTTTCACGCCCGTCGCAATCGTCATCCTGCTGATTGCCGCCTGGTTCGCCTACAACACCTATTATTACACCTCCGGATACAAGCAGGCGGCTGGCCTTCCCGCCGTGATGCGCGTGGTGCGTACGAGTCCCCTCGCAGCACAGATGCTGGGCAGCAACATTCATATCCGGAATATGGAGCTGCAGATGCCGAGCAACGCCAAACAGAATGGGCACCGGATTTTCTACAAGGTTCGGGTTTCGGGTGACAAAGGCGCGGGCGAGGTTCAGACGAGTGTTCTGATCGCGCCCGATGGCAGCACAAAAATCACCAACCTGAGACTGATCGACGACAACGAGGTCCCGCACGATCTGCTCGGAGCATCGCCTGCGCCTTGATGCTCAATAAGCGGCCAAGACCTGCGGCAGCGCGATCGCCGACCCTTCGCTCCAGTATTCGCTGAGCGGCACGCCCTTCTTTTCGATCATCTCCATCGCATGCGTATAACCCTCGCGCACCGCGCGGTCGAAGGCTTTCCAGTCGCGCAGACCGACGCCGACCAGGGGCGGTTCAAACAGATAGTCGGCCTGCTCGCGCACTACGCGCCGCTGGGCTTCCGAGCCGACGGTGCCGGACCGCATCAGGATCGAAATGATGGAAGGCGAACCGCTCATGCTGTGCCAGAGCAGTGACCAGATCGGCCGTTCGCCGTAATGGTCATCCTTCACGCGGATATCGAGTTCACCGGTGACGTCGGATGCGATGATCGGTCCGGCGGAATGCGCCTTCATGACATCGACCGGCAGGTTGTTCATCACCCCGCCATCCACCAGAAGATGACCGTCATGGATGACGGGCGGCAGGATACCCGGTAGCGCCACACTGGCCCGCAGAGCGCGCCACAGCGCGCCGGCGCGGTGTTCGTGAATACGGCCGGACGTCAGATCGGACGACACGCAGAAGTACGGCTTCGGCAGTTCCTCGATGCGCACATCGCCAAAATAATGCCGCAGGAGATTGGAAACTTTCTGGCCGCGCGCGAGCGCAATCAGCGGAAAGGTGTAATCGTTGAGCGGATTGCTCGTGACGAACGCGGCGCGCATGCGCTCGGTCAGTTCTTCGATCGTCCATTCCGCCGCCATGCCCGCTGCAATGATCGCGCCCATGCTGGTGCCGCCGAGATTGTCGAACGGCACGCCGGCTTCCGTCAGCGCCTTCAGGATGCCGATATGCGCAAAGCCCCGGGCGCCGCCGCCGGCCAGCACGATGCCGATCGCACGGCCCGCGATGAACCGGGCAATGCGGGAGATGTCGCTGCTGTTTCCGGCACGGATGTGATGGTGCGATTCGAACAGGCCGCTGCGGATCGCAAAATGCTCCGGCAACCCTTCGCTGCGCCCACTTTTGTGCAGCAGCAGCAATTGCGGCAGGCCTGAAGCACGCTCCTTGAAAGCAGGGAGTTCCAGGGGACGCAACGGCAGCGGCCGGTCGGCGCGCGCAAAAAGCAAGATCCGATCGGCCTGGCGGAGGCATTGATGCGTCCACGGGCTGTCGGGCGCATCGCCACAATAGAACACGATGTCGTGGTCCATTTCGAACTGATTGAACCAGTCGGCGGAACGCTCCACTTCCCGGACGTCGAGCACGGCGGCCCGCGATCCCATTGCGCGCAACGCCGCGGCCAGTCGGTGAGGCAGGGGCTCATCCCTCAGACCGTCCTGCAGCGGGATGATTGCGAAGGTCTTGGGGCGGCCCATCGCCTCGTCGGCATTCGTCGTGTTCTGCAGCCGTTTCACCAGCAGACGCATCAGATTCAGCATGACGCGCGGATGGCGGCCGATGAGGGATTCGAATGCGAGCGGGCTGACGCGCAGCAATTCGGTGTCGCGCAGTGCCACGAGCTGCACCGAATGCGCTTCGCCGGAGATCAGCGACATCTCGCCGACGGTTTCGCCCGCCGGAATATGCGCCACCAGCTTGCGGTGGCCTTTTTCGTCCTGGGCGAAGACGCCGAGCGATCCCGTGACGACCAGAAACAGCGCCTGGTCGTTCTCCCCTTCACGATCGAGCAGCATCCCGCCCGGCAGGCCAAACCAGTTGGCTTCCGACAGAAGCTTCTTCAGGGCCGGATCGCTGACTTCCGCCAGCAACGGAAAGTTACGAAGCTGCTGAAGCAGGCTGTCGGGATAGAATGTTTGCGATCCGACGCGGAAAGAGGAAAGGAAGGCCATGTTCATCGTGCTGGGCGACCTTCGTCTTTTATCACCAGGCGGTCCAACCGCCATCGACCGGTAACGCCGCGCCGGTAACGAAGCTCGACGCCGGGGATGCCAGGAACAGCAACGGACCGCGAATTTCGTTCGCATCGCCCAGCCGGCCCAGCATGGTTTTGCCGGAGAGCCGGTCGGCGAAAGCGGGATCGCGCATCTGCACTTCGGCGCGCGGGAAAGGGCCGGGAACCAGCGCGTTCACCCGAATCCGCTCGGGCCCGAGTTCGGCCGCGAGGTGCCGCGTGAGCTGAAGCAATGCCGCCTTGGCAGGACCGTAGTGGAAGGGGCTTTGATGACCGCGCTCAGCATAAATGCGCGCGTCCGGCGCGACCGAACCGTACATGGACGCAATGTTGATCACGCTCGCTTCGCCGGCTTCGCGTGCGGCTGCGACCAATGCCGGCTTGGCCGCCCGCACGGCTTCGAATGCAGCGGTTACGCTCGACCGGTAAGTTGCGTCGAAGTCCGCCGGCGAAAGTGCGTCGAACGGCTTTACCGCCATGAAAATCGCGTTGTTGACAAGGACGTCGATACGCGCCCGCGAAGCGAAGAAGCGCCTGACAGCGACGAAATCGCCCATGTCGAAGGCGGCGCGTTCACAGGCAAATCCGCTGCGAGCAAGATCGCCTTGAAAATCTTTCAGCCGCGTCTCATCGCGGCCGTTGAGGATCACGTGCGCACCAGCTTCGGCAAGCGCGCGCGCCATCGCGCGGCCCAGATGACCCGCCGCGCCGGATATGAAAGCCGTCCGGCCTTTGAGATCGAACGTGCTTTGCGTGGTTGTGCTGGAAGGCTGAATTGTCATTGCCGGGGCCACTGGGCGGGATCGAGAAGCCGTTCCGGAAGGCGCGGCAGCCGCTGCTCGAGTTGCAGGCAATCGTGCTCCGCCATGGGCGGGCGAAGGAACAGACGCATGTTCTCGTCGAACTGATTCTCCGTCTCCATGCCGATTACGAGACCGTCAATCCAGCTCTGCCCCCGCACGAAGGCGACACAAAGGTCGGCCACGTTGGTGCGGCCGAACCGTTCGGCCTCCTCTGCGAGGAGTTCCAGGACGTAAGCCGCGTCCACGCCCGGCACCCTCGGCCAGACAGTTTCGTCGCCCGCAGCCAATATGCCCTGGAGGAAAACGCTGCGGGCATGCACCGTTATGTGAGGACGGCCGGCAAGGCGATCGATTACGCCATGCGCCCGCCAGCGCCAATCGAGCAGATTGAACGGCAACTGGAGATGCTGGACATCCGGCCATGCGAGGGCCATCAGCGCTTCCTGCGGCGATTGCACGGAGACGCCGAGCGACAGCACCGTGCCCTCTTCGAGTTTCTCGATCAAGCGCTCCCAGATCGCGCCCCCGAACGCAGTGATGTGCGCCGCGCGATGAAGCAGCAGGCAATCGAGTTTGTCGCGGCGCAGCGCATCGAGCGACGCAGCGACGCTGGCATCGACGGCTTCACAAATCACCCGGCGAGAGGAGTCCGCGGAAAGTTCGCTCAGCGGGCTCAACTTCGTGATGGTTCGGGTGCGTTTCCTGGCGGACAGCGCTTCGCCGATGCGATTTTCGCTGTCGCCATAGGCACGCGCCGTATCGAGCGTCAGGCCCGCATGGGCGGCCCGGCGCACCATCGTGAGGGCATTCGCATGCGAGGGCATGCCGGTCCGGTTGGCCGCGCCATACGGCAGACCCAACTGCACCGATCCCAGTACCAGTTCGGCCGGGCGCGCTTTGCCCATGGACGTCTCCTGCCCCAGAAAGGGCAGGATCGCACAACGCGGTAAATGAGGCGTTACGCTTAACTGGTGTTAACTCTCGCCCAACAGCTTCCATACGCTGGAGATCGTCATCAACGTGCGACTGTCCGCGGTGAAGTCGCCGCGCACAAACACGAGCGCTCGTGTTCTGCGCACCAGTTCAGGTTTCACTTCGATCAGCTCGCCGAGCCGCGCTCCGTCGATGAATTGTGCCTGCATATTCATCGTCACGCTCGGAACCCGGTCGGTGAAGTCCCAGACCGCCTGACCGAGCGCTGCATCGGCGAAGGTCAGCATCATGCCGCCATGGACGACACCGCGCGCATTGATGTGCCGTTCGTCGACCCTTAATGCGAAACACTTCGCCCCCTTGACGCCTCGCTCGAACACCGGACCGACATGACGCTCAAACGGATCGATCAGCGTGGTCTCCGTGAAGCCGGCCGGAACGCTCATGGCTGGCCGGCGACTTTCCAGAGCCCGGTTGCGATCAGCAGAGGCATGCCATTCGAAACCACTTCTGCGGAGAGAAAGACCATCGAGCGCGTCTTGCGGGTCACTCGCACTCTGGATTCGATAAGCGCGCCGAGCTTTCCCGGCGATACGAAATCGCAGGATAGCGACACGGTGTTGCAACCGTTGCCTTCGAACATGGACCGCGCGGTCTGGCTCATCGACACGTCTGCGAACGTCATCAACATGCCGCCATGCACAGCGCCCGAGCCATTCATATGTTTCTGTTCGGGAACGAACGCGAAGTGCTTGATCTCGCCTTGATTCTCATCGCCCAGGCGATAGATGGGACCGGCGAAGATGTTGAACCCGACCGATCCGACCCGGACGGCGTCTTTGGGCAAAGGCGAAGGTATTTCAGACATTGCCGGGGTGATACGCGGCTTCGCGCTGCATCGCAATATCGCGGGTCCCGCCCGCATTGGAAAAATCGGTTTGCCACACTAAAGTTGCAAATGCTTTCTAGATGCGCCAAGCGAGAGGCAACTTAGAACATCTCGTTGCCGCATCATTTCCGGGAGAAAATCGTCCATGACCAAGAAATTCGTTGGCGCCGCTGTAGGCGCGTGGCTTTTGGGGGGAGTTGCCGCGGTTGCGCTGATGACGGTGCCGGCGTTTGCGGCCGATGCCGCGAAAACCGAAGTGCCGAAAGGCACCGCAGCAGTCGGCAAGGCGTTGCAAGCGGCCGTCACCGCCATCCAGGCCAAAGACTATGCGACGGCCCAGACGCAGCTTGCCGCCGCCAAAGCTGCACCGAACCCCAACGATGCCGATCAGGTGCAGATCGACAAAGTCACGGCCTATCTTGACCTCAACACGAACGACATGGCGGGAGCGCTCGCGGCCTACAAACGGATCATCGCTTCACCGCTCTTCACGCAGATGCTGACGCCCGACGAACAGGCGCAGACCCTGAAGAACACAATGATCCTGGCCAATCAGGCCAAGGACTACACGACCGCGGCGCAGGTTGGCGAAAAGCTGGCAGCCAGCGGCACGATGGACGACAAGGCGGCCTCATCGCTCGCGCAGACCTACTACATGAACAAGGACTACGCGAAGGCGCAGGCTCTGGCCCAGAAATCCGCCGACGCGGCGATCGCAGCGGGCGGCAAGCCCGACAAAGCGACGCTGCAGATCCTGATGAACATCGACACCGACAAGAAGGATCAGGCGGATGCGCGGAAGATCCTGGATCAGTTGCTCCTCTACTATCCGGACCCCCACTATTGGGCCGAAGGGGTCGACATCACGCTGGGCACTACGCCCGGTCTCAAGGACATGCAGTTGCTGCAGCTATACCGGTTGCGCATCCTGTCCGGCGCCGAGGGCGACCTGATCGATTACTCGGCACCTGCCGAACTGGCGATGAAGAACGGCTATCCCGGCGAAGCACGCAGCATGCTGCAGACGGCGGCATCACGGGGCATCAGCGGTACCGGGCCTAAGCTTGCGCCGGTCCAGGCAAAGGCCGCGGCGGATGAGAAAACGCTGGCGGCGAACGACGCGTCGGCCGCCAAAGCCGCCGACGGAAAACTCGATCTGATCGTCGCAGAGCAATATTACGGCTACGGCCGGTATGCCGAAGCC
Source organism: Rhizomicrobium sp. (assembly GCA_036490455.1). Lineage (GTDB taxonomy): Bacteria > Pseudomonadota > Alphaproteobacteria > Micropepsales > Micropepsaceae > Rhizomicrobium. Next base: position 46,854 of record DASXDS010000046.1, read on the forward strand.
GAGACTGCCGCCAAGCGGGCCGTCTCGAAGGGCGGCACCAAAGATCCTGAAGAGGCGAAGATGGTTCTGGGCATCGCGCAGGCTGCTCAGGGCAAATATGCGGACGCGCAGCAGACCTTCCAGCAAGTCGGCGGAAGCGATGCACAAAAGAAGATCGCTCATCTTTGGATAATTTATGCACAAAGCAAGACGTCGCCCGCGGCCACGCCTGCTCCAGCAACGACGCCGTCCCCTGCGCCGGCGCATTGACGACCATCGATATCGCCGGGCGGTATCGCCCGGCGATGGTTTTGCTTTCCATGCAAAGTAAACAAGCGCTCCCATGAGCCTCTTGCTGGGCCTTGCGCCGTTCGTCGTCTTTTTCGCGTTGATGCGCATATCCATCAGCCTTGCGCTTTGGGGCGCGTTTGCCGTTGCATTCATGTTGTGCATCCGGGACTTCTCCCGGACAGGCATCCTGCGCGCGCTGGATGCAGGCTGTGTGCTTTTGTTCGGAATTCTTGCGCTCTACACTGGCTTCGTTCAGATGCTCACCATTCCGGAAGTGCGTTTCGCTGTTGATGGATCGCTGGCCTTTATCATCGTCGCTTCGCTCGCGATGCGGGCGCCGTTCACCGTTCAATATGCTAAGGAGCAGGTGCCTAGCGACTTCTGGGCGACGCCGCTGTTCATCCGCACCAATTACATGCTCACCGCCGTGTGGGCCGTTGCGTTCATCATAACCGCCGCCGCCGATGCCGCTGCGGCGTTCGATCCGGCCCATGTCTCGTTTCCGCTCTGCGTTGCCATCGGCACCGCGGCGATGGTGGTCGCGTTCGTCTTCACGGTCCGGTACGCGGCCGTGGTGCGCAAGCAGGCCGGTCTGCCACAGATCGGCTGGTTTCGCTGAAGCTTTGCTCTCGATCGGCTTCCCGGGTAGGTTCCGCGCCGTTCTTGCCGGAGGAAACCTATGAAAGAAGCCGTCATCGTCTCCACAGCCCGCACCGGCATGGCGAAATCCGGCCGCGGCGGGTTCAATATGACGCACGGTGCCGTTCTCGGCGGTCACGCGATCAAACATGCTGTTGCGCATGCGGGCATAGAGCTGGCGGAAGTCGAAGACGTTTACATGGGCTGCGCCCAGCCCGAAGGGGCAACCGGCATGAACGTCGCGCGCAATGCCGCGATCTGGGCCGGCTGCCCGGTATCTACGGCAGGCACGACGATCAACAGATTCTGCTCCTCCGGCTTGCAGGCGATTGCCATGGCGTCGCAGCAGATCCTGACCGAAGCCACACCGGTGGCGGTCGGCTCGGGTGTGGAATCGATTTCGCTGGTTCAGTTGGGCGGCATGAACCTGAACCACATCACCGAAGAGCATCTGATGCAGGTGAAGCCGGCGCTCTGGATGGCGATGATCGAGACCGCCGAGATCGTGGCCGAACGCTACAGGATCAGCCGCGACCGTCAGGACGAATATGCGCTCGAAAGTCAGCGCCGAACCGCTGCCGCACAGCAGGCGAACAGGTTCAAGGACGAGATCGTCCCGCTCCAAACGAAGATGAAGAAGATGGACAAGTCGACCGGACAGGAGTCAGCGGTCGAAGTCACGGTCGATCATGACGAATGCAATCGTCCGGACACGACGCTTGAGGGCCTGAAGGCGCTGAAGCCTGTCTTCCAAGGCGGGCAGCAGGTGCAGCAGGGAAAATACATCACCGCCGGCAACGCGTCGCAGTTCTCCGATGGCGCATCGGCTTGCGTGGTTATGGATGGTGCGGTCGCCGCCAAAAAGAACATCAAACCGCTCGGCATCTTCCGCGGTTTCGCGGTCGCCGGGTGCGAGCCGGACGAGATGGGCATCGGCCCGGTGTTTGCCGTACCGCGGCTCCTGGAACGCCACGGTCTGAAGCCCGACGACATCGACCTCTGGGAATTGAACGAGGCCTTCGCGAGCCAGGTCCTCTACTGCGCGGATCGCATCGGCATCCCGCACGAAAAGATGAATGTGAACGGCGGCGCGATCTCCATCGGCCATCCTTACGGCATGTCCGGTGCGCGCATGACGGGACACATCCTGCTCGAAGGGCGGCGCCGCAAAGCGAAGTACGGCGTGGTCACGATGTGCATCGGCGGCGGCATGGGCGCTGCCGGCCTGTTTGAGTTCGTGCACTAAAGCCGATGCGTTCGAGACGCTTCCTTTTCAGCGCCGCAATGGCCCTGCTGCTCGCCGCCTGTGCGACGTCGCAGAAGCCGGCCGTCGCCGTTCTTGCGCCGCCGCCCGATCCAGCGACGCAGATGGCCGACTTGGAGGCGCGCATCAATCAAATGATTGAAGACGAGCGTCTCAAGCTCAATCCCACCGCCCAACCTCTGGCGCTGGACTCCGAACTCGTCGGGATCGCACGTGAACGCAGCGCCGATATGGCGAAACGCAATACCTTTTCCGGTCCCGGCGACGACACGCATATCTCCGCAACCATGCTGATGGACCGCGACGCCCTCTTTCAGGGTCTGCTCGGCGAGAACGTGGCTGCACAGCACTATGTGAAACAGAGCGGCGTCGATCCGCAGGTGTTCGCCAAACGGTTCGTCGATATGTGGCTGCAGAGCGAACCGCATCGTAAGAACCTAGCCTTCAGCGACTACAACCGCACGGGTATCGGCGCGGCGGTGAACGGCGACACCGTGTATGTCACGCAGCTCTTCGCGACCGATCTGGGTCTCGGTCCTTACAAGGACACCACGATGCCGAAGAAAGTCACGGAGTATTCCGACGCCGACAAGGCAGCGACGGACGACACACCGCCCACGCGCTCCAGATGGCATCACAACGCGGTTTCATCGGCCACCACCCCCTAGCCCCGGAGGCTTCCGGTCATGCCAGACGCCCGGCCAACAAACCGCAGAATCGAAACCTACAGCGATTTCTGGCCCTACTATCTCCAGGAACATGCGAAGCCGGGAACGCGGGCGCTCCACTACGCCGGCACCGGGGTCGCGATTGCATCCGTTCTAGCATTCGCCATCACCGGCAACGCCTGGTTCATGCCGCTCGCATTCGTCGGTGGTTATGCCTTTGCGTGGTTCGCCCATTTCTTCATCGAGAAGAACCGGCCCGCGACCTTTACCCATCCGCTGTGGTCGCTGATCTCCGACTTCCGGATGGCATGGGATTGGCTGCGGGGTGCGTTGTCTCGCGAACTCGACCGCGCTGGCGTCGACCGCAAATTGTAATCTTGGCCCGGTAACTTCGAATTAACGCTGTTCGATAAGACTTCGACCATGTGTCGGCGCAGTGGATTCGTGTTTCGTGTGGTAACAGCGAGTCGGCTGCAGAGACTTTCTTTACACAATATGTCGGCGTGGATACCGTCTGTTGTGTGCGGCGGCTAGTGATTCGATATGCGGCCTGATCTTCCTTGGAACGTTGCTGGAATCCCATCGGAGGCCCGTGAGGCTGCACGAGCGGCAGCGCGCCGGGAAGGTCTGTCGGTAGGCGAGTGGCTGACGCGGCGCATCGTTCGGAGCTTCGCAGGCGAAATCGAAAGCCACGAACCCATGCGCGAGACCTACGCGCCGCCCCGCCCGGAGCCGGCTCCCTCCCATCGTGCTGTGCCGGATTCGCTGGCGCGCGCAGACGCGGATGAAATGCTGGCCCGCGTCTCCCGGAGCGAGAATCAGACCCAGGACATTTACAATCGAATCGAGAGCCATCTCGGCGGCCTTGGCCGTCGCCTCGAAGCGACGGAGCGGACGACGGCCGAGAACAACCAGGCGATGAGCAAAGCGGCCACGGAGATCAACCTTGCTGCCCGCGAGCAGGCACACGCTTTCGATCAGCTTAGCTCCCATATGGTGAGCCTCTCGCAGCGTCTCGAGCGCCTCGAACATTCCGGCAGCGAGGGCGACGGGACGAAAGAGACTATCCGGACCTTGCATCAGGGCCTTTCGCGTCTCGCCGACCAGATCACCCAGACAGCCCAGCAATCGGCGACACAGATCGAAACGCTTGCCACCAGCCTGGAAGCGGTCGCGACCAAAGTCGCCGAAGTCCGGACGAGCACCGAAAGCGCATCGCACACGGTGGAGCAGCGCCTGGCGATGCTCGATGAGCGGGTCCGCGTGGCAGAGCGGGTTGCGCAGACCGGAGCGGAAGCCCTCGAAAAGGCGCTTACGAAGATCGAAGAAGGCGGCCACGACGAGTTCGAAGCGCTCGCAAGCAATCTACAGACCGTGGCCGCGAAGATCATGGATGTGCGCACCAGCACTGAAGGTGCTGCCCGCACGATGGACCAGCGCCTAGCGATGCTCGACGAGCGGGTCCGCGTGGTCGAACGCGTGTCCCACTCCAGCGCCGACGCACTCGACAAGGCGCTGGAGCACATGGAGGCCCGCCAGCAAGCGCGCTCCGAAGAGACAGCGGAAATTCATCGCCGTGTCGGCAGCGTCGAACACCTGAACGACGGATTGGACCGCCTCACCTCGCGCTTCGCCTCCAGCGAAGCCCAAACCGCCGCGGCGATTGCGCGCATCGAAGACAGCATCCTGCGGCTGGATAGCCGCGGCAGCGACCCGGCCATCGACCGGCGGCTCAACTCCATCGAGCGAACGCTGGGCGATATCGTCGCGAAGTTCGAGGGTGCATCCGGCAGCGAGGAAGGTCTTCGCAAAATCCATCAGCGCCTCGACGCCGTCGAGCAACGCCACGACGAACTGCTGGACGAACTGCAGAACAGCGCACCTGCTCATGCCGAGCCCGCATACGATCCCGCGCCGCAATCGGTGTATGCGCCGGAGCCTCAGTTCGAATCCAAGCCGGCCTTTGGCATTCCACCCGCCTTTGCCCAGCAATCCGCATTCGGACAGGCCGCGCCGGCCGAACCGGTTTTCGACGCGCCGCCCTTTCCCGAAGCCGCGTCGGCGAAGCCCGACCCGTTCGCCGACAGTTTCGCGCCGATCCTGAACGCACCGCCCTTCTCCTCAGACGCTACCCCCGCGTCGGTATTTGGCGAGTTTGCTCCGCAAGCGGCGTTTCCCGGCCACGAGGCAACTGCGCCGATTTCCGAACCGCCGCCACCGGTGACCAATGAATCCTTCCTCGCGGCGGCACGCCGCTCCGCCCGCGCAGCCGCCGCGGCTTCGGACACCGAGAAGCCGCCCACTTTTTCAGGTTTCAGTTGGGGTCCAGCCAAGGTTGCACCGGCAGCGGCCCCGATGGCTGCGTCGACATTTGGCACCACGGAAGAGCAAATCGGCGAAGAGAAGCCCAACTATGTTCGCTACCTCCTGATCGGCATCGGGGTGCTGATCGGCCTCTTTGCCATCACAGCCATCTTCCTCAGTCAGCGCGCGGGGGAGAACCAGGGGGCGCAGCACAAAGGCATCGGGACGCTCCTGTCCACGACGACCCAACCGGTACCAACTGCGCCGGAGAGCGCGCCTGTTCCCTACACGCAGACCGCCCCCAACGCCGCGGTAGTGCCTTCAACACCGAGCCCGTCTGCTACGAGTCCCGCACCAACAAGCGATAGTTTCTCTGCCGTACCGCCGAAGACCAAAGCGCCTCGGACGGCAGCATCCGCAACCGTGCCGAAGAAGACGGTAGGCGAGACCGCTCCCACGGCTACTGAGGCTGCTGCGCCGAAAGCCGCGGAGACCCCGCTCGACAAGCTCACTAAGCTCGCCAACGCCGGCAACGCGAAGGCGGAACTTCTCATTGGCCTCAAATACATTGACGCCGACGGTGTTGCCGCGAACCCGTTCGAAGGCGCCAAGTGGCTCGAAAAAGCCGCCGCCAAGAACGAAGCGGTCGCCGCCTACCGGCTCGGCACGCTTTACGAACGCGGCAAAGGTGTCCCGGCAGATCCTACCAAGGCGACGCACTGGTATCAGGTCGCGGCGCAGGCCGGTAACCGCAAAGCGATGCACAATCTGGCCGTCGCGTATGCGCAGGGGACCGGCACGGAAAAGAACTTCGCGGAAGCCGCGCGGTGGTTCTCCAAGGCCGCAGCGTTGGGCCTTTCAGACTCGCAGTTCAATCTGGCCGTTCTTTACGAGCGTGGACTCGGCGTGCCGCAGAGCCTGCTCGACGCCTACAAGTGGTATGCGATCGCGGCCGCGCAGGGTGACGCCGAATCGAAGGCGCGCATCGATGCGCTTTCGACCCAGATCTCCGCCGACGACAAAGCCGCGGCGCAACGCTCCGCGGATCTGTTCAAACCGCAAGCTATCGATCGCCGCGCAAATATGACGCCTGAAGCGGGCGACGTCGCACGCTGATTTTTTTTGCGTTGTCTCAGGACGCTTCTGCGGTCGCGGTTTGCGGCACGCCGTTCTGGTCTTTTCTCCAGTACTGTTGCGCCGCGGTCTTCGATCCGGCTGCATAAACGCGCCGGCTTCCCAGCAAATAAGTGAGATACGATTGCGGAAACAGCGATGAAATCGCCGAATCGCGCACGTCGAGTCCGCCTGTGTAGGCGCCAAAGGATGGCAGGATTGCGCGCTGGCCGTCCGAGATGAAACAGCGCCGCCGGATGGAACGGCCGCGCAACCGCACGGTCGCGCACGGGTGAAGATGCCCGGCGATCTCTCCTGGTTGCAGCGCGCTTTGCGGCTCGTGACGGAACAATAAGCCACCGATGCCGACCTCATTGGCCACTGTGCCGCCGAGCCACGCGGGCGGCTTGGGATCGTGGTTGCCTTCGATCCAGATCCAGTCCGTCAGCCGCACGAGATCGTGCAGCGCCACCCGCTCCGGCGGATCGAGCCGTTCCGCCGCTTCACCATCGTGAAACGAATCGCCAAGGGCGATCACCCGCGCGGGCTTGCGCTCCACCAAAACATCGGTCAGCCGGGCCAATGTTGCCCGCGTGTCGTAGGGCGGTAGAAGGCTGCCGCGCCGGGCATAGGACGAGCCCTTCTCGAAATGGATGTCGGCGAAGATGAGTGTGCGCTCGCACGCCCACCACAGCGCACCCGACGGGTCGGGCGTCAGCAACTCCCCATTCACTTCAAACGCCGTTTCACGCAACACGCATCGCATCCCTGATCAACGCGTCTTCCGATTCGCGCAGGATATCCTCATTCGCTTCGCCGGCGATCATCTCGCGTCCGATCTGCAGCAGCGCCGGAACAGCCAACGGCGAAACGCGATCCAGCGCTTTGGTCACGATATGCCCCTGCACCCGCTTCAGCGCGTCAGCCAGCCGGGCCACGTCCAACAGACCGTAGCCCGCTTCCTCATAGGTCGCGCGCAGCAGAATGTGGTCCGGCTCGTGCTCGCGCAAGACATCGTAGATGAGATCGGACGAAAAATTGACTTGCCGTCCCGTCTTCTCCTTGCCGGGCAATCGCCTTTCGATCAGTCCGGAAATTATCGCGCAGTTGCGGAAGGTGCGCTTGTACAGATTCGACTCGGCGAGCCACGCGTCGAGATCGTCGCCCAGCATGTCCTCGTCAAACAACTTCGCCATGTCGAGCCTCTCCATGTCGCGAAGCCCCCACAACGCGAGCGAATACTCGTTGGCGACGAACCCCAGCGGCCGCATCCGCAAGCGTTCCAGGCGGCGGGTCAGCAGCATGCCGAGCGTCTGATGCGCCAGACGGCCTTCGAAGGGATAGCAGACCATGTAGTGGCGCGTGCCGCGCGGAAATGTCTCGACCAGAAGCTGATCGGGCTTGGGCAGCACGCTGCGCCATTGCTGGATGCGCAGCCATTCGCCCACCGGTTCCGGCAACTCGCCCCACATCTTCGGATCGGCCACCATCTCGCGTACGCGGCCTGCTAGGAATGTCGAAAGCGGGAACTTGCCGCCCTGATAGGACGGAATCTGTGCTTCCGGATCGTGCGCGAGACTGACATACGCGGAGGTTTCGCGAATGCCCTCGAAGCGCAGAACATTGCCGGAGAAGATAAAGGTATCCCCCGGCGCAAGTTCTTCGAGGAAGTATTCCTCCATCTTGCCCAGCACACGCCCACCGGAGCCCATGGGGCGCCCCTTCGACTGAAGCCGCACATCCAGCATCGGGTCCTCGATGATCACGCCGACATTCATGCGGTATTGTTGGCCAACGCGTGGATGGGCGATGCGCCACTTCCCCTCCGGCGTCTGGCGCAACCGCGCATAGCGGTCGTAGCGCTTGAGCGCGTAGCCGCCGGTGGCGACGAAATCCACCACGCGGTCGAAATCGTCGCGGGTCAGCGCACGATACGGCGACGCCGATTTGACCTCGGCGAACAGCGCATCGGCGTCGAACGGGGTCGAGCACGCCATGCCCAGAACATGCTGCGCGAGTACTTCGAGGCCGCCGGGACGGACGCGCTCGCCGTCCAATTCACCCGCCATCACCGCATCGCGTGCCGCCTCGCATTCCAGCACCTCGAAACGATTGCCTGGCACCAGCAGCGCAAGCGACGGCTCGTCGAGCCGGTGATTGGCGCGGCCGATGCGCTGGACAAGGCGCGCCGCGCCCTTCGGCGCACCGACGCAGATCACCCGATCCACTTCGCCCCAGTCGATGCCGAGATCGAGGGTGGAGGTGCAGACGACCGCGCGCAGCTTGCCCTTTGCCATCGCCGCTTCGACCTTGCGCCGCTGCTCCGGCGCCAAGGAGCCATGATGCAGCGCGATCGGCAGATTCTCGTCGTTGACGGCCCACAGGCTCTGGAACGTCAGCTCCGCCTGGAACCGGGTGTTCACGAACACAAGCGCCATCTTCGACGCCTTGATCGCGGTCAGGATGTCTTCCATTGCGTGGCGCGCGAGATGGCCGGCCCAAGGCACATATTTGTCGGACGCCAGCACCTCGATCTGTGGCTTGGCGCCGCCTTTCGCGACTACCAGTTCGGCCAGCGCTTCGCCGTCCAGCGGCTGCGGCTTGAGATAGCGTTGCAGCGGCACCGGATCGGCGACCGTGGCCGACAGGCCGATGCGGCGATGGCTCGGCGCCAGAGTCTGGAGCCGCGCGAGACCCAGTGCAAGCAGATCGCCGCGCTTGGAGTTGTGCATCGCATGAAGTTCGTCGAGCACTACCGCCTTCAGCTTCTCGAAAAATTGCGGCGCTGCGCGGTTGGCGAGCAGCAACGCCAGCTGCTCCGGCGTGGTGAGCAGTATATCGGGCGGCGCATACCTCTGACGTTGCCGCTTGGCGGCAGAGGTGTCGCCAGTACGGGTTTCGATGCTCACCGGCAAGCCCATTTCGGCGACCGGCATTTCAAGGTTGCGCGCCACGTCGACCGCAAGCGCCTTTAGCGGCGAAATGTAGAGCGTATGCAATGCGCGCGTGCGCGTCCGCTTGTGGCGTGGCTCGCCATCTTTTGAAACGGTGAGATCGATCAGGCTCGGCAAGAACCCGGCCAGCGTCTTGCCGCCACCCGTTGGCGCGATCAGCAGCACACTTTCGCCATGGGAGGCATGCTCGATCAGCGCCAGCTGATGTGGCCGTGGCGTCCATCCGCGCGCGGCGAACCAGTCCGCGAATGTCGCGGGCAAAAGGCTTGCGGCAGGTGTTTTCGTATCCAAGATCGCGTTGCGGAAAGTGGCATCGCACCATCGCCGAAATTGGCCGGCTTTCCAAACGAAAGGCTTGCGGGCGTCTCGCGATGTGAAACAATCTCGCACGACAAGCACAAATTCACACAGCCATGGGAAACGCACCAATGAGCAAGAATGAAAGCACGATGTTCAAGGACGGCCTGCTGAAGGACAAGCGCATCCTCGTGACCGGCGGCGGTACTGGCCTGGGTGAGGTGATGGCGGAGGCCTACGCGAAGCTCGGCGCTACGGTCTACATCTGCGGCCGCCGTGCGGAAGTGCTTTCCGAGACCGCCAAGCGCATCGAGGACGAAAGCGGTTCGAAGGTGCGCGCCATGGCCTGCGATATCCGGGTTGCGGAAGCGGTCGACGACATGGTCGGACAGATCTGGGATGACGGCGGCGCACTCACTGGGCTCGTCAACAACGCGGCCGGAAATTTCATCAGCCGGACGAAAGATCTGAGCCCGCGTGGTTTCAACGCCATCGCCGATATCGTGTTTCGCGGCTCTTTCTACGTCACGTTGTCCTGCGGCAAGCGCTGGATCGCCGGCAAGCACAAGGCGAACGTCATCTCTATCCTCACGACATGGATCTGGAACGGCGGCCCGTTCACGGTGCCGAGCGCGATGTCGAAGGCCGGTCTCAACATCATGACGAAGTCGCTCGCCACCGAATGGGGGCCGCATGGAATCCGCCTTAACGCGATTGCGCCCGGGCCTTTTCCGACGAAGGGCGCATGGGAGCGCCTGAGCCCGTCATCCGCCAATCGCGGCGAGTCGCGCACCGGCGCGCCGATGCCGCGTAACGGAGAGATGTTCGAGCTTTCGAATCTCGCGGTGTTCTTGATGGCGGACGGTTGCGAATATCTGACTGGCCAGACGATCGCGATCGACGGCGCAATGCATCTCGCCTCGGGGGGAAATTTCGCGCAGCTCTCGGCGATGGGCGACGAGCAGTGGGAAGCGATCCGCAATCAAATCCGGGCAACCAACGATCAGGACAAGGCCAAACGGTCGGTCTGAGTTCCGACGACAGATTTGTGATTGACTCGACACCGCAGCGGGCGGAGACTTTTCGCGCTGCTGCACGGTGCGATCATCGTCAGACGCTTCGCCCTCGGAGCGACGATGGTGCCAACGGCGCGGTACGTGCAACGGAGAGCAGGAGGATTCCGCATGGAAGACAATCCGCCGGGTAGTACACCGGGGCTCCGTGGTGATCGCGGAGCCACAGCCGCCTAAAGCGGCTGCCGATCCAAAATCAAACGAAACAGACGGGAGTTATCCCGTAATCAAATGCCCGATACGGGCTGGAAAGCAAAACTTTCCGCATACGGACGACCGAAAACCCCGCTCTCGAATGAGGCGGGGTTTTCATTTGCCGGTCCAGCGCGGCTCTTCCCTATTGTAGTCAGGCAATTCGAATACCGGGCTTGCCGGTTCGCGGCGGAATTTGATGGCCGGGCCGATGTGCGGGTTGCCGTCGGCGTCTCGCAGCAGCATACCCCGCGCCTTTGACTGCAAGTCGTGGAAGCCATCGCGCAGCGAACGCACCGGCGCCCAGCAGAGATCGATCGTCTCCAGGAACGCCTCCCACTCCGCACGCGTCTTGCTTTTGAAGGTTTGCGTAAAGAAGTCGATCAGCGCCCGCTGTCTTTCACCGGGCTCGCCCGCCGCGATCCCCAGAAAATCGAGGCGGCCTAGCGCGCGTAGAAGATTTTCGGAGAACTTCCGTTCCGAGCCCGCAAGCACGATGTACTGCCCGTCCGCGGTTTCGTAGATCCGGTTCATCGCCTGCCCACCGTAGTTGCGCATCAGCCGCGGCACCGGGTCGCGGTCGTCGGCGAAGACTGTGCCTGTGACGTTCGGTGTCCAGGCTATGAGGGCATCGTACATCGCGATGTCGATGTAATCGCCCTTCCCCGATTTCTCGCGCGCGAGAAGCGCCATCAGGATCGCGCTCAGCGCCGTCAGTGACGACGCCATGTCGGCAGCGACGAGGTTCGGCATGTTCGGTTTGTCGTCGGCGAGCCCACGAGATAGCGCCAGCGTGCCGGCCAGCGCCTGCACGCCCAGATCGTGGGACGGCTTATCGCGGTAGGGCCCATCCTGCCCGAACGCAGAGATCGAACAATAGACGATGCGCGGATTGCGCTTCGCGATCGTGTCGTAGTCGATCCCAAGCCGCTTCACGACCCCGGGGCGAAACGCCTCCACGATCACGTCGGCTGCGTCCGCAAGCGCGAGAAACGTCTCGCGCTGATCCGCATCCTTCAGATCGAGCGCAATACTGCGCTTGCCGCGCGCGATGTTGCGAAACCATATAGCGGTGCCGTCCTTCGTGCGCGATCCCATGTTGCGCACCGGTTCGCCGCCACCGGTCTTCGGTTCGACCATGATCACATCGGCACCGTGATCGGCCATTGTCATCGTCAGATGCGGACCTGGCAGAAATTGCGAGAGATCGAGGACGCGAACGCCGTCAAGCTTCATGGACGATCCCATTTGAGAACAATTACAAATCCAATATACAACGAACGCGCTATTGGTACGACGGAGGTTTGCGTCGAACCGGCGAATCGTGAGCTAACTCGGGCTCTCGATTCGAGGCGCATCGGATGAATCGCAGTCAGTGGAATCGTCTCGGCAAGGTTTTCGAGGACGAAGTGTGCGACATCGTCCGTGAAGAGACCGGCGAGCAAATGAAGCGCTATGTCAGCGCGGCCAAGCCATCCAAGGAGCATTCCGTTCTGGTCGATTTCGGATGCGGAGTCGGTACGTTCATTCATCGCTTCGGCGGACGTTTCAAAAGCATCGTCGGCGTCGAATTCGCGGCAAGCGCCATTGCCCAGGCGAAGCTGCGCTGTGCCGACCAGCCGGATGTCCGTTGGCTGACCATGGACATCGTGCGAGCCGCAAAGGAAATCGGCAAAATTGCTGACCTGACAGTCTGTCTCAATGTCATCACCTCAGCCAGCGCCGCCAAGCGTGCTGCGCTGTGGCAAAGCCTTTCGGATGTCACGAAGTCCGGCGGTTTCGTCCTCCTCGTCGTGCCGTCGCTCGAATCTGAGGAGATGGTTCAGACAGTCATCAACGGCTGCAAAACGTTGAGGCTTGCCGTAAGCAACGGTCTTGTCGTGCGCGAGGAGGCGACGCAGAAACATTTCAAGGAAGCGGAACTACGCAACGTTCTCGCCGGGAACGGCTTCACTACCAGAAGACTTGGCCGCGCACGTTATCCGTGGTCGATCGAAGGCGTTCGCGAAACAGCAACGCGCACTGCCAACCGGCCATGGGACTGGGTCTGTCTCGCCCAGCGCGACTGATCACTGGAACGCCTGTATTCCCGTCATCGCGCGGCCCAGAATAAGCGCATGCACATCGTGCGTCCCCTCATAGGTGTTCACCGCTTCCAGATTTAGCACGTGGCGGATAACGTGATACTCGTCCGACACGCCGTTGCCGCCGTGCATGTCCCGCGCCTCGCGGGCGATGGCGAGCGCCTTGCCGCAATTGTTGCGCTTCAAGAGCGAGATCGCGGGCGGCGCTGCCTTGTCTTCGTCCATCAATCGCCCGAGCCGCAGCGCACCGTGCAAGCCCAGTGTGATTTCCGTCTGCATATCGGCGAGTTTCTTCTGGATCAGCTGGTTCGCGGCCAGCGGGCGGCCGAACTGTTTGCGATCGAGCGTGTATTGTCGCGCGGCATGCCAGCAGAACTCGGCCGCCCCCATAGCGCCCCAAGAAATGCCGTAGCGCGCGCGGTTGAGACAGCCGAACGGGCCGGACAAGCCCTGCACATTCGGCAACAGGTTGCCATCCGGCACAAAACAGTCTTCCAAGACGATTTCGCCCGTCAGGCTCGCGCGGAGAGAAAATTTGCCTTCGATCTTCGGGGTTTTGAAACCCTTCGCCTCGCGCTCCACGACAAAGCCGCGGATTTTGCCGTCCAGCTTCGCCCACACGACCGCGACGTCTGCAATCGGCGAGTTGGTTATCCACATCTTCGCGCCGTTGAGCACATAGCCGCCATCGGTCTTCTCTGCGCGCGTCTTCATGCCGCCGGGGTCGGAACCGTGATCCGGCTCCGTCAGCCCGAAGCAGCCGACGAACTCGCCCTTCGCAAGCTTGGGAAGAAACTTGCGTCGGGTTTCCTCCGTGCCATAGGCGTAGATCGGATACATCACGAGGCTGTTCTGCACGCTCATCGCCGATCTATAACCGCTATCCACCCGTTCGACTTCGCGCGCCACGAGGCCGTAGCAGGTGTAGCTCAGGTTCGCGCCGCCATAGGTTTCCGGCAGCGTGATGCCGAGAAAGCCGACATCGCCCATCTCGGTCATGATCGCGCGATCGAAGGTCTCATGCCGGAACCCCTCCTTCACGCGGGAAAACAGACGGTCCTGGCAGAAGTCGCGTGCGCTATCGCGCACCATGCGTTCCTCGTCGCTCAACCCCTCGCTGAGGAGCAGCGGGTCTTCCCAGTTGAACGACGCGTCGGATTTCGGCTTTGTGTGGTGCGCGGGCTTTTCGGCAGCAGACATGGATCAACTCTTGAGAAATTCGAGAACGGCGGCCTTATAGACCTTATCGCCCACCGCCGTCATGTGGTCGCGGTTCGGAACGGTGGCGGCGCGGCCGTCGGCGAAGGCGGCCGCAAGACTGTCCGGTGGGCCGGTCAATTCGTCCTTTTCGCCGCACACCACAAGAACGGGCCGAGTCGAGGTCGCGAGAACCTCGCGTGGCAGATTCTTCGTCGGCGCACGCATGCAGGCCGCGAGCGCGAAGCGGTCCTTGCCGGGTTGATCGGCGAATGCGCGAAAGCCTTTCGCCGTCGCGTTTGTGATGGTCGCCGGATCGTCGGCCACCAGCGCGTCGGCGATCGCCGCACGCACTTTGGGATCAGCCACGCGGTCGCGATTGTTCTCTGGCCAGTCCAAGTAACTCGCGCCAACACCGCCGATCACCAGCTTCTTCACGCGATCTGGGTGTTTGATGAGAAGATGGATCGTGATGAAGCCGCCCATCGAATAGCCCATCACAAATGCGTCGCCGAGGCGGGCCGCATCCATCACGGTTAACACGTCATTCGCCATTTCATCGTGCCCGTAGCCCGGCGTCGTATGGGGCTTGTCGCTTTCGCCATGGCCGCGGCAATCCATCGCCACCACGCGATAACCGGCATCGCCGAGCGTCTGATACCAGCCTGGCGCTTTCCAGTTCTGGACGCGGCTTGAGCCGAATCCGTGTATCAACACGACAGGTTGTCCGGAGCCGACGCTCTCCCATGCCAGCCGCACGCCATCCTTCGCGGTTGCGAACGCGGTCATCACATCCTCACAGGATATTCTCGTCCGACCTTCGCAAAGGTGCCCGCGCCTGTCTATGATCGGGTGTTTTCAACCGGTGTCTCATGTCCCTCGAACAACTGAAAAAAGACGTCGCATCGGCCGTAGATGCGATGCGCGATGAACTCCTTGCCCTCTCCCACGACATCCATGGCGAGCCCGAGCTGGCGCTAGAAGAGTTCAAGTCGGCCGAAAAACTTTGCCACGCGGTCGAACACCACGATCTCAAAGTGCAGCGCGAAGCGTTTGGCCTGAAGACCGGCTATGCCACCGAGTTTGGTGACAAGGGTCCGGTCATCGCGATCCTTTCGGAATACGATGCCCTGCCCGGCATCGGGCACGCCTGCGGTCACAATATCATCGCAACGGCTGGTCTTGGCGCGGCGCTCGCGCTGTCGAAGCTGAATGGCCGCCTGCCGGGACGGGTGCGTTATCTCGGCACGCCGGCAGAAGAACGCTTCGGCGGCAAGGAGATCATGGCCCGCGAAGGCGCGTTCGACAAAACCGACGCCGCGATGATGATCCATCCCGCGAACATGGATCTCATCACGATGCCGTGCATTGCGATTTCGGAGGTCGAGGTCATCTACCACGGCCGCGCGGCGCATGCGTCTGCGGTGCCGTATCGCGGACTGAATGCGCTCGATGCCGTGGTGACCGCCTATCTGTCGATCGCCCAGCTTCGTCAGCATATCCGCAATACGGAGCGCATCCACGGCATCATCACCGACGGCGGCATGGCCGCGAATATCGTTCCGGAGCGTGCATCCTGCCGCTTCTACGTTCGCGCCGCGGACGTGCACGATCTGGCGCCGCTGAAGGCGCGGGTGCAAGCCTGTTTCGAGGCAGGCGCACTGGCGACGGGCTGCTCCTATGAAGCGCAATGGGGTGGAACGGATTATCTCGACCTGAAAACCAACTGGCCGATGGCAGAATCGTTCGAGAAGAACGGGACCGCGATCGGTCGCGATTTCTTCCCGGTCAAGAACATTCCCGCGGGCTATGCCGGTTCGACCGACATGGGCAACGTCAGTCACCGCGTCCCGTCCATTCACCCGATGCTGGGCGTCGCGCCCTCCAATGTGATCATCCACAACGCGGAGTTCGCGCGCTACGCCGCGATGCCCAAAGGCGACCAGGCCGTCATCGACGGCGCGAAAGCACTCGCGATGACGGCGCTCGATCTGATGACCGACGCGGCGTTGCTGGCCAAGGCAAAGTCCGATTTTGAAGCGACGCGCGAAGTCTCCGAGAGCGCGATCGCCAAATCGCGCGAAGAAATCGTGCAGCATCATCACGTTCATGGCGCCTGCGGATGTGCCTGAGATGAACGTTTGGCTTGTCGTCGCCGCGCTCAATGGCGCGCTCGCCGTAGCAGCGGGCGCATTCGGCGCGCACGCCCTGCAAGGACGTATCGATGCGCATGCGGTGCAGGTGTTCGAGACCGGCGCGCGTTATCACATGTATCACGCGCTCGCGATCGGTCTCGCGGCGTTCGCGATCCGGGGCACAAGCGCGAGTGCGGCGCAGGCGGCCGCGATCTTCTTTCTCGCCGGCATTGTCCTGTTTTCAGGCTCGCTTTATGGGCTTGCGCTCACCGGCATCCGTACGCTGGGCATCATCACGCCGTTCGGTGGGCTCGCATTTCTGGTCGGTTGGGCGGTGCTCGCTTACGCCGCGACAAAAATCGCGGCCTAGCTTCCGCTCCGGAATGCCGCAGGTTTCAGGTTGGCTTGCGTGCGACGGACTGGCTTTTCCGTTCGCTTTGGGCACACTCCCGCCGCATCACAAAGGTTGCCGGACTTAACGCATGGCTCAAAAAGAACGCGTATTGGTTGCCGGCGCGGGAATATCCGGGCTGGGCGCAGCGCTCGCGCTGGGCGATGGCACGCGCGACGCGATCATCCTGGATCGCGATCCACCACCGCCGGATCTGTCGGCCGACGAAGCGTTTTACAAATGGGATCGCAAAGGCGCGACCCAGCTTCGTCACAGTCATGCGTTTCTTGGCCGGCTAACGTCGTTATTGCGCGACCGCTATCCCGATCTGTTGGCCGCACTTGAGGCTGCTGGAACGCGGCTGTTCGGCTTTGAAGACGGACTGCCCCCGCCGCTGGAAGGGCATTATGTCGCCGCCAAAGGCGACGCAGATCTGAAACTCCTGTTCTCCCGGCGCACCACGCTCGAACTGGTCATGCGGCGCTATGCGGCCCGGCTTCCCGGCATCACCTTCGTCACCAGTGCCGGTGTCAAAGGACCGATCCTTCGCCGCGATGGCGACCGGCTGGTCATGGATGGTCTGAGGGTCGAGCGGAACGGGACGACGGAAGACATTCGCGCCAATGTCGTTATCGACGCCTCTGGCCGGAATACAGCGTTCCCGGACTGGCTGCGCGCCGAAGGTGTCGCCGTCAGAGAAGAAGAATCGCCTTGCGGCATCCTTTATTTCACCCGCCACTATCGCCTGCGCGATGGGCAGGAAGAACCGCCCCGCGGCGGTGCGCCGGGGGGCGGCGATCTCGGCTACATCAAGTTCGGTGTGTTCATCGCCGACAATCGGCATTTCTCGGTGACGCTCGCAACGCCCGAGATCGAGACTGAACTTCGCATGGCGATCGTGAAGCCGGAGATTTTCGATGCCATCTGCATGGCGTTGCCGGGTGCCGCGCGCTGGATCGATCCCGCGCGTGCCGAACCGGTGAGCCAGGTGTTCTCTATGGGCAATCTGCACAACGTGTGGCGGCATTATGCGAAGGACGGCGAGGCACAGGTCCTGAACTTCTTTCCGCTCGGCGATGCTGCAATTCGAACCAACCCGCTCTATGGCCGCGGCTGTTCGTCGGGCGTCGTAGAGGCCCATCTATTGCGCGACGTACTCGACGCCACGAACGATCCGGTCGAACGCGCCAAGCGGTACGAAAGCGATCTCGAAAAGACGATCCGGCCATATTTCAAGTCGATGGTCGATCTCGACCTCAACGCCATCCGCCGCGCAGAACATGAGCGCGATCCGAACTACAAACCCAGCCTGCGCGCACGTTTGACCAAAAGCTTTGCGGAGGACGGCCTGATGCCGGCCCAGCGGGCTGATCTGGAAGTCGCGCGCGCATTCTCGCGCATCTTCCACATGCTGGATGAGCCTACCGCCTTCCTGAAACGCCCGGCCATCATTGCCCGCATCCTCAAGACCTGGGCGATGCCCAAGGCCGTGAAACGGGCGCGCGATCTTTATCCGCCGAAAGCGGGACCGGAGCGCGCCGAGATGTTCGCCAGACTCAATATTGCCGCCTGACGGAGAGAAAACATGGTCGCCTTCCCCGAACCGACAATAGTCAAAACCAACGGCATCGATATGGCCTTCTACGAGGCCGGTCCGAAGGACGGTGTGCCGGTCGTCCTGTGCCATGGCTTTCCCGAACTGGCCTATTCCTGGCGTCATCAGCTGCCAGCGCTTGCCGCAGCGGGATATCGCGCCATCGCGCCGGATCAGCGTGGCTACGGCCGCACCTCACGGCCGGACGCGGTCACCGACTACGATATGGAACACCTGACCGGCGATCTGGAGGGCCTGCTCGATGCGCTGGGCCTCAAGGACGCGATCTTCTGCGGCCACGATTGGGGTGGGCTGGTCGTGTGGCAGATGCCGCTGTTCCATCCTGCGCGGGTGCGCGGCGTCATTGGCGTCAACACGCCTTTCATCGCGCGCGCACCGATCGATCCGATAATGGCGATGCGCGCCGCGTTCGGCGAAGAGATGTACATCGTGTATTTCCAGAAACCGGGCGTCGCCGACGCCGTCCTGGCCAAAGATGTCGGCAAATCGTTCCGTTTTTTCATGCGCAAGACAGGCATGAGGGCCGCGGATTACGCGAAGCTACCCCAGGAACAGCGCAATCTCGCGCTGGTGAAGGCGCTGGAGGCGGATGAATCCACCTGGGGTGGCTCGCCGCTGCTCAACGACGAAGAGATGAAATACTTTGTCGATGCCTTCTCGCGTACCGGTTTCACCGGCGGCATCAACTGGTACCGCAACTTCACCCGCAATTGGGAGCGCAGCGGTACGCTGGAGCAGAAGGTCAACGTTCCCGGCCTGATGATCATGGCCGAGGACGACGTCGTCCTGTCGCCCGCCATGGCTGACGGGATGGAGTTGTACGTGCCAGATCTGGAGCGCGTGCTGATAAAAGACTGCGGCCACTGGACCCAGCAGGAGTACCCGCAAGAGACCAACGACGCCATCATCGGCTGGCTGCGAAAGCGATTCGGTTGATCACGTAAAAAGTGTGAGCTACAAGGTCGCGCGTTTCACGTAGAGCCATATGATTAAAACGATATTCGTAGCGCTCCTTGTTCTTGGAACCGCGTCATCCGCGCCTGCGGCAGGCAGGCAACCCTTCGGTATTCTGCCGGCCGACAGGATCACCGCCTGCGACGGATTTGCGGACAGGTCCATCGCCCAGCAAGACATCGCGGCCGCTTGGGTCGCAGGATTCGTGGCGGGGGTGAACACACTCGATCCCGACGAACAGAACAGAGAGTTGACCGGCTCCCGCTCCGGCGTACGCACTTGGCTGCGCGCCTGGTGCACAATGCACTCACGAGAGTCGATCGCCAAAGCGGCCATCGAATATCGCTACGAGATCGTCGCCGCTGGCCACTCCTGAATTCCATAAAATATTTGTGGAATAAAATGGGAGGGCGCGTTGGCCGCTTCAAACCGAGGGGCGAGTCTGCGATTATTGCCGCGTCATGCCCGCAAACGCAGACACGATCGACAACAACTTCTCGTACGCGGACCCCACCGATCCGTGGTTCAAGCGGCTCGTCATTCGGATTATCGAGCGCGCGACCGGTCAGCCCTACTTGAAATGGGTCTACGACGACAACCGCGCACATCCGCAACAGGGCGAAACGTTCTGGGATGCAGCTGTGCGGCGGCTTGAGCTCAATCTCGTCTACAATAAGGAGATGCTCGACAGCTGGCCTAAGACCGGGCCGTTGGTCGTCGTGGCGAACCATCCCTTCGGAGTACTCGACGGTATCGTTATGAGCCACATCGTGTCGAAATTGCGCACCGACTTTCGCGTGCTGACGAACGCCGTTCTGCTGCGCGCCGAAGAGGCCCGGCCCTGGCTTTATCCGATCGACTTCGCGGAAACCGAAGAAGCCCTGAAGACGAATCTCAAATCGCGCGCCGAGGCGAAGAAGCATCTGATGGGCGGCGGTTGCCTCGTCGTGTTTCCGGCCGGCGGCGTTTCGACCACGCCAAAACCCTGGGATCGCACCGCAGTCGATGCAAACTGGGGAACATTCACGGCGCGCCTGATCAGCCAGGCGAAGGCGCCCGTCGCGCCGATCTATTTCGCCGGCCAGAACAGCAGGCTGTTCCAGCTTGCGAGTCACGTAAGCGCGACCTTGCGTCTCTCCCTTCTGTTCAAGGAAGTCCACAATCGGATAGGCAGCAACGTCGCGCTTCGGCTCGGCGAGCTCATTCCCTACGAAAAACTCGCGACCATCACCGACCGCACCCAGTTCATGAACCTTTTGCGCGACACCACGTACTCGCTGGGGCCACAGACGCCGCAGGTGCCCAGACGGCGCATCAAACGTCCGCGCAAGGCGCCGGGATCGCGCGGTCCTTATTGAGCGATCGCCCTACAGTTGGACTGTTCGTCACCTGTCTTGTCGATCTCGTGCGGCCGCAGGTGGGCTTCGCTGCGATCAAGCTCCTGGAACAAGCAGGATGCGAGGTGGTGGTGCCGCGAAACCAGACGTGCTGCGGCCAGCCAGCCTGGAACGCCGGCGCGAACAAGCATGCCGCGGACATCGCGCGGCAGGTCGTCCAGAAATTTGAAGCTTTCGAATACATCGTGGCGCCTTCCGGGTCCTGTGCCGGAACACTGCGGCGGCACTACCCGGAAATCCTGAAACACGATCCGGACTTCGCGCCGCGGGCCAAAGCGGTGGCGAACAAGACCCATGAGTTGATGCAGTTCCTGGTCGACGTTCGCGGAATGAACCATCTCGAGGCGAATTTCAAAGGCTCGCTTTGCTATCACGACAGCTGCTCGTCCTTGCGCGAGATGGGCGTGCAGGCGCAGCCGCGGAAACTCCTGCAATCGCTGGGTGCGGAGATCTGCGAATTCAAAGACAGCCAGGTCTGTTGCGGCTTCGGCGGGCTATTCGCAGTGAAATATCCCGACATCTCCGAGCGCATGGCGGACGACAAGATCGCCGATGCGGTGGGAACCGGTGCACAAACGCTCGCGGGCGGCGATCTGGGATGCCTGCTGCATCTCGCAGGCCGGATGAAGCGGCGCGGAATCGAGATGGATGTGCGACATGTGGCGGAAATCCTTGCCGGCGAGACGGCGCCGCCGCTGGGCCGACCCGGCAAAGCGCGATGAAGCAGGATCCGCAGGCTTTCGTAGAAGCATCGCGGGAGGCGCTGGCCGACCCGCGACTCAAACCGGCGCTCGGACGGCTCAAAACCCATTTTGCGTTCGGCCGCGCCAAGGCGGTCGAACGCTATGGCGACTGGGAAGCGTTGCGCGACTCTGGCAAGGCCATCCGGGACTACGCGCTCGCAAATCTCGACACATTGCTCGAGACCTTCGAGACGAGCGTGATGCGCAACGGCGGCCAGGTGCACTGGGCACGGGATGCCGCCGAGGCGCGCGCCATCGTCATCGACATCCTTCGGACTTCCGGCGCCAGGACCGTTTGCAAAGGCAAGTCGATGGTGTCGGAGGAGATCGAGCTCAATCCAGCGCTCGAACGAGCCGGCATTGTGCCCATCGAAACGGACCTTGGCGAATACATCATCCAGCTGCGTCACGAACCGCCGAGCCACATCATCGCGCCCGCCTTCCACCTCAACAAGGAAGACGTGGCCGAGACGTTTCGGGAGGCGCACACGACGCTCGATCCGGCCCGCAATCTGGAGGAACGCAACGCGCTTGTGCAGGAAGCGCGCAAGATCCTGCGCGAGAAATTCGAGAGTGCCGACGCCGGGATCACCGGCGCGAATTTCCTCACCGCGGCGGAGGGGTCCGCGATCATCGTCACCAACGAAGGGAACGGCGATCTGTCGCGCCTTCTGCCGAAAACACACATAGTGATTACCGGTATCGAAAAGGTCGTTGCCGATCTCGACGATGCCGCGGTTCTCCTGCGCCTGCTGACCCGATCTGCGACCGGGCAAGATATCTCCAGCTATGTCTCGATCATGTCTGGCCCGCGCGGCAAAGCGCAGACGGATGGACCGCAGGCATTTCACGTCGTGCTGGTCGACAACGGCCGCAGCGCCCTGCTGGCGACCGATGCGGAAGAAACGCTACGCTGCATCCGCTGTTCTGCGTGTCTCAACCATTGTCCCATCTACGGCGCAATCGGCGGCCATGCTTACGGCGCGACTTATCCCGGCCCGATCGGCGCGGCTTTGAACCCCGGGCTCATCGGCCTCGCCGAAGCACACCACCATCCCAACGCTTCGACCTTCTGTGGCCGCTGCGCCGAGGTTTGTCCGGTCAAGATTCCGTTGCCGCAGATCATGCGAAGCTGGCGGGCCCGCGAATACGAGCAGCACCTCGCGCCGAAAACGATGGTAGCAGGCCTCGGCCTCTGGGCGTTCGCGGCGAAGCACCCGGCGCTCTATCGCTTCGCGGCGAGCGCGATGGCACGCCTGCTGAAATTGCTGGGCCGCGACGGCGCCGTTCACAGCCTGCCGCTGATGCGGGGATGGTTCGCGGTGCGCGATTTTCCGGCACCGCAAGGCAAAACCTTCCAGGAGCGGCTTCGCCGGTGAACGCGCGCGATGTGATCCTCGCGACCATCCGCGGCCGCAAAGGCAGGACAGCGGAGCATTCGGCGCCTTATCATGCGCCTGCGCTGCCGGACGATCCTGTGCGCGTCTTCGCCAAGCGCGCCGGTTTTGCAAACGCGACCGTGCAGGAGCTAGCCGGTCTGGACGACATCCCCGCCGTGGTTGCCGATTTGCTGCGGGCTCGGAACATGGAAGCTGCCATCCACCTGCCGCCGGATCCGGAGCTGCGTGGGCTCAACTGGCAAGCGACACCTGGTTTGGAGTTGAAGAACACGCTACCGGGACCGGACAGCGCCGCTCTCAACTTCGCAGCGTTCGGAATCGCGGAGACAGGCACTCTGCTGTACCCGGCCTCTCAAGAACGCCCGGCGTCCTGGCACTTCAGGCCGGGATTCGAGATCGCCGTCCTAAAAGCCAGTGACATCCGTCATCGGTTGGAAGATGCACTCGCAGATTTGAAACAGTCTGGACCGCTGCCGCACACCGTAAATCTCGTCACAGGCCCCTCGCGTACCGGCGATATCGAACAAACGCTCGAACTTGGCGCGCACGGCCCGAAGGCGCTAACCATTCTGATCGTCAAGGGCTGACAGGAGACTCGCCTGCCGGTCGAGCTTCATGATCAGCCGGTCGAACTGTGCCCGCTCCTCCACCGACAAGGCGCCGAGGAATACTTCTTCCAGATGCAGGGCAAGCGGCACGATCTCGTCATAGATCGCCCGGCCCTTCGGTGTCAGCGACAGACGCGCTACGCGCCCGTCCTCGCTGTCCACCTGTTTCTGCACTCGCTTCGTTTCCACCAGAGTCGCCACCGCGCGGCTCACTTGAACCTTGTCCATTGCGGTGCGCTCCGCGACGGCGCGTGACGACAACCCGGGTGACTGGCCGAGCACCGCCATGATGCGCCATTCCGGAATCGACAGGCCGAAGCGTTCCGAATATTCGCGCGCGATCGCCGAGCTGACCCGGTTCGACAGTACCGAAAGGCGGTACGGCACGAAGCCGTCGAGATCGAGCGCGGCCAGCGTTTCGCTATTCGGCATCAGGTTGAACCTGCGGCGCCGCGGCAGCAAAAGCGGGATGTGCCAGCGCCTCTTTCTCGATCCGCATCAATGTCGGGTACGGCGCGAAGTCGAGGTTCACGCGTTTGGCGTTCGCCATCTGCGGGATCAGGCAGATATCGCCAAGCGTCGCCGTGTCGCCATGGCAGAAGCGGCCGGTTTCTTTCGACTCCGCCAGCAGAGTTTCAATGGCGGAAAAGCCGACCGCGATCCAGTGCTGTTGCCAGCGCAACCGCTCTTCCTCCGACAGTCCGTGGGTATCGCGCAAATATTGCAGGATGCGGAGATTGTTCACGGGATGGATATCACACGCGATCGCGTAAGCAATCTGACGAACGCGCGCCCTCGCGGCGAACTCTCGCGGCAATAGCGGCGGCTCCGGCTGCACCTCGTCCAGGTATTCGATGATCGCCAGCGATTGCGCGATGGCGCGGCCGTCGTGTTCGAGCGACGGGACAAGCTCCTGTGGATTCACGGCCCTGTAAGCCGCGCCATGCTGCTGTCCGCCATCTTTCAGCAGGTGCACGAAGGCATAGTCCGGCTTGATCCCTTTGAGGTTCAGCGCGATACGCACGCGATAGGCCGCCGATGAGCGGAAATAGCTATAGAGCTTGAACTCAGCCATAGCGCACCACCTCCTGATCGATGGCGCCGAAGATCGATGCTCCGTTGGTATCGAACATCTCAATCCGCACCCGGTCGCCGAATTTCATGAACGCCGTCTTCGGTGTGCCCTGTTCGATGGTTTCGAGGCTACGCCGCTCTGCGACACAGCAGGAGCCCAGCTTGCTGCCTTGGTTGGACACCGTGCCGGACCCGATAATCGAACCCGCCGAGAGAAATCGCGTCTTTGCGGCGTGCGCGACTAGCTGCGGAAACGAGAACGTCATGTCGTCGCCGGCATTCGGCGCGCCGAACCGCGTGCCATTGAAGGCCACGGTGAGCGGCAAATGAAGCCGGCTGCCGTCCCACGCGTCTCCAAGTTCGTCGGGCGTCACGGCGACCGGGGAGAATGCGGTTGCCGGCTTCGATTGAAAGAAGCCGAAGTTCTTCGCCAACTCCGCCGGAATGAGGTTCCGCAGCGAGACATCGTTCACCAGCATCAGCAACTGGATATGACCGGCGGCCTCTTCCGGTAACGCACCCATCGGAACGTCATCGGTGATCACCGCGACTTCGCCTTCGAAATCAATGCCCCAGGCTTCATCGGCAACGAGGATGGGATCGCACGGCCCAACGAAGCTGTCGGAGCCACCCTGATACATCAGGGGATCGGTCCAGAACGACGGCGGCATATCGGCGCCGCGTGCCTTTCGCACCAACTCTACGTGGGTGACGTAAGCCGAACCGTCGGCCCATTGATACGCCCGCGGCAACGGCGCCATGCACTGCTTTGGATCGAACGGCTTCGCACCTTCTGCATCGCCCGCATTGAGGACGCCATAAAGCCGTTTCAGTTCAGGTTCGGTCTCATACCAGTTGTCGAGTGCGGCCTGCATGGTAGGCGCGACCTCCACCGCAGACGCGCATTTTCCCAGATCGCGTGACACCACGACGAGCGCGCCGTCGCGACCATGCTTGAGCGAGGCAAGCTTCATTGCATCGAACCTTTGCTTTTACAGAATGTCTGACGACAGTGGAACGCGAGTGGTGCGTGGGATACGATGAACGGAAGTCCTTCGCGTGCCGGCTGCTCTTTAATCTGCTCTACGGACGATAGAATTTCTCGATCGGAAGCACTGGATTTGGCACAGGCAGATCGCGCGGCGTCGCCGGACAGACATCGTAGCTCCACGCCACGACGCCGTCGATCTCCCGGCTGAGCTTGTGGCCGATGGACCGCTGTTCCTGCCTGCGCCGCCAGGCGCCCGAAGGTTTGGCACTGTCCTTCGCGTTGCGGCGCAACATCTGGCCGCGAATGACGCTCGCCGCATGATCCAATCCCAACCCAAGCCCGAAAAACGCGTCCAGTCTCATCAGCGTCGAAGCGGGTGAGAGAAGGAAAGCGTCGCAATCCAGCGACACGGCGCGAGAAGGCCCCAGCAGCGGCCACACCCGGTTGAATTGTGCGATCTGCATGTGCCAAGCGAGCGCCCCAATCTGCAGATCGCTCATCTGGAATAACTTGTCGATCGGCCATTCGGCCTGGGCGTTGCCGTCTCCCAGAATCCCCGCAAACAAGCGGCGGGCATAGGTCATGCCCTCCTGACCGCGCCGGATCAACGCCGCGAGGAAGCTGCGGCAGTCGGAATACAGAAACAACATTTTCCCGGACGTGGCATGCGTCACTTCCGGTAGAAGTGCATTCGTGGCGTTCGATGCCTTGATCGTGACATTCGCCTCGTTGGGAAAGGTCCGGCCAAGCAGATTGAGCACGATAGCGGGCACCCGCGCGTTGGCGGCGTTGCGACTGAAAACTCCCTCCCGCTTGAGGTCTGCAAGCCGGGTCAAGACCGCCGGCTCCCGCAACGACAAATTGTGCCCGCAGGAATCCAGCACGCGCGAAAGCAGCGTCGAACAGCAAAACGCGGTATGCCAGACGAAATTCGCCTCGGTCGACGGCGTGTCGCCGCGCAGCGTGAAAATCTCCGCCAGCCTTATCCTGCAATAGTCGAGTTGCGAAACATCCCACACATCGGATGTGAGAAATGGCAGGGACGCAAGCGTGCTCCGACCGACCCGCACGAAAAGCAGTTCCTGGCGCGCACGATCGAGATCGACAGGAAACCAGTGCGGATCGCCGACAACATTGTTGACGGAGGAAGATTTTGTCTTCCGCGAATGCAGCACGGATACGCTCACGCCAAAGACCAGCTACGTTTGCCGGTTCAACGTGCGCGTCTAGTTTTCCCGTTTGCATGTCTCGCCAATTTTTCGCTGACGTACTGACAACATCACGCGATCTTTATGTCCGCGTGAGATTTGCCATTGAAGTCTCCGTCCCCGTGTAAACTTCGTCAGCCTTTCGTCTGCCAGCTTTCCGCGTAGGTCTTGACCTCCGTCGCTTCTGCGCCTGGCAACATGTCCAGTGGATCGCGGGCGTCGATCATGACGGCAACTTCATCGGTCATCGTCTTCGCCGCTTTCGCGCCAGCCGCGAAAGCCTTGGGATGCGGACCGTGTGTGAAGCCGTTGGGATGGAAGGTCACCATGCCCGGCTTGATGTTGTCGCGGCTAAAGAACTCGCCTGCGTGATAGAAGATGACCTCGTCGAAATCATCGTTCGAATGGAAGAAGGGAACCTTCAAAGCGCCAGGATCGCTCTCGATCGGCCGCGGTACGAACGTGCAGACGACAAAACGGTCGGCGATAAAGGTCGAGTGCACCGAAGGCGGTATGTGATAGCGGTGGCTCATCACCGGGCGGATATCCCGCCAATTGAGTTTCACCGGCGCGAGATTGCCCTTCCAGCCTACAGCGTCCAGCGGATTGAACGGATAGGTGATCGTGGTGATCTTATTGCGGTGCTTCACCAGCACTTTCCACTCGCCGTCGTGTTGCGCCTTGAACACTGCGTCGAGCTTGGGCGTATCCAGCGCCGCCGGATCGAAAAACGCGTGGGGACCGAGTATCCCGCGTTCCGGAAGCTTGTAGCTTCCATTGGCCGCTTCGATCCGCAGAGCCGTGGTGGAAGCCGCCGGTTCTATCCGCCACATTGTGCCGCGCGGAAGCAAAACATAGTCGCCATCGCGGTAGGAGAGATGGCCGAAATCGCAAAACAACTCACCTGCGCCTTCGTGAACGAACAGCAGTTCGTCCCCATCGGAATTGCGAAACAGATGCGGCATCGGCTTCGCACAAGCCCAGATCGCGATCTTGCACTGTGCGTTGTCGAGCAACGGCACGGGCGTGAACGGCTCGTTTCTGGCCGCCAAAGCGCCAACCGCATCGAACGCACGCGGACGCAGCGGACCTTCGAAGCTGATCCAGCCAGTAGGCGGGTGCTTATGATAGATGTGCGCCGCCGGCCCGAAAAATCCATCCCGGCCGATTTCGCGCTCGTAGGTGCCGTTCGGTAGATCGGCGTGCGCCTGACGCGAAGTCTCGCCTTCCACGCGCGGAAATTCGATCCAGTTTTTCGAACTCATGCGGATGTATCCTTCAGAACCCCGCGCTTGATCTGATCGGCTTCGATGCTTTCAAAGAGCGCCTTGAAATTGCCTTCGCCGAACCCCTGATTGCCTTTGCGCTGGATCAGCTCGAAGAAAATCGGGCCGATGGCGTTCTGGGTGAATATTTGCAGCAGCAGACCGGTCTCGTCATCGACGGCCCCGTCCATCAGGATGCGATCGCGTTTGAGCCGCGGCACGTCCTCGCCGTGGCCCTGAATGCGGTTGTCCAAACGCTCGTAGTAGGTGTCTGGCGTATCCTGGAAATCGACACCGGTCTTCGCGAGAACTTCGACCGACTCGTAAATATTGTCCGTCCCAAGCGCGATATGCTGGATACCTTCGCCTTTGTAGGCGTCGAGGTATTCCGCGATCTGGGACTTGTCGTCGGAGCTTTCGTTGATCGGAATGCGGATCTGCCCGTCGGGGCTTGTCATCGCGCGCGACTTGAGACCGGTCAGCTTGCCCTCGATGTCGAAGTAGCGAATTTCACGGAAGTTGAAGAGCTTCTCGTAGAATCCCGCCCATTGATCCATGTTCCCGCGGAACACGTTGTGCGTGACGTGATCAATCTCCGTCAGGCCTGCCCCCGCGTGTTCCCAGCCTCTGGCTGGATCGGTCGGCACGAAATCGACATCGTAGATCGTGCGGTCGCCGTAGCGGTCGACCAGATAGATCACGCTCCCGCCGATTCCCTCGATCGCCGGGATGTTGAGCTCCATCGGACCAACCTGGTTGTGGAATGGTTTTGCGCCGGCGGCGATCAGCTTGGTGTAGGCGGCTGCGGCATCCTTAACGCGAAACGCCATCGCGCAGGCGGACGGCCCATGCGCCCTGGCGAAGCGCGGACCATGGCTGTCCGGCTCCGCGTTCACCACGAAGTTCACATTGCCCTGCCGGTAGAGCGTCACGTTTTTCGAGCGATGCTTCGCAACGGCGCGAAAGCCCATGCGTTCAAACAAATGATAGAGTTCGTTCACACTGGGCGCGGTGTATTCGACAAATTCGAAGCCGTCGGTCCCGATTGGATTGTCCCAGAGCGAGGGCATGGAGGGCCTCCTTGAAGATTCGTTTCGTTTGCAACCAATTTAGTTTCGATTGAAACCATTTACCGGTCAAGGCGTTCTACCTGCCCCTGTCGGTCTCATGACAGAACGTTTTCCGCCTGATCCGGATGCGCTAGTCGGACGTAACCGGAGGGGTAGACGTTGAGTTTTCTGATGAATTTGATCGCCAGAACTGGCCGGTTCGCCGAGCGGGCGCCGGTGCCGGATTTCCTGCTTAACGCCGGAATCCAGGAGCTTTGCGCCAATACCCAGCGGGGGCTCGCCGATCCGGACAAAGGCTTTGAGGCCCGGTTCGCCCGCGAAATGGCGAACTACCCGATCGCTCTGCATGCCGACGCCGCCAACACACAACATTATGAACTGCCCCCGTCATTTTTCGGCCATTGCCTTGGTCCGCGGAGAAAATATTCGTGCTGCCTCTACCCAAAAGGGGATGAGACGCTGGCGGAGGCAGAGGGTTTGGCCCTCGAAGCGAGTGCCCGGCACGCGGGTCTCGCAGATGGGCAGACGATCCTCGAACTTGGCTGCGGTTGGGGTTCCTTGACCTTATGGATGGCCGAGCATTTTCCCGGCTCTCACATCACCGCGGTTTCCAACTCTGCCCCGCAGAGGGCGTATATCGAAGATTGTTGCCGGCGCGAACATTTCTCCAACGTCCGCGTGATTACGGCCGACATGAACGATTTCGATATCCGCAACCAATTCGACCGCATCGTTTCTATCGAAATGTTCGAGCACATGGCGAACTGGCGGGCTTTGTTCGGTCGCGCTCAGAGCTGGTTGAAACGCGACGGCGTGCTCTTCATCCATATCTTCACGCACGCGACCACGCCCTACCGGTTTGAATTGGACGACAAAGACGACTGGATCGCACAGCACTTTTTCACCGGCGGCATCATGCCGAGCCACGGCCTCATCCGGCAGTTCGACGATCTGTTTCACGTCGAAGAGGAATGGCGCTGGAACGGTGTGCATTACGCCAAGACCGCGCTTCAGTGGCTCGCCAACTACGACCACAACGCAGAACAGATCGCGCCGATCCTGAACGAGATCTATGGCGACGACGACGCGTACATGTGGAAACGCCGCTGGCGCATGTTCTTCCTCGCCACCGCCGGCCTCTTCGGTTTCGAAGGCGGTAACACGTGGGGCGTGAGTCACTACCGGCTGAGACTGGTATAGAGGGCCAAACGGCGGCGGCGATTGCGCTAGGTGGCGATGCCCAGCTCCCGCTTGGCGAATTCGCTCGCGGATTTATAGTCGGCCTTGCCGTTGGGAGCGCGCAGGTTCACGCCTGCGACCAGGATACGCTTCGGTGTCTTGTAGCCGGCCAATGCCTCCCGCACATGGCTGCGCAGAGCCGCTTCGTCGAACTGGGCGTCTTTCTTCAGCACCACGACACCGGTAATGGCCTGTCCCCATTTCGGATCCGGCACGCCGAGAACGAGCGCGTCGTCGATTGAAGGATGCCGCTTCAGCGTCTCCTCCACCTCTTCCGGAAAGACCTTTTCGCCCGCCGTGTTGATACAGTTGGAGCCCCGGCCCAGCACGGTAATGCGGCCATCGGCTTCCACGATGGCGTAATCGCCTGGAATGGAGAACCGCTGGCCATTGATGGTCCGGAACAGGCGCGCGGTTTTTTCTTCGTCCTTATAATAGCCGAGCGGCAGAAGCCCACCGACGGCCAGCCGCCCAGACTGGCCGCTGCCGGGCGCGATGGGTTGGTCGTCTTCGTCGATCACCATGGCATTCGGTCCCATCATGAACGCCGCCGTCTTGGCCTCCATGCCCTTCTGGGTTACCGATGCACCCATGCCAAGCGCTTCGGTCGAGGCGAAGCTGTCGGTCAACACTGCTTGCGGCAGGTGGTTGAGCAGGCCCTGCTTCACCTCCGCGCTCCACATTGCGCCGGACGAACCGATCGCGATAACGGTCGCCACATCGTATTTGCCGGGCTCTTCATCGAGCGCCTGCAGCAGAGGCCGGGCGAACGGATCGCCGACGATCGCCATGCTGGTGACGCGGTTCTTTTCGACCGCACGCCAGATCGCGTGCGGATCGAGCGAAGCGTTATCGACTGTGACTACTGTGCCGCCGGCCAGGAGCGTCGCCATCGTGCCGAAGAATCCCGTGCCGTGCATCTGCGGACAGGTCGGCATGTAGCGCGTATTTATTTCCCCGGCCGCTTGCACGAAATCGGTGATCTCTTTCGTCGTCGTGGGCATCACCCCGGTTGCCAGCGCGATGCGCGCGAGCAGCACGGTCGACAGGTCGCCATGGCGATAGATGACGCCCTTGGGCATGCCGGTGGTGCCGCCGGTGTAGACGAACACCTCGTCGTCCGGCGAGCGCACAACGCCCAGGCTTTCGCCGGAGCCTGTGTTTGCGAGCTTCTCATACTGCGTGGCGAAGTTTGCGACGTCCGGGGTCTCGCTGACCTCGACGAACACCTTAACTTTCGCAAGCTGGTTGTGGATCTGTGCGACGGTGTCTCGGAACTCCCGTGCATAGATGACAACCGTCGCATCCGAATTGTCGACGATGTAGCGGACTTCCTCCGGTTTGTAGCGGTAATTCACGTTCACATGCGTCATGCTGCCGAGAAAGCAAGCGCCGGTCATCTCGCCATATTCAATACCGTTGCGCATGTAGAACGCGACCTTGTCGCCTGGCCGCGCGCCCCGCGCCTGCAGATTGCGGGCAAGGTTGTTCATGCGCTTGATCGCGTCGCCCCAGCGAATCGTGCGTTCGCCATGCACCAACGCCGGGGACGTGGGCGGCACCACGGCAGCCACCGCTTCGATGATGTCGCCGAAGGCAAAAGTCATGGATGTTTCTCCAGGTCTGTTTTCTGGCACCAGCGCAACAGCGATCGCGCCGGTCTTAGGGGTGGATACACGCAGTTTGCCGCGCGTCAGTCGACGCGATCGACCGCCTTGATCTTGCTGACGCTGATGTTGTCCGCCCAGTGCGAGTGTTCGCGGCGACGGAAGTACGACGGTCGCTCTTTCAGATAACGCGTCGAAAGCCACAAACGCTTCAGGTGTCGCTTGTAGCCGTTTGCCACGTCGTCCTCATACGCCGAGCGGCCGTGCAGCACGTGGTAGTTGTTGATGAACTGAATGTCGCCAGGCTGAAGGTCCATATAGACGTTGTACTTCGGCTGACGCGCCATCTCGCTCACCACCGAGATGGCCTCGCGCGCGGCGTCCGAGAGCCGCGGGGCTTCGGGATGTTTCTGCGATGCGAGCACATATTGCGGGACATAACGCACGAACAGACGCTCGTTGTGCTCCGTGAAGATCGGGAACATATAGTAAGGCTTGTTGCCTTTGCCTTGCTCGCCGCGCGCATCATAGGGCAGCGGCTCGTAAAGAGCCGCGATCAACTCAGGCCGGGTCTGCACCAGCTCGTTGTAAATCGCCACGATGTTCGCGACGCAGGATTTGCCCCCGGTTTTGGCCGGGCGCAGACACATCAGGCCGATGAGATCGGCGCCGTCGGTGTGATAGTCGAGCCCGATCCCACCGATCTCGTTGCCGCGCAAGGTCGGATCGTCGAGCCGTTTGTTCTGATCGGTCACGTCGCCCATCACATGGCCGAAATGGTTCTGCGGCCACGGATCGCCGAGATGAATGCCGATGCCCCAGTACAACATCGTCAGATCGTCATCGGAATATTTTTGGGATTCGAGTGCACGGATACGCACGAAGCCGCGGCCTTCGATAAGATCGCGCTCGATCTCTTTCAACTTGCCTGCCAGCTTGTCGAGCGGGAACTGTTCCAGGCCGATCTCCAGCAGATTGTCGGAGTGCGACTTGGCAACCGCGAGGGCATTGGCCAGCTCGCGCTGATCTTCGTCGGTCAGTTCGACGGTCCAGCGGCTTTCGTCCAGAACGTCATCGTGCAGCCAGTCCACATGGGTTTCCAGCGGACGGGGATTGAGCTTTGCATCCATCCTGTCGTTCTCCCTTTATCGTTCTTGTTCAGTTCGGCGCGCCTTGCGGCCCACGGATCAGCTTGCCGGGCAATGCATCGGTGCCTTTGCCGTCGCGATAGATTACCTGGCCCGAGACGATCGTCGCATCGTAACCGCTCGCGCGCTGCAACAGGCGCTTGCCGCCCGCCGGCAGGTCGTACGCCATGGTCGGCGCCTTCACCGCGAGTGCGTCGAAGTCGATCACGTTGAGATCGCCCTTTATGCCGGGTGCGATGACGCCGCGGTCGAGCAGTCCCACCGCACGCGCCGTGTCCTGGGTCTGGCGCTTTACCAGGTAACCGAGATCGAATTTGCCTTTGGCGCGGTCGCGGCCCCAATGGCTGAACAGGTAGGTGATGAAGCTCGCGTCAGAAATCAAGCCGACATGGGCGCCGCCGTCGCCCAGTCCCATCACGCAATCCTTGTGCGCGATCATCTCGCCGCAATGGTCGAGGTTGTAGTTCGCATAGTTCGCGAACGGCGAGAACAGGAAGGCACGGCCTTCATCTTCGAGGAGGAGATCGTAGGCGATTTCCGGCGCCATACGGTTGGAGCGCGCCGCCATCGCGGCGATGGAGCTCTCCTTCGGCGGCTCATAGTTCGGTGGATCGCCGAGCGGGAACATGCGGTCGAATGCCATGATGCCACGGCCGAGCGGATGGTTTTCCTCCCGCTCCAGGCTCTCGGCCATGATAGCAGCACGGAACGCCGGATCGCGCATCGCGCGCACCTTCTCGGCGAGCGGCTTGTCCTTGATCGCCTGGAAACTAGCGTGGGTGATGAACGGATTGACCGTTCCCTGCAGGCCGAGCAGCACGCCGATTGGACGCGGTGCAACCTGTGCCTTGATCGGCACGCCGTTGGCGGACGAATCCTCGATCAGTTCGAGAATGCGGCGCCAGCCTTCGGAGTAGGAATGACCTTGTGCCAGAGACAGCGTGAGCGGGCGGCCGCTCGCCTCGACCAGGCGGCGGATCATGCCGAACTCGGTCGGCAAATCGGGCTGGTTGAAATCCGAGATCATTTCGATGACGCCACTGTTGGCATCCTTGAGGCCGAGGGCGATGCCCATCAGTTCGGCTTCGGTCGCACGCAAGCTCGGCGTCGGATCGCCTTTCACCGTCTTGTGGTTCAGCGTGCGCGAGGTGGAAAATCCGAGCGCGCCGGCCCGCATCGCGTCTGCTGCGAGGACACGCATCTCAGCGATGTCGTTCTCCGTCGCCGCTTCCAGATTGGCGCCGCGCTCCCCCATCACATAGACGCGCAAGGCACCATGCGGCAGCTGCGCACCGATGTCGATGTCGTGCGGTACGCTCTCGATCGCCTTTAGGTAATCGCCGAAACTTTCCCAATTCCATTTCAGGCCTTCGTGCAACGCGACGCCGGGAATGTCTTCCACTCCTTCCATCAATTCGATGAGCCGGTCGTGATCGGCGCGGCGCACCGGCGCGAAGCCGACGCCGCAATTGCCCATCACCACCGTGGTGACGCCATGCCAACTCGAGGGATTGAGCCGCTCGTCCCATGTCGCCTGTCCGTCATAGTGCGTGTGGATATCGACAAAGCCCGGGGTGACGAGCTTGCCCTTCGCATCGATTTCTTCGGTGCCAGCATTGAGGCCCTTTCCAATCGCCGCGATCTTGCCGTCCTTGACGGCGACGTCGCCCTCGACCACCGGGCCACCCTTGCCATCCGCGATATTGCCGTTTCGCACGACGAGATCGAATTGCGCTGTCATGACCGCCTCCCGAATTATCTTGTTGCCGAACGGTTTGCCTCTGCTGACACAATGTCAAGATAAGGAATGCCGGCCGGGCCATGTTGACGAGGCCTTGAGCAAACCCGGTTTTTAGGCGTTTCGCGGACGGGGCTGGCGTGCTCTATATGGGGTGCTGACGGCTGGGGAGCCTTCAGCACGGTCCGCGGCACCCGCCGGTTCCAAAATTGCTGTCACAGGTGGGCTGAGTGAAGACTGTCGAATCCCTATGGGCGCGCGCGCGCGACGCGTTCTCCGCGCAGGCCCTAGAGCTGACTTCTCCGGCAGTTCCCCGGACGCTGAACGGCGGCCTTTCGATCACCACGCGCGCCATTATCTCCGCGGCTGCCATGGCAGTCGGCTCCGCTTTGACGTTGGCAGTCGGCCCGCCCGTGGGCGTGGTTTTCCTGTTCCCTGCCCTGACCATCGTCGGCGTCGCGGGCGGTATGGAGCTCGGGTTAGTCGCCTTGGCGCTGGTGATGATCCTCACGAACTTCGCCTTTCGCGGCGCGAGCGGCTGGCTTTTGGACGGCGCTGCCGCACTGCAGCTTGCGGTAGGCCTGGCTGGCCGCGTCCTGTTCCGCGAGAGCCGGACATGGGGCGTTCGCCACCGCAGTCTGCTCAGCACCATCTCGGCTGCGACAACGGTGTCCGACGGCAGCGGCCGAATCGAGCGGCCGCATCCCGAACTGGCGCGGCTGCTCGGACTCGATTGGCCGGACTATGCCGGGACAGGCTGGATGCAAGCCATCCATCCGGACGATCATCCCAAGGTTTCGCCACACAATGACGGTCAACCACGTCGGGCGGAGATACGCCTCAGGAATTCAGGCAGCGGCGATTGGCGCTGGTACGATTTGCGTGCAACGCCATTGTTCGATGAGAACGGCAAGGTCGTCGAATGGATTTCAGCACTCACCGATATCCACCAGGCCAAGATGGCGGAAGAACATCAACGGCTTGTCATCGGCGAAGCGCGGCATCGCCTGAAGAACCTGATCACCATCATCGAATCGTTGGCGAAAAGTTCGCGACCGCGCAGCAGCGCGGCGGTGGACGACTTCCTGCGCAAATTCTCGGGCCGGCTGCATGCTTTAAGCGCGGCCAGCGATCTGTCGCTTGCGAGCCAGTATTCGGCGATCGACACCGAAGAGATCGTGCGCGCGACCCTGGCGCCTTTTCTCGAACTCGATTCCAAACGGATTTCGTTCGGCGGACAGAAGCTCGCGCTTTCAGAAGGCACCGGCGGCGCGCTCGCCATGGGGCTCCACGAACTCGCGACGAACGCGATCAAATATGGCGCGCTATCGATGCCGGAGGGGCAGGTTTCATTCACGTGGCACGTGGAAGACGCGGGCGATGACGCAACGATCGTGATGGAGTGGATCGAAAATGGTGCCGCGCAAAGTGCACCGCCCGAACGCGAAGGCTATGGTGGTCGCGTCATCAAGTTCATCCCGTCGCGCGAGAAGAACGGCAAGGTCGATGTTGAGTTTCGGCCGGACGGTTACTATTGCCGTGTCAGCTTCCTGCGACCGAAAAAGGCGGCCGGCGCCGTTCGTTAGGCTTGCGAAGCTTCCTGGACCGTCGGGGCCAAGCGCTTCATACGTAGGCTGTCTGAAACGACGGGAATGGAAGGCTGAAGACGTGCTCAGCCGAGACGACTTAGTGCAGCGGCCACCTGATCTGTCTTCTCCAGGATGACCATATGTCCGGCCTCCGGGATAGCGACGAGTTCAGCGCCTTTGATGCCCTTCTTGAAGCTCTCTGCATAAACCGGCGAGATTAGCTTGTCGGAATCGCCCCACACCAAAATCGTCTTCGCCTTGATGCGATAAAGCCGTTCGGACAGACCGCGTTCGGGAATCGGGAACAAGATTTTTCCCGCCATGCCGAGTTGGCGTGCGTTCGTCACCAGATAGCCCTGCAGGAATTTCGGATCGCTCATATCCAGGCCCGCGGTCATCATCGCCGTACCGGCCTCTACGTCATGGAACAGCAGCTTGGGCATTTCGTATGGCAGGGTGGCAAATAGATCGGGGATCGGATGGTTGTCGAGCCACAGTCCCGCCGGGCAGATTAGGCCTAGCCGGCTGACGTCATTCGGCGCGATCGCCGCCATTTCAGCCGCGATCATCCCGCCCATCGAGTGACCGACGAGGATCGGATTTTTCAGGCCGAGTGCTTCGACCACGTCCCAGCTGTGGAGCGTGAAGTCGAGCATGTCGCGGATCTGGTCCCCTTCCTCGCTGTCGCCATAACCGGGCAGCAGCGGCGCGTAGACGTGATGCTTTTCCGCGAGCTTCGCCAGGAACGGATCCGCGGTCGTGATGCCGCCGGCGCCGTGCAGGAAGACGAGCGGCGTGCCCGAACCGCCTTCGATGTAGCGGACCGGCACATGCGGCGTGGCGACGGTTTTCAGTTCGAGTGTCATGTCATTTCCCTTGCAACTTCACCCTCTCCTTGAGGGAGGGTCGAATTGCGGAGCAATTCAGGGAGGGGTCGCGTCTCGTATCGCCCTCCCCGAAAAATCATCCGCTTCGCGAATGGATCTTTCGACCCTCCCTCAGGGGAGGGTCAGGAGCATCACCGGGCGGCGCCGACGATCTCCATCGCGCGGCTTTCGGTCGGCAGGTTTCCGGCCTTCACCTGCTTGATCGGGTGGCACCAGAAGCGCTCGTCGTTCTCATATTCCGGGAACATATTGCGCATCTTCGGCATCACCTTCTCGGCGAACAGCTTCGTCGAGTACATGCACTTTTCCTTCGGCATGTTTCCGACATGCATGAGGCAGAAGAGATTGCCGACATGCAGCGTCTTGGCGAGCTCTTCGAGCTTCTGGCGCACCGTTTCCGGCGAACCGGCGATGACGTGGCCACCATCGGTCAGGTCCTTCCAGGAGAGCGTCGCGTAGCCGCCGATGGGCGGCGCGTATTGCGACAGCGCGCCGGTCTGGATCGTCTTGATCGTGCGATAGCCCGGCGCATCCGCGAAACCCGGATAGACGTGCAAGCAGCGGTTGTAGAAATAGTCGATATGCTCTTTGTAGAGCTTCTCGGCTTCCGCATCGGTGTCGGCAACACAGATCGTCTGCGCAAAACCGGCGCGATAGGGCGACTTATCCGGCGCGTTGCGCTCTTCCACGCGTCTCCAGTAGCCGTCCATCAGCGCCTTGGCGCGGATGTAGCCGGTGAACGACAGGTAGGAGTACGAGTAGGTGTTGTCGATGCAGAAGTCGTAGGTCTCGACGCTGCCGCCGCCAGGGATATGGATCGGGGGATGCGGCTGTTGAATCGGGCGTGGCCAGATGTTTACATGGCGCAGCTTGTTGTAGCGGCCGTTGAAGGCAAACGGTTCGCGCGTCGTCCACGCCTTGATGATGAGGTCGTGCGCCTCCTGATACTTCTCGCGGGTAAGCGCGGGTATCTGGCCGTAGCAGAAGTTGGTGTCCATCGACGTGCCGACCGGGAAGCCTGCGATAAGTCGGCCGCCGGAGATGCAGTCGAGCATCGCGAACTCTTCCGCCACGCGCACTGGCGGGTTGTAGAGCGCAATGGAATTGCCGAGCACCACGAGGCCGACATCCTTGGTCCGGCGCGATAGCGCGGCCGCGATGATGTTCGGCGACGGCATGATACCGTAACCGTTCTGATGATGTTCGTTGCAGCCGATCGCGTCGAATCCGACGTCGGCGGCATATTCGAGAAGGTCGAGGTAGGTATTGTAGACCTCGTGGCTCTTCACGGGATCGAACAGTTTCTGGTCGATATCGACCCAAACCGAGCGGTTCTTCTCCCGGAAATCGTCCGGCAGATAGGGCCACGGCATCAGGTTGAACCAGGTGAATTTCATCGGATGTCCTCCCGGCTTATTGGTTGTGCGATAGCTGGTCGGACCAATCCTGACGAATAGTCAGGGCGTTGGCAAACGGCGAAAATTTCCGGCAGGGAAGCGCTGGCGCCTAGTCCACGACCACCTTGCCGGTCATGCCCAGCATCGCGTGCATAAAGTGGGTGCAGCGCAACTCATACGCGCCGGACGTATTGGGAATCAGCTTCACATCCGCGGAGGCATTTTCGTCGAGTTCGACCGCTCCCTTCACAACCTTGGCGCGGTCATCCGCTGCGATGGTGGAGGCCGAGAAAAACGCCGGAGCCGAGAAATCGTGGCTCTTCGCGGCTGTATTTGTGAAATGCAGCACATAGGGCACGCCGCGTTGCAGGCGCAGTTCGGATGGCGAGAAGGCGTAGTTGCTCAGGCTGACATCGACGCGCTTCGCCATCGACCAGTCCGGCGCGGATTGGGCAAACGCAGGAGCGGAACTCAGTAGCGCGCAAAACGCCACCATCAGATGCCGGGTTGCCATGTGTCAGATTTCCATCAAAGCTAGGCCGACACTAGGCAGACGCCGCGGGCGGGTCCACAGCAATAGAATTGCTTACGATGAAAATCGCGCCGGACGATCTGCGATGACGAACTCGTGAAATTTCCTTTGGTTTGAAACGGACTACGACGGGGACATTGGGAAAGGCCGTTCATCTGGGCAGCACTGCCGGACGAAGGAATGAAGTACGATCAGGCCCGAGCGTATGAGGAGCGCGGAGACAACCAATCCGCCCGCGTACTTTTTGCCGAAGCGGCACGCGAAGGCGACCGGAACGCGTTGCACGCACTCGCCAGGAATCTGATCACCCGCGATCCGCCGATGCCGGGCGTGGCTGTCGGAATCCTGAAAGATGCAGCCGAACGCGGCGATGCCGAATCCTCCCATCTCTGTGCCG
The DNA here is from genome assembly GCA_036490455.1 of Rhizomicrobium sp. GTDB lineage: Bacteria > Pseudomonadota > Alphaproteobacteria > Micropepsales > Micropepsaceae > Rhizomicrobium. Next base: position 86,294 of record DASXDS010000046.1, read on the forward strand.
TGATAGCCGCACAGGACGCGCAGCTGCCGGACAAGTGGACGGTCGCGCTCGACTACTTGCAACGAGCGGCGGAACAAGGCTCCGAAGCGTCACGCCTGCAATTGAAGCTCCTCGCTCACGCGGGTGACGCGCCATTGTCGCAACGCAACACGTGGCGCAGGCTGCGGCAAAGGATAGACGTCACGCGCTGGCTTCAGCCGCTGGCAGGCAGAGTGGTATTCGAAACACCGCGCATCGTTTGCGTCGACAATTTTGCACCGGTGGAGATCTGCGACTGGCTGAGCGGCGTCGGACAGCCGCGATTGCAAACTGCGGAGGTTTACGATCCGATCACAGGCGAGCGGCTCTACAACGCCGCCATCCGCAACCACAGCACCGTCAGCTTCGACGTCACGCAATACGATGCGATCATGTTGGTGATGCGGGCACGCGCTGCCGCGCTTGCCGGCGTCCCTGTCGACGACCTGGAACCGGCTATGCTCCTCAACTACCGGCCGGGTCAGCACCTCATGCCACATTTTGACTATCTCGACCCTGTGAGATTGAAGGAACATATCGCGCAACATGGACAACGTGTGGGAACATTCCTTCTATATCTCAGCGACGATTTTAAAGGCGGAGAGACGGACTTCCCCGAGCTCGGCTGGCGCTACAAGGGCCGCAAAGGCAATGCCCTGCTGTTCTGGAGCGCCGACGCGAACGGCGCGCTCCAGCGTTCGACAATCCACGCTGGCCTCCCGTTGTCGAGCGGAGAGAAGTGGGTCTTCTCGCAGTGGATACGCCGCAAGTCCTAAAGCGCGAACCCATGTGCCGGCGCGGACGGAAGCGGTGCGGCAGGCAAAAGCCGCAAGCCGGCAGCATTCCGCGAGACGGAAATGCGATTGCCGGACGAAAGATGGACGGCCTCCGAAACGGCCGGCAGATCGTTCCCCTCTATGACGATTTCGCGGTGGGCTGGCGCATCCAGCAGATGGACATAAAGGCGGCCGTCCTTCGTCACGAACCGAACACGCCCGCCATCGCTTGTCGTTCCTTCTGCACGCGTCCAGGGTCGCGTACCGTAGATGCCCTCGCCGTTGTCTTTCAGCCAGGCACCGAACCCCTTCAGACGCGCGATCTGCTCGACCGGAATCTGCGCGTCTTCGCCACGCGGACCGACGTTAAGCAGCAGATTGCCGTTCTTGGCGACGCTGTCGATGAAGCTGTGCACCAGTGACTCGACGCTCTCGTAATCGGCATCGGTGTCGCGCCGGTTGTAGCCGAAGGAATGGCTGAGGCCGCGCGTCGCTTCCCATTTCTTCGCTTCGATCCCGTCGAAAGCCGCATATTCCGGCGTGCGGAAATCGCAATGCGGCGGCAACTGCGGAATGATGCCCTTACTGCGCGCCTTCTGCATACGCGGCTTCAGCATCGCATCGAGCGCGCGGCGCCTTTCGGGGTCGCGCAGCACGGCGCGCTCCGGCGTCATCGGCATCCAGCGGTCGTTCACCACGCCGTCCGGCACCGCATTGTAGTAATCGGCAAACAACTGCAGCATCGCTGGCTGTTCAGTCGGCCAGGAGATGTCGTTCCACAGAACCGACGGCTGATAGCGCGCGATCAGTTCGCGGGTTTGCGCTTCGGCATAAGTCGGATAGTCGCCGCCCGGCGTCGACCCCATGAAGTCCGCCATCGTCCGCAGTGGTTCACGGTTGAAGGTCCAATCGATGCCCCCGGAGTAATAGAGCCCGTAGCGCATGCCTTTCGCGCGCACCGCGTCACCCAATTCACCGACGATATCGCGCTTGCTGGTCCAGCCCGGCTCATGGGCATTTTTTATGCCGCTCGGCCAGAGGCAGAAGCCGTCGTGATGCTTGGTGACGAGTACCACATATTGCGCCCCAGCCGCAGCGAACAACTCTGCCCATTCGTCCGGTCTCCATTGTTCAAGTCCTTTGAAGAAGGGCTCGCGGAAATCCTGATAAGGCGCGCCGCCATAGATCTCGGCGTGGTGCTTTGCGCTTTCGCTCTCCGGCACCTTGATCGCGTTCCAGTACCACTCGCAATACGGCGTTAGCGCCACCGCGATGTCGTAGTTGTTCTTGAATGCGTCGGATATCGAGCCGGACTTCGAGGCGAAACCGGGGATGGAGAACAATCCCCAGTGGATAAAGATACCGAACTTCGCATCCTCGAACCATTCGGGCACCGGATGCGTGTTCAGGGAGTCCAGGGTTGGTGCGAAACTCATTTCTCGGCCACAGATGCGTCCGCACCATGATGGTGCCGCGCAAATCTGCGAATCAAGAGCTTGAGGTCGGATTCTGTCACGGCGTTGGCCGCATCGTGCGGTGAACACCAGCGCAAGGTACGATCCGGCTTCTCCGGCCAGTTGCGGCGCATGCGCGTCACCTCCAGCGGGAATACGACGACTTTGCAGGGGATGGAGACGCCGTTCTTCAATCGTTTGAAGTAGTGGTATGCGCCGAGAACGGTGGACGACACCTTTCCAACGATGCCACCCTCTTCCAACGCCTCCTGTGCCGCAGAAGCCTGAGGAGACAGCCCCTCGATCGGCCAGCCTTTGGGCACGATCCACCGCTTCGAACGCCGCGAGGTAATTAGCAATATCTCCAGCTTGTCCGCATAACGCCAGGGAAGCGCCGCATATTGCAGGTGGTTGGCAACAAGGGTCTTCAGTTCGGCTTCAGGCGCCGCTCTCTCATCGGAAGAGGTGCGCAATTTCATAGAACAATGCGCCCATCGTGCCGGCGGCCGGCATGGTGATGATCCAGGCGATGACCACGCGCCGCGCCACGCCCCATCGCACGGCGGATGCCCGCCGCGCCGCGCCCACACCGATAATGGCACCGGTTATGGTGTGCGTGCTCGATACCGGAATGCCAAGTCCGGTGGCAAGGAACAGCATTATCGAGCCCGCGGTCTCTGCACATACGCCTTGCAGTGGTGTCAGATGGGTGATTCGCGAGCCCATCGTACGCACAATTCGCCAACCGCCGAAGAGCGTTCCGAGAGCCATGGCCGCCTGACAGAGCAATACAACCCAGAACGGAACTGCAAACGCACCGCCCGTATAGCCGTGTGCGAAGAGCAATACGGCGATGACGCCCATGGTCTTCTGCGCGTCATTGCCTCCGTGACCGAGCGAGAACAGAGAGGCGGAGACGAATTGCACTCTGCGGAAGATGCCGTCTACCCGTGCCGGAAGCGCGCCGACAAACAGCCAGGAAACCAGCAGCACAAGAAACAGCGCGACGACTATGCCAAGCGTCGGCGACCACACAATTCCGCCAGCGGTTTTGGCGACACCGGTCCAGACGACGGCGTTGAGACCGGTGCTCGCAATCCCGGAGCCGATAAGGCCGCCGATCAGCGCATGAGAACTTGATGAGGGAATTCCGAACAGCTGCGTGATGATGTTCCAGGAGATGGCGCCGGCAAGCGCTCCGAAGATGACAGAGTCGCTGATCACATGCGGCGAGACAATTCCCGTGCCGACGGTCTTCGCAACATGCAGGCCGAAAACGACGAAGGCGACAAAATTGAAAAAGGCGGCCCAGGCGACTGCGTATCGCGGCGACAGAACGCGGGTCGCGACAATCGTGGCGATGGAGTTCGCCGCATCGTTCATGCCGTTCATGAAATCGAATGCAAGCGCCACCACGATCAGGCCAACAAGCAATGGTTCCAAACCTGTGATGCTCATAAGGCAGCCTACAGCTGCTCGATCATGATGGCACTGATCCGGTTCGCGACGTCTTCAAACCGGTCGACCACCCTTTCGAGATGGTCGTATATCTCGGCGCCCACGATGTAACCCATCGCACCGCTTTCGCGATAGAGGTGAAACAGTGTCTTGATTCCGGCATCATGCACTTCGTCGGAAAGTTCTTCGATACGGGTAATTTCCTCAGTGACTGCGTGCAGTTTGGCAGCATTGTTCCGCAACGAGCCAAGGTGCGCGACGGCTTCAATAACTTTCTCCGCCGCTTGAACGATGATGCCGCCCATCTCCTTCATTTTCGGTTCGAAAGTATCGACTTCGAACAACGTAATCGCTTTGACTGTCTTCTGCATCTGGTCGATCGCATCGTCTAGTGAAGTGATCAGATCCTTTATATCGCTGCGATCAAACGGCGTGATGAAGGTGCGGCGCACCGCGGTGAGTACATCGCGCGCAATGGCATCGGCTTCGTTCTCGTGCTCAATCACACGCGCGCAACCGTCAGCGACGCTGGTCCTGCCTTGCAGCAGATCGTCCAAGGCCTTGGCGCCGAGACGAAGTGTAAGGGCGTGACGGTTGAACAAATCGAAGAAGCGGTCTTCCCGGGGCATCAGCGCCTGGAACCATCTCAGCATTACGGCCTCGAGCAGGAAGTGGATAGAAGAAAACGCGCCACGATGCGCCTGAGTCACCACGCCCGTCTTGCGCGGTCAATGCGTCGCAGCCTGATGTCCCCAAATTTGCGCGAGGTCAGGCTGGGGCCCTTGGCGGATCGCCGCAAGTCCGGGATGCTGGCCCACTGTCCAGCACGCCGTGCCCGATCATGCGTCTGATCTTTAACCCGTTTTTCGTCCTCCTGTTCGCTTTGCTTTTTCTAGCGCTGTCGGACACGGCAACGATTGCGCAGGAGCATGCCGACCGAGAATTTCGCGAATGCCCGGATTGTCCCGTGATGGTCGGCATTCCTGCCGGCAAATTCGCGATGGGCAGCCCGGCGCGCGAGCCGGGCCGGTTCGATGCCGAAGGGCCGCAGCACTACGTCTCGATCCGCGCCTTCGCGATGAGCAAATATCCGGTGACGAGCGAGGAGTTCCTGAACTTCCTGCGCGCCACGGGCTACCAGCCCAAGCCGTGCAATCCGATCACCAACCTGCAATGGCAGTCGCCGGGCAATGGGCTCGCCTATCCGCCAACGCAGGTCGAGCCGCCGAAATGGCCGGCCGTCTGCCTCGATTGGGACGATGCACAGGCGTATATCGCTTGGTTGAACAAGAAGGCCAGCAAGACGAAAGGCGGACCATATCGCCTGCCGAGCGAAGCGGAATGGGAATACGCCGCGCGCGGCGGCACAACGACCGCGCGTTGGTGGGGCGACGATATCGGAACAAACAACGCGAATTGCAACGGCTGCGGCAGCAAGTGGGACTACCGCGTGCTTGCCGATGTCGATGCCTTCCCGCCCAATCCGTTCGGATTGTATGGCGTGCTGGGCAATGCGTGGCAGTGGACGGCGGACTGCTGGCATCCGAGCTATGTCGGCGCGCCGAACGACGGCAGTGCCTGGCGCACGGGCGATTGCAGCAAGCATACGATCCGCGGCGGCTCGTGGGACAACGTGCCGGTATTCGTTCGCTCCGCTGCCCGCACCGGCGCCGGACCGAACGGCGGCGAGTACGACTATTCGAGCCTGTCGGGTTTTCGGATCGCGCGAGATCTCTAGCGCGCGGCGTCGCGCGGATCGAGCGTGATCGTAAAATTCATCACCGGTTGATAGTCGCCAGGCGGCAGCGGGATCGGGGACGACAGCGTCACGGCGTTGCGCGCGCTGAGCGCAATCTCGCGGAAGATCGCATCGCCCGCATAGCGTGTCTTGTCGACGATCTCAGCGCTGTCGATCGTCCCCTGGCTGGTCATCGCGACGCGGATGGCGATGGTGAAGCGGCGCCCGCCCAGCATGCTGTAGTCGAGATTCCAGTGCCGGATCACCTGCGCCCGCACGAAATCGCGCAAGCTGTAGCTCGCATGGCCACCGCTTGCGCCATTCGACGCGGTGTCAGCATCCACGCCGCTGTTGTCGAGCGGCTGCAGCTCGGCGTCGGGCTGCCGGAGCTGCGACAGCGCTTTCAGCTTCGCGTCGAACGCATCTTCCGGCAGCGGTTTCTTCTCGTCGTGCGAAACACCCGCCGGGGCCAGACTCGAAGACTGTCCGCGCGGCGCACTCGCTTGCCGTGGCACAGCCGCCTTCTTCAGGGCTGCCGGCGACTCCGTTTCATCGGCAAGATGTACGATATCGACCGGTAAGACCTTGCTGATGGTTTGCGTGATCGTGGCGCGGTGGCTGAGAAACGTGAGGACCAGCAGCGCGAACAACGCATGCAACAGCGCCGACGCAATAAGCCCCGTAGTGTTCTGCTTTGTGGTTGGGAGGCCGAAAACCGGGCGTGGAAGCTCCGGTTCGCCACTCAGACTAAGCTGCATAGCGCTCTCAGCACGTAATTGCGTTTCCTCGCGCATCCAGTGGTCCGGTCGGATCGCTCATCGCCGCGAGGCGGCTTTTGTCGCCAGGTACGTTGGTGCGACCGAGGCCGGCCCAAATGAAATAGCCGAGCCGGCGGAGAAACTCGTCGCGTTCCTGCGCAAGAACCGCCGGATGCAGACCGAGAAAGAAATTCTCCTGCTGCCGCACGAACGGACGGCAATAGTAAGAGAGAATGGCGTGGCGCTCCTCCGCGGGTGTCCGGTTGGGGCCGGTGCCATGGAACAGGCGCCCATCGAACACCAGCGCGGCGCCAGCCGGACCTTCCGCGGCAATCGTGTCCTCCAGGGTGTATTTCCGGTTCTCGCGTTCGAGATGACTGCCAGGAACCAAGCGCGTGCCGCCATTCACATCGCTGAAATCGTCGAGCATCCAGGCGATGTTGGCGACGACAGGTTTGGGCGTCCAGAAATCGATGTAGCCCTGATCGCGATGCAGATACATCGGCGTGCCACCAGGCCGTGCAATGTTGGCGGTGAGGCTTGACAGCAGATAGTCCGGACTGAGAAGCCCCGTCATCGTTTCCGCAACAAGCGGATGCAGGACGAGGTCGCGGAACATTGCACCCTTGTTCACCATCATCCAGATGCGCTGGTTGTCCGGCGGCTCGCGGAAGGCCTGCCCGGTCGCCACTTCGCCTTTCGCCTGTTCGACAACCCTCTCCCTGAGCCGTGCGCATTGCTCTCGCGACAGCGCATCGGCTACGACGCAGTAGCCGTGCCGGGCCAAATCTTCCATCGCTCGGCGCATATCCCGGGTCGGGCGCGGAAGCGCGCGTGTCTCGAACTCGGTTATCGCCATGCTCGCTGCCCAACAGGTTCGGGCTGAGCCTAACGCGTCCGGCAGGCCTTCTCCAAGAAGGGCCGGTGGTCACATTGCGGTACGTTCACCGCTTTTATGGGAGCGATGCCGCGAACTGATCTGCGATCCAGTCCGCCTGCTCTTCCGTCAGGATCAGCGGCGGCGCGATGCGGATTGTGTGGGTATGCGTTTCCTTGGCGAGCACGCCGCGCTGCTGCAACGCTTCGCAAACTCGCCGCGCCCCGCCAGCCTCGGCGTGCATTTCGACCGCGATCATCAGGCCCAGACCGCGCACCTCTTTCACGCGGGGCGATGCGATGGCTCGCAGCCGTGCCTTCAGATGCGCGCCGACCCGCGCCGCATTCTCTATCATTCCTTCTTCGGTCAGCACTTTCAAAGCGGCCCGCGCGATGGCGCAGGCGAGCGGATTTCCGCCGAAAGTCGAACCATGTTCGCCGGGATGAAGCACGCTCATTGCTTCGTTGTTCGAAAGCACTGCGGAAACCGGATAAAAGCCTCCGGACAGCGCCTTGCCGATCAGCGTGAGATCGGCCTCGATACCCTCGTGCTCTTCCGCGAGAAGCTTTCCGGTGCGACCGAGCCCCGTCTGAATTTCGTCGAGGACCAGAAGGACATTGTGCCGGGTGCACAGTTCGCGCGCTTTGCGGAGATAGCCCGCCGGCGGGATGATGACGCCGGCCTCACCCTGAATCGGCTCGACCAGGAAGGCCACGGTGTTCGGCGTGATCGCCGGTTCCAGTGCCGCCGTATCGCCGAACGGGATGATCTTGAATCCTGGGGAGAACGGCCCAAAGCCGTCGCGCGATGCCGGATCGGTGGAAAAGCCAACGATCGCGATCGTGCGGCCGTGGAAATTTCCGTTGCAGACGATGATCTCAGCCTTCCCGCCCGGAACGCCTTTCACCTCGTAGCCCCATTTGCGGGCGAGCTTCAGCGCGGTCTCGACGGCTTCCGCGCCGGAGTTCATCGGCAAAATCTTGTGCGAGCGGGTGAGTGCGCACAGTTCCTCGTAGAAGGGTGCGAGTTGATCGTTGCGGAACGCACGCGATGTTAGCGTTAGACGCGCGGCCTGTGCGGTCATCGCCGCTAAAATCTTGGGATGGCAGTGACCTTGATTCACCGCCGAATAGGCAGAAAGGCAATCCAGATAGCGGCGGCCTTCTACGTCCCAGACGTAAACGCCTTCGCCCCGCGTCAGGACGACGTCGAGCGGCTTGTAGTTCTGAGCGCCATATTCTGCTTCGCGAACGATGAAATCGCTCGCCTTCAGATCGCGAGGGGCGATGTGGTTCATGTCAATTCCTACTCTGCGGCGCGCACAGTCCGTTGCGGTGCGCTGGTGCGATCGAGGCGGAGCGTCATGCAATAAGCAGCACCGCCGGAGAGGATGAAGGGCGCGAGATCGACTTCGATAATCTCGTATCCGGCATCGGTCAGCTTGCGGCGCAAGGTTTCGGGCGCACGTGCCATGATGATCTTGTGACCGAGATTCACGGCATTGACACAAAACGCGGCGGCCTCTTCGTCACTCGCCTCGATGCGATCTTCCGGCCGGATATGGGTACGGATCTCGCCAAGCGCTTGCGGTGTGAAGGCGGCCGGATAATAGAGCACCTTGCCGCCGGCCAGCGGACAGAAACAGGTGTCAAGGTGATAGAAGCGATCGGTCGCCAGTTCGAGCGCGACGATCGGCTGACCGAATGTCTCGGCGATGGCGTCGATGGAATTTTCAGTCGAGCGCTGGCCGTAACCGACCCAGAAGAAATCGCGATCCGCGTCCCAGATGCAGTCGCCCGCGCCTTCCTGGAATACGCCCGCGGGAAATTCGACGATCTCCCGTACCAAGCCTCTGGCCTTCAGTTTTTCGAAGGCGGTCCGGAAGACGGCTTCCTCGCCTTGCCGTTCCGGATAGCGAAAGCGTGCCGGTAGTACCCGGCCGTCGAGAACGATCGCGGCGTTGGCGGGGAACACCAGATCGGGGAGGCCCTCGACCGCCGGTACGTTTTCGATAGAGCCGCCGATCTCTTTCAGTGCACGGATCAAGTCGGCGGAGGCAGTCAGAGCGGCGGCCCGGCGGGTCTCCGGATCGGCGCGCCAGGTGTCCGGCTGCATCCACGGATTGATCTGATAGAAAACGTCGAAATGGCTCGGGTCGGTGGTGAGGTAGATCGGGCGGTCGGTCACGCTGGCAATCCCGTTGTATCCGTCCAGACAGAAGGTCACGAAGCGGCGCTAGCGAAAAGCAAGCAATCTGCTAGATTTGCGCAGAAGATTAGCGTTTCGCTACCACCGGTTGGCAATATGCTCGATGATGTTGATCGTAAGCTCTTGGCGCTTTTGCGCAGCAATGCGCGCGAGTCGGCGGCCGCGCTGGCGAAGAAACTGAGAGTGTCCCGCGGAACCGTGCAGAACCGCATCGCCGGGATGCTGGCCGGCGGCGAAATCCAGGGATTCACGGTGCGGACCCAGCCGGAATTGGAAGCCGGGCGGGTTCGCGCCGTCATGTGTATCGCGATCGAGGGCGAGCGCTCCGGCAAGGTAGTCGCCGCCCTTCGGGGATTCCCAGAGGTCGAAAAAATTCACACAACCAATGGGCGCTGGGACCTGATAATCGACCTAAATACGGACACCTTGGCTAGTTTCAGCAGGGCTTTGGACCGTATACGGACAATTGAAGGAATAGCTTCAACCGAAACGTCTTTACTCCTCGCAAGCCTGAAAACTTAAGGTTTCCAGCGGAAAAAAGGCCTTCGCAAAAATTTTGTCTCTGCCGAACACGCTTCCCGCTTCCCGTTTTCCGCGAAGAATGGCTCTATTTGGCGTTGGAAATACGGACTTTTGCGACGATGGCACTGCGACTGACACCCGACCTTATGGAGGGCGCTTACGAGTTTCTCCGTCTCACGCCACCCTTCAAAAGCTGGCATCTTCCGCATGCGGACGAAGTGGAGTTCGTGGTGTCGCGCCATCGCTTCCATGTCGGTTATCACCGCGGCGTCCGCAGAAAGATGCGCTCGCACGAGATCGGAATTTCGGAAGTCTGCGTCGGTCATACCAACACGCTACTGCGCACCATGGCGCATGAGATGATCCACCAATACCAGCAGCGCTCTCGCACCGAGACGGCGAATACAGAACACAATGCCGACTTCCTGCGCCTCGCAAGAAGCGTCTGCCGTTATCACGGTTGGGACGAGCGCGAGTTCTGAGCCATTGACGCCCAAGCGGTCAGGGAACCGCCGCACCGGCGCGTATTGCAGTCGTATGACAAGACCAGCGCGATCCTTAACCTTTGGACAGAGCGGAGCATCCTCGCGCATTTGCCGCGGACCGGCGCCTTAACGATTTGGCGGAACAACAAAAAGCGGCATTCCCGTTGAATCACCGACGGTGTAAGATGCGCTGGAAGGGAAATTCGAGGTTCGTGGCGACGGCATCGTCCACGCGCTCCCGATTCACTCGGAACGAGAACCTGCGAACTTCACGAACGACAAAAATGGCTGGTGAGTAAGATGATGTTCGCGCGCATGTTGAAGAAAAGGAAAGGCTCCGGCGCGGAGGCTGGCTTTACGCTACTCGAGCTGCTGGTCGTTCTGGCAATTTTGGGCCTTCTCGCAGCGATCATCGCGCCCACCGTACTGCGCTACCTCGGTTCGTCCCGCACCAAGACGGCGCAAGTGCAGATCCAGAACGTCATGGGCGCACTCGAGTTGTACCGTCTCGATGTCGGGCGCTATCCGACGCCAGCGGAAGGCCTGAAGGCGCTGGTCACCGCGCCGCAATCGGCAGCGGGATGGAATGGTCCTTACCTGCCACGAGAGACAGCGCTCATGGACCCGTGGGGAAATCCCTATCACTACGTCGTTCCCGGCGCGCATGGCGAAGTGGATATCTACTCGCTTGGCTCAGATAACGCGCAAGGCGGCACCGGCGAGGCACAGGATGTGGGAAACTGGTAGTGGCACATCGAGGACGCACCGGTACGATCGCGGTTCGGTTTTCATCGAAGCACTCGTGGCTTCCGCGATCGTGGCGATGGCCGTCCTTGCGATGCTGCAATCCATCACCGCGTCGGCTTTGTCGGCACGTGGGATCGCAGACCGGCGTCTCGCGCTGCTGGTTGCGCAATCGCAGCTTGCCGCTGCCGGTTATCTGACTCCGCTGGACGGACAATCCACCGGCTCGGATGGCATCTATCAGTGGCGGGTCACGGCAACGCCACAGGATGGCGGCCTGGTTCGTGTGGATGTCGTCGTCGGCAACGGCAAGCCGCAGGCGCTGGTTTCGTTGAGCACGTTAAAATTCGCCAAGGATACCGGGCCTTGAAGAACCGCGAAGGGGGTTACACGCTGTTCGAGCTTATGGCGACGCTGCTGATCCTCAGCAGCGTCTTCATGCTCCTGATCACCGGGATACACACCACCCGACGGGTGTGGGAGCACACCGACGACACCTCCAACCGGATCGATGGCATCGTCACGGCGGAGAACCTGCTGCGCAGCAGGCTCGAGCATGCCTTTCCGCAAACGAAATTCGATTCGGTCAAGCCCTACGCCGACTTCAAAGGCAGTGCAGACGGTATTGAGTTTCTCTCGTCGCCCGGCGACGACGAAGCATTGCCCGGGTTGCACCGTTATGAACTCACAGTCTCGCCGCAGGGCAACTTGGTCCTTCTATCGGCGAGCGATCTTGCGAATGCCAATATCCTCAAACGCCAGCAGGTCCTGCTTCACAACGTGGAATCCGCGTCGGTGGAGTATTACGGTCCCTCCGCCAGCGGTGGCGCCGCCAACTGGCAGGATCACTGGGTCACACGTGATACGCTTCCGGAATTGATCCGCATCCACGTCCAATTTGCCCCAGGCGACCCACGTGTCTGGCCCGACCTTATCATTCATCCCGTGACCACGCAGGATACGCTGTGTGTTCTCGACCCGAACTCGGGGCGCTGCCGGGGTCGCGTGTGAACATCAAAGAGTTGCTCAACACCGATTTGGAAACGGCAGGAAGCTGGCTTCGAGTCGGCTTTCATTGGTGGCTTGATGAGCTCCGTCAGATCGTGCCGCAACGCTGGCAGCAGTCGGTGCAGCGGCGCCGCCAGCTCGTGGCGGAGTTCGACGGAGCGCGGCTCAGGGTCCATGACGAGGATCCATCGGACGCTGCGCGCACACCGACCAAGCGCAAGGCCGACATCGTTCTCGCGCCCAGCCAAGTCCTGACCCGGGTGCTCGATCTGCCGCTGATGCGCATGGCCGACGTGATCAAGATGATCCAGTTCGAACTGGACCGGCTTACGCCTTTTCGGGAAAGCCACGCCTTTTTCGATGTCGAAGTCCTCCAGCGCGACGAAGAATCCGGCACCCAAACGGTGCGGCTCGGCGTGCTGCCGAAAACCAATGCCGAAAATCTTCAGCGCGTCCTCGCGGACGAGTTGATCCAGCCTCTCTCGATGCGGGTCTCAGGTCCCGTTCCGGGAAGTCTGGGGCGTCTGAATTTCCAGCCCGCGGTCCGCGCAGCGCAAGGCCGCGGTCAGGCGGGCCGCCGCGCTCAGATATTCTGGATAGTCGCGGTCGCTTTACTGCTTGCAAATCTCGCGTTCATGATCATGCGCGATAGCAAACAGCTGAACGATCTGCGCGACATTTCTGCCTCGCAGAGTTCCGTCGTCACACTGGCCCGTCATCTGCGCGCTTCGGTCGACAAAGAAGCAGCGGCACGAGAGGCCCTGATGGACCGCCGCGCCGCTTCCTCCCCGTTGCAGATGCTGAATACGGTTACGGTCACGCTGCCGCATACGGCCTGGATCCAACGCTTTTCCTGGGACACCAAGCAGCTACAACTGAACGGCTACGGCGCCAAAGGCCAGGACATTGCTGCGGCGCTTGTCAAAACATCCAGGCTGCATGGTGCGAAGATCGTTCGCGCCACTTCGGGGAGCAGCGGTCAGTTCATGGTAGTCCTGGAAGTGCGGAGGAAGTCGCCATGAGGCAGCTATCCGCACGCGAGCGCAGGCTCGTCTCCATCGGTATCCTTGTCGCCCTGGTGGCTGTCATCTGGTTCGGACTGATCTCGCCGATCCTCGGTGGCTTCTGGGCTCGCGCCGAAGAGCGCCACACGCTTCAGGCCCAGTACGAAAGAGACTCCCGAACGGTCGCAAGCATTCCGGTCTGGAAGCGCGAAGCGCAGCAGCAGCAGCGGACTGAGGGACAATATGCGATCGTCGCTTCGACGGCAGAGCTTGCATCGCACCAGCTTCAGGATCGGCTCGCACGATCCGTTGGGGAGGTCGGCGGGCTGGTCCGCTCGTCCGTTCCGGACGAGCCGACAGCCAGCGAAGTCGGCACGCGCGTCGATCTGGCTTTGACCAATCAGCAGCTCAATCAGCTGTTAAAGCATCTCGAGAGTGAGGAACCTTATGTGGTTGTTGGATATATTTCGGTCGCCGCAGACCGCGCTTTCGAAACCGGAAAGTTGGCGGGAATGGACGTCAAACTTCAGGTTTCAGCCGTCTTCCATCCGGCTCGAGCGCGATGATCCTGCTTTCCTGCCATTCTGCGCAACGGCCGCTTTGGGCCTGTTGCTGGCGGTTCAGATGCTGATCCCCGATGCCCCCCTCACAACGACCGACACCCGTCTGCCCAAAGTTGCGCCTGTCGAATTGCCCGCTGGCCAGGTCGATTATCCCGCGCTGATGGCGGCGCCTATCTTCGCCCCGGACCGGAAACCCGACAAAACGGAAGCGACGAACGCCAACGCCGCGCGCGAACTTGTCCTTGTCGGCGTCGGCTCGGCAGGTAATAAGTCTGTCGCCTCGATCCGGGACGCCGATGATGTTACGCAGCGCGTGATAACCGGCGGCACGATCCAGGGCTGGCGGCTGATTTCCACCGAGAAAGACCAGGTAACACTGGAAAAGAACGGTCTGCAGAAGACCATTCCGCTCACGCCTGGAAAGCCGGTCGCCATGCCGGCTAGCGCGGCACCGAAGAAGACCGACTCTGACGACAGCACCAACGACGACAGCGACAATTCCCAATGAACCGCACTCGCACACCTATGGTCCTCCTGCTGTTCCTTTTCGTGGGCGCCGCTCTACCGGTTCACGCGCAAGTGAAAGCCACGCCACAGGTCACAGGCGTGCAGGATCCGACCGTTTCGCGCGACGACGTGCAGGAAACGATCATGCCCGGCACACAGAATTTCGTGGGCTACCGCGGCGCAGCGGCGCGCGGCATGACGGGCGGCGACGTCACGCTCAACTATCCCAATGTGGACGTTCACGACGCCGCGAAGGCCATTCTCGGCGATCTTCTCGGGCTCAACTATGCCGTCGATCAGGCTGTTACCGGAACGGTCACGGTCTCTACTGCCAACCCTGTCGCCAGAAGCCAGGTTCTGCAGATTTTCGAAAGCGCTCTGAAGAACGCCAACATGGCCTTGGTGCGGCAGGGTGGTATTTACACTATCGTGCCGCTGGCCGCAGCGCAGAAGACGCCCTCGCTGGTTTCGCCGGGCGATTATGGTTTTGGTACCGAGGCCATCCAGCTTCATTTTGTAAACGCCACGGATCTGAAAAAGCTCATCGATCCGATGACGCCCGAAGCGGACGCCACGCGCGCCGATCCCGGCCGCAACATGCTTCTGGTCACAGGCACCGGTGCCGAGCGATCGGCGATCCGCGATCTCATCCGGCGCTTCGATGTCGACTGGATGCGCGGGATGTCCTTCGCGCTGTTCGTGCCCAAGAACAGCGACAGCCGGTCTCTGGTCGCCGAATTGGACGCGATGATCAACCAGCAGGGTTCCCCGGCGGCCTCAGTCGTACGCCTGCTGTCGCTCGATCGTCTCAATGCGGTGCTCGCGATCACGGCCGAACCCAGATATCTGACGGAAATCCGCAAGTGGGTCGGCGTGCTCGACAAGCTCGGAGCACAGGGCGAGAAGCGGCTTTACGTCTACCGGGTGCAAAACAGTCGCGCCGCCGATCTGGCGAAGTCCTTAGCCACCGCCTTCGGTGCATCCGGCGGGGGATCGGGAACGAACGGAACGTCGGGGACAGCCCAACGCAACCCTGCGCTTCAGACGACGGCCGCCGTTTCGTCCGCCCCATCAAACTCGACGACGATGGGCGGCAATAATACGTCGACCTCCGGAAATTCACCGTTTTCGTCACCGACCAGCTTCGACGAGGAAGCGTCACCGAACGCGCCGGCCGAACAGTCTGCCGTGTCGCAGGGTCAAACCGTGCAGATCGGCAACAACGAAGGCACGGTCACCATCTCGAGCGACGACAACAACAACGCCATCCTGGTTTATGCAACGGCGCGCCAGTACGGCATCGTCCAGGATGCACTTGCCAAACTGGACCTGCAGCCCCTCCAGGTACTGATCGAGGCAGCGATCGCCGAGGTCACCTTGACCAACAATCTCAACTACGGGGTGCAATGGTATTTTGCCAAAGGCGGGAGCCAGATCGCGCTGAGCCAGGGCACAACCTCGACACCGGTTCAAAATTTCCCCGGCTTCTCGTTCATGTATGCGAACAACAACAACACCATCAACGCGGTACTCAACGAGCTGTCGGATATCACCACCGTGAAAGTGGTCTCGGCACCGAAGCTCCTGGTGCTCAACAACCACACGGCGTCGCTGGAAGTTGGAGACCAGGTTCCGATCTCTACGGAATCTTCGGTCAGCACCACCACCTCGGACGCGCCGGTCGTTAACTCCATCGAATATCGCGATACCGGCGTTATCCTGAAGGTGACGCCGCGAGTGAACGACAGCGGCTTGATCCTTCTCGACATCGCACAGGAAGTGAGCAACGTCGCATCGCCGACCACGCCGACCAACAATGCGGCCGGCATCAATTCGCCGACTATTTCGCAGCGAAAGGTGTCTAGCTCGGTCGCGGTGCAAGACAATGAGACGATCGCGCTTGGCGGCCTCATCACCGACAACGTCAAGCAGGAAAACACCGGTTTGCCGTTCTTCAATCAGATACCGATACTCGGATCGCTGTTCGGTTCCTATGACCACGAGCGAACCCGTACAGAGCTCGTTGTCCTGCTCACGCCACGCGTCGTGCGCGGCCGCGCCGAAGCAGACAGCGTCACGGACGAATTTGAAAAGAAGTTTCCGGCCGTAAAGCCAATCATCTTGAAGGGCAAATACTAGGACGCTGGAAACAGCGTGGTTTTAGCGATCGGGCCGTACAGCCAGATAAGCCAGATGGCGAGGCTGAGCGGTACGCCGAACGGCACTGGTTCGCCAAGCGCCGAACGGCCGCGGCGAAGCGCTGCGACGCCCAAGATGGCGAGTCCGCCGATGGCGGCGAGCAGGATGACGATCGGAAGGTTGAAGACGCCCAGCCACGCGCCTGCGGCTGCGGCCAGTTTCGCGTCGCCCAAACCCAGCCCGTGCCTTCCGCGGAGCTGCCGGTAGAGCCAGGCAATGGCGGCCAGCACTGCAAATCCGAGCAGTGCCCCGGCAACGTGATCGGGCAAGCTGCTACTGTCAGTCCAGGCCGTGACGGCGATTCCGATGACCGCGAGCGGCAAGGTCAGAAGATCGGGCAACCGGAATACGGCTCCGTCGACGATCGACAAGACCAGCAGCGCCCAGCCAAGCAAAACCGTCGCCGGAACCAGTATGCCCTGCGGCATCACAAGCATCGTCCAACCCGCGACCGCAAGCATAGCGGTGACCGCCATCCAAACTGGCAGATGTGTTTTCGGTGCGAAGTGCCGGACAATCGCAGGCGTCGCCCCCACGAAGAAAAGGGACAACAGAAAGGCCGAGCCCAGAGACAAGCTGTTCAAAGCAGGAAACCGCGGGTTCAGTTTGGAAGCCAGCGTATCCAGTACGGATCGGCGGGCTTTCCTGTGATTTCCACGATGACCGCCCGGTCGTACAAGCCACTGCCGCCATCGGAGACATGCACGTGGACGGTCAAGGTCCGGCCCACCAGCGACACCGCTGTCGGATCGATGTCGATGGCCGGACGTTCGCCGGACAATTCCTTTTCCCGCTGAAGAACCTCCGGAGAACTCATGCCGCCCCCCTCCATGACCGCCAGCGCGAGCGGCTGTGAGTTTGCTTCGCTGAAGCCGCCGCTTTCACCGAAGAAAACCGTCAGCGCCGGTGCGATGCGGGTAAAGAGATTCCTATCCATCCCTTTGATGAGCAGCAGTTCGTCGACGGTCCGAAAAGCGCCGTTGCGGGGATGGATGCCTTGCGGCACGTAGTCCGCCGCTTCCGATCCGCCGCCTCCACCGGTTTTGTCGTCGTCGTCATCAATCCAATCGACGAAGGCGTTGGTCACCGTGGTCAACCGGTCGCCCGTCAGCCCGGCATCTTCGAACAGCTCGTTGGTCTGATCCGGACTCAGAAGGTTGATCGGAATCTTGCCCCGTTCGTCCTCCACGGAGACTGTAAGGGAATAACCATCGAACTGGAGCTGGCGCGCACTGCCATCGATCGGCCACCGTTGCGAAATGTCGTCGGTCACCAGACCGGCGACCGCGTTCATCACGCCGGCATTTGCGGCGCCGTTCAGTTTGGCGCGTTCGATTTCGGCGCCGGCTTCCATAGCGTTGCCATGGGCGTTGCCCAAAACCTCGAATGAGATAAGGGCAAATGCCACCACACCGGCCAGCGCCGCAATGAGCGCAAAACCGTCATCCCCTCTGCCGGAGGCATCCTGCGAAGTCGGAACTTTTCGTGACATCACTGTTAACGGCCTGAAACGCATCGCTGGCCTCCAGCGCCCGGCCATCGTACCATTGTTTGTGCATTAGCGAAGGGTATCGCGGCCGCAGATCGCCTGGCCGCGAGCGGATATGACCTTAGACCAACTGATCGCAGAACGCAGGCTTCTGGGCGCGGACGCGCTGGCGCGGGCGCGGCTGATCTCATCGGAAACCGGCGACAGGCTTGATGCCGTTCTGACCCGGCTGGGACTGGTCTCGGAAAAGGCCCTGGCGGAGATGCTGTCGGCGCGGCTCGAATTGCCGCTGGCGGATGAGAACGATTATCCGAAAGAGGCCGTGGCCCCGGACACCATCGCGGTACGGTTTCTTCGCGACGTGCGGGCCATACCGCTGCGCATGGACGACAAGCAGATCGAGGTCGCATTCGCCGATCCGACCGATCCGTTTCCGGCAGAAGCCATCGCATTCGCGGCGCAGCGCCAGCTCGTGCCGCTGGTCGGCCGCGCTGGCGATATCGAGTCCGCGCTTGATCGCCTCTACGCGCAGGAAATCGCCCAGAGCGAAGAAAGCGGAGAAGCCGACGAAGCCGATCTCGAGCGCCTGAAGGATCTATCGAGTGATGCACCGGTGGTCCGCGCCGTGAACACGATGATCACACGCGCCGTCGACATGCGCGCCTCCGACATTCATATCGAACCGTCCGACGATGCGCTGCGGATCAGGCTCCGGGTAGACGGGGCACTGCGCGATGCCGAAACTTTGCCGCAGCAGCAGAAGGCCGCTGTGGTTTCGCGCATCAAGGTCATGGCGGGGCTCGATATCGCCGAGCGCCGTCTGCCGCAGGATGGCCGCATGCGCGTTGCGGTGCGCGGTCACGAGATCGACTTACGTGTCGCGACATCGCCGTCGCTTCACGGCGAAGGTGTCGTTCTGCGTATTCTGGACCGCTCCAACCTTGCACTCGATTTCGACACGCTGGGTTTCACCCCGGACGTCGCGGAGCGCCTGATTCACGTCCTGCGCCAGCCGCACGGCATCGTCCTGGTGACCGGACCGACCGGCAGCGGCAAGACGACCACCCTTTATGCGGCGCTGACCATTCTCAACACGGCTGAGCGCAAGATCCTCACGATCGAAGACCCGATCGAATACCGCCTCGCCGGCGTGAACCAGATGCAGGTCAAGCCGCAGATCGGGCTCACTTTTGCGACCGCGCTACGCTCCTTTCTGCGTCAGGATCCCGACGTGATGATGGTCGGCGAGGTCCGCGATCTGGAGACCGCGCAGGTTGCGGTGCAAGCGGCTCTGACCGGCCATACCATTCTGGCGACGCTTCACACCAATAGTGCCGCGAGCACCATCACCCGTCTTCTCGACATGGGTGTCGAGCCATTCCTCATCACCTCCACGTTGAACGCCGTGCTGGCGCAGCGACTTGTGCGCCGGCTCTGCCAGAACTGTCGCGCGCCCGGTGCCGATGGCAGGGCTCTGCTCGCCGCACTCGGCAGGACACCCTCGCCTGAAGACGTCTTCTTCAAAGCGACCGGCTGCGACGCGTGCAACCATACCGGCTATCGCGGCCGTGTCGCGGTCACCGAACTTTTGCCGGTCGATGAAGAAATATCGCGGCTCATTCTCGCGCGCGCGGAAGCGCGCGAAATCCAGCGTGCCGCGATCACAATGCGCACGATGCTTGACGATGGTCTGGCGAAGGCGCGCGCCGGCGAGACGACGCTGGAAGAAGTCGTGCGCATCACGCGGGAGGGTTGAGCTTGGCGACCTATCGCTATCGCGCGGCCACGCTCTCCGGACAACTGCGGACCGGAACGCTGCAGGGAGCTTCGACCGAGGATGCGCTTTCGCGCATCCGCGGATTGGGACTGATGCCGATCGAGGCGGTCGTTCTCAATGAAAGCGGTTCCGAGAAAAAGAACGTCCGCCCCGGCACGGCAACACGAACGGCGGTCGCCAGAGCCTTTTCCGAACTCGCCGTTCTGCTCGGCGCCGGCCTCACGCTGGATCGCGCCCTGAGGATCTGTATCGACAATCTGACCGACCGTGTCACTCATGCAGAATTCGAGAGGCTCAGTTCTCGCGTCAAGGAAGGTGTGGCTTTATCCGTCGCAATTCAGGAATCCAAGGGTGTTCTGCCGCCGCTCGCCTCGGCGATGGCCGAAGCCGGCGAAGCCAGCGGAACGCTCGAGATCAGCCTCGCGAAACTTGCGGAGATGCTCGAACGTGGCGAAATCCTGCGTCAGACCATCGTGTCCGCGCTTGTCTATCCCGCGATCCTGGTCTTCATCGCGATCAGCGTGATCCTGATCATGTTGCTGTGGATTGTGCCGCAATTCGAATCCCTGTTCTCGTCGAGCCCTGCCAAATTGCCGCCGATGACAATGGCGATCATCGCGGCAAGCCATTTGCTGAAGAACTGGGGCCTCATCGCGCTCGTGGCGCTCGCGGCGGCGGTGATCGGCGGCATACAGATCGCGAAACGCCCTGCCGTCCGTTTGTGGCTCGACACGACGGTTCTCGCGCTGCCGCTGTTCGGCTCGATTGTCCGGAAGGCGGAAACCGCGCGGTTTTCACGCACCCTGGGAAGTCTGGTCGATGGAGGCGTGCCGCTACCCGTCGCCCTTTCGATCGCGGGCCGCACGATGCTGAACACGAACATGTCGCAAGCGGCAAAACGGGTGGCGGTTGGCCTGAAAGAAGGTGGCGGCCTATCCCGTCCGTTGCAAGACACAGGAATCTTTCCGCCGATCGCCATGAGCTTCATGCGCACCGGCGAGGAGACGGCCCGCCTCGGCACCATGCTTCAGCGTCTGGCTGACGTTCTGGATCGCGATGTGCGTACCGCCATCGACCGGGCCGTCTCCGTGCTGACCCCTGCAATCACCGTCGTCATGGGTGCTCTGGTCGCGCTGGTGATCGCCTCGATCATGTCCGGCATTCTCGGGTTCAACGACCTGGCGATGGGGCCATGAGAACCTTCGGCTCCGCGCACAGCGATGCCTCCGGCATGACGTTGATCGAAACCATGGTCGTGCTTGCGATCCTTGGCCTCATCGGGTCGCTTTCCGTCGTCCAGCTTTCGCATTCCCTTAGTCGCTATTCCCTACACGAAGCGGCAGGCGTGCTGGCCGCCGATCTGCGAACGGCGCGCGCACAGGCAAGCCGCTCTCAGGAGGAAGTCGAATTTTCCGCGAATGGCGCTACCTATGGCTGGACCAGCCACGCGGCGCGCCTCCTCCCCAACGGAGTCCGCTTCGTATCGCTAGAAGGCGATCCGATCGCGTTCTATCCCGATGGAAGCGAATCCCAGAGCACCATAGAAATCGGCAACAATCAGGGCCGTCTCGTGATCCAGATCGATCCCGCGCGCGGCATTATCATCGGCCCCGGCGCCTGATCGAGTGCCCGCTACGGCCTGAACTGCTGCGGCCGCGGCACCAGCCGCGCCGGCTGCGAGACGATCCGCCAGGCGTTTTCGACCCACTCGCAGATGAGTGGCCGCGTGTCGCGCGGATCGATCATCTCTTCCATCTGGAATCGGTTGAGCGGACCGACAGGTCCGCGGGCGCTTTCGATCCGGGCGTTGATCTCCGCACGTAACGCCACAGGGTCCTTGGCCTCGGCGAGTTGGCGTTTGTAGGCCGCCTCAATCCCGCCCTCCGGCGGAATCCCGCCGACATCGGCGGCAGGCCACGCGACGCGGGTGCTGACCGCAGACCGTGGGGTTGCATAGTT
This sequence comes from Rhizomicrobium sp., assembly GCA_036490455.1. Classification (GTDB taxonomy): domain Bacteria; phylum Pseudomonadota; class Alphaproteobacteria; order Micropepsales; family Micropepsaceae; genus Rhizomicrobium. Next base: position 107,838 of record DASXDS010000046.1, read on the forward strand.
GTTGCCCGCGACACCGAAACTCCGGCGCATGATCACAGTGAAGATAGGCACGGTCGTTTGCGCGAACGCGATCATCCACTCGGCGCCCTTGCGGATGGTGCCCGCGATCTCATGTTCGACGCCGACCGCGAATCCGGGATTGTCGACGAGGTTCAGGATAGGGAGATGAAACAGATCGCAAAGATCCAGATGACGCCGGAGCTTGTCGCAGCCATCGGCTGTAAGCGCTCCGCCATTTTCATGCCGGCTGTCGGAGGCGATGACGCCCATCGGATGGCCGTCGAACCGGACCAGAGCTGTGACCTGATCGGTGCCCCAGTGGGTGCCGATCTCGAAGAACGAACCCTTGTCGGCCATCAGCCGGATCGCACGGCGGATGTCGAAGGTCGTGGTGCGCTTGCGCGGCACAATGGTGAAAAGCTCTTCTTCGCGGCGGTCCTTCGCGTCGTTCGGTGACACAACCGGCGGGGTCTCGTACACGCTGGACGGCAGGTAGGAAAGAAACCGCTTCGTCATCGCGACGGCCTCTTCCTCGCTCTCTGCGAGGTTGTCCACCGAGCCGTTGCGACAGTGGATATGCCAGCCGCCGAGATCTTCCTTGGTGATGTCGTATCCCATGGCGTGGCTCACGACCGGGGGGCCTGCCACGAACAGCTGCGCGATGTCGCGCACCATCACGGAGAAATGGCCAAGCACGGCCTTGGCCGCGCCGATCCCGACGACGCTTCCGAGCAGCAGGTTGACGACCGGCACCTTGCTGAGCTGTTCAGTGAACATGGAACTGCCGAGATGGCCCGGCAGGACCGAACCGCCGCCGCCGGAAACCCGCGGACGTCCGGCTTTGATCGCACCGGAGCTTTCCTGCGCTGCGCTTTCGCCTTCTTTCGCCTGTTTGGGGACCATCATCGCGACGCTGCCGCCACCGGACGAGCCGTCCAGCAGGCGGATAGAGGGACAGCGCATGTCGAGGGAAAGCCGGTCGAGATAGCCGCTTTTCGCGCCGATGGCGCCATCGGCGTGGCCGCCGCGCGAAGTGAAATCGTCGGCGCAAACCACACTGGGACGCCCCTCAATCTTGCCCCAGCCGCCGACATGATTGGCCGGCGTGAAATCGGCGACGCCGCCCTGGTCGTCGTAGCTCGCGAATCCCGCAAGGCTTCCCACTTCGCGAAAGCTGCTCTTGTCGAGCAGCAGATCGATGCGCTCACGGCAGGTGAGTTTGCCTCGGCTGCGCTGGCGCACGACACCGGGGTCTTTCGAATCCGGTGCAAAACGCCGGTGAGCGATATCCTGCAGCGCTTTCACCTCCGCAAGCAGCGGCGCCCAGCTGTCATCGCCATAGGTGCGGGACTGCCCGTCGGATTTGTCCTGTTCTGCGGCCACGATGGCGGCCACGATCTGACCGGCAAAGACACTGCTGCCAACCGAAAGAGGCAACAGTTCGGACACAACACCCGCGCACGGCGCCGTGAGCGCCGTTTCCATTTTCATCGCGCTGATCACCATCAGCGTATCGCCGGCTTGAACCGGCACGCCCGGCGCGACTGCGATCTGGACGATCGAGCCGGTCATCGGGCATTCGACCGCTTCAAATCCGGGTTGCACCTCCAGTGACGGACCGGTGGGCTGAGATATCGGCGCCGCGCCTTTCGCCTGGCCCGGTTTCGGCGCGTGCTGTTCGAGAAGCGAAAGAACACCGGATGACGCCGCCTTTCCCCCCATCGCCCAGAGCTCCGGATGTTCGGCCAACAGAGTCGTCCGCGCATCGCCGTCGCGAAACGAAGGGCTCGCCATGATGGCGCGAAGTTGCGGAAGGTTAGCTGGCAGACCTGCGATCAGATACTCATCGAGCGCCCGCGCGCAGCGATCGACGGCCGATGCGAACGTCTGCGCATGCGTGGACTGGCAGATCACCTTCGCGAACATCGGATCGAACTGCGGAGGCGGCGTGTAGCCCGGGTAGGCGCACGAATCGACCCGGATTCCCGGACCGGACGGCTCCTTGTAGCCGCTCAACGTACCGGCACCGGTTGCCACGATGCGCGCCTGCACGGCGAAGCCGCGCGTCGCAATTGCAGATTGGTCGCCAAGGCGCAGCGACTTCAACGTTTGGCTGGCTGCGATGTGGAATTGCGCCTCGACGAGGTCGACGCCTGTTATCTGCTCCGTGACCGTGTGCTCCACTTGGATGCGCGGATTGCATTCGATGAAATAATGCGTGCCCTCTTCCGGACTCATCAGAAACTCGACCGTGCCGGCGTTCACGTAGTTCGATGCTTTTGCGAGTTTAACCGCGTCGCTCAATAAGCGTTCCCGCAAGGCGGGATCTAGGTTGGGCGCGGGCGCCACCTCAACGACTTTCTGGTTGCGCAGCTGCACCGAACAATCGCGCTCGAACAGATGAATGACATTGCCGTGACTGTCGGCAAGTATCTGAACCTCGATATGCCGCGGCCGTTTGACCATTTTTTCAACGAAGACCGAACCGTCGCCGAATGCGGCCAGCGCTTCGCCTTGGCAACGCGCGAAAGCCTCCGGCATCTCGTCTGCGTTCTCTACCGTCCGAATACCACGGCCGCCGCCGCCTGCCGCCGCCTTCAGCATCACGGGGTAGCCAACATCCTTTGCCGCCGCGGCCGCGTCCTCCGCGGTGGCTAACACCTGTTCGCTCCCGAGAATGACGGGAATATCCAGCGATTGCGCAAGGCGGCGCGCTGCAGTCTTGTCGCCGAACAGCGACAGTGTATCTGCACCCGGCCCGATAAAGGCCAAACCCTCTTCCGCGCAACGGCGTGCGAAGGTGGCATTCTCGGAAAGAAAGCCGTAGCCAGGATGTACGCAATCGCAACCCGTCGTTTTCGCCACTTGCACGAGCGCTTCGATATCCAGATAGGCGCGAACGGGATCGCCAGCCGTGGAAGGCGATGTGGGCAGTTCTCGTGACTGCGTCGCAACCCGTGTGTGCAGCGAGAGCGCATCGGCCGGCGCGTAGACTGCTACGGATTCCACACCGAGCCCCGCCGCGGCCCGCGCGATCCGTATGGCGATTTCACCGCGATTGGCGATCAAAACACGCTTGAACATGGCAAATCTCTTCAGCTTTGACGATGTAACCCAGCTGAGTGTGGCAGAATATCGGCCCCGGACAACCGGCGTGCGAGCTCAGCTTTAAGAGAGATGCATCAGACAGGCCGTCTGTGGCCCAAGCGTGCGCGCGGTCACATCCACACCGTTCGTCTCGAAAATCGGCTCACCGGTCTTGAGCAGTTCGCAATTTTCCGGTTCTTGCCCCAAGTTAAAGAGACAGCGGATCCGACTGCCATCCGATACACGATCGAAGCCGAGCAATGGCGCTGGAAGTTTGAGCGGACGAAAGTCTCCCAACCTGAGCGCGGGGTGTGTCCGGCGCAGCGCGATCAGGCGGCGGGTGACGTTTAGAACTGAGGCGGGATCATTATCCTGCCGCGTGACGGAGCGCGCGTGGTGCTCGTCCGGAACCGGGAGCCAGGGCTCGGCAACCGAGAAACCGGCATTCGGTTCGGCATCCTGCCATGGCATCGGCGTACGAGCCCCGTCGCGGCCCTGTGTGAGCGGCCAGTTGGCGATCGCTTCAGGATCGCGCAATCGCTCGAAAGGGATGCTCGCCTGCGGAAGTCCCAATTCTTCGCCCTGATAGAGAAACACATTGCCGCGCAGACACAGCAGCAGGGCCAAAAGCAGCATGGCGAAATCGTCACCGCTCTCTCCGCTTCCCCATCGCGAGACCACACGGGGCGCGTCGTGATTGGAGAAAGCCCAGCTCGGCCACCCTTCGCCGTCTTCGCCCGGCCAGCGCGCCAACGCTTTCAGAATCAGTTTGGGATCGAGCCGATCCGTAAACAGAAAATCAAAGCCGTAGGAGGTGTTGAGCCGCTCCGAACCGGCCGTGAAGAGTTTCATCTCCTCCAACGCTTTTTCTCCGCCCACCTCGGCGACGGTGAAACGATCCCGGCCGTAACTCCGAACCACGCGGGATAAATCTTCGAGGAACGGCACCAACTCCGGCTGTGACTGGTTGTGCCAGTGATGCTGGAAATCGAACGGGCGTTTTCGATGCGCTTTGCGGCTACGCACCGAAGGATTGTTGGCGAGGCTGCGGTCATGCATCGCAAAGTTGATCGCGTCGAGGCGAAAGCCGTCGACGCCGCGATCCAGCCAGAAGCGTGCCGTATCGAACAGTGCTTCCTGAACCTGTGGGTTGTGGACATTGAGGTTGGGTTGCGACGGCAGGAAATTGTGCATGTAATATTGGCCGCGCCGTCCATCCCAGGTCCAGCACGAGCCATAGAATACCGAAAGCCAGTTGTTCGGTGGCGTACCGTCCGGCCGCGGATCGGCCCAGACATACCAGTCTGACTTGCCGCCAGATCGATCGCCGCGGCTCTCCCGAAACCAGGGGTGTTCGTCGGAGGTATGGGCATAGACCTGGTCGATCACAACCCGCAGACCCAGCGCATGCGCGCGTGCGACCAGCGCGTCGAAATCCGCCAGCGTGCCGAAAACCGGATCGACGGCATGATAATCCGAAACGTCGTAGCCGAAATCCTTCATGGGCGACACGAAGAAGGGAGAAAGCCAGATCGCGTCCACGCCCAGCGCTGCGACGTAATCGAGCCGCGCCGTGATGCCAGCCAGATCGCCGATCCCATCGTTATTGCTGTCGGCGAAACTGCGCGGATAGATCTGATAAATGACCGCGCCGCGCCACCACGGTGCTTCCGTGTTCATATTCTTGTTTTCCTCTGACGGGATCGTCCTGCGCGCCTCACGTCGTTCGGGCGCGTCATTGAGGCGCCTTATGGACTAATAAATTCCCGCGAAAATAGTGTTCCGGACAGCTAAGCTGCCGGACGTTTCCTTTGTTTGCAAATCCTGGAATCACCGATCGATGACTGCTCCCCTTTCCAATCCCCCGGTCCGGCCCTTGGCGGAGCAGATCATCGACAACCTTGCCCACCGCATCGGCAAGGACAGGCAGGCAGCAAAGGAACACGACTGGCTGGCGGCCACGATCTACACCATCCGCGACCAGATCATCGACAAATGGATGGCCTCGACGCGCGATGCAGAGGAGCGGGGCGCCAAGCGCGTCTATTACCTCAGCCTCGAATTTCTGATCGGGCGTCTGTTGCGCGACGCGCTCTCCAATCTCGATGTGACCCGGGACATCAAAAACGCCCTGAGCACGCTCGGTGTCGACCTTGCCAAACTCGAAGAGATCGAGCCCGACGCCGCTCTCGGCAACGGCGGCCTCGGCCGGCTGGCGGCATGCTTCATGGAAAGCCTCGCGACGCTCGACATACCGGCTTGCGGTTACGGCATCCGATATCTGAACGGCATGTTCCGGCAGCGGATCAAGGATGGCTGGCAGATCGAATTGCCGGAGTCCTGGCTCGCTTATGGCAACCCGTGGGAGTTCGAGCGGCGGGAAAACTCTTATCCTGTGGGCTTCGGTGGGGAGGTCGTCGGCGGAGAGGACGGGACGGCGCACTGGAAGCCGGCGGAAGCTGTTATCGCCGAAGCGATAGACACCCCCGTAGTGGGCTGGCGCGGCAAGCGGGTCAATACGCTGCGGCTGTGGACGGCGAAAGCGCTCGACCCCATTCGCCTGGATACCTTCAACGCCGGTGACCATGTTGGCGCGCTGGTCGGCGCTGCGCGGGCGGAGAGCCTTGTGCGCGTGCTGTATCCGGCAGACTCCAACCCATCCGGGCAGGAGCTGCGATTGCGGCAGGAGTATTTTTTCTCCAGCGCGTCCATTCAGGATATCGTGCGCCACCATCTCCACTATTTCGGCGATATCCGCACACTGCCGGACAAAGCGGCGATCCAGCTCAACGACACGCATCCGGCCGTTGCCGTGACCGAATTGATGCGGCTGCTGCTGGATCAACACAAATTCGCCTTCGGTGAAGCGTGGGACCTGACGCGCGCGACGTTCGGCTACACCAACCACACGTTGCTTCCCGAGGCACTCGAAAGCTGGCCGCTGCCGTTGTTCGAGCGGTTGCTGCCGCGCCACATGCAACTCGTCTATGCGATCAACGGTCAGCTGCTGCGCGCCGCGCGCAAAAAGGAAGGCATGGACGATCGCGCCATCGCAGCGATCTCGCTGATCCAGGAAGGCAGTGAACGCCGCGTCCGCATGGCCAACCTGGCGTTCGCAGGTTCGCACAGCGTGAACGGCGTCGCGGCGCTGCACACGGAATTGATGAAGGAGACGGTGTTCGCAGACATGCACCGGCTCTACCCCGAACGCATCAACAACAAGACCAACGGCATCACGCCGCGGCGCTGGCTGCAGCAGTGCAACCCCAACCTGACGGCGCTGATCCGGGACGCAATCGGCGATGAATTTCTCGATGACGCGGAAAAGCTGAAAGCGCTGGCGCCCATGGCATCGGACGCCGCGTTCCTGGGGCGCTTCGCCGAAGTGAAACGCGCCAACAAGATCGCACTGGCGCAATATCTGCGATCGCAGATGAACTTTGCGGTCGATCCCGACGCACTATTCGACGTTCAAATCAAGCGCATCCACGAATATAAGCGTCAGCTGCTCAATATCATCGAGACCGTCGTGCTTTACGATCAAATCCGCAGCCATCCGGAACGCGATTGGATTCCGCGCGTAAAGCTATTCGGAGGGAAGGCGGCGCCAAATTATCACAATGCCAAGATGATCATCAAACTTGCCAACGACGTCGCACGCCGCATCAACGCCGATCCTTCCGTCGGCGGCGTGCTGAAGGTGGCGTTCCTGCCGAACTACAATGTTTCCCTGGCCGAACGGATCATGCCCGCCGCCGACCTGTCGGAGCAGGTTTCAACCGCCGGGATGGAGGCCTCCGGCACCGGCAATATGAAATTCGCGTTGAACGGTGCGCTGACCATCGGGACGCTCGATGGCGCGAATATCGAGATCCGGGACCGCGTCGGCGCGGAAAACATCATCATCTTCGGACTGACGGCCGAGGAGGTCGCGGCCAAACGCGCAGACGGCTACAACCCGCGCGGCGTCATCGAAGGTTCACCCGAACTGACCCAGGCCCTGTCGTCGATCGTATCAGGGGTGTTTTCGCCCGATGAACCGCGGCGCTACGCGGATTTGATCGGTGGCTTGTACGATCACGACTGGTTCATGGTCGCCGCGGACTTCGACGCCTACGTGGCGGCGCAGCGTTCGGTCGGCGAGTTGTGGAACGACAAGAACCGCTGGCGGTCCTGCGGCGTGCACAACGTCGCGAATATGGGCTGGTTCTCGTCGGATCGCACCATACGCGAATACGCTACCGGGATCTGGGGTGTTTTGTGAAGCCACCGCGGAGCGCCATAGAGGCTCTGCTCGCGGGACGACATAGCGACCCGTTTTCGCTGCTCGGACCGCATGCGGGACCTGATGGCACCTTCGTGCGTGCCTATGTGCCGGGCGCCGAATTTGTCGAGGCGCACGATCTGGCCGGTCGAAGCGTCGGTGCCTTGAAGCGGACAGACAAACGTGGCCTGTTCGAAGGCAAGGTCACAGGTGCACCGCAGCCGCTCAAATACAAAGCGCAAGGCTACGGCGCCGAGTGGTGGATCACCGATCCCTACAGTTTCGGACCGGTGCTTGGGCCGGTTGACGATTTCCTGATGGCGGAGGGTAAGCATTACCGCCTGCATCATCGTCTCGGTGCTCATCTCATGAAGCATGAGGGCGCCGCCGGGGTTCATTTCGCCGTGTGGGCGCCGAATGCACAGCGGGTCTCGGTCGTCGGCGACTTCAACGACTGGGACGGACGCCGGCATATAATGCGCTTCCGGCGCGACGTCGGTGTCTGGGAGATCTTCGTGCCCGATATCGCGGCCGGGCGACATTACAAGTTCGAGATCATTGGCGCGGATAGCCACCCGAGGCCGCTGAAGGCCGACCCGTTTGCATTTGCGAGCGAACTTCGTCCTGCAACGGCGTCCATCACGACGGCTAAACCATCGCATGTGTGGGGCGACGCGAAGCACCGCGCGCACTGGGCGAGCGTCGATCCGCGCCGTCAGCCGGTGAGCATCTATGAAGTGCACGCCGGGTCGTGGCAGCGAGACCAGAATGGCTGGTTCCTGAACTGGGATGCACTCGCGACGCAACTGATCCCCTATGTCGAAGAGCTCGGCTTCACGCATATCGAATTTCTGCCCGTAAGCGAGCATCCGTACGATCCCAGTTGGGGCTATCAGACGACAGGGCTGTACGCGCCGTCAGCCCGGTTCGGAGACATCGAGGGATTTGCGCGGTTCGTCGACGGCGCGCATCGCGCGGGCATTGGGGTTCTGCTTGATTGGGTGCCGGCACATTTCCCCACAGATGCGCATGGCCTCGCACGGTTCGACGGCACAGCACTTTACGAACACGAAGATCCGCGGCTTGGGTACCATCCCGACTGGAACACAGCGATCTACAATTTCGGCCGCCGCGAAGTCAGCGCCTTCCTCGTCAACAACGCCCTATTCTGGGCCGAGCGTTACCACGTCGATGGGCTGCGCGTGGATGCTGTGGCGTCTATGCTTTATCGCGACTACTCCCGCAAGAGCGGAGAGTGGATCGCCAACGCGCAAGGCGGCCGCGAGAACTGGGAGGCCGTCGCCTTCCTGCGGGAGATGAACCGCGCCCTTTACGAGGCGCATCCCGGCATATTCACCGTGGCCGAAGAGTCGACGTCATGGCCGAGCGTCTCGAAACCCGTCGACACCGGCGGGCTTGGCTTCGGCTTCAAATGGAATATGGGGTTCATGCACGACACGCTGGCCTACATGGCGCGTGAGCCGGTGCACCGTACTCACCATCACAAAGAAATCACGTTCGGCTTGCTTTATGCCTTCAGCGAGAACTTCGTCCTGCCGCTGAGCCATGACGAGGTGGTGCATGGCAAGGGTTCGCTGCTCTCGAAGATGGCGGGCGACGAATGGCAGAAATTCGCCAACCTGCGAGCTTATTACGCTTTCATGTGGGGCTATCCGGGCAAAAAGTTGCTGTTCATGGGGCAGGAGTTCGCCCAGCGCCGGGAATGGAGCGAGGCACGCGCGCTCGACTGGGAATTGCGGTCCTCGCCGGCCCATGAAGGGGTACGGAATCTGGTGCGGGACCTGAACAGACTCTATCGCGAAAAATCGGCTCTGCACGCCCGCGATTGCGAGCCGGAGGGCTTTCAATGGGCGATTGTCGACGATACCGCGAACTCGGTATTCGCGTGGACGCGGCATGCGCCGGGGGCAGCCTCCATCGCCGTTATCGCCAACATGACCCCGGTCGTTAGGGAAAATTATATTGTTCCCGTGCAACGGAACGGATTCTGGCGTGTGATTATTAACAGTGATGCCCAAGAATACTGGGGATCCGGCGCCGGGACGGCCGGGCCGGTGACTGCGAAAGATGGCAGGATCGTTCTCACCCTGCCTCCACTCGCCACGGTAATGTTGGAAAGTGAGCCGTAGAATGTCGGAAGAGCCCTGAAAGGACTGCCATGGCCGACCTGCGAGGACAGCCGCTTTCGCGTGAGGCGATGGCCTATGTGCTGGCAGGCGGCAGGGGAAGCCGGCTCGGCGAACTGACCGAAAAGCGCGCGAAGCCTGCGGTCTATTTCGGCGGCAAGGCGCGCATCATCGATTTCGCGCTGTCCAACGCGATCAACTCCGGCATCCGCCGCATCGGCGTTGCCACACAGTACAAAGCTCACTCCCTGATCCGCCATCTTCAGAACGGCTGGAATTTCCTTCGGCCTGAGCGCAACGAGAGCTTCGACATCCTGCCCGCTTCGCAGCGGGTCTCGGAGACGCAATGGTATGAAGGCACCGCCGACGCCGTCTTTCAGAATATCGACATCATCGAAAGCCATGGCCCGGAACATATGGTCATTCTGGCCGGCGATCACATTTACAAAATGGACTACGAGTTGATGCTGCAGCAACACAGCACACAGGGCGCGGACGTGACCGTCGCATGCCTTGAGGTGCCGCGTGCTACCGCCTCCGACTTCGGCGTCATGGCGGTCGACACCAACGATCGCATCATCGACTTTGTGGAAAAACCCGACGATCCGCCGGCCATGCCGGACAATCCGGATATCTCGCTGGTGTCGATGGGCGTCTACGTTTTCCACACAAAACTGTTATTCGATCAGCTTCGTCGCGACGCTGAGACGCCGGAATCGAGGCGGGATTTCGGAAAGGATCTCATTCCGTATCTCGTGAAACACGGAAAAGCGGTCGCCCACCGCTTTTCCAGCTCATGTGTGCGTTCACGTGCGGAAGCACGTCCCTATTGGCGCGACGTCGGCACTATCGACGCATATTGGGAAGCGAACATCGACCTCACGGATGTCGTTCCGGAGCTCGATATCTATGATCGCAGCTGGCCGTTATGGACCTATTCCGAGGTCGTGCCGCCCGCGAAATTCGTCCACGATGTGGAAGGACGCCGCGGATCTGCGGTGTCGTCCCTCATCTCCGGCGATTGCATCGTCTCCGGCGCGCACATTCATCGTAGCCTGCTGTTCACCGGAGTACGGGTCAACAGCTTCTCCGCCCTCGATGAGGTTGTTGCAATGCCGCGTTGCAACATCGGACGTGGGGCGCGGCTGAGGCGCGCCGTGCTCGATCGCGGTGTGAACATCCCCAACGATCTGGTGGTCGGCGACGATCCGGCGCTCGACGCCAGGCGGTTTCGCCGCACGGCGAATGGCGTCTGCCTTATCACCCAGGCGATGATCGACCGTCTGTCATGATTTCCGTCCTCTCTGTTGCATCGGAAGCGTATCCGCTCGTCAAGACCGGTGGACTCGGCGACGTGGTTGGCGCGCTGCCGGAGGCGCTCGTTGGGCACAACGTGTCAATGACGACCTTGCTGCCGGGCTATCCGGCCCTCGACGCTCTGAAGGCCAAGGCAGATCTTGTCCACCATTATCCCGCGCTTTTCGGAGTCGAGGCGCGCCTCCTGAAAACGAAGAACGCGCATCACGAGCTTCTTATCCTCGACGCGCCCGCGCTTTTCGAACGCGAAGGCGGTCCCTATGCCGACCAGAGCGGCCGCGACTGGCCGGACAACTGGCGCCGCTTTGCCGCGCTGGGGCGCGCCGCAGCCGATCTGGCATCCGGCACCGTCACCGGACAGCGCTTCGACATCCTGCACGCGCACGATTGGCAAGCAGCGATGGCGCCGGCCTATCTGTTCTTCGCACCCGGTCCTGGGCCGCGCGCGAAAAGCGTCGTCACGATCCACAACATTGCATTTCAGGGCCGGTTCGACAGCTCCAGCTTCGCATCGCTTGGCCTTCCGCCGAGCGCCTATGCGATGGAAGGCGTCGAGTATTACGGCGGCGTCGGCTTCCTGAAGGCCGGTCTTTGGGCCGCGGATGCGATCACCACCGTGAGCCCAACTTACGCCCAGGAAATTCGCACGCCGGAGTTCGGCATGGGGCTGGAAGGACTGATCCAGTCACGCGCCTCGCGGCTGACCGGCATCGTCAACGGCATCGATCCCATGGTGTGGAATCCCGCGACGGATGCCGCTCTGCCCCGCCGCTACAATGCCTTGTCGCTTGGCCGCCGGGAAATCAACAAGCGGGCCATCGAAACGACATTCGGTCTGGAATCCGCTAAAGGGCCATTGTTCGCAGTCGTCACGCGCCTCACCTGGCAGAAAGGCATGGACGTGCTGGCAGCGCAGGTCGACGACCTTGTCGCCAAAGGCGGTCGCCTTGCGTTGCTGGGGAGCGGCGACGCAGCGCTGGAAACAAGCTTTCGTGCCGCGGCGGCGCGCCATCCAGGGCTGGTGCGCGTCGTGATCGGCTATGACGAGATCCTCTCTCACCTGCTGCAGTCGGGCGCGGATGCGGTACTTATCCCGTCGCGTTTCGAACCATGCGGCCTCGTGCAGCTCTACGGTCTTGCCTACGGTTGCGTGCCGGTGGCGGCACGGACCGGCGGTCTGGCGGACACCATCGTCGATGCAAACGAAGCTGCATTGGCCGCCGACGCCGCAACAGGTGTCCTGTTCGACGAGCTCACACCGCAAAGCCTGTCGCGTGCCTTCGAACGCGTCGTGACTCTCTATGCGCAGCCGAAGGTCTGGTCCGCCATCCAACGCCAGGGCATGAAAGCCGACTTTTCCTGGAGCCGGAGCGGCGCGCGCTATGCGGCGCTCTACGCGTCCCTGAGCAAAGCGACGGCATGACGCTCGGACTGGGTGCGCAGCTGCGCGACGGTGGCGTTCAATTCGCTGTGCGGGCGCGCGATGCGGAGAGCGTCACACTGTGTTTGTTCGACGGCGAGCGCGAGACCCGCGTGCCAATGCAGCGAAGTGACGATTTGTTCATGACGTTCGTAGACGGCCTGAAGGCAGGGCAGCGCTACGGCTATCGCGCCGCAGGCGTATGGGCGCCGGAGCGGGGATTGCATTTCGATCCGGCAAAACTTCTGGTCGATCCTTATGCACAAGAGCTCGACCGGCGCTTCGCTTACCACGAGGCGCTTGCGATGCGCGGCAAGGACACTGCACAGCTCGTGCCGAAAGCGATCGTATCCGCGCCATTCGAGGAGGTTTCGCGAGCCCCCGCGCGGTTCTCTCTTGGCGGGCTGATCTACGAACTGAACGTCAAGAGTTTCACTCTTCGCCACCCCGATGTGCCGCCGCAGATGAGAGGCACGATCGCGGCACTCGCGCATCCGGCCATCATCGCTCATTTCAAAAGACTGCGGGTGAGCGCCATCGAACTGATGCCGATCGTGGCATGGATCGACGAACGGCATCTGCCGCCGCTCGGCTTGCACAATGCGTTGGGTTACAACCCGGTTGTCCCCATGGCGCTCGATCCCGGTCTGGCGCCGGGCGGCGTAGCCGAGTTGCGGGAGACGGTGGCCGCGCTTCATGCCAATGGTATCGGCGTCATCCTCGATCTCGTTTTCAACCATACTGGCGAGAGCGATCTTCTGGGTCCGACCTTGAGCTTGCGCGGGCTCGACAACCGCTGCTATTCCCGCGCTGCGGATGGAGCGCTGATCAATGACACCGGAACCGGGAATACACTAAATAGCGCCGACCCCGTGGTGCAGGCGATGATCCTGGACACGCTTCGGCATTTCGTACGCGCCGCAGGGGCGGACGGTTTCCGCTTCGATCTGGCGACAGTCCTCGCACGTTCGCCCGCCTTCGATCCGCGCGCGCCACTCCTGGCTGCGATTGCCCGTGATCCTTTGCTCGCCGATCGGGTAATGATCGCAGAACCTTGGGATGTCGGACCGGACGGTTATCAACTCGGCAACTTTCCGGACACGTGGCTTGAATGGAACGATCGCTATCGCGACGATGTCCGCCGGTTCTGGCGCGGCGATGCCGGCACCGCAGGCTTATTGGCGACAAGGCTGTTGGGCTCGTCCGACATCTTCCACGGCGAACGCACGCGCAGCGTCAATTTTCTCGCGACGCATGACGGCTTCACCTTGGCCGATGTCGTCACCTATGCGCAACGTCACAACGAAGCCAACGGCGAAGACAATCGCGACGGCCAGTGCGAGAACTTCTCCTGGAACAACGGCATCGAAGGTCCGAGCGACGATCCTGTCATCCGCAACGCGCGGATGGCCGATGTTCACGCCTTGCTGGCGACCCTGTTCGCGTCCCGGGGCACGATCCTGCTCACTGCCGGCGACGAGTTCGGCCGCACACAGCTAGGAAACAACAACGCCTATGCGCAGGATAACGCTGTGACCTGGCTGGACTGGGAGAACCGTGATCGCGAACTTGAACATTATGTGGTCGAGCTCGCTAACGTTCGCGCGCATCGTCAGGCCCTAGCGGATGTCCGGTTCTCACATGATGAAAGGTGGTTCGATCTGGCCGGCTCTAAGATGACACCGCAGACTTGGGAGTCCACCGAAACGGAAGGTTTCGAGCTGCGCTTCTCCGAGCGCAAAAATGGCGGCGCCTTCGCGCTCCGTGTTGACCGGCGCCTGAAACAGGTTGTTTTTCTGGATGACGGCGAAGTTGACGAAACCTTACCGTAGATACACGCGAAGTAAGGTAGTGGCAGCGTTTTCATGCGACGCTGGAGCCCAGATGTACGACCAAAAGCATCCAGCGAGCACACGATGTCCAGCCTGACTGTTGCGCCCGGCGCGCCCGGCGGCCGCCCGACCTGGACGTCCAGCGCCAAGGACATGGTGACGACGGCGCTCGGCACCAGCCGGCTGTGGGTGACCGTGGGCTACGGTATCGTGAACGAAATCTACTGGCCGGCGACCGGAAAACCGCAGATCCGCGATCTTGGATTCATTGTCACCGGCCCGTTCGGCTGGCGCGAATTGAAACGCGTGAACCAGTACGTCATCTCCAAACCGGAGCCGTTCGTTCCTCTGCCGCAGATCGTGCACGAAGGCGAAGGTTATCGGCTCGAACTGGAACTGGTGCCGGACTCCAAACGCGATGTGCTTCAGATCGCATACCGGCTCATCGGCGAAGGCCTCAAGCTTTACGTCCTCCTCGCGCCGCATCTGGACAACGATGGCGAGCGGAACAACGCGCGCGCCGGCGACGATCTGATTGCCTGGAAAGGCAACACGGCGCTTTGCCTTGCGAGCGATAGCGGTTTCTCCCGCTCCAGCGCCGGCTATGTCGGCGTCTCGGACGGTTGGCAGGATTTCAACCAGAACGGCCTGATGGCGTGGACCTACAACGAAGCGACCAACGGCAACGTCGCATTGCTCGGCGAGGTCGGCTCGAACGAAGGGACGCTGGCGCTCGGGTTCGCTGACACCCGCGAAGGCGCGCGCACCTTGGCCCGCTCAAGCCTGAGCGAAGGTTTCGCGCCGATCCGTCAGCACTTCATCGAAGGCTGGGAGAAGTGGGGCAAAAACCTCAGTGTGCCGCGCACGACGGCCGAGATCGAGCGTGAAGCCTACATCTCGGCGGTGGTTCTTCGTGTCCATGAAGACCGCACCTATCCTGGTTCGATCGTCGCGAGCCTGAGCGTTCCGTGGGGCAATACGAGCGATAGTTCGGGCGGTTACCATCTGGTGTGGCCGCGCGATTGCGTGGAGGCCGGCCTTGCGCTGATCGCAGTCGGCCAATTCGAAGATGCGCGGCGGATGCTGGGCCATCTGATCGCCACCCAGTTGCCCGATGGGCGCTGGTATCAGAACATGTATCCCGACGGCCGCGCGTTCTGGCACGGCATTCAGCTCGATGAAGTTGGATTTCCGATCATTCTCGCCGCCAAGCTTGCCGAGAAGGATGCGCTGGCCGGAATGGGCGGCGTCGGCTCGATGATCCGGCGTGCGACGGCGTTCATCGTCCAGAACGGCCCGATCACGGCCCAAGATCGCTGGGAGGAAAACCCCGGCGCCAGTCCCTTCTCGCTTACCGTCCAGATCGTCGCACTCATTGCCGCTGCCGGCTTTATCGACGATGCAGATGACCGCGCCTATATGCTCTCGCTCGCCAGCTACTGGAACGAGCGGATCGAAGATTGGACCTACATCGAGAACGGACCGCTCGCCGAAGCCTACGGGGTCGATGGCTATTACGTGCGGGTCGGTCCGTCCTTGGCAGAGGGCGGCTTGCGCGGCCGCGTCGAGATTCACAACCGCTCTGGCGAAACGATACCGGCAGTGGCGCTGGTGGGGATGGAGTATCTCGTGCTGGTGCGCTCAGGGCTTCGCGACGCCAACGATCCGCGCATCAGGAACACGTTGAAGATCACCGAAGCGTTGCTTCGGGTCGACACACCGCAAGGCGTTGCCTATCGCCGCTACAATGAGGACGGCTATGGTGAGCATGCGGACGGCTCGCCCTTCGATGGACAAGGCATCGGCCGTGCATGGCCGTTGCTGACCGGCGAGCGTGGACACTACGAACTGCAGCTTGGCCGCGATCCCCTACCCTATCTGCGCGCGATGGCACGGATGACAGGTCGAACCGGGCTCATTCCCGAACAGGTGTGGGACAGCCCCGCTATCCCCTCCTTCAACCTCGAGCCTGGGAAACCGACCGGCAGCGCGATGCCCCTGGTGTGGGCCCACGCCGAATATTTGAAACTGCTCTGCGCACGGGAAACCGGCCGGCCGCTCGAGATGTTGCCGGCCGTACAGGCACATGCCGCCGCGGGCCGCCAGTCAACAGGGACATGGCATTGGCGATCCGAGGTGCCGTTCGATACGCTTCCATGCGACCGGGATATCTCGATCGAAGCCTCGGCGCCGTTCCTTCTACATGTTGGCTTCGATGGCTGGCAGGGAATCGAGGACCGTCCGTCGTCACCCCTGCCCTTCGGCCGGCATGGCGCAAGATTAACGGCCCGGGAACTCGCCCACCGTTCCGTCATCGACTTCACGCTCTACTTCACCGGCGAGGAGTGCTGGGAAGGGATCGATCACCATGTGCGTGTTGGCGACAGTCCAACGCAGGAGTCGCAGAACACGGCAGCGACGGTGGTCGACGCGTGACGTACTCTGGAAAATCTTGATTTCCGGCCGGTGAGACTTTACCCAAGCCCAGTTCCTGCACCCGAAAGCGCATGCAAGGCCCCACATCGCATCTCTATTTTTCCCAGCGGCTCCGGCTCCATTATGTCGATTGGGGCGATGAAGACGCGCCGGCATTGCTGCTGATCCACGGCGGGCGGGATCATTGTCGCAACTGGGACTGGGTCGCGGAACGGCTGCGCGACCGCTACCATATCATCGCTCCGGACCTCCGCGGCCACGGCGACAGCGAGTGGGCGACGGGCGCCAGCTACAACGAGATCAATTACGTCTACGACATCGCGCAACTTGTGCATCAGAAACACATGGCGCCGGTCACGATCATCGCGCACTCGCTCGGCGGCTCGATCGCGCTGCTCTATTCCGGCCTGTTTCCGGAAACGGTGAAAAAGGTCGTCGCGATCGAAGGGCTGGGGCCGTCGCCCGAGATGCTCAAGCGCATGCGCGAGGCCGCCATCGAAGAGCGCGTGCGCGGCTGGATTCTGATGCGCCGCGAAGGCGCCGGACGGATGCCACGGAAATATCCGACGATCGAAGACGCCATCGCGCGCATGAAGGAAGAAAACAAGCACCTCGACGACGCGCAGGCCCGTCATCTCACCGTTCACGGCGCCGTGCAGAACGAGGACGGGACGTATTCCTGGAAATTCGACAATTTCGTGCGCCTCGGCGGCGGTCCGGCAGGACTGTCGAACGAAGACCAGCATCGCATCTGGAGCTGCATCACTGCGCCCACCCTGCTTGTCCGCGGGATGGAATCCTGGGCGTCCGATCCCGTCGCGGACGGCCGCATCCGGCACTTCAAGAACGCCCAATTGGCGAACATCGAACGCGCCGGTCACTGGTCGCATCATGATCAGCTCGACGTGTTCATGGGCCACGTCAATCGCTTCTTGGCAGATTGACCGCCAGCACTCTCGGAGAGTCGAATGTCGCGACCGAAGATCTCTCTGGTGCTCGCGGACGTCGACGGCACGCTCGTCGATCCCAGCAAGGCGTTGACCCAACGCGCCTTGGCTGCCGTTTTGGCTTTGCGCGCCGCCGGCGTGCGCTTCGCCATCACGAGCGGACGTCCGCCGCGCGGCATGGCGATGCTGTTCGACCCACTGCAACTCGACACGCCGATCGCCGGGTTCAACGGCGGCCTTTTCGTCACGGCGGACCTCGCGATCGTCGAGCAGAAAACGCTTCCGCCGGATATCGCTGCCGATGCGGTCGCGATGATTCGTAAGCGCGGTCTCGACGCCTGGGTTTACACCGGTAATGATTGGCTGATCACCAAACCCGATGCGCCGCATGTTGCGCGCGAAGCCTGGACCGTGAAGTTCGCGCCGACCGTGGTGGCGGATTTTACCGGCCATCTCGATCAGGTCGAAAAGATCGTCGGCATCAGCGACGATCTGGAGCGTGTCAGGCTCCTCGAGGTCGAAGCGCAGACGGCATTCGGCGCACGCGCGTCCGCGAACCGCTCGCAGCCCTATTATCTCGACATTACGCACAAGGACGCCAACAAAGGCGCCGTGGTCGACTATCTATCAACGCATCTCGGCATCCCGCCGGAACAAATCGCCACGATCGGCGATGCCCAGAACGACGTCCTGATGTTCAAGCGCTCAGGCCTGAGCATCGCGATGGGCAACGCATCCGACGAAGTGAAAGCGCAAGCCTCCTTCACCACAGCTTCAAATGCGGATGAAGGCTTTGCCAGCGCGATGGCACGGTTCATCTTATCCGACATGCAATAAGTCGGCAGGAACGCGATGTCCCCCGAGGCCGAGTGATGCTAGTCGCGAGCAATCCGAAGCGTTCGCCGTAGATAGTTCAAGACCCCGGCGTATGGCCGATTGAAGAGCCGGTCACTTTGCCGATCTGCGGTCATTGGTTTCTTACAGATGCTTTCGATCATCACTTCCAAAATCGTCTGACGCTCGCGTTCCCATCTGTCAAAGCGCGCTTTCACGGCGGCATCGGCCAGATTGCAGAACGCGAGAAAATGCCTGGCGGAGAGTGTTTCTTGCGACTGTGCATCGAAGTGAATGCGCTCGTCTCGGTTTGATGTGAGCGACGACGCCGGCACGAACGCAGCATTCGGCGTTTTTTCGCAAATCTCCCGTGTGGCTTTCATAAGCGCCTCGCGCTCAGGTCTGCGTTCTACCCATGCCGGCGCATATCCTCCGAACAACATCGGTACGCTGCCGAACTCGGCGCGAAATCTTCTGATAAACTTTTGCTTGTTCGCCTTGAAGCGCTCAATCGCGGCATCGATGTTGCCCTCCGGCTCCGGGGTATCCGCTTCGCCTTGATGTTCGGTGTAAAGGACGATCCTGTTCGCTCCCGGTAACGCCTTGGCAACCCTGATGCGTTCGGCCATGTCGTCATAGAGATAACCGAGCCAGTCTGTTGATGACGAACCGTTTTTCGCGGCGGGAACAATCAGAAGCATTCTTCGCCATCGCAGTTTCGTGGCCGCATATCTGCGGGCGAGCGACAGCGTGTAGCCATACCGCGAGAATTTCTCAGCCTGGTGAAAATGGAGATGCGGGAAAGCGGGAATGATCTTGCCGTTATCCCCCCCATGACGCCCGACTTGCACGATTCGATCGTCGCGATCGGTCAGCGTATCGGTATCGTAGGGGCCAAGCCCATATCCAACGCCGTTGGACTGACCGCCCTGGATAAGAATGTCATAACCTTCAACGATCACTGGAAAATTCTTGCGCGCACTCTGGGTTAAAGCGTGCCATCATACCCCGCGCGGGGATAGACCAAGCGGCACAATTTCAAATACTTGTCGCAACCTTCATGAAGGCGCTGCGGTAAGCATATCAAACGTCAATGATATCTTTGACGTGCGACTGTGCAGGCACATGAATGCAAGGCCGATCAGCGCATTTCCTATTCCACTATCTGCTCCACAAATCACACCATTAGCGGACATGGGAGCGAATGAAAGATCGATTGGTGGGCAATGCAGGACTCGAACCTGCGACCCGCTGATTAAGAGTCAGCTGCTCTACCACCTGAGCTAATTGCCCAACCGATTGCGGAACTGGCGCCCGCTGGCCGAAGGGCCGGGCTAATAACAGGCGCATCCCCCTATGTCCATCACTGAAATCGGGTCGCCCGGACGGGCGGGATAGCCGCTATAATGCCGCAGGCAACGAGAGCGGCCGCAAACATGTCTGAACACCGAGCCTCCTGCAGTTGTGGACAACTAACCGCGACCCGCGACGGCGAGCCAGTCCGGATATCGGTCTGTCATTGCCTGGCGTGCCAGCAGCGCACGGGGAGCGTCTTCGGCGCCCAGGCGCGTTGGCCAAAGGAGAACGTCATCCTCGCGGGCCACAGCCATGAATATGCCCGGACCGGCGACAGTGGCGGCCGGGCGGTGTTTCACTTCTGTCCGGAGTGCGGCTCCACGGTCTACTACCGCATCGACGACCAGCTTGACACCATCGCCGTCCCGGTCGACGCATTCGCCGATCCCGCCTTTCCGGCGCCGCGCGTGCCAGTCTACGAAGAGCGCAAGCATGCCTAGGTTACCGTCCCCGGAGATGTCGAGCATTACGACTAGATAAAGCCGGCCGAGTGGCGCGGGATTTCCACCTGGCGGTGGACGTGCGCGCTCATCAAGAGGCCGAAGCCGAACATCACGGTGAGCATGGCAGTGCCGCCATAAGACACCAGTGGCATCGGAATACCCACCACCGGGATCAGGCCCATCACCATCGCCGCGTTGATCATGATGTAGAAAAAGAAGTTCAGCGTGATGCCCATCGCGAGCAAGCGGCCGAACTGGCTGCGGGAGCCCACGGCTGTCCGCACTCCGTAGAAGATCACCGTTGCAAACAGGACGAGCAGCAGCACCGCGCCCACGAAGCCGAACTCCTCACAGAGGCTGGTCCAGATGAAATCTGTCTGCTTTTCCGGCAGGAAGTTAAGGCGGCTCTGCGTACCCTCGCCGAAGCCCTTTCCAAAGGAACCGCCTGAGCCGATTGCGATCAAGGCCTGGGTGATGTTCCACCCCGCGCCGAGCGCGTCGGATTGGGGATTGAGGAACGTCATCACCCGTGCCTTCTGGTAGTCGTGCAGAAAAAATTGCCACGCTGTCGGGATGGCGATGGCGACCATTCCCAACACCGGGCCGATCCACCACCAAGACAGACCAGCGAGAAACAACAGCGAACAACCATCTATAGCAAGGATTGCTGCAGTACCGAGATTCGGCTGTGCCAGTACGAGCGCGACCGGCATGCCGATCATCACCAGCGGAATGGCTAGCTTGAGGGGCTTTGACACATCTTCGACGCTCAGTCCGTGCAGATAACGGGCGAGTGCCAAGATCAGCGAGATCTTCATGAACTCCGAGGGCTGGACCTGCAGTGGTCCCAGTTCCAACCAGCGCTGCGCACCAAGACCCACATGGCCCGCAACTGCGACGCCGACCAGCAGCACCAGGGAGATGACGTAGGCAGGATAGGCCAAGCTCATCCAGATGCGGATATCGACTATCGCCACGGCGAACAGGATGATCAGTCCGACAAGAAAGCGCAGCATCTGCGGCGCCGCCCAAGGGAAGAACGCGCCCCCGGCGACGGAGTACAGCATCGCGAAGCCGGAGCTCGCGATCAGCGTGATCAGCAGCACCAGTACCCAATTTATCTCCTGGAGTTTCTCGCTCAGGAACAGAGTGCGGCGGGCGGCGGCGTAGGCACGGGTATTCATCCTCGCATACCTCCTCCGGCTGATGCCGCATCGACCGGATACCCGGTGGGCAGCTTCAGCGGATCGCGCTGCTGCGCGAACAGCAGGATGTCGTGCGCCATCTGCACCTGCGGATGGCCCAGTGCACCGTGCTCCACGACGACCGCACAGGCATAACGCGGCGCTACAACGGGCGCGAACGCGATGAAAAGGCCATGGTCGCGCAGCTTCCACGGCAGGCTGGTGTCCTTGCGCACGCCCGATGCGCGTTCCGAACGGGTGATCACGCGAACCTGGGCCGTGCCGGTCTTTCCGGCCATTTCCATCCCGGGCTCGCTGATCCGCCACCGGAAGGCAGTGCCCCCGGGATCGTTGGTTACCGCGCTCATGCCACTATGCACGGCCGAGAATGCCTCGTCGGTGAACGGCAGGTTTTCCGGCGTCGATTGCGGCTGGCGTGCGGCACCCACATCGTGAACAAGACGCGGCTTGACGGCCTTGCCACTTGCCACGCGCGCTACATAGGTCGCGAGCTGAAGCGGTGTGGCCGTCACATAGCCCTGCCCGATGCCGGCGCTCAACGTTTCGCCCTGCAGCCACGGAACGTGATAGGTCGCCTCTTTCCAGGCGCGGCTGGGGATGAAACCGCCACGTTCGCCGGGCAATTCGATGCCCGTCGCAGCGCCAAGACCCATCGCGCGAGCCGATTGCTCCAGCTTGTCGATCCCGAGACGGCGCGCGACTTCATAGAAGAAACAATCGCAGGAGACCTGGATGCCGCGGTGCAGATCGACCCCGCCATGTCCGCCGCGTTTCCAGCAATGAAACTCGTAATTGCCGAGCCGCGTTACGCCGGTGCAGTTCACATGCAGGTCTTTGAGCCCGTTGTCGTAAGCGGCCAGCGCCATCAGCGGCTTGAATGTCGAACCGGGTGGATAGACACCCGCGATCGCCTTGTTGAGCAGTGGCTTGTGATCGTCGGTCGTGAGCTGCTGCCAGACGTTGGGCGTGACCCCGACATTGAAGGCGTTGGGGTCGTAGCCAGGCGTCGAGACGAGCGACAGCACGTCCCCATTCGAGACATCCAACACAACCGCTGCAGCACTTTCGCTGCCAAGCCGTTGAGCCGCGAATTGTTGGAGCTGTTGATCGATCGTCAGATAGACGTCCTTTCCCGGAACGCCCTCTTCATTGCCGAGTTCGCGGATTACGCGTCCATAGGCGTTCACCTCGACACGGCTGACCCCAGCGCTTCCG
The DNA here is from genome assembly GCA_036490455.1 of Rhizomicrobium sp. Lineage (GTDB taxonomy): Bacteria > Pseudomonadota > Alphaproteobacteria > Micropepsales > Micropepsaceae > Rhizomicrobium. The sequence goes on from DASXDS010000046.1 coordinate 130,341, forward strand.
CGCACCTCGGAATCGTATTCCTTTTCGACGCCGCGCTTGCCGATGCGAAAACCTGGAAGCGACAAAAGCGGATCGCTGTCTGCTTCCATGTCCTCCGGACTGACCGGCGCGACATAACCCAGGATGTGGCTGAATAGATCGCCGTAAGGATAGGCGCGTGTCTCGCCGGCATCCGGCAGAACGCCCGGAAGATAGGGAAGATGCAGATTGATCCGCGCAAACTCTTCCCAGGTCAGATTTTCCGCGACCGGCACAGGAATGAATTTCTTGTTCTCCGCGATGTCGCGCAAGGCCTTCTCGCGCTGATGATCGGTCAGCGTTATCACGCGTGCGATCGACGTAAGCGCCGTGTCGACGCCTTCGACCGCCTGTTCCGGGACGATCATCACACGATAGTTGCGGCGGTTGCTCGCGAGTTCGGTGCCGAAGCGGTCGAGGATGCGCCCCCGTAGCGGTGCCACGAGCCTTTGACTGACGCGATTGTCTTCCGCCTCAGTCATATAGGTATCGCCGTGTACGATCTGGAGTTGGTAGAGACGTCCCGCGAGCACGGTGAAAACGGCGCCCATAACACCGGTCACGCCAAACGTGCGGCGGGTGAAGGTCGCGTAGCGGCTTTTGTCCTTCTTGTCGAAGAGAGGCATCAGAACTCCCTTCGCAAAGGACCGACGAAACGGCGGTGGATCGCGCCAAGCAGCAGGACGATGGGCATGTAAAACAGAATCGTCATCGCAAGTTCTGTGGCCAGCGGAACAACCGATACTATGCGCCACGCCAAAAACGTCACCACAAGATAAGCGGTTCCGCAGGCAACAAATGCAGCGGTGGCAAATCCCAGGATGGCGAGCAGTCCGCCAAGACCTGCGAACGCATCGCGGCCGCGATCGACCGCGGCGTAAGTTGCGACGAAGGCGATGGTCCATACACCCATCGTGGCGCCGCCACCCGACAGGAAGTCCTGCAACACGCCGAGAAAGAACACAGATGACGGACGCATGAGATCGGGACGCACCAAGGTCCAGAAATAGATCGGCATCAGAACGAACAAAGGCGGCGGCACGGCGCCCGCCAGTAACGAGACCGGAAAATTCGCGATGAGGATTCCCAGAACTCCCATCCCGACCGGGATCGTGCTGGAGAGGAAACCCGTCATGTTGACCGTGCGCTCCATGCCCGCGCTTACCGATCCTGATCCTGCGAGGTATCGCCGGGAGTCTGATCGTCGGCTGGCATCTTCGGCTCGCTTTTTGGCGCGGGCGGAGCGCCCGCGCCAGTGGGTTGCGTCTTGGAAGTTGGTAATCCTACAACACGGGGCGGTGCCACCGTCTGTTGCTGCTGCGGCGGCGGCGCTGGCGGCAGACCGGCGGCTGCCGCCGGCAGATCGTTCACCGACGGCGCTGGTAAAGCCTCGATCGGCGCCTTGTAGTCCAGCACCTCCACGTCGTCGACGTTCTGCGGATCGGCCAGCAGATAGACCTTCAATCCTCCACCGGTCTTCAGCAGCGTTCCAAGCGACAGACCCGCAGGAAGGAACCCGCCATCGCCCGATGTGACGATGGTATCGCCTGCCTTCAGTACGGCGGTCTGGGAGAAGTTCTCCAGATTCGGCGTCGGGGAATTGTCGCCTGCGAGAATCGCCTGCGTATTGCCCGGCTTTATGGTCACGGGAATGCGGCTGTTCAAGTCGGTGATCAGAACGACCCAGGACGTGTGGTCGCCCGCCAGGAATATCCGGCCGATCATGCCATGTCCGTCCACAACCGCCTGTCCAGGCTTTACACCGTTCCGTTTGCCGGCATCCAGCACGATGGTCTGGTCGAACGGGTGACTGGCGCGGCCGATCACGCGCGCAACGATCGACGACAGAGCCGGGTCGGGGACGGCATGCAGCAGAAGCTGATAACGTTTCACCCGTTCATCCATCAGCGTCGCCGCAGTCTGCCATTGGCGAAGCCGCGCGTTTTGCGCCTTCAACCGCGCGTTCTCCTGGTAGACGTGGAAGAAATCGCCGATCCCGGCGATCCATCGGCTCGTGGCGTCCACCGGCGTCCGTACAATTCTTAGAATCGGCGACATTTTGTCGGTAACGGCGGCGCGCGCTCGGTCGAACAAGACGGGCTGGGCACGGCCGAGCAGAAGGAGCGCCACGGCGAAGACTGCGGCAAGCGCGAGGGGGAGTTGTGTGCTACCCCGCCCCCGGCCCAGCCTCCAGACTCCGTTCGCCATCGAAACCCCAGTAAGGCACTCGCTTAGAACGCGGTCGTCAGGACATGGCGCATGGATTTCGGATTTTCGAGAACGCGCCCCGTTCCCAACGCCACGCAGGACAGCGGATCGTCTGCGATAGACACAGGCAGTCCCGTTTCCTCGCGCAGAACCTGGTCGAGATTGTGGAGCAGCGAGCCGCCACCGGTCAGGACGATACCTTTATCCACAATATCGGCGGCCAACTCCGGCGGGGTTGCTTCGAGCGCAACCTTCACCGCCTCGACAATCTGGCCGACCGGCTCAGCCAGCGCTTCGGCAATGTGTTTCTGGGTGATGGTGATTTCCTTGGGCACGCCGTTCAGGAGATCGCGGCCCTTGATCTCCAGTGTAATGCCGTTGCCGTCGACCGGTGGCGCAGCAGTGCCGATCGCCTTCTTGATGCGCTCCGACGAGGCTTCGCCGATCAGCAGGTTCTGGTCGCGGCGGATATAGGCGATGATCGCCTCGTCCATCTTGTCGCCGCCGACGCGCACGGAGCGCGAATAGACGATACCGCCGAGCGAAAGCACCGCGACCTCGGTCGTTCCGCCGCCGATATCGACCACCATGGAGCCGGTTGGCTCACCAACCGGCAGGCCGGCACCGATCGCGGCCGCCATCGGCTCTTCGATCAGGAACACACGCCGGGCGCCGGCGGACAGTGCCGATTCCTGGATCGCGCGACGTTCCACCGCGGTCGAGCCGGACGGCACGCAGACGATGATCATCGGGTTGGCGAGGCGGCGGTTGTGCACCTTGCGGATGAAGTGCTTGATCATCTCCTCCGCGACTTCGAAGTCGGCGATGACGCCATCGCGCATCGGGCGGATCGCCTCGATGTTGCCGGGGGTGCGGCCCAGCATCATTTTCGCGTCGTTGCCGACGGCGCGGACGGATTTCTTGCCACCCTTGGTATAGGTCGCGACCACGGACGGCTCGTTGAGGACGATTCCGCGTCCCTTCACGTAGACGAGCGTATTCGCCGTCCCAAGATCAATTGCCATGTCACTTGACCAGGCGCCGAGAAGGCTGCCGAACATACTTGCCCACCTGTTCTATTATCGAAGCTGCACCGTGCCGTGGCCGAACCCGAAAAGCGAGGCTGACGCGGCGATTGCGTCAGCCTCTTTACTTGTCAACGGGCGACGGTCAATGCCTCCGGCGCCTGCTTCGCACGTTTCACCAAAAGCTTGTTGAGCGCATTGACGTAAGCATAGGCGGCGGCGACCAGCGTATCGGTCTCAGCGCCGCGGCCCGTCACCGTCCGCCCGTTTTCCTCAAGTCGCACATTCACGGTCGCTTGCGCGTCCGTTCCTTCCGTGACCGCACGGATTTCGAACAGCTGCAGCGCCGCGGCGTGCGGATAAAGTTCCTTAATCGCTTTGAACACCGCATCCACCGCGCCGTCGCCGGTCGCGCGCGTGCTGCGTTCTTCGCCCTCGACCGAGAGCGTCAATTCGGCCGACGGCTCGACCCCGACGCCGGTCTCGATCTTGAGCTTCTTAACCACAATGCTGTCATGGCCGCGGATCACCTCGTCGTCGACCAGCGCAACGATGTCCTCATCGAACACGTGCTTCTTCTTGTCGGCGAGTTCCTTGAAGCGTTTGAACGCCTCGGCGAACGCGGTGTCGTCCAGCGTGTAGCCCATGGTCTCAAGCTTGTCGCGGAACGCATGGCGGCCGGACAGCTTGCCTAGCACCAGCGAGCTTTCATGCACGCCGACGTCTTCGGGGCGCATAATCTCGTAGGTTTCCACGTTCTTCAGCATGCCGTCCTGGTGGATGCCGGATTCGTGGCTGAACGCGTTCTTGCCGACGATCGCCTTGTTGAACTGCACCGGAAAGCCGGTGACGTTCGATACGATCTTGGACGCGCGCGACAGCATCGTCGTGTTGATGCCGGTGGCATACGGCATGATGTCCTTGCGCACCCGCAACGCCATTACGATCTCTTCCAATGCGGCGTTACCCGCACGTTCGCCGATGCCGTTGATGGTGCATTCCACCTGCCGCGCGCCGGCCAGCACGCCGGCCAGCGAATTGGCGACCGCGAGGCCCAGATCGTTGTGACAGTGGGTCGAGAACGTCACCTTATCGGCGTTCGGCACGCGGTTGCGCAGCATGGTGATAATCTCGAAATATTCCTGCGGCGTCGAATAGCCCACCGTATCCGGCACGTTGATCACCGTCGCCCCGGAGTGGATTGCGACCTCGACCGTGCGGCAGAGGAAATCCGGCACCGTGCGCGTCGCATCTTCCGCCGACCATTGCACGTCGTCGGTGAAGTTGCGTGCGCGGGTGACGGATGCGCCGACCGCTTCCAGCACAGCGTTCTCGCCCATCTGAAGCTTATGCTTCATATGCACCGGGCTGGTGGAGATGAAGGTGTGGATGCGCGGACGCTTTGCGCCTTTCAACGCGGCACCCGCCGCATCGATGTCCTTGAAGCCTGCGCGGCTGAGCCCGCAAACGCGCGCGTTCTTCACGAGTTTGGAGATTTCGCTGACCGCTTCAAAATCGCCTGGCGACGAAATCGGAAAGCCGGCTTCGATGATGTCGACGCCCATCGCGTCGAGAAATTCCGCGACCTCGAGTTTTTCCTGCAAGGTCATCGCGGCGCCCGGCGATTGCTCGCCATCGCGCAACGTGGTGTCGAAGATTTTTACGCGTTCGGTTTCGGGTGAAGTTGTACGCATCGTCTCTCAATCCTTCCGTTTGCCGCCGTCACGGCTTCATTCCTGATTTCCTGGCTTGAGATCCCCTAACCGTCCGCCGCGTGTTCGCGGCAGCCGACGACTAGGGGCAGCTAAGAAGGAGAAGCGTGCGTGCGTGCAAACCGAGGGAAGGACAGGGCTCCAACCGAGCGCGCGTGCGGGCGCCGGTGGCAAAGCCACCCTCTGCGCCGTTGCTGCACCCGCGGTCCGTCATCGTCCGGATTCTTCCGTCGCCCGAGTTTACGGTTTGCTAACCATACGAAACGTGTCTTAAGCCCGCGTAAACACGGACTGTTCCGTTCGCGCCGCCGTTTTACGCCAGATGCTTTCGGCGGTGCAAGGCAAACGGATGCCGCGCATCGGTATTAACCATGGCACGATTGTTGTTTACCATGTGCGGTACGGTCCCCGCTCGATTCCGGGAAACATTCCTAACCATGCGCGCCCTGTCAGTCTGGGCCGGTGAATAGCTGTTCCGCAATGTTCACGGTTGTTCAGCCGTGCTAGCGCTGAAAGACCGATGATTACACTTAGCCACCTCACCAAGACCTACGGCGATGTCGCAGTGGTCCACGATCTGTCGCTGACCGTGGAAGATCGCGCGTTCATGGTCCTGATCGGCGAATCCGGCAGCGGCAAGACGACCACCCTGAACATGATCAACCGCCTGATCGAGCCGAACTCGGGCCAGATCGAGATCGACGGCGCGGACGCGCTGGCGGCGGATGCGGTGGCGCTGCGCCGCCAGATGGGGTTTGTGTTCCAGGCAGTTGGCCTGTTTCCCCACATGACGGTGGCGGAGAACATCGGGATTACGCCAAAGCTGCTCGGCTGGGACAAGAGGAAGATTGCTACGCGGGTCGATGAGCTTCTCACCCTCGTCCGGCTGGATCCGGCCGCTTACCGCGGGCGCATGGCGGGCGCATTGTCCGGCGGCCAGCAGCAGCGGGTCGGCGTGGCGCGGGCGCTCGCGGCTGCACCGAAGATCATGCTGATGGACGAGCCGTTCGGCGCGCTCGATCCCCTCACGCGCGACGATCTCGCCACGGATTACCGCCGCATCCATGACCAACTGGGCCTGACCACGGTGCTCGTGACCCACGACATGACAGAGGCGCTGATCCTAGCCGACCGCATTGCGGTGATGCGCGACGGCGTGATGGTGCAGATCGGCACGCCGAACGAACTGCTGAACAAACCGGCCGACGATTTCGTGCGCCATCTGGTCGAGACCCCGAAGCGGCGCGCGCGGCTTCTGGCCGAGGCGATGGCGAGCGCATGAACGACGATGCCGTCGCCTTGGCATGGTCCGAACTGCCGGACTATCTGGGCCAGCATGTGCTGCTGAGCCTGTCGGCCATCCTGCTCGGCATCGCGATCAGTCTGCCACTTGCCATCGCGGCGTCGCGCTCGCGCTATCTGCGCGGACCCGCACTCGGCTTCGCAAGTCTGGTGCAGACGATCCCAGGCCTTGCCCTGCTCGCCCTTTTCTATCCGGTGCTGCTGTTTCTCTCCGCGTTCACACAGCGGACGTTCGGCTTCGGTTTCCGCGCGCTGGGTTTTCTTCCGGCCCTGCTCGCACTCACGCTCTATTCGATGCTGCCGGTGCTGCGGAATACCATCACCGGATTGGAAGGCGTTGATCCAGCTACGAAGATGGCGGCGCGCGGCGTTGGCATGACCGCGTGGCAATCGCTGCGCCTGGTGCAGTTGCCGCTTGCTGCACCGGTGATCATGGCCGGGATCCGCACCGCAGCCGTTTGGGTGATCGGGACCGCGACGCTTTCCACGCCGGTCGGGCAGACAAGCCTCGGCAATTACATCTTCACCGGACTGCAGACCGAGAACTGGGTGTTCGTGCTGTTCGGCTGCGTCGCGGCCGGCGGCCTCGCGCTCATCATCGACCGGTTGCTCGCGCTGATGGAAGACAGTTTCGCGGATCGCTCACGGCCGAAGTTCGTCGCCTCGGTGCTCGGCATTCTCGCGGTGATCGGCGTCAGCCTGTTTCCACTGTTTGTGAGCGCTTCGGATGGCGGCTCGAAGACGGTCGTGATCGGCAACAAGGGGTTCGACGAGCAATACACACTGAGTGAACTGATGGCGCATCGCTTGCGCGCCGCGGGTTACCGGACGAAGCGGCGCGACGGTCTGGGCTCCATCGTCGTGTTCAGCGCCCTCGCCTCGGGCGATGTCGACGCCTATGTCGACTATTCCGGCACAGTGTGGGCTGACGACATGAAGCGCACCGACATGCCGGGCCGCGCAGCGGTCCTGAAGCAGATGGCGGCATGGCTGAAGCAGAAGCACGGCATCGGCTATCTGGGGCCGATCGGGTTCGAAAACGCCTATGCTTTCGTGATGCCACGGGCCAAAGCCGATGCGTTGCATATCGACACGTTGGCCGACCTCGCCGCTTATGCGCCGCGGCTGAAGATTGGCGGCGACTTCGAGATATTCTCGCGACCCGAATGGCGCGCGGTGGTGAAAACGTACGGCCTGAAGTTCGCATCCCAGCGCGTGTTCCAGCCCAACTTCATGTACCGCGCGGTGACCGGCGGCGATGTCGATGTGATCTCTGCCTTCTCCAGCGACGGCCGGATCGCAGAGTACAAGCTGAAAATCCTGGGCGATCCGAAAGGCGCGCTGCCGCCCTACGATGCGGTGCTGCTGGTGTCACCGGAGCGCGCAAAGGACGAGAAATTCCTCGCCGCCCTGCGCCCGCTGATCGGGTCGATCGATCTCGCCACCATGCAACAGGCGAACCTGATGGTGGATCGCGAAACCGACAAGAAAACGCCGGAACAAGCCGCAGCCTGGATCGAGAAGAAGCTCGCGAAGTAGCGTCGCCTGCCTAGCCTTCGATCAACCGCTCGCGGATCGCCTCGTAGCGCGCCGGCGTCACGCCGAGGACATCGTGCAGATACTCATCGATCGAGCCGTTGCGCCGCTCGATCACCGCAAACGACGCATCGAGGTATTCCGGTTCGACGGTAAGCACCGTCACAATTGCGTCGTCACTGAACGCCACACCGTCACGCATCGCGTTGGCTTTCATTGCAGCCATTGTTGCTTCGCTGATCAGATCGCTCTGATTGGTTTTCAGGAACTGCGCAACAATGGCATCGCGGTTCATGCCGGCAAGATGCTGCGCCAGCGCCACGCCAAATCCGGTCCGGTCCTTACCGGCCGCGCAATGGATCAGCACAGCGCCGTCCGTTTCGGCCAGCAGCGCAAAGAAGTCGCGATAGAGCTCGATCAGCATCGGGTCGTAGGGAAATCCTTTGTAGATCTCCAGCATGGCGCTTCGCGCGGCCGCAGCACTGCTGCCGGCATCGGCGAAGGCCGCGAGATGCGGTGGAAGTGCTATGCCTTCGAGGCCGAAATGTTCGACAACGCGTCCCGCAAAACCCGGCCATCGGCGGCTCGGACATTTCTCGCGTTCGTCCGGTCGCCGCAAGTCGACGATCGCGGAAATGCCAAGTGCTGAGAGCTTGTCGAGATCGCGTTCGCTCAACTCGGCATGTTGCGCGGAGCGATACAACTTGCCTTTGCGAAAGATTCGGCCGTCGATGGTGGGATCGCCGCCGCAATCGCGGAAGTTGCGCAATGCTTCAAAAGTTTCGGTCATGGGCACTCTGACAAGCGATCGGCTCTGTCGTGACAAAGCGATGCGACACTACCATGACGCGCTCTGCGATTGAGCCGGTACCGGCTTCACAAGTGACGCAGCCAGTTTCGCTTTAGAACGCGCTTCCTCAACGGTAGCGCCGCGCGCCAGCGCCACACCCATGCGGCGCTTCTTGAACGATTCCGGTTTGCCGAATAGGCGCAGTTCGGTATCGGGGTCGGTGAGGGCTTCGGCCACGCCCTCGAACGCGATGCCTTTCGCGTCCATGCCGCCGTAGATGACAGCCGAGGCGCCGGGCGATTTCAGTGCGGCGGAAACCGGCAGGCCGAGAATCGCGCGGGCATGCAACGCAAACTCGCTCTGCTGTTGCGAGACGAGCGTGACGAGGCCGGTGTCATGCGGGCGTGGGCTCACTTCGGAGAACCACACCTCGTCGCCTTTGACGAATAGTTCGACACCGAAGATTCCGCGGCCGCCTAGCGCATCTGTCACCTTCTTCGCCATGTCGCGCGCCTTCTCCAATGCGGCGGGACTCACCGCCTGAGGCTGCCACGACTCTACATAGTCGCCATCGACCTGCACGTGCCCGATGGGATCGCAGAAGTGTGTGCCGTCAGCTGCGCGCACCGTGAGTTGGGTGATCTCGAAGTCGAACGTCACTTCGCCTTCCACGATGATGCGCGTATCCTTCACGCGTCCGGCGGTCAGCGCCCTATCCCAGGCTTTGGCGACATCGTCTTGCGATTTGAGGCGCGACTGGCCTTTGCCCGACGATGACATCACCGGCTTCACGAAACAGGGAAACCCGATGCGGCCGACGGCCGCCTGCAGCTCCTGCAGCGAGGAGCAGAACGAATAGGGCGACACCGGCAGCTTCAACTGTTCAGCGGCGAGCACACGGATACGTTCGCGGTTCATCGTGGTGTGCGCGGCAAACGCGGTCGGGATCACCGTGGCGAGCCCGGCTTCCTCGATGCGCACCAGTTCGTCTGTCGCGATCGCCTCGATCTCCGGCACGACGAAGTGCGGCTTCTCTTGTTCGACCAGCGCACGCAATGCCTTCGCGTCGGTCATGTCGATCACATGCGCGCGATGTGCGACCTGCTGCCCCGGCGCGTTCGGATAGCGATCCACCGCGATCACCTCGACGCCAAAGCGCTGCAGTTCGATCGCGACTTCCTTGCCGAGCTCACCTGCACCCAGAAGCATCACTTTGATCGCCGACGGCGAGAGAGGGGTTCCAAATTTCATGCGCTATTCCTGCTGTTGGGCCGAGACTCGATCCGGCGCCGGCAAAAGGCCAGTGCAACGCCGACAAAATTTTGGGGATCAGATGCCAGTGCCGAGGTCCGAGAAGGCATCGGCCAGCAGCTTGTCCGGCGGACCGCCGGCGCCATGCGGATGAACCAGGCGATCCACCAGGCGGTCGACCTGAAGATTGATCTCCGGCACCGCGGTGATCTCCCACCAGGTGGGCCGGGTCAAAGGACCGAGCGCATAAAGCCACGGCGAAGTGTGCCCCGCGCTGCCGATCGCGGCACAATCGGCCGTCTCGATCCCGAGGCCGAGCGGATCGGGCGCGATGAGGCCGCGCCGGCGCATGTTGGCGAGAAGCGGAAATGCAAGCCGGTCCATGTCGCTGCGCGGACCGGTGCAGTTGATCACGGCCGCGGCGCGCATGGTTCGTGCCGCATGCGTGCCGCGCTCGCGCACCGTTACGTCCACCATGTCGCCGGCCTGGCGGTAGGATTCGACGCGCCCGCCAAACACTTCCAGACGTCCGGCATACACAAGTCCCGCAAGCTTGCTGGCCACGCGCGGCGCCACGCGATGGCGGTGCACATCCCAGCGCGGCCGCAGATGGCGCAGGAACGCCGCACGCTCCGTCTCGCTCCACGAATGCCAGATGCGCGCCACGGCCGGACGCATGGCATCCATCACCCGCTGCCATGGGACATCCTGCTTCGCCGCCCGCGCCACCTCGTCGCGAATGCGGCGGACCAACGCCGCCGGCGACTGCTTCTCGTCGGACGGTTTGACGAACGTGTCCCACACGCCGCCGGTCTTGTGCATCTGCGGATAGAGGCCGCGCCGCGAGACCGCGTGCATCGTGCCGCGATGGCCCTCGGCCGCGAGCTTCAGCACGACATCCACCATGGTGAGACCGGTGCCGAGCAGCACCACCGGATCGTCCGGCCCGAGATCGGCAAATGCGTCGGCCGCCCACGGATTGCCGATGAAATGGCGCGTGTCGTAGAGCCAGGAGTCGCGCATCTTCGGTGGCCGCGGCGGCAGATTGCCCGTCGCGAGCACGACGATATCCGCGGCGATCTCGCGCCCATCATGCAGCAATACGCCGCGTGCGGGGTAATCGAGCAGCCGCACCACTTCGGCGCGCACGATGGTGAAGCCGTGCGCGCGATCCGGCGACACCGCTTCCAGCACGCGTTCTTCCATGTAGGCGCCGAAGCTCTCGCGCGAAACATAGGCTGCGGAGAGATCGCCGCCACTTTCAGCCAGCGCCTCCGCGATCAGATGCGGTTGCTTGCGGAGCCAATCGCCGAAAGACGGCGTGAGACCGAGCTCCATCCGGCTGACCGGCACGTTGAGCAGATGGATCGGCGAACAGGCGCCATAGGCGAGACCGCGCCCAACTCGGCGCGAACGTTCCACGACGATGACATGCGCGTCCGGTCGCGCCGCGCTGTATTTCATCGCGAACAGGCTGCCGCTGAAGCCGCCACCGATGACGACGACTGTGGGACCGGACGATGGGGCGTTCATGAAAGGACCGGAAAATCGATGTCCAAAAACTCTACGGAAACGGTAGAATTATCGCGCCAACCTGTCCATGCGGCTCAATGTGGCTTGGTGTCTAACGCTTTGCGGAACGTGACTGTGCTGTCTGCGATCGTATCGAGAATGACCGCCCACGCGGCAACATTCTGATTAAGTTGCGTGCGGTCGACGATCGAGAGCGTATCGTCGGCGGAGTGGTGATAGTCGAAATAGCGGCTGGCATCCTGGTTCAGCGCGAACACCGGCACGCCCTTCGCCTGCAACCCTTCCACATCGGAGCCGGCACCGGCCGCGGGCTCGGGCGAAACCAGCACCTTCAGCGGCGCAAGCAGGGAGGCCAGCGGCTTCATTTCTGCATTTTCCATCGCGCCGGCCGGTAGCTGCAACGAATAGGCGTTGTCCGCGCCGAGATCGCTCTCGCTCGCGATCACCATGTTCGCCAGTTCGTTCTGATGCGCGTCGAGATAGGCTTTCTCCGAGCCGCCCTGCTCCTCCGAACCCCACATCACGACGCGAATCGTGCGGCGTGGATGCGTCTTGAGATCGCCGATCAGCTTGGCGGCAGCCGTCGTGATCGCGACACCGGCGCCGTCGTCGATCGCGCCTGTGCCGGGATCCCAGCTGTCGAGATGGCCGCCGATCACGATCACCTCGTTCGACTTGCCGCTGCCGGGAATTTCGCCGGAGACGTTCCACGCCTTACCGTTGTCGTCGACGGTGGGCAGCAGCTTGAGGCGGATGCGCACCGGGCCGCGCGCCGCCATGTGCTCCAGGAGATCGGCATCGGGTACGCCGAGAGCGGCGGCCGGTATCTGGAACGCCGGATCGCTGTAATGCGTGGTGCCGGTGTGCGGCGCGCGGCTCTGGCTGGTCGAGATCGAGCGCGTGAGATAAGCGATGGCGCCGCGTTTCGCGGCCTCCGACGGCATTCCCCGCGCCTGCACCCCAAGGCCGTAGCCCAGCGCAGTCTGCGTACGCGTCATCGGCTGGTTGACGACGACGATCTTGCCCTTGAACGCGTTCGGCGGTGCGGCCAAGAGATCGGCAACGCTTTTCAGGACGACGATCTGGCCTTCGAGGCCCTCGGGCGGGGTCGCCACCGAGTGGCCGAGGCCCAGGATCGCGAGCTTCTGCGGGAACGGCGCGATCACCTCAGCCTCTTCCTCGCCGCGGTGCCAGGCGGATTTGGCAAACTCCTCTGCGTGGACGTTCACGAAGCCCAGCGCCTTCAGCTTGGCGATCCCCCAGTCGCGGGCCCGCATGGCGGCCGGCGACCCCACCGGCCGCGGCCCTATCTCGGTGGTGAGGGATTCGAGGACATTCCACGCGGTCGGGTCGGTCAGCGCTTTATCGCGCAGCGCCGCCGCGGTCTGCGGATCGGCCTGCGCCACGCCGCAAAGGCCCGCTGCCAACATCGCCCCC
>DASXDS010000070.1:0-1663 GCA_036490455.1 Rhizomicrobium sp.
GGTGCGGGACTGGCGCCAACGGCCGCCCGCCGCTTGCACCGCTTCGCCCACGGCCACGGAGTGCACATAGGCGCGGAACGCGGGACGTTGTCCCTTGGCCGGCGGAATGTGGTCCCAATACTCCAAATGCGTGTCGCACTCCGGCGTCATCACCAGGTAAGGTCCCACGCTGTTCGATCGCATCCAGAACAGAAAAGAGCCGTGCCCGGAGATGAAGCTGTGCTTCAGAACTGAAGCGGTGGGAGCCTCCTTGCCATTAAAGCTGGAGTGCATGGGCAGGGGCAGCGCCAGGTCCCCGATCTCAAGCGGCTCGGAGGAAAGATTTCGCGCCGAAACCGTCCAGCGCAGGATTCTGCCCTGCGGCTCAAGCCGAACAGTGATGGTCATCGCATCGCCGTGATCATCCCGTACGCGATAAACGCCGGCAGCGGTTTGCGGCCGGTCTGCTTCCGAGGAGCGGAATTTCTGCCATGGGCCGGCCCCACGCCGCCACGCAATGTCAACATGACCGAGCTTCTGTTCCGTCGCTACGAAGTTGGTCGGAAAGACATCGCCCGCGAATCGCAGACTCGCTAACACGCTGCCGTCAAACTCAAGTAGAAAGGGCGAGCCGTCATTGCCGGCCTCTGGCGCGCCTGGAGCCAAGGCGTCATTTGCGGCAAGAGCTAATGACGGCAAAGAAGCGCCGGCGGCAAAAGTGGCTGCCCCCAGTAAAAACTCACGACGGTTCGCAGGCATCGGCCACCTCGACGAATAATGTATACAAATTAGTATTTAAGACAGGATGGCTTGTCAATCCGGGCCCGACGATACCAGCGTCGATCGAGAGACCGTAAAGAATCTGATTGAGGAACGCAGCGGCGGCGTGCAGACCGGCCGGCGGCACTTCCAGATGTTCCCGGTCAAGACGATATCGCAGTTGCATCGACAGACTTAGCCGCGCAACGGTTCGACGACGGCAGACATATCCTTATCGGCGTAACCCGCCTTTGCGGCCTCGTTAAAGCGCTCTTCCGCGGTCTTGGCCGTGCGCAGTTCCACGCCCAGCGTAGCCGCATCCAGGTGCGCATAATGCAGGTCCTTGCCCATCAGGCTCAGGAGGAACTGCACATCGTAGGTAGCCTCGGTCATGCGGGCGGACATTGTGCCGAGAAGCGGACTGCCGGGGGCGCCGTTCTTCAATACGGTGAGCGCCTGTTCACGGTCGAGACCGCTGCGCTCAATCCATGCCATCCCCTCGGCCAGCGATGCCACCTGGACTCCACAAAGAAAATTATTGATCAGCTTCATGCGCGCTCCGCTGCCCACAGGACCGAGATGCACGATCTGCTTGCCCATGACTGCGAGCGCGGGCCGCGCCTGCTCCACGGCGGCCGCATCGCCGCCCACAAGGAACGTCAGTTGGGCAGCAGCCGCCTGCGCACGGCTGCCGGTCACGGGGGCGTCCAGCAACTTCAAATCGCGTTTGGATGCGAGGCTGGCCAGTTCAGTGATCCAGCCCGGCGTAAGCGTGCTGCACTCTACCAGCACGGTTCCGGGCCTCGCTGCTTCGAGCGCGCCATCGGCACCGGTCCAAGCCGCGCGAGAGGCATCGTCATCGGAGAGCATGCTCACAATCACGTCTGCGTCCCGCGCCGCGTCTGCCGGCGAATCGGCGATGTGC
>DASXDS010000008.1:0-2127 GCA_036490455.1 Rhizomicrobium sp.
CTACGATCGCGCGATCGAGCTCGCGCCCGATCTGGCCGAGGCCCATGTCAATCGCGGCAATGCGCTCGTGGAGCTGCGGCAGTTCGGCGAGGCGGTTGCGAGCTTCGACCGTGCGGTCGCCCTGCAACCTGACTTCGCCGGGGCGCACACCAATGCCGCGCTGTGCCTGCTCTTAATCGGCGAACTGCACCGTGGCTGGCAGAAGTACGAATGGCGATGGCGGACCGATCACCTGAAAAGCGCCGGGCGCCGTTTTGCGCAGCCACAATGGGCCGGCCTCGATGACATTACCGGCAGAACCGTTCTCCTCCACGCGGAACAAGGTTTCGGCGACACCTTGCAATTCTGCCGCTATGCGCCGCGCGTCGCCGCTCGCGGCGCACGCGTGATCCTCGAAGTGCAGAAGCCGCTTGTAGAACTGATCCGCACCCTTAGTGGCGACATCGAAATCATCGCAAAGGGCGACCCCCTGCCCGCCTTTGATCTTCATTGCCCGCTGATGAGCCTACCGCTCGCGTTCAATACAGAGCTCGACACGATTCCGGGCGAAATACCTTACGTGTCCGCAGCGACAGCCAAAAGCGATGCATGGCGTGCACGGCTCGGCCCGCGCCGGCGACCGCGAATCGGGCTGGTCTGGGCCGGCGACCCGCGCAAGCAGCTGCCCAACGCGCATCTCATCGACCGCCAGCGCAGCGTTGCCTTCGACATGTTGGCGCCGCTGTTTGACGTTACGGATTGCGACTTCGTGAGTCTGCAGAAGGGCGAGGTGGCAGTCGCACAGTTGAAGGCGAGCGCGCTTCGCCACCGTGTTATCGATTGGAGCGACGATTTCCAGGACTTTTCCGCTACCGCGGCGTTGATCGACAACCTCGATCTCGTGATTGCCGTCGATACGGCTGTAGCGCACCTCGCCGGCGCACTCGGCAAGCCGTTGTGGCTCCTCAATCGGTACAACACCTGCTGGCGCTGGCTGCTCGACCGTGGCGACAGCGCCTGGTACCCTTCGGCGCGTTTGTTCCGGCAGGACGCCACACGCGCCTGGGATCCGGTTATCGGACGGGCCGCTGCGGCATTGCGGGACTATGTCCACCGCGCGGCCTAGGCGTCCGAAAATACGCATTGATCTTACCGTCGGGCCTGCCGAATATCCGTCCGGCGCCAGCGTGCGCCGCAACCTTTGCGGTGCTCGCGCATTCCGGACGGGAAGTGCATATGACCAAGCGAAACAAACCCAATCACCTGAAGCTCGGCCTTTTCGTACGGCCGGTCGGCCACCACGTCGCGTCCTGGCGTCACCCCGACTCGCACGCAGACGCCAATGTCAACTTCAAGCGCTTCGTCGAAATGGCGCAGACCGCCGAGCGCGGCTGTTTCGACATGATGTTCTCCGCTGACACGCAGAGCGCATGGACCACCAGCCCCGATGGTCTGCACCGCATGCATTACGCCGCCTGGATCGAGCCGTTTACCCAGATGGCGGCGCTCGCCGGCTTCACCCGCAACATCGGGCTGGTCTGCACTGCCAGCACCACCTACGAGGAACCGTTCGCGCTGGCGCGCAAGTTCGCGTCGCTGGATCTCGTCAGCGAAGGCCGCGGCGGCTGGAACCTGATCACCTCGGGCAACGAAACCGAAGCGCAGAATTTTGGCCGCGTCGCGCATCCGCCGAAGGCCGAACGCTATCGCCGCGCCCGCGAGTTCGCGCAGGTCGTTGTCGGACTGTGGAACAGTTGGGACGCCGACGCCTTCGTCCGCGATCGGACCTCCGGCGTGTTCTTCGATCCCAACAAGATGCATGTGCTCGATCACCATGGGAAATATTTCGACGTCAGAGGGCCGCTGAACGTGCCGCGCTCGCCACAGGGCCAGCCGGTCCTGGTCCAGGCCGGTGCCTCGGAAGACGGCATGGAGCTCGCCGCCGAAACCGCCGAGGTTGTTTTCGCGGCGCAGTCGCGGCTCGAGGACGGCCAGGACTACTACGCTAGCGTCAAAGGCCGCATGGCGAAATATCGTCGCAAACCCGAACACCTGAAGATTTTGCCAGGGCTCGCCGTCACCGTCGGCGGCACCGAAGAGGAAGCAAAGAAAAAGTATGCGTACATGCAGGACCTCATCCACCCGGAC
>DASXDS010000032.1:0-51880 GCA_036490455.1 Rhizomicrobium sp.
CAATGCCGGCGGCTCCAACCCGGCCAACTTCGATCTCAATCTCGCCAGTGCGATCGGAGCGTCCCAGCTCCACGCCAACGATGCCGTGCTGTTCACACCCGACCGCGGCACGCTGGCAGGCCACACCTTCCTGATCGTCGATGCCAACGGCACAGCCGGCTACCAGGCCGGCCAGGACTATGTCATCGACATCACCGGCGCCACCAACCTCGGCAGCCTCTCAACGACAAACTTCTCAAGCTGAAAACGAACGGTGGATACCGCTGAAGCGACGCGCTTCAGCGGTTATCCGCTTCGGCCGCGGTGTTTCGCGCACGCCGCGACTGTTCGCGTATCGACATTGCGAATTGCAACAGCGCCTCGCCGACGACCGGAAGGAATTGCTCGCTATAGTGCCGGTAGTCCTGGGTAAGAGCGGCTTCGACGCCGAAATCCACGACCATCTGCGTAGGTTCGAACAGCGGTAGATCGAGCTGCTTGGCAGCGGCGACCACCTCCTCGCGGAAACCCGCAGGCCAGCTGATAGGGCGACCGTCGGGCATATAGCGAAAGATATAGATCACGGCGCCCAGAGGGCATCCGAGCAAATCCTGCATCCTGGCGAAGCCACTGGCTATGTCGCTTTTTACGACACGGGTCTCGCCGATAATCGCACGGGCCAGTTCGACCTCGTCGCTGTCGCCCGAAATATAGTCGAGCAACTGCAGGCCCGCCTCGTCGCGCACGTCGTCTTTGAGACCGATCAATCCGATGCGCAGCCATTTCTGGCAAAGCTTCGATGCGTCGCGGCTCTGCTTCTCGATCGGAGCGAGGATTCTGGCGTTGATGTGGTTGCGATTGATGACGGTGCCGCGGAAAACCAGGTCCGCTGCCGAGGCCGGCTCGATGAGCGCAAGATCGATATCGCGAAAATCGGCTGTGCCCGGTTTGTGTCTGACGTTGCGAGGCACGCCGGTAAAAGGCAGGAGCTCTTGCGGAACGGTTTTTTCCCCGCGCAACACTTCGATGATCTGAACCATTTCGCCGAAGGAATGGACGGGTCCGATTGCACCGTAACGTCGGTGATCCAGTCTTTGCCGGAGGTCGGGTACGCTTGCGAGCGGGCGGTGGACGAGGCAGCCACCGAAAAGAAGGGCGTTGAGCGGTGAGGTCACGGCATCCGCCCTTGCCAGGTGCGAGCGCCACTCAATGCGGTTTCTTCTTCGTCGAATACAATGTGCATTTTCTGTGTTTCTGAGAAGTTGTCGCAGTTTGCCACGTTATCGCGGCAGGCTAAAGCGCGCCCCGAGGTAGAAGATCGGCGATAGAAGCGGATATCCGATCTGCCGTCCGAACGTTTCTGCCGGTCAGTTCAGTCCATAAAGCTCAGCCACGTTGTCGTGGCAAATCCAGTTACGCTCCTGCTCGGTCAGGTCTTTCGTCTGTTCGTCGAGGATCGCCTGACTGTTCGGCCAAGTCGAATCCGAGTGCGGGAAATCGCTCGCCCACATCAGCCGTCGCACGTTGCAGAGATCCTTCGTCCTGAACGCTACATAATCGTCCTGGAACGTCACATAGATATGGTCGGCGAAATATTCGCTCGGCATGCGCTTCAGCGGCGGCGCCTTCATCCAGTAGCGATGCCGCTCGTAGGCATGGTCCATCCGGTATGTGTAATGCGGTACCCAGCCTGCATCGGCTTCGGCACATACGATCTTCAGGTCGGGATGACGATCGAACACGCCGCTGAAGACCAGCATGCCCATGATGTCCTGGCAGCCGCGGATGATCGACAGGAAGCCGTTGATGCGCGGGCCACGCGGGGTTTGTGCCATCGCACCGGATTTGGTCGTGAGGATGTGGAAGGAGAGGGGCAGCTTCAGTTCCGCCGCCGTCGCCCACATCGGATCCCACACCGGGCTGTCATAATCTTCGATGCCCGGATCGCCTGGCATCATCACGCCCTTGAACCCCATTGCCTTCACGGCCTTGAGCTCCGCGATGCCGTCTTCCGGCGAACGCATCGAAACCTGGGCCAGACCGAACAGCCGGTCCGGCGCGACGCTGCAATATTCGCTGAGCCAGCGGTTATAAGCCTCGAAGCATGCCTTCTTGAAGTCGAAGTCGCTGTGATTGCACAGCAGCATGCCGACGGTCGGGTAGATCAGTTCGCCGCCCACGCCATCGCGATCCTGGTCTGCAAGACGGTAGTTCGAATCCCAGCCGCTCTTCCACAGATCCTTGAACGCGACGCCGTCGGTTGTGATCTGTGCGGGGTCTTTGCCGGCCGCGGCGAGCAAGCCGAGCGGCACAGGCGTCGACATCCCCTCGATCACGAACGCATCGCCGACCTTCGGGAGATCGACGATCTTCGGCGCACGCTCGCGAAATTTGGGGTCGATATAGTCGACGTAGCAGTTCGGCGGCTCGGTGATGTGCGAGTCCGCGGAGATCGGTTTGCGCAGCATGACGTATCCTCTTTTCGTTGTCAGTGCAGATCCAGGCCCGCCATCCGGCCGTCGGAACGCCAGCACTCCAGCAGTTCGAAGAACTTCAGCGGTCCGGCGCCGTACATATCAGAGAAGAAACCGCGACGGTTTCCGGCGGCGCCCTCGCTGTTGTAGTAGCCCGGCGTGCACTCCGTGTAGAAGCGCTGGCCCAGCCGCGCGAGACTGCGCACTTCCTGCACATAGGCTTCCTGTGCTTCCGCGGTCGGCTCCAGCGTCTCGCCGCCGCGCTTCCTGGCTTCCGTGACCATGTAGGTGACGTGCTGTGCCTGCTCGTTCAGCGCTTGCGGTACGCTGATGGTGATCGCCCCTTGCGTGAAACCCAGGAAGAAGCAGTTCGGAAAGCCGTGCGTGGTGAGGCCGTGGAGGGTGCGCAATCCGTCGGACCAGTGCTCCGACAACGTCCGGCCGTCGCGGCCGATGATGTCGTAACCGGCGCGCCGGGTGTACGACGTGCCGACCTCGAAGCCGGTCGCGAAGATCAGACAGTCGACTTCGTATTCCTTGCCGTTCGCGATCACGCCATGCTCGGTCAACCCTTCCACGCCTTTGCCGTGGGTATCGACCAGCTCGACGTTGGGCCGGTTATAGGTCTGTAGATATTCGTCGTGGAAGCAGGGCCGCTTGCAGAACTGGCGGTACCACGGTTTCAGCGCCGCTGCGGTATCGGGGTTTTCCACGATCGCGTCCACACGCGCCCGAACCTGATTCATCTTGCGATAATCGGCGAGCGCCATCACTTCGCCGCGCTCGGGGCCGGTAAGCCGTCGTCCGAGCTTGCGCGACATCTCTTTCGCCGCTGTGCCGGTCAGGTTGCGGAAAATATCGGTCCAGCCGTCATGGACGAGGTCCTCGTCCTGATCGCCGCCGGCCACGAGGATGTTGAAATTCTCCTGCCGTCGCTTCTGCCAGCCCGGCTGCAGCGACGCCGCCCATTTCGGATCGGTTTCGCCGTTGTTGCGCACGTCGACGGAGGAGGGCGTGCGTTGAAACACATAGAGTTGCTTGGCCCATTCGCCGAGATGCGGAATGCATTGCACCGCGGTGGCGCCGGTGCCGATAATGCCGACGCGCTTATCCTTGAGACCGGTAAGACCGCCGCTGCTGTCGCCGCCGGTGTAGCGGTAGTCCCAGCGGCTGGTGTGGAAGGTGTGGCCCTTGAACTCGTTGATGCCGGGAATGCCCGGCAGCTTCGGGCGGCTCAATGGACCGTTCGCCATCGCGACGTACTGGGTCTTGAACTTGTCGCCGCGGTTTGTGCTGACGATCCAGCGCGCTGCCTCTTCATCCCAGCGCAACTCGGTGATCGAGGTCTGCATCAGCGCATTGTCGTAGAGGTTATAGTGCCGCCCGATCGCTTTGCTGTGTTCGAGAATCTCCGGTGCGAACGAGTATTTGTGCTTCGGCATGTAGCCGAGTTCTTCGAGCAGCGGCAGGTAGCAGTACGACTCCACGTCGCACATCGCGCCGGGATAACGGTTCCAGTACCAGGTGCCGCCGAAATCGCCGGCGCTCTCGACCACGCGAATATTCTCGAAGCCCGCCTCACGCAGGCGCGCACCCATCAGCAGGCCACCGAAGCCGCCGCCGATGATGGTGAAATCAACCTCGTCGAACACAGGCTCGCGGGTGAAGCCCGACTCGACATAGGGATCGTCGACGTAGTGCGAGAACTCGGCCTTGACCTCGATGTATTGGGCATTGCCGTCAGAGCGCAGGCGCTTGTCGCGCTCGAACAGGTATTTCTCGTGCAGCGCGTCCGGATCGAAGTCGATCTCTCCAATCAGTCCGGCGATTTCGGGGTTAATGCCCATTGCACCTGCTCCCTGTTCTTCTGGCGGGATTGTAGGGCGGACGCGGTTCGGGACAAGCCCGAACCGCGTCCCGCGCTCTTGCTGCCCCTACGGCAGGGTGGTCAGTCCAAATCGGCGCCGTTCATGCCGGCGTTCTTGCGGGCATGTTTCATCATCTCGGCGACGATCGGGCCAAGTTTCTTGGGGTCCATCACCGGCTCCGCCGTCGGGCCGCGATGCCAGCCCTCTGCGATCGCCAGCAGACCGCCGCTTGCTTCGAACACCCGGCCGGTCACTTCCTGCGACTGCTCGCTCGCCAGCCAAACTGCAATTGGCGCAACCCATTTGGGATCCATGCGCTGCTTGCGCTCTTCGGTGATGGTGCCGAGGTCTTCCGTGAGACGGGTGAGGGCGCCCGGCGCGATGCAGTTCACCGTCACGCCATAACGTTTCAGTTCGCGCGCCAGGATGATCGTGAAACCTGCGATGCCCATCTTGGCCGCGCCGTAATTGGTCTGGCCGATGTTGCCGTAAATGCCGGACACCGAAGACGTGTTGATGATGCGTCCCGTCGTCGGCTGACCGCTCTTCTTGCTTTCGTCGCGCCAAAAGCGTGCCGCGTGATGCGCCGGTGCGAAAGTGCCTTTGAGATGCACCTTGATCACCGTATCCCATTCGTCTTCCGTCATGTTGATCAGCATGCGATCTCGCAGGATGCCGGCATTGCTGATGAGCACATCGATACGGCCAAAAGTCGAAACCGCCTGATCGATCATCGCTTTCGCCTGTGCGAAATCCGACACGTCGGCGCCGTTGGCGACGGCTTCGCCGCCAGCAGCCTTGATCTCTTCAACCACTTGCTGCGCCGGAGAAAGATCGGCGCCGATTCCATCGCGCGATCCGCCGAGATCGTTGACGACGACTTTCGCACCTTCTTCCGCAAGCATCAGACAGTATTCGCGGCCGATGCCGCGCGCTCCGCCGGTCACGACCGCAACGCGGCCTTCGCACAATCCTGCCATGTCATCCCTCCGAGTAAATTTGTCGACTTGATTGTAGGCTTCACTCGAGTTGCGTCCAGTTCCATCGGCTCGATGCGCTGCTGATGCGAAAATAATAGCGGAACAAAGGGAACTCTTTCCGTTGCGGAATTTTCCGCTTGCACTTCATCGGGCACTTGCCATATCAGGCCCATCGCGCGCCGGGCGCGCGATCTTGCGCTGGGTCGGATGATCCTGCAGGAGCCGCTGTCGAAGTGGCGCACACCATAGCAAATAGAAAAGGCACCCATGGCCCCTGAGACCATTCGCGCTTGCACTTTGCGCTGCTTCGCAAACGGTGACCGCCGTTGAGCACAATCGATATCGCACACGACGCTTCGATCGCGTCCTCCCGCCGCTCGTTTCCGCTCCTCTTTCTCGCTGTGCTGACGCTTACAACGATCGTCACGTGGAAGCACACGAGCAACGACACGCTCTACAGCAACGTCGCGACTTCGCTGAAACAGACGGTAGTCGAAGATACGGTGCCGGCGGCATTTAAACAGGAACTCGCACTCAGCCCGAAAGAGTTGATCGCGCGTTGGGATCCGATGATCGAGGAAGCTGCCAAGCGCTTTCAGGTCCCAGCCGCCTGGATACGCGCCGTGATGCGCGTCGAAAGTGGCGGTCGCACGATGCAGGAAAACGGGCCGATAACCTCGCCGGTTGGCGCCATGGGCCTGATGCAAGTGATGCCAGGCACCTATGAAGAGATGCGCCAGCAGTACGGTCTCGGCAACGACGCCTATGATCCGCACAACAATGTGATGGCAGGCGCTGCTTATCTCCGTTGGCTGAAGGCCAAGTTCGGTTTTCCCGCGATGTTCGCCGCTTACAATGACGGCCCGACGAAATTCCAGAACCATCTCCACACCGGCGCTGCACTGCCGGCAGAGACGATCGCCTATGTCGAGCGTGTGGGCGCCATTCTCGGCACCGGAAAAGGCGAACGCGCCGCAGCAGTGCTCGCCACCGGCGGCAAGTCCGGCCAAGAGGTGCATTTCACCGAGCCTAACGGCAAAACGTTTGTGGTGGATGCCTCCCAAGTCACGGCTATTCGCGCGCCTTTCGCCGGCGAATATGTCACCGGGGTCAACGCCGTCCTACGCATTGGCAAAAAGCGCCAAGGCGTCCATGAAGACGTCATCATCGCCACCGCACTCATTCGCAAACACGGCGGTGCTGTTTGATCCAGAATTTCGCAGCCGCTTAAGCGCTGGAGGGCTTCAGACCGGCTTGCTGGACCAGCGCGTTGAAGTCGGCATTTTTTCTCAGAGCGTTGAAAGCAGGATCGATGCCGATCGCGATGTTGTCGGTTTCATGTCGCGACAGGCTCGCTTTGAGATAGATGATCGCATCCTCGGCATCGCCAAGATGCGCAAAGGTTCTCGCGACGTCATAGGCTGATACGTCGCGCTGCATGTAGAGTCGCTCCTGGACCGCCAGCATTGCTTTCAGCATGCCGCTGCGGCCCGCCGACCCAAGACCTTGTGCGCCAGCCGACGCGACCAGGCTGGCCGAAGCGTCGTGTTTTTCCGCTGCGGCTGTCGCCAATTCGTAAAGGAAGTTTTTGTCGTCACCGCGGTCGAACGCGAATGAGGCGAGGTAGACGTGGGGCGACATAAAATTCGGCTGCGCCTGTTCGAGGCGTTGCAGCAGGGCCGTGGCTTCGGCTCGTCTTCCTGCGGTGTAGAGGATTAGGCCTTTATCGGCGAGTATCGCGGTGGACTCCGGATCGAGCGCCTGAGCCTTTTCGATTTCCGATAATGCGGAAGGAAAATCCCGCACCGTCATCAGGAACGTCGCGTACCAATGATGGATGGTGGCGTTGCGCGGCTGCAGCGCCAGCGCTTTCTGGAACTCTTGCCGCGCATGCGACTGGTCTCGCGACCAATAGAAGTCCACGAAGGCGAGCGACGCATGCGCTTCGCCGAGGGAAGGATCGAGCGCGACGGCGTGTTCGGCAGCGTCCTTCGCAAGCGGGTAAGCCTGCTGCGGGGGCATCGTCGTGTATTCGCGCATCAGGTTGTAGCAATCCGCCAGCCCTGCATAGGCTTGTGCATAGTGGGGATCGCGGCCGATCGCGCGCTTGAAGTCGGCTGCGGCGAGTGCCAATCCGCCGGGCGTTCGGGTTTGCCACTCGTAGAGCCCAGCCTGATACAGCGCCGCGGCAGCGCGCGTTGGCTGATGGGCCATCGGCGCAGACGGACGCAAAAAGAATCCGATGGTGCCTAGAATCGCCAGCACGCCGACAAGACCAAGCCAAACAAGCTTTGGTTGGAACGTGCTCGCGGGCGGTGGGGTAGCGGGCGCGAGGACCGAGTCGGGCTCGGCCATTGCAACCGGCTCCGCCACGCCGTCGGCTCCGGCGTTCCGGTGCATCCAATTGGCGAGTTCCTGCTCATAGGCATAAACCCGCGCGCCGGTCGTACCGGGAAGACGGCGCACCGGAAGGCCGCGGGAAGTCTCCCAGCGTTTGACCGTGCGTTCGTCGCGGCCGAAATAGGCCGCGATCTCCTTCCAGGTCTCAAGCCGGCGGGAGACCGGATTTACCTTGTTTTCCAGTGCCATGTCCCGGGATGCCCCACGTTGCCCCGCGATACCATTTGCATTCTAGCACCAGCGCACGGCTAGTGGATCACGCTAAGAATCTGAATTTTCGCCGAAAGTGATCACAAGGAGCGGAGATGGGGCGGGGGATCGGGGTAGCGTTGTGCGGTTCGGTGCTGTCGCTGGCGGTAACCACGACTGCGCAGGCCGCGCTCGTGGTCTCGACGGCTGCCACCAGCGGCGTCACATGCACCGGCGGGGTCTGTAAGGCCACCGGGACGGATGCCAATCTCAATGCCAAAGACGTTACCACGCTGCTTAGTTCGACGAACGTGAAAATCGTGGCAGCTAAGGCACAGGTCGACATCGAGATCGACGCGAGCGTCATCTGGGCCAGTTCTCACGTCCTGACACTCGATGCCTATCATTCGATCGCCTTTGCCGCTCCCGTGACGTCGGAAGGCACCGCAAGTGGCGTCAAACTGATCACCAACGATGGCGGCAGCGGAGGCGACTACAGCTTTTCGGGCACCGGAAGCCTGGCGTTCTGGGATACGGGCAGCGTCCTGAACATCAACACCAAGGGCTATATGCTTTGTAAGGACATCGCCGCACTCGCCAACCACATCGCATCGAAGCCATCCGGACTGTTCGCCTTGTCGCGCGCTTATGATGCGTCCACGGACGGTACGTACAGTGCCGCGCCGATTCCCACCGTCTTCTCTGGCACCTTCGAGGGTCTCGGTAACCGCATCACCAATCTGTCGATCACCGACACCGCCTCGCAGCACATGGTGGGATTGTTCGCGCAGACGAACGGCGCGCAGCTCCGCGATGTGGTGTTTGCCAAGGCGAACATCAAAGGCGGTATCGCGTCCGACGCGGGAATGCTCGTCGGCTATAGCGTCGGAAGCACCATTCAGCGGTCGATCGCAGCAGGGTTGGTCTCAGCAGGCGACGACGCCGTGGTTGGCGGACTGGTCGGTTACAACGATGGAGGGACGATCGGTTTGTCGGCTTCATCCGCAGCTGTCACTGACACAGGCAGCGGCAACATGACTGGCACGCTCGACATCGGCGGACTTCTGGGTCTCAACATTGACGGCACCGTGCAGGATTCCTACGCGACAGGGAAAGTAACGGGGGGCGCGATAGCCGAAACGGGCGGACTGGTCGGTTACAACACCACAGACACCGGCACGGCGACCATTCTGAGGTCGTATGCTACAGGCAACGTGTCCGGCGGGGACGATGACGATGTGGGCGGTCTCGTTGGTTCCAACATTTCGGATAGTGCTACCGGTATCATCACCGCATCCTACGCCACGGGTGTCATCACAGGCGCCACGAGCGTACAAGGTGGGCTGACGACCGGCGGACTGATCGGCTATGTGTCCGGAGGCGCCGTCTCTTTGTCCTATGCGACCGGGACCGCCAGCGGTCAGACCGGCTGGTTCGGTGGGCTCAGCGGATTTATCGACCAGTACTCCTCCATCACCGGTTCATTCGCCACCGGTGCTGTCGCAACCGGCGCGCAATCGTACGGTGGCGGGTTGTCAGGCTGGAGCGGTGGCGGTGTCACGGACTCCTATGCGCTCGGCAGCGTGACGGGCGCGGACAGCAGCATTATCGGCGGCCTCCTGGGGCAGAACAACACGGTCGGTAAAGTCGATCAGGCGTATGCCACAGGTCTCGTGAAGGTCGCAGGCAGCAGCGTGACCGCGGGCGGCTTTATCGGTTTCAACAACGACGCCACGGTCAACACAGTGCAGGCCAGCTACTTCGATACGCAGACCACGAAACAGTCTGTGGGTATTGGTGGTGGCACAACGGCTGGGCCGAAGGGCGTAACGACGGCTGCGTTGCAGGCAAGACTTCCGGCCGGATTCGACAACACGGTGTGGCTGCAGAAGGCTGCGACCAATTCCGGCTTTCCGTTCCTTGCGAAAAATCACCCACCGGCGCCGCCAGCGATGGCGCCAGTGCTCGCCTCGCGTGTCGCAGTCGCCGATATGAGCGGTCATTCGCTTGTAACCCTTCGCCGGCAGCATAACCGGCTCCGTGGCGCCTCGCCGTTTCCGATTGTCAATGTCAGGGCAGCTTCCGCGCGATGATGGATTTGTCACTCCACGGGCTGTTTCTGGTCGACGACCGGGGGATGGTACAGCACATCAACCGCACGGGCGAAAACATCATGCGCGCAACGAAAGCGCTGCGCATCAGCGCCGGAAAGCTCGCGACGAGCGACTTCGCTTCCACGAAGATACTCCGCGGGCTGGTCGCCGCTGCATCTTGCGGAGTCGCGGGCGAGATGGCGGTTTCGGCGCCTGGCCGGCGACTACCCGTTTCCCTGACGGTCACGCCCATACCGGCGAACCGCTTCGGCCTGATCAGCGGATGCACAGCGCTTGTATGCGTGACCGATCTGGAAGCCGGCATCGTTCTGCCTGAGAAGCAGTTGCGCACCCTGTTTGGGTTGACCCCTGCCGAGACACGCTTGGCCGCGGCGCTGCTGGATGGCGCAACGACAGCCGAAGCGGCGGAGCGTTTTGGCGTCAGTATCAACACCGTTCATGTGCAGTTGGCGCGAATCTTCGACAAGACCGGCACCAAGCGGCAGACCGAACTCATGCGCCTTTTGATGCGCCTGGCTATCGCGGGCGAAGCGGATCCCATTGCTGCACAGCAATTCGATACGACGCCGGTTGCGCCACTGCGCCGTCCGCGTGTCGTACAGCAGTCTATGCATTGAAAAGAATGCGAACCCCGCTGCAGTGCAGCATGTCGGCTCCCAGATAGGTTTTTTGGTCTGAGTCGCTCAATGACAGCTCGATGACCGCTGTCGCTGAGCAGTCATGCCCCGTGTTGCCCCGTTTTGCCCTGCAATGCCATTTGCATGTTTTCCCACCACCGCGCCCCAATGAGTGCTGGGCTGTGTCGAGTCATGCATGCAGGGGGCGGGAATGGATCGTCGGGCCAAGGTAGCACTGTTTGCTTCAGCCGTTTCGGCAATTCTGGGAGCGGCAACGAACGCATACGCCGCGCTGACGATTTCGACTGCCGCTACGAACGGCGTTACCTGCACGTCAGGGGTCTGCAAGGCGAACTCTGCGGACGCGGTCCTGAACGTCAAAGACCTCACGACACTGCTTGGCACGACCAATGTGAAAATTGTTGCCGAGAAGGCGCAGGCGGATATCGATATTACCGCCGCCGTCATCTGGGCCACGCCACACAAATTGACGCTGGACGCTTACCATTCGATAAATTTCGCTCAACCCGTGACATCGGAGGGCACGGCGAGTGGGGCTAAGCTGATTACCAATGATGGGGGGAGCGGCGGCGACTATGTATTTTCTTCGACCGGCAACTTGTCCCTCTGGGATCTCGATAGCACGCTCATCATCAACGGCCGGAGCTATGTCCTCTGCAAGGACCTCGCATCGCTGGCGAAGCATATTGCCAACAAACCCTCCGGATTCTTCGCGCTGTCCCGTCCTTACGATGCTTCCATGGACGGAGTGTACGCCGTAGCTCCGGTTCCCACGACATTCGGCGGGAGCTTTGACGGGTTGGGTAACAGGATTTCGAATCTGTCGATCAGTGGAGGTGCTTCCCAGCTGGGGTTGTTCGCGCAGACCAACGGCGGGCAAATTCGCGACGTGACCTTTGCAAAAACAAAGGTGACCGGAAGCGGCAGCGCCGATGTCGGGATGCTCGTCGGTCTCAATCAGGGTGGAACGATCCTGTACGCGTCCGCGGCCGGTGCGGTCTCCGGCGGAGGGAGGGGCTCGGTCGGCGGGCTTGTCGGCTACAATTCGGCGGGGACGATCGGGGAGTCTTCCTCATCGGCCACCGTCACGGACACCGTAGCCGGCGCGGGATTCTTCTCGCAGGCCGTAGGCGGGCTTGTCGGCGTCAATGTCGACGGCACGATCACGTCCTCCTTCGCGACAGGCAATGTCACCGGCGGATTGTTGTGCGAGACGGGTGGTCTTGTCGGCTACAGCAAGACCCTCAATGGCACGGCCACGATCTCCCGGTCTTACGCGACCGGGAGTGTCACGGGTGGAGACGAGAACGACATCGGCGGCCTTGCCGGAAGCAGCTGGTCGTTCTCCGGCACGGCTTCGATCGTCGCCAACTCCTACGCGACCGGGACGGTGACAGGCGGCTCCGGCGGTTCGCAAGGCATGAATGTCGGCGGTCTTGTCGGTTACAACGGGACCAGCAGCGTCTCGCAATCGTACGCCACAGGAGCGGTGAGCGGCGGCGGTCACGCCAACATCGGCGGTCTTATCGGCTACGACGACTCGGCAGGGACGGCTTCAAAGGTGTTTGCCACCGGCCCGGTCACGGCGGGGTCGAACTCGTTCGGCGGGGGATTGACCGGTTCGATCAACGGCGTCGTGTCGGACGCTTACGCCTTAGGCGCCGTAACCGGAGCACCGCAGTCCGATATCGGCGGGTTTACCGGGCAGAACAATACGTCCGGAAACATCGATCGGGCTTACTCCACGGGATTGCTCCAAGGCGCCGACGGAAGCGTCATCATCGGAGGCTTTATCGGTCTCAACAGCGACAGCGTACCTGTTGCCGTGCAGGACGCCTATTTCGATACGCAGACATCGAAGCAAAGCGCCGGTGTCGGCAGCGGCGAGACCACCGGAACGACAGGCCTCACAACGAGCGCGCTGAAGTTCAAGCTCCCCACTGGCTTCGACAGTACGGTCTGGGCACAAAAGGCCACGATAAATAGCGGCTTCCCCTATCTCCTGACCAACAAGCCGCCAGCCTGATCCCCGTTGCGGCCCGGAAAGGTCGCCGTCAGGTGAACAGGAAGTGCTTGCCGATGTTCTGCCGGATCGCCGTCATGTGCTCGTAGTATTGCGCGAACCCGCCATTGTAGTTGCCATCCTGGCGGCGGTTGAACTCGCCTTCGAAATTGTAATAGCCCGGCGTGCACTCGCTATTCCGGCTGGTCTTGCCGCGATGCTCGATCACCTCCTGCACCCACCATTCTTCCGTTTCCGGTGACACATCGATGGTGTCGTGGCCGCCCGCACGGGCATAGGCGATGCATTCGGCGATGTGGTCGCCCTGTGTCTGCAGCATGAAGGTCAGGTTGAACTGGAACGAGGCCTGATAGCCGCCCATGATGAACAGGTTGGGATAGCCGTGCGTGTGCACACCCAGCAGCGTGCGGATGCCGTCCTTGTAGGTCTCGTTGATCTCAAGCCCATTGCGGCCGCGGATTTCGTTGTAGATTCCGGTTTTCTGCACCTCGAAACCGGTTGCGTAGATCAGCACATCGAGCGGGTAGGTCTTGCCTTCGAACACCGGACCTTGTGCGTTGATCTCGGTGATCCCTTTGCCCTTTGTATCGACCAGATGGACGTTCGGCCGGTTGTAGGCCGGCAGATATTCGTCATCGAAGCACGGCCGCTTGCACATGAACATGTACCACGGCTTCAAGGCATCGGCGGTTTCCTTGTCGTGAACAACTTCTTCGATGCGGCGGTGAATGCGCATCATGTATTCGATGTTGCCGTTTTCCTGGCGGCGGATTTTTTCCTCGCGCGACAGTTGCGCGAGCTCGGCTTTGCGCTCGTTGTCCGCGTCGCGGCCGCGCATCGCCTTCATGCGGCGGGCTTCCTGCCAGCCCGGACGCCGGGTCGCGGCCCAGTCCGGATCGGTCGGCCGATCGTTGCGGAAATCGATTCCCGACGGCGTGCGCTGGAAGACGTAAAGCTCTTTCGCGGCCTTCGCGAGACGCGGGATCGCCTGGACTGCGCTGGCACCCGTCCCGATGATTCCCACCACCTTGCCCGACAGCTTCTCAAGGTTCTCGCCGGTGAACTCATAGTCCCAACGCGAGGTGTGGAACGAATAGCCCTTGAACGTCTCCATGCCCTCGATCTTCGAGAGCTTCGGCTTGGAGAGCGTGCCGTTGGCGCAAATCACGAATTTGGCCTTCATCGTGTCGCCGCGGTCGGTACCGACGTGCCAGAGTTTCTCCTTCTCGTTCCAGGTGGTCGAGGTGACCGTGGTACGGAACACCGCGAGATCGTAGAGGTCGTAGCGCTTGGCGATGTTCTGGCAGTGCGCATAGATCTCCGGGCCTTTCGCATAGAGATGCGACGGCATGTATTTCATCTCGTCGAGCAGCGGCAGGTAGTCGTAGGAGGGCACATCGCAGGCAGCGCCCGGATAGCGGTTCCAGTACCAGGTGCCACCGACGTCGCCGCCGCGTTCGACGATACGGATGCTTTGGACGCCGCGCTCGCGCAGCCGTGCTGCGGTCAGCAGCGCGGAGAATCCACCGCCGATGAACAGCACCTCTACCGTATCGGTGATCGGCGCGCGAGGATCGTGCGCGACCGCATCTGCGTAGGGATCGATGGTGTATTTGGCGAACACCTCCGTGTCGGAGATGTATTGCGACGTGCCCTCTGGCCGGTACTTGAGGCGAAGGTCGCGGGCTTCCGCAAACTTCTGCTTGATGCCGTCATAATATTCCTGTGGCTTCTCCTCGGCCTGAGCCATCGCTATCCTCCCGGCGTTGTTCTGCGGCAATTGTGGGAGGGTCGTGCAGGCTGCGCAAGCGGCAGGCGGACGGTGCGGCAGGATTGACAAACGGGCAGGCCCCGAAGTTCAGTACGTGTTATAAAAATATCCCGGAGGGACCGATGGACAAGGAAATCACGGCAGAACTCGACTTCGATCCGGACGCCCTGCGCGAGAAATACAGGGCGGAGCGCGACAAGCGGCTGCGCGAAGACGGGCCGAACCAATATGTCGAGATGACGGGGCGCTTCGCGCACTACAACGAGGACGATCCCTACGTTGCCCCCGGTTACACCCGCGCTCCGCTCACAGACGAGAAGGATGTCGTCATCATCGGCGGCGGCTTCTCCGGTCTTCTTGCCGCAGCACGGTTGCACGAAGCGGGGGTCAAGGATGTCCGCATTCTGGAAGCCGGCGGCGACTTCGGCGGTACGTGGTACTGGAACCGCTATCCGGGCGCGCAATGCGATATCGAGTCGTATTGCTACCTGCCGCTGCTGGAGGAACTCGGCTACATACCGAAGGAGAAATACTCCTACGTCACGGAGATTTTCGAATACTCCCGCCGGATCGGCCGCGAATATGGTCTGTACGACATCACCTGCTTCCAGACGCGGGTGAAGTCGATCGACTGGGATGAGAAGAGCAAGCGCTGGATCATCTCGACCAACCACAACGACGCGATCAAGGCGCGTTTCGTGGTGATGGCGCTTGGCACCGCAACCCGGCCCAAGCTGCCGGGCATTCCCGGGATCGAGGATTTCGAAGGCCACACTTTCCACACCAGCCGTTGGGACTACAACTACACCGGCGGCGACACGCGTGGCGAACTCACCAAGCTCGGCGACAAGACGGTCGCGATTATCGGCACCGGCGCCACCGCAATCCAATGCGTGCCCTATGTCGGCAAGCATGCCAAGCAACTCTATGTGTTCCAGCGAACGCCATCTTCCGTCGACCTGCGTGGCAACAAGCCGACCGATCCGGGATGGGCAAAGACGTTGCAGCCAGGCTGGCAACGCGCGCGGCGCGAGAATTTCGCCGGCATCTTGACTGGCCAGCCCTATACCGAAGACCTGGTAAACGACGGCTGGACCGACATCTTCCGCAATGTCATGGCAATCCCGAAGTCGGACAAACCGCTGACGCCGCAGGAGATCGGCCAGATCATGGAAGTCGCCGACTTCAAGAAAATGAACACCATCCGCGCTCGCGTGGACGCAACCGTCACCGAAAAGCCGGAAGCCGCCGAGGCGCTGAAGCCCTGGTACCGTCAGTTCTGCAAGCGCCCGACTTTCAACGACGAATATCTGCCGACCTTCAACCGTCCCAATGTCGAGCTGGTCGATGTGAGCGCATCCAAAGGCGTGGACCGCATCACCAGGAAGGGCGTCGTCGCCAACGGCAAGGAATACGAAGTCGATTGCATCATCTATTCGACCGGCTTCGAGATCACCGCGGACTTCAAGCGCCGGCTCGGCATCGAGATCAACGGCGAGGGCGGAAAATCCCTGTTCGAACATTTCAAGGACGGGTTCAAGACCCTCCACGGCTTCTCGACACGCGGCTTCCCCAACTGGTTCTACATCGGCATCTCGCAGAACGCGCTCAGCGTGAACATGACTGCGATGTTCGACGACCAGGCCCGGCACATCGCCTATATCATCAAGGAGACTCAGGGGCGCCAGAAGACGACGGTGCAACCGACCGAGGAGGCGCAGACCGAATGGGTCAAGCTGATCCAGTCGGTCCAGATCAACAATCGCGCTTACCTCGATGCCTGCACGCCCGGCTACTACAACAACGAAGGCAATGCCGGCACCGGCCTCGCTGGCGGGACCTACACGCCGGGCATCAACGCCTTCAACGCGCTGCTCGCCGAATGGCGTGAGAAGGGCGATATGAAGGGGCTGGACCTGGAGTAGCACAGCGTCGAATCGAAGGCGGTCCGAGCGGCGGCGGGCGCGAGCTTTGTGCGCGGGCAACTCTGGCTCGCCGCGCCGTGTTTCTCTGCCGCGGCGGCGCGCGCCGAGTATCTGCACTCAGTAACGGTGGTCGTGTCGCGAGGAGCGCCGTCAACGGACGCGCCGCCAGCCTGCGTTTCAGCGCCTTGCGAGCTTTCAGAACATTGTTGACCAGGATCACCAGAGCGCGGGTTTTGCGGCGGAAGCCGCGGACTTTCTCACGCCACGCGGCGCGTTCTTTGGAATAGCGGCCGTGGATACGCCGGTTGCTGTTCCCTGGCTGACCGCCGCGTTTGCGTTTTTGCAGGGAATTGCTGGCTTCAGGCATTCGAACCTCAAAAACAGGGGGAGGGGGGTACCCATCCCGAACTTCCTCGCGAAGAAGAAGTCTCGAAGACAAAACGCTGGCGACCCACCATCGGAAGGTCAATCGCTTTCGCGTGTGAATTCCCTTTTGCCCCTCAGCAGGGAACACCCTCTCCCCCATGGGGCCCATCGGGGAAGAGGGAAATGCGGTGGTGAACAATTGCACCGCGCTACGGAATGCGGACAATACGCCGATGGCCTTAGCGGTAGAACCATTGGAAACAACGTTCGGGGCAATTGTCCGCGGGCTTTCGCTGGCCCACCTCAATGAGGCTGAGTGGTCTGCGCTCTACGGGGCGTGGTTGGACTACGCACTGCTCATTTTCCCGGGTCAGCATCTGACGCGCGACGAGCAGATCGCGTTCGCGCGCCGTTTCGGAGCGCTGGAGTTCGCCATCGCGCCGATCAGCAACGTCAAAGCGGATGGCTCGCTGCGCAAGAGCGAGGACAATGACGATGTCGTGAAGGTGCTGAAGGGAAATATGTTCTGGCACGCCGACAGCACCTACATGCCGGTCCAGGCAAAGGGGGCGGTATTCAGCGCGGAAGTCGTCCCCGAGACGGGTGGAGAGACTGGCTGGGCCGACATGCGGGCGGCCTACGACGCGCTGGGCCACGATCTCCGGATCAAGATCGAAGGCCTGTCCGCTTATCACTCGTTGCGCTACAGCCAGGCAAAGCTCGGGCACGCACCCAAAGAGGGCAGCGAATATAGCGGTTACGGATTTCACGACGGTCCGGTGCCGCTTCGTCCCCTTGTGAAGGTGCATCCGGAAACAGGCCGCAAGTCGCTGCTCATTGGGCGTCACGCGCACGCCATCCCCGGACTGGACGCGGCGGAGTCGGAGGGGTTGCTTGAGGAACTGGCCGCCTTTGCCTGCCAACCGCCGCGCACCTATCACCACCGCTGGACTGCCGGTGACACCGTGATATGGGACAACCGTTGCCTGCTGCACCGGGCGATGCCATGGGACATGACGAGACCACGCACGATGTGGCATAGCCGCATCGCCGGGGACCCGGTGAGCGAGGCCGCTGCCTAGCCAGGATGGCCTCTCTTATGGCACTGCACATTTCACGACCGGCCTGACAGCCGTTTCTTCGATTCTCAAAGGGCTGAGATGGCCAAGATTACGATTATGCTATGCCATGAACGTTCCGGCAGCCATCTGCTGGGCGAAATCATGTCGTCTTTTCGCGGCGTGCGCGTCTATGGCGAAGTATGCAATGGAAATTCCTACAAACCGGCAACCCAGCTCCTCTCTTTTCACCGCTACCGCCATGACTGGATGGCAAAGCATTCGAAACTCGCGCTGACGCCGAGCGCAGAGACCCAATCGGAGTTCCTGCGCAGCTATTTCGCGCACCTCGTCGACGCGGCCAACGGAAAGAACATCGTCGTCGATATCAAGTATGGCCATATCCATCACTTCGAAGGGATGTGGTGTCCGATCTTTCGCCGGCCGTTTCTGTTCTCTTTCGCCGAGGAGAACGACATCCAGTTCCTTCATCTGTACCGGACGCATGTGGTGGAGGCCGCGATTTCCGACCGTGTGGCCCATGCGCGACAGATTTGGCACTCTTGGGAGCCGGACGCGACGGCGATCACCAGCATGAAGTTCATCGTCGATGCGGCTCAGGTCGTGGAGGAGGCAAAACTCCTTCAGATGCAAAACACCTGGATCAAGGAGCAATGGCTCGGCAAGGCACGCGTGCGAGCCATGACTTATGAGGAATTGACGGCGCGGCTCGATCACGGTGCGAATTTTACCGATGTCGCCGAATTTATCGGCGGCAAGCCGCGCGAGGCGGCTCCCGAACTTCGCCACAAGAAGGTGACGAAGATCGAGGATGTTGTCGAAAACCTGGACGAGGTGAAGAGTGCATGCGCGGCGGCAGGACTCTCGCTTTATGGGACAGCGGAAAATGTCAGTCCTGATGTGCACCGTCAGTCTCAACCATTAGGAGAAAACGATGGCGGGCCGGTGCAGGTCAGCGTCGCGATCTGCAGCTACAATCGATACGCACTTTTGTCCGAGGCCATCGCAAGCGTTCTGGCGCAGGAGGGCGAAGTTTCGTGGGAGCTGCTCGTCATCGACAACTCGCCCGACCGGGAAACTGCCGAAAAGTTCGGTGATGCCTACACGAGCGATTCCCGGATCCGCTATATCTACGAGGAACGGCCCGGCCTTTCGAACGCGCGCAATGTTGCACTTCGCCTCGCGCGCGGAAGTATCATTTCCTTTCTCGACGACGACGCTATCGCGTCACCGCATTGGGTCGAGAAAACCTGGGAAGCCTTTGAGCAGCTCGGCGAAAAGATCGCAGTCGTTGGCGGCAAGATCGAACCGATCTGGGGTGTGCAAAAGCCGGACTGGCTACCGGAGTCGCAGCTTGGCTATGTGACTGTGGTGGACTGGGGCGGCGCATTACGGGTTGCAGGCGAGAACGAGTGGGTGGCGGGAGCCAACATCTCATTCCGTTGCGAACCGCTTCGCCGCGTCGGCGGGTTCGAAACGTCGCTCGGCCGGATCGGCGCTGGAATCTCGTTGCTGAGCAACGAGGACATCGCGGTGACCAACAAACTGAAAGACGCGGGTTACCTGATAGGCTATGCGCCTGACGCGAGTGTCCGTCACCTCGTGCCCGAAAGCCGTCTGAGCCGCGAATTTTTCCGCCGCCGGGCGGTGTGGCAGGCGGTTTCCGACATGATCGGCGCAGAGGCGCGCAGCACGGAGGAATATTCTGCACGACGCGATGCCGCGCTGGATTATCTTTCACGCATGCCCGTCAGGGATCGCAATGTCCGCGGACTGTGGCGCGAGCCCGAAACACCCGAAGAGTTCCGGCAGCAACTTGGTGCGCTGTATAGTTTCGCCATCGCCATGATGGCGGGCTTTCCGGGCTAGCGGATTTCTCTATGGCACTTCGCTCGTGGAAATATACGAATGTCGGCGTCGTCGCGCCGACCTTCACGCATCCGCAGGACTACGGCAACCGCAAACGTCTGTTCGCGTTTTGCGATGCTCTGACCCGTGCAGGCGCAAGCATTCATCTGTTGCACTACGCCTCCGAGCTGAACTGGCGCTTATCGGTGGATACGGACGCGCTGCAGGACGCTTCGCGGCGCTGGACCAGCGTCTTCACGATTCCGCCGACGCGTGCGCCCCATAAGGCGCCCGCGGGGTCGCATCACGAACTGGACGAGTGGTGGGACCCCATCATCGGGGAATACGTCGCATGGGCCGCGCGCACCTGCAGCTTCGATGTCCTGATCGTGATGTATCCCTATTTGAGCAAAGCGTTCGAATTTGTTCCGGAACGGGTGTATCGCATTCTGGACACGAACGACCGGTTTTCCGGACGCAAGGAATTGTTCGAAGCGAACGGCTTAAGACCGGAGTTCTTCTATCTCACCGAAGAGGAAGAGCTGAAAGCGTTAAATCGTGCCAATCTCGTCTGGGCGATCAAGGAAGAAGAGGCGGCGTTCTTCCGCTCGCTCGGCGCGTCCAACGTATTGGCGCTGCCGCATGCAGACGAACTGTCGCCGGTCGAGCGTAAGGGTGGCAGGGGCGAATCGCTCAGAGCAGGGTTCATCGGCGCGCCCAACCACATCAACATCCGCAACTTCACCAACTTTCTCAACCAGTCATTGCCGGTATTCCGCGAGCATCTCCCGCCGCTCGAGATCGTCGTGGGCGGGAACATCGGGTCCTCGCTGAAAACGACCAATACGCCCTATTTGAGCGTGATGGGACCCGTCAAATCGGCGCGCAGCTTTTACGAGCAGATCGATGTTGCGATCGTGCCGATGACGTTCAGCACGGGTCTGAAGATCAAGACCACGGAAGCGCTGTCGTTCGGTGTGCCGGTCGTCGCCCATGCTCACGCCTTTGAGGGACTGCCTGCACAGCATCCCTACCACCATCTGCAGAGCCACGAAGAGATCGCAGATGCCCTGGTCGAGTTGGCCTTCTCGCCGGAAAAGCTGGAACCGCTGCGAGAGGCTTCGCAACGGGCCGCAGACCAATTGCTGGAAATCACAGAAGCCGCGCTCAACCAGACGCGCGATCTTGTGGCATCCGCCCGGGAGGCGACGCTGTATGTCGGGTCTCTCGCGAATATGGAAATCGACTCGTTTGCTTACGAATGCCTGGTGAGCCGGCTGATCTATTTGAGCAACCGCGCACCGTTGTTGATCTGTTTGGAGGGCGAAACGGACGGAAGTGTGATCACGCAGCTGGCGCGGCGCATACCGGCCGCGCGATTTGTTCTCGATGGCGCTCCGGAGGACGATTACCGAATAGGCCGCACCAATGTGTTTCCAACCGGTTCGGTTGCGGAAATCCTGGACAGTCCGGCGACGATCCGCGAGGCCCTTTTCGAAAGGCTTCCTACGGAAGGCGAGCGCCTCGAACGTTCTGAGCTCGAGAAGTTTATTGTGCTTTCGGACGCACTGCCGGAAGGGCAAACACATGCGCAGTGGAAAACAATCGCGAAATCCATCGTCGCAAGCACGATGTCACCGGATACCGGGACCGATCGGATGACCGGCGCACCGGCGTTCGCGCCGTGCCCGCCGTTCTGGTTCAGAGAATTTCGTCCGTTGCGGGATATGGAAGGGAAAACGGTTCCAAGCAATGGAATCCTGTGCCTGATCGCGGACTCATTCGATGAGCGCACCGAAGCCCTTTGCAAAACTCTGTCGTCCGTTCATGGGTTCAAATCGATCCGCGTGTTCGGTTTCTCTGTCCGTGCGACCATTCCGTTGCTCGGCGGAGCGCGTATCCACTTCGCCGACGTGCGAAAGCCTGGCATCCTGTTGGAAACGGCCGCTGCCGCCAGGGCAATTGCCGCCATTCAAAGCGGGACGAACACGCTTCTCGACGGCTTCGCCTTCGCTTTGGAGCTTCTCGGGCGCAGTGTCACGCGATTGCACGCTGATGCTCACGCTTCCTGGATGGGACAACTCGCAGATTCCCCGGACGTGAGCGGCAAACCGGAATTTTTCACCCTGCGCACCTTCAGCGAGATCGCGCCCATGGCGAACCGGGGAGGCTGGAGACGGATACTTCCGCCGCGCGGCACGGTGCCGGCCGGGGGCTCGGGCGTGAGCGAGGTGGTCTACAACAAAGCCCGATGCGAGCTTTTTCTGCGCGGTTACGCCTTCGATTTGGACGGCGGCGTCGAACCGATGGTCATCACGCAATTCGGCGAGACCTATGAAGCGTCCCGCTGGAAAGTGCTCAGGCGCGAATTGAAAGCGGTGCCCGATCAGCGATGTGGTTGGGAATTTCTGCTGCCGAATTACAAGGCCGATCAACTCCGTGCGCGTATCGATATCAGGCCCCGCTTCGGCCTGGGCGCGCATCCCTCGATCCGGCTGGTGCCCAAGGTCAAGGCGAAGACCGTTTCCATCGACATCGCGATCGATGCGCTGATTGTCGATCCCGCCCGGCAGAAGCTTCTGGTTCGGGGAACGATTTTCGGCAATCGCGACTCCGTGGCGCGTGCTGTCGTGTCGATAGACAAGATGCCGTTGGCGGACCCGATCCTCACGGTCGCGCCGTCGCATTCAGATCAGACCCGAACGCCATTCGAGGTCGAAGCCAGTCTGGGCGACGGGATCGCATCGGTGGGAAACGTCGTAGAGTTGGCGGTTTTCCTGCGGGCCAGCATGAGCTACGCAATCAACACCGCGAGAACGATCGCCCAACAAGACTTTGCCGAAACAGCTTCGCCGGTGGACGCGTCGTGAACCCTTTGGACAGCGGACGCGAACAGCCGGAATGCCGCTTTCCGGACTTCATCTGCATCGGCGCGCAAAAGGCGGGAACGACCTGGCTCGACAAGAACTTGCGCCGGCATCCGAAGGTGTGGCTACCGCCGGTCAAGGAAGTCCATTACTTCGATGATCTGTATCTGCCGGGTGCGCGAGCCTGGACCGTGGATCATCGCCGCCGCCGGGGTGCCCAAGCCTTGCGGCGCTATATCCAGAAGACTCCGATACCGGAGTGGGACGCCCGCTACATCGCGAGGATCGCGGAGTTCGTGGCCGCGCCGCTCTCGGATGCGTGGTACGGCCATCTTTTCGGCCTGGCCGGTAAGGACAAGATTTGCGGAGAAATCACGCCCGACTACGCCACGCTGCCGGCGGAAGGCATTGCGCACGTGCTTGCCCTGAATCCGCAAGTGAAAATCATTCTTCTGTTGCGCGATCCCATCGATCGCGCGTGGTCGCATATCCGCATGATGGCTCACAATCGCAATGTTGCCGGACCAGAAAATATCGCGGCGTTCGCGCTCGAGAAGGGTGGCGTGCTTAGGGGCGCCATCGCGCGATCCGATTATCCGGCGATATTGGCGGCATGGCGAAACGCGATTCCGCAAAACAAACTCCATATAGATTTCATGGATAACATCTCGTCCAATCCCGCGGGCGTATTGGAGGGTGTGTGCGCGTTTTTGAACATCGGGTTTAGAAGCGACTTGTTCCCGCGCTCCGACCAGGCCGTTCATGTCGGCGAGCCGCTCGAAATCCCGCCCTCCGTGCTCACGCGCCTCACAACGCAACTCAAACCTGTCTACGCTGCGGTCGCAGCGATGTATCCCGAGATCGGCGCGGCGTGGCAGGCGCGGCATTTTTGACGGCGCCCGTGCAAAAGCCCCGCGTGACCGAAGTGGCGTTCACCAAGAACGAGGGCCGCTTTCTTCTGGAGTGGATCGCCTATCACCGCGTTATCGGGGTGAGCGATTTCCTCATCTATACCAACGATTGCGAAGACGAGTCGGAGTCCCTGCTCGCTCGCTTGCAGGAGATGGGCATCGCCACACATATCGCGCATTCCATCGGTCCGGGCGAGCAGCCGCAAAACAAGGCTTTGAATCACGCCGTAGAGCACCCGCTGGTCACGAATGCGGACTACGTGCTGCAGATCGACCCCGATGAATTTCTCTGCATCAAGAAAGATAGCGGTGCCATCGCCGATCTGATCGCGTGTGCGCCTCAAGCCGATGCCATCTGTATTCAAATGCGGTTCTTCGGCGACAGCGGTCTATCGTGCCTCTCCGACGGTCTTGTCATCGAGCAACTGAAGCAGGCTTCGCACGAAGACTTTGGGATAAACGGCATCGTCAAGAGCCTTGCCAGGAACGGCGGGCCTTTCCTCAAGATCACGGCCAATCACATGCCTGGGTTCGAGCCCGAGAAAGGTCAGCGGCCGCGTCTGTTCAATGCCGGCGGCGTGGAAATTCCGCCTGAGACATACAATTATGTCCGCTCCAACCGTGTCTCCGATGCGTTTCGCAGCATGCGCTACGCCCAGCTCAATCACTATGCGGTGCGGACGCTTGCAGATTATCGCGCAAAAAAATATCGCGGTACTGCCGCCAACAACGACAAGAAGCTGCAGATGAGCTACTTCCATGCGCGGAACCGCAATGAGGTGAGCGATACCCTCATACAGCGGCACGTCCCTGCGACCCGAGCGATCATGGAGGACTGGTTGCGCGATCCGGAACTGGCAAGACGTAACCGTCGCTGCTTCGAACTCTATGGAGAGATCCTCAGGAAATCCGAGACCATCTTCACCCCGGAGAGCGCCCGAAGCGGAAATCCCGCCTGAGCTCGGATCAGTGCGGCGTTTGGCGGGCGCCGATCTCCCGATTCCAATAGGAATGACAGGGGATTTTGCTGGTGTCGCATCGCTGCGCATATTTCCGCGCGATTTCGGTCACTTCTCGCAACAGGCCATTCTCAAGCGTGACCGGCTTCAGACCGAGATGGAGCAGCCGCGTTTGCGAGACATGGAGGTCGTTCTCGGCGGCCTCGTTGCGCGGGTTCGGAAGATAGGCGATTTCCGCATTGCACAGGTCGGAAACGATCTTCGCGAGATCGCGCACCCGGTGCGTCTCGGTCATCTGGTTGAGGATGTTGACGCGTTCTCCGGCGCCGGGCGGATTGGCAAGCGCGAGTTCGATACAGCGCACCGTATCCTGGATATGAATGAACGCACGCGTCTGTCCGCCGCTCCCGTGCACCGTCAAGGGATAGCCGAGTGCCGCCTGCATGAGAAAGCGGTTGAGCACCGTTCCGAAATCGCCGTCATAGTCGAACCGGTTGATGAGCCGCTCGTCCAGCTGGGTTTCTTCCGTTTGTGTGCCCCAGACGATGCCCTGATGCAGATCGGTGATCCGCACCCCGTCGTTCTTGTTGTAGAAAAAAAAGAAGAGCTGATCCTGCGTCTTCGTCATGTGGTAGATCGAACCCGGATTGGCGGGATAGAGGATCTCCTTCTGTGTGGTGCCGCCCTCGGGCGTCTCCACCGTCACTGTGAGATACCCTTCCGGAATCTTCATTCCGGCCATCCCGTAGCCATAGACGCCCATCGTGCCAAGATGGACGAGATGGATGTCCTGTCCGGTTTCGACGATGGCCGCCAGGACATCGTTGGTCGCGTTCAGATTGTTGTTCACCGTATAGCGCTTGTGGC
Organism: Rhizomicrobium sp.; assembly: GCA_036490455.1. Classification (GTDB taxonomy): domain Bacteria; phylum Pseudomonadota; class Alphaproteobacteria; order Micropepsales; family Micropepsaceae; genus Rhizomicrobium. The sequence goes on from DASXDS010000032.1 coordinate 25,259, forward strand.
GCGCGCTCTTCATGGAATAGGGCGCGGCCCGTTGCTCGGCAAAATGGATGATCGCGTCGGGCCGGAGAGTATGAAGCAGCGCGGCCAGCGTTTCGAAATCGCTGCCCACGGTGAAATCGTGAAACGCGATTTTGTTGCCTGAAATCTCCTGCCAGGCAGAGAGACGCTCTGCCATCGACCGGATCGGTGTCAACGACTGCACGCCAAGTTCGTCATCGATCGCACGGCGGGACAGATTGTCGACGATTGCGATGTCATGCCCACGGCGCGACAGATGCAAGGCCGTCGGCCAGCCGCAAAACCCGTCTCCGCCCAGAACGACGATCTTCACCGGGAAACTCCTGATGCCGTCGGCCGTCCTACAGCCAAAGAGGCCGGGACGCACCTGTGAGCCTATGAGTACCGATCAGGTCCGATTGTGGCCAGCAGGTTTTGTGCCGAACGCCTATATCCGGCCGGAACAAGGAGGGACAAATGGCATCCATACGGAAGACTCTGGAGATCGACGCGCCGATCGAGAAAATCTGGGCCGCGCTGGCGGACTACCACAACGTCCACACCCGCGTCGCGCCGGGATTTGTCACCGATTCCAAGCCGGAAGGCGACATCCGCGTGCTGACATTTTCCAACGGCTCTGTGGCGCGCGAGAAGCTTGTGAGCCTGGACGAAGCGTTGCACCGTCTGGTTTACACCATTGTCGACGGCCGGCCGACACATCACGACGCGTCTGTCGATCTCACCGCCCTTGATGGCGCCAGGACCCGGTTTGTCTGGACCACTGACGTGCTCCCGGACGAGCTGGCGCCATACATCGACGGCCAGATGACGCTTGCCGTACCGTTGGTGAAGGCAGCTCTTGAGCGCTGACCGGCATTTGCTGGACAAGCGTCGCATGATAGGCAAAGAGGGACACCGAACTTACCGCTGCGATGGCAGACCCGTTCCAGCCGGACACCCCGCACCGCAACCTTGCTGGCAAGACCATGCTGCTCGGTATCGGTGCGCAAAAAGCCGGTACGACCTGGCTCGACAGATATCTGCGCGCCGCTCCGGAGGTCTATCTTCCTGCCATCAAGGAACTTCATTTCTTCGACAGCTGGCTCATGCCCGAGCGGCCGCCGGATTTCGACGCGATCTTCCGGCAACGGCTGCATGCGCTGGAAGCGAAGGGAGGAAAGCCCACGCCGGAACTGCAGACGGCGCGCGACCGCGTTCTGATGATCGCCGACCGGGCCGCTTATCTGAAGCACTTCGACAATAATGTCGGTCCGAAGCACAGCGTGTTTGGTGAAATCACCCCAGCCTATGCAATGCTGGACGCTCAGGGTTTTCGCACGGTCGCGAATCTTGTTGCTGCGAACGGCGTCGCGCTCAAGCTGCTCTTCATCATGCGCGATCCCATAGATCGCTATTTCTCGGCACTGCGCATGCGCGAAAAGATTGACGCGGAGTTCTCGGCGCTCGACTGCTTCGAGGCCTATCTGGATGACGACGGATATGTTTCCAGAGGCCGCTACGATCTGACGATCCAGAACCTGCGTGCTGTATTTTCACCATCGAACGTGCACTACGCTTTCTACGAGACGCTGTTCACGCCGGGAGCAATCCAGGCCATCACCGGGTTTCTCGGCGTGCCTTATCGGGTTCCGGACTTCCAGAAGAAAATACTGGCCGGGCCGGTTTCACGTGCCCCGACCCCGCGGCAGATCGCGCTCGCACGCGAAAAATATGAGCCGGTCTACGCGTTTTGCCGACGAGAGTTTGGAACCTTGGTACCTGCGAATTGGGCTCCATAAGGAACCTCCCGTTCGCGTCGATTGCATTTCTGAAATTGCGCAACGGAGTACTTTAACAGGCGTTTCGTTCTCACAAGGAAACAGTTCCAGGAGATCGAAGAATGAAACGCACCTCCATCCTCACCGCGGCGCTCGCAGTTGTTCTCATGACCGGGACGACCGCTCTCGCCCAAAGCACTCCCGACAACAGCTCCGACAATTCGATGGCGACGTCGGGCACCACGGCAGCACCGCCAGCCGGCTATCACCACCATCGCAGCAACATGTCGAACACGAATGCGCGCTCCTGCGCCAGCGAGTTCTCGGACGGGAATCATCGTGTCAGCCAATCCGACACAAACGGAACGACCGATGGCAACGCGTTGGCCAGCAACGCGCCGGCCCAGCCGGGCGAAAATTGCACCAACCAGATTTATCCAGGTCCGCGCTGAGCGATCATTTGCCGGTCCCCGGGGAGTTTCATGAGCCCCGGGGACTTTGTTTGTGGCTGAAATCGCCGTTGGCCAACCGGGATAGCCCAACTGAGGCGTTGCTCTCATTCCGCTGCGGGACCTTGGCGGAAATTCGGATTTGTGCCTAACCTGCAATCAGACTGCGCCGCTCAAGAGCGCAGTGAGCAGGGGCGCCATGAATCCGAAGCTGATCGGCCATATAGAGGCCGTACTTCTCATCGTCATCTTCCTGGTTGTTCCGGGTTTCGCGATAGCGAAGCAGCCCGCTGCAACGGCTTGGTTGGCCACGCCCGCCGAAGCTGCGACGCTGCCTGCGCAGCCCGGTGCCTCGGTTGACGGCGCCAGGATCGCGAATGCCGACGCCGATCCCGGCGAATGGCTGAGCCACGGCCGCACCTATTCGGAGCAGCGTTTCTCGCCGCTCGACAAGATCAACACTTCCAACGTCAGCAAACTGGGCGTCGCCTGGGAATACCGCACCTACAGCGTGCGCGGCCTGGAAGCGACGCCGATCGTCGCCGACGGCATGATGTACATCACGCTTTCCTGGTCGAAGGTCGTAGCCCTCGATGCCAAAACCGGCAAGAAGGTGTGGGACTACGACCCGCAAGTGCCGGGCGCCACGGGCCGCTATGCGTGCTGCGATGTGGTCAACCGCGGCGTCGCGCTATGGAAGGGTGCCGTTTACGTCGGCGCGCTCGACGGCCGTCTCATCAAACTCGATGCGAAGACCGGCAAGGTTCTATGGACCGTCAACACGGTCGAGAACAACGGGCACACTTACACGATCACCGGCGCGCCGCGCGCGATCGATGGGCTCATCATGATCGGCAATGGCGGTGCGGAATACGACAGCCGCGGCTATGTGAGCGCGTTCGATGCCGGCACCGGCAAGCTGGTGTGGCGATTCCATGTCGTTCCCGGCGATCCGTCCAAGCCACAGGAGAATGCGGCGCTGACGGCTGCCCTCAAAACCTGGGACACCACCGGCAAGTACAAGTTCTGGGCGATCGGCGGCGGCGGCGCACCGTGGAATTCCATGGCCTACGATCCGCAGCTCGACCTGGTTTACTTCGGCACCGGTAACGGCAATCCATGGAACCGCGAACTGCGCTCGCCGAAGGGCGGTGACAACCTCTACCTGTCGTCGGTGGTGGCATTGCACGCGAAGACCGGCGAGTTCGCCTGGGCCTATCAGACGACGCCCGGCGACACCTGGGACTTCGACTCCACCGCAGACGTCGTGCTGGCCGATCTCAAGATCGACGGGCAGATGCGTCACGTTCTCATGCATGCGCCGAAGAATGGCTTCTTCTATGTGATCGATCGCGCGACGGGAAAGCTGATCAGCGCGCAGAAGTTCGCCACCGTGACCTGGGCGAAGGGCATCGACATGAAGACCGGCAAGCCGATCGAAGACCCCGGTGCCCGGTATAAGGACAAGATGGCGGTGATCTATCCGCAGGAGACCGGCGCGCATAACTGGCAACCGATGAGCTTCGATCCCAAGACGGGTCTGGTCTACATCCCGGCGATGGATGGCGCGGCGATTTTCGTCGGTTCCAAGACGTTGGCCTACAAACACGGTGCCTGGAATCTCGGCATCGATTTCGCAGCCGTCTCGCAGGCAGTGCTCGACTCGATCAAAGCCGGCAAACCGCCGGCTGCAGCGGTGGGCTACATCAAGGCCTGGGATCCGGTTACGCAGAAAGAGGCATGGCAGGTCGCGATGGGCGGCGCGTGGAACAGCGGTCTGCTCTCCACGGCCGGCGGCCTTCTGTTCGGCGGCGATGCCTATGGCGATTTCAGCGCCTATGATGCGAAGACCGGTCACAAGCTTTGGACGATCGACCTCAAAACCGGAATCCTCGCGCCCGCGATGACCTACGAAATCGATGGCGAGCAGTATGTCGCGCTGCTGGCCGGGTGGGGTGGGGCAGGTGGGCTGTCGGCTTTCCGCGATCCGAAGACGGCTCTGTCGCGCTATCAGACCGATCAGGGACGCCTTTTCGTATTCAAGCTGGGCGGACGCCAGACGGTTCAGCCGCTTGCGGCGGAAGGTACGCCGCCGAACGAACCGCCCGCGATGACCGCAGCGGACAAGGCGATGGCGGCAAAGGGCTTCACGCTCTACCACAAGACGTGTCTCGTCTGTCACGGCTTCTTCGCGGAATCGGAAGGCGAAGTACCGGATTTGCGGCTGGTGCCGAACGAAATCTGGGGGCAGTACGATAACATCGTCCTCGGCGGGGCGCTGCGAGACGACGGCATGGCGTCGTTCAAAGACGAATTGTCGAAGGACGATGTGCAGGCAATCCGGGCCTACGTGCTGCAGCAATCGCATGCCGCGTGGGATCAGTCACACCCGGCAAAAGCGCCGGCAAAGCCTTAGGCGAAGCGCGGCCGCATTTGGGCTGTGTTTCCTCTTGCGTGTTAAAAACACGCAAGAGTGCCCACATTTCGTCTTTGATAATTGAAACTGCGTGCACGGAATTATCTCATGGCGACACAGAGGTATTCGCATGCCAGATCCAAAAGCCGTCGCCGTCACCGCTGGAGTCATGCTGCTTTCTGCGGTCGTCGTACTCCTGTGCATCCATCTGCTCTATGCGTGCGGACTTAACGGGCGATGCCCCTGGAGCTGATCGATTTCGCCTGATGGCGATTGGTTGCATTCGAATTGACTATTTTTTTATGCGACGCGCGAACGGCTAAGACGTTTTTAACCAGCGTTCCATACGATGATGGCCGGAGTCTTTCCAATGGCTATGCAGCATACTTGGTCCGATGCTCACAGGTTGCCGGTTTCCCGGCGCCCGCATCGGCTCGTGGCAGCGTCCGATTGGAGTAGCCAAGGCCGCGACGCGCATTTTGCACCTGGCTGGTGGATTTTGCCCGCCATGGTGCTTGGGCTGGCGATCTGGGCAGGCTTTTTCTCGCTGATTTTCTGAGTCAGCTCCCGAACTGCAGAACGTCGACTTCTTCCGGCCTCTCTATATAGCCGGTTTGGATTATAATCCTGATTAGCTTCTTTTTCCGGAAAATTTGGAAAGACAGGAATCGCGCGCTCCTTTATGGAAGCCGTTCTTCCGGATTGCGATATGGCCAACGACAAACAATCACGCCCCAAAGCGCGCACGGTTCGCGGGTTCCGCGACCGCTCGGCCGGTGAGCTCGTGGCCGAGCGGCGGATGCTCGAAACGATCCGCGGCGTCTACGAGGCCTACGGTTTCGATCCGCTGGAGACCCCGTTCGTCGAATACACCGACGCGCTGGGCAAATTCCTGCCGGACGTCGACCGTCCCAACGCCGGCGTGTTCTCCTTCCGCGACGACGACGAACAGTGGGTCTCGCTGCGCTACGACCTGACGGCGCCGCTCGCGCGCTACGTGGCGGAGAACTACCAGGAGTTGCCCAAACCGTTCCGCCGCTATCAGATCGGCACGGTCTTCCGGAACGACAAACCGGGGCCGGGCCGTTTCCGCGAGTTCATCCAATGCGACGCCGACACGGTCGGCACCGCATCGCCGGCAGCCGATGCCGAGATGGTGATGATGTTCGCCGACGCGCTGGAGGCGCTCGGCCTCGTGCGCGGCGAGTACGCGATCAAGCTCAACAGCCGCAAGCTGCTCGACGGCGTGCTCGAAGCGGCAGGCCTTCCGGTCACCGGTTCGGAAGAAATCCGCAGCCGCCGCGGCGCGGTGCTGCGCGCGATGGACAAGCTCGACAGGGTCGGGGTGGCTGGCGTTCGCGCCTTGCTTGGCAAGGGCCGCAAAGACGAGTCCGGCGATTTCACCGAAGGCGCCACTCTCATACCGGAGCAGGTCGAACGAATACTTTCGTTCATCGCCCCACAAACGCTGAACGACGATCTCCAATCGCAACTGGATGTCATCACCAAGGCGGTGGAGGGCAGTGAGACCGGCGCCGGCGGCATCGCGAGCGTTTCCGAGATCATGAAGCTGGTCACGGCATCCGGGTACGAAAACAACCGGGTGCAGCTCGACACCGGAATCGTGCGCGGGCTGGATTACTACACCGGCGCGGTGTTTGAAGCGCAGCTCACCTTTCCCGTTCAGAACGAGAAGGGCCAGGAGGTGGTGTTCGGCTCGGTCGGCGGTGGCGGGCGCTATGACGATCTTGTCGCGCGCTTCACGGGCCAACAGGTCCCAGCCGTTGGATTCTCGATCGGCGTCAGCCGCCTGCTGACAGCGCTGCAGATGCGCAAGGCGAACGTTACCGAGATCGCGCCGCTTGTCGTTGTGACCGTGTTCGACAAGAAGGACCCCGCACCCGCTTTCGCTATCGTTCGCGAACTGCGCAAAGCCGGTATCCGCGCGGAAGCTTATGTCGGGACCGGCAAGATGGGCGACCAGTTCAAATATGCCGATCGCCGGGGCGCGGCGCTTGCGATTATCGAGGGGCCCGACGAGCGCGCGAAAGGCGAATTGCAGCTCAAAGACCTCGCGCTCGGCGCCGAACTCGCCAAATCCGTCGAGAGCCGTGCCGCCTGGGTCGCGGAACGGCAGGCACAAACTGTCATCCCACGGTCACGCCTTGTAGAAGAGGTGCGTGCCATCCTCGCTCGAAAGGCATGAAGGATGGCTGGTTTTCCTACCTATAACGCGGCGTTGCTGTACGAGCTTGAGGAGCAGGCCTCGTCCGTCCTCACCGAGTTCGCGCAGAAGCACTACAGCCGCGTCGAGCCCGCCGTGCTGCAGCCGGCGGAGATTTTCCTCGAACGCTCCGGCGAAGAGATCAGGCGCCGCACCTTCGCCTTCACTGACCCGTCGGGGCATGAACTGTGCCTGCGTCCTGAACTGACAATCCCGGTGTGCCGCATGCATGTGGAGCAGGGCGGAAAATTTCCCGCGCGGCTTTGCTACAACGGCCTCGTTTTCCGTCATCAGCCGTCCGAGCCGGAGCGGCCGACGCAATTCTACCAGGCCGGCGCCGAACTCCTCGGTTTCCCGAATGAAGAAGCCGGCGACATCGAGATTCTTTCGCTTGCGGTAGAATCGCTGCGTGCTGCCGGGCTTGCCGGTTTCGACATGCGGATCGGCGATATCGGCTTGTTCGCGACGCTCATCAATGCATTGGAAGTGCCGGTACAATGGCGCGCGCGGCTGAAACGCCACTTCTGGCGTGCCGGCTATTTCGAAGATCTCGTCGCACGGTTGTCGCAAGGCAAGCCGTCGGAGCGCCAGCAGCTCTTCGCGCATCTGGGCACCTTGCCGGAGGCCGAAGCGCGCGCCGCCTTTGAAGGGTTGCTGGACGTCCAGGGTGGCCAGATACAGGGCGGCCGCAGCCGCGAGGAGATCATCGATCGTCTCATCGAGCAGGCAGCGGAAGCCGCCGCTGTTCGCCTCGATCCCAGGATCGCCGACACGCTGACCCGTTTCCTTGCGGTGACCGGTCCGGCGCATGCTGCCTTTGCGGATATCCGCGCGCTTTCCAGATCGTTGAACGGGAAGCTGGACAAGGAAGTCGCTGCGCTGGAAACGCGCGTCGCGGCGCTGGAAAAGCTGAACGTCGATCCGGCGAACATCACCTTCACGGCGCGTTTCGGCCGCAATATGGAATACTACACGGGCTTCGTGTTCGAGTTCTGGTCGCGCGACAGCGAGGGCGAAGTGCAGGTCGCCGGCGGCGGCCGCTACGACAACCTGCTGGAGAATTTCGGCGCACCGATGGGAACACCTGCCGTCGGTTTTGTGATCCGAACCGAGCGCCTGCTCGCCGCGCGCCGCGAAACCGGGAAGCGCGTCTGATGCTGACCCTCGCAATTCCCTCCAAGGGCCGCTTGCAGGAACAGGTCGCGGAGTACTTCGCCGATGCCGGCCTGCCTATCAAAAAAAGCGGAGCGCGCGGCTACAGTGCGGCGATCGCCGGACAACCCGACATCGACGTCCGCCTGCTTTCGGCGTCCGAAATTTCCGCCGCGTTGATCGAAGGCGACATCCATTTGGGCGTTACCGGCGAAGACCTGATGCGCGAAGCCTCGCCTTCGCTCGACGGCCTCGTGACGCTGATTGCACCGCTCGGTTTCGGCTACGCGAACGTCGTCGTCGCGGTGCCGGAGGCGTGGATCGATGTGACGACCATGCACGATCTGGACGATGTCTGCGCAGCGTTTGCACAACGCCACAAGCGCCGCTTACGCATCGCCACCAAATATGTCCACCTGACGCGCGCCTTTTTTGCGCGGCAGGGGATCGCCGATTACCGCATCGTCGAAAGCTCAGGTGCGACCGAAGGGGCGCCGGCTTCCGGCTCTGCGGAAGCGATCGTGGATATCACGACCACCGGCGCGACCCTCGCGGCCAACGGACTGAAGATCGTGGAAGACGGCACGATCCTGGAAAGTCAGGCGCAGCTCGCAGCCAGCCTGACCGCCTCATGGAATGCGGTGGCGCGCACGGCCGCCGACACGCTGCTGTCGCGGATAGCGGCGCGCGAGAAAGCAAAGTCGTCCCAAGTGATCCGTGTTCGCCTCAACGGTAAAGCGGAGTCCATACTGGCCGCCTTGGCCTCGACGGGAACGACGATCCTTTCCCGATCCGGCGACGATTATGCGCTCGTCTGTCCGCGGAAAAGCCTGATGGCTGCTATCTCGGTGCTGAAAGCAAACGGCTCAGGCGCTGCGACGGTCGAAGAGGTGGATTACCTCTTCGAACCGTCGAACGCGCTGTATGCGAAAATCGAAGCAGCACTCCGTCAGGCGTGAACGCCGCCAAGTGCGCCCAACAACCAGAGCACCAGAAGAATTACGAGCACGAGGCCAAGAACGCCGCCAGCACCGCCGTAACCGTAGCGGCTATAACCGTAACCGCCGCCTCCGAACAGGAGGACGAGCAGAATGATAACAATCAGAAGAGTCATGAAAATCCCCGTGAAAATGTCGGGGAGATAATTCCCGCGCCGCTGAAATGTTCCCGACGCTATCGGATCAGCGCAGCCGCCAACCGCAGTGCAGCATCGTTTTCGTGATAAATCGAAAACCCGATTCGCAGGCGATCGCCGCGGTAGTCGGCGATGATGTTCTGCGCCGCCAGTTGCGCGACGATCTCACCGGCTTGTGCGGTGCGAAATGCGAGGAAGCGGCCGCGCATCGTCTCATCCGGCACAGCCAGAGCCGCTGACGTAAGGGCCGCGCCCGTCTTGTCGATCGCTGTCAGGAAGGTGTGCTCGATGCCACGCACATGCGCCAGTATCTTCGCCGGCGTCCAGCCTTCCTGTTGCAGCCAGTCTTGCACCGCGTTGAAACGGTAGAGGCCGCTCACATCGAAGGTCGCGCCGAGGAAGCGGCTGCCGTCGCCCGCGTAGGGCACTGCGTCGCCACCGCTCTCCAACGCCCCGAACCCGGCGTACCAGCCGGTATCGCGCGGTCGCGGTCCGTAGCCGGGCGGACAATGCAGGAAGCAGACGCCTTCGCCGGCCATCGCGTATTTGTAACCGCCCGCGAGATAGAATGCCCTGTGCGCAATAGCGTGCAGATTTACCGGGATCGCCATGAAGCCGTGATAGCCGTCGATCACGACGAAGGTGTCGTCGTTGCGCACGGCCCTCACGATGCGCTCCAGATCGTGGAGGGCGAATCCAGAATCGAAGAACACCTGGCTGAAGTAGATCAGATCGTATGCGCCGCGGCCTGCCGCCTCGGCGAAGCGGGTTTCGAAGGTATCGAAGGGCTCCGTCGCAATCCGCTTTATTGTGACCACGCGATCCTCTTCGAGGCGTGCGATCTGGCGTGCAAAACTCATGAACTCCGATTGCGTCGTCAGAACGCGAACCGGTCTTCCCGGCGGGAAGCAGGACAGCAACCGCAAGACAAAGGAATGCGTGTTCGGGCCGAAGGTGATCGAAGCGGGATCGGGCAGGGCGAGTTGTCTCGCGATGTGGTGTTGTGCTTCGGGAAAAACATGCTCGAACATGTAGTCCCACTTGTGGTCGAGCAGGCGTGCCGCATCGCGCCAGGCCTGCTGCTGCCCGGCAAAACTCACGTCGGGCCATGGATGGTGACTATGCGCCGCGACGTGCAGCGGCGCACCGGGTTGCCCGAATGTGAGTTCGAAACCGCCGGCCGTCATTGCGGCGATACGGGACCGGCTTTGATGTCCGGGTCGTTCAGATGCTCCGCCTTCCAGCGCATCGCCATGGTGATGCGCGACCGGCCCGAGGGATGGTCGTAGAACACGAACTCCTCCAGCGGCGAAGGATCGAGCTTGCGATATTCGCTAAGCTTGAGCGTCACCGTGGCAAATCCGTCCGGCTGCCGCGCGGCGTTAAGCCCGAAGATGTCGGCCTGTGCTTCGGTTGACCGGGTGATGGTGTTCGTCACCGGTGTCATCACGAACAGGAACACAGTTGCGATGGCGATCAGGACGGGAAACCCGGCAGGATCGTCGATCCCCTGAACGTCCCAATCACGTCCGTAGACCCCGGCCAGGCGCGCAAAGCCCCAATTTGCGATCCAGAACCCGAGTAGGGCCACCAGGCCGAACGCCACGATCAGTCGCGTCCCGTGATCGAGCACATAGTGGCCCATCTCGTGTCCCAGCACGGCGAGCGTTTCGTCCTGTGAGGTTCGGTGAAGAAGGTTGTCGTTCAAGGCGATGCGTGTCGTGCCCAGGAAGCCGCCGACATTGGCGGAAATCCGCTTGCTCTGCCGCGAGGCGTCGAACAGGTAGACATCGTGCGCCGGGATGCCGTTCGCGCGCGCCAGCGAAAGGATGCGATCTTTCAGCGGGCTTTGCGGCAGCGACGTGTAGGTGTTGAACATCGGATCGATGAACACGGGCTGGATCGTCGTCCCGACGATCATGAACACGACCGCGATCGCGGTGCCCCATGCCCACCATCGTTGCTGTGTGCGCCGGATCGCGGCGTAGATGGCGCTCAGCGCGATCGCGAATATGACAATCTGTAACGCGGTCTGAATCGAGAACTCGCCGAACCATTGCAGGAAGGTCTGGTTCGAGAGGCCGTAGGCGTGCTCGCGGAAGAACGCTTCGTAGAGGGTGAGCGGGAAGGTCAGGATCGTCGTCGCGACGACATACTGGACCGCATAGATCGGCGCCTGCCAGAACCGCGAGCGGGTGAATCCGGCGGCGACATTGCGCATCCAGGCCGAGAACCGCGTCCAGAGCAAAAGGGCCGAGACGGCGAGCGCGTAGAGCGTGTCGACAACCAGAAGATAGTAGCCGCCTTCGAAATAGGAGTCTGAGTTTGCGCGCGCGGCACCCTTCACGGTGGCGAGGTAGGCGTTGACAGCCTTCTCGGCGTCGAACGGCGGCGCCTTCGTTGCCGTCTGCAGGGGCGGCAGGCTCTGGACCTGCACATGGGTCGTCGGCGCGCGGCTGGGAGTCTGCGCAGAGGCAGCCATACCGCCCAACAGCAGCACTGCCAAAAATGCAATGAAACAGCGCGCGAACATCCCATCCTCCGATTCCGGTCGGCCGGGAGCCTAGCAGAAGCGCCCGCCCGCGCCGCCTTGCTTTCGCCGCGTACAGCGGGTCTTCTCGGCCGATGCACAGAGCCGTGTTTGCGTCGCTGGCGGCGCTGACGTTCGCCTCCTCCGCCTGGGCGGCCGGAAATCCGTTGGACGATCCGACCCTGGCCGGGAAAGGGCGCTATGACCGCTGCCTGTCTCTCGTCGACCGCAACCCTCGTGCGGCCTACGAAGCCGCTACAGCTTGGCAGAAGGACACTGGCGGCGCTCCAGCAGAGCATTGTGCCGCGCTCGCGCTGGTGGGCCTGAAGCGGTATCCGGAAGCCGCTGCCCGGCTCGACGATATCGGCCGGCAGCCTTCGGCCGGCGATTACGTCATGCGGGCACAGATCATGGATCAGGCCGGTAATGCGTGGCTGCTGGCGGGAAAGGGCGACAATGCCGCCGCCTCGTTCACCCATGCGCTCAGTTATTCCATCAACGATCCGGATATCCTGACCGACCGCGCCCAGGCGCGTGCTCTCAATCACGACTGGGCCGGAGCCGAAGCCGATCTGACATCCGCGCTGGGGGTATATCCCACGCGTGCCGATCTGTTCGTTTTGCGCGCCAGCGCGCGCCACGCTCTTGGCCGCAAGACCGAAGCGCGCTCGGATATCGAGCGGGCGTTGCAACTCAAGCCGTCCGATCCAGATGCGATTCTGGAGCGTGGCAACATGAAATACGAAGACGGCGATGCGGCCGGTGCGCGCGCGGATTGGCAGCAGGCGGCGACTATCGCACCGAACAGCGAAGCCGGGGACACTGCGCGTCAGCGGCTGGACGACACCAAGCCCTGACGGAGCGCTTCGCGCCACTCGGCGCGGACCTCTTCGTCTGCTTCTTGCGACGCTCGCGTGTTCTCGAGTACGGCGAATCTTTCAGCCGTTGCAAGGCGTGACAGCGCCCAGACAGCCATCGCGCGAACCAGAGGCGAGGGGTCGTCGAGCAGGCGCTCGGCCTCTCCGGCCAGCGACGGGATTCCGGAGTTGCCGATCGCGATCAGCACGTTCCGGACAAAGCGATCGCGTCCAATCCGCTTGACGGGCGAACTTCGGAACAAGGCGCGGAAGCCTGTATCGTCAAGTTTCGCGAGCGTGGCCAGCGCCGGGTTCTGCGACTCCGAACGCGCGTGGAATTTCACCTCCGTCGCCGTCTGCGCGAACTTGTTCCAGGGACAGACGGCGAGGCAATCGTCGCATCCGTAAATGCGGTTGCCGATCGCAACGCGAAATTCGCGCGGAATATGCCCTTTGTGTTCGATCGTCAGATAGGAAATGCAACGCCGCGCATCGATGCGGTAGGGCGCCGGAAACGCGCCGGTCGGGCAGGCGTCAAGACAGCGCCGGCACTGGCCGCAATGATCGGCTTCGGCCGGGTCGGGCGGCAGATCGAGCGTGGTGAAGATCGACCCAAGAAAAAGCCACGAGCCGAACTCGCGCGACACCAGATTGGTGTGCTTGCCCTGCCAGCCTATGCCGCCCTGCTGGGCCAGCGGTTTTTCCATGACAGGCGCCGTATCGACGAACAGCTTCACCTCGCAGCGATAGGTTCGTGCCAGGTCGGCCGCCATGCGCCGCAACCGCTTTTTCAGAACGTCGTGATAGTCGTCGCCCTGCGCATAGACCGAGATGGCGCCGCGATCCTTATGGGCGCTCGCGTCCAGCGGATCGCTGTCCGGGCCGTAATTGGCGCCAAGCAGCACGATACTTTTCGCCTCCGGCCAAAGTACTGCGGGATCTGCGCGGCGCTCCGGATCGCGGGCCAGCCAGTCCATTCCGCCATGCGATCCGTTGGCGAGGAAGCGGCCGAGATTGGCCGCCGCGTCCGGGGTGCTTTCGGCACGGGCGAAGCGGACGACCTCGAAGCCTTCTTCACGGGCGCGGGCGCGGATCCAGTCGCGCGGATCAGAAATCGAGCTCGGCATAGTGCGAGACGGGCGGCTGGCCCGGCACCTTGTCCCCAAGAAGCGAACGGAATGAAGGCCGCGACTTCATCCGCATGTACCATTCCGCAGCGGGAGGAAAATCGCTCCAGGAAATCTCGCCGAAATAATCGAGCGCCGACAGATGCGCCGCGACCGCCAGATCGGCCAGCGTGCAGTCGCGGCAGGCGAGGTAGCCGCGCTGCTCGGCCAGTTCGCCGACTTTGCGCAACGCCGCTTTGAGCGCCTCGCGCCCGCCGCGGATCACGTTCATGTCCGGCGCGCTGCGCGTCACCGCGCCGGTGAAACGTTGCGCGCCTTTTTCGAACACGATTTTCCGGGTCACGGTCTCATGGAGTTGCCCCATGGCCCAGTCGAGCAGGCGCAGCGCCTCCGACCGGGCTGCGTCATCGGCCGGGGTCATAGGGTGGTCGTGATAGGTGCCCTCCAGCTGATCCACGATCGCCCATAGGCCCTCATAGCGGCTGCCATCCAGTTCGATGAAGGCGGGCAGATGGGCCAGCGGATCGTCGGCCGCCACGGGGTCGTAGCTCAGGCGCTTTTCCCCGAGCAGCAGCCGCGCGAACCGCGATGCCGGCGACAGGACGAGGTGGGAAAGTCGGCGCATCGTTTCAATCTAGTGAAGCGCCGTTCACTGCTCTAGTGGTTTTTCGCGGCAGAGGCGGATCGCCTCCACGGTGTTCAAGCGGCCGGGATGCGATAACCTTTTCATAGACCCGCGTGGGGGCATCCCCCTGCGCCGGTTACCGCCCGATTTCCCCATCCATGGACGCAAGAAAGATCGCCGGAGCAGCCGATGTCCTCGACGCGAAATTTGCAACTCGGCATCGGCGCCGTGTTTTTCGTTTTGGGCGGTTGGGCGCTCGTGCTTCCGCGAACCGTGATCGATCTGACGCTGCTGCCGCAATTTCGGGTTGGGACGCCGATATTGCCGTTCACGATTCAATGCTTCGGCGCGCAGGCAGTTCTGGCCGGGTTGTTCGCGACCTTCAGCCGCTTCGTCCGCATGACGTTCCTCGTCTACGGCATCGCGCTCCTGCCCTTCTTCGCCTTCGATGTGTGGTTTACCTTTGTCGATCCGGTATTCACCAAACTCGGGCTTTTGGATGCGGTCGGAAACGCCGTCATGCTCGTGCTTTGCGTGTTGGGCGTTCGCTACGGCGAAACGTCCTGACCGGAAGTTTTGCAATGCACACCATGCCAAAGACTTAAAGACTGCGAACTGTGTGGGGGCACCGGGTGGGTCTGCGAAACTCATCGGACGGCGCTAACTTTCAAAAGCCTATGCGCTCCGGCGAAGTTCCCAGCGTTAGGGCTCCTGGAGCAGCGGACTGCTGTGATCGCGTTCACTTGAAGGCGTCGTGATAAATGATACCTTTATTTTAGGTTTGAGGGGAGGATTGGGGATGTCATTCAAGCTCGCAGCCCTTGCTGCGTCTTTTGTCTTTGCGGCTGCACTGGCTGCTGATGCCGCGCCGGTAACAGGCGGTTCTCATCCATTCGTGGCCGGAAAAACCTACTACGCGGTGGGCGTACCGGTTTGTAAGCGTGTCAAGCGCGGAACCCCTGCGGCGCGCTGTTTCGCGGTGTGGCGCAAGGAAGTGACGAAGATAACCGCGGGCGCTCGGGCCTTCTTGCCGGCGAGCGGAGCTGCCGGGGGAAACGACACGATCGGTCCTGCGGGCGGCCTGACGCCGGCCGATCTCGCAAAAGCCTACTCGTTCTCGACCGCGGGCGGCGGCACGCAGACCGTGGCCATCGTCGATGCCTACAACGATCCGAATATCAAAGCCGATCTCGCAGCGTTCGACGCCCAGTATGGCCTTCCAGCGTGCGGGAGCAAATGTCTGACCGTGGTCAACCAGTCCGGTGTCTCGGGTGTGAATCATTTGCCGCCCAACGACACAACAGGATGGTCGCTGGAGGAATCGCTCGACGTTGAAACCGTCCACTCCGTCTGCCCGAACTGCAAAATCATCCTGGTCGAAACAAATTCCAACAGCTATGTGAATCTTGCTCAAGGCGAGCAAACGGCGATTGCGCTTGGCGCCACCGTCGTGAGCAACTCCTTTGGAGGGCCGGAGAGCGGCGCAACCGATTCAACGGTTCAGAGCGCATTCAATCAGCCGGGCAAGGTTATCGTCGCGTCCACCGGTGATGACGGCTTCTACGATTACGATTTCCTGGCAGGGACCAACGAACCGAATTTCCCTGCTTCATCCTCCACTGTCGTTTCCGTCGGCGGGACCACCCTGTTGCTGGGCCAGACCGGTCTGCGCCAGAACGAAACGGTCTGGAACGACAATGGCATCCAGGACTATTTCGAGCAGATCACGGGCGATCGCCTCGGCGCTGGCGGTGGCGGGTGTAGCCTGATATTCACCGCTCAGCCTTGGCAGACCAGCGTTCCGGGATGGAGTCAGACCGGTTGCGGAACCATGCGCTTGTCGGCAGATGTGGCCGCCGTCGGCGATTACCTCACAGGCTTTGACGTCTATGATACTTATGCTTGCGCCTCGGGCTGTCTGAGTCCGGGCTGGCACACCATCGGGGGAACGTCTCTCGCCGCGCCGCTGATCGCCAGTCTGTATGCGCTGGCCGGTGGTGCGCAGGGCGTCGATTACCCGGCGAGCATTCTCTACACCAATCGCAAATCCGCCTACGACGTGACGATGGGCGGCGACGGTTGGTGCGACGGCAAGGGGGCCGCTGCTTGCGGCAATCCGAACTCCATAGGCTATGGCATCGTCGATTGCGACTACACCTCGGCTGGCGCCGTGAATGTCGGAAACGGGGCGTGCAGTGCACGTGAGGGTTACGACGGTCCGACTGGTGTCGGGACACCGAGCGGCTTGTCGATGTTCAGGAACGCAACCGCGCACGCACCATCGAAGGTCAAGTGATCGACTATCATAAGGCTTCCTCTGCTGCCACATGATTGTGCCGGCAGGGGAGCCTTTCGCTCGTGTAACCAACAATTGTAGCCGACGACGAGCTCGCGATCGCAGGGCAATAGAATCTGATCGATCGCCCGAGCCGAAGCCATCGCCCCTCCGCAGCTCGGTAAGAATGCGCGCGTTAAGCCCGATACCCGCATGTTCCACAGTCACGAACGCGCCGGCCTCGCCCAAGTCCTCGACCTCAAGGGCGCGAAGATCGGCTACGTCCGGGAATAGCTCTACCAGAGTTAGGCATACCGATGAGTTTGCCACCCGCATTGGCACGCCACCAGCGGTCATGAAGTGTGTTCGCCCCGCGCCGATACTGCGCCCTTCGCGCGCCGGTCAGCTGCTTTCCAAAGAGGTTTTCCCCAGCCTAAAACAGCGCAACCTCATCATCGACAAACGCATGGAGTACAGACGCGAACGAACGCGGAGTGCTCCGGTGGCAATCCCGCCGCGCTTGCTTTCGGACCGGCGGCTAAGTATTTGATCCGCCGTCGCGGACAGGTGGCTGAGCGGTTGAAAGCACCGCACTCGAAATGCGGCATACTCGCAAGGGTATCGAGAGTTCGAATCTCTCCCTGTCCGCCAATTTCGCCACGTTCTGCACAGAATTGGGGTGTCTCCCGGATGCCAAGGCTTCCCGGGCCGGGAACCGGTTGGTAGGGTTTCGGGGATTGGGACGCCCTCGGGGGCGGGGGCGAAAAAATGTCCAAAGTCGGCGATACCTTGGCGCGCAACGGCGTTTTTGCGGTTCTTTCGCCCGCGCGCCGCAGGCTCCTGGCGGACAGCGGCACCCCCATCCAGTTCAGCAAGGATGACGTCGTCTTCAAGCGCGGCGATCCGTCGGACGCCGCCTACGCCATCATCAGCGGCGAGGTGGAGGTCACGGTGGAGGGCCTCGACAGCCGATCCGTCTTCCTGGCCAAGCTGGGCGCCGGGACCGTTCTCGGCGAAATGGGGGTTCTGGACGGGGCGTCGCGCTCCGCCGACGCCAAGGCCACCCGGCGTACGGAGCTTTGGCGGATCGACCGCAGGATGGTCATGGAAGCCTTGCTGGCCGAGCCTGGTGCCGCGCTGGCGCTCCTGGCGCTCATGGCACGGCGGCTGCGGGACACCGACGCGCTTGTGGAGCGGAATTCCTCGATGGACCTCGGCAAGCGGCTGGCGCGGCTGCTGCTGGACGAGAGCATGACCGGGCGCATCATCTACAGCCAGTCGGACATGGCGCACCTGATCGGGGCATCGCGGGAGGCGGTGAACCGCAAACTCGCCCGCTGGCGCAAGGCGAAGTGGATCGAGCTCAACCATACCGGTCTTCATGTGCTCGACCGGGCCGCCCTTCTGGCGCTCTGCCGCCGCAAAGCGGCTCTGTGATTTCGGCCGGGCCAGACCCGTACTAAGCTCCCACGCTGTTCATTCAGTGAGACCGGAATGCCGGGCAGCCAGGACTTCGCCGCCGATCCACGCAACGAAACGCTGCTGATCTACCTGAACGGCGCGATGGTGCGCCGGGCAGACGCCGTCGTCTCGATCTTCGACGCGGGCTTCGTTCTGGGCGACGGCATCTGGGAAGGGCTGCGGCTGCATAACGGCAGGCTGCTTTTTCTCGACGCCCATCTAGACCGGTTGTTCGCGGGCGCGGAAGCGATCGCGCTGGAGATCGGGATGGGCCGCGAGGGCGTGAAGGCGGCGCTCCAACAGACCCTCGCGGCCAACCGGATGGAGCATGGGGCGCATCTGCGCCTGATGATCACCCGCGGCGAAAAGAAAGCGCCCAATCAGGACCCGCGCAACGCGCTGGGCAAACCAACAGTCGTGATCGTTGCAGAATACAAGGAGCCGAGCCCCCAGATCGCAACGCGCGGTCTCAAGCTTGCAACGTCGTCGATCCGCTGCACGCCGCGCGAGATGTTCGACATGCGGCTGAACTCGCATAGCCGGCTCAGCCTGATCACGGCACTGCTGGATGTCATCAAGAAGGACGCGGACGAGGCGCTGATGCTCGATCCGCACGGCTTCGTTTCGAGCTGCAATGCCACAAACTTCTTCTTCGTCCGCGGCGGCGAACTGTTCACTTCGACCGGCGAGTACTGCTTCAACGGCATCACCCGCAGCAATGTGATCGCGCTGGCACAGGAAAACAGCATCCCGATCCGGCTGGCGGATTTCAGGCTTGAAGATGTCCATCGCGCGGACGAGGCGTTCGTGACCGGCACGTTCGGTGGCCTGACGCCGGTGCGGGAGATCGACGGACATGTGCTGCCTGCATCGTTGCCTGGACCGCTGACCGAACGGCTACGCGCGCTTTACGCGGTTTTGAAAGATCGCGATGCCGGGGCGTAGCGAGCCTGTCCGCATCGCGATGTGGTCCGGCCCGCGCAATATCTCCACCGCGATGATGCGCAGCTTCGAGAACCGTGACGATACCGCGGTGATCGATGAGCCGTTCTACGCGGCATATCTGAAGGAAACCGGGCTGGAGCATCCGATGCGCGACGCGGTGCTGCGCTCGCAACCGCAGGACTGGCATGCGGTGGTGGAAGAGCTGCTCGGAGATGTGCCTGACGGCCGCGCGATTCTCTACCAGAAGCACATGACCCACCACATGCTGCCTTCGTTCGGCCGTGCGTGGCTTTCAAAGTGCCGCAACGCGTTCCTCATCCGCACGCCAGAGGCTGTGCTGGCGTCGTACACGGAGAAACGAGCCGATGTGACCCTCGGCGACATCGGCTTCGTTGAGCAGTGCGAACTGTTCGAGCAGGAGGCCGACCGGCTGGGCCACGCGCCGCCGGTGGTCGAAGGCTTGGACATTCTGCGCAACCCGCACGGGATGCTTACAGTGTTATGCAACGCATTGGCGATTCCGTTTTCGGAAAAGATGCTGAAATGGCCGGTGGGGCGGCGTGCGAGCGATGGTGTGTGGGCGCCCGCCTGGTACGACGCCGTGGAGAAATCGACCGGCTTTGCCCGGCCTGAGGAGCGCAAATTGCCAGAGCTCCGCGACGCCCTGAAATCCATTGCCGACGCGGCGCGGCCGCATTACGAACGGCTGCGCGCCTTCAGACTCGCGCCCGTCTAAGATTGGGGGACTATCGATGCGTTCTGCGATTGCGGCAATCGCTTTTGCCATTCTTGCTTCGAGCACCGTCGCGCGCGCCGAGGACGCACTTCCTACCAAAGAAGGCGACTACATCGCCCACGATTTCAAATTCCATTCCGGCGAGACGCTGCCCGAGTTGCGGCTGCACTACACCACCTTGGGCTCGCCGCACCGTGGCAAGGATGGACGTGTCGATAACGCAGTGATCGTGATGCATGGCACCGGCGGTGACGGGCACCAGTTCATTCGGCCGCAATTTTCCGGTGTGCTGTTCGTGCCGGGCGGTCTGCTGGACGTCACCAAGTACTACATGATCCTACCTGACGGCATCGGCCACGGAAAATCTTCCAAGCCGAGTGACGGCCTGCACGCGAAATTCCCACATTACGACTACGACGACATGGTCGTGGCCGATTACCTGCTGCTGACGAAGGGGCTGAAGGTCGATCATCTGCGCCTCGCCATGGGCACGTCGATGGGGTGTATGCACTCGTTCGTGTGGGGCGAGACCTATCCCGATTTCGTGGACGCATTGATGCCGCTCGCTTGCCTGCCGACGCAGATCGCAGGCCGCAATCGCATCTGGCGCAAGCTCGTCATCGATGCGATCCAGAAGGATCCGGCCTGGCAGGGCGGCGAATACAAGACCGAGCCGACAGAGGCCCTTCGTACCGCGGCCAGCATGTTGATGATCGCGGGCAGCGCGCCGATCCAGATGCAGAAGGCCTATCCGACGCGCGACGCGGCGGACAAGGATGTCGAGGACTACATCGGAAGGGTGCTTCCGACGCTGGATGCCAACGATCTGCTGTATCAGGTGTCGGCATCGCGGAACTACGATCCGTCTGCCGGGCTCGACAAGATCAAGGCACCGGTGATGTGGGTGAACTCGGCCGACGATTTCATCAACCCGCCGGAGTTGGACTTGGCCGACGGCTATGCCGCGAAGCTCAAGCACGGTCGCTTCGTGCTGATCCCGGCGAGCGACCAGACGCACGGACACGGCACCCACACCTGGGCTGCGATCTGGAAGAACGATCTCGAAGAACTGCTGACCGAGTCCGCGCACAAATAGCGTCAGCGCGACTGCATCTTCGCGATCCAGGCGCGGCCCCATTCGGTGCACGAGCGGCTGGCGAGGCTCGCGGCGTGATGCAACGCGTGCTCGAATCCCTCGCCCTCAAGGAAGTAGCGGCAGAACGAGCCGTGGAAGGCGTCGCCGGCCCCCAGGGTATCGATCGCGGCGACGTTGGGCGGTTGGATATCGCCCTGCGCGTCGCCATCCCGCCACGCGATCGGTCCCGGCCCGCGGGTGACCGCCATCCGGCTCACGCCGCAGCGGGCGAGATAAGCGAAGCGGTCATCGAGCGTCCTGGTGCGTGGCGGCTGGAATCGTTCGGAGATCACGGCGATGTCGGTGAGTTTCAACAGCCGCGGCATCCAGTCTTTCCACGAGCCGCCATCGATCAGGGTGGGAATGCCGCGCTTTCGCGCCCAGGCGAGAACCGGCTCAGCCAGTTCCGGCACATGACCATCGCTCATGACGATGCCGGGCCGCGGCACGGCATCGAGTTGAGCTTCCGTGACCGGCACCACCTCGCGTTCCGGCGCATGGGTGAAGATCGTGCGGGTGCCGATGACCCGGTTTATCAGGATGCTCGAGATCGGCAGCACATTGCTTTGCGTCTCGGCCGCGTCATGCAGGACCACGCCGTACTCCGTGAGTTCGCGGCGCATCGCCAGCGCCATCTCACCGCTACCCGAGGCCGTGAACAGGGTGGAATGTCCGCCGAGGGCTGCGAACACGATGGCGGCGTTGAGCGCCGGTCCGCCTGCCGCCTGATAATAGCCCTCCACCTCGCTCTTGGTGTCTTCCTCGGGATAGCGCGGCAGGACGAAGCACAGGTCGTAGGTGCTGCGGCCGACGAACAGGGCGCGAAGCGGGGTGGGATTTTTCGACTGGGGCATTGAGGTGCGCTTCCGTTGATGCGCCAGCATGCCATCCCATGTCCCTCGATGCGATTGTCCATCGCGACATGGTCGTGGATGATTGCAGTCCCAAGGGGAGAGGACTCATGCGCAGATGGTTGCTGTTTGCTGTCGGCATCGTACTGATCGCCGCCGGTTCGCTTCTGGCGTCGCGGATACAGACTGCAGATGGTGTGCGCGTCTCGGACGTCCGGTTCGCCGGCAGCAATGGCGCCAGGATGAGTGCATTGCTCTATGTGCCGCCAAACGCCAGCGCCGCGACCCCGGCGCCCGGCATTCTCGCGATCCACGGCTACATCAATTCGCGCGAAACGCAGGACGGCTTCGCCATCGAATTTGCGCGCCGCGGCTATGTGGTGCTGGCGCTCGATCAAACCGGGCACGGGTTCAGCACGCCACCCGCCTTCGCGAACGGTTTCGGCGGCCCCGACGGGCTGAAATATCTCCGCAGCCTGCCGTTCGTCGACAAGGTAAACATTGGCCTCGAAGGCCACAGTCTGGGCGGCGCCGCAGTGCTGCTTGCCGCCCACCAATATCCGGACGATTACAAAGCGCTGATCCTTGTCGGTTCAACGACCTCGCCACCGGCGGCCGGAACCGCCACGTTCCCGCGCAACGCCGCTTTCATCCTTGGCCAATACGATGAGTTCACGCCGGTGATGTGGGGCAACCCTGCTTTCGTCCAGCCGACGCCGGGCCAGCAGAATTTCCTTGCACGCGACGTCGGCGTAAGCACCAAGCTGAAGGCGATCTTCGCCACCGCGGATACCGTCGTCACCGATCGAACGTATGGCGACATCGCACGCGGCAACGCGCGCCGGCTTTATCTTCCCGCCGTCAGTCATCCCGGCGAACATGTTTCGACGGAGGCCATCGGCGATGCCACGGACTGGTTTGCCCGTACGCTGAAAGGCGGAACGCCGCGGCCCGCTGGCGACCAGATCTGGTACTGGAAAGAGTTCGGCACTTTGGCCGCCTTCGCCGGGTTTATCGCGCTTCTGCTCGGCGCGTTCGATGTTCTGCTCGCCCTGCCGCTCTTCGCGTCGCTAAGAAGGCCCCACGCGCCCTTGCGGACCGTGCGCGATCGCGGCTGGTGGACCGCGCTCCTCGCCGCGATATTGATCTCCGGCCTCGGCTACTTTCCGCTGATGATCCTTGGCGGGCTTATTCCCACCAACGCGTTGCTCTCGCAAAGCATCACGACGGAGGTCGCGGTCTGGGCGCTCGGCACTGCGCTTATCACCGTGCTGCTACGCCGGCTGCTGAAAGCACGTGACGCGGTCTTCACCACCGAATGGTTGCCGTCGCTCCTGATCGCTTTGGGTGTCGTCTGCATCGGGTATCTGTCGCTTGTCGTCGTGTCCGGTGTCTTCCAGACCGATTACCGTTTCTGGATCGTCGCGCTCAAGCCGATGACCCTGTGGCAGTTCGGGGCGTTTCTGGTCTACCTGCCCGCGTTCGCGGCGTATTACCTTCTCACCTTTCGCGCCATGCACAGCGATCTTGCCGTCAACGGCGAAAGCCGGCTTGCGCAATACGCGACCGCCAAAACGGCCATGGCGGGCGGGATATTCCTGATCGTGGCCGCGGACTATGTGCCTCTGTTCGCAAGCGGCCGGTTGCTGCTGCCGTTCGATCCGCTGCATCCGATCATTGCGATCCAGTTCGTCGCAATACTCGCCATCGTGGCGCTGATTGCAGTCTACACCTACCGGCGGACAAACTCGTATGTCCCGGGTGCGTTGATCTCCGCCCTGTTCGTCACATGGTACGTAACGGTCGGCACCGCCACGATGGTCTGAATCCTCACCGCGAGCCGGTACTCAGATACGATCGGCGAGCAGCCGGGCGTCGATCCAGCTTACGACGCGCTCGATAACCCGGGCGCGATGCTCCCAGTGAAGCAGCAGGTGCGGACCGTCTTCGAAGATCGCCCAGGCCTTGCGGCCCTTCAGGCTCTTGTGGAGTTGTTTAATGCAGGCCGTGCGCAGGAGGTCGTCCTCGGTGCCGACCATCGTGAGCGCCGGCACTTTCACCCGGCGGGCTTTGTCGATCGCCGAAATCGAAAGCCGCAGCAGGCCGAAAAGCATCTGTCCGCTCATGCCGCGCAATACCATCGGATCGCTCAGGAGGCGGATCGCGGAAGCCGGCGCCAATTCCCAGCCGGTCAACCGCTCCAGCACGAGTCCGTGATGCGGTGCGATCGTGTTTAGGGCACGCAGCGCGAAGCTCGCCGCCATTCTGCGCATACCACCCGCAACCGCGCCGGGGGCTGCGAGGACCAGACCGGCGATGTCGGCGACATAGGGCGCCGCGCGCACGGCAATCGCCGCGCCCATGCTTTCGCCGATGATGAACAGGGGCAGCTTTGTCCCAGTGCGCTTGCGAAGAAAGGCTGCGGCATCTTTCACGTCGTCCATCATGCGATGCTTGCCGACCCAATGACCGCGCGAAGCCGTCGCGCCGAAGCCGCGCTGATCGTATGCCAATGCGATGAAGCCCCGCGACGCCAGAAGCGGCCCGATCTCGTCATAGGCACCCGAATAATCCGTGGCGCCGTGCAGCAGAAGGATGAGCGCACGCGGCTCGTCCTTCGCGTTCCACAGCCGGTAGGGCACATCCGCGCCGTCCGACGCCTGAAATGCGCCGCAAAGCAGATTCGAGTTTGCCGGGTCGAGTGCTGTGAGCGCCCAGCGGACATCGGCATGGCTGGGGACCCACGAATCGTCGAGGCGCTGAAGCCTCAAACGATAAGTGCCTGCCATGATGTCCTCTTATTCCGCGTGCCGTTCTGAAACGTTCCGTTTTTTCCGCAGTTCCAAAAGAAAACGCCGCCGGCGGCGCGGCGGCGTGATCTTTTGCTGCGTCAGATTATCTACGGGCCACTGACGCGGCGCGCCACCGTAAGACCTGCAACCAGCAGGATGAGGAAAATCGCGAGGAAGATGAAGAACAGCAACTTCGCGATGGCAATCGATGCGCCGGCCAGGCTTGTAAACCCGAGGATGCCGGCGATCAGGCCAATCACGAGAAAGATAAATGCCCACCGCAACATGTTCAGACACTCCGCTCAAAATCCCTCTGAAAACGCGAGAGCATGGCGGAAAGTTCCCTGTGCGGGGTCAGGTCGACGGCGCGGTCTTCAGGGTCCAGTCCACGATGTCAGCGAGCACGGCACCGAACGCCTGATCGAAAGCCATGACTGCGGCATCGATGCTGTTCGCGGACGCGGGCGCTTCGTGCCCGGTCTCGTAATCGTCGATGATGGTCTGCTTGAGCCGGGTCAGCAGCTTGGCGTGGATGCGCACCACGGCAGTGGGTGCGCCGTCGGGCGTGTCGTAACGGGCTTCGAAATTCCGCACGTCGAGATCGAGGTCATAGTCGGAACGCGCGCCGGCCGAGTCGGCCGCGACAGAGCCGATCCGGCCGCTGGTTTCAAACGCCTGCACCACCCAATCCTGTACGAGCGGCGGCAGCCGGTCCGTCCAGATCGCACCGGCGTAGTAATCCATCGTGGTCGGAGAACGGGAAATGGCGATGCGGTTGGTATCCAGCGATTGTGGCGAGTCGGGCCGCAGCACGGTGAGACGCCAGTTCACCGGACGGCCCGGCGTTTTCGCCAGGCTGGGCTTCAGCAGGTAAAGCTGCATATCGCCGACGGGGCCGATGATGCCGCTGCAGGCCGCGAGTCCGAGAGAAGCGCCGCCCAGAAGCAGCAGGCGCCGGGAAGGGGTGAGCGAGGTCGCGTTGCTCATTTGGGTGAGTATCCTGTGTGTCGGTCGCCGAAGAGAAGACGCGTCGGCTCGCGATCAAGTTGATTGGAGAGGCGGGTGAGGCTGTTCACCATGCGGCGGGTCTCGCCGATCAGCTGCGACACCTGCGAAAGGCCTTCGCCGTTCACGAAAGCGTCGGCGTCGTTCACCAGCTTGTCCGCGTCGCCGCCGAGCTTGTTGAGTTTCTGCACCGTGACGTCCGCACCGCCCATCAGCTTGTGGAAGTCCTGCAGGTCGACATTCAGCGTCTGCGTCGCCAGCGCCGCATTCTTCAGGATGACGTCGATCTCCGGCGTTCGTTTCGCGATCGCGCCGGTCGTCTCGTCCAGATTGGTCAGGATGCCCGCGATATGCGCCCTGTTTTGCGGGTTGAGCAACATCTGTAGGTCATCCGCGACGTGGTTGAGTTTTTCCACGAGCGCGGGCGCGCTCTGCTCAAGCTGCTGCAACGTCGACGGCCGCGAGCGGATCGTCGGAAGTGGGTTGCCGTCCGCGCCGAGCTTGGGTGCGTTCTGCGAACCGCCGTCGATTTCGACAAAGCTGCCCCCGGTGAGGCCTTCGCTGGCGATCGAGGCGATGGAATCGGCCGGGATGCGCAGATCGGGTTTCACGTCCATCTGGACGATCACCTTCTTGGGATCGTTGGGGTCGAAATCGAGCTTGGTGACCCGGCCGACGTCGATGCCGTTGTAGCGGACCGTCGTGCCGTTGCCGAGGCCAGTCACGGCCCCTGTGAACGACGTCTGATAGCGCGCATATTCCTGCGAGTACTGGAAGCCGACGATCCACAACAGCGCCACGACGATGCCGAGGATGCAGGCCAGGACAAAGGCGCCTACCGCAACATAATTGGCTTTGGTTTCCATTCGCCCCTCACTTCACGACGAAAGCGCTGCCCGGCCGCGCGGTCCGTCGAAATATTCATGTATCCAGGGATCGGGGTCTTTCCGTAAGGAATCGATTGTCCCGATCTTGAGTTTCTTGTTCACCAGCACCGCGATCCGGTCGGTCGTCGCGCGCAAAGTGTCGATGTCATGCGTGACCATCACCACTGTGAGTTTGAGACTCTTCTGGAGATCGCGCACCAGCTGATCGAATTGGGCCGCGGAGATCGGGTCGAGACCGGCGGTCG
>DASXDS010000041.1:0-176519 GCA_036490455.1 Rhizomicrobium sp.
CAATGCCGGCGGCTCCAACCCGGCCAACTTCGATCTCAATCTCGCCAGTGCGATCGGAGCGTCCCAGCTCCACGCCAACGATGCCGTGCTGTTCACACCCGACCGCGGCACGCTGGCAGGCCACACCTTCCTGATCGTCGACGCCAACGGCACAGCCGGCTACCAGGCCGGCCAGGACTACGTCATCGACATCACCGGCGCCACCAACCTCGGCAGCCTCTCGACGACAAACTTCTCAAGCTGAAAACGAAACGCGTCAGCCTCGTCCTATGACCCCTTGAGGCACTTCGCGGAGAATTGCTGATAGGTCTGGTTGCCCGTCGTCTTTTTCGCCTTCATGTCGTTCCACTGGGCGGCGCAGGTCTTCATGCGTGAATTGCTGGTGGAGGCGGCGGGAGCTGGCGGCACCACGTAGCCCGTCTTCAGGCACATGCCCGAATAGGCTTTGTAGGTCGTTTTCGCCTGATCCGCCGGCGTCATTGCTTTCCACGCGGCGGCGCAGTGGGCCATCGTGTCGGCTTGGGCGGCCGTGGCCGCCAAAAGTCCAGCGACGGCGAATGCGATAAACGTACGGCGCATGGAAATCTCCCCGCAGAATTGAGACCTGACAGTACCGACTTTCAAGTTCCCTCGATAGGGCGCAGACCAATCACCTCCAACCGGGGATACCCAGGGAAGATCGGGCAGTGTCTCAAATTGAGATTCACATTTGTTCGCAACCAAAAAGTGTATGCATTGTTTTGGACATATGGCGGCGGCGTTCGAACCGGCACACACACCAAACAGGGCTTCCCTTTACCGGGTTCGCGCGCAGCAGTTCACCTATCTTGCGGAGCATGAAACCGCGGCGCAGCTTAAGGCGCGTTATCTCCAGCTCGCGACCTGCTGGCACGATCTGGCAATCGCCGCCGAGCAGGGCTGGATTCGATCCGAGATGGAACACTAAGCGGCCCGCCGGCTAGTTTCCACCGTCAACACTTCGCATGACGAACGGAGGCTCTGCTTTGCCATTCGCGGATGTGCGCGAACGGCAGCTACGCGATGTTTCCGGAGCAACGGGAAATAGCGGCGTCGCAGTTCAACCCCTGTACCTCAGCGCAATTCACCAGACGGGCCTTGAGCTTACCGTTTGGAAAGGTCGGCCGGTCGCGACACTTCCGACAAAGATTTGCGGCAAAGGCTTGGTATCGGTTGCCGGGTATATAAAGACAGATGGGCCGCGACGCGGTGCTGCGTGGTTGGAAAGAACAGCAATACGATGGACGGACGAAACCTCGACGATACCGGCGGCACATGGTCGGGCCGGGTTGCAACGACGGATCGCGACACACAGCGTTTGCGGGATCGTCTGTCGCCGCGGCTCAAGCTCGTACTCTGGGCACTGCTCGGGATCCTGGTGGTCGTCGCGGCCGCCTATCTGATCAAGCCGTCAAGCACGACGAGCAAGCGCGGCGGCTTCGGTGCCGGTCCGATGCCGGTTGGTGTGGCGAAAGCGATCTCCGGCGACATCCATGTGACGTTGAACGCGCTCGGCAGCGTGACGCCGCTTGCGTCGGTGACTGTCAGGCCGCAGGTGAGCGGCGAGATTTCGAAGATAACTTTCACCGAAGGCCAGATGGTCAAAGCCGGCGATGTGCTGGCGCTGATCGATCCACGTACCTATCAGGCCGCCGTCGGTCAGGCGCAGGGTGCGCTCGTCCGCGACGCGGCCGCCCTCGCCAATGCGAAGGTCGACGCCCAGCGCTATCAGTCGCTTTACGATCAGAAGGCAATCTCGCAACAGACGCTTGCGACCCAGCTCGCGCTGGTGAAGCAGGACGAAGGCGTGGTAGTCGCCGACCAGGCCGCCGTCAAAGCAGCGGATGTCAATCTTGGCTACACCAAGATCACATCGCCGGTCACAGGGCAGGCGGGTCTGCGGCAGGTCGACGTCGGCAACCTCGTTACCGCTGGCCAGACCAACCAGATCGTGACCATTGCGCAGGTGCAGCCGATCTCCGTGCTGTTCTCGCTGCCGGAAGACAATGTGTCGGCGATCATGCAGCAGGTGCATGCGGGCGCTGTGCTCAGCGTCGATGCGTATGACCGCGGCCAGACAAACAAGCTCGCGAGCGGAAAGCTCTCCGCTGTCGACAACCAGATCGATCCCACTACCGGCACCGTTAAGCTGCGTGCGCTGTTCGACAACAGCGACGGCACGCTGTTCGCCAACCAGTTCGTGAACGCGCGCCTGCTGGTGCAGACGCTGCACAATCAGACCATCGTGCCGAGTGCCGCCATCCAGCGCGGCGCCGAAGGCAGTTACGTGTTCGTGGTCAACACCGACAAGACGGTGAGCATGCGCACTGTGACGCTCGGTCCGGTGGACGGCAACAACGTCGCGATCACCAAAGGCCTGAAACCCGGCGATACCGTCGTGGTGGACGGCGCGGACCGGTTGCGCGACGGAGCCGACATCACCATTCCGGCCGGAAAGACCATGACGATCACCGCGCCTTCTTCGTCCGGAGCGAGCGGCGGCGGCGACGATGCGGCCCGCGCGGCGCGCCGCGCCAAGATGGCGGCGGTCATGAAGCAGTACTGCAGCGCCGATATCGCGAAGTACTGCCCAAAGCTGCAGCCCGGCACGCCCGAGATGCGCGCCTGCTTCTTCCAGAACATGGAAAGCTTCAGCGATACCTGCCGCGAGCAGTTGTCCAAGCTGCGCGGCGGACACCACAGAGGCGGGGGTGGTGGCGGTTTCGGGGGCGGCGGACGCTAGCGGGATTCCCATGAACCCGTCCGCCTCCTTCATCACCCGCCCGGTCGCGACCTCGCTTTTCATGATCGCGATCCTGCTGGTCGGCATTGTCGGCTTCGGCTATCTGCCGCTGTCGGCACTGCCGGAGGTCGATTACCCGACCATCCAGGTGCAGACCTTCCTGCCTGGCGCCAGCCCGGACGTGATGACCACGACGGTCACCGCGCCGCTCGAGCGCCAGTTCGGACAGATGCCCGGCCTGAACCAGATGACGTCCGCCAGTTCGGCCGGTGCGTCGGTGGTGACGCTGCAGTTCGACCTGAGCCTCAGCCTCGACATCGCCGAACAGGAAGTGCAGGCGGCGATCAATGCGGCGGGCAACCTGCTGCCGGCGAGCCTTCCGGCGCCGCCGGTCTATGCGAAGGTGAATCCGGCCGACGCGCCGATCCTCACGCTCGCGCTCACCAGCAAGACCTTGCCGCTGACCCAGGTGGAGGACCTTGCCGATACGCGCGTGGCGCAGAAGATTTCGCAGCTTTCCGGCGTCGGTCTCGTCAGCATCAATGGTGGACAGCGGCCTGCCGTGCGGGTGCGCGCGAACATGCAGGCGCTCGCCTCCTACGGCCTCAACATCGACGATCTGCGCACCACCATCGGCAACGCCAATGTCGACGGGCCGAAGGGCAGCTTCGACGGTGCGGCGCGTTCCTACACCATCAACGCCAACGACCAGATCCGCAGCGCCGACGAATACAAGAAGATCGTAGTCGCCTACAAAAACGGCGCGCCGGTGCATCTTTCTGACGTCGCGGACGTGATCCAGAGCGCGGAGAACAACAAGCTTTCGAGCTGGATGAACACCACGCCGGCCATCCTGCTCAACGTGCAGCGCCAGCCGGGCGCCAACGTCATCAGCGTCGTCGACACGATCAAGAAGATCCTGCCGCAGATCCAGGCCGGTCTTCCTGCCGGCATCCAGATGGTCGTACTCACCGACCGGACGAACACCATCCGCGCCTCGGTCTCCGACGTGGAGTTCGAACTGGTGCTCGCGGTCGTCTTGGTGGTGATCGTGATCTTCCTGTTCCTGCGCAATGTGTCGGCCACGATCATTCCGAGTCTCTCGGTGCCGCTGTCGATCGTCGGCACCTTCGCGGCGATGTATCTGCTCAATTTCAGCCTCAACAACCTGTCGCTGATGGCGCTCACCATCGCAACCGGCTTCGTGGTCGACGACGCTATCGTGATGATCGAGAACATCACGCGTTATCTAGAGGCCGGAGATTCGCCGCTGCAGGCGGCGCTCAAAGGGTCGGGCGAGATCGGCTTCACCATCGTATCGCTGACCGTATCGTTGATCGCGGTGCTTATTCCGCTGCTCTTCATGCAGGAAGTGGTGGGCCGTCTATTTCGCGAGTTCGCGGTGACGCTCTCTGTGACGATTCTCATCTCGGCGGTCGTGTCGCTGACCTTGGTGCCGATGTTGTGCGCCAAGCTGCTCCGGCGCCAGCGCGAGGATCGCAAGCAGAGCGCGTTCTCGGCGAAGGCGGGCGAATACTACGACCGGGTGATCCGGGAATATGACCGCCTGCTCACCTGGGTGCTCGACCATCAGCCTTTCACGCTTCTCGTCGCGGTGATCACGCTGGTAGTGACGGTCCTGCTTTACATCGTGATCCCCAAAGGCTTCTTCCCGCTCCAGGACACGAGCCTGATCCAGGGCATCACGGCAGCCGGACCGACGATCTCGTTCGATGCCATGGGCGACCGTCAGGAAGCGTTGGCGAACCAGATCCTGAAAGACCCATCTGTCGTCAGCCTGTCGTCGTTCATCGGGGTCGACGGCACCAACGTCACGCTCAACAGCGGCCGCTTCCTGATAAACCTGAAACCAAAGGACGACCGCGACGACAGCGTGACCGATGTGATCGCGCGGCTGAATCAGCTCAACGGCAAGGTATCCGGGATATCGCTCTACCTGCAGCCGGTCCAGGACCTGACCGTCGATTCCGCGATTAGCCGCGCCGAGTATCAGGTGGTGCTGGAAGATGCCAACACGGCGGAGCTCAACGCCTGGATACCGAAGCTGATCGATCGGATGAATGCGGAACCGGCACTGCGCAACGTGTCGAGCAATTTCGTCGACCGCGGTCTTTCCGCCAACGTGGTTATCGATCGTGACACGGCGGCGCGTTTCGGCATCACCGCAGCGACCATCGACAACGCGCTCTACGACAGCTACGGCCAGCGTTACGCGACCACGATCTTCTCGGACTCCACCCAGTATCGCGTGATTCTCGAAGCCGATCCGGCCGTTCAATCGAGCATCGAGTCGCTCTCCAACATCTATCTGCCGTCGGCAGGCGGCGGACAGGTGCCGATGTCCGCGATCGCGAAGATCGAGCAGGTGCCGGTGCCGCTGGAGAACGATCATCTAAGCCAGTTTCCGGCCGCCTTTGTCTCGTTCGATCTCGCGCCGGGCTACTCACTGGGAAGCGCAGTCGATGCCGTGCATCACGCGCAAGCCGCCATCGGATTTCCGGCCAGCATCACCACCAACTTCCAGGGCGCGGCGCTGGCGTTCCAGTCGGCGCTCGGCAACGAGCTTCTGCTGATTCTCGCCGCGATCGTCACGGTCTATATCGTGTTGGGCGTGCTGTATGAGAGCTTCGTCCATCCGGTGACGATCCTCTCGACCCTGCCGTCGGCAGGTGTCGGGGCGCTGCTGGCGCTGATCGTGACCGGGCACGATCTCAACATCGTCTCGATCATCGGCATCATTCTTCTGATCGGCATCGTGAAGAAGAACGCGATCATGATGATCGACTTCGCGCTGGAGGCGGAGCGCAACGAAGGTAAATCGCCGCGCGACGCGATCCATCAGGCGGCTCTGCTGCGCTTCCGGCCCATCATGATGACAACTGTGGCGGCGCTGTTCGGCGCATTGCCGCTGATGGTGGGCAGCGGCACCGGTTCGGAGTTGCGCCATCCGCTCGGCATCGCCATCGTCGGCGGCCTGCTGGTGAGCCAGTTGCTCACGCTGTTCACCACGCCGGTGATCTACATCTATTTCGATCGGCTGAGCCATGATTTCGGCGACTGGCGCCGCCGCCGTTTTGGAGACAGCGAACAGGTGCCTGCGGAATGAACCCGTCTGCGGCCTTCATCAAGCGGCCCATCGCGACGGCGTTGCTGACGATGGGCCTGGGCCTTTCGGGACTGGTCGCCTTCTTCCTGCTGCCGGTTTCGCCGCTGCCCAATGTCGATCTGCCGACCATTTCTGTGACTGCGTCGATGGCCGGCGCCAGTCCCGAGATCATGTCGACCAGTGTCGCGACGCCGCTGGAGCGCCATCTGGGCACCATCTCCGACGTGACGGAGATGACGTCGCAGAGTTCCGTCGGCAACACCCGCATCACCCTGCAGTTCGACCTCGACCGCGACATCGACGGCGCCGCGCGCGATGTGCAGGCCGCGATCAACGCCGCGCGCGCCGACCTGCCTACCGCACTGCGCAGCAATCCGACCTATCGCAAGATCAATCCGGCCGATGCGCCCATTCTCATCATGGCGCTGACCTCGAACACGCTCACGCCGGGGCAGATTTACGACTCCGCCTCCACCATCTTGCAGCAGAA
This sequence comes from Rhizomicrobium sp., assembly GCA_036490455.1. Lineage (GTDB taxonomy): Bacteria > Pseudomonadota > Alphaproteobacteria > Micropepsales > Micropepsaceae > Rhizomicrobium. Next base: position 6,379 of record DASXDS010000041.1, read on the forward strand.
GCTGTCGCAGGTGGATGGCGTAGGGCAGGTGCAGATCGGCGGCTCTTCGCTGCCGGCCGTGCGCATCGATCTCAACCCGCGCGCGCTGTTCAAGTACGGCATCGGTTTGGAGGACGTACGCGCGGCACTTTCGGCGGCCAATGCCAACGCGCCCAAAGGCGCGGTCGAAGACAAAGGCCAGCATTTCCAGATCTACACCAACGATCAGTCGCGCACTGCCGATCAGTTTCGCACGCTGATTGTTGCCTACCGCGACGGTGCTGCGGTGCGGCTGTCGGACATCGCGAATGTTAGCGACGGGGTTGAGGATATTCGTAATGTCGGCATGACCAACGGGCAACTGGCGGTGCTGGTGATCGTGTTCCGCCAGCCCGGTGCGAACATCATCTCCACCGTCGATGCGGTGAAAGCCGTATTGCCGGAGTTGCAGGCTGCATTGCCGCCGTCGATCAAACTCATCGTCGCCAACGACCGCACCGGCACCATCCGCGCCTCGCTCCACGATGTGGAACGCACCATGGCGATCGCCATCGTGCTCGTGGTGCTGGTGGTGTTCCTGTTCCTGCGCAACGCCCGTGCCGCTCTGATCCCGACGGTCGCGGTGCCGCTGTCGCTGATGGGCACTTTCGGGGTGATGTATTTCCTGGGCTACACGCTCGACAACCTGTCGCTGATGGCGCTCACCGTGGCATCCGGCTTCGTGGTGGATGACGCCATCGTCGTGCTCGAAAACATCACGCGGCACATGGAGAACGGCATGCCGCGGATGCAGGCCACCCTGCTCGGCGCACGGGAGGTCGGCTTCACGGTTCTGTCGATGAGCATCTCGCTCATCGCCGTGTTCGTGCCGATCCTCCTGATGGGCGGTCTGGTCGGCCGCTTCTTCCACGAATTTGCGATGGTGCTGTCGGCGGCGATCGTCATTTCGCTCGTCGTATCGCTCACCACCACGCCGGCGATGTGTGCCCGGCTGATCCGCGACCGGAACGAAAATCCAAAAGAGCCGGGCCGTTTCCTTACCGCGCTGGAACGCGTGTTCGTGCGGGCACAGCGGGCCTATGACCGCTCGCTGATCTGGGCGCTCGATAACGGCGGACTGGTCATGATCATCCTGTGCGTGACCATCGGACTTAATTTCGTGCTGTTCGCGAAAGTGCCGAAAGGATTCTTCCCCAGCGAAGATACCGGCGTGATCCAGGGCGGCATCCGCGCCGATCAGGATATCTCCTTCCAACTTATGGAAAAGAAGTTCGAGACCTTCGTGAAAATCATCGCGAAGGATCCGGCGGTCCAGAACGTGACAGGTTTCACCGGCGGCGGTGGTGGCGGCCCACGCGGTGGCGCGACCAATTCCGGCAACGTTTTCATCCAGCTCAAGCCGTTGGCCGAGCGCGGCGGCGTCAGCACCGACGGCGTGATCACGCGACTGAGTGCCAAGTTGCAGAACGTGGCAGGCGCACGGCTTTATCTGCGAGGCGCGCAGGACGTGCGCGCCGGCGGGCGGCAAGGCAATGGGAACTATCAATACACGCTGCAGGCCGACACGCTCGACGAGTTGAACACGTGGGTGCCGAAAATCACCGCCGCGTTGCAGAATGTGCCGGAGCTTGAGGACGTCAACTCCGACCAGCAGGACAAGGGTCTTGAGGTCGATTTGTCTATCGATCGCGAGACCGCCGCCCGGCTTGGCATCTCCACCTCGCAGATCGACAACACGCTGTACGACGCGTTCGGCCAGCGCCAGGTTTCGACCATCTACAACGACCTCAACCAGTATCATGTGGTGATGGGCGTCGCGCCGGAGTTCTGGCAGAGCCCGGAAACGTTGAAGGACATCTACGTCAGCACGTCCGGCGGCTCGGTCAGCGGCACCCAGGCGACGGGCGCCGTCGCCGGCACGACGGTAGTGTCGTCCACCACCGCGGCGACGGCATCGGCGGTGGCGTCCGATGCGCTGCGCAACCAGCAGCTCAATGCGCTGACCAGTTCCACCCGCGGTGGAGTTTCCACCGGTGCATCGGTTAGCACCTCCGTCGAGCAGATGGTGCCGCTATCGGCTTTTGCCAGCTACGGTCCCGGCACCACACCGCTTGCGATCAACCATCAGGGACCGTTCGTCGCGACCACGTTCTCGTTCGATCTGCCGGAAGGCGAGTCGCTCGGCACGGCGACCGATGCAATCGAACGCACCATGGCGCAGATTCATGTCCCGATCTCGGTTCACGGCAGCTTTGCGGGCACAGCGCAGGTCTTCCAGCAATCGCTCAGCAATGAACCGCTGCTGATCCTGGCTGCGATCGTCACGATCTATATTGTGCTGGGCATTCTTTACGAGAGCTATGTCCATCCGCTGACCATCCTGTCGACTCTACCGTCGGCGGGTGTTGGGGCGCTGATCGCGCTTCTGATCACAGGCACGGAGTTCAGCCTGATCGCGATGATCGGCGTGTTGCTTCTGATCGGCATCGTGAAAAAGAATGCGATCATGATGATCGATTTCGCGTTGGATGCAGAACGCACCAAGGGCATGGACAGCCGCGCCGCGATCCACACCGCCTGCCTTCTGCGGTTCCGTCCCATCATGATGACGACGTTCGCCGCGATCCTGGGGGCGCTGCCGCTGGCGATCGGGTTCGGCACCGGCTCGGAGCTGCGCCGCCCGCTCGGCATCTCCATTGTCGGTGGCCTGGTGGTGAGCCAGTTGCTGACGCTCTACACGACGCCGATCATCTACCTTTATCTCGACCGCTTCCGTATCCGCACCGGCAATGCCTGGCAGCGTGTCTACGGGCGGCTGCTGGGCGATCCCACGCGCGCCTGATTTGCGTTCGAGCCGGGACGTGGCACAATTCCTCTTCGCTGGAGCGTAAAACATGCATCTATCCCGCTTTGCACGCGTGAAACTCGCGCACCTGCCGACGCCGCTGGAACCGATGGCACGGCTTTCCCGCCACTTGGGCGGTCCCAACCTGTGGATAAAGCGTGACGACTGCACCGGCCTGTCGAGCGGCGGCAACAAGACCCGCAAGCTGGAATTTCTGATGGGCGAAGCACTGCAGCACAGCGCCGACACGGTAATCACGCAGGGCGCAACGCAATCTAATCATGCGCGCCAGACCGCGGCTGCGGCGGCGAAGCTGGGGCTCGCCTGTCACATCCTGCTAGAAGATCGCACCGGTTACGACGATCCCGCCTATACGTTGAGCGGCAATGTGCTGCTCGACCAGTTGCACGGGGCGAGCATTTCGAAACGCGCGCCCGGCGCCGATATGAATGCCGAGATGGAAGCCCTCGCCGCAGCGCTGCGCGACAAGGGGAAAAAACCTTATGTGATCCCAGGGGGCGGCTCGAACCCGGTTGGCGCGACCGGCTACGCCAATTGCGCCCTCGAACTGGTCGCGCAGGCGAATGAAATGGGTCTCAGGATCGACCACATCGTGCAGGCAACCGGCAGCGCCGGCACCCAGGGCGGTCTCGTCGCCGGCCTTTGCGCGATCAATGCGAACATCCCGGTTTATGGAATTTCGGTGCGCGCGCCGAAGCAGAAACAGGAAGAATCGGTGTTCGCACTCGCCGAAGCGACGGCAAAGCATATCGGCGCCCCCGGTGTCGTGAAGCGCGAGCACATCGTCGCCAATTCCGACTACGTGGGGCAGGGCTACGGCCTTCCCACCGAAGGCATGGTCGAAGCGGTGAAGATGCTGGCCCAGTTCGAAGGCATCCTGCTCGATCCCGTCTACACCGGCAAAGGCATGGCAGGCCTCATCGACCTCGTGCGCAAAGGCCACTTCAAAAAGGACGAGAACGTCGTGTTCCTGCACACCGGGGGTTCGGCAGGATTGTTCGGCTATCCCGACGCGTTCTCGTTGCCCGGCTATTCATGAGCGTGGAGAAAACCGTCGGCATCATCGGCGGCATGGGGCCGGAAGCGACGGTGGAGTTTATGCGCCGCCTCGTCGAAGCCGTCCCTGCAAAGGACGACGCCGATCATCTGCATGTCATCGCCGACAACAACCCGAAGATTCCGTCGCGCATCGCGGCCTTGATCGAGAAGACGGGTGAAGATCCGTCACCGGTGCTGATCCGCATGGCGAAAGGGCTGGAAGCGGCGGGCGTGGATTTCCTGACTATCCCTTGCAATACCGCACATTATTACCTGCCCGCGATTGCGGGCGCTGTCGGCATTCCGGTTCTCGATGTCGTGGCACTCGCCATCGCAAAGCTGAACGGCGTCACGCCCAAGCCAGTGAAGATCGGGATGTTGGCGTCGCCTGCGGTGCGGCTTGTCGGTCTGTTCGATCGTCGGCTCTCTGCATCCGGGTTCGAGGCGTTTTTCCCCGATGAAGAAACCGAAGCCCGTCTCCTCGACGTGATCCGTGCGGTGAAAGCCGGCCACGTCACACCGTCGCACCAGCGCACCTATGAAGCGATCGCCAACCGGCTGGCGGAGGACGGTGCGGATGCGTTCCTTGTCGCCTGTACCGAGCTTTCGCTGCTCCGTCCGCCCGAATTGCCGCAGCCGCTGTTCGACACCCTCGACATCCTGGTGGAAGCTACGGTCGCCGCTGCCCGCTCGTGACAGCGCGTTGAACGCGGCCTAGATTTTCGCGCTGGCGAGTCAAATGGAAGGCTAGGGGGAGATTTTGCGACCGTTCGCCATTGCCGGACTGCAACTGGAGCTTCCGCGCGGCAACAATCTCGCCATGCTCGTCGAGGAAATCCGGCTCGCCAAAGCGCGGCTGCCTTGGGTCAACATGCTCGTGCTGAGCGAGCTTGCGACCTACGGCACCGCACCGTCAAACGCGGAAGCCTTTCCCGGTCCCGCCGAGAGCGCCTGTTGCAAGGCCGCGCGCGACAACAAGGTGTGGCTCATCACCGGCTCTGTTTTCGAATGCGACGGCGACAAGATTTACAACACCGCATCGGTGATCGATCCGCAGGGCGCCGTCGTCGCGCGCTATCGCAAGATCTTTCCGTGGTTTCCGTATGAAGCCGGTATCGAACCGGGCGACCATTTCACGGTGTTCGACGTGCCCGGCGTAGGCCGCATTGGCGTTTCCATCTGCTACGACATCTGGTTTCCCGAACATGCCCGCACCCTGGCCTGGATGGGCGCGGAGATGATCGTCAATCCGAGCCTCACCAACACCATCGACCGCGACGTGGAGCTTTCCCTCGCGCGCGCCACTGCGGCGCAGAACCAGTGTTTCCTCTTCAACGTCAACGGCGCGGGCACGGCAGGGTTCGGGCGCTCGATCGTGTGCGGTCCCGGCGGTGAGGTGCTGCATCAGGCAAGCATCGGCCGCGAGGTGTTTGCGCTCGAGTTCGATTTCGACATCATTACGCGCGCCCGCGAACGTGGCTGGCATGGCCTTGGCCAGGTGGTGAAGAGTTTCCGGGACAACAAAGTGCCGTTCGCGCCTTATACGGCGGGCGCGCGTTCTCAGGCGTTTGACGCACTGGGTCCATTGAAAATGCCGAAAGCGGAGGAGGGGAAATGAAACTCGCTGCGGGGCTTTTGCTCGCCGGGCTGGTCGCTATGCCGCTTGCGGCACGCGCCGACACGATCATGCTGGACGATTTCCAGAACTACGGCCAATCCAACTGGGTCGCGAGCGGCAAGGGCGGCGTCGGCACCAGCGCCTATAAGGACAATGTCTCGCTGCGGCTGACCGGCGGCGCGACCGCCACCAAGACGCTGTCGACCGAGGGCTACAAGGACGTGAGCGTCACCGTGTCGTTCGCCGGTCTCGATCTTGGCAAGCATGGCGGCTGCTTCGCGGACTATTCCGTCGACGGCGGCGCGAACTGGTCGCGCATCTCTCGTCTTAGCGATGCGGATGCAGATGGCGTTACCATGCACAAGGGAACCAAGGCGGCGGACGACCTTGCGAACCAGCCGAAGCTGATGCTGCGTCTGTCCAACAGCGGGCCGGACGACTCCAACTGCTGGGCTGACGATATCACCGTAAGCGGCACAGCGACAGGAGCGCCGAGAGCGCCGGCGACGGGCTCTTCGACGCCGGCTGCGCCGCCGCCGGCCGGACGCGTGATCTGGGACCCAAATTCCGTCCCCTCTGGCAGTGGCAAACCGCACGCGGCGCTGGAGACAGGCAAAACGCATGTCGCGTTTCTCAGCCCGCCTGGCACGCGCGCCGCTGCGTTTCCCTACGATATGATGATGGGAGAGGCGAAATCGAATGTGCCGGTCGATTTCGAAGCCTTCGCGCCGCCCGCGAATGCGCGTCCGCCCACAAATGTTTTCGCGGGCCGGCTGCGGCTTGGCCCGGAACGCGAGCCTAACGGTTTTCGCGTTGTAAAAGACAGAGTGGAGTATGCGAGACAGGGCGGCAATGCATTAAAGCATTTGCCGCCCTTCGATTTTGCTTTCGTGCAAGCGGGCGACGCGCTGATCCCGGTGCAGCGCGGTCCTATCGCCAGCAGCGATTCCATGTCGGAGTTCGTGCTGGAGCCGGGACGTGTGTGGGATCAGGAGGGCGATCACGGCTACACCCGCGCCGCCATTCCCTTTTCGCTGGAAGAAAAGAACGCCAATTGCCTGCACAACGGCGTGCTGACGTTTCTGTTCAACAAGAAGGGCGCCGTTTCGAACGTCGCATTTCAGATCGCAAGCGAGACCTGCCAGTATTTTCAGTTCGACATGTGGGGCCGCCTGGCGGCGGCATACACGCCCGGACCGGTCACCAGTGCGGACAGGATAGTCGCGGCCTATGCGCGCGAAGTGGCGGCGCGGCTGCCAGTGAAACCGATCGAACAGCTCGCCGAAGATCATCCTGGTGCCGATCCGTCGCAATTCGGTCGCGGCATCGCACCGGCCGACATGACGCTCTATGGCGTGGTGGTCGACGACGTGAACTATGTCAGCGCCTGCAACACGCGCTATGGGCTCTATCCCTATTGCGATGTGCTGGACCTGCCATCCTATTCGACGGCGAAATCGATTTTCGCCGGTGTCGCCGCGATGCGGCTGTCAGCGCTCTATCCCGGTATGATGTCCGCAACCGTGGCGCAGTATGTGCCGCAGTGCGCCGTGGACGGCACATGGAACGATGTGACGCTAGCCAACACGCTGGACATGGCGACAGGCCATTACAATTCCGCGGTCAACCAAGCCGATGAAGACGCGCCCGAAATCGACCCGCTCTTTTTCGCAGCCCTCGATCACCCTGGGCACATCAGGTTTTCCTGCACCCATTACCCGCGCAAAACCGCACCGGGCACGCAGTGGGTCTATCATACCGCCGACACTTATGCGCTCGGCACCGCGCTCAACGCGTTCGTGAAGACGAAGATGGGGCCGAGTGCGGACGTCTATCGCGACGTGGTCGATCCGATTTGGCGCAAGCTCGATCTCAGCCCGACAATCGATGTGACACGCCGCACCTACGATGCGGTCGCGCAGCCGTTCACCGGTTGGGGCTTGGCCTATCACCGCGATGACATCGCCCGCATCGCGCGGTTCCTTAACAATGCCAATGGCGAGATCGGTGGCCAGCAGATCCTGGACCGCAAAATGCTCGACGCGGCGCTCCAGCGTGATTCTGCGAGCCCCGGCATCCGTGCGATCAATGACGACTTTCGTTATCACGATGGGTTCTGGGCCTACAATGTCGCGAAAGCCGCGGGCTGCAAGGCGCCCGCATTCGTGCCCTACATGTCCGGTTATGGCGGCATCACGGTCGCGATGATGCCCGACGGGATCACCTACTACTATTACAGCGACGGCGGCATCTTCAAATGGGCGGAGGCCGCGGCCGAAGCCAACCGAATCAAACCGTTCTGCACGTGATGCGAGTTTGCGCTATCGTTTCCGATTGCCAGACAAAAGGTGCGGCCATGCTGCAAGGATCCTGCCATTGCGGTGGCGCCCGCTGGACGCTTGAGGGCGCCGCCGGATCGATCACCGCCTGTAACTGCACGCTCTGCCGCCGCTATGGTGCGCTGTGGGCGTATGACTATGAGAACGAGCGCATCCGTGTCACCGGTAAGACCGCCTCTTACAGGCGTGCCAATAAAGAACCGTCGCTGGAGATACTGTTCTGTCCGGCCTGCGGTTGTGTGATGTGCTGGCGGGGCTTGGAACTCAACCCGGACGGCCGCCGCCGCATTGCGGTCAATGTGAGGCTCACCGATCCGGAGGTCGTGGCGGCTCTGCCCATCGATCATTTTGATGGCCTCAACACGTTCGACGATCTGCCACGCGATGGCCGGTGTGTTCGGGATATGTGGTTTTAGAAGCGGTCTAGCGATTAAAGCCCGCAATATTCCACATGATCGTTGCGGATGTCATCGCATCGACCGGCTGTCCGTTTTGCTGTGCGGGTTTGTAGCGCCAGTCGAGCACGCATTTCGTGGCTCTGACATCCAACTCCGCGTTGCCGCTGGATTTCGCGATCTGCGGGTCCTTGACCTCTCCATCTGCGGTAACGACGTAAGAGATAACCGTCGGCCCTGTCGGACTGTTGAGATCGGCCGGTTTGGACTGATCGTGGCAGACGTGTGGCCGCCCCACCGAAATAGGCAACACCCGCATACCCGTTTGGGCGGATGCCGCGACAACCGGCAGTAGGACAATGCAGATGAATAAGGGGCTCTTGGTCACGTCGAAATCAGCTCCGGCACACGCAGCTGCGCCGCATCGCGATCGCCAAGCCCGGTCTTCTTGAGGTCGGGGCGGATCACTTCGATCGGATCGCGCAGATCGTCGACATAGCCCAGTGCGTAGGCGCCGCGGCGATAGCCGATCAGCTTCAGCAGGTCGACGGGCAGGGTGCGCGCGACGTCGAACGGCACGCTCAGATACTGGTTTTCTTCCTGCCTGAGCCAGGAAACGTTGTAGGTGATGTTGAGGCCGATGCGCGTGTCGCGCGAGCGGTTGGCGCCACCGCCGTGGTAGACGCTGCCGGAATAGAACAGCACCGAGCCTTTGCTCATCTCGGCAGGGATGGTGTCCTCCAAGCTGAATTTCAGCTTGTCGGCGAGATGGTTGCTGCCCGGGATCACCCGCGTCGCGCCATTCGCCTCGGTGAAATCCGTCATGGCCCAGATGGTGTTGCACTGGACGTCGTAGTCCTTCGGAAACGGAAAGAAATCGAACGCCCATTGGTCGCGATGGATCGGCTGGGCCGGCTCGTCGGGACCGATTGCGATCATCTGCGTCAGGTGCAGCTGGATGTTCGCCGCATGGTCGAGCAATTTCTCGGCCGCGGCCAGCGCCAGCGGATGCATCACGATCTCGCGGCATTTGGGCGACCGTGCGACGAGCCCGCCGGTGCGCCGTGTGCGGCGGCCGGAGAAATCGTCCGGTCCGAACGGCGTCGCGTCGAACCACGGCTTCATCTCGTCGAGGATGCCGTCCATCGCCGCAGCCGCGACGAGATTGTCGACGATCACCGCACCATCGCGCTTCAACGCCTCGGTCACCGCCTCGCCGGTCGTGTCTGCCGCAAGGTGTTCAAGTTCCGCCATGATCCGCTGCCCTTTTTCCCGCGCACTCGTAACGCTAGTTATGCCTAGCTTGCCAGAAGCCGAACGCATATCCAACGGCGATCACTGTACGGAAAGCTTGTGGTTTAACGTCCCCCCGCGAAGAGCGGAGAGGGTCGCGTGAGCGGAAGAGGCTGGCTGCTTGCAAGCAGCGCGCCGCACGGTCCATGCTGCACCCATGACTACCGTCTTCTCCGCCGATCTCGCCCTTGCGGGCGCGTTCCGCAAGCCGCAGCAGATGCTCGCCTCGCAGTCTTATGACGGGCATCTCTCCATCCACGACGACAAGATGGCCGAAGGCCTCGGCTTCCGTGCCGGACCGATCGAAGGGCCGACCCATTTCAGCCAGTTCGCACCGCTGCTGGATCATATTTTCGGCAAAGCGTTCTTCGAGACCGGCTGCATAAGTGCGCATTATCAGAACATGGTGGTGGAGGGCGAAGAGGTGCGCGCCTTCGCGGCGCTGCCGCAACGCTCCGCGCACAGCACGCGCATCTGGGCGGAAAAACGCGATGGTACGCCGGTGCTGACCGGCACGGCGTCGCTTGGACCCGAACGCGGCGACACCGAAATCTCCAGACGCATCGCGGCGCTCAGGCCGCCCGAGCAGTTGGTGATCCTGCGCGACCTCAAGGTCGGCCAGAAGGGGACGGTGCGCGAGAAGGTGGCGATGGGTTTCGACCAGAACATGGGCGCGTCCTATCCGTTCAGCCTGAACGAAAAGCTCGCGAAGATCACCGAGCCGTCGCCTTGGTATGCGCCGGATGGTACCTCGCCCTGGGGCAGGGCAGTAATTCCGTTCGAAATGATCAGCGTACTGCTCGAATACACCGCCGGCAAAGCGGGCTTCCACACCCATGGTCCCGCCATCGGCCTGTTTGCCGGCCAGGAGATCAGGCTGATCAAAGGCCCGCTGTTCGTCGGTCATCCTTACGAACTGGAACGCGAGATCGTGGCACTCAGCGAGAGCAAGCGCACGGAATCCAACTGGGTGCGGACGCGCGCCTATGACGGTGAGACCGGCGATCTCGTCGCCGAGATGATCCTCAACAGCGCGACCTTGAAAAACTCCTACGCCAAATACGACGAAGACGCGAAGGCGTTGGCGAAGTAGCGGCCATCATATCCGGGAAGGATCACGCATGTCCGAAGACATCCTGCAAGTCGAAGAGATCGGTACGATCCGGCGTCTCACGCTCAACCGGCCGAACCGGCTGAATGCGCTGAACCAGCCGCTGACCGACGCGCTGCTCGCCTATTTCGAAGCGCGGCGGCGCGATGCGGAAGCGCGGGTGATCATCATCCGCGGCGCCGGTCGCGCATTCTGCGCCGGAGCCGATCTGAAAGCCGCCGGTACGCCGGAGGCGCTACAGGACGGACCGAAGGGCGACTGGGTGCTGCGCGACGTGATGCATGCGATGCGCGCCTGTCCTCAGCCCGTCATCTCCACCGTGCGCGGTGCGGCCGCTGGCGGCGGTCTGGCGATTGCGCTCGCCAGCGACATCATCGTCGCGAGCGAAAGCGCGGTGTTCTACACGGCGTTCATCAAGGTCGGTCTCACGGGCTCGGAGCTCGGCGCTGGCTGGCGATTGCAGCGCACCATGGGCATCAGCCGCGCGCGCGAGGCGCTATTCTCAAATCGCCCGATCAGCTCTGCCGACGCATTGCGCACCGGCCTCGTCTCGGCGGTGACCCCGGAAGAGAGACTCGACGCTTACGGCGAAACGCTGGCAAAGGAAATGCTCGAATGCCAGCCCGATGCGCTACGCCTCACCAAGCGCTCGCTCGATCACGATCTCGAACTGCCCACCGCCGCGCTCGCCATGGAAGCCGAAGAACGCGCCCAGATGCTGATGATCCACCGCCGCAGTCGCGGCTGACGGTCAGAGCTTCACTTCGCCGTGTTCGCGGCCCTTCCAGTATTTGATGCTGTCGGCTTTCACATGGATCATGGTGAGGCCGGGCGTGTCGATTCCGTTTGAGAACCAAGCATCCAAATCGCTGGTCCAATGCTTCTGCATCTCGGCACGGTCGCGCACCAGATCGGCTGCCCCGGCGACGGAGATATAAAGCGATTTTCCGATCAGCGAAGGCTCATGGACGTAAGCCAGATTGACCTGCGGCTGCGCTTCCAGTTCGTGCGCGAGATCGGTGTTGCCGTCCGTGAAGAAAAAAGAGTCGCCGTCATAATCGACGTCGCGGTTGTTGCTCATCGGCCGCGATTCCAGCCGGCCTTTTCCGGTCGTCATCATGCAGATATCGACATGTTTCATGGCATCGCTGATGTCTTTGAGGGTAAGGTCGCCCATAAAACCTCCACTGTCTTGAAAGCGAGAACTCCGGCTAGACGCAATGGTTGCCGCTCTCTGTCCGGCTCTCGTGGCGGAACAATATTTCGCCGCCATATACCTTTCCCGGCCGGTCCAGTCGGCTAAGCTTCGGGACAAAGCCATCAACACGGGAAGGGCATCATGAAGGATTTCGCAGGCAAAACCGCGGTCATCACCGGCGGCGGCACGGGCATGGGGCGGGAGCTGGCGCGGCAGCTGGTAGCGGAGGGTTGCAACGTCGCGATGTGCGACGTCATCGAAGAGAACATGGCCGTCACGAAAAAAATGTGCGAGGCGGACGCACCGCAAGGCACCCGCATCGCCACCTTCGTCGCCGACGTCTCGGTCGAGGACCAGGTGAACGCCTGGGCACGCGCGGTGCAGAAAGATCTCGACGTCGACCACATCCACCTGCTGTTCAACAACGCCGGCATCGGCGGCGGCGGCAGCATCGTCGCGGGCGATCGCAGCCAATGGGAGAAGACGTTCGATGTCTGCTGGGGCGGCGTCTATCATGGCGTACGTGCATTCCTGCCGCTGCTGATGAAGGCGAACGAAGCGGCCATTGTGAACACGGCGAGCGTCAACGGTTTCTGGGCTTCCATCGGCCCGGGCCGGCCGCACACCGCCTATTGCGCCGCGAAATTCGCGGTGAAGGGTTTCACCGAAGCGCTGATGACCGATCTCGCGTTGAACGCGCCGCACATCAAGGCGCACATCGTGATGCCGGGCCACATCGGAACCGAGATCGTCGCCAACTCGCGCAAGATCCTCTCCGGCGACAACATCGATGTCGACGCCGTACGGAAGGCGCTGAAGGCGCAGGGCACCGATCTTTCCGCGCTGAGCGACGAGCAGGTGCGCGACATGGTACGCGCGCAGGCGGAGGGTTTTCGCGACAACGCACCGACCAGCGCCGCCGAAGCGGCGAAGATCATCCTGGATGGGGTGAAAGCGGATCGCTGGCGCATCCTGGTCGGCAAGGATGCCGAGTTCCTGGATCGGCAGGTCCGCGCCCGGCCGGAAGAGGCTTACAGCGCCTCTTTCTACAAGGCACTGAGCGAAGGCACGGAGTGGCGGATTTAGAAATCTTCGCCGCGTCTGTCGGAGCGGCTCGGTCTCGTTCGACGTATCGGGGAAAGCGAACGAGACGAAGGGTCACATATGCGATTTCTGAGCTTCTACACCCCCGCCAGCCCCGGCATGCCCAGCGAGGACCACCGTGCCCGCATGAACAAGCTGGCCGAGGACAGCTTTGCCAACGGTTCTCTGGTCGCAACCGGCGCGATGATGGGCGATGTCACAACGGTGCGTTTTGCCGATGGCAATTTCTCGGTGGCAACCGCGGCGCCGACGTCAGCGGCAGCCGGCTTCGCAATCACCGAGGCAGATTCGATGGAGCAGGCCACTGAGTTTACCAAGGGCTTTCTCGAGATGGCCGGCGCCGGCGAATGTGCGGTTCGTGCGCTGATCGGGCCTCCGGCCAAACGCTAAGGAGAAAATCATGCGCTTTATGATGCTGATGATTCCCGGTGGCTACGAGAGCGCGGCCCCCGGAACGATGCCGGACCCGGCTCATGTGGAGAAGATGATGGCCTTCAACAAGGCCATGATGGATGCCGGCATCCTGCTCTCGGCCGACGGCCTGCATCCGCCATCGATGGGCGTGCGCGTCTCGTTCAAGGGCGGCAAACCGCTGGTGACGGATGGCCGGTTCGCCGAGACCAAGGAGGTGCTCGGCGGATATTGGATCATCGACGTCGCCTCACGCGGGGAAGCGATCGCATGGGCCTCGCGCTGTCCCGCGCAGGAAACGGAGACCATTGAAGTTCGTCAGATCCAGGAATTCGCGGATTTCCCGCCGGAAGTCCAGAAGGTCGTCGCGGCCTGAGCCGCACAAAGCAAAAGAGGAGAGAACCATGGTCGCGTTTGTCTTTGCTGTCGTCGTGATAGCCGGTCTCGCCGGTTACATCGCGTCGCGCCCTAACAGTTTCCGGATGGAACGGTCGATCGTGATCGCCGCGCCACCGGAGAAGATTTTTCCCCTGATCGCGAATTTTCACGAATGGACCAAATGGTCCCCGTTTGAGAAATTGGATACCGACCTGAAACGCGGCTACAGCGGCCCGGACAGCGGGGTCGGCGCGATCTACACCTGGGACGGAAAGAAGGCGGGTGCCGGCCGCATGGAAATCCTGGAAGCGCCGCCGTCGTCGCTGGTCCGCATCAAGCTCGATTTCAGCAAGCCGTTCACCGCGCACAACATCGCGGAGTTCACGATCGTGCCGCAAGGCGAGGGCACGAGCACGGTGACGTGGGCAATGTCCGGTCCACAGCCCTTTGTGGTCAAGGCGATGAGCACCGTGATGAGTACCGACAAGATCGTCGGCCCACAATTCGAAGAAGGCCTTGCCAGCATGAAACGGGCGGCGGAAAGCTAAGGCTCGATCGCAAACAGAAAGGCGCCGGAGATCACTCTCCGGCACCTTTTTCCTTTGTTGACTGAACGATCAGTTCAGTTCGAGACCCTTCATCGAGCCTTCGGCGCGCCAGTCTTCCAGCAGTTTGATGAACGCGATCGAGCCGAGGCCGTAGGAGCCGTTGCGCGCGGCCAGTGCCGAGGGCTGGCCTTCATTGTTGTAGTAGCCCGGCGTGCATTCCTCAGCGAACTTCGCGCGGTTCAGCGCGCTGCTGATGATCGTCTGCACCCAGGCGCCTTCCGCTTCCTGCGACGGCTCGATCAGGCGCACCTGGCGGTCGCTGATCGACTTGATGATGTACGACAGGTGCGTCGACTGCACTTCCAGCATATGCGGATAGTTGGCGGTGAAGCCCGACTGCATATTCGACACCAGGAAGAGATTGGGGAAGCCGCGACTGAACATGCCGTGCAAGGTCGACGCGCCGTCCTTCCACTTCTCGGTCAGCGAGATGCCGTCGCGGCCGTACACTTCATAGCCCGCGCGCCGCGTATAGGACGTGCCGACCTCAAAGCCGGTGCCGTAGATCAGGCAATCGAGCTTGTATTCGACGCCGTTCGCCACCACGCCGTGTTCGGTGATGCGATCCACGCCTTTGCCGTCAGTATCCACCAGCGTCACGTTCGGACGGTTGAAGGTGTCGAGATATTCGTCGTGGAAGCACGGCCGCTTGCAGAACTGGTTGTAATACGGCTTCAGCGCTTCCGCAGTTTTCGCATCCTTCACCACCGAAGCGGCGCGCGCCCGGATCTGCTCCATCTTCTCGAAGTCGGCGAGTTGCATCGTCGTCGCCAGATCCGAGCCGCCGCCACCCTCCGCCGGCTTGCGCATCAGGGTGAGAAACTTGCCGATGATGTCGGTCCAGCCGTCATTCACCAGGTCTTCGCTCTGCGGCACGCCGGACACCAGCGCATTGAAGTTGTCCATGCGCCGCTGCTGCCAGCCTGGTGTCAGCGAGTTGATCCATTCAGGATCGGTCGGACGGTTGGCGCGCACGTCGATGGAGGAGGGCGTGCGCTGGAAGACATAGAGTTGCTTCGCGCCGGCGCCGAGATGCGGCACGCACTGCACGCTCGTGGCACCCGTGCCGATGATACCGACGACCTTGTCTTTCAGCTTGTTCAGCCCGCCCATCGGATCGCCGCCGGTGTAGTCGTAGTCCCAGCGCGACGTGTGGAAGGAGTGGCCTTTGTAGCTCTCGACACCCGGAATGCCCGGAAGCTTGGGACGGTGCAGCGGACCGTTCGCCATCACCACAAAGCGCGCCTTCATCGCGTCGCCCTTGTTGGTGTAGATGATCCAGCGCGACGCCGCGTCGTCCCAGCGCATCTCCGTCACCTCGGTCTGGAACAGCACATCGCGGTAGAGATCGAAATGCCGCGCGATCTGCTGGCAATATTTCAGGATTTCCGGCGCACGCGTGTATTTCTCGACCGGCATGTAGCCGACCTCTTCGAGCAGCGGCAGATACACATAGCTTTCGATATCGCAGGCTGCACCCGGATAGCGGTTCCAGTACCAGGTGCCGCCATAGTCGCCACCCTTCTCGATCATGCGGACGTTTTCGACACCCGCCTTGCGCAGGCGCGCGCCAGCGAGAAGTCCGCCGAAGCCGCCGCCGATCACAACGACATCGATCTCATCGGTCTTCGGCGTGCGGGTGACAGGCGCCACATAAGGATCTTCGAGATAGTGGGCGAACTGGCCCTTCATCTCGACGTATTGTTCATTGCCCTCTTTCTTCAGGCGCTTATCGCGCTCGGCGAGATATTTCTTCTTCAAGCCGACCGGGTCGAAGCCCAGTTCTTCCATGACCTTGCTGGCCGGCTTCTCCGCCGCTTCCGACATTTCGCGCTCCCAGGATTTAACTGACTATCTGTCAGTATGCCCGAGTTCACTCATTTGGCAACGCTTTAGAAGAACGAGTACGGAACCCAGCCGCGGCGTCAGGCTGCGCCATCGCGCCGCACCACCGCAGTCCCGCAGACCCAATCGTGGATACAGCGGCGGTCCCTACGGAAGATCAGCACCTGATCGATCGCCGGGATCAGGGCAATGAACGGCACAAGCACGATCAGATAGAGCGTCGGGAAGAACAGCCCGCGGATGAACAGGCGCCAGAGCGGTGCCTTCACGCCGGTCTTGGCCAAGACGATTGCGATTCCCATGATTGCCTTGCCGAGCGTCTGGCCCCGCGACCACAGCAGCCAGAGATTCAGCAGGATGTAGCTTGCGAGCCCGAGCCCGAACATGCGCGCGAACGGCATCGCGCTCTCGCTCCAATCGCTGGCATGTTCCAGTACCCCGGTGACCAGCATCAGCAAGATCGCGACCACCGGCACCAGGATGGCGTCGATCAGCGTCGCCACGAAGCGCCGGCCGCGGCCCGCGAGCGGAAGCGTCGCGGTCATGGCGTCTTCTCCGGCGGCAGTTCGAACACAAGCAGCGCATTGCCGCCGCGCTCGCCGAAAGTGCCGTAACCGGATGATACGATCATCTGATCGCCGGCCAGCAGGGGGCCATGCGCGTCGAATGCACCGCCCTTTGCCGCTTTACCGTTCACGGTGTTGGGATAATCGCGCCAGGCGTCGTAGCTCCACAGGAGCTTACCGCTCTTCGCGTCGAGCGCCTCAAGTTTGCCGTCCAGGCTTCCCGCGAACACCAGATCGGGGCCTGCAATGATCGCGGCCGAAAGCCCCGGCGAGCATGGCCGATCCGGGCAGCGTGCCGTACGAACGTGCGACCAGCGCGGTGTGCCCGTCGCGATGTCGTAGGCATAAAGACCCGCATGCGCCTGGCCCTGGCCGGTCAACCGTCCTGCATCGACATCGCTCACCGGCACGAACAGAAGGCCGAGCGCTTCGTTCACCGCCATGCCCCAATGCACGCCGCCCAGCGCACCGCCGCGACCGGCCTGCCGCGTCCATACGATGTGTCCGTCATGCGGATCGAGCGCATAGACCATGCCCGACTTCTCGCCCGCGATGAGCAGCGTGTGGCCGTCTTGCGCATGCGCGAGGATCGGCGGTGCGCCGAAATCGAGATCGGGTCCCGTGGGCTTGGGACAGTTCGGATGCCCTGCAGAAAGATCGCAGGCGGTGTTGTAGGCGTCATTCTGATGAAACTGGTGGATCCAGCGGACACTGCCGTCCTGCGCGTTGACGGCGAAAATCGAGTCGCTCGTCGCTGTCGTGGGCCGGCTGTAGTTCTGGCCCGTGCCGAAGAACACCGTGCCGCTCGCGGCGTCGTAGGTCGGCGGCCCCCAGACCGGCGCGCCTGACGGGGCCGATTCTTCGACGAAGAGGAAGTGGTGCCCGACCACCTTTGGCTGCGCCGGGATCGAACGCCGGTGCCACAGTTGATGACCGTCCCTCAGATCCACCGCGGCCATCCCGCCGCTGGTGGTGCAACAGCCGTAAAACGGATTGACCGCCAATCCGACCTCGATCGACGACAGCGGCACAAACATGCGTCCGCCGTCGATCAGCGGCGTGCCCGACAACATCGCCACCGGATTGTCGCCTGGCGCCGCATGCTGCCAGCGTAGCGTGCCATCCGCCGCGTTCACTGCAAACATGTGCGAGGGATAACGGTCGTTGAAGAACAGCGTGGTCCTGCCGCGCTGTGTCTGATGCAGAATCGCCGTGCCGATCGCGCCGCCATGCGCGAACGTCCAGCGGGTGCAGCCGCTCTTGCGGTTCAGCGCGACCAGGCCATTGCCCTGGTCGCCGGCGAAGATGGTATCTTCCGTAACGAGTGGATAGGAGCGCGGCGTGTCGGTGCTGAGCCCGTATACCCATTCCAGCCGAAGCTGCCCGACATTGGCCGCGCTGATCGTTGTTTTCGGCTGAAAGCGCGTGTTGCGCGCGTCGATACCCCAGGCGTCGGACGCGAATGTCTTGAGGCCGGGCCTGCTAGGACAATCGGCAGCGCTCGCTACCCCGCCGCTCAGCGCCAGAACGACGGCTGCAATAATGCCTGCGACGGTCTTGCGCATCCGCGGCTCCCACCTCGCCCACAACATGGTGGTATCGCGCGCGTTTGCCAAGCGTGCCGCACACCGTGCAGCGCAGCAATTTTGCGCCGCTATTCCTTCGGGAAGAACTGAAAGTACGGCTCCGCCTCTTTCAGAGTACGCGCGAAAGAGGGGCGCGTTTTCAACCGCTCGAGATAGCCTTGTGTTTTTGGGAAATCTTCCAGCGCTTTCAGTTTGTCGGCATAGAAAAGTGCAGGGGAGGCCGAGATATCGGCCATGGTGTAGTTATCACCCATCGCCCAGCCGCTGCCCACGCCTTCTTCGACAATGGACAGCGCGGTGCGTATCAGCGCGCGGGCGTCGTCCACCCCTTGCGGATCTTTGCGATCTGCCGGACGTATGCGGTCACCCACGATCTTCTGCGTCGGCGTGTGGATGTGAAGATCGAAGAAGCGATCGCGCATCCGCACCTGCCGCGCCGCGTCCTGGTCGTGCGGCAGCAGCTTGCTCGATCCGGGATAATGCTGCGCCAGATATTCGATGATGATGCTCGATTCCGGAACCAGGTGATCGCGCGCTTCGTCCTGCAACACAGGAAACTTGCCGATCGGCCAAACGGCGAGGAAATCGGCACGTGATTTCGCATCGCCCAGATCGACGAACACCGGTTCGAACGGCGTGCCGGTCTCGTAGAGCGCGATCAATGCCTTCCAGCAGAACGACGACAGCGGATGATAGTAGAGCTTCAGTGTCATGGGCGATCCTATTTGTTGTTGGCCGCCTTGCGGTCGAACTCCGTGTCGATCACCAGCGCGATCGGCTCGACGAAAAACGAGGACATGGCGTAATCCTGCGGATTGATCTTGGTCTCGGCATGCACGCCGATGACGTGGCCCATCTCCGGGCTGCCCGCAAAGCCGGGGCCGGCGCCGACCAACGTCACCTCGAACGTCACCGGCTTCGTCACGCCGCGGAGTGTGAAGGTTCCATCGACCGTACCGTGCGTCGCATCCGTTTGATGGAACGCAGTCGAGACGAAGGTCGCATCCGGATATTTCGCGGCGTCGAGATATTGCGCGCCGCTCAGCTCCGTCGCGAAGTTCGGCACATTGGTCTCGATCGAGCCGGTCTTCACCGTCGTGGACAGTGTATCCTTCGCGGGATTGGCCGGATCCCAGGACAACTTGCCTTCGACAGTGCCAAATCGGAATACGCTGATCGAAAAACCGAGATGCGAGACCCGCGCCTGCACCGAGATGTGGTTGGGATCGAGGGTGTAGTTGCCTGCTATCGCCTTGTTAATGTCGCTGGTGCCATGCGGAATCACGAATGCCGGTTTGGCAGCATCGGCCGCGCAAACGATCTGCGGCACGGTGAGCACGAACGCGACCGCTGCACCCATCAGAACTGAAAAAAGCTTCATCGGATTTTCCCCTTCTCGAGTGCGACCGCTTCGACCAACTTGTCGAGGCTTTCGCGCCATCCCTGTTCCATGCCGCCGAGTGCCGGCGCCATTGCCGCTGTGGCGTATTCCACCACCACCTCGAGCGTCAACGTGGTCACACCATTGTGTTCCGCGAACGTGACGGTGTTGCGATTCTGCAGCTGATGTTTGCCGTTTTCGTCTGCCATCGCCATTGCGGTGAAGACAAGGCGGTGGGGTGGATCGACCTCGACAAAATTGCCTTCCAGCGGGTCGTCGAAACCGAGACCCGTCATGCGGATCGCGAGCTTGCCGCCCGGCCGCGCATCGAGCTTGCATTCCGGCGCCGTGAAGTGGCGCGGTCCCCACCACGCCGCCATGTGCTTCTCGTCCGTCCACATCCTGAACACCAGTTCGCGCGGCGCCGCGAAAGAGCGGTGCATCACCACACGGCGGCCGATCAGCGGTTCGGGGCGATCCGGATGATGCGCAAGATACAGCGCCATCTTGTCCAGCGTCTGCTTGCCGCCTTCGACCGCATTGAACTTCATCACCGCGTTACGCGCTTCCACAGACGGGAAGGTGGAGCACATCACGATCTCGGTCTGGTCGCCTTTCTCTGTGAAGAGAACGGACACGTGGAAGCGATGGGGATCGACCTCGCTGTTATCTTCGCCGCGGTGTTCGAAGATCAGTCGTTCCGGTTTTACGACCTCGTGGTAGACGATCCTGTTGTCGTAATCCGTGCCATCCGGCCCATGCATCACGAAGCGCCACACGCCACCGGGCTTTACTTCCATGGACTGCATCGTGTTGGTGAACCCGTTCGGTCCCCACCATTGCACGATATGTTTGGGATCGGTCCACACCTGCCACACCAGTTCGCGCGGCGCATCGACCGTGCGGCGTACCACGATGGTCGCTTCGTTTGGCGCGGCGACGGCGCTACTTCCTGCGGTTACGGCCACGTTTCTTCTCCTTCGCTTGCAGATCTTTGAGATAGGCGTCGAGCCGGTCGAACCGCGCGTTCCATAGCGCGCGGTATTCCTCCAGCCATGCATCGACGGTCATCAGGGCTTCCGGCTCAAGCCGGCAAGGGCGCCATTGCGCTTCGCGTCCGCGGCTGATGAGGCCCGCGCGTTCCAGCACCTTCAGATGTTTGGAGATCGCAGGCCCGCTCATGTCGAACGGCTCCGCCAGTTCGGAAACCGTGGTTTCGCCCAGTGCCAGCCGCGCCAGAATCGCGCGCCGTGTTGGATCGGCGAGCGCAGAAAACGTGGCACTGAGGGGATCGGACGGCATCGCTTTATGAACCAGTCGGTTAAGTAACCTGATGGTTATATAAACCCGCGTACTGGAGAGTCAAGGCATGAGACTTCGGCCCTACCGAGCAGGAGGTCAGGCTTTCAACTTCTCTTCCAACTCCGCGATGTTCGCCACGAACCAGATGTGCTTGCCGCGATTGCTCTCGTAAACGAAATCGCGCAACGCATCGCTCGCGCGAACGTGCTCCGCGATGTCGCCTATGACGGCGACCCGGAAGCCGTAGGTGACGAACTTCTGCAGCATTTCGCCTGCGATGCGCGTTTTCAGGTGAAAGAAATCGTGGCCCAGCCGCTCTACCGGCAGCATGACAATGCTACAGCGCTCCGAGAACGCGGCACCAATGATGTCCGTCGCATCGCGCTCGCTCTTGAGTAGCGCGCCTTCGCGCGCCACTTCGTAAATCCGAACGCCCTGCAGTTCGTAGATCTCGTCCGCCATGGCACGCGATAGTGGCCCGCCTACTCCGCCGCGAGCAACTGCACCCGCGGAGCCGCAAGCTTGGCTTTCGCTTCGCGATATTCGCGACGCAGCCGCGCAACCAACTGTGCCGCCGGGACTACGCCTTTCACCAGGCCGATGCCCTGGCCGCTGCCCCAGATATCCTTCCACGCTTTTGCCTTGGTGTTGCCACCGGAGCCGAAGTTCATCTTCGAGGGATCGGAGACGGGCAGGTTGTCGGGATCAAGACCGGCTGCGACCACGGACGGCCGCAGGTAATTGCCATGCACGCCGGTGAACAGGTTCGAATAGACGATGTCCTCCGCGCCAGCGCCGACGATCATGTCTTTGTAGCCTTGCGGCGCGTTGGCTTCTTCGGTCGCGATGAAGGCGGAGCCGACATAGCCGAAATCTGCGCCCGCCGCTTCCGCCGCCAGCACCGCGCGGCCCGATGCGATCGCGCCGGAGAGCGCGAGGGGACCGTCGAACCATTCGCGGATCTCCTCGATCAGCGCGAAGGGGGAGGTGACGCCCGCATGGCCCCCCGCACCCGCGGCGACCGCGATGATACCATCGGCGCCTTTCTCGATCGCTTTGTGGGCGAACTTGTTGTTGATGATGTCGTGCAGCGTGACGCCGCCATAGGAATGCACCGCGGCGTTGAGGTCTTCGCGCGCGCCGAGCGAGGTGATGACGATCGGCACCTTGTACTTCACGCAAAGCTCGAGGTCCTGCGGCCAGCGGTCGTTCGATTTGTGCACGATCTGGTTCACCGCGAACGGTGCCGACGGCGCGTCGGGATGAGCGCGATCGTACGCCGCCAGCTCTTCGGTGATGCGCGCCAGCCATTCGTCCAACATCGAGAGCGGCCGCGCGTTGAGCGACGGAAACGAGCCGATCACGCCGGCCTTGCATTGCGCCAGCACGAGATCGGGGTTGGAGATGATGAACAGCGGCGATGCGATCACCGGAACGGATAGCGGCTTTGCGAGAGCGCCGGGGAGAGCCATGGTCATTTCCTCTTTGATTTGGAAGTGGAAGGCGTGCGCGCACCGCGAAAGGTGAGGCGCATGGTTTCGAGATAGAAATCGCGGACGTCGAGGCCGGCCGGCAGGCGTCCTGCCAGATGCAGCACGATCACGCCGTGCGCGGCAGCCCAAAGTGCTGCGCCGATCTTGGCGGTGTCGCCGTGCACGACGCCGGCTTTCGCGAGGTCTTTCACATGCCGCGTGACGGTTTCGCTCGCGCGCGCAGATGCTTTGGCGAGCGCGGGATATCGTGAATCGTCGGGGCGACGCATGTCGAACATCAGCCGGTAGCTTTCGGGATGCTGAAGTGCGAAATCGAGATAGGCGCGGCCGACTGCACGGGCGCGGGCGAATGCATCTTTGCCCGAGGCGAAAGCAGCTTCGAGCGCATCGGAAAACCGGTCGAATGCTTCACCGCGCAGGAACGCGATGATCTCCTCGCGGTCGCCGAAATAGCGGTATAGACCCATCGGACTGCGCCGAGTCGCCTTGGCGATCTCGCGCAACGTGATGCCGTCCTCGCCGTGCGCCGCATACAACGCAGCCGCTGCCGCGCCAATCTCGGCACGCACCGACTGCACATCCTCGCGGGAAAGTTCGCGCGTCACCCAGACCTCGTACACCGTAAGCGTACGTTGTACGTTGTTCCGGAGGGAGTCAAGGCGGAGACGCTAAATTCTGAACTGCCGCTCCGGATCGTTCTGCATGGCGGTCACGCCATCGCGCACCGTACAGGCACCTTCGGGCGCATATTGCAGGATATAGGCCTTGCGCACCGAGCCTTTCTTCAAGTTGGGGCCGGTGCGATGCGGTGCGAGCGAGGAGAACGCGATCACATCGCCGGCTTTTCCGGGCACGCACACCGCATCGTCCGATTGCTCCAGGCATTTGAAGCCGATCGGCGTCACCCAGTGTTCGAGCGTGCCGCGCTTGTGGAGGCGTGGCGCGATCCATGGACAGCCATTCTCCGCGTCCACATCGACCAGCGGAATCCACAACGTCAGATATTGCTGCGGCTGGATGAATGTGTAGCCGTTGTCCTGGTGCCAGGGAAATTCCTGTTCCTTGCCGGTCTTCTTGTAGACCGACTGGTCCCAGTAGAGCCGCACATCGTCACCGACCAGGTCGTGGCAGATATCGCGGACGGCCGGATGTGCCGCAAAGCTGCGTAGCAGCGGCGATTTCTTCACGATGTGCGTGGTAAAGGTGATCACGTTGGCTTCGGAAATCGAGACCCGGCCGCCTTTGCCGCGCAGCCATTCCTCACTCTGCACTTCCAGCGGATCGATCGCTGCGATCACCTCGGCAATCTCGTCTGCTGAAAACACGCTCTCCAATTTGACGAAACCGAGCGCATCGAACTGTTCGATTTCGTCGTGGCTCAGGCGGCGCAGGCCCTCGCGTGGTCTATCCCGCCAGACGAAATCGCGGTTCAACGGATGAAGGCGCATGCTCAGGACACCTTCACCATGTGCGAAAGCTTGATGTCGCTCGCCGACGCCGCAGCCTGCAGGATATAATCGCCGGGATCGACCGCCCAACGCTTTGCGTGCGCATCGTAGAACGAGAACGAACGCGGTGCCAGCGCGACGGTCACCGTCTTCTTCTCACCCGGCTGCAGGTCGACTTTGGCGAAACCGCGCAATTGTTTGATCGGGCCCGGCGCTGTCGGTTTCACCGGCTGCACATAGATCTGCACCGTCTCCTTGCCGGCGCTAGTGCCGGTATTCTGCACGGTAATTTCGACGCTGAGCGCCTCGCCGCCGCGTGCAGTTGCCGGTGCGCTCAAATCAGAATAGGCGAAGGTCGTGTAACTCAGCCCGTGCCCGAACGAGAATAGCGGCGGCAGGTTCTTGCGATCGTAGTGGCGGTAGCCGACGAACAGACCTTCGGCATAAGGCGCCTTGTCGCCGCCGTCATAGGAACCGTAGGCCGGATTGTCCTCGATCCTGCGCGGGAACGTCACGGGCAGGCGGCCAGACGGGGACACCGCACCGAACAGCACACGCGCCAGTGCGGTCGGGCCTTCTTCGCCCGGCATCCACGGCAGCACCACGGCCTTCGCGTTGTCGATCCACGGCATCGCCATCGGTGAACCGCTATTGATCGCGATCGCCGTGCGCGGATTGGCCGCCAGCACCGCTTCGACCAGCGCATTCTGCTTGCCGGGGAAATCGATGTCCTGGCGGTCGTAGCCTTCGCCTTCGGTGGTGGAGGCGGAGCCGATCACCACGATCACCGCATCCGCGCGTTTGGCGAGCGCCACGGCATCTTGGAGCGTGCCGGACGGCTGGCGCACGCCGAAGCTCATATATTCGAGCGAGCGCACCTCCGGCCATGCGAAGGTCAGTTCGACCGGCACGGCTTGACCAGCTTCTAGTTTCGCCGATCCGATGCGCAGCTTGTTGGGCATGCCAGTCAGATCGTTTGGGTCGTTCTGTGCTTCGGTCGTTTCGTCGATGACGGTCTTGCCGTCGACTTTCAGCGAGCCGGGACCGCGGCCGCGGATCGCAAACTCGTGCACGCCGTTCTTCTCGGGCCAGAAATAGCCATGCCAGCGGTAGCTCCCCACGACAGGCTTTCCCCGCGCCGACGCGCCGATGTAACGGAAGAACCGCCGCTCGACACGTGAGCGCGCCGGCTCGCCGCTGAGATCGGCACTGTCGTAATGCACGGCTGCGAGCCCCTTAGCCGACCGTTCCACATCCGGGCTGAACATGTCGGCCAGCGCCACCGGTGGGGTCGGCTCGTTGTCGGCGCCTTGCTGATATTCGATCTTCGTGCCGGGCAGGAACGCCTGCAGGCTTTCCAGCAGCGTGACGCGCCGCGACGGATGCACCCGCGAGCTGCCGTCTCCCTGCATGCGGAAGCTTTCCGCGTTCGGCCCGATCACCGCCAGCGTCTTCACCACAGCGGGATCGAACGGCAACAGAGCGCCTTCGTTCTTCAGAAGCACCGTGCCTTCTTCCGCCGCGCGGCGTGCGATATCGCGATGGCGATCGCTCAGAAGTTCTCCCGCCGGTTGCGGCGTACCATCGAGCGCGCCGGTGCGCAGAATGAAGCGCACCATCCGCTTCGCGTTCTCGTCGATCTGTTTCTCGCTCACTTCGCCGGCTTTGACCGCGGCTAGGAGCTTGTCGCCGAACCAGCGCGCAGGTCCCGGCATCTCGAGATCGAGACCGGCATTGGCGGCCGGCGCCGTGGAATGCACCGCGCCCCAATCCGACACGACCACACCGTCGTAGCCCCATTCCTCTTTCAGGATCTCGGTAAGCAGGTGGCGATTTTCGGAGGCGTAAGTGCCGTTGACCTTGTTGTAGGACGCCAACACCGTCCACGGATTGGCCGCCTTCACCACGTCCTCGAACGCGGCGAGATAGATTTCGCGCAAGGTTCGCTCATCCATCTCCGCGCTCACCATCATGCGGTGATCTTCCTGATTGTTCGCTGCGTAATGCTTGAGCGAGGTACCGATTCCTTCCGCCTGCATCCCGTCGACGTAGGCGATCGCGACTTGCGCGGTCAGATGCGGGTCTTCGGAATAGGTCTCGAAATTCCGGCCCCACACCGGCGTGCGCACGATGTTGATGGTGGGTGCCAGGATCGCCACTTCGCCCAGAGCGCGGGCTTCGCGCGCGATGGCCCCGGCGATCTCCTTCGCCATCTGCGGGTTCCAGGTCGCAGCCAGCGACACGGCAACCGGAAAGACCGTGGCCGGTTTGGAAGCGTTGGAGCGCACCCCGGTAGGACCATCGGTCAGCCGCAGGCCAGGGATGCCGAGCCTTGGCACGCCATGCAGCGCGAAGGCTTCCGCGCCTGCGAGCAGAGTGACTTTTTCTTCGAGCGTGAGCTGCCCCAGGAGATCGTCGACGCGCGCTTCCAGCGGAAGACTGGCGTTGCGGAATTTTGCAGTGTCGGTGGCAGCCGCCATTCCCTTAACCTCGTTTTTCTTTCTAACAGCCGTTTTACGTTAGGTGACAGCCGCCCCGCAAACAGGTCAAATCGGCGCGAGTTATGTGGAGATCGCGATGCGTCTGGTGACATTCACGACGGGAGCTGCGCCTGCATTGGGCGTCGTCAAAGGCGATTCCATCGTCCCGCTGCCCGATGGTATGGCGGCCGACATGATCGACCTCATCTCGCGGTGGGATGCGCTTAGGCCGGCCGTTGTAAAGCTTGCGACAGAATCTGCATCGATGAAACTGGCGGACGTGCGACTGCTGGCGCCGGTTCCGCGGCCGGGGAAGGTTATGGCGATCGGCCTCAATTACGCCGACCATGTCGCCGAGACCGGCCGGGAGCCGCCCAAGCAGCAGACCTGGTTTTCGAAAATGCAGAGCGCGGTCAACGGGCCGTTTGATCCTATCCAACTTCCGAAAGCCTCCACGATGGTCGATTGGGAGGCGGAGCTTGTGTTCGTGGTAGGCAAACGCGGCCGGCATATCGCCAAAGCCGATGCGCCGTCGCATGTGTTCGGTTTCTGTTGCGGCAACGATGTGAGTGTGCGCGACTGGCAGAACATGACGCCGCAATGGATTCTGGGAAAATCGTTCGACACCCACGCGCCGTTCGGACCGTGGATCGTGACCGCCGACGAACTGGGCGATCCGCATACACTCGGCATCCGCTGTCTGGTGAATGGCGAGACCCGCCAGAGCTCGAACACGTGCAACCTGGTGTTCAACGTCTACGATCAGATCGCGCTTCTGTCGCAGGCCATGACGCTCGAACCGGGCGACGTCATCTATACCGGCACGCCGGGCGGCGTCGGCATGGCGATGAAACCGCCGGTGTTCCTGAAGGCAGGTGACAAAGTGCGCGTGGAGATCGATCACATCGGCGCCATCGAGGCCACCGTCACGCCGGAGCGTTAACGGATCTGTCTTTGCGCCTGCGTTAAAACTGGCATCGAAGTTGAAACGCGGCTTGCATGTCTGTTTCAGGGCGTCTTTTTCGCGAACTGGCGAGCCGTATTCCGGCCGGGATGGCGCGCTTTGCCGGCCGGCCTGCTGCTGTGTTTTTTCATGGCGTCGAACCCGCGACCGACGACGCGCGGGTCCAGACCAATCACCACGAGACCGATGTGTTCCGCGCCATAGCGCGGGCGGTGAAGGCCCATTTCGATGTGCTGCCGCTCGCCGCACTGAGCGATGTGCTGAAGAACCCCGACCGGCAACCGCGCGCCCTGTTCCTCATGTCGGACGACGGCTACGCCAACACTCTCAATGTGGCGGCAGATCTCCTCGAAGAATACCGGCTTCCTTGGACGCTGTTCGTGAGCACCCATCATATCGATACACGCGAGCGCAATCCGGTGTTCGTCGCGCGCCTTTTCGCGTTCTATGCGCCGGACGGCGTTTACCATCTGCCACAATTGCCCGATCCTGTCGTGCTCGGCAGCGGCGATGAACTTCGCTCGTTGGCCGCGACGCATCTGGTTTCAGCGCTCAAAACGCTCGACGGCCCGCTTGCGCGTCAGGCAGTGCAGCGGCTCATCGAAATCCTGACGCCTGCGCGTGCCGAGCACCTGTTCGCGCGCTTTTCTTCGGAGGAGTTTCTTACCTGGGATGGTGTTCGCGATCTAGCTCAACGCGGCGTGACCATCGGTGCCCACGCCGATTTCCACTGGCCGATGAATGCCTCGCAGTCCGAAGGTTACCTTGCGCATCAGGCCGCGCATCCCCGCGCGCGGATTGAAGCCGAAGTTGGACCTTGCAGCGCATTCGCTTATCCTTTCGGCAACGTGAACGACGTGACCCGTGATGCCTGGCATGCGGTGCGCGATGCCGGTTACGATCACGCCTTCACCACCTTGTCCGGCTCACTGGAAAGCCGGATGAGCCCCTACCTATTGCCGCGCTATGGGTTGTCGCCGCGTGAGCCGCGACCGGCGTCGCTCATCCCGCTGCTGCGTGCCGGAAATAGACGCCTTTTGGAATGGCAACGATCTCTGGCGGCTTAACCATCTGCGCATTCCCGCACTGGGACGCGTGACGATCTCGAAACAGGGCACATTAACCGCTTCGTTCCGGGAACGCGGCTGGATTTGAAACACCTCCCAGCCTCTTCGCTGGCGCACAATCTGCAAGAGCTGTCGCCCAAGGCCTTTCTGCTAGAGGCGCCAGTGAGTATTCATGAGACAATTGGGGACGCCGCTGTAGACGTCCGGCACGGTTCAAACGACGCTCTGACCGCGTCCTTCGGGATCGCTCAGCACGCCGCCCCCGCCAACGTCAACGTCACGCATCCGCTCGACAATCTCGCCTATGCCTGGGCGAAGCGTGTCCTCGATCTTGCCATTGCGATCCCGGCGCTCGTCATCCTGTCGCCCTTGCTCGCGGTTGTCGCCGCCCTCATCCGCATGGACTCCCCAGGGCCCGCTCTGTTTCGCCAGGTCCGGCTCGGCTTGAACGGAAAGCCCTTCAACATCTTCAAGTTTCGCACGATGACCGTGCAGGAGAACGGCGACGACGTCCGCCAGGCCTGCCGCAACGATGCGCGGGTCACCCGGCCGGGCCGCTTCCTGCGCACGAGCAGCATCGACGAACTGCCGCAGCTTCTCAACGTGATCAGAGGCGAGATGTCGATCATCGGTCCGCGCCCGCACGCACGCGCGCATGACGAGATGTTCGCGAAGCTCATCGACTGCTACACGCAGCGCCAGGGCGTGAAGCCCGGAATCACCGGCTGGGCACAGGTGCACGGCCTGCGCGGCGAGACGCCGACCGTCGATGCCATGCGCGCGCGGGTGGATTACGACATCTGGTATGTCCACAACGCGAACTTTGCGCTCGATATCGAAATTCTGTTTCGCACCGTGGCCGAAATCTTTCGCAGCGGAAACGCCTACTGATGGGCGCTTCAGAACGCCGCGCGTCCTACCGCATCTACCGCGAAGTCGATGTCGGCGGGGTCAAGACCGCGTGCATTTCGCGCAGTCAGATGACCGAACTGATGGTCGGCGATTGTCTGGCCGCCCGCACCAACAAGCGGGAAGCGAAGCTGATCTTCGCGTCCAACGGCCACGCGATCGCGATGTGTGCGCAGGATCCAGAGTTTCGCCGCCAGTTCGCAGCCGCGAGCCTCGTGCACGCCGATGGCCAACCCGTGGTGTTCGCTTCCAAATGGATGACGGAAGCACCGATCCCGGAGCGCACCGCGACCACCGATTTTATCCATGATGCGGCGAGCGCCGCGGCGGAGAGAGGGCTCAAATTCTACCTACTCGGCGGCACCGAAGAGGCCAATGCGCGCTGTGCCGAAATCCTGGCGGAGCGGTATCCCGGGCTCCAGATCGTTGGCCGCCGCAACGGATATTTCAAACCGGATGCCGAGGCCGAGATCTGCGACCGCATCAACCGCTCCGGCGCCGATGTCGTGTGGGTTGGGCTGGGGGTGCCACTGGAATATGCGTTCTGCGTCCGCAACCGCGATCGCCTGAAGGCTGGCTGGATCGTCACGTGCGGCGGCTGCTTCAACTTCGTCACCGGCGACTACGCCCGCGCGCCGGCATGGATGCAGACGAACGGCCTCGAGTGGGTTTATCGCCTCGCACGCGAGCCGCGACGGCTGTTCTGGCGCTACGCCGTTACAAATCCGATCGCGATCTTCAAGATTTTGACGCGCACCCGGGCACACCCCGATCCGCGCGCGAAGGTGGCGCCGGCGAAGGCTTGAGAAAGACGGGCCAAGCTTTGCAATGTGTTAACCAATTGAGAACCGGGCGTGGCGCACTCTGGCCCGCCGTACCGGAACCTGTGGTTGTGCCTCCGTCTTCGTATCCAAGCGTCGTCCGGAACGGCCCGATCGCTGCGCCGCAGCTTCAGGTCTGGCAACTGGTCGCGGAGACCGCGTTCGTGGCCTTCCTGCTGCTGGTATTTGTCGGGTTGACGCCGTTCACCCCGCGCTCCGCCGATCTGTTGCGCCAAGCCGCGGCCGCCAGCACCGGCCAGGGCGATCTGCTGCGGCAGATTTCCTATCTGGCGGCATTCGGGGTCATCGCCCTTTGCGCTTTGCGCAAGCACGGGATCGAAGTGCTGGCGCTCGTGCCGTTCCTGCTGACCCTTCTGCTCGGCTGGTGCCTGTTGAGTGCGTCGTGGGCCGACCAGGGCGGCGTCACCTTTCGCCGTGCGGGATTGGAGGTCATCATCGTCGTGACCGCCATGTGGGGTGTCCACACGGTGGGGCTCGAACGCAGCCTGGTGCTGTTTCGCGCGGTTGCCATCGGCATCCTGATCGTCAACTGGATTTCGATCCCGCTGACGGATCGCGCAATCCACCAGCCTGGCGAAATCGATCCGAGCATCGTGGGCGCGTGGCGTGGCCTCTACTTCCACAAGAACATCGCAGGTGCCGTGAGCGCGATCTCCGCAATGCTGTTCCTGTTCTTCGCGATCGACCGCCGCAGTGCGCTGGACTGGTTCTTGTGTCTGGCGTCGCTCGCGTTCCTGGTTATGACGAAATCGAAGTCATCGATGGGTTTGCTTGTCCCCGCGCTGCTGGCGGCCGTTGTCTATCGTTCCTTCTGGCAGCGTGGCCTCGACCGTGCGATCGTGATGGTATCTGCGGTACTGCTTGCACTTGTTGTCGCGACCGTTGCGTTGCTGGATTGGTCGACGATCGCGCGCGTCATCAGCGATCCGACACAATTCACCGGCCGCACCGAAGTGTGGGCGGCGGAGGCGGCATACATCTTCGATCATCCGATTTTCGGTGCTGGCTATGGCTCGTTCAACGATACGGGCGCCGTTTCGCCTTTGCACAATTACGTCAATGGCGACTGGGTCGAAGCCATCTCGCACGGCCACAACGGCTATCTGCAGATGACGGTGGAGATCGGGTTTGTCGGCTTCGTTTTGGCGATCCTTGCGCTGGTGATTCAGCCGGCCACCGCCTTCTGGCGGCGCGATGCCGTTCCGCAAACGCTGAAGGCGTTTCTGCTCGCGCTTTTCGTGTTTCTGGTCCTGCACAATTTCCTCGAGTCGGATTTTCTGGAGTCGGATGGTCCCGCCTGGGTCGCATTCCTCATCATGCTGGCGTGGTTGCGACAGGCCCGTGCGCTGCTCCAGGACGATCGGGAGCAGCTTTCATGGGCATAACGCCGTTCTTCTCGGTTGTGATCCCGGTCTATAACCGCGCCGACGTGCTCGAAACGGCGCTGCGCTCCGTACTGGACCAGACGTTCCAGGACTTCGAGATCGTCGTTGCCGACGACGGCTCGGCGGACGATCCGGCAGCGGTGGTTGCTCGCATTGGCGATCCGCGGATACGCCTGCTGCGTCAGGAGAACCAGGGCGGCGCCGCGGCGCGCAATCTGGGCATCGATGCGGCGCGCGGAATCTTCGTCGCCTTCCTCGATTCCGACGACATGTTCCTGCCGCGTCACCTGCAAGCGATGCACGATCTGCTCGACGGCACGACCAATACCGTCGGTTATGCCCGCGTTCTGGTAGACCGCGGCGATGGCCGCATGATCCTGAAGCCCAAACGCGCGATCCGCCCGGACGAGCACATGGCGACCTATCTGCTCTGCGACCGGGGCTTCGTGCCCACCATATCGGTGGCCGTACCCAGCCTGATCGCAAAGCAGGTGAAGTACACGGTCGGCTATCGCTATGCGGAAGATACCGACTTTGCCATCAAGCTCTATCTCGCGGGCTGCAAGTTCGTGATGGCCGAAGAACCGGGCGCTGTCTGGAAAGACATGCACGATCCAAAGCGCTCATCCGCAGGCCGCAAGGGGGTGCGGCTCGTCCAGTGGCTTGAGCAGATGAAGTCGAGCATCCCTGCGGTCGCCTATCACGGCTGCCGTGGCTGGGTCATCGCCAAGGGGATTGCACCCGCGGACAAAGCAAAGGCGCTGTCCCTCTATCTCACCGCTCTGCGCCACCGCTGCTATTCGCCGGGCCTCGCGGTCATCGTTTTCCTGCAGATATTCCTGCCGGACCGTGCCTATCGGCTGGTAGCCGACACGAGTATCGCCTGGCTGAAAGCTGGCCTCCATCCTCGGTCGGCGGCGTGAGACGGAACCGGGGTGTTAAGCCAAAAGCTTCAGTACAACCGGGTTTCATGAACTTTGTTAACCAATCGTCAGGTCGCGCCGGGGTTGAATGCGGCCAAGCTATGAAGGGCCTGCTGTGCCTTATCGGGAATCCATGCCGGGAACCGGTTTGAATCCAACCGGTGCGCGACCGGACTACGGTCCGGAGCAGCGCTTTGGCGTGGCGGATTTCTTCCGAATCGCCGCCGCGCGCTGGGGCATGATCGCCGGCATCATGCTGGCGACCGTGGCGGTGACCTTTGTTGTCCTGATGCTTCTGCCGACACTGTATTCCAGTTCGGCAATCGTGATGCTGGATACGCGTAAGAACAATGTCGCAGATATGTCGGCGGTGTTGTCCGAACTGCCGACAGATTCGCCCTCGCTGCAGAACCAGATCCAGATTCTCACATCGCGCGAACTGGCGGCGCATGTAATCGCCGATCTCAAGCTCTACGACGATGAAGAGTTTTATAGCGGCCCGACGGGTGGGCTGATGGCGGAGTTTCGTGCCGCGGTCGATCCTTCCGCCCCGCCGCAGGCAGTCCCACAGGCAGATGCGACTCTCGATGTCGTCATCGACAAATTCCTCAAACGCCTGACGGTGGAGACCCAAGGCCTGTCCACCACCATCGCGGTGACGTTCTCGTCGCGCGATCCGGTGAAAGCCGCGCGGATCGCCAATGCCGTTGCGGATGCATACGTCAACGACCAGCTGACGACCAAGTCAGACGCCAGCCGCAAGACCAGCGACTGGCTGCTGGCCCGTGTCGAGCAACTCTCGCAGCAGGCACAGGCCGCCGACGCCGCGGTTCAGCAGTACAAGGCCGAACACAACCTCAACCAGACGGCAGACGGAACGCCGCTGGTCGATCAGCAGATGACCGGCATCAGCAGCCAGGTAGTGCTCGCCAAGGCCGATCTCGCGCAGAAGCAGGCCAACTACAACCGCGTCGCTTCGCTGCTCTCTTCAGGTCATGCTGCCGATGCATCACAGGCTGTCGCATCGCCGCTGATTATCCAGCTCCGCACGCAACAGGCCGATCTTCTGAAACAGGAGTCGGATTACCTCAGCAAGTACGGCCCAAAGAACCCGAAGCTGATCGCGGTCGAGCAGCAGAAGCACGACCTCGACAACAAGATCAACGACGAGGTCACACGCGTTGCCGCAGGGATGCAGAACGACGTGATAGCCGCGCGCGCCCAGCTCGGTTCACTGCAGGGCAGCCTCTCCGGCACCGAGAAACAGGCGGGCGAGCAGAACTTCGCGCGTGTGAAGCTGAAACAGCTCGAAGGCAATGCCGCCTCGACCCGTTCGGTCTATGAGACATTCCTCTCGCGCCTGCGTCAGTTTGAGGATCAGGACGCGCTGCATGATTCCGACTCGCGCATCATCTCGCGCGCCGCTGTGCCGCTTGTGCCCAGCTCACCGAAGCGGTTGCTCATTCTTGCCGCTTCTGTCCCGTTCGGCATTCTGCTGGGTCTGCTGGCCGCTCTGCTGTCGGAGCGTTTCAGTTCTGAGACCCCGACACCGATAGTTCCGGGCAGCCGCCGCCGTTCCGGCCCGGTTCGCGGGCCGTTCGGCAACGCGCCGCTGCTGTCGCGTATTCCGAACGCGCTCGACGCACGCGCCGCGGATTATGTGATCGATTATCCGATGTCTTCGTTTGCACAGGAGATGGACGCACTCGCAACACGGCTCGCGGGGCAGGGGACGCATTCCATTGCCGTGACCTCGGCCCAGCATGGCGAAAGCAAGACCACGATCGCGGTCGCGCTGGCCCGCGCCGCGGCGCGCCGTGGTCTGCGCACCGTGATCGTCGATGCCGATCTTCGCGCGCCGCAGGTTGCGCGTCTTATGGGGATCGAAGGCGTTCAGGCGGGTCTGTACGAAGTGACCGGCGGCTTAAAACCGCTCAGCCAGTGTCTCTACAGGGATCCGCGTTCCAGCACGCTGGTGCTTTCGACACCACGGCCGTTGCGCGATCCGCACCTGTTGCTCGGCAGTCCCGCGATGTCGCGGCTGGTCTTCCACCTGGTGCAGACATCCGATCTTGTTGTCATCGATACTGCGCCGGCTCTGGAATCCAACGATACGCCGGCGAGTGCGCGCCTCGCGGAGGCGGTGCTGATGGTCGTACGTCAGCCGCGGCCGGAGGTCATCGGCGCCATTGAGGCGATGCAGAACACAGGCGTCCCGCCGATCGGCGTGGTGCTCGCGACCTGATCAGAATGTCCGGTTCATCCCGGCCGCTTCATACGTGGCGTCGATCGCTTCCATCTGTGCGATCGAGTCGAGGCCGCCCGTGAGTTGCGGCGCGCCGCGCAGCAGTACATCGCCGACATGCTTCAACTGAGCGACATAGCTGGCATCGCCGTCGACGGGTTCCTCGCGGGTTTCGCCATTCACAGTCACGGTGAACTTGCAGCCCATTTGTGGCGCGATGAAATTCAGCACCTCGAAGCTGCCGCGTTCGCCCGTTACCCGGAAATGTGCGCCGAACTTTTCCGCGATCATCGAGCATTGCACTTTCGCCGTTGCACCGCTCGGGAACGCCCATTCCGCTTCCATGCTCGCATCCACACCGTGTTGAACGACCGCGCGCGCGCTGTTTACCCGTGGCTCTTCGCGCAAGTTTGTGCGGATGGCGTGGACGCAATAGGTGCCGAGGTCCATGAGCGCGCCGCCGCCAAGCTCCCGGCTCCAGCGCAATTCGCCGTCGCGATACGGGATGGGCACGTTGAACACGGCTTCGGCGTGGCGCACCGGTCCCAACTCGCCGGACGCGGTGATCTCATGCGCGCGGCGCATCACGCGGTGAAAGCGGTTGTGAAAGGCTTCGATCAGCGTTTTACCCGTGCCGTCGGCAACCGCGACCAGGCGGCGGGCTTCTGCGGCGTTGCGGGTGAAGGGTTTCTCGCACAGCACCGCCTTGCCGGTTTCGAGTGCAGCGACCGACCATTCCATATGTCCCGAAGGGGGCAGCGCGTTGTAGACAAGATCGACATCGTCGCGGCGTATCAGCGCGTTATAGCCATCGGCCACATCCGGGATTCCATGCTCAGCCGCATAGGCCTTCGCACGGCCGATATCGCGCGCACCGACCGCTACCACTTCAAATTCAGGATTGTCCTTTGCGGGGCGGATCACCGCCGGGCCGATCTTGGCGGCGCCCAAAATGCCTATCCGTACCGGTGCTTTCATCGTTCAACTCCATTTCGCCGCGCCTTGCCTATTGAAGATCATGCT
Source organism: Rhizomicrobium sp. (assembly GCA_036490455.1). Classification (GTDB taxonomy): domain Bacteria; phylum Pseudomonadota; class Alphaproteobacteria; order Micropepsales; family Micropepsaceae; genus Rhizomicrobium. The sequence continues at coordinate 42,176 of DASXDS010000041.1, forward strand.
ACAGGCGATAGCGAGAGTTCCGCTACGGAAAATGCGCGCCTTTGTGTTCGATTGCGGCGCAGCAAGGCTGTGCTAAAACGCGCGCCGGCCAAACAAGGAGTTCAAAGAGCATGGGTGAAGCATACATCGTCGCCGCGGCGCGTACCGCGGGCGGGCGCAGAAACGGCAAGCTGAAGGACTGGCATCCGGTTGACCTCGGCGCGCAGGTGATCAACTCGCTGCTCGACCGTTCGGGCGCCAATCCCGATCTGATCGAAGATGTGATCTGCGGCTGCGTGAGCCAGGTCGGACAGCAGGCGATCAACGTCGCGCGCAACGCGGTGATGGCGTCGCGTCTGCCGGAACATGTGCCGGGCACCAGCGTCGATCGTCAGTGCGGTTCGTCGCAGCAGTCGCTGCACTTTGCGGCGCAGGCGGTGATGAGCGGGAGCATGGACGCCGTGATCGCGATGGGCATCGAGAGCATGACCCGTGTGCCGATGGGCGCCTCCGCGGCGCTTCCCGCGCAGAACGGCATGGGCACCTATATGAGCCCGGAGCTGCAGGCCAAATATCCGAACATCCAGTTCAGCCAGTTCATGGGCGCCGAGATGATGGCGACCAAGTACGGCCTCACCAAGGATCAGCTCGACCAGTTCGGCTACGACAGCCATCGCAAGGCGATCGCGGCAACGCAGGGCGGCAAGTTCAAGAATGAGATCGTTGCGCTGGACGTGAAGGATGCAGAGGGCAACACCTCTCCGCATACGACGGACGAGGGCATCCGCTTCGACGTGTCGCTGGAAGGCATCAAGGGCGTGAAGCTGCTGCGCGAAGGCGGCGCGATCACGGCCGCGACGTCGAGCCAGATCTGCGACGGCGCCTCCGGCGTGATGGTTGTTAACGAGAAAGGCCTGAAAGCGCTCGGCGTGAAGCCGATGGCGCGCATCCATCACTTGACGGTGATCGGCGGCGACCCGGTGATCATGCTCGAAGCCCCGCTTCCGGCAACCAAGCGGGCGCTCGAGAAGACCGGTATGAAAATCGACGATATCGACGTGTTCGAAGTGAACGAGGCCTTCGCCTCCGTTCCGGTGGCGTGGCTGCAGCAGACCGGCGCCGATCCGGAACGCCTGAACGTCCATGGCGGCGCCATCGCGCTCGGCCATCCGCTCGGTGCATCCGGCACCAAGCTGATGACGACGCTGCTGTACGCGCTTCAAGACCGCAACAAAAAGTGGGGCCTGCAGACGATGTGCGAAGGCGGCGGCCTTGCCAACGTGACGATTGTCGAACGGCTCTAAGCCGCGTTCGCAGGACATGCAAAAGGGCCGCTCCGGGCGGGGCGGCCCTTTGTTTGCGTGACGGATGCACCTTTAAGGCTCGAATGTCAGCATAGCCTTTTCATTTAAGAATGTCAGAAAACAGCCTGCAGCAAACCGATTATCGGTTAGTGGGTCTGCAGCCATATATTGATCAAACTGTATTCGAAGAGAGCTGCTTTCAAATCTGCTCGCATATTTGGCCATCTTATCCATGCGCGGCTTGTTCGCCGGAAGCGCATAAAACACCATTTGTTCAAACATGTCACAGCAGCCGACCACGAATGTGGTTCGGTGACCATCTGCCAGCTCGCGATACTTCTTCCCGAATACTCGTCCGGTGACCTTGCGCTGTGAGCCAACCTGTTTGTCGGTTGGCTCTCCTACCGACATAAGCTTTTGCAACCAGCTTGTGAGTTTCATCGTAACCTTGGATATGAGGTCTGGCTCGCCCAATTTTGTCTGGTGTTAGGCACAGCATCGCTTCTTGTATGCGAACTTGGCTATATGAGGCGAGAAAGAGCGTAGAACTGCGGGAAGCAATTGTTGAACCTGTGAGGTGTCAGGCGCGGGCAAGCCGCTGATAGTCCTCTTCGGCGAGCTTGAAGTGCAGTTCCTTGCGCCGGTAATCGATCGTGAACGACGACATGAGCTGCAGGAAGTTCATGCCGATGAAGAGAGCGGGCTTATCGGCCAGGCCCCACACATTGAACACATCGAGATCGGCGATGATCAGGTTGCTCTTGTTGAAATTGAGGGTGTCGAATTTGATGTTGTCGAAATTGGTCACACGGCCCAAGATTTCACCGCCGGTCGCGCCGAGCAGAGGAACGACCGCGTTCTTTGTGAAAACCGCGCCGTTCTTCGCAAGACCGGCGAACAGCGCGGAATTGCCGATCGTCGCCTGCGCGCCGGAATCGATGAAGGCTGTTACGGGCACGCCATCTACGGCACAGTTGAACGCTTTCAACCGGCCATGCGAGCCGTCAACCCGGATCACGATCTCGCTGGAGCCCATGAATTTCGGCGCGTAGTCCCACTCCGACATCGGCCGTCCGAACCAGATGCGATGATTCTGGAAGTCGAACGTCACCTTGCGGCCATCGATCACGTCGAGCCCGAGATAGCCGTCGGTGTGCAGCCATTTGCGCGGCAGCATCGGGACAGGGAGCTTGCTCATCTCGACCGGTCCGAACGCGATGTTCTGAAGCATCACCGTCTCCGCCGGAAGTGCGCGCGCAATTCCCTGCACGATGACGCTCTCGTCGTTGATCAGCCCGAGGCTTGCGGCCAGTTCGGTTGAGATAACCGAGCGGTCGGCGCCGGTATCCACCACGAAGTGGAATGGGCCCTTGCCGTCGATCATGGTCTCCAGGGTGAGACGGTTCTGCAGATCGGCGTCGCCCTGAACATTGTCGCCCTGATCCGACAACAGACTATCGGTCGGATGCGACGTCGCCCGATCGGCGGCGCGCACGACTCCGGGCAACAGCGCCATGCCGGCCATGCCGCCAGCGATTATCCGTCTGCGCGATGCGAAAAGCGATGACGTCATAGCCCCACCTCCATGGACACGCACGCGCCCCGACAAGCTAATCGTCCGGACCCATTATAGCGCCGCGGCGGCGGCGGCGCGTAAAAAACCGCGCCGCGCCAGACACTTCCGATCACGATCGGGAGAGCAGGCGTGGCCGGTTTTCCGGCTTCCAGAGGTGCGGCGCGGCAAAAGGCTTGATCCGCTTACACAGTCTCACCGTAACAAACGGGTCGCCCAAGGCGTACCATCGCTGTCACGGATCGGAGTTGACCATGCTGTTTCGTCCCAAACCCCTCTTGGCCTCGGTTGCCCTGGCGCTTGCGCTGACCGGCGCCGCCTGTGCCGACGAAAGTCCGCGTCCGGTTCCCGCGCCCACACTCGATCCCGCCGAGAAGGGCATGCAGACCGCGGTGCTTGCCGGCGGCTGCTTCTGGGGGCAGCAGGGCCTGTTCGAACATGTCAAAGGCGTAAGCAAAGTGGTGGCCGGCTACTCAGGTGGTGCCGCTTCGACCGCGCACTACGAGATGGTCGGAACGGAGACCACCGGCCACGCCGAGTCGGTTCAGATCACCTACGACCCGGCGCAGATCTCCTATGGCAAGCTGTTGCAGATCTATTTCTCCGTCGCGCACGATCCGACGGAGTTGGACCGCCAAGGTCCGGACTCGGGACCGAGCTATCGTTCGGAAATCTTCTTCACGACACCAGCGCAGGAAAAGATCGCGCACGCCTATATAGCCCAGCTCAACGCGGCACATGCCTACGGCGCGCCGATCGTCACCAAGGTCGAAGCGATGAAGGGCTTCTACAAGGCGGAGGATTATCATCAGGATTACCTGATCCATCATCCCGACCAGTCCTACATCATGATCAACGACCAGCCGAAGATCGTGAACTTCAAGAAGATGTACCCGTCGCTCTATCGCGACGCGCCGGTGATGATCACCGCGATGAACTGAATGAGGTAGACATGAACACGCGACGCTCTTTTTTGCTCAACAGCCTCACCGCCGCCGGTAGTGGCATGGCCGTTGCCATGCTGGGGGGCCGTGCCTTCGCCGACCGGTCTTATGAGGTCGCCCACACCGATGCAGAGTGGCGCAAAATTCTGTCGCCCGAAGCCTATGAAGTGATGCGCCATCAGGGCACCGAGCGTTCCGGATCGAGCCCGATCGCCGACACAATGAACAAGGGGATCTATGATTGCGCCGGCTGCGCCCTGCCACTGTTCTCGTCCGCTACGAAATTCCACAGCGGCACCGGCTGGCCGAGTTTCTACAAGCCGTTGTCGAACGCCGTGCTCACCACGACCGACAATTCGTGGATCATGGAGCGCACGGAAGTGCATTGCCGCCGCTGCGGCGGCCATCTGGGCCATGTGTTCGACGATGGTCCGCCGCCGACCGGTCTGCGCTATTGCATGAACGGCGTCGCGCTGAAATTCATGCCGGACAAGACGGCCTGATGTTTTAGGGCGCTGGCTTGGTGCACGTGGGACCGGTCCAGCGGCCTTCGAACGTGCTCTTCCACTTCATGTCCATCATGTCCTGCGGACTGTAAGTGGACGTGCCCGTGTAGTGCTCAGGGGTGTCGTAGACGATCGTCATCTTGCCGGGGCCGTGCGTGTCGCCCCGGCAAACGAATTCTGTTTTGAATGTACCGCCGTTGAGCTGCGGATCGGTCATCGTGCAGGTCAGCGTCGGCGAAGGCTTGAACTCCGTCGGCTGTGGCGCGGTTTCGTCGGCGCAATAGGTCATCGCGCTGGGGCCGGCGGAGGCCTGCATTTTCTGCGCGATATCGGCCGACATCGCATGGAGTGCGTCGCTGGGGTCGACGATCCGCGTGTCGGTGGTGCGAACCCAGGTCCCCGTCTTTTCCGCGGCCGCCGCCTGTGCCAGTAAAGCGCTCACCGCAACCAGCAGGACGATCACTTTCTTCTGCATGACATTCCCCCCAGTCTACGCAGTTTTGGCGATCTTCAGACCCAGTTCTTTGATCATCGCGTCGCGCATCACGAACTTCTGCACCTTGCCGGTGACCGTCATCGGGAACCCGTCCACGAAACGGATGTAGCGAGGTATCTTGTGACGTGCGATCTGGTCTTTGCAGAAAGCACGCACGTCCTCCTCGCTGAGCGTTTCCTCCTTCCTGAGGACGATCCAGGCGCACAGTTCCTCGCCATACTTGTCGTCCGGCACGCCGACGACCTGTACGTCCTGGATCTTGGGATGCCGGTAGAGAAACTCTTCGACTTCGCGTGGATAGAGATTTTCACCGCCGCGGATCACCATGTCCTTGATGCGGCCGACAATGTTGGCGAAGTCCTCGGCGTCAATGGTCGCGGTGTCGCCGGTGTGCATCCAGCCCGCTTCGTCGATCGCCTCGGCCGTTTTCTCTTCGTCGTCCCAGTAGCCGGGCATCACCGAATAGCCGCGGGTGCAGAGCTCCCCCGGCGTTCCGCGCGGCACGATGCGGCCATCACCATCGACGATCTTGCATTCGAGATGCGGCATGATGCGGCCGACGGTCGAGACGCGGCGCTCCAGCGTGTCGGCTGTGCCGCTCTGGAAGCTCACCGGACTCGTTTCGGTCATGCCGTAGGCGATGGTGACTTCGCCCATGTGCATCTCTTCGACCACCCGCTTCATCACCTCGGTGGGGCACGGTGAGCCCGCCATGATCCCGGTGCGAAGCGACGACAGGTCGAACGATTGGAACTGCGGATGCGAAAGCTCGGCGATGAACATGGTCGGCACGCCGTAGAGTGCTGTGCATTTCTCGTCCTGCACCGCCTGCAAAACGGCCAGCGGCTCGAACCCTTCCGACGGATACACCATCGTCGAACCATGGGTGAGGCAGCCGAGATTGGCCATCACCATCCCGAAGCAATGGTAGAGCGGCACGGGGATGCAGAGCCGGTCGTCCGGCGTCAGCCCGATCTGCTCGCCGACGAAGTAACCGTTGTTCAGGATGTTGTGGTGGGTCAGCGTCGCACCCTTCGGAAAACCCGTCGTGCCGCTGGTAAACTGGATGTTGATCGGATCGTCGAACTGCAGCGTCTCGCCGATCTCTGACACCAGCCTGAGATGGGCCGGCGAACCGCGCGCAATGGATTCGAAGCGGAAGAACCGCTCCCGCGCCGGACCGATCAGGATGGCATGCGCGAGATAAGGCAGCTTCTTCTCGTTGCTCAGCTCTTCGAGCATCCCGGCATAGTCGGCGCCGCGATGCCCCGCCATCAACACGATGGATTTACAGCTCACCTTGTTGAGCGCGTATTCCAGTTCGGCCTTGCGGTAGGCGGTGTTCACGGTGACGAGGATCAGGCCGATCTTCGCGGCTGCGAATTGGGTGAGCGTCCATTCCCAGCACGTCGCGCCCCACATGCCGATGCGATCGCCGGGCTTGAGGCCGAGACCGAGAAAGCCGCTCGCCAGCGCGTCGGCGTGCTCGTTCAATTCTGCATAGGTGAGCCGCACATTCTGATGCCGCGAGATCAACGCCACGCGGTCGCCATGTTCGCGCGCCGCGCGTTCGAGCGCGGCGCCGATGGTCTCGCCGATCAGCGGAACCTTCGACGTCCCGCTGACATAGCTCGGCGCGCTCATCGCGTCATCAACCCGCCGTCGATCACAAGCTCGGAGCCGGTCACGTAGCGCGACGCATCGCTCGCGAGATAGAGCACGCCTTCCGCAATGTCCTCCGGCACGCCCTTTACGCCGACCGGTACGACGGTCTTCGACATTTCGTCGAGGTTCGGCGCATTGGCACCGGCGGGCGAGCCCGGCACGATGATCGAGTTCCAGATCGGTGTCTCGATGATGCCGGGATGGACGGAGTTGACGCGGATGTTGTTCTGCGCGTTGGCGCATTCCATCGCCGCCGCCTTGGTGAAAAGGCGCACGCCGCCTTTGGTCGCGCAGTAGCCCGCGAGATTCGCCGAGCCTTTCAGGCCCGCAACCGACGAGATGTTGACGATCGAGCCGCCACCGCTCTCCGCCATCAGCGGGATGCCATGCTTCACGCCCAGAAACACGCCGTCGAGATTGATCGCCTGTTGCCTGCGCCAGTTCTCCAGCGTCATGTCGACGATCGGGCCGGTGATTGCAATGCCGGCGTTGTTGACCAGGATGTCGAGCCTTCCGAAGCGGCTCTTGATCTCGCCGATCACACCGGTCCAAGCTTCTTCGCTCGTCACGTCGTGGCGAAGGTAGACGGCGTCGCTGCCCGCGCGCTTGATCGCGGCGACGGTGTCCTTGCCGGCATCGTCCTGGATATCGGTGACGACGACGGTCGCGCCTTCCTTGCCGAGCAGGATGGCGCAGCCGCGCCCGATGCCGCTCGCGCCGCCTGTCACCAGTGCGACTTTTCCTTGAACCTGTCCCATAGCGCCTCTCCCTGTTTTTCTGCGCGCGATGATAGCCGCAGTTTCGGGATTTGCACGGCGGATTTGGCTAGGGCGTCTCGGATGTGCGCGTCAGGCGATCGCGGATGTTTGTGACCGGCATTGCGACGGGTTCGGACATTGCATCAAGCGCGTCGAGCGCGGCCTGCGATTTTGCGGCCCGTGGCTCGCCCGCCTGGGTACGCAGATAGAGTGCACGCTGGAAGCACAACCGTGCCTCGTCCTTGCGCCCCTGCTCGGCATAGCAGCGCCCGCGATGGTGCTGGATCGCGCTTTCCAGCACCGGATCGCCGCAATCGAGCGCCTCATCGAACAAGGTCTGCGCGTCGTCGCGTTGACCGAGATACTGGCGCGCGGTCGCCAGATTCATCAGGGCTGCGGCTTCTTCATGCTTGTCGCCAAGCCTGCGGGCCAGTGCCAGCGCCCATTCCTCGAGATCCGCCGCCGCCTTCTCCTGCCGTGCCGTCGTCAGCAGGTTGCCGAGGGTGTTCGCGGCAGCGAGTTGCCCCGGCTCGTCGTCATCCTTGCGCGCGCGCGCCAAGTCGGCGCTAACGGACTCGATCTCCCGGGCCAAGGCCGCGGTATCGTCCCAGCCGAACCGTTGGAAGAACGGACCGTGTGGGTTTTCGGAATCATCCATGCCCCTGTTTCGCCACCTAAAGAGTTCCCGGTCAAGTCGCGGGCCAGTCAGGTACCCCGACAGGTGCGGGAAGGGCGCAGCAGATGCCCCTAACCCCGGACTCCTTTAGGTTTTTTGCCCGTATCGGGTGGAACCGCTTGCCCTATGCTGCGCCGCACCCTATGTTGGTGATGCGCAACAATTACGAAAGGAGGTGATCCAGTGTCTCATTGTCTTCATCCGCGGTCTTCGATGTCGGTGAGCTGGATCTCGTCTTTCTACGGGGTCGGCCGCTAACAGCGGACAATGGTTCGTCTGACGCGTGACCGCGGCAGACAATGGAAAGGCCGTCCCGGGAGGGGCGGCCTTTCTGCTTTTGGGAGTTAGTTCGTGACAAAGTTCACGATGTCGGCGGCAGTGTCGCGGCTGATGTCCGGGCAGACGCCGGGGAAAATTTCGGTCCCGTGGATCGTGCCCATCACCTGGCGGCAGCGCGAGACGACGCCGGCACGCAGCAACAGGCGGTAGAAGTTCACGCCCTCGTCGCGCAACGGATCGCATTCGTTGACGCTGATGATAACCGGCGGCAGTCCCTTCACGTCGGCTTCGGTGGCGAACCCCGGCCAGGCCAGCGGATTCTTCGCGTCGAACGCTTCGATGCCGTAGCCCATCGCACCGCGGTTGTTGTGGAGGTCGAGCAGGATGCCGTTGTTCTCGACCGACGATGGGCTATCGGGATGCGGCCATGAACCGAGGATATAAGGGCAAAGCGCGTAAAGTCCCTTGATCAGCCCGATGTCACCGTCCTGCAGCAGCTTGAGGCCGGTGGCCAAGGTCAGGTTTCCGCCACCGCTTTCGCCCGCGATGATGATCCGCTCCGGATCGATGTTCAACTTGGCGGAGTTGGCACGGGTCCATTTGAGACCGGACACGCAGTCGTTCAGCCCGGCCGGGAACGGCGCCACTTCCGGCGCTGAAGATGGGATCACGCAATTGCGGAAATCGACCATCACGACGCAGACGCCGCGTGCCGCGATGATCTTGCCCCAGGCGCGGTAGTTGCCGTCGAAGCAGGACGCCGCCGCCATGCCGCCGCCATGGATGTAATAGACGCACGGCAGGGTCTCCTGGTTGTCGGGACGAATGACACGCAGATTGATGGTGTTGCCGTCCGGCTGCGAGACGATCTTCTCCACGTCAACACGCAGGCCCTTCGACGGCGCGATCTCCTCCGTGTCGAACATGTCGAAGAAGCCCTGCAGCGTTTCGAATGTCGCTTTCATCTTGTCGGCTTCGGCCAGAAGCGCGGTTCGGTCGGGGACGCTGCCGCCGATGTCGGTGTCCATGGCGCCGAACAGTGCCTTGATGCGGGGATCGATGCGCGGATCGGATGCAAGTCTGGATGTCATGATGGGTCCTTCTGGATGATCAGGCGGCAAGTCCACCGAGGAAATCGGTGATGGCTTTGTTGAACGCTGCGGGATTGTCGATATTGGCGGCGTGACCCGCATTCGGGATCACCGCTTTGGACGCGTTGGGGATCTTCGCGGCCATGTAATCGCTGGCGGCGAGGAAAGGCGTGTCATTCTCGCCTACCACGACGATGGATGGCGCCTTGATGTCCGGCAGCGAGTTGATCACGCGCGCGTTCTTCTGCGTGAGCATGCCGCGCGCGGCGCGGGCGAGGCCCATCGCATCCTTGTGTGCGGCAGTCGCGCGTTCGGCGCTGCCCGACTGCAGACTCTTGAGACCGTTCTTCTCGAAATTGTCGCCTGTTCTGCGCGCGTTGACGTTCCAGCCTTCGCGCGGCTCGTCTTTCTTGTAGCCGGGTCCGGTGTCGATGATCAGCAGCGCCTTCACGCGATCCGGATGCGTCGCATTGAACGCGAGCGACATGTAACCGCCAAGCGAGAGACCGCCGATGATCGCGTCCTTCGCGCCCACCGCATCGAGCAGCGCCGCCATGTCGGCCACGGTTGCTTCCTCGCTGTAGAGCGACTGGTCTTCCGGCGAATCGCTCTGGCCGTGGCCGCGCATGTCCCACAAGACCAGCTTGTGCGATTTGGAAAGCGGCGCAATCTGGCCGCGCCACATCTGCGAGGTGGCGGAGTAGCCATGGGTGAGCAGGATCACCGGCCCTTCGCCGTGCACCTCGTAATAGAGGTTCACGCCATCGTCGCGCTTCAGCGTTGCCATCTCATCCTCCCGTTTTCATATTTGCGATGCGTTCGTCGCGCAGCGCGGTGCGGCGCACCTTGCCCGCATCGTCGCGCACGTTCTCGGTTACCAGTTCGTAGGTCCGCGGCCGTTTGTAGACGACCAGCTTGTCCGCCAGGTGCTTCTGCAGGTCATCGAGATCGAGGCCGGGGCGCGGCTGCACGATGGCGTGGATACGATTGCCCATGTCATCGTCCGGCAAGCCCACCACGGCGCTCGACTGGACCAGCGGGTGTTCTTCCAGCGCGGCTTCGATCTCGGCCGGGTACACATTGGCGCCACCCACCAGGATCATGTCGGTGCGGCGGTCGGCGAGATAGAGATAGCCATCGGCGTCGAACCAGCCGATATCGCCGATCGATTCCCAGCCGCCCGGCAGCACGCGCGGCGTTGCGCCGACATATTTGTAGGTCGCCGGCATGCCTTCAGCGCGCTTCATGTAGATCTCGCCGGTCTCGCCGATCGGCAGTTCGTTTCCGTCCGGACCGAACGCTTTCATGATACCGCCGACGCCGACCCGGCCGACCGAGCCGCGATGTTGCAGCCATTCGGTGCCGGAGAGCACGGTCGAGGCGAGACCTTCGGTACCGCCATACAATTCCCAGATCACCTCCGGCCCAAGCCAGTTGATCCATTCCTCCTTGAGCCACGCGGGGCAGGGTGCCGCGAGATGCCAGACCGTGCGCAAGGTCGACACGTCGTATTTCGTGCGCATCTCTTCCGGCAGACGCCAGATGCGGCCCATCATTGTCGGCACAAGATAGACCCAGGTCGCCTTGTATTTCTCGATTTCGCGCAACACGCCTTCAGCATCGAACTTGCGCATCAGGATCAGCCTTGCGCCGACCTGCAACGCGCCGAACGCCGTGATGAACGGACCGTTGTGATACATCGGCCCCGGCACGACGCAGATGTCGTCCGGTGCGATGCGCCAGAACGAAGCCGCCAGTCCGCTCGCGACGCCGGGCTGGCCGGAGACGATCAGCTTCGGCCGTCCGGTCGAACCGCCGGAGGTCGGCGCCTTCCAGGAAGGCGAGATGCGGTCGTCGAGATCGCTCTCATCGTCGGATAGTGCAAGCAGATCGCCGATGTCCACGACCGGCTTGCCGCAATCGAGCGGCACGTTGTTCACCACAACCGGCGGGTTGGCCAGCTCGACGATCGCTTGCAACTCGGCGAGCGGCAGGCGGTTGGACACCGGTTGCGGAATTGCGCCCACTTTCCAGCAGCCGTAGCAGGCTTCGACGAAACCGATGCTGTTCGGCAGCGCGATGGTAACGAAATCGCCGAGCTTCACGCCTTTCGCTTCCAGGCCGCGCGCGATGCGGTTGGTACGACGGTGCAGGTCCTTCCAGGTGATCGCGCTGTCCTCGAACACCATCGCGATTGCGTCCGGCTGCTTCGCGGCCTCACGCGCCAGCCGCGCCCCGATGGAGATCAGTTCCTCCGCCGGAACGCCCGGCGCTATACCTTGTGCACTCATGAACCTGCCTTCAGTTTCGCGATCCGTTCGTCGCGCAGCGCCGTGCGCCGTACCTTGCCGGCGTCGTCGCGCACCGGCTGATCCACCATCTCGAATGTGCGCGGCCGTTTGTAGGTGACAAGCCGGTCGGCGAGGTGCTTCTGCAGATCGGCAATATCGAGACCGGGACGCGGATGGATGATCGCGTGTAGCGTGTTGCCGAGATCGTCGTCGGGCAATCCGATCACCGCGCTGGACGCGACCAGCGGATGCTCGTCGAGCGCCGCCTCGATCTCCGCCGGATAAACGTTGGCGCCCCCGACCAGGATCATGTCGGTACGGCGGTCCGCCAAATAGAGATAACCGTCCTCGTCGAACCAGCCGATATCGCCCAGCGACTCCCAGCCGCCCGGGAGGGTGCGCGGTTCAGCGCCGACATAGCGGTAGGACGGCGGCAACGACGGATCGCGGCGCAGATAGATTTCGCCGGTCTCGCGCGAGCCCAGCATCTTGCCGTCGGCCGAAAACGCCTTCATCTCGCCGAGCGCAAGCGGCTTTCCCACCGAACCTTTGTGGGCCATGTATTCATTGCCATCGATCACCGTGATCGTCTGGCCTTCGGTTCCGCCATAGAGTTCGAGCAGCTTCTCGCCGCCAACCCAGTTGATCCATTCTTCCTTCAGCCATGGTGGGCATGGTGCTGCCATGTGCCAGATCGTGTGGAGCGTGGACATGTCGTAATTCTCGCGACCCGGAACGCGCCACATCCGGCTCATCATCGTCGGAACGAGATAGAGCCAGGTCGCTTTGGTGTCCTGCACCAGCCGCAGCGTTTCTTCCGCATCGAACTTGGTCATCACAATGACGTGCGCACCGCCGTGTATGGCGGTGGAGGTCAGACCGAACGGCGCATTGTGATAGAGCGGACCCGGCATCAACACGGTGTCGTCGCCGCCGAACCGCCACAACAGACGCTCGCCGCCTGTCGTGTCTACCACGCCAGGCTGGCCGGCTACGATCAGCTTCGGCCTCCCGGTCGAGCCGCCGGAGGTTGGCGCTTTCCACGCCGGTGCGATCGCGTCGGGCAAATCGCTATCGTCATCGTTTTCCGACAGCAATGTTTCGGGCGACACCACCGCCTTGTCGATCTCCATGCCGCTGTTGTTGCTGATCACAAGCGGCGAATTTGCCAGCTCGATGATGGCGTTTACTTCGTGCGGCGGCAGGCGCCAGGACACTGGCTGGGGTGTGGCGCCGAGCTTCCATAGCGCGAAATTGGCTTCGAGAAAGCCGATCGAGTTCGGCATCGCGATGGTGACGAAATCGCCGAGTTTCACCCCGCGCCCCGCCAGCGCGCGCGCCATGCGGTTGGTCAGCTTGTGGAAGTCGCCATAAGTCACCGTCCGGCCTTCGCAGGTGATGGCCGGCGCATCGGGCTTCATTGCCGCGAGGTTCGCGAGATTGCGGCCGATGGACACGAACGAGGCCGGAAGTGCGCCCAGCGAAGACATGACACTTTCTCCCACGATTTTGTTCTGTTTGACGACCATCTTACCGGCTCTGCCCCGTTGCGCCAGCATCGCCGGGGGCGCCGTCGCGCTTGCCGTAGCGACAGTGCCGGCGGTCCTCTCCCGCGGAGGCGCCAAGGGGATTACAGTTCCGGCAAAACAGCACCGGGAAACGTCATGCAGATCGATCTCTGGAATCCCAAATCCTTCGCCGCAGGCCATCCGCTGGCGCAATACCAATGGTTGCGGGAAAACGCACCCGTCTTCTGGCACGCGGAACCGAACGGTCCGGGTTTTTGGGCGGTCACCCGCTATCAGGACGTTTGGGATGTCGACCGCAACTTCCAGGCGTTCTCCTCCGAGCCGACGATCATGATCCAGGATCCGCTGGCCGGCACACCGGCGACCATCGGCGGCTACAAGATGATGCTGATGATGGACCCGCCCCAGCACACGGCCTATCGCCGCCTGATCCGCGATGCGTTCACCGTGGGCAGCGCCGGCGAGAAGACTCCGCGGCTGCAACAGCTTGCCCGCCAGATCGTCAACGCCGTCATCGAGCGCGGCGAATGCGATTTCGTGAACGACGTGGCCGGCGAGATGCCGAGCTTCGTGATCGCGGAACTGATGGGATTGCCGCTTTCGGACGGCCGTGAACTCTACAAGCTTACCGAGACGATCCACTCGGCGCCGGAGAGTCTGCCGGAAGGGGCAGGCGCACAGGCCGTGATGAAGATGTTCGAGTACGGCTCGAAGGTGATCGCGGAAAAGCGCGCGCGTCCGGCCGACGATCTTGCCACCAAACTGCTGACCGTAGAGGTCGATGGCCGCCGGCTGGAGGACATGGAGTTTCTGCTGTTCTTCCTGCTCCTTGTGGATGCCGGTGGCGACACCACGCGTAACCTGCTCTCAGCAGGGTTCATTGCGATGCTGGAGCACCCCGAGCAACTCGCCTGGCTGAGGGCCGACCCAGCCACGCGGCTCAACAGCGCGCGGGAAGAGTTGCTGCGTTATACAACCCCGGTGATCTACATGCGCCGTACCGCGACGAAAGACACGACGGTCGGCAGCCAGACGATCAAGAAGGGCGAGAAGGCCGTGATGTATTTCGGCTCCGCCAATCGCGATCCCGCGAAGTTCGACCGCCCCGACACGCTCGACCTGCAGCGCACGCCCAACGAACACATCGCATTCGGCACCGGCGCGCATGCCTGTCTCGGCCAGCATATCGCACGCATCGAAATCGACGCGATCATCACCGAAGTGCTGGCGCGGATGGACAAGATGGAGCTGGCGGGCGAACCGGAGTGGCTTCCCTCGAACTTCATCTCCGGCCCGAAGAAGATGCCGGTGAAATTCGAACCGGGAAAGCAGATCGCGCTTTAGGGCGGTCCGCTGATCTGCGCGTCGCCATAGCTGCCGTGCAGGCGGCCGTCGCGGATGAAGTCGCGCATCATCGTGAAATAGCCGGGTGCGTAGCGCGTCGAGAGCCGCTCGCCTTTCGCATCCAGCTCGTACAAGGTCATGCCGTGTTCTGCGCCGGGGTAGAGCGCGAGCGTGAACGGCTTGCCTTTCCCGATAAGCGACTTGATGCGCGCGCCCGTCATCGCGCTCGGCGCTTCCAGATCGTCGCTGCCCAGCACCCAGAGCTGCGGGGTCGTGTTGTCCTGCAAAGCCGGCATCGGTTCGTAGCGGAACGGCGTGCCGAAGGTGTATTGAGGCCCGATCTCGCGCAGCTTTTTTTCATCGTAAGGCAGAAGCAGATAGGTGAAGTCGCCGTGCACGTCCTTGTACCAGGGTTCGTTGCGGTATTTGGCGCGGACGGCGTCGAATGCAGCGAAGCCTTTGGTGAACTTGCTTTCGATCACTGCCTCTGCGGCCCGCGCGACCTCCAGAGCCTTCGCAGTCTCTTGCGGCGTGTGGTGGGCGTTTTTCATTTCCAGCGCCACTTCCTGCTGATCCTCTTGCAGCACCGTGACGGCGAGGCCGAAACAGACGATCGCAAAGTCGACAGGCGCTCGATTGACGGCCAGCGGAATGATCCAGCCCGCCTGGCTGCCACCCTGATAGCCGACGCGGCCGGCGCGCGGGCCCGCCAGACGGCGTGCTTCGCGCATCGCGGCAATGTCGTCGTCCGCGAGCAGGCTGAAGTTCTGGGTATAGGTACCGCCGGAGCTACCTGTGCCGCGCTTATCGAAGACGAATGCACCGATCCCTTCGGACGGAAACAGCCGCTGCAGCGCATAAGATTTGATCGCCGAATCGTTTTCCGATCCGTGGGTTAGCACCACGATCGGAACCGCCCCGCCGCCTTTGGGCAGCACCAGTCGCCCGACAAGCTTTGTGTCATGGCTAACAAACGCCGTGTCGGTGACGTCAAAGGCGATGCGCGCGCCTTGACGGTTGTCGAAAGAGAGGTTTTGGCAGTCGGGCAACGTAACGGTGTGTCCATCGGGGCGCTTGGTCCAGCCATAGGTGCTGGTCCATTTGTCGCCACCTGTGCTGGACAGCGCGCCGGTCGCGCCGTCGAAGCGGCGCCAACGCAGTGTGTCGCCCTCCGACGGGGCGATGTCGATCACAGTCCGGTCATCGAGGCGATACGCACCCACGTGACAATCGGACGCCGCGTCGGCCAGCGCCACCTCCGGCAGCAGCGACGCAAGGCAGAATGCCCCGAGCAGAAGCGTTTTCTTCATGAAAATAAGCTGGTGACGGAATGACCGCGTTCAAGGCGGGGAATGGAACAAACCGCTCGCGCTCAGACCGTCGAAGATGAACTGCATGGCGAGTGCCGCCAAAAGCACACCGGACACCCGCGCCACGACATTGGCACCGGTGCGGCGCAGCAGCTGCATCAGCCGGTCGGAGGCCAGCATCGAAAGGAATGTGATCGCCATCATCACGACCAGCGCCGCGAGCACCATCGCCATGTCGACATAGGTATTGGCCTTGCCCATCAACAGCACGACCGCGGTCATGCTGCCGGGACCTGCGGTCAGCGGAATGGCGAGAGGGAAAACGGCGATGTCGGTCTTTTGCGCCTGCGCTTCCTGCTCCTCGGTGCTGGTGATCGAGGAGATGGCGGAATGCTGTGCAAGCAGCAAGTCGGCCGCCACCATCAGAAGCAGCACGCCGCCGGCGGTCCGGAAAGCGGGCAGTCCGACGCCGATCAGACCCAACAGTTGCACCCCGCCGAGCGCGAATGCCAGCAATACCGCTGTCGCCGTCATCGCGGCGATGATCGCCAGCTTCCGCTTATGCGCGGACGTCATGCCGGTGGTGAGCGCCAGGAACATAGCCGCCACTTCCACCGGCCCGATCGCAACGAACAGGGTGGCAAGCGCGGTGCCGAACAGTTGGGTCATGGACGTTCTATAGCCGGTGCTCGCGACAAATAGCCAATCAGGTTCGGTGACGCTCAGCCCTTCAGAAATTCGATCATCGCCGGGAACGCGGCGCGGTCCTGAATCATGAAGAGGTGGCCGCCTTCGAAGAACTGCAGTTGGGCGTTGCGGATGCGGCTCGCCATACGGCGCTGAGTCTCCGGCAGCGCAATGCCGTCATATTTGCCGGCGGCGAGCATCACCGGACAATCGATCTCAGGCAGGCGGTCCCATGTGTCGTGGTGCGAGCGCGCTCCGAGCTGCCGGTGATAGCCCATCGCGCGGCCGGGCTCGGTTTCATAGGGATCGCTCATCGCCATCGCGACGAACTGTTCGTACTGCTCGGCATTTTCCTTCTGCCACACCGTGTCGCGTCGCGTGTCGTTGATCGGGATCATGTGCCGGGCGCGTTCTTCCTTGCCCATGTGCTCGATGGTGTGAAACGGATAGGACGCGCCGCCTTGGCCGCCGGGCGAGGTGCAGGCGAGCACCAGGCGCTCCACCTTTTCCGGATGGCGCAGCACAAACTCCTGCGCGACCATACCGCCGAACGACACGCCCAACACTTTCGCGCTCTTCCAGCCGATGTGATCCATTAATGCCGCGGCGTCGTCGGCATAATCGGCCATCGTGTAGGGCATGTCCGGTTTCGAGGTCTGACCGAGGCCGCGCTGGTCGTAGAACAGGCAGTCGAAATGCTTCTTCAGCGGCCCATCCTGTACACCCGGTCGTACGCGCAGATCGCCGCCGGAGCCGGAGATGAAGAGCAGCGGCGCGCCGCTGCCGGCACGCTCGTAATACACGTCGAGATCACGGATTTTGGCGAACACGCGCGGGCTCTCCTTCTCCAAAGGCGGAGATGGTGCTGACCCGCGCGCACCGTTGCAAGAAAATCCGGGGCCGTCTTACCAGCGATAATCCACGCCCAGCGTCCCGAAGTAACTCTTCGACTTGTCGCCGAGCTCCCCGTTCAGCTTGGTCTGGAACGCCAGGCCCGTGTCGCCGCCGACCCGCGCGCCGAACGAAACCAGCGCAGCATCCCGTGACGGCTGCGCCCCAAAGACCGTGAAGTCGGAGTTCGGCAGTGCCGCGAACGAGGCCTGGATATCGCGCGTGCTTTCGAACTCGTGCATATAGGCGAGGCGGCCCGACAGATTGAGGCTCGTGTCGCTGCCGATTGCGATGTCGCCGCTTTCGCCTGCGCCCACTTCGACGCGCGTGTTGTCGGTCGTGCGCGAGTCGTAGCTGAGTGCGAAGGTCGACGCCCCCGAAGACGCGCTTTCCGAGAAGCCCGGCGAGTTGAAGAACACGCTCTGCACCGCGGCGTAGGGCGTGAGCCAGCCGAAATAGAGGCCGGTTTCGTACCGCGCACCGTAGGTAAACCCGGTGGCTTTGCCGTTGAGATCGTCCGTGCCGGACACCGTCACGGTGCGGTTGGTGCTAATGTCGTCCACCGCGATCATGCCGGCCAGCGAGCCATAGATATGCGGGCTGAAATGCATATAGCCGTAGCCGCCGAGCTGATAGGCGTTGCCATGGCCCTTGCCGAGATCGCCGGAGAGCGAGAAATGGGCGCTGCCGCCGGATGCCGCCAGGCCGACCAACAGGTTGGGTCCGACGAGCCAATCATAGCCGCCGACCACGCCGATCGCATTGGCATTCACATGATGGGCGCCGAGAGTGGATAGCTCGCCGTCCGTATCGCCCGTGTCTCCCAGCACCGAAATCCAACCGCCGGGGCCTCGTGCCGGAATTGTGCTGGCGCTGTGGCCGCCGTCAAACGTGTTCATCCGGTCGAACATCGCGCCCATGAACGGATCGCTCATCGCCTGCCCGATCTGCGGAAGATCGGCACCGAGTTCGCCGGACATCTGGTCGGCCGCAGACGCGAGCGCGGAGGACGACAGATTGCCGAGAGCATCGAATGCCGTTGGCAGGTTGTCGCCGTTCGCGATTGCCGCATCGATCCCGCCGGTAACCGCCTTCTCATTGACCGTCGCTGAAGTGGGCAGCAGCGGGGTCAGACGTGCGAGCGCGATCATGAGGAATACGTCGTCCGCGTCGTAGGACAGCTTGTAGCTGAAGTTCGAACCCGTCGGCTGCACCAACGCATAGGTTCCTTCCACGCCGCCTGTTGCCGACAGGATAGTCCATGTCTTGCCGACAGGAACGACGCCGGCGAGGTTCGCTACCGTGAGCGTTCCTGAGATGTCAGCCTTGCCGTTGACTTGGACCATCGACGCTGAGGCCGAAGAGATGTTCACCAGCGTTTTCGCGCCGCTGTTCTCCGTCAGATTGCCGTTAATGGTGAGCGTACCCGAGCCTGCGCTGCCGCCGGCCAGGGTACCGCCGCTGTTGATGGTGGTCTGCGAAACCTTACCGCTGCCGGCCAGCGTGCCGCCGCTGTTGACGATAACGCTGCTCGACGAGGCGATCGAACCGTCCACCTCCAGCGTACCGCCGCCGACTGTCGTGGCGCCGGTGTAGGTGTTGGTGCCGGCAAGCACTTCGTCGCCACCCGTCACGAACAAACTGCCTGTTCCGGAAATCGCACCGGAGAACGTGCCTGCGCCTTTCGTGAGCGAGAGCGACTGGGCGCCAAGGGTGACTGTGCCGGCGCCCGACAGTGAGCCGACGCTGACGGAGTTGCCGCTGGTCGCCGAAATGTCCCATGTCCCGTCGTCCGCGACGTTGCTCGTGCCGGCGATGCTGCCGTTGCCGGTGAGTATCAGCGAACCGCCGGCTGTGATCGCGGTTGCACCGGTGTAGGTGTTGGCGGCGGTGAGTGTGAGAGACCCGCTGCCCATCTGGCTGACGCCGCCCGAGCCGGAGATGACACTGCCGTAGGTCACCGCATCGTTGCGATCGAATGCCAGCGTGCCATTGTCGACCACGTTGCCGATGATCTGGCCGGATGCGCTGCCGTTGCCGATCTGCAGCGTACCCGCCGAAATCGTCGTTCCGCCGGTATAGGTCTCGTTTCCGGTGAGGATCGTTATGCCCGGGCCGCTCTGCACGAGCTTGCCGGTGCCCGATATGATTCCGTTGAAGATGAGGCTGTCGCTGCGATCGAACGCCAGCGTGCCATTGTCGGTGACGTCGCCGGCAATCGATCCGGCCGTCGTTTCGAAGCCAAGCTGCAGCGTACCGTTGGTGGCGATTGTCGTTCCGCCCGTGTAGTTGAGATCGCTCGTGATGGTTTCCGTGCCGCCTGTAATCATCAGGCCGCCACTCGTCGCGAGCGTGCCCGAGAAGATGTCGTTGGCGTTGGTGAGAACCAGACCGTTCGTGCCCAGATTGACGGTGCCCGACCCCCCCAGGGAGGTCGCCGACACGGAGGTGCCTGTCGTTCCGGTTGCGTCCAGCGTGCCGTTGATTTCGAGGCTGGAGGCCGCACTGCTCGCATCGCCCTGCAGCACCAAAGTCGCGCCGGAGGCGACGGTTGTCGCGCCGGTGTAACCGATGGCACTGGTGAGCGTTTCGGTGCCGTTCTTGACCGTCAGCCCGCCGGCGCCCATCAGCGTTCCGCTGAACGTGCCTGTCGCGTTGAGCAAAGTGAGGGTTTGCGATCCGAGCAAGACGGAGCCGTTGCCGGCAAGCGACTGGATGGACGTTCCGGCGGTCGTGCCCGAAATATCGAAAACGCTGTTGTCGATAACGCTGCTGGCCGCCACCGCGCCCGTTCCGGTGATCGCGAGCGTACCGCCGCTGATCGTCGTGGTGCCGGTGAAGGTGTTGTCGTTCGACAGTGTCTCGGTGCCCTTTTCCAGGACCACGTTGCCGGTGCCGGAGATAATGCCGGCGAACGTGCTAGACGCGTCGATCACGTCCAGCGTCTGCGTGCCAAGCACCACCTTGCCGCTGCCCGACAGTGTTTCGATGGCATTGTCTGTGTTGGTGCTGGCAGAGATATCGAGCGTTCCGTTGTCCACCACGCCACTCGATGCAGCGATGCTGCCGTTGCCCGACAAGGCCAGCGTTCCATTAGAGATGGTGGTCAGACCGGTATAGGTTTGCGCCGCCGTCAACGTCGTCGTACCGGCGCCCGTCTTGGTGAGTGCGCCAGCGCCGGAAACGACGCCGCCGTAGGAGAAGGCGTCGCTTCGGTTGATGACCAGCGTTCCTGCATCGGCGATATCTCCGACGATCGATCCGCCCGACCCTCCGGTTCCCAACTGAAGCGTGGCGCCGGACAGGATCGAGGTGCCGCCGGTGTAGGTGTTGGTGCCGCCGAGTGTCAGCGTGCCTGCACCGACCGTCACGCTACCGGTGCCGCTGATTGCACCGGTGAACGAATCGGCAGTGGCTCCATTTGTGATCGTCAGGGATTGCGAGCCCAAGACGACGGATCCTGTGCCGGACAGCGAAATGATGGAAACGGGGCTGGTCGCCGCGGCGATGTTGAAAATGCCGGTCGCCGCGACGCTGCTGGAAGCGGCAATGCTTCCGTTTCCGGTCAACGCAAGAGTTCCGACCGAGATGGTTGTCACGCCGGTGTAGGTCTCCGCGGCGGTAATCGACAGGGTCCCCGAGCCAGCTTGGGTGAGGCCACCCGAACCGTGCACCAAATTGCCGAGCGTCACCGTGTCGGTCCGGTCGAAAGCCAATGTGCCGGCATCGGAAATGTCGCCGAAGATCGAGCCGGTCGTGCCGCCGTTACCGATCTGCAGACGGCCCGTCAGGATGCTCGTGCCGCCGGTATAGGTGTTGTCGCCTGACAGAACCGTCGTGCCGCTGCCGACGATGACGCTCCCCGTCCCCGAGATGACACCGGAGAAGATGCCGGAAGACCCGATCAGGGTCAGACTCTGCGATCCCAGATTGACCGTGCCCGTGCCGGAAAGAGAACTGATCGAGGCGCCACTTGTGGTCTTCGAAATGTCGAGCCCGCCATTGTCGGTCACGCTGGTGGAGGACGCGATCGTGCCCGTCCCAGACAGTGCAAGCGTCACCCCACTGTCGATCGTGGTCGGGCCGACGTAGTCGTTGCCGCTGTTGGTGAGCGTGATGGTGCCGCCACCCTTGCTGTCGGTGAAGATAAGCGTCCCGGTACTGTTCGAAGCACTCGTCAGTGTGCCGTTCAGGATGGACGAGTTGCCGATCGCATCGAATGTATTGGTGGCGCTATTGCCGATCGTGAAGTCGGTGGCATTGGGCGACTTGTCCATGTCCACCGTGCCGCCCGCGAAGGTGGCATTGGCGCCGAGGTTGGAGGCCTGGTAGGTGTGGCCCGACTCGATATCCGTGGCAGCAGTCGCAGCGCCGCCCGACGAAACGGTCATGAAGAGACCCAAGGTCGCGGCGGAAACCGATCCCTTCAGGCTGGACACGCGCCTGCTCACGACCCGGAAGCCCATCATATCCCTGCCTCTGATTTTTCGGTTTCACAGCCGGCGCGATCTGAAACGCCAACCGGATTGTTAAAAGTGCGCGCGGTTTGCCCCGATTCCCCATCGCGACGAACTTTAGGACATATCTTCGCCCGCATAGGCCCCTGCAACATTGCAGCCATGTTTCATCTTCGTAGGGTTTTCCGGCGAGCCCCGCCAGCACTAGTCACGCTAGCGTGTTCCTGCGGCTACCCGCAACGCGTAAAATCCTCGGCAGGCTGACGATTTGTCGCCGTAAACCGCCCACAATCGGCGCGCACCCTTCTCCTGCCATACAGGGGAGAAGACGCCATGGCAATCGCTTTCAACGGCAATAATTCGGGCGACGTGCTGTCGGAAATGAACACCACGCCGCTGATCGACGTGATACTGGTCCTGCTTACGCTGCTCATCATCACGTTGCCTATGCAGACCCACGCGGTAAAGCTGGCTTTGCCGCATGGTACGGCATTGAACCAGCCGAAGCCGGTCGTGATCGACCTGGTCGTCGATTTCGACGACACGATCCTGTGGAACGGGCGAGCGGTAAACCGTGCGACACTGGACGCCAATCTGGCCCACGCCACACGGCAGACACCACAACCGGAACTTCACATCCAACCGGATCGTCTTGCGCGCTACGACGTTGTGGCGAAGGTTTTGTCGGACGCGCAAAGCATGGGCGTGACAAAGATCGGTTTCTCCGATCCGCAGGCCTACAAAAACTGAAGATTCACAAACAGAAACAGCGGCGAGTTAACCGCCGCTGTTTCTGCGTTCGTTTGGTGTGATGCCGGTCAGCGCATGTCGGCGAACTTCTTGCCTTCTGCGGCCAGCTTTTCCAGCAGCGCGGAGGGCTTGAACGCATCGCCCATCGTCGCCTGGAACTCCTTCATCTTGGCCAGTACCTTGTCGAGGCCGATCTGGTCGCCGTAGTGCATCGGGCCGCCGCGGTAGACCGGCCAGCCATAGCCGTTGACCCACACCACATCGATATCTGACGGCCGGATCGCCTTCTTCTCTTCGAGGATCTTCGCGCCCTCGTTGATCATCGGATAGATGCAACGCTCCAGGATTTCCTGGTCGCCGATCGTGCGCGGGTTCTTGCCGCTCTTCTGCACGAAGTCGTGGATGATCTTCTCGGTCACCGGCGACGGTTTCGCGGCGCGCGTCTCGGGGTCATAGTCGTAATAGCCGGCACCGGTCTTCTGGCCGCGGCGATCCGCTTCGCACAGCACGTCGCGGATGGTTTCGCCGTGGCTCTTTTCTTTGACCCACCCGATATCGAGACCGGCGAGGTCGCTCATCGCGAACGGACCCATCGGGAAGCCGAAATCGTAAAGCACGCGGTCGACATCCCACGGCATCGCGCCTTCCAGCACCATTTTCTGGGCTTCGCGGCCGCGCTGCGCCAGCATGCGGTTGCCGACGAAGCCCGGGCACACGCCGACCAGCACCGCGATCTTGCCGATCTTCTTGGCAAGCTTCATCGAGGTCGCGATCACCTCTTTCGACGTGTGATCGGCGCGCACGATCTCCAGCAGCTTCATCACGTTTGCGGGTGAGAAGAAGTGCAGTCCGATCACCGCTTCCGGCCGCTTCGTCACGCTCGCGATCTCGTCGATGTTGAGACCGCTGGTGTTGGTGGCGAGGATCGCGCCCTGCTTTACGATCTTGTCGAGCCTGGTGAAGATGTCCTTCTTCACATCCATGCGTTCGAACACCGCCTCGATCACGAGGTCGCAGTCGGCGAGGTCTTCCATGTTCAGCGAGCCTTTGATCAGGCCCATCCGCTTCTCGACCTCATCCATGGTAAAGCGGCCGTTCTTGGCGCTGCGTTCGTAATTGCCGCACACGACTTTGAGGCCGCGGTCGAGCGCGTCCTGCTTCACTTCGACGATCGTGACCGCAATGCCGGCATTGGCGAAGTTCATCGCGATGCCACCGCCCATGGTACCGGCGCCGATGATGCCGACCTTGTTCACAGGGATCGTCGCAGTGTCGTCCGGCACGTCGGGAATCTTGTTCGCGAGCCGCTCGGCAAAGAAGTAGTAGCGCTGGGCTGCGGACTCCGGGCTCGTCATCACCTCGCCGAACAGCTTGCGCTCGGTCTTGAGGCCTTCCTCGAACGGCTGGTTCACGGCCGCTTCGACGCATTTGATGTTGGCTTCCGGCGCCTTGAAGCCGCGGAACTTGCGGGCATTGGCTTTGCGGAAATTGGCGAAGATCTCCGGATGGCCTTTGGCGGCCTCGAGCTTGGTGTTGTTGTCGCGTACTTTCACCAGCGGTTTGTGCTCGGCGACGATCTTGCGCGCGAACGCGATCGCCGTTTCCTTGAGCTTGCCTTCCGGCGCGATCTCATCGACGAGGCCCATGGCGAGGCATTCTTTGGCCGGCACGTGCTGTCCGCTGGTCATCATCTCCAGCGCCTTCTCGACACCGGTGATGCGCGGCAGGCGCTGCGTGCCGCCAGCACCCGGCAGCAGGCCGAGATTCACTTCCGGCAGGCCGCAGCGCGCGCTCGGCACCGCCACGCGATAATGCGCGCACAGCGCCACTTCGAGGCCACCGCCGAGCGCGGTGCCGTGGATCGCGGCAACCACCGGCTTGGGCGACCCTTCCATCATGTTCTGTACGTCGAACAGCGAAGCGCCCTTCATGGCGCCACCGAACTCGGAAATGTCCGCGCCCGCAATGAAGGTACGGCCCTCGCAGATCAGCACGATGGCCTTGACGCTGTTGTCTGCAATCGCGGCCTTGAACGCGTCGTACAGGCCATCGCGCACCGCGGCGCTGAGCGCATTCACCGGCGGCGAATTGAGGGTGATGACGGCGACGTCGCCGTCCTTTGAAAGATCGGTCACCGGATTGATGGCGGTCATGGCGTTTCTTTGTCCCTGTTCTTTTGGAAGGGCGACAAAAAATCAGGGGCAGGGGCGCGAGTCGAGTCGGTTTGCAGAGCACCGACGCGGTGACCTGAGCTTGACAATATACTGTGTTATGCTATGTATAGGGTTCAATACAGTAGGTGCCGTACGTGAAGAACGGTCAGCCGGATCCGGCCGACAAGCTTGAGCAGGAGTTGCGGCGCGGGGTGTTGACCCTTGCCGTGCTGTCGCAGCTTCGAGACGCCCAATACGGCTACTCGCTGCGGCAGGCGCTGGCGGGGAAAGACATGCCGATCGAAGAGGGCACACTTTATCCCTTGCTACGGCGGATGGAGGAGCAAGGCCTGCTCAAGAGCGAGTGGCGGATCGAAGACGGACCGCCGCGCCGCTACTACGTACTCAGCCCCGAAGGGCGGAAGGTTTTCGAACGGCTCAGCACCAACTGGCGCGGGCTGGTTGGAACGGTCGAGAAGTTGGTGACGGAGGGTGAATCATGAATGCCGGCGATGTGATCGAAAGCTATGTGCGCGATGTGGCGAGCCATTTGCCGCGTGGCGAGCGCACCGATGTGGCCGCCGAGTTGCGCTCGCTCCTGACCGAAGAACTAGCAGGCGGCGATGCAGACGGAGCGCTCGCCATCGTGCGACGCTTCGGCCGCCCCGCCGATGTCGCGGCGCGTTACCACACACCGGTTGCGGTGGTCGATCCAGCGGACACACGCAGTTTCGTGCTCGCGGCCGTCGCTGGTGCATTGCTGATTCCCAGCACCAATCCGCGATTGCCGTTTTCGATCGATCAGTACACGGCGTCGCTTTTGTTCCTCGCTTGGCTCGGCGTTCTGACGGTTGTGTTCGCGCTGAAGGGATGGGCGGCGCGGCGCTGGCCGGAGCGCTTCCAGTGGAAGCCTTCCAAAGTGCAGGACTATGACGCGGTGCGTGTCGTCGAACAGCTTCCGCTCGTCGCCATCCTGACATTTTACGAGGCGGTTTATCTTTGGCCGGGACCGATAATTCATCTTCTGTCAGGCGGGCACGTCGATCCGGCAGTGCTCACCTACACGGCCGATTTCGCGAGCCTGTTGCGTATGCTGTGGTTCGCACTGTTCATGCCTGTGCTCATTGCGCTCGAGGCTGCGGTCCTTGTGCCGGGCCGTTGGACCCGTCTGACGCGTATGGCCGAAATCATGCTGTTCGTGCTGACGGCGACGCAGCTCGGCTGGCACGCAAGCTATGGGGACATCTTCACGAATGTAGAAGCCGATCGCGGCGCGCGCATGGCTTGCCAGATTCTCGGCGCGGCGCTGGCGCTCACCGCCGCCTACAAGATCTACCGCGAATGGGGCCGCATTCCGCCACCGGACAGCACGATGAAGACCGTGGCGGCGTGACGCCTGTCTGTCCTGTGTGGTGGGGATACGCCAGTCTCGCTTCAACCTATGCAGAGTTCTGCACGCGACCGATCAGCATGGGGTGTTTCGATCGGCGAGGTGACGGTTCGCGGGTCCGGCGACGGATACGTGTTGTAGGTACCGAGGCTAGAGCTTTAACGCCCAGGCCCTTTGCTTCGTCGCGATATATTTGCGGTTATGCGATGTGACAGAAGTTGGCGCCGGCACACGGGCGCGCACGGCGATGCCACGCTTTTCCAATTGTGCGATCTTGTCCGGATTGTCTGTGATCAAGCGAATTTCCGTCACGCCCACGGCTCGTAACATCGCTGCGGCCGCGGAATAATCCCGCAAATCCGGCGCGAGCCCGAGCTCGCGATTGGCCTCGAAGGTATCGAAGCCATGATCCTGAAGGCGATAAGCGGCCAGCTTGTTGTAGAGACCGATTCCCCGGCCTTCCTGGCGCAGGTAGACCAGAAAACCGCCTTCGGAGGACATGCGTTCGAGGGCGCTCGTCAGCTGCTGCCCGCAGTCGCAGCGCAAGGAGCCGAACAGATCGCCCGTCAGACATTCGGAATGCACGCGCACTAGTGGGGCCGCCGTCAGGTCCGGTTCGCCGACAACGATCAGCAGGTGCTCTTTCTCGTCTTGCAGCCCCGTGAAACTGCAGAACTTGACCGTGCAGCCTATCCGCGCGATCGGAATCTCCACGATCTGCGCAACCTTCGCGATGTGTTTTGCCGGAGCATCCCTCTCGATAGCTGTCATCGCCGCTAGCCGCCGATGATTTCGCTGTCCGCGATGCGGATGTCGAAGCCGGAAAGACCCATATAGTCGAGGCGGTGGGTGGTCAGCAGCTTGATGCTGGAAAGGCCGAGATCCTTGAGGATCTGCGCCCCGATCCCGACTTCGCGCCACATCTTGTCCCGTTTGGCTTCGTTCGGCGTAGCTTGTTCGTCACGTGCGCCCGGTTGCACGCCGGCGGCACCTTCGCGCAGGTAGACCACGACGCCAGCGCCTGCGTGTTTGATGCGCTGGAGCGCAGCGGAAATCAGATTGGTCTCGCCCGGCTTGCGGAACACGTCGTTCAGCACTTCTTGTCTGTGGATACGCACCAGCGGGGCCGGGACGCTCGCGATATTGCCGAACACGAGCGCCACGTGATGGAGCGTATCGAACTTCGTCGCGTAGCTGATCGCCATGGCGTGGCCGATCTCGGTATCGACTTCAAACTCTTCCACGCGTTCGACGAGGCGTTCGCGCGTGCGGCGGTGAGCGATGAGATCGGCGATGGAGACGATCTTGAGCTTGTGCTCCTTCGCGAACGCGATGAGCGCCGGCAGGCGCTTCACGCTGCCGTCGTCGTTGACCAACTCACCGAGCAGACCCACTGCGGGCAGCCCAGCCAGCGACGCGAGATCGGTAGCGGCTTCGGTGTGGCCCGAGCGGACCAGCACGCCACCATCCTGTGCGATGAGAGGAAAGACATGGCCTGGTCGCACAAAGTCCGTGGCGATGACGTTCCCGTTGGCGAGCGCGCGCACCGTGTTGGTGCGTTCCTCGGCAGAGATGCCGGTGGTCAGGCCTTCGCGATAATCGACCGACACGGTGAAAGCGGTGCGCAGCGGCGCATTGTTGTCGCGCACCATCGGATCGAGCTGCAACGTGCGGGCGCGTTCTGCGCTGAGCGGGGCGCACAGGATGCCGCTGGTGTGGCGGATCATGAACGCGACCTGCTGTGGCGTGGCCTTGGAGGCGGCCATGATCAGATCGCCTTCGTTTTCGCGATCGTCGTCATCGACCACAACCACCATCTCCCCGTTGGCGATCGCCAGCACCGCGTCGTTGATGGAATCCAGTTTCATGAAAGGCTCCGTGGATTTGCGCGTGCCTGCGCGATAGGCCGCGAGGTCGCTGAAGGTGACGCGGCGGTGGGCGCCGACTTTTCGGAACGGGAGCTGGCCGGTTTCGAGCAGCTTCACCAGATGCGGCCGCGACACGCCGAGGAGCTCGGCCGCCTGCTGTGTCGTGAGCTCCGCCTCGATCGCCGACACGGTCACGACATGGCCGCGGGCCATCTGGTTGAGCACTTCGAGCAGCAGTCGGAAAGCCGGCTCAGGCAGGGGGGCGTCGGGCTCCGATCCGCCGAGCGCGATGGCCGGTGTGCTGCGGGTACGGGTGAGCCGCTTGACGGACGTGCGAGCCAGATCGGCATCCGCTTCTGTTGGTTCGACGGTCGTTTTGGAGTCGCTCTTTTCTGGTGCCATGGCCTCTTGATATTCGAAATAAACGAAACATACAATACATCCGAAACAAATTTGAGAGTCGCTATGAAACGGATTGGCGTGGTGGACACGATGTTCGCACGTATCGACATGGGCGCGATCGTGCTGGGAGCGCTGGCAGAACAGCGCGGCCGGCCGGAGGATTTCGACGTGCGCCGCCGCACGGTACCGGGGTTCAAAGACTTGGCGGTCGCGGCTCGACGGCTGATCGAAACAGAAGGCTGCGCGGTCGTCCTCGCTTGCGGCATGCCAGGCGGGGCGGACCTCGACCGCCTCTGCACCCACGAAGCGAGCCTCGGCATCACCATGACGCAGGTGCTGACGGCCACACCGATCCTCGAAGTGTTCGTCCATGAGGAAGAAGCGAAGGGCAGCGATGCGAAGCTGCTCGCGATCTGCAACGACCGCTGCTCCAAACATGCGATCAACGCGCTCGACATGCTGTTCGCGCCGGAGACGCTGGTCGCGCGTGCCGGCAAGGGCGTGCGGCAGGGCGAGCCCGATGTTGGGCCGCTCGTTCTTCCGGCCAGCGTCGCATGAGCAACGCAATCCCGGACGGTTTCGAACGCCACTTCCGCACCAGCGCCGTCACCGATCCATGGGAGCCGCTTTATTCACGGCGCGGCGAAGCGCTGGTCGAGATCGGCATGATCGTGTCGACGCAGCACTGCAATTCGCGCGGCTTCCTGCATGGCGGCGTGGTCGCCGCCTTGGCGGACAATGCGATGGGATTGTCGTTCGGTGCGGCGCGCTCGGCGAAACACGGGACGGCCGCGAAAGGCGCGGTGACGGTTACGCTCGCGCTCGATTATCTGGCAACTGCGTCGATCGGTCAGTGGATGTGCGTCACGCCACGCGTGCTGCGCGCCGGTCGCCAGATGGGGTTTGCCGATGCCTTGATCACCGCTGAACTAACACCGATCGCGCGTGCCAGTGCAACGTTCCGGGTGATTGAGTAAAGCGGCTCAGTGCGCCGCGCCGAAGGCGATTGCGGTGTGTTTGCCTTCGGTGACGGGGATCACCTCGAAGCCCATGACGTCCTGCCATTCCGCGATCCAGCGCTGGAACAGGCCCGCATCGTTGGTTTCCATCAGTTGGAAGCACCGGCTGAGGTCGGCGGACACCCAACTCTGCACGAAGTTCAGCCCATCCGGCATTTTGCGGCCTTCTTCCCGCAGACGCTGGTAGACGGCCCTGCCGTTCTGGTCCTTGAATGTCTCGATCACCATGAAAAGCATCGCGTGGTCCTGTCGTCCTGATCCGTGCTGCCCGATAATGGCACAACGAAACGCGAAGGATGAAGTCAATGAGCGCACCCGAGTTCAACAATCCTGCGACCGTGATGAAGCCGGTCGGAGCCTATTCGCACGCTGGCTTGGTGAAGACCGGTTCCGATCTGCTCTACATCGCGGGCCAGGTCGGGATGAAAGCCGATGGAACCATGCTAGAAGGCCTCGCGGCGCAGGCTGACGAAGCGTTCGCCAATATTATGCACGTGCTGGAAGCACACGGCATGGCTGCGCGCAATCTGGTGAAGCTCAACATCTATGTCGTCGCCGGCCAGGATGCGTCGGCTACCCGCGATGCGCGCAAACGGCATCTCGGCGATGCGCGTCCGGCATCGACGTTCCTGTTCATCTCGCAACTGGTCGATCCGCGGCTGCTGATCGAAGTCGAGGCTGTCGCCTCGCGTTGAGCGGTTCTAAACGCCGAGCTCGCGGGTGATACCGAGCGCAAGATCGCTCACATACGGGTTGGTCTTGCGCTCCCACCCGAACGTCGACATCTCGCCGTGGCCGGAGACGAAGGTGATGTCGTCGCCAAGCGGGAAAAGCCGCGACGTGATCGCGTTGATCAGTTGGTTCCAGTCGCCGCGCGGAAGATCGCAGCGCCCGATCGAACCGCGGAACAGCACATCGCCGACGAACGCAATCCGCACGCCCTCATGATAGAACACGACGTGGCCCGGCGTGTGGCCCGGGCAATGCCGGACGCCGAGCGTGACCTCGCCGATCGTGACCGTATCGTTGTCTTCCAGCCAGCGGTCGGGGGTGCAGTTTTCCGCGTCGCCGAAGCCGGGACGCTTGGCGTTACGGCCGAGATCGTCGAGCAGGAACTGGTCGTCGCGATGCGGCCCTTCGACCTTCACGCCGTGTTCGCGCGCGAGCTTGGCGGCGCCGCTCGCATGGTCGAGGTGGCCGTGGGTAAGCAGGATCTTCTCGATCGTGACGCCTTGCAGTCGCGCGAGCTCCTTCAGCTTTTCCGTCTCGCCGCCGGGATCGACGAACGCGCCGCGCATCGTCCTGGTGCACCACACCAGCGAACAGTTCTGCTGATATGGAGTGACGGGAATCACGGCGGCTTTGAGCGGGGGTGTTTCGGACATGCAGCTTTCCTAAAAGGTGCGGCCGCCGTGGTCCAGACGCTGGGCGGGCCTCTGGCGTGGTTCTGCGTATCGCCGATTTAATGTAATAATATTACGCGTTAACCGGATCTGGGCTCCGATGCGCGCGAAGTTGTGTCGGTCGGGACACAGGTTGAAGCACCTTTCCTTTGGATCGGAACGGGCCTTCTGATAAGATTTTTCCCGGTAAAGCAGGATTTTGTGGGACTTCGTGACGGTGTTCATGAGGGGGTTTTGGCACGCGAGGACGATCGCCGCGCTTTCGGGCGTGGCCGCGCTGGCTGGTTTTGTGTGCGTTGCACAAGCCGCTACGCCACTCCCGTCTGCGTTCGCGCCACAAGCCTTGGCTCCGCAGTTGCTGCCCGATGTCTATTTCGACGGCAGAAGCTACCAGATCCGTACATCGTTGACCGGCGATCCGTTGATGCCGGACATCGTGCTCGATCTCGGCACCCGCATCGACAGTGCCGCCGATTTTCTGAACCGCTCCTACCCTGGCGCGGCAGGGGCTAATGAAAGGTCACTGACAAGCGCGATCGCCACGCCTTATGCCGCGCTGGCCGATGGCGGCACGTTCGTCGGCGCAACCCTGAAGGTCGCCAACGATCTGCATTTCGGCATCACGCAGTCGGTGCTGACCCCACAACGCGATCGCTTCTCGCCGAGCGCTTACACGATGATGTCCGAGCTCACGCAGCAGTCGCCTTTGGCCGACCGCCGCGAGGCCAGCACCACCTTCGCGAGCCTGAACTGGGATCCTGCTCGCTGGGCAGGGCTCGGCCTCACTGCCAGCCAGACCACTGAACATAACGGCGTGCTCGGAAATCTCACGACGCCAGCGCTCGCCATCGCCGATGGCAGCAAGACCTCTGCTGTCGGGATGACCGCGCATGTAGATTTCGGCAAAGGCTGGGTGACGACGGCGTCTTACAGCGAAGGCATTACGCAGCTCGACCTGACGCCGACGCCCGGCCTGATGACGACAGCGACCGATCTGCGCAGCCGCGCTTACGGCATTTCCGTCGCCAAACGCGGCCTTTTCGGCCGCAGCGACTCACTGGATGTCGCGCTGTCGCGACCGGTGCAGATCTATAGTGGCAGCGCCAATCTGGTGACCACATCGCCGCTCGACGGGAAGGCCGCGGCGTTGAACTACGGTCTTCAGAACCTGTCGCTCGCCACCCGCACGCCGGAGACGGATGTGGAGCTTGGTTATGTGACCACATTCTTCGACGGCGCTTTGGCGCTGCAGACCAACGCTGCGTATCAGATGAACACGCGCGGGCAGGGAGCCAACGCGCTCGCTGTTGTTTCGCGCGCGAAGCTCAATTTCTGATTCTTCCATTGTTCGAGTGATGGCGAACCATCCTCCGCCGCGGTGCGCGTATCGTCGCGCGATGCATGCTCTGGCGAAGCTCATCGGCACGTTTGCGTTCTGGGCAGGGATGCTTGTCTCCGCCGCACAGGCACAGGCCGTGTTGGGATTGCAGAGCGAGGTGACGTTCACCGGCAGTTCGCCGCTTGCCGGAAACGCCGAGATCGTGCGCCGGCTGTTCAGCCCGCTGACGGCAGAGCACATAGTGCAGACGCTGGTGCAAACCGGAAAGACGCTGAGCGGCCAGCCGGTCGATCCCAGCCAGGAGAAATTCACGCTCTATGTTCCGGCGCAAAAGCCAAGCAAGGGCTACGCTTTGATCGTCTTCATCCCGCCATGGAACGAAGCGAAGCTGCCGGCGGGGTGGGCATCGGTCCTGGATCAGTACGGCGCGCTCTTCGTGAGCGCGGCCCGCTCCGGCAACGACGCGAACGTGATCGAACGGCGCGTGCCACTGGCCCTGCTTGCAGCGCAAAACGTCATGCAGCGCTATACGATCGATCCTGAACACGTGTACACCGCCGGATTTTCGGGCGGCGCGCGCGTCGCGTTGCGCCTCGCGCTCGGATACCCGGATGTGTTTCGCGGCGCGCTTCTTCAGGCGGGGAGCGATCCTGTAGGAACAGCCGATCTGCCGCTACCGCCGAAGGATCTGTTCGCGCGTTTCCAGGAGACGTCGCGGCTTGTCTTCATGACCGGCGAGGACGACAGCGCCGCGCTAAGCGCCGACGCCGCCAGCAAGACGTCGCTGCACAAGCTCTGTGTGTTCGGCGTCCGGACTGAAAACATCCCCGACACGGCGCACGCCCTCGCTAGCGGCGCCGCATTCTCGCGAGGCCTGAACGCACTTTTCGCTCCACCGGAAAGCGATAGCGGCCTCGCCGCCTGCCGATCGTCTCTGAACGCCGATCTCGAAGCCCGGTTCAGAGAAGTCACAACGCTGCTGAAGGACGGCAAGCGTGCCGAGGCTAAGGATCGACTCGATGCCATAGACGCGCGCTACGGCGGTCTTGCGGCGCCGCACAGCCTCGAACTGCTGACCACGTTGCAATAGCCCAACCCGTGCATTGTCGCTGCAATTGGCGGCGGACGAAGCTTTGATTCGTGGCCGTTGCGGCGCGGGAGCGGCTTCGCTAAAACCCCGCTCCTTCCCGCGACACCCAAGGATTTTTCGATGGCCGGTCCACAATATGTCTATGTGATGAAAGGTCTTTCCAAGACCTATCCCGGCGGACGGCAGGTTCTGAAAGACATCTGGCTGTCCTTCTATCCCGGCGCGAAGATCGGCATCGTCGGCGTCAATGGCGCGGGCAAATCCACGCTGATGCGCATCATGGCCGGGATGGACAAGGACTTCACCGGCGAAGCGTGGGCCGCGGACGGAATCCGGATGGGCTATCTGAGTCAGGAGCCGGTGCTCGATCCCACCAAGAACGTGCGCGACAACGTGATGGAAGGCGTCGCCAAGAAGCAGGCGCTGGTCGATCGCTACAACGAGATCGCCGCCAACTATTCCGATGAAACCGCCGAAGAAATGGGCAAGCTGCAGGACGAGATCGAGGCACAGGGCCTGTGGGATCTCGACAGCCAGGTCGACCAGGCGATGGATGCACTGCGTTGTCCCGATGGCGATGCGGACGTGACCAAGCTTTCGGGTGGCGAGCGCCGCCGCGTGGCGCTGTGCAAATTGCTCCTCGACGCACCGGACATTCTTCTTCTCGACGAACCGACCAACCACCTCGATGCTGAGTCCGTCGAGTGGCTGGAGCACACGCTCACCAACTATAAGGGCTGCGTGATCCTCGTCACCCATGATCGCTACTTCCTCGACAATGTGACGTCGTGGATTCTCGAACTCGATCGCGGCAAAGGCATTCCGCATGAAGGCAACTACTCCACGTTCCTCGGCGTGCAGGAAAAACGCCTGAAGCAGGAAGGCCAGGAAGCCGCGGCCCGCGAACGCGAACTGAGCCGTGAACGCGAATGGATTTCGCAATCGCCCAAGGCGCGACAGGCGAAATCGAAGGCGCGCATCAGCGCTTATGAAGAACTGCTCGCGAAATCGCAGGAACAACGTCAAGGCCCGGCCCAGATTCTCATTCCGATCAGCGAGCGCCTCGGCTCCGTGGTGGTGGAAGCGGATGGCCTCTCCAAGGCTTATGGCGACCGGCTGCTGTTCGAGAACCTGAACTTCAAGCTGCCGCCCGGCGGTATCGTCGGCGTGATCGGCCCGAACGGCGCCGGTAAGACAACCTTGTTCCGCATGCTGACGGGGCTCGAACAACCGGATGCCGGGACGCTGCGGATCGGCGACACTGTGGATATGGGCTATGTCGACCAGTCGCGCGACGCGCTCGATCCCAACAAGACGGTGTGGCAGGAAATCTCCGGCGGCACCGACATCCTCGAGTTCGGCAAGACCAAGATGAACTCCAGGGCTTATGTCGGTGCGTTCAACTTCAAGGGCGGCGACCAGCAGAAAAAGGTCGGCCAGCTTTCGGGCGGCGAGCGCAACCGTGTACATCTCGCCACCATGCTGAAGTCAGGCTCGAACCTGCTTCTGCTCGACGAACCCACCAACGACCTCGATGTCGAAACGCTCCGCGCGCTGGAACTGGCGCTCGAAGAATATGCCGGCTGTGCGATGATCATCAGCCATGATCGCTGGTTCCTGGACCGCATCGCGACTCACATGCTGGCCTTCGAAGGCGATAGCCATGTGGAATGGTTCGAAGGCAATTATCAGGACTACGAGGCCGACAAGAAACGCCGCATGGGCGTCGACGCCGACCAGCCGCACCGCATCAAGTACAAACGCTTCGCCCGGGCCTGATCTAGGGCGCGATCAGTTCGACGTCCGGGAAGTAGGTTCGGAAACGTCTCAGGTCGCGCGTCAGGATGCGCATGCCGGAGGTTTGTGCATGAGCGCCGATAAAGAAATCCGGCAACACATTTGTGCGTAGCCCGCCTCGATCGCGATAACGACCGAATGTCCGACCGGCGAGATGAAGTGCGGCCGTCGGCATGCGCTCAAGCTGGCAATTCATATCCGAAAGGATTTGAGTCAATTGACCTTCCTCCGCGATACGGACGGCCAATTCGGCATAGATGACTTCATTCACGCAGAGCCGATTCCCCGCTGCGTTGTCGCGTATGGCAATGATGGACCATTCGGACCAGTTCGGATCGCCGGTGAGGACATCGACGACTATATTCGTATCGACGAGGATCAACGCTTTCGTGGCGATATAGGGGCGTCGCCGCGCGTCATTTCCATGAGTTCGTCCGTAGTGATTCCGCGAATGATCCTTCGTTTCGCGATCTCGCGCAGCTTGGCTTCGTATTCCGACATGGCTTTCGACTTTTCAATAATGACTGCGCCCGAGGCGGTCGCGCGTACCTCGACCCGATCGCCTGCTTTGATATTCGCGGCCTCGCGAACTTCCTTGGGCAACGTCACCTGTCCCTTGACGGTTACGGTGGTCGTCACAACAAGCTCCAAACGGTATTACCGATTTTATATGGTAATACCGTTACACGTTACGGTCAATTATTTCTGCAGATCGCGCGTCAGCTTTCGCAGATGCTGGATCAGCAGCGGAACGCTGTCGTTGTTCTGGCCGAGGAAGCTGTCGAAATCGTCGTGTTCGAGGATCGCGAGCCAGATGCCGGCGACGCTTGCGTCCAGCACCTGGAAGTGGCCGCCCGCGTCGGTGATGCGGAAATCGACTTCCAGTGGATCTTCGTTCGACCTGGAATCATGTGGATCGACCAGGACAGTACGAACGATGGTTTCGTTCGGCTTGCCGGGGGCGGAACCTGTGATCTTCAGGGTCTGACCGGAATATTGCAGCAGCCGCGACTCATAGACCGCCTCGGCATAGTCCTTGAACGCTTCCTGAAACTCCGACTGCTGTTGCGGTGTGGCACTGCGGCGTCCGGCACCGAGCGTGTAGAGCGCGACGCGATTGATATCGATGAGGCCGAGCAGGAAGGTACGAAACTCGTCACGACGTGCCGCGGGCGCCTGTCTTTTGTTGAGGATCGCGAGACCGCGCTGGATATTTTCCGACACCCAGGCTTCGGCGGGCGTTGCCGCATGCGCGGCCTGCATCTGCATCAGCACCGGCGCCATCAGAAGGCCGGCGGCGAGGAAAGCGCGCCGCGAAAATCGGGTCAGGGTGTCCAGCATCATCGTCACTTTCCAGAAGTAGGGTCCCGAGTTGTCATGCTCGGGCGCGGATATGGCAAGTTCGTGGCAGCCGCGGGGAAGTTAGCGCTCAGAAGTCGGGCAGATCTTTGGTATCCGTCTTGCCGTTGGCGATCGCATCCTTGCGCGACTGACGATAAAGACTACGCACGGATGCGTAGTAGTCCACCGATCCGCGTTCGATCCCGGTCAAGGTGTTCAGATTGCGTGCCCGCACGTCAAGATAACCGCCATACATACGCGCACCCTGCCACCAGATGTGCTGTTTCATACGGATATACGTGAACGGGTCGAGGTAAACGTCGGCCACGAGGCCAACGGTGTCGCGTTGGTTGCTTGGACCGAACATCGGCAGCACGAGATAGTAACCGTCCGGGACGCCCCAGACAGCCAAGGTCTGGCCGAAATCCTCCGAATGTCCCGGCACGCCGGCGCCGGTCGCAATGTCGAAGAATCCGGCAAGACCGAATGTGCTGTTGGCGCTGAACCGCCACAAGGTCTGGCTTGCGCGATCAAACTCGCCCTGCAGCACATCGTTTGCGAACGTCACCGGTTCGCTCAGATTGTCCAGGAAATCATGCACCCGGTCGCGCGCCTTGGGCGGAACCAGGGCGGCATAGGCGACTGCACTTGGATATACGACGTTACGGTCCAGCCACTGGTCTGTCGCGAACATCGCCCGGTTCTGTTTTTCGAAGGGGTCGTTGGGGGCGTTTTCGGCAGTCGTGGCGACGCAAGCGGACAGACTGAGCGCCAGCAGTGCCGCGCCGGTGATTCGGATG
The DNA here is from genome assembly GCA_036490455.1 of Rhizomicrobium sp. Lineage (GTDB taxonomy): Bacteria > Pseudomonadota > Alphaproteobacteria > Micropepsales > Micropepsaceae > Rhizomicrobium. The sequence continues at coordinate 79,308 of DASXDS010000041.1, forward strand.
AAAACCATACCCCTCAGAACCCTTCGACCTCGTACCCGGAGTGCTTTGCCCCGATGCCGTTAGATAGTAGTGCGCCCGCGTTAGCGAAAGACGCAGCACAATCGACTATCGCACCGATTCCGCAAAGCGGCTTAAACCCGGTATCCAGCTAAAAACTTGGCAACCTGGAAGGCATTGCATAATCATATAAAGATATGTTTATATGGTTGGGAAGTTGGAGCCCGCAATGGATGCTTTGGTGACGATGCTGCGCGCGGCCGGGGACCCGACCCGGCTGAGGCTGCTGCGCGTGCTGAAAGAAGCAGAACTGACAGTCAGCGAACTGATCGAAATCGTAGGCCAGAGTCAGCCCCGGGTGTCCCGGCACCTGAAACTGCTGTCCGAGGCGCGGCTGATCGAACGGTTCAAGGAAGGCAGCTGGGTCTTTTACCGCGCCGCCGACCGAGGACCGGGCAGCGAACTTGGCGCCGTGATCTGCGCACTCACCAAGGAAGCCGATCATGCCGAAGATCTGCGCCGGCTGGCGGCCGTACGCGATGCGCGCGCGGCCGAAGCGGCGGCCTTTTTCAAGGCGAATGCCGACCAATGGGAACGCATCCGCGCGCTGCATGCGCCGGACAAGGATGTCGAGGCAGCTATCCTGCGCGTGGTTGGAGCTTCGCCCATCGAGACGCTGCTCGATGCCGGCACCGGAACGGGACGCATGCTTGAACTGTGGGCGCCACTTGCCAAACGATGCGTCGGAGTTGATGTCAGTCCGGAGATGCTCGCGATCGCACGCGACCGCATTGCGCGGGCGCATCTCAGCCATTGCCAGGTCCGTCTTGCCGACGCCTACCGGCTGCCGTTTCCGGCTGGCACGGCACTGAACGGGTTCGACACCGTGTTGTTTCATCAGGTGCTGCATTACCTCGACGATCCAGGCGCAGCCGTCGCCGAGGCGGCGCGGGTCATGCGCGCCGGCGGACGGGTGGTGATCGCCGATTTCGCGCCGCACGATCTCGAATTCCTGCGCAGCGATTTCGCCCACCGCCGCCTGGGTTTCTCGGATCGCGAAGTGCAAAGCTGGTTTCACGCAGCGGGACTAAAACCTGCAGCCAGCGAATCCATCACCAGCGGCGCCGAAAAACTCACCGTCAAAATCTGGCTGGCACATACATCGGCGCGATCGCGCGCGGAGGCGGCATGACACTGCGCGATCTCGTTTTCGATCCACGCCCCATCACCGTCTCGTTCGAGTTTTCGCCGCCGAAGACGGACGAGGCGGAGGAGCAATTGTGGCGTTGCATCCGCCGGCTCGAGCCGCTGGAACCGACTTTCGTGTCGGTGACCTATGGAGCAGGCGGCTCGACCCGCGAGCGTACCCACGCGACAGTGAAACGCATCGTTGATGAGACGTCGCTGAAACCCGCCGCGCATCTTACCTGCGTCGCGCATTCGCGCCATGAGATCGAGGAAATCGTCAGTGCATACTGGGATGCCGGTATCCGCCACATCGTGGCGCTGCGCGGCGACATGCCGGGCATGAGCGGCCCTTATCAGGCGCATCCGCTGGGTTATGCCTCGACACCGGAACTGATCGAAGGTTTGAAGAAGATTGCGCCCTTCGAGATCAGCGTTTCAGCTTATCCGGAAAAACATCCCGACAGCGCGTCCATCGACCATGACGTCGAACTCCTGAAGGCCAAGGTTGATGCCGGCGCTTGCCGTGCGCTCACCCAGTTTGGTTTCCACAGTGACGTGGTGGCACGCTTCCGTGACCGCGCGGTGAAGGCCGGAATCCCGGTGCCGATCATACCGGGACTGATCCCGACCACCGGCATCAAAGGCGTCAACCGCATGGCGGCGAACGCAGGGGCTACGGTGCCGGACTGGCTGAATCGCCTTTATGACGGGCTCGACGGCGACCTAGACTCACGCCGCATGATTGCTGCGGCTGTGCTGGCCGAGCAGGTGCAGGAGTTGCGCCAGCACGGCTTCGAAGAGTTTCACTTCTACCCCCTCAATCAGGCCGATGTCACTTTTGCGGCATGCCGCATGCTCGGATTGGCACCGAGGACAGCATCATGAGTTTCGACCGCGCCGCACGCATTGCCTGGATTGCGGAGGAGGCGAAAAAGCGCATCCTGCTGCTCGACGGTTCCTGGGGTGTGCTGATCCAGGGTTACAAGCTCGGCGAAAAGGATTTTCGCGGTCCCCGGTTTGCCGAGCACGGTCATGACCTGAAGGGCAACAACGATATCCTCACCCTGACACGGCCGGACATCATCCGTGAGGTCGGTCACGCCTATCTTGCCGCCGGTGCGGATATCATCGAAACCAACACCTTCAACAGCGCGGAGTCTTCGCAAGGCGATTATGGGCTTGCGCATCTCGTCGGCGAGCTTTGCTTTGAAGGCGCGCGCATCGCGCGGCAAACCTGTGACGAGGCGTCCACTGCGGATAGGCCGCGGCTGGTTGCCGGAATCCTGTCGCCGACTAATCGCACCGCGTCGATCTCGCCGGATGTGAACGATCCCGCGGCCCGCAACGTGACGTTCGATCAGCTTCGCGCGACCTATCGCGAAGCCGCGCGCGGCCTAGTGACCGGCGGTTCCGATATCCTGATGATCGAGACGATCTTCGACACGCTGAATGCCAAGGCGGCGATCTTCGCCATCGAAGAGGTGTTTGCCGAGCTAGGCGAGCGGTTGCCGATGTGGATCTCCGGTACCATCACGGATCTTTCCGGCCGCACGCTGACCGGCCAGACGCCGGAAGCCTTCTACAACTCGATGCATCACGCCCGGCCGTTTGCGGTCGGTCTCAATTGCGCGCTCGGTGCCAAAGAACTGCGTCCCTACGTGGCCGAACTGGCGGCAGCAGCCGATACTCTGGTCTCGGTCCATCCGAACGCCGGCCTGCCGAACGAACTGGGCGGCTACGATGACTCGCCCGAGATGATGGCGGACATGATCGGAGAGTTTGCCCGTTCGGGTCTGGTGAACATCGTCGGCGGCTGCTGCGGCACGACACCTTCGCATATCCGTGCCATCGGTGAGGCGGTCAGAGGTGTTGCGCCGCGCGCGATCCCCGACAAGCCGCATTACTTGCGCCTGTCTGGCCTCGAGCCGTTCACGCTAACGCCTGAGACCAACTTCGTGAACGTCGGCGAGCGCACCAACATCACGGGCTCCGCCAAATTCCGCAAACTGATCGCCGCCAACGACTACGAAGCGGCGCTGGAAGTGGCGCGCGAGCAGGTCGCCAACGGCGCCCAGGTCATCGACGTAAACATGGACGAAGGCCTGATCGATTCCGAAGCCGCGATGACGCGGTTCCTCAATCTCGTCGCGGGCGAGCCGGACATCTCGCGCGTTCCGGTGATGATCGACAGTTCCAAATGGAGCGTGATCGAGGCGGGCCTGAAGGTGGTGCAGGGCAAGCCGATCGTGAACTCGATCAGTCTGAAGGAAGGCGAAGAGCCCTTCATCGAACGGGCGCGCGAGGTGATGCGCTTTGGCGCTGCGGTTATCGTGATGGCATTCGACGAAGATGGGCAGGCCGATACCTTCGCGCGCAAGGTCGCGATCTGCAAACGTGCCTACGATATCCTGGTCAATCGCGTCGGCTTCCCGCCCGAAGACATCATCTTCGACCCGAACATCTTCGCGGTCGCGACCGGCCTCGAAGAACATGCCGACTACGGCCATGCCTTCATCGAAGCGGCGGAAACGATCCGCAAGGAATTGCCATACGCGCATGTGAGCGGCGGCGTTTCGAACTTCTCGTTCTCGTTCCGCGGCAATGATCCTGTGCGCGAGGCGATGCACTCGGTGTTCCTGTTCCACGCCATCAGGGCGGGCATGGACATGGGGATTGTCAATGCCGGTCAGCTGACCGTCTATCAGGACATCCCGACCCGGCTGCGCGAAGCGATCGAAGACGTCCTGTTCAACCGCCGCGCGGACTCGACGGAGCGTCTGCTGGAGATCGCGCAGGAGTTCAAAGGCGGCGGCGCCAGAGCGGCGGTCGAAGATGCGCAATGGCGCTCTCTTCCGGTGCAGGAGCGTCTGACCCACGCACTGGTGCACGGCATCGACACGTTCGTGACAGAAGACACGGAAGAAGCACGCCGCGCAGCGGCCAAACCGCTTGACGTGATCGAAGGACCGCTGATGACCGGCATGAACGTCGTCGGCGACCTGTTCGGCTCGGGTAAGATGTTCCTGCCGCAGGTCGTGAAATCGGCGCGCGTGATGAAAAAGGCCGTGGCGTATCTTCTGCCCTTCATGGAAGCGGCTCAGGCGGAAGATGAAGTGAAAGAGCCCGCCGGGCGAATCGTCATGGCGACGGTGAAAGGCGACGTTCACGATATCGGCAAGAATATCGTCGGTGTGGTCCTGCAGTGCAACGGCTACGAAGTGATCGACCTCGGCGTGATGACGCCGGCGCAAAAGATCCTCGATATCGCGAAAGAAAAAGGCGCGAACATCATCGGCCTGTCCGGACTGATCACCCCGTCATTGGACGAGATGGTGCACGTCGCATCGGAAATGGAGCGCCAGGGCTTCAGCATTCCGCTGATGATCGGCGGGGCGACGACCAGCCGGGTGCATACCGCCGTGAAGATCGACCCGAGCTACCGGCGCGGTCAAACCGTGTATGTCGCGGACGCATCGCGCGCCGTGGGTGTCGCGTCGAATCTGTTGAGCAAGACCGGCAACGCGGGCTTCACCGCCGACGTGCGCGCGGAGTACGAGACGATCGCGCGCAACTATGCAAAGCAGAAGGCGCCAACCCGGCGGCTGTCGCTGCTCGAAGCCCGCGCCAACAGGATGAAGTTCGATTGGACGTCTTATACGCCGCCAGCGCCGACCTTCTTCGGCACGCGCGCCTATCAGGACTACGATCTCGGCCAGCTCGCGAAATATATCGACTGGACGCCGTTCTTCCGCACTTGGGAGCTGATCGGCCAATACCCCTCGATCCTCCAGGATGACAAGGTCGGAGAGGCGGCACGGGGCCTGTTCAAGGACGCGCAGGCGATGCTTCAGAAGATCGTGGATGAGAAATGGCTCACCGCGCGCGCCGTGGTCGGCTTCTGGCCCGCCAACAGCGAAGGCGACGACATCGTCATCTATGGCGACAAGGCGCGGAAGTTCCCGATCCACACGCTGCACACGATCCGCCAGCAGATGACGCGCGACGGCGGGAGACCGAATCTCGCGCTGTCCGACTTCATCGCCCCCAAAGGCACGCCGGATTATGTCGGCGGCTTCGCGGTGACGACCGGCCATGGCGAGGATGCGCACATCAAGCGCTTCGAAGACGACAAGGACGATTATTCCGCCATCCTGCTGCGGGCGCTGGCCGACCGGTTGGCGGAAGCATTCGCCGAGCATATGCACGAGCGCGTGCGCCGCGAGCTATGGGCCTACGCGCCGGATGAACACTTGACCAACGAAGAGTTGATCGCCGAAGGCTACCGCGGGATTCGTCCGGCGCCGGGTTATCCGGCACAGCCCGATCACACCGAGAAGGGGACGCTGTTCCAGATGCTCGACGCGGAAGCCAAGGCCGGCGTGAAGCTCACGGAGAGCTTCGCGATGTGGCCTGGCTCGTCCGTGAGCGGTGTTTACTTCTCGCATCCCGAAAGCCGCTATTTCGGCGTCGGTAAGATCGAGCGCGATCAGGTCGAAGATTATGCCAGGCGCAAGGACTGGAACATCCAGACCGCCGAACGCTGGCTCTCGCCGATTCTGAACTACGCTCCGCGCGCGAAAGACGCGGCCTAGGTGCGACACCTCATATTGTAGAGGTGGCCCACGCATCTTATGATTGGTGTGGGGGCTTCGTCGTGCAGCGTTTTCTGTTTGCGGTTCTGTTTTTGCTCGCTTGCAGCGCGGACGCGGTTGCTGCGGGATACGACGATTTTGCGCGCGGCACGACCGCCAACAACCAGCACGACAGCGATATGGCGATAACGGCTCTCACGGCCGCACTATCGGCCGGCGATCTCAATCCCAATCTGCAACCCACGGCCCACTACGAACGGGCTATTGCGTATATGCGCAAGGAAAGGTGCGATCTGGCCAAAGCCGATGCCGACGCGGCACTGCAGGCGAAGCCGGATTATCTGAACGCATTGTTGCTACGCGCAGATGCAAATGCCTGTCTCGTCTATTCGGAGGCGGCGATCGCCGACTATTCGGCGGCGCTCGCACAGCGCGATGTCGCGGGCGCGCACTTCGGGCGCGCGATTGTTCTCTGGCAACAGAGCCGCTTTAAGGACGCAGCCGTGGATCTTGTAGAGGCTGCAAAGCTCGCGCCCAAATATCCTTATGGCGCCATCTGGCTGGCTATCGCACTGCCGCGCGCCGATCCTTCCAATGTCGGCGCAGCAAAAGAGGCTTTGGAACGGGTCGATGACGAAGACTGGCCCGCACCGATCGTTGCGTTGTATCGCGGTAAAGCCAAGCCCGCCGATGTCGATGCGGCAGCTTCGCAGGGTGAAGCTTGGACGCTTCCGGGGCAAAAATGCGATGCGGACTTCTACATCGGCGAGTGGCAGTTGCTGCTGGGTGACAAAGCCGCCGCCAAACTGCGCTTGAGCAGCGCCGCTTCAAGCTGCACGAAAAGTATGGGACGTGCCGTGGCAATCTTCGAGCGCGATCATGAACAGTAGCTCCCGGACATTCTCGATGTGGAAAATTTCAGCCACCATCGTGTTGTTGCTGGCTATTTCCGTTCCAGCCGGCGCCGACACGCAATGCCGCCTCATACGGATCGCATCTGTCGATATGGCGATCGAAAACGGCGGGCGGCCGACGGTTCCGATGAAGGTCGGCGACAAAACGCTCACCATGCTGATCGACACCGGTGGCGTCATGACGACGATCACGGATAGTGCCGCGGATAGCCTGGGGCTGCACAAGCAGCGGATCGCCGACGACATGGAAACCCATATGGTCGGCGATGTGCGGCTCGACCATTTCGTCGTCGCGCCGCAGATCGAGTTTGGCGGATTGAAAGCGCAGAATTTTCCGTTTGTCGTCATGCCCAACGAAGGGGCGGATATGGACGGGACGATCGGCCCGGACATCCTCGCGGCGTACGATGCCGATTTCGATTTCGCGAACGCGAAGTTTAATCTGTTCTCAAGAGACCACTGCCCGGGACAGGTGGTCTATTGGACGAAGGACCCTTACGCGGACATCGATATTGTCATTCAGCGGGGCGGGCATATCAAAGTGCCGGTGACGCTGGACGGCCACCGGCTGACGGCACTGATCGACACCGGAAGCTGGCGTTCTGCGCTCAGCCTTGAAACCGCGAAGAGCGTCTTCTCTCTGAAAGACGAGGATTTGAAGCCGCTGGAGCACAGCAACAAGGGCAGTCGTCTGCATCCGTTCGGCACACTTTCTATTCAAGGCATAACGGTGAACAACCCGGACATCGTTCTATTGCCGGACGCGTTTGCGCATCTGGGCGATTTCGACACACCAGATATGCTGTTGGGCATCGGAATCCTCCGCCAGCTCCACCTCTACATTTCCTATCGCGAGCGAAAGCTCTACGTCACGCCGGCTTCGGCTCACTGATCGCTCACCAAGGCAGTTCGTGGTCGGCGTAGTCTCGGAATGTGCCGCTGTTTTTGCTGTTCAACTCCTTGATGCGCTCGCGCAACCCATGCACGCTCTGTTCCGGCGTGACGGGCGCGCTCTTACCGCCCATGTCTGTCTGCACCCAGCCGGGATGGAAGATGCCGACGACGATGCCGTCTTTCGCCCATTCCTTCGAAAGCCCATGCATGAACGAGTTAACCGCGGCCTTCGATGCGTGATAGGGCAGTGCGCCGCCGCCATGATTGGCGATGGAGCCGAGCTGACTTGTGATAGTCACCAGCTTCTTGTCGTGACCGTGCCTGAGATTGGCGTGCAGCGCTCCCGCAATCATCACCGGCGCCACGCTGTTCACCGCAAACACCTCGACCCATTTGTCGAACGCAATGACGCCATCGGTCTTTTCCCGCGGGCCGCTGATCCCGGCATTGTTGATCACGATGTCGAGAGGCGTGTCACCCAGATCGCGCTTCAGTGCCTCGACGGATTTGGGATCGGATACGTCGAGCGCCATCACCCGGACGTTGCCGCCTATTTTCTTCAGCGCATCGGCCTTCGCCGGCTCGCGGCAGCACGCGATCACATCGGCGCCTTCGGCCGCATATTGCTTCACAAACTCAAGCCCGATGCCTCTGTTGGCACCCGTGATCAGGATCGTCGTCATGCTCTTCTCCCATTGTGCGATGGTTCGCCGGATGCAGCGCCAAAGCCACCGCCGCCGGGCGTTCCGATTTCGATGGCGTCTCCGGCCCTCACATCCGTCTCGGCGCGGCCTTTCAGGGTAACGCGTTCGCCGCTTCTTCGGATAACTGTCGCGGTACCTTTTGCGCCCGGCTCGCCGCCGTTCAGGCCGAACGGCTCGGTTTCGCGCCGTGTGGACAACAAGGCCACCGTCATGTCTTCGCGGAACCGGATGCGCCGCGTCGTGCCGTCGCCGCCGCGACGCGCGCCAGCGCCGCCCGAGCCGGGGCGGATGCCGAACGACTCGACGAGCACGGGATAGCGCGTCTCCAGGATTTCCGGATCGGTCAGCCGCGAGTTGGTCATATGCGTGTGCACGGCGGTCTGTCCGTCGAAATCCGCGCCCGCACCCGCACCGCCGCAGATCGTCTCGTAATACTGATGCCGGGCATTGCCGAAGGTGAGATTGTTCATCGTCCCTTCGCTTGCGGCGAGAACGCCGAGGCACCCGAACAGCGCGTCCACCACCGCCTGGCTGGTCTCGACATTCCCGGCGGCGACCGCGCCGGGATAACGAGGACTGAGGAATGAACCTCCCGGCACTGTGATGGTGAGGGGCCGCAGACAACCCGCATTCATCGGGATATCTCCCGGCACCAGACAGCGGAAGACGTAGAGCACCGCCGCTTTGGTCACCGAACCGGGCGCGTTGAAGTTATTTTCGGCTTGCTTGGACGAGCCTCTGAAGTCGACATGCGCGCTGCGCGTGGCACGATCCACCGTGATGGCGACGCGGATGACCGCGCCGCCGTCCATCGGCATCTCGAACACGCCGTCTGACAGCGCGCCGATCACCCTGCGGACGCTTTCTTCTGCGTTGTCCTGCACGTGACGCATATAGGCGATGACGGTTTCAGTGCCATGGCTTTTGCAGGCGTGGTGCAGTCCTTCCGCGCCTTTGGCACAGGCAGCGACTTGGGCGCGAAGGTCGGCAATGTTCTGATCCGGATTGCGCGCCGGCCATTCGCCTTCGGCGAGCACGGCGCGCACCGTGGCTTCGTCGAACCGGCCCGCATGCACCATGCGGATGCCGTCGAACAGCGCGCCTTCTTCGTGGATGGTCGTCGAAAACGGCGGCATCGAGCCGGGCGTGATGCCACCGATGTCGGCGTGATGTCCGCGACTGGCGACGAAGAAGCGCCGCGCGCCGCCTACAAACACCGGCGCCACCACGGTCACGTCCGGAAGGTGCGTGCCGCCGTCATAAGGCGCGTTGGTGACGAACACGTCGCCGTCGCGCATTTGCGGATGCCTGCGCAGGATCGCGGTGACGCAGTCGCCCATCGAGCCCAGGTGCACCGGCATGTGCGGCGCGTTGGCGACAAGACCGCCTTCGCCATCGAACACCGCGCAGGAGAAATCCAGCCGCTCCTTGATGTTCACGCTCGACGCAGTGTTTTGCAGCGTGACGCCCATTTCCTCGGCGATCGCCATGAAGAGATTTGCAAACACTTCCAATGCGACGGGATCGGCCTCAGTGCCGATCGTGTGCGCGGCTTTCTCGCCTTTGCGCGTCAGCACCAATGCGCCACCATCGATCATCCTGGCAGACCATCCGGCTTCGACAACGACGGTCTGATGCGGCTCGATCAACAGGGCAGGGCCTTCGATGCGAGATCCGGCATCGAGTTCGCTGACGCGGTGAATCGCTGCGTCCTGCCACGTACCGTGGGAAAAGAAGCGCGGGTTTACCTCCTGTTTGTGGGGAGGTCGGATCGCGAAGCGATCCGGGTGGGGGGCGGTGGTGGGCGGGAGACCCGATGCGCTTTCACGCATCGACCTCCCCACGAGGGGGAGGTGAGGGGTACTTGTGGCTTCGACCTCGACCGACTCCGCGATCAATGCACGCCCTTCCAAACCAAATCCGAACAGCTGTGCGTGTTTCTCAATGAAGGCGCTCGCCATCTCCGCGCCAAATGGTATCGGGATCGCCGTGTCGCTGCCTTCATAGCGCACATGTACACGTGCCGCGGTGGTGCTGTCGTCTTCGTCTTGTGCCGCCAGTTCGGCTTTTGCGTCGGCAGCAAGCGCGATGCTCAACGCGTGCAATTCTACCATCGCCGTGTCCAACGGCTTGCCGACGAACTGCTGCCGGATCGTGCGCAATTGCGCGAGCTTCACGCCGTAGGCCGACAGCAAACTCGCATAGGGGTGGATGAATATCCGTGTCATGCCCAGCGCGTCGGCGACCAGGCAGGCATGCTGTCCACCCGCACCGCCGAAACAGTTCAGCGTGTAGTCGCGCGCGTCATAACCTTTCGCGACGGAGATCTTCTTGATCGCATTCGCCATATTTTCGACGGCGACGCGGATGAACCCGTCGGCGACGTCTTCCGGCGAGCGCCGGCTTGCCTGGGCCAGCTCGGTAAAGGCTTCGCGCACCGCCAGCTCGTCGATCGGTTCGTTTGCATCCGGACCGAAAATGTGCGGGAAGTACGCGCCGCGCAGCTTTCCCACCATCACATTCGCGTCGGTGACAGTCAGCGGCCCGCCTTTGCGATAGCACTTCGGACCGGGGTCGGCGCCAGCACTTTCCGGACCGGCGCGAAACCGCGCGCCGTCGAAGGTGAGGATGGAGCCGCCGCCTGCTGCCACGGTGTGGATCGCCATCATCGGTGCGCGCAGCCGCACGCCGGCGACTTCGGTTTCGTAGATGCGATCGTATGCGCCATCGAACCGTGCGACGTCGGTGGAGGTTCCGCCCATATCGAAGCCGATGACGTGGGTGAAACCGGCCCCGTGCGCCGTTTCAGCCATGCCGACCACGCCGCCGGCCGGTCCCGACAGGATCGCATCCTTGCCGCGAAAGAACGCCGGCGCGGCAAGACCGCCATTGGACGTCATGAATGTCAGACGCGTGTCCCCCAATGCATCTGCAACCGCGTTGGCATAACGCAACAGGGCGGGCGACAGATAAGCGTCCGCCACCGTCGTGTCGCCGCGCGAGACGAACTTGATCAGCGGCACGGTTTCGTGACTGGTTGAAATCTGGGTGAAGCCCACTTCGCGCGCGATTTCCGCTGCGCGCGCTTCGTGTGCCGGATATTTGTAACCGTGCATGAACAGAATGGCGCAAGCCGCAAATCCGGCGTCGCGCGTTGCCTGAAGATCGCTACGCAGTGTCGTTTCATCGAGCGCCTGCAGTAACTCACCGTTCGCCGTCACCCGCTCGTCCGCCGCGACCACCCGGGCGTACAGCATGTCCGGCAGTTTGATGTTCAACTCGAACAGCTTGGGCCGGTTCTGGTATCCGATGCGAAGCTGGTCCTCGAACCCGCGCGTCGTAACCAGCACCAGTGGCTCGCCCTTGCGCTCCAGCAACGCGTTGGTCGCAACCGTGGTGCCCATCCGCACTTCGCCGATCCGTGAGCCGGGAAGCGAATCGCCCGGCGCGACACCCAACACGCGGCGGATGCCCTCAAGGGCGGCGTCGCCATACCCATCGCTTTGTGACAAAAGTTTCAGGGTCTTGATGCGGCCGTCCGGTGCTTCCGCCACCACATCGGTGAACGTGCCGCCGCGATCGATGAAGAAATTCCACTTTGCTGGCATGGTCGCAATTCGGCCCACTTTCCCCTAAAGCTCCCGGCCATGTCCATCTGGGGAAAAATCAGCGGCGCCGCGGCCGGCGCGGTGGTCGGCGGACCGATCGGGGCGCTGGTGGGCGCGGTGGCTGGGCACGTTTTGGTTGATCGCACCGCGAACGGTGTTGCGCCGTCGGATCCGGGTGTCGCCTTCACCATCGCTATGATTGCCCTGTCGGCCAAGATGGCGAAGGCCGACGGCATTGTCACGCCGGACGAGATAGAAGTGTTCAACCGGCTCTTCCGCGTGCCGCCTTCGGAGAAGGCGAATGTGCAGCGCGTATTCGACCGTGCGCAACGCGACATTGCGGGCTACGAGGCCTATGCGCGACAGATCGCCGGCATCTATCGCGGCAACCCCGCCGTGCTCGAAGACATCCTGGACGGCCTGTTCGAGATCGCGAAGGCGGACGGCGTATTCCATCCCAATGAAGCGGCGTTCCTTGAACGGGTGGCGGAGATCTTCGGCTTCGCGCCGAACGAATACCGCCGCATCCGCGCCACCCACTTCCGCGACGCGGCCGATCCCTATGTGATCTTGGGTGTCGCGTTCGATGCGACGGAAGAAGAAATCCGCCGCACCTATCGAAGGCTGGTGCGTGAGAACCATCCCGACAGTCTGATTGCGCGCGGCGTGCCGGAGGAATTCATCAAGCTCGCGACCGACAAGCTCGCGACCATCAATACGTCTTTCGCGACAATCGAACAGGAGCGCGGCTGGCGGTTGACGCCGCAGGTCACGACCGCACTGCGGCCTTGATCTGATCCAGAAACCAGTCGGTGCCGCCGTCCTTGTGGCCGTCGCGGCGAACGGCCGAGACCGTGATGCGGTTCTGCAGGAACGGCGCTTTGATCACCTGTAGGCCGAGCATTCTGGCCTGTCGTTCGGCAAGGCGCAGCGGCACGGTGCCGATGGCGTCGCTCGCGGCCACGATCATCAGCACGGTTAGCCAGCGCGGCACCGCCGCCCGCAGCGACAGAGTGATTTCGCTGGGCTCCTCTTCGTCGGGCACGCCTTCGGAGATCGCGAAGACGTGTCCGATCTCGCTGTAGGCGTCGAGGCCGATGCGACCCTTGATGATCGAATGACTGCGTCGCGCGACGACGCAATAACGGTCTTCGAACAAAACGTCCGATGCGAGCCCCGACGGCACTGCGCCGAAACGGCCGATCGCAACATCGATTTCGCCGCGCTTCAACGCCTGAAACGCGAGTTGCGTCGGCAACGCCTCCATGATCAGGGAGGCGCCCGGCGCCTGTCTGCGGAATGCCTCGACCAGCCGTGCGCCGATCAGCGCGGTCACGAACTCCGGCGCCGACAGGATGAACCGCCGCGTACTCTGTCTGGGATCGAACTTGCGCTCGCGCGCCAGCGTTTCGTCGGCCAGATGGAGGAGCGCTTCGATGCGCGGCTGCAGTTCGAGCGCGCGGCGGGTGGGATCGAGACCATGCGGCTTCCGCACGAACAGCGGATCGCCGAAGATATCGCGCAGCCGCGTCAGCGCATGGCTGATGGCCGACTGGCTGAGACCGAGCCGTTGTGCCACGGTCGTGGCACGGCGCTCCCGCAGCAGTTCGTGGAACACCAGCAGCAGTGAGCCGTCCATCCGGCGGATATTATTGAAATCGATATCCTGCATGATACGATTTCAGTATCATGGATAAGTGACGGCCTCTAGCGTTCTGCCATCGAAATGCGGACGGGGCCGATGGACGATCGTGAACAACAGAAAAAGACATGGGCGACATTGCGCGCCCGTGCGCCGGTATGGCGCGACGAGCCGAGCAAGAGCTTCGTCCTGACGCGCTATGCCGATGTACGGGCGCTGCTGCTGGACACGACGTTGCTGCGCGATCCCGATCTGGCGGACGAAGGCGCAGTGGTGCGCCAGTTCAAGTCGCAGGGACCAGAACGCGACGCGCCGATGACGTGGCTGGACGGGCCGGAGCACGTGCGGGTGCGCGGTCCTCTCCAGCGCGCGTTGTATGCGCGCATCGCAGCCGCGCGTCCGGCGATCGAGAAGATCGTCCACATGCTGCTCGATTCACTCGTGAGGCGGGAGACCTTCGACCTGGTCGCGGATTATGCCGTGCCGATTCCGGTGGCCGTGATCGGCAATATCCTCGGCGTTGCGACGACGGACTTTCCGCGTTTCCGGGCATGGTCCGATGCGATGATGCTCGCGTTTCATCCTGCGCGCTCGCAGGCACAGGATGCGGCAATGGCCGAGGCAAATACGTTATTCGCGGCCTATCTCGACGCCGCCATCGCCGAGCGGCGCGTGAAGCCGCGCGACGACCTTCTTTCCGATCTCGTGATCGCGCAGCGCGACGGTGCACAGCTTTCCGATGTCGAGCTTCGGGTGAATTGCTCGACCTTGCTCACGGGCGGCAACATGTCGACCGCGGATCTCATCGGCAATGCCGCGCTGCTCCTCCTGCAACATCCGGAGCAATGCGCAAGGTTGAAGGCTGATCCATCGCTCGCGGCGAGCGCGGTCGAGGAGTGCTTGCGCCTGTCGCCGCCCACGGATGGAACGCAGCGCGTCCTCGGCGAAGACCGAACGATCGGCGGTTGCCCGATGAAGAAGGGGCAGGTGGTAGCCGTCGTGCTTCCATCGGCGAACCTCGATCCCGACGCGTTCCCCGATCCCGAGCGCTTCGATATCGCGCGCAAGCCCAATGTCCATTTGAGTTTCGGGGGCGGACCGCACATCTGTATTGGTGCGCCACTCGCGCGGCTGGAGGCGCAGGTCGCACTTGGCGCCTTGTTCGCACGGTTTCCCGGTCTGCATCTGACCGGCGTACCGCCAGAACGCCGCGAATTGCCGTTCTTCAACGGCCTCGAAAGCCTGATCGTCGCGGCATAAAGGATTCACGGTGAACGTGTTCACGCGGCTGCTTGCGGCCGGCGGCTTCCAGTTGCCTTCGCCTGCCGCTGCGGACGGCTGGGGCTGTCTCTACGGCGCGACGAAGTTAACCAGCGATTACCGCTTCCACGGGTTCAGTGAGAGCGACCGGCGCCCGACACTCCAGGTTCGCCAGCGGTGTTGGTGCAACGCTCACCTATCAGTTCGGCTTTACGCTCTAAGCCGGCGTTTGGAGACATTTAGCGACTATTTGCAGGTCGCGGAAGCGAACGGACGACCCCGAATTGCCGCGTTGAATGAAGGCAACAACGGGGGGAAATCATGCGACGGGTCTTTATCATGGCCGCGCTGGCGCTATGTCTCGGTGGCTGCGTCGAGCCGATCGCCGTCGTCGGTGCGAACGGTTTTTTGCTGCGGGGCACGACGAGCGCATCACCAACGAATGCCGGTTTCACGGTGACTAACGGCAAGCTGACCTGTACCGGTTCTTACGATCCCTGGAACGTCGCGGAGCCGACCACTATGACAGTTGCTTGCAGCGACGGCCGCAAAGGTGTGGTGATCGCCCGGCGCGATTCCGGAACGGGCCATCTACGCCTGAACGACGGCACCGAAGCCGACGTCGTGGTCGGTTCGGCCGCAAAGGTCTTTTAGTCTTCCGACGATCCCGGCAATCTCGCTCGAATGAGAAGGGGGATCGGCGATGGCGACTTTGCCGCTCGAAATCTGGCGCGATTTCTTTGTGATGGTGGGCACCGCTGCCGGTGCGATCCTGGGTGCAACCTTTGTCGTCGCCACGCTCACGAGCAATGTGAAGGAGCGAAACCTCGGGCTCAGGGGCTTCATCACCCCAACGGCCGTTCATCTGGGCAGCGCCATGGTCGGCTCGTCGATCCTGACCATGCCGGTGCTCGCCGTCTGGATGCTTGCCGCTGCCTTTGGTGCCGGCGGCGCGGCGGGCGTGATCTACTGCGTTATCGTCTGGACCCGAATCCGCCATCTGAAGATCGATCTGGCCGACCGCTGCTGGTACGTCGGTCTGCCGACCCTCTGCTATCTCGCACTGGCTACGGCGCCGTGGCTGGCGCTCATGGGACAGCCGCACACGCTCGAAATCCTTGCGGTGGTTATGATCGCCATGCTGGTGATCGGCGCACGCAACGCCTGGGATATGGCGACGTTCATGATCACGCGCGACAATTCGGGACCTAGTGGCCCTGAGACCTAAAGCGCGTTGAACACCGGCTGGAGCAGGATCGCGGCAAGAACCAGACCGCTGACCGTGCCGACAATCAGTGAATAGGGCAGCTTGCGGCGCTGAATTGGGAGAATCGCGGTCATGACAAGCACCTTAGCCGGTTTTGATGATCAATTCCGGATTGGGGAACGGCATGCCGCCGGCTTTGGTTCCGGTTAAACCCTAGGGACCATGGCCGCAAAATTTTCTGATGATTTAATGATGATCCCTTGATTGATGAGTTTATGATGATATATTGCTGGCGTCAGGCAAGGAGGACACCGGCAAATGGCCAAGATTGGCGTGGGCATCGGCGACGAGTTTCCCGTTGAAGAGGGCAAACCTCGCGAGGAAACCGCGAGCCCCGGAAAAGATGACAAAGACGGCGGCTGCAAGGACGACCGTCGCCATCGCGAGTGGTCGGAACGGCACCGCCATTGGCACGACCACTACAAGGATTGGCACGGCCCCTTTCGCTACTGGCGAAGCAGTTACGCGCATCGGCTTTTGCCTACGCTTTTCATCATAGGAGGCATCGCGTTGTTGATCGCGATCATCAGTCACTTCTTCTACTTCATCCTGGGCGCCGCGGTTCTCGCCGCGCTCTTCTACATGCACCACAACGGCCCCGACGGCTGGGACATGCATGGCAACATTCCGCCGTCGGGCGAGAGATAAGGAGGTCCCACCATGCGTGGACATCATCATCATCACCGCTACGGCCGCCGCCGCGACGGCATGGAAGAAACCAGCGCGCCCGAGGGCGAGCGCTCCACAACCCGGGTTCAGCTCGAAATGCCGCCACAGGCCATGGAACGTCTCTCGCGCCTGAAGGAAAAGACCGAGGCCGCATCGTATGCGGAGGTCATCCGCAATGCGCTTCGGGTGTTCGAGGCGCTGCTGCAGGAACACGAGAAAGGCGCGGAGTTCGCACTCAAGCGCCCTAACGGCGAGACCGTCGCTTACAAGATCTTTGTTTGAGGTGCGGTCGTGGATCGTGAAGAAACCGGCGTTCTCGCCTCGCTAAGTTCGTTCCTCGCCCGAAAGGGTCGGCGCGCCTGGCCGCTGACGGTGGTTGAGAAGACCCGGATCTCGCCGCGCATGATGCGCGTGCGCTTCTCCGGCGCCGATCTCGACGAACTGGAATGGAAGCGCGGCCAGGACATGGTGCTGGAAATTCCTCAGGAAGGCGGCATCGCGCGACGCCACTACACGATCCGCCATCACGTTGCGGCGGCGCGGCTACTCGACATCGATTTCGTGCTGCACGGCGCAAGCCCGGCTGGCCGCTGGGTAGCGAACGCGAAAGCCGGCGACGAACTCATCGCCGTCGGGCCGCGCGGCCACACCTATCTGCGCGATGCAGATTGGCACTTGTTCGTCGGCGACGAGACCTGCATCCCCGGCATCTTCGCGATGCTCGAAGGTCTGCCGCCCGGCGCACAGGCCCATGCGATCCTCGAATCCGATGGCAGCGAAGAAGCGCTGTCACCGGACGCAAAAGCGGCCGTCACACTGGAATGGGTTTCGCGCAACGGAGCGCCCGCAGGGCCGAGCAGGCTGCTCTACGAGCGGGTCGAACGGTTCGCATTTCCGAAGGGCCGCGGCCACGCCTATGTCATCGGCGAAACCGGCAATGTACGAACGATCCGCCATCGGCTGATCGAGCGCGGTCTTGCCAAAGATCAGATTGCGGCAGAAGGCTACTGGCGCCACGGCCGCATCGGCGGCCACGATCACGTGTGATGCATGGGATTGAAGCTTGTCGAGTGCCCGTCGCCCAACCATGACGCGCGGCCGGATGGCGGCGTGGTCGACATCCTGGTGCTGCATTACACTGGAATGAAAACGGCAGACGAGGCACTGGCACGCCTCACTGATCCGGAAGCGAAAGTCTCGGCCCATTACACCATCGGTCGCGACGGCTGCGTATTTCGTCATGTGGCGGAAGAGCGCCGCGCCTGGCACGCGGGGGTATCGTGGTGGGCCGGCGAGCGCAACGTCAACGCCCGGTCTATCGGTATCGAACTGGTGAATCCCGGTCACGAGTTCGGCTATGTGCCGTTCACGGACAAGCAGATCGGCGCGCTGATCGAACTTTCGCAAGGTATCCTTTCGCGCCATCCCATTCCGCCTGCGCGTGTGGTCGGCCACTCCGACGTTGCGCCGGCGCGCAAGGAAGATCCGGGCGAGCTGTTTCCCTGGCAGCGTCTCGCCGAGGCCGGAATCGGGTTGTGGCCGGCGACTTTGCGGCATGACGCGCAAACGACGAACAACAAGGAGGTCGATCGACAACTCAGCGTATATGGCTACGGCACAGCGCCCGATGTCGACGTGCCGCTGGAGAAGGTGGTCACCGCCTTTCAGCGCCACTTCCGGCAAAACAAGACCGATGGCGTTTGGGACGGCGAGTGCGCAGCCGCACTCGCCGCCCTTCTGTCACGACAGGCCGTCAGCTAACGTTTGCGTTCGGTGAAGCGGATGCGGTTGCCGAAAGGATCGGACACCTGCAGCGTGCGACCCCACGGCACCTCTTCGATGCCCGGCCGGTTGTAGGTGTAGTTCTTCGCTGCCAGTTCGGCATGCAGCGCCTCGATATCCCCGACGGTCACGTAGACATTGGCGCCCGGACTGGCGTCGCCGTGATGCTCGGTCAGATGCAGGATGAGCGCGCCGCGCGAGATTTGCGTGTAAAGCGGGTGCGGCCCAGACTTCCAGTCTGCTTCGCCGATCCAGTCGAATGTGAAACCGAGGAAGTCGATGTAGAACTCGCGCGCCTTCTCAGCATCGAAGATACGCACCATGGGGACAGCGCCGCCGAGGCCATCATCGGTCTTCGCCGCCAGCACGTTCCAATTGTCGAAGCCGAATTGCCGCGCCACCAGTTCTAGGCATTCGCTGTGGGAGAGGGCGAACTTCCTGGCCGCAAGCTGCTCGCGCAGGCTCTTAGCCATCGCCTTGGCATCCAAAAATGTACGCATGACTGATCCTTTCGCAGTGAAGCGAACGTTTGCGTCAGTGCTTGCCTTGCCGACCCGTTCGCCGTCGTTGCGAGGGATCAAAGATCGTGGAAACGATGCATTCACCGTACCCAAAGGGCGCAAGCGGCAGGCTGCATCGACCTTGAGGCGAGGATAACGCCAGCGTGATCATGGTCAATAGGGATGGCCGCCATGCATTTGTGCTGCTTCCGCGGGCGCGGCACGCTGCTAACGTCGACGGCATGAAGACCATCGGCATGATCGGCGGGATGAGCTGGCAATCGTCGACGACGTACTATCAGATCGTCAACCGTGCGGTGCAGGAGCGCCTGGGTGGCGTGCATTCCGCGAAAATCCTGATGTACTCGTTCGACTTCGGCGAGGTCTCGGCGCTGCAGGCGGCAGGGCGCTGGGACGAGGCGACGGACTGGATGGCGACGGTGGGCGCCACACTTGCCAAAGGCGGTGCCGATTTTCTGATGATCTGCTGCAACACGATGCATCTGATGGCGGATGCGGTGGAGAAAGCGGCGCGCGCGCCGTTGCTTCACATTGCCGATCCGTTGGGCGAGAAGATCGTGGCCGACAGGCGCAAGCGGGTCGCGTTGCTCGGCTCGCGGTTCACGATGGAAGATGGCCGGATCATTGCCGATCGCTTGCGCACGAAGTTCGACATCGAAGTGGTCGTTCCGGATGAACCTGACCGTGCGGCCGTCGATCACATCATCCAGACCGAGCTTGTCCGTGGCGAATTTCTCGACGCTTCGCGTACTGCCTACCGCGACGTGATGGCGCGCCTCGTGGCGCAAGGCTGCGACGGTATCGTGCTCGGTTGCACCGAAATACCGCTGCTGGTGAAGGCGGAGGATGCCACCGTGCCGCTTTACGACACGACGGCCCTGCATGCTTTCGCCGCGGTGGACCGCGCGCTCGCTTGAGATAAACTTCCGGTCCTGCGTTCAACGGGGCTAGGATGTCCGCCGCACCCAGCCGGAAGGCCACCATGAAAGTGCTCTACGGGCCGGTCGAGACCGAAGTCCGCCTTTCGCCTACGGGCATGATCTCCATCGACCAGCATATCGAGGGTGACGAGAGCGATCGCGCGTACAGTTCCGTGTCCCTGCCGATGGAGAATGCAGAAGCCGTCGCGTTGGAGATCCTGCGGCTTATCTCGGTGTCGCGCGCCCGGGGATAGCGGATTTTGAAAGCGGGCATCACTCTACTATAAGGCACCCGCGTCAGACGGCTGGATGGCCGCTCGCGAAAGCGGGAGGAAAGTCCGGGCTCCACGGAAACACGGTGACGGATAACATCCGCCGGGGGTAACCCTAGGGAAAGCGCCACAGAAATGACACCGCCCAAGACCCTAAAGGTCCGGCAAGGTTGAAATGGTGCGGTAAGAGCGCACCGCGTTCCTGGCAACAGGAGTGGCACGGCAAGCCCCACCGGGAGCAAGACCAAATAGGGACGGCACCTAATCCGTTTCCGGATAGCCGTCCGGGTAGGTCGCGTGAGGTGTGTGGCAACACACATCCCAGAGGAATGGTCATCCATCGCAGGCGACTGCGAAGACAGAACCCGGCTTACAGGCCGTCTGACGCACACATTTAGCGATTGCAGAGATGGACGATGCTTCTGATCGGCCGCCACGTTTCGGGATTCGAAAATCTTAAACACCGCGCGGGACTGATCGTGCTCTTGCTGGCGATTCCGACCTTTGGTTCGATCACTGGTGAAACGCTTAGCCTCCAGGCCATATCCAATTTCGCCGCCCTTCAGCGGCCCGGCGTTCTGCCTTTGGATTTTGGATGCGCCCAAGCCTCATATCGAGCGCTCGCCCCTAACGCCTGCACGCATTTTGAAAATCTTATCACTCTACGCGACGTATCCGTTCTGTGCGGATTTTTCCTGATCGGCTTAGTCGCCGCGATCGCACTTGCTGCACGATACGTGCGAGGGCGCCGCGACAGACTCATATCGATTTTCGGGCCGGGCGCCAGAGGCCTTATTGCGCTGCTGCCTGTTATCACGCTGATCTGCGGCGCGATCGCGGTTTACAGTCTCTTTGAGCTTCGATCGACCGTCTTGGGCGGAATAGCGTTCGATCTGTCGATATCTTTTGGCGTTGTGTCGGCAACCAATGCAATTGCGTTGGCAGTCATCGCTTTAATTGTCTTGCGTATACCCGTTCTGCATGTCGAATCCGTTGAATTTGGCCGAACGGACCAGCCGGCATTGTGGGAGGTCGTGACAAGATTAGCATCGCGGCTTGGCGCCACACCGCCGGACCACATTATCGCAGGCTTGGACTATGCATTTTTTGTCGTCGCCTCTCCTCTCAAACTGTTCAAGGATGGTGGCGCGCTAAACGGCGAGATACTGTATTTAAGTCTACCACTCCTTCGTGTTCTGACCCAGAGCCAGCTCGAAGCCATCATTGCGCACGAGCTGTTTCACTTCAAAGGCGGCGATGCACGATGGGCGATTCGGTTTGCTCCGATCTATGCACGGGCAATGATGATTCATGGTTCTCCAGGTTCGCCGCCATCCAGTCGTATTGCGCGCACCATGCTGCCCGCGCTTGTACTGTTTTCTTTCTTCGTCGATCTGTTCACGCGATCCGCGCATGAGATGAGCAGAGCGCGGGAGCTCCAGGCTGATGAAGCTGGTGCCGAACTTGTTGGAGCGACAGCAATCGGTGGGGCTTTAACAAAACTGACAGCACTCCGCCCGATTTGGTCAGACATGCGCAACGCATTTGCGAACAGAAAAATTGACGGAGCCAATCTCAGTGCGCTTTTTGCACACAACGTGAAGCGTAATCTGGAGAACGAAGTTTGGCGGCGGAATATCGTTTCCTGGGCCGCATCCAAGCGAATGGCACACCCTGTCGATACGCACCCCACGTTAAGAGAGCGCGTTGCGGCCCTTGGCCTCAATGTCGAGGATTTAGAGGGCTTTTTATCTATGCCCGAGCAGCCGTCAATCGAATTGATACAGAATGCGAAAGTCATCGAGATGCCGCTGAGCGACAAGGAAAAGACAATCCTGAGACATGTCGCGAGCATACCGCTCCGATCTCGCGACAAGGTGGATTCCGAATTGCGCCACGGATTTTAGACGGCTACCTTTCTGATGGTTTGTTCCGCCCATGACCGTGCGGTTTGTTTTTCTTATCGCCGCCGAAGTTCTTCTTATCCCACGAAGGGCTTCTTGTTTTCTTGAACTTCGGCTTCCCGCCGTCGGGTGTCTTTGGGCCTCGCGCCTGTGACGGCTCTGCGGTGTCGACCGACGGTCCGTCCGGCGCCGTGAAGATGCGCACGCCGCCTTTCTTGCGCGCGTTGACCAGCGCTGCGAAGCGCTCCGCAACATCGGGATCGACCTCGAACCGCGTTTCGCGCTCGTAGACCCGGATCGACCCAATGTCCTTCTTTTCGATCTCGCCCTGGCGACAAATCTCCGGCAATAGCCATTTCGGATCGGCGTTGCGCTCGCGTCCGACGGTGATCTTGAACCACACGCCGTTCTGCATCTCACCGCGCGAGGATCTTTTGCGCGGCTGGTCGTGTCGAGCGTCTCGCTTCTGTTTTGGATGGCGTTCACGCATATCGCGCTGTTCGTGCCGGCTGTCCGGCATCTCTGCGATTTCTTCCGGTGGCGGCAATTGCGCGCGATACATTTTGACGAACGCAGTTGCGATCGCACGCACGCTGTGAGTGCCGAGCAAAACCTCAGCCATAGCGAGGTCGTCGTCGCTGCCGGGTTCGCTGAGAATCGGATTCTGTAACAGGCGTTCCTGGTCGAGCTTGCGGATGTCGTCGGCAGACGGTGGCTCGGCCCAGGTGAAATTGGCCCGTGCCCGATGCAGCATTTCTTCCGCGCGGCGGCGGCGCGAGTTCGGCACCAGAAGGACGCTGACGCCTTTGCGCCCGGCACGGCCGGTGCGGCCGCTGCGATGCTGCAGCACCTCGGCGTCGTGCGGCAGATCGGCATGGATGACAAGGTTGAGATTGGGCAGATCGATGCCGCGCGCCGCGACGTCGGTGGCGACGCACACCCGCGCGCGCCCGTCGCGCAGCGCTTGCAGCGCATGATTGCGCTCGCTCTGGCTCAGTTCGCCGGAGAGCGCCACGGCCGCAAACCCGCGCTCGCGCAGGATAGCTTCCAGATGGCGCACCGACTGCCGGGTGCTGCAGAACACCAGTGCGCTCGGCGGATCCATGTAACGCAACAAATTGACGACCGCGCTTTCCATCTTGTTGTGCGCGATCCGGATCGCGCGGTATTCGATATCGGCATGGCCCTCGGCGGCACCAGCAGTCTGAATGCGCAACGCGTCGCGCTGATAATGCTGTGCGAGCGTAACGATGGCTTTCGGCAGTGTCGCCGAAAACAGGAGCGTGCGGCGGTCCTTCGGCGTGGTCTCAAGGATGAACTGCAGATCCTCACGAAAGCCCATGTCGAGCATCTCGTCCGCTTCGTCGAGCACCACGACCTTGAGGGCGGAGACGTTCAGCGCCCGCCGTTCCAAATGATCGCGCAGGCGGCCGGGTGTGCCGACCACAATGTGCACGCCGTCCTGCAACTGGCGCCGCTCCCGCATCGGATCCATGCCGCCAACGCACGCGGCGACACGCGCACCGGCATATTGGTAGAGCCAGTTCAGTTCGCGTTGCACTTGCAGCGCAAGTTCACGGGTCGGCGCGATGATAAGCGCCAATGGCGCACCGGCCGGCCCCAACGTGTCGGCGCCGTCGAGCAGCGTGTCGGCAAAGGCGATGCCATATGCCACTGTCTTGCCAGACCCGGTCTGTGCCGAGACGAGCAGATCGCGTCCCACCGCATCGGCTTCGAGCACGGCCGCCTGTACGGGCGTAGCCTGGTTGTACGCGCGCTCGGCGAGGGCGCGGGCGATGGCTTTGGGTGCTTTGCGAAACGGCAATGTGTTGCCTTCAGAGAGCGCGCAGCATTGCGCGCCTCTCTTTACCGATATCGTGCGGAAAAGACAGGGACTCTCAGGTCGCGACCTTCAGTTCCTTCAAGCCGCGGAAAAAGGGCAGGTTGCGCCAGTCCGGCTTCGCATCCGGCTCGGCCAGATGGATATCCGGGAAGCGGGCGAAGAACGACGGGATCGCCACGATCGCTTCCAGCCGCGCCAAGGGCGCGCCGATGCAGAGATGGAGGCCGCCGCCGAACGCGACATGCGGCGCACCTTTGCGCGCGATATCGAAAGCGTTGGGTTCGGGGAACGCCTCCGGATCGCGGTTCGCACCGCGCAATGAGAACAGCATCGATTGGGTCTGATGGATCGGGCAGCCGCTCACTTCCATCTCGCGCGACGCGATGCGGCCGGTTATGTCGACAGGCGACTCGTAGCGCAGCACTTCTTCGACCGCCGCGTTGATCAGCGCCGGCTCCGCCTTCAGCTTCGCGAGCTGGTTCGGATGTTCGAGCAGCAGCCAGATCGCGTTGCCGATCAGATCGGTGGTGGTGAGATTGCCGCCGACGAGAAGCGCTTCCAGGTTGAGGCAGATTTCCCCGTCGGTCAGCGGCGCACCTTCCGCCTTTAGCTTGACCATGTCGCTCACCAGGTCGTCTTGCGGCGACAAAGCCCGTTCCGCCATCAGCGCGCGCATGTAGCGCGACAGCGCATTGGACGCCTCGACCATGCGCGTTGTCTCTTCCGGCGTGCGGAAAGGATTGAGCCCGAGGATCGTGCCTTCGCTCCAGTCGCGAAATTCGACAAGGCGGGTTTCGTCGACGCCCAAGATACGTGCGATCACGTCAATCGGTACGCGGATCGCGAAATCCGCCATCGCATCGAACGTTTTGGCGTCGCCGATCCTGTCGAGCCATTCGTCGACGACGCCCTGCACCAGCGCCTTCGAACGGGCGACGCGCTTGTAGAGCGCTTTCGCCAGCGGCTCGCGCACCCGCATATGGTCGGGCTCATCCATCGTCAGGATCGAATTGCGCGGACGATCGGGGAGAATCTCGAGCCCTTCCGGCGGCGGACCAAGCGAGCGGCGCGACATCACCGCGGCTTCTTCCGCGCGCTCGGCGCCGCGCCACATCGTGGTATCCGACAGCGTATTCCGGACGTCGCTGTGCTTCGTCAAGATGAAGACGCCGGCTTGAGGATCGCGATGCACCGGGCATTCGTTGCGCAGCCGATCGAGCAGGACATGCGGGTTGTCGTTGAAGGCCGGATTCATCGGCGTCAGTTCAAACACGCCCGGAAGCTTGTCTTCGCTCATAGTCCAGCCTCTGACAAATTGTCAGTCGCGACAATACCCAACGCGCCCAGCGCAGGCAACCGGGTTCTGGCATAGATTGGACCGATGAGCCCGAAGCCTCTGACCATCGTCATCGAGTCCGGTACCGGCGTGTCGGCGTTGTGGGATGCACCGAAAGGCGCGCGCGCCGCTCTTGTTCTGGCGCACGGGGCCGGCGCGGGCATGGCGCACAAATCGATGACCGCCATCGCCGACGGGCTGGCAACACGTGGCATCGCCACCTTGCGTTTCAACTTTCCCTACATGGAGCGCGGCTCGAAGCGGGTCGATCCACCAGCGATCGCACACGCAGCCATCCTCGCTGCAGCGGTGGAGGCCACGCGGCTTGCCCCGAAGCTTCCGCTGTTCGCGGGTGGAAAATCGTTCGGCGGTCGCATGACCTCGCAAGCGCAGGCGCTGGAGCCGCTGCCGAACGTTCGCGGCCTTATCTTCTTCGGCTTTCCGCTACACCCAGCCGGCAAGCCGGGAGTGGATCGCGCCGATCATCTCGCGGGCGTGAGATTGCCGATGCTGTTTCTGCAAGGTTCGAACGACGCGCTCGCCGAGTTGCCGCTCCTGAAGAAAGTGGTCAACGGTCTCGGCCGGCGCGCGACACTATCTGTGTTGGACCATGCCGATCACAGCTTCCACGTGCCGGCGAAAAGCGGTCGCACGGACGTGCAGGTGATGGACTCGCTGCTCGATACGGCGCGCGACTGGATCGTCAAGCACGCTGCTTGATTCAGAGCCGCGCCAACGTGGCGGCATCGCGTTCGCCGCCGAAATATTTCTTCAGCGCATCGCCGAACAGCGCGTAATCCGGCACCGCTTTCTCGAACAGCGTCATGCACGAACGGAATTTTACGTCGTCTGGCGAGCCGAAAATCGCCAGTGCGCTGCGTCCTTCGACGTCGAGTACAACCTGCGAGCATTCGCGCAACCGCGCGCCCAGAACCGGATGCGCGAAATAAGCCTTCGCCTCGTCGAGAGATTGGATCGCATACCGCTGCGCCATCGCGCTGAAGCCGAGGCCGGCGATCTGTGGAAAGACGAACCACATCCAATGGGTACGTTTCTGGCCGGCGCGCAACTCCGAGAGTATCCGGCCGAACACCGGATCCTGCGCTTTGACAAAGCGCTGCAAGTCGAAGGCATCGTCTGACATTGCCTTGCAATACGCCAGGATCGGTGTGTCACCAATAACCTTTCATCAGTTCGGTGGCCCACTCGGGTTCGCGGATTTCGCCGCGCGGCAGGAAGCCCTTTCATCACCGGCTTTATGTCGAGCACCGGTGTGCCGTCGATCGCGTCGAGGCCTTGTACGTGCAGTGTCAGTCCCTCGACCGACAGCAGCTTGCAGATCGTCACGCCGAGGCGGTTGGGCCGCCCTTTGCCGCGCTGTGCGAGGATCCCGACAGGCGGCCAGTCTGCGCGGCCGCGTGGTCGGCGCGCGCCGGTGTTGATCTCTTCATCTCCCCACACGATCGAAGTGGAAGACCACTTCGACATGCGAAAAATCGCCCAGGCTCGCGGTCACGTCGGGACCGAACAGCGCCGAATCGAGCTCGATCCGGGTCATGATCGCATCCCATGGTCGTCAATCGGCTCATTGCGATCGCTGTACACGGTTCCAACGGGTGTCAGGACAATAGTCTCGGAGCTCATGCCTTCTCCCGCTTGACGCCTTATGTGAGCATTAACCTTTCGTTTACGACTATCACATTACGCTCCCTTCTGTTCTCGATTCGTCGCCCGAATTGGGAACAAACAGACAGATTCACAAGCCGTGGAGTCACGGAACTCAACATGTAGCTTTCGCACCGGATGCGCAACGGACTCCAAGCCCCTATTTTCCTTGGATATTTGTTGACGTTGCCCTATTTTTGCCCCATGGTTTCCCACGAATTCCCATGACGGGAAGCGGGCGCCGCCCGCTTGATGGGGACCGGCAAACGCCGGAACGGGGGCTCGTGCAACGGTTTCTCGGCACGTTCGTGAACAAGCTGGACGCGAAAGGGCGCGTCAGCATACCTGCGCCGTACCGGCAGGTACTCTCCCGCGAAGGTGGCGTCCTCTATCTCAATCGCGCCATCGGAGAGCGGGCGCTCAACGGCTATACCGAAACCCAGTTCGCCGAAGCCGACGAACATCTGAAGCCGATGAACCCGCTGCGCAGCCGGGACTATGCGGCCTATGCAATGGCGGCGTTCGGCGACGTGACCGCGCTGACTTGCGACGACGATGGCGGCCGCGTGGTGATCCCGCCGCAGCTGATCGAGTTCGCTGGCCTGAAGGACAAGGTTCAGTTCGTCGGCTTGGGCAAGATTTTCGAAATCTGGGATCCCGAGACATTCCTTCCGGTTCAGAAAGCGCGCTGGGATCGCGTCAACGCGCGATACGGCGAAGGAGAGGGCGCATGAGCGGCCATCTTCCCGTGATGCTCGATGAAGTGATCGAGACCATCGCGCCGCGCGACGGCGCAATCTACATCGACGGTACGTTCGGCGGCGGCAGCTATAGCCGCGCTCTGCTCGACGCCGCGCAGTGCCGCGTGCTTGCCATCGATCTCGATCCGGACGCGATCGAGCGCGGCCGTGAGCTGGCAGCGCGTTACGACGGCCGCCTGATGCTGTTTCACGGCCCGTTTTCCGAAATGGAAACGGCGCTCGCCGAAGTCGGCGAACAGCGCAGCGACGGCGTCGTGCTCGATCTCGGCGTTTCCTCGTTCCAGCTCGATCAGGCCGAGCGCGGATTCTCCTTCGCGAAGGACGGTCCGCTCGATATGCGGCTCAGCCAGGCGGGCGCGAGTGCAGCCGACCTCGTGAACACCGCCGATGAGAAAACGCTGAGCGATATTATCTCACGTTACGGCGAAGAACGCATGGCGCGTCGCGTTGCGCGAGCGATCATGGCCGCCCGTCCGTTCGCGCGCACCGCAGCGTTGGCAGAGGTCGTATCCAAAGCGCTCGGTCCGGCAGCGGCGCGTGAGAAGATACATCCTGCCACCCGCACGTTTCAGGCGCTGCGCATTGCCGTGAACGACGAGTTGGGCGAACTGGAGCGCGGACTTGCAGCGTGCGAACGCGTGCTCGGCGATCATGGCCGGCTGGCCGTGGTCGCGTTCCACAGTCTTGAAGACCGCATCGTGAAGCAGTTCCTGATCGCCCGCAGTGACGCGGCGCCCACAGCGTCGCGGCATGCGCCGCTGGCCCGGCGCGCCCATCCTGCGAGCTTTCGTCTGCTCCATGCCCGCCCGCGTCAGGCGAGCGAAAACGAAATCGACAGAAATCCCCGCGCGCGGTCCGCCCGTCTGCGCGCGGCGGAGCGAGTCCGTACGGCGGCGTGAGGAGGATCGAACGATGGTCCGGATGTTGAACTTCTTCTGCGTGGCGCTGGCAGGCCTTGCCTGTCTCGCCCTCTATCGCGTGTCGGAACAGACGCGTGTCGCGAACGCGCAACTGACGCACATCCGTCACAACATCACGGTCGAGCGCAGCGCGCTGCACGTGCTGGAAGCCGATTGGGAGAATGTCGCGTCGCCGGATCAGATCCAGCGTCTGGCGGAATCACAGACGGGAATTTCGAATACGACGAGCGCACAGCTGTCCTCGTTCGAGGATCTGCCGCGCCGTGGCGATAGTGCGCCGCTCAACAACACGCCGATCCAGCAGGCGAGCGCGCAGGTCACCAACAACGCCCCCACTGCAGTCGCCGGGCAATAGGACATGAGCAACGCGCCCACCATCTTCCAGAAACGCATCGTCATCGCAGCCGCGGCCTGCGTGGCGGCGTTTGCGCTGGTGGGCATCCGGCTGGTCGACGTCACGCTGCTGAATGGCGCGATCTCCGGCCATCGCGCACACTTTGCGGCGCGCGAAACCGGACGGGCCGATCTGCGCGATCGCAACGGTATCATCCTCGCACGCGATCTTCCCGTGACCGATATCGGCGCGCGGCCGGAATATTTCTGGGACAAGAAACAGGCGGCGCACGATCTCGCCCATGCGACCGGTGCGAACGAAGCGCACCTCGCGGCGATGTTTCAGAAGAAGCCCTATGTTCTCGTGGCACAACGGGTGACCCCCGATGTGCTGGATGCCGTCATGGCACTGGGCCTCCCGGCTCTCGACCTGATGCCCCAGAGAAAGCGCTATTATCCGATGGGTCGCGAAGCGGCTCAGGCGATCGGCGTGACTGAGCCGGACGGTTCGGGCGTCTCCGGTCTCGAGCTGGGACTCGACAAGAAGCTCAAGGATTCGAAAGCGCCGATAGTGACTTCACTCGATGCACGGGTGCAGTTCATCCTATCCAGCGAACTTGCGACGGCCAGGCAGGCCTACGACGCGCATGCCGTCGGCGGCATCGTGATGAACGTGAACACTGGCGAAGTGCTCGCGATGGCGTCGCTCCCCGATTTCGATCCCAACGCGCGCAGCGGTAGCGAAGGCGACTCCACGCGCAACATCATGGCGCAGGATGCCTATGAGCTTGGCTCGGTGTTCAAGATCTTCGCCTTCACGCTTGCAATGGAAGACCACACCACCCGGCTGGACGAGACGTTCCCCATCGCGGCCGGTTTTCACATCGGCAACCACACCATCCACGACGCCGAACATCTGCCGTCGGTAATGATGGCGAAGGATATCCTCGCGCAATCCTCCAACGTCGGCACGGCACAGATCGCATTGCGCTCCGGTCCAACACGTCAGCGCCAGTTCCTGCAAAACATGGGCTTGCTGGACGCGATCGTCACCGAACTGCCCGAACGCCGCAAGCCGATGTATCCGAGCAATTGGGGCCTGACCGAAACCGCCACCATCGGCTTCGGCCACGGCATCTCGGTGAGCCCGCTCTCTTTCGTCGCGGCGGCGGCGACGGTGGTGAATGGCGGGCGCAAGATCGTGCCGACGTTCCTCAAGAATCCGGTGGACTCGCGCGGCGCACAGCTCATCAAGCCGGAAACGAGCGCCCAGATGCGCGACCTTTTGCGCTATGTCGTCACCAACGGGACGGGTAAGAACGCCGACGTGCCGGGTTACGATGTCGGCGGCAAGACCGGTTCCGCTGAGAAAAATTCGGGCGGGCACTATGTTGCCCACAAGCTGCTGACCTCCTTCTGCGCGGTGTTTCCGGTGCACGACCCGCGCTACATTGTGTTCGTGATGATCGACGAGCCGCATGGCGACAAGGCGTCGGGCGTCATGGCGCTGGCAGGACATACCGCAGCCCCGGTTGCAGGGCATGTCGTGTCCCGTATTGCACCACTGCTCGGTGTGCCTCGCGCGCCTATCGTGGTCGCGGACACGCACAAATAACATAATGGGGCCACAGTCGGGGGACATGGTGGGAACGGGTAAGGTGGGCGCAAGACCCATGACGTCCGTCGTAGATTTTTCCGGGCTCGCGAGCGACAGCCGCGAGGTAAAGCCCGGATACCTGTTTGCTGCGCTCCCCGGAACGAAAGCCAACGGATCGGAATACATCGCCGACGCGGTAAAGCGGGGGGCGAAAGCAGTGCTCGCGCGTCCGGAAGCTGCCGATGTTGCGAAGGCGTTGGGCGTGCAATTCATCGCCGACGACAATCCCCGCCGCCGTCTGGCGAAGCTCGCGGCCGCATGGTTTGGCGCGCAGCCGGATTGCATCGCAGCCGTGACCGGCACCAAGGGCAAGACCTCGATCGCCGTGTTCGTGCGCGAGATCTGGACCCGGCTCGGCTACAAGGCGGCGAGCCTCGGCACCATCGGTGTCGTGACGCCGAATGGCGAGATCCCCCTCAAACACACCACGCCCGACCCAATCGAAATCCATCGCCTTTTGAAAAAATTGAAAGACGAGGGCGTCGAGCATCTGGCGCTTGAAGCGTCCAGTCACGGCCTCCACCAGTTTCGTCTCGATGGCGTGGAGGTCGCCGCGGTCGCGTTCACCAACATCACGCGCGACCACATGGATTACCATCCGGATTTCGAGCACTACCTGGCCGCCAAGCTGCGCCTGTTCCTTGAACTGGCGCGCGAGAACGGCGTCGCGGTGGTGAATGCCGACGCCGAGCACGCCGAGCGCTTCATCGCCGCCGCCAGGGCGCGAGGCCTGCGCCTGATCACAGTCGGCGAGAGCGGCGACACGATCAAACTCCTTTCGCGCGCCGGGCATGGCGATGCGCAGACGATCGAAATCCTGCATGACGGCACGACCTACACCATCGAACTGCCGCTGGCGGGCGAGTTCCAGGCGTCGAACGCGCTGGTCGCGGCGGGACTGGTGATCGGCCTCGGCGCGAAACCGTCGAAAGTGTTCTGCGCGCTGTCGCATCTGAAAGGGGCGCCGGGTCGTCTGGAGAAAGTCGCGTTCGCGAAATCCGGCGCACCGATCTATGTCGACTACGCCCATACCCCGGATTCATTGGAGAAGGTTCTCACGGCCATCCGGCCGCATGTTACGGGCAAACTGCATGTGATCTTCGGTTGTGGCGGCGACCGCGACAAAGGCAAGCGCCCATTAATGGGCGAAGCGGCCGCGAAATTTGCCGATGTGGTGATCGTAACCGACGACAATCCGCGCAGCGAAGACCCCGCGACCATCCGCCGGGAAGCGCTAGCCGGTGCGCAGGGCGCGCGCGAGATCGGCGACCGCGCGCAGGCGATCCATGACGGCATCGCAGCTCTGAGCGAAGGCGACATTCTCGTCATCGCCGGCAAAGGCCATGAAACCGGCCAGATCGTCGGCAGCGAGACGAAGCCGTTCTCCGATCGCGAGGAAGCGATCAAGGCGGCCCTCGCGCTCGGCGGCCGCGGCTTGGAGCGCAAATGACCGCGCTCTGGATCTCCCCCGATGCCGAAGCTGCAACGCTTGGCCATGCGAGCCGTGCGTTCGACGTGACCGGCCTTTCAATCGACACCCGCACACTGAAGCCCGGAGATCTGTTCGTAGCACTTCAGGGTGAGGCGCGTGACGGCCACGACTTCGTTGCGGCCGCGATGAAAGCAAAGGCCGGTGCCGCGCTTGTCACGCATCGTCCGGACGGCGTTGCTGAGGACGCGCCTCTGCTCGCCGTCGCGCATACGTTGCGTGCGCTCGAAGATCTCGCGCGTGCCGCACGCGCCCGTTCGCACGCGAAGGTCCTCGCGGTCACCGGGAGCGCCGGAAAGACGACGACGAAGGAGATGCTGCGCCTGTCCTGCAGTGCGCTTGGTCTCACGCACGCCTCGGCGGCGTCCCACAACAACCATTGGGGCGTTCCGCTGTCGCTCGCGTCGATGCCGGCGGATACGGAATATGGCGTGTTCGAGGTGGGGATGAACCATTTCGGAGAACTGCGCAATCTGGTCAGCTTCGTGCGTCCGCATGTGGCGCTGGTGACCACCATCGCACCCGCGCATCTCGAGTTTTTCGGCAATTGCGAAGCGATCGCCGACGCGAAATCCGAAATCTTCGAAGGCGTTCTGCCGGGCGGCACCGCGCTGATCCCGCTGGACTCGCCATACGCCGAGCGACTGCGGGCCCGCGCACAGCAAAGCCGAGTCAGCCGCATCCTGTCGTTCGGCGAGAAAGCCGGAAGCGATGCGCGGTTGCTCTTCTATTCCGACAGCGACGAAGGCGTGCGCATCAAAGTCGACATCATGGGCCGCGTCGTGGACGCGCAACTCGGTGCGCAGGGCGGCCACATCGCGCGCAACGCCACCGGCGCACTGGCGGCGATCGCGGCCGCGGACGGCGATGTTCTGAATGCCGCCGCAGCACTTCGCCAGTTCACAGCGCTCGAAGGCCGCGGCGCACGCTTCGACGCTGCCGGGATCGACGTAATCGACGAGAGCTACAACGCCAACCCGGCATCGATGGCGGCGGCACTCGCCGTTCTCGGTTCGGCGACGGCGAAGGGCCGCCGCATTGCGGTGTTGGGCGACATGCTGGAGATGGGCACCGACGCACCGGCCCATCACGCCGCGCTCGCGTCGCCAATAGAAGCCGCCCGTGCCGATCTCGTGTTCCTGTGCGGCGCGAACATGCGCGCGCTGTGGGACGCATTGCCGGCTTCGCGTCGCGGCGCCTATGCCGATACCTCCGCCGATCTGGCGCCGAAAGTGACCGCGGCCCTCAACCAGGGCGACGTCGTGCTCGTCAAAGGTTCGAAGGGCAGCAAGCTGCCGGTCGTCATCGATGCGCTCAAAGCGCGGCGGGGGAGCTGACCGTGCTCGAACTCCTCGCACCGCTTGCCGACCATTTCACCGTTCTGCGCCTGTTTCGCTATCTGTCGTTCCGCGCCGGCGGGGCGGTGCTCACGGCGCTTCTGATCGCTTTCGTCATCGGGCCGCGTCTCATCGCGTGGCTGAAGGTGAAGCAGGGCAGAGGCCAGCCCATCCGCACCGACGGGCCGCAGCGCCATATCGTCGAGAAGGCCGGCACGCCGACGATGGGCGGCCTCTTGATCTTCATCCCGACCGTTGCGTCGACCTTGCTGTGGTTCGATTTGCAGAGCCAGTACGTCTGGATCGTGCTTCTGGTCGTGCTCTCCTACGGCCTGCTCGGCTTCATGGACGACTACGCGAAGGTCACCAAGCGCACGTCGGACGGCGTGAGCGGCCGGATGCGGTTGATCTTCGAATTTGTCATCGCGTTTGTTGCGACGTGGCTGATCATGCGGCTGGAGGATCCCAGCCTGCGCGGCGGACTCGCGGTGCCGTTCCTCAAGAACTTCCTGATCTATTTCGGATATTTCTTCATCATCGTCGGCGGTCTGGTGATCGTTGGCGCAGCCAATGCGGTGAACTTCACCGACGGGCTCGACGGACTCGCCATCGTGCCGGTCATGATCGCGGCCTCGACGTTCCTGCTGTTCGCTTACCTCGTCGGTAACGTCAAATTCGCGGACTACCTGCAGCTGCACTATGTCGCCGGCAGCGGCGAGCTGGTTGTATTCCTGGGAGCGTTGGTCGGCGCCGGACTTGGATTCCTCTGGTACAACGCGCCGCCAGCGATGGTGTTCATGGGCGACACCGGCTCGCTCCCGCTTGGCGGTGCGCTGGGTGTCGTCGCCGTCGCGGTCAAGCACGAGATCGTGCTGGCGATCGTTGGCGGGCTTTTCGTCCTCGAAACCGTTTCGGTGATCGTCCAGGTCGCCTCGTTCAAGCTCACCGGCAAGCGCGTCTTCAAGATGGCGCCCATCCATCATCATTTCGAACAGCTCGGCTGGAAAGAGCCGACCGTCGTGATCCGTTTCTGGATCATCGCGGTCGTGCTCGCCCTGATCGGGCTTTCGACGTTGAAGCTGAGGTAGCGATGATCGTTGCCCGCTCCTTCGCGAACAAGACGGTCGGCGTGTTTGGGCTCGCCCGCTCCGGTCTCGCGTCCGTGCGTTCGCTGAAGGCCGGCGATGCGACCGTATGTGCCTGGGACGACAGCGAAGCGGCGCGCAATGCGGCGCGCGATGCAGGTGCGAAGATCGCACCGTTCGAGACATGGCCATGGGATGTCGTCAAAGCTGTGATCTTGTCGCCCGGCATCCCGCTCACCCATCCAAAGCCACACCCCGTAGTGCTGAAGGCACAGGACGCAGGTGCGGAGGTGATCGGCGACATCGAGTTGTTCGCGCGGGAAATCCGCCCCGATCCGGCAGCGCCCGGTGCCGCGCCGGTGATTGCCATCACCGGCACCAACGGCAAATCCACGACCACGGCACTGATGGCGCATATCCTCGCTTCGAACGGGTTCATCGTCGAGATGGGCGGCAATATCGGCAAACCCGTGCTGGAGCTTTCGCCGCCGGCCGCCAAAACGATCTATGCGATCGAGGTCTCGTCCTATCAAATCGATCTGGCCCCGGGCCTCGTGCCCGACACCGGTGTGCTGTCCAACATCACACCGGACCACCTCGACCGCCACGGTTCGCTCGATAACTATGCCGCCGTGAAGGCGCGGATGGTGAAGCACACAGCGAAGACGGGCTGCGCGGTGATCGGCGTCGACGACACGCACAGTGCCGCGATCTACACGCGCATGGCGTCCAACGGGGGCGCGCCCGCTGTGCCGGTTTCCGTCGGCAAAGTGTTAGGCCGCGGCGTGTTCGTGGTCGATGGCGTGCTGTACGACGCGATCGGCGGCCGCGCCACCAAGGTGATGGATCTGGCGGACGCTGCGCATCTTCCCGGTGCGCACAACTGGCAGAACGCGGCGCTCGCCTACGCCGCGACCAAGCCTTACGCGAAAGACACGCGCACGGTAGCGGCGGCCATCGCGAACTTCCCCGGTCTTGCGCATCGTATCGAAGATGTCGGCCGCATCGGCAAGGTTCGCTTTGTAAACGACTCCAAGGCAACCAATGCCGACGCAGCAGAGCGGGCGCTAGTCTGTTTCCCGGATATCTTCTGGATCGCCGGCGGCAAGGCGAAAGAGGGTGGCATCACACCGCTCGTGCCGCACTTCGGGCGTGTCCGAAAAGCTTACCTGATCGGAGAAGCGGCAGAAGCGTTCGCGAAAACGCTTGACGGCACGACTCCCTACGATATGTCGCGCACGCTTGACGTCGCAGTGGCGCGGGCGACGCTGGATGCTGCGCGCTCGCCTGTTGCCAATCCCGTTGTGCTGCTTTCGCCGGCTTGCGCTTCGTTCGACCAGTTCAAGGATTTCGAAGCCCGTGGTGACGCGTTTCGTGACGCCGTCCTCAGGCTTTCATCGATAAAGGAAGCATCGTGAGCCGCACCGACAGAGCCTTCTTCGCCCAATGGTGGTTCACGGTGGATCGCGTGACGATGACCGTGATCCTTGCGCTCATCGCCATCGGGCTGGTGCTGGCGTTTGCCGCCAGTCCAGCCGTTACCGGCGGCGCCAATTCCGAAGGCAATTTCCTGTTCGCCGGCCGCCAGATCGCGTTCGCGCTGGTCGCGGCTGCGATCATGATCGGCACGTCCCTGTTGTCGCTGCGCACGATCAAGCTGATGGGCGCCGTGGTGTTCGCGCTCGCTACGATCTTCACAGTGCTGGTGATGTTCGTTGGTGACGAAGTGCTGGGCGCCAAGCGCTGGATCGATCTCGGTTTCATGACAATCCAGCCGTCCGAGTTTCTCAAGCCCTCTTTTGCCATCCTCGCTGCGGCGATCCTGGCCGACCGTCAGCAAATCCACCTCGGCGGACAGATCGTCCCCAAGCCGCTGATCACCTTTCTGCTCATCGTGCCGGCGTTGTGTTTCCTCGTGCTCGAGCCGGATGTCGGTCAGACCGCGCTGCTGGTCGCATTGTGGGGCGTGCTGCTGTTCTTCGCCGGTCTGCCGCTCACCGGCATCGGCATCCTGGCAGGCGTCAGTACCGCGCTCTCCTGGCTCGCCTATGTCCTGATCCCGCATGTGCATCATCGTGTGCAGCAGTTCCTGTCGCATGGCGACAAGGATACCGGCTATCAGACGGGCCTGGCGCTGAAGGCCTTCGCGCACGGCGGCCTGACCGGCGTCGGTCCCGGTGCGGGCACCGTCAAATACGCCATCCCTCAAGTGAACTCCGACTTTATCTTCGCCGTTGCCGGGGAAGAATTTGGCCTCATCCTCTGCGGCACGATCGCGCTTCTGTTCGCAGTGCTGACGGTGCGGGTGTTGTTGCGCTCTGCCCAGGCGCGCGATCCGTTTGCGCAGTTGGCCGGCGCTTCGCTCGGAGCCGTTCTGGCGCTGCAGGCGTTCATCAATATGGGCGTTGCGGTGAGCATCCTCCCCGCCAAGGGTATGACCTTGCCGTTCATCTCCTACGGCGGTTCGTCGTTGTTTGCCGTGGCGCTGACCACCGGCCTCGCGCTCGCTGTCACGCGGCAGCGTTCGCAGATTGGCGTGCGCGACACCAGCCTCATCGCAATGCTCGGTGCGCAGGCATGACGACGATCGTGCTTTCCACTGGCGGTTCTGGCGGGCATCTGTTTCCGGCGCAGGCGCTGGCGCAGGAACTCGTGCGCCGTGGCAAGCAGATTGTGGTGATGACCGACGCGCGCGGCACGACCTATGAAACACAGTTTCCCGGTGCGCGGATCGAGATCGTGCCGGCGGCGACGTTTTCCGGCCAGTCGAAGCTGCGCCTCATGTTGGCACCGTTCGAAATTCTCGCTGGCATCGCCGTCTCGCTGACCAAATTGCTGCGCATCCGCCCTGCCGCGGTCGTGGGCTTCGGCGGTTACCCGAGTGTGCCGGTGATGCTGGCAGCGATCATGGCACGCTTTCCGACTGCGATCCTCGCGCCGGATGCCGTCCTCGGCCGCGCCAACCGGCTCGTCGCAAACTCTGTGGCGGTGATCGCCGGTGGCCTGCCGCTGGTGCGTTTCCTGCCGAAGGACATGTCCAAGGTCGTCTACACCGGCAACCCCATGCGGCCCGAAGTGCTCGAACAGAAAGGCGCGCCGTATCGGACGCCCGGTCCGTCCGATCCATTGCACCTGCTTGTGTTCGGCGGCAGCCAGGGCGCGCGTTCGCTGAGCGCGGTCGTGCCCAGTGCGGTCGCCATGCTGGAGCCGTCGCTGCGCAACCGGCTCGACATCGTGCAGCAGTGCCGCCCCGAAGATCTCGAAGGTGTGCGCCGCGTCTATGCCGACGCGAACGTCAAAGCCGAACTGGCACCGTTCTTTTCCGATCTCCCGGTCCGCATGGCGAAAGCGCACCTTGTGATCGGCCGCTCCGGCGCCGGCACGGTTGGCGAGCTTGCGGTGATCGGCCGTCCGGCGATTCTCATTCCGCTGCCCTATGCGCTCGACGACAACCAGACGCCGAATGCCGATGCGCTCGCCAACGCGGGCGGCGGCTGGCGCGTGTCGGAAAAGGATCTGACGCCAGCGATGCTTGCGGAGATGCTGGCTGGCGCGTTCAACGCGCCGGAAGATCTTGCGCGCCGCGCCGAAGCCGCGCGCAAGATCGGCAAGCCCGATGCGACGCAACGTTTCGCCGACGTCGTCGAAAAACTCGCGGAGGCTGCATGAACGGCACCATCCGCACCCCGCAGACCCGCGTTCCCCTCACCATCGGGCCGATCCACTTCATCGGCATCGGTGGCATCGGCATGAGCGGCATAGCCGAAATCATGCACAATCTCGGCTACCATGTGCGCGGCTCCGACGTGGCCGACAATGCGAACGTCAAGCGCCTGCGCAAGATGGGCATTCCGGTGACCGTCGGACACGCCGCCGAGAATCTCGCCGATGCCTACGCCGTCGTATATTCCTCCGCGGTGAAGGCAGGGAATGTCGAGTTCGATGCGGCCCGCCGCCTGGGCCTGCCGCTGGTCCGCCGCGCCGAGATGCTGGCCGAGATCATGCGGTTGAAGAACTGCATCGCTATCGCCGGCACGAATGGCAAGACCACGACGACCACGATGGTCGCGGCGTTGCTCGACGCCGGCGGGCTCGATCCCACCGTGGTCAACGGCGGCATCATCAACGCCTATGGCACCAACGCGCGGCTCGGGGCCGGCGACTGGGTGGTGGTGGAAGCCGATGAGAGCGACGGCACCTTCCTCAAGCTGCCGATGACCATCGGGGTCGTGACCAACGAAGACCCCGACCACCTCGATTTCTACGGCACCTTCGATGCGATGCGTACCGCTTTCCAGCGCTTCGTCGAGAACGTGCCGTTCTACGGCTTCGCGGTGCTCTGCATCGACCATCCGGAAGTGCAGGCGATGGTCGGACGGATCGAGGACCGCCGCGTGATCACCTACGGCTTCAACCCGCAGGCCGATGTGCGCGCCGTCAATGTGCGGTTCGCCGATGGTGCTTCGCATTACGACATCGTCATCACCGACCGGCTCAAGAACACCCAGACCGCCATCGCGGAAATCGCGTTGCCGATGCCGGGCGAGCATAATGTGCAGAACTCGCTCGCCGCCGTCACCGTGGCGCGTGAACTGGGCGTGCCGGACGAGACCATCCGCGCCGGTCTCAACAAATTCGGTGGGGTCGGACGCCGCTTCACCCGCGTCGGTGCCTGGAAAGGTGCCGCGATCATCGACGACTACGCCCACAACCCGTTCAAGATCGCTGCCGCGCTCAGGGCGGCGCGACAAGCCTACAGCGGAACGGTTGTCGCGATCGTGCAGCCGCACCGCTACACCCGCCTGCGGGACACATTCACCGATTTTGCCAAGTGCCTGAACGATGCGGACATCGCCGTGATCGCGCCGGTTTATGCCGCAGGCGAAGCTCCGATCGACGGGATAAACCGCGACAGCTATGCCGACGCACTACGCGCCCACGGCCACCGCGACGTGCGGGTGATCGACAGCCCGGAAAATCTCCCGGCACTCGTGAAATCGCTCGAAGGCACGCTCGCCAACGGTGCGATCGTATTCCTCGGAGCCGGGTCGATCACGCAGTGGGCCAACGGGCTCGAGATCGTGATGCGGGCGAAGGCGGCCGGTTCGTGATGATGACCCGTCCTTGCGATGCGCTTCCCCCGGTGCGCGGGGCCTATACGCCGGATGCGCCGCTGAAAGACCTTGTCTGGTTTCGCGCCGGCGGTCCGGCGGAGATCCTGTTCCGTCCCGCCGATGTCGACGATCTCGCGACGTTTCTGTTCGCCAAGAACGAAGACACGCGCGTCAGCGTGATCGGGGTCGGCTCCAATCTTCTGATCCGCGACGGCGGCATTCCCGGCGTCGTCGTCCGCCTGCCAGGTGCGCTGGGCAAGACCACAGCAGAAGGCACGCGCGTACGCGCCGGCGCTGCCGCACTGGACGCTAACGTCGCACGCGTGGCGGCGGATGCCGGTATCGCGGGACTGGAGTTTCTGCGCGGCATTCCCGGTACAGTGGGCGGCGCATTGCGCATGAACGCGGGCTGCTATGGCCGTGAGATCAGGGACATCTTTGTCGAAGCGACCGCACTCGACGCGAAGGGCAACAAGCGGACGCTGACGGCGTCCGACATGGCGTTTGTCTACCGCAAAGCACAGGTGCCGGACGATCTGATCTTTGTCGAAGCCATATTCGAAGGCACAGCCGACGATCCCGCTGCCATTCGCGCGCGGATGGAGACGCTGGTCGAACAACGCGAAGCTGCGCAGCCGGTCAAGACCAGGACCGGCGGCTCAACCTTCAAGAACCCGCCCGGCCATAAGGCGTGGCAACTGATCGACGAAGCGGGTTGCCGCGGTCTGATGCGTGGCCAGGCGCAAGTGAGCGAGAAACACTGCAACTTCCTCATCAATACGGCCGACGCCAGCGCCGCCGACATCGAAGGCCTCGGCGAGGAAGTCCGCGCCCGGGTTAAGGCGAAGTCCGGTATCGAGTTGGAATGGGAAATCAAGCGTGTGGGCGTTCCCCAGATCTCGGGAGCACACACATGACACACTATAAGAGAGTTGCGGTCCTGCTGGGTGGTCTATCCGCCGAACGCGAAGTAAGCCTGTCGTCGGGCAAGGGCTGCGCCGCTGCGCTACGCGAAGAAGGTTTCGACGTGGTCGAGGTCGATCCCGGCCGCAACCTGGGCTCTCAGCTTCTCGAAGCCGAGGCCGATGCAGTGTTCAACGCGCTGCACGGCCGCTACGGCGAAGACGGCACGGTCCAGGGCCTGCTGGAATTGCTGCGGATTCCCTACACCCACTCCGGCGTGCTGGCGTCAGCGCTCGCGATGCACAAGCAGCGTACCAAAGATGTTTATCGCGCCGCGGGTATTCCGATCGTCAACTCTATCGTGGTGGATCGCCGCGAAGCTGCCGCTACGCACCTGATGGAGCCGCCCTATGTGGTGAAACCGGTCAACGAGGGCTCCTCGGTCGGGGTCTTCATCATCCGCAAGGGCGACAACCGCCCGCCGGAAGCGTTGGGCAGCGATACCTGGAACCTGTCGAACGAGATGATGGTTGAAGAGTACGTGCCCGGGCGCGAATTGACCGTAGCGGTCATAGGAGACCGGGCGCTAGCGGTGACCGAGATAACAACGAAACTCGCCTTCTACGACTACGAAGCGAAATACGCCGATGGTGGCTCGGTCCATACGCTGCCCGCCAAAGTTTCGGCCAGCGTTGCGGAGGAGGCGAAGCGGTTGGCCGTGCTCGCGCATCAGGCGCTGGGCTGTCGGGGCGTGTCGCGAACCGATTTCCGCTATGACGACAGCAACGGCAAGCATCGCCTCGTCGCGCTTGAGACCAACACGCAGCCCGGCATGACGCCGACCTCGCTGGTGCCCGAACAGGCTGCGTTCAACGGCATGAGCTACGCGAAACTGTGCCGTTGGCTGGTGGAGGACGCATCATGCGACAGGTGAAGGTCACCCGCGCCGCCGCGCGCGGCGGCCGCCCGTCGCGACCAGGCCGCGCAGCGAGCCGTAGCGAGAACCGCGGCCGCGACGGGCAGCGCGCGGCCAGCCGTCGCAAGACGCCATCCCTGCTCAACCGGATGCAGGAGCGGATTCGGGGCCATGTACTCGTCCGCCGGCCCATGCTGTCGCTCACGGTGGGCCTGAGCCTTTTCACGCTCGTCGCGGCGATCCTGATCGGCGGCTATGTCAGGGCCGCGATGGCCCGCACCAATGCGACGCTTTCGGCCCTCATCGCCGACGCCGGGTTCGGAATCTCCGAAGTCCATATCGGCGGCAACACCCGAACGCCCCCCGAAACCATCACCGCGGTTCTTGGCTTCGAGCCCGGCCAGTCGATCTTCAGTGCTGACCTGCGCACCGCGCGCGAGAAACTGTTGCACCTGCCCTGGGTGGCGGAGGCGACCGTGCAGCGCCGTTATCCCGATGCCATCACGGTCAATGTGATCGAAAAGCTTCCCTATGCCCTTTGGCGCAACGACGACGGCCACGTCTACGTGGTCGAGCGCAATGGCAGCCTGATCACCGACACGGGACTCGACGCATTCGCGAAGCTGCCGCATTTGATCGGTGCCGATGCGCCGGCCGGTGCGGCTGAGATCGTGGAAGTGGTCCTGCAGCACCGCGCCATCGCTGCCCGGATGAGTGCCTATCAGCGCGTCTCCGACCGCCGCTGGAATCTCATTCTCGATGACGGAGTCGTCGTGGAGCTTCCGGAGCACGATTGGCAAAAGGAACTTGCGACGTTGGAGCATTTGATTATCGACAAAGGCGTTCTGGAGCGCGATATCTCTGAAATCGATTTGCGCTCGAAGAATGCGATCTTCTTCATGCTGAAGAGCGGTGAGCAGAAAACGACGGTCCGGGGGGACAAAGCCTGATGGGTGAGATCACCAGAATGCGTACGGTGAACAGCACGGCGGCTTATCGCCCTGGCCTGGTGGCTGCGCTCGATGTCGGCACGTCCAAGACCGTGTGCCTCATCGGCCGCGCCGAGCACGGCAAGCTGCAAGTGCTGGGCGCTGCCCTGCGCGAAAGCAACGGGGTGCGGACTGGCTCCATCAGCAATCTCGCCGATGCGGAGTCCTCCATCCGCGAAGCGGTCGATGCTGCCGAAAACATGGCCGACACCCGCATCCAGAACGTCGTGATTTCGGTCAATTGCGGCCAGCCGGTCAGTGTCACCGCGCGCGCCATCGCCGCGATCGACGGCGAACTGGTCACCAACGCGCACCTGCGCATCCTGCTTCAGGAAGGCCGCGGCAAGTGCCGGCTCGACGGGCACGACATCATCCAGAGCGCGCCAACCACCTATGTGGTCGATGAAGCGCGCGGTGTCCGCAATCCGCTGGGTATGTATTGCCAGCGGATCGGCGTTGCCATGCATGCCGTCGCGGTGCGCCCGTCGCCGCTGCAGAACCTCAAGATCGCGATCGAACGCTCGGCACTCTCGGTGGTCGGCACTCAGTTCGCGGCCTATGCGAGTGG
This sequence comes from Rhizomicrobium sp., assembly GCA_036490455.1. Classification (GTDB taxonomy): domain Bacteria; phylum Pseudomonadota; class Alphaproteobacteria; order Micropepsales; family Micropepsaceae; genus Rhizomicrobium. The sequence goes on from DASXDS010000041.1 coordinate 122,358, forward strand.
CTATTCCTCGCTCACCGACGACGAAAAGCAGCTCGGCGCCACGGTGATCGACCTCGGCGGCGGTTGCACGTCGATCGCGGTCTTCAACGAAGGTCATCTGGTCCACGCAGACGTCGTCCCGATGGGCGGCCAGCAGATCACCGAAGACCTGTCGCGGATGTTCACCACGCCGCTGTCGGCCGCCGAACGCATCAAAACCCTTTGGGGTGCCGCGCTGGGCGATCTCGAAGCCTCCGCCGACGTCGTCGCGGTGCCGCAGATGGGCGAGAACGAGGACGGTGCCGCGCGCCGGATCCCGCGTTCCATGCTGACGCGCGTGATCCAGGCGCGGGTGGAAGAAATCCTGGGCCATGTGCAGCAGCGCCTGCGCACTTCCGGCTACGACGTTGCGGTCGGCCGCCGCGCGGTGCTGACCGGCGGCGGTTCGCAGCTTTCCGGCGTGCGCGACCTTGCGGAGCGGGTGTTGAACAAGCAGGTGCGGCTCGGCCGCCCGCAGATGTTTTCCGGCATGCCTGCGGCGGCCGGCCCCGATTATGCGACGGCCGTCGGACTTCTCATGATCGGCGCCACGATGGCGCCGGAGACCCTGAATCCAGAAGTCGCCGACGAGCCTCAGCAGGCCGTTGGCTGGCTCGCCCGATTGACGGGTGGGCTGTTGAAATGATTCAAAAAAAGAACAAACGAATCAGTTGGGCAGACCGTGGTGTGCAAAAGGGCAATCAGAAGCTCGGCCAAGGAGAAATAAAATGGCTATGAAAATCGGCGCACCAAACGGGTCGGACAAGCTCCGCCCAAAGATCACGGTTCTTGGCGTCGGGGGTGCCGGCGGCAATGCGGTCAACAACATGATCGCGTCCAAGCTCGAAGGCGTGGAGTTCGTGGTGGCGAACACCGACGCACAGGCGCTCTCGCAATCGCTTGCCGAACGCAAAATCCAGATCGGCCTGCAATCCACCGAAGGCCTCGGCGCCGGGGCGCAGCCCGATGTCGGCCGCGCCGCGGCGGAAGAATCGCTCGAGGAAATCCTGGACACGCTCCAGGGCTCGCACATGGTGTTCATCACCGCAGGCATGGGCGGTGGAACGGGCACGGGCGCTGCGCCGGTGATCGCGCGAGCCGTGCGGGAAGCAGGTATTCTGACCGTCGGCGTCGTAACCAAGCCGTTCGCGTTCGAAGGCGACCGCCGCATGCGCATGGCGGAGAAGGGTATCGCCGAGCTTCAGCAATACGTCCACACGCTGATCGTGATCCCGAACCAGAACCTGTTCCGCGTCGCGAATGATCGCACCACGCTCGCGCAGGCGTTCTCCATGGCGGACGACGTGCTGCACGCCGGCGTGCGCGGCGTCACCGATCTAATCGTGATGCCGGGTCTCATCAATCTCGACTTCGCCGACATCAAGGCCGTCATCACCGAGATGGGCAAGGCGATGATGGGGACGGGCGAAGCCGAAGGCGAAGACCGTTCGATCAAGGCTGCCGACATGGCGATCTCCAATCCGCTGCTCGACGACGTGTCGATGAAGGGCGCTCGCGGCGTTCTCATCAATGTCACCGGCGGTCCGGACCTCATGTTGTTCGAGGTCGAGGCTGCGGCAAATCGAATCCGCGCCGAGGTCGATCCCGATGCCAACATCATCTTCGGCAGCACCATCCTGGACGACATGGAAGGCCGCATCCGCGTGTCGGTCGTGGCGACCGGCATGGAAGCCGAGATGATGCGCATGCCGAAGGCGTCCGAGCCTCTGCGTCCGGCAGTGAACATCAAACCGGTGCCGCTGCAGAAGCTCGAAGAGAAGATGGCGTCGGCGGGTCTCAAGCCGAAGCCGGTTGCGAGCCCTGTGCACGCGCAGATGGACGAGATCGCGCGCGAAATGGGTGCAACACGGTCCGCCCTCGCGATCGAGCCCGAAGAAGAGCTGGTGCTGAGCGACGACGACATGATCGAAGTGCGCGACGAGCCCACGCCCGTCCAGCGTCCGGCGGCGCCGATCCGCCAGCAATTGCCGCAGCGGGCTCTGGCGCCGGAAGCGGAGCCGGAACGCCGCGGCTGGTTCGGCATCGGCCGCCGCAAAGCGAAAGCCGAAGAGCCACTGCGGTCTGAGCCGGTGATGGCGCCGCGTCCAGTGGCGTCTTCGCGCGCGCAGGCGCAGGTGATGGCGCAGCAGCCGCAACAGGCAAAGCCAGCGGACGATCTGTTCGCCGACCAGCAGAACGAGGCGGATGAAATCCCCGCGTTCCTGCGCCGTCAGCAGAGCTGAGCCTAAGCTAACAGTGAACGACTAGAACCCCGGCCTTGCGCCGGGGTTTTTGTTTATCCGATGCGATTGCCCGCGGCGTCGCGCTCGACCGTGCGGGTGAAGCCGTCATAGGGATAATGGACCGTCTCGCGTCCTACCTTGCGTGTCCCCACGACGAGAAACGACGCCGGCGCCTCGGAGCGGTTCGCTAAGTGATGTCCGTTGGCTTCGCCGGCCGGAAATCCGGCAATCGAGCCTTCGCGCAACACGTGCTCGCCGTTCTCGTCGATAAGGACCAGTGTGCCGGACAAGACGAAGACGAACTCGTCTTCGCCCTCGTGCCAGTGCCGCAAAGCAGAATAAGCGCCGGGGTCGAGCGTGACGCGGTTCACGCCGAATTGAGTCATGCCGACAACTCTGCCGAGTTGCGCCTCATGCTTGCCGGCGAACCATTGCGGCTTGATCGGGTTGCGAACGGCCTTGGGTAGACCGGTTGCGACCGGTACATCGGAGAGATGCTGTAGTTGCGTCTTCACGGCAAACATCCTCCACTGGATAATCCTACTTTGTTCTTGATAGTAAACCTATTTTCGGCTAATTTGCCATTATGGGCTATAACCGATCTTAGTCCAGCTCTGTAGCCGAAAAACTCGTTAGAACGCGCATATGACCCGCCGCACGCTTGCCCGTGAGATTACCGCCGAAGGCGTTGCGCTGCATGCCGGTACACCGGTGCGCATGACGTTGTCGCCTGCGCCGTCTGGCTCGGGTGTCGTGTTTCATCGCGCCGATCTCGGTCAAGACATTCCTGCCCGATATGACGCCGTGACCGACACCAACCTCGGTACCGTGCTCACCGGACCGGGAGGGGCGAAGATCGGCGTGATCGAGCATCTGATGGCGGCGGTCGCGAGCGCCGGGGTCGACGATCTGCGGGTGACGGTGGACGGCGACGAACCGCCGATCCTCGATGGCGATGCCCTTTCTTATTTGAACCTGCTGCACAATGCCGGGTTCAAGGAACAGCCCGGCGAGAAGCAGGCGATCAAGGTCGTGAAGACCGTCGCGGTCGCGCTCAAGGACGCGCGCATCACGCTCTCGCCGTCCGACACGTCCGAATATTCGTATGAACTGGACTATTCCAACTCCAAAGCGATCGGCCGCCAGAGCTACGCCCTGCGCTTCTCGCCGGACTCGTTCGCGCGGGAGATCGCGCCGGCCCGCACTTTCGGCTTTGTGCACGAACTGGACTATCTGAAGAAGATCAATCGCGGCCACGGCGCCTCGCTGGAGAACACGCTCGCGATCGATGGAGACGTTGTGCTCAACAAGGACCTGATGCGCTTTCCCGACGAGTTCGTGCGTCACAAGGTGCTGGATGCGATCGGCGACATGGCGCTTGCCGGAGGGGCGCTGATCGCCCGCTTCGAAGGGGTGAAGTCAGGTCACGCCACCAACAACGCGGTGTTGCGCGCCCTGTTTGCCGATTCCGCCAACTACCGGCGGGTGGCGCTCCCATGACGGGAAATTTAACGGGCTGGCCCGGAAAACAGCAGATTTGCCGGGCTTTGGCTGCGCCGTTCCGGCTCTGGACCCGGGGCTTTGGGAAATGGCATAAGGCCCTGTCCCAAAACGAAAACCTGTCCCGGCGCGGTGCTGTCGCCCGCCTGGGCCGAACGGATGATCCGATGTCCTTTTCTGGTGCCCTGATCCCGGCAAGAGCCGCGCGCGCGGCTGTTTTCGCGCTCTGTGCCGTGAGCCTCGCCGGTTGCGGCTGGTTCGGCGGCAAGTCAGACAGCGAAGACAAAGATGCCCAGTATGTGGAGCGTCCGATCGACAAGATTTATCAGGACGCCTGGCATCAGATCGACGAAGGCAACTGGGACAAGGCCGCCAAGCAGTTCGACGAAGTCGAACGTCAGCATCCCTATTCGGTGTGGGCGCGGCGCGCGATGCTGATCAGCGCCTATTGTTCCTATGAAGCCAACAAGTACACCGACGCCATCGGCACGGCGGAGGAGTACATCTCGCTCCATCCGGGCAGCAAGGAAGTGGCCTACGCGTTCTACATCCGCGCGATCTCTTATTACGAACAGATCGTGGATGTTGGCCGCGACCAGTCGAACAGCGAGCAGGCGTTGTCGGCGTTGAACGACGTGGTGCAGCGTTTCCCGGACAGCGATTACGCACACGACGCGACGCTGAAGATCGACCTCGTGCTCGACCACTTGGCGGGCAAGGAGATGGAGGTCGGCCGCTATTACCTGACACGCTTTCAATACATCGGCGCGATCAACCGCTTCAAAGTCGTGGTGCAGCAATACCAGACCACCTCGCAGACGCCCGAAGCGCTGGAGCGCCTGACGGAAGCCTATTATGCACTGGGCATCACCAAGGAAGCACAGACCGCGGCCGCCGTTCTGGGTGCCAACTATCCGGGCAGCCGCTGGTATCAGGACTCCTATAATCTCTTGATGTCGCATCATCTGAAACCCGAGGAAGACAAGGGGTCGTGGATCTCGAAGGCGTTCGACAAGGTTTTCTAGGGGCGCAACCGTGCTCGCGGCGCTGACGATCAAGGACATCGTCCTGATCGAACAGGCTGCGCTCGAATTTGCGCCCGGCCTGAACGTGCTGACGGGCGAAACCGGGGCCGGCAAATCCATTCTGCTCGACGCGCTTGGGCTGGCGGCTGGCGGCCGCGGCGGTGGGCGCGCGGGCGTGCGACCCGGTGCTTTGCAAGGTTCGGCGACCGCGATTTTCGATCCCGCCGCCAGACACGGCGCGCGCTCGCTCCTGAGCGAGCAGGACATCCCCTCCGATGGCGAGATCATCCTGCGCCGGACGGTCGCGAGCGACGGCCGCACGCGCGCGTTCGTGAACGACGCGCCGGTCGGTGTTGCGCTGCTGCGCGATCTCGGCTCTTCCCTGGTCGAAGTGCACGGGCAAACCGACGACCGCGGCCTGTTTGATGTCGCCACCCACCGGCTGCTGCTCGACGCGTTCGGCGCACATGAGGCGCTGGCGCGCGATGCGGCGGCGCGGTTCGCCGCTCTCGCCGAGGCTCGCGCCACGCTTGAATCGGTGAAACGAACCGCTGCCGAAGCGGCCGCCGATGCGGAGTTTGTCCGCCACGCCGCGAAGGAACTTGCGGCGCTCGCGCCGGAGGAGGGCGAAGAAGAACGCCTCGTCGGAGAACGCACTCTTCTGATGCATGCAAGCAGGATCGCTGAAGACGTTTCGGCGGCGATCGACCTTCTGTCCGGCGAAAAAGGCGCCGAGCCGTCACTGACTGCGGCTCTGCGGCGTCTTTCACGAATGCCGGAAGAAGCGCGCACAGCGGTGAAGCCGGCGGAGACGGCACTCGATCTCGCGTTCGCGCAAGCCGACGAAGCGTTGCGCGAACTGGAGAGCTTCCTTGCGCGTCTCGATCTCGATCCCGCGGCGCTCGAAAAGCATGACGACCGCATCCACGATCTGCGCGCCGCAGCCCGCAAATACGGCGTCGCCACGGTCAATCTTCCGGCCCTGCTCGCGCAATTCGAAGCGAAGCGTGAGGCGCTCGACGGCAGCGGTACCTCGCTGAAGGAGGCGGAAGCCGCAGTCACGCGCGCGCACGACGCCTATCTGTTCGTTGCGAAGAAGCTGACGGCCGCGCGCCGGAAGGCGGCAAAGGATCTGGAAGCCGCCGTCGCCGCCGAGCTTTCGCCGCTCAAGCTCGGCCACGCGCGCTTTCGCGTTTCGCTGGAGCCGCAGGATGCGGCGGCCAGCGGATTGGAGCGAGTCGTTTTCGAGGTTGCGACCGTCGAAGGCGCGTCGTTCGGTTCGCTCGCGAAGATCGCTTCGGGCGGAGAGCTCGCCCGCTTTTCGCTTGCCCTGAAAGTCGCACTCGCGGGTACCGATCCGCCGGCTGCCTTGGTATTCGATGAAGTGGATCGCGGTGTCGGCGGCGCGGTCGCGGATGCGGTGGGTGAACGCCTGCAGCGGCTGGCGCGCCACACGCAGGTGTTGCTGGTCACCCATTCGCCCCAGGTCGCGGCGCGTGGCGAACGGCACTTCCGCATCACCCGTCTCGGCGACAAGACCCGTGTCGAGCTTCTTTCGCCCGATGCGCGGGTGGAGGAGATTGCGCGCATGCTTTCCGGTGCCGCCGTCACCGAAGAGGCGCGCGCGGCCGCCCGCCGCCTGCTCGCCGAAGCGCAAACGCCCAGGAAGGCACGCAAACGGGCATGAAGAAGCCGGTCGAGAAACTCACTTCCGCGGAAGCGAAGAAGGAACTGGAACAGCTGGCGGCCGGGATCGCCGAGGCTGACCGCCTGTATCACGGCGAAGACGCACCGGCGATCAGCGACGCCGAATACGACGCGCTGCGCCGCCGCAACGCCGAGATCGAAGCCCGCTTCCCGCAATTGGTGCGTCCGGACAGTCCGAGCCATCGCGTGGGTGCGCGTGCCTCGGAGAAGTTCGCGAAGGTCATCCACGCGAAGCCGATGCTGTCGCTGGACAACGCTTTCACCGACGAGGATGTCGCCGATTTCGCCGTACGGGTCCGCCGTTTTCTTGGGCTGAAGGAAACCGATGATCTCGCGATGACCGCAGAGCCCAAGATCGACGGTCTATCGGCCTCGCTGCGCTACGAAAACGGCATCTTCGTGCAGGGTGCCACGCGCGGCGACGGCACCGAAGGCGAGGACATCACCGCGAACCTGCGCACCATCAAGGACATTCCGCTGCGCTTCAAAGGCAAGGCACCGAAGGTGATGGAGGTGCGCGGCGAGGTCTATATGGGCCACAAAGAATTTGCCGCGCTCAACAAGCGGCAGGAAAAGGACGGCAAACCGGTTTATGCCAATCCGCGCAACTCGGCAGCGGGTTCAGTGCGCCAGCTCGATCCGGCGATCACCGCGTCGCGCGATCTGCATTTCTTCGCCTACACCTGGGGCGATGCGAGCGAACTGCCAGCCAAAACCCAACATGGCATGCTGGAACAGTTCACCGCGTGGGGCTTCAGGGTCAATCCGCTGACGCGGCGCTGCGAGACGATTGCGGAGGTGCTGAAGTTCTACCGCGATATCGAGGCGAAACGCGCGTCGCTCAGCTACGACATCGACGGCGTCGTTTACAAGGTCGATCGCCTCGATCTGCAGGACCGCCTCGGTTTCGTGTCGCGCAGTCCGCGCTGGGCGATCGCACACAAATTTCCCGCCGAGCAGGCTGAGACCGTTCTGCAGGACATCGACATCCAGGTCGGCCGCACCGGCAAGTTGGCGCCGGTTGCTAAGCTGAAGCCGATCACGGTCGGCGGCGTCGTGGTGCAGAACGCGACGCTGCACAACGAGGACGAGATCGAGCGCCTTGGCGTGCGCATCGGCGACACGGTGGTGATCCAGCGCGCCGGCGACGTGATCCCGCAAATCGTCCGCGTCATCGCGGAGAAACGGCCGCGCGACGCCAAGCCGTATCAATTTCCGCACAAATGCCCCGCCTGCGGCAGCCATGCAGTACGCGAGGTCGACGAGAAGACCGGCAAGGAGGATGTCGACCGGCGCTGCACCGGCGGCCTGATCTGTCCAGCCCAGGCGGTGGAACGTCTGCGCCATTTCGTGTCGCGCCAGGCCTTCGACATCGAGGGATTCGGCGGGGTGTACATCGAGACCCTGTTCGAGAAAGGCCTTTTGAAGGAGCCCGCGGATATCTTCCGCCTTGCGAAGAAGCCGGACCAATTGAACCGCGCACTGGCCGAGCGCCGCGCCGAGTTAAGCGCCGAACGTCGCGCGAAAGAGGGCAAGGACGAGGTCAAGAAGGGCAAGAAGGACGAAGAAGACAGCAAACTGGTCGACAATCTGGTCGCCGCCATCGACGCGCGGCGTGAGATCGCGATGGACCGCTTCATCAACGCGCTCGGCATCCGTCACGTCGGCGAGACCAATGCACGGCTGATCGCGCGCAATTACGATTCGATCGAGGCGTTCGTTGCCGCGATGGAAAACAAGGGCGTCATCGAAGAACTTCAGGAAATCGAAGGGGTAGGCGAAGTGCTGGCCGAAGCGATCAAGGATTTTTTCGACGAGCCGCACAACCGCAAGCTGGTCGATCACTTGCTGAAAGAAGTGACGGTCAGGCCGTTGCCCAAGCCGAAAACCTCCGGCTCGCCGGTTGCAGGCAAGACGGTGGTGTTCACCGGCAGCCTCGAGAAGATGACACGACAGGAAGCGAAGGCGCGGGCGGAATCGTTGGGCGCGAAAACGGCAGGCTCGGTATCGAAGAAAACCGATCTGGTCGTCGCTGGTCCGGGGGCGGGATCGAAACTCGCCGAAGCCGCGAAGCTCGGCATCGAAGTGATCGACGAAGATGGGTGGCTCAAACTGATCGACGGTCTCTGATGCAACCCGTGCCGGTCAAACCGCCGATCACCACTGAGGAACTGGAGAAGATCGACGTTCGGGTCGGCACGATCCTGTCGGTGCGGGACGTTCCCGGCGCCGACAAGCTTGTGATACTGCGCGTCTCGTTCGGCGATCACGAACGCACCATCGTTTCCGGTATGAAGCAGGAGCGCGCCGATCCGCGCGAGGTCGAGGGCAGGCAGGCGCTGTTCGTCGTCAACCTCGCGCCGCGCAAGATGAAAGGCGTGCTGTCGGAAGGCATGGTGTTCGACATCGGCTATGCCGACGGCGTGACGCCGGTGCTCGCCATGCCGGAAGCGCCAGTGCCGGACGGCACGCGCGCCGGTTAGGCCGACAGCGCTTTCGCCAGAAGCGGCAGGCTGATGTCCATCCGGTAGTCCACGGCGGTGTGGGTGTCGGGAAATTCCGCGTAGGTGTGCGGCACGCCGAGTTTGTCGAGATGGCGGTGCATCCGCCGCGCGCCATAGACGAGGTTATACTGATCGATGTCGCCGCAATCGATGTAGAGCGCCTTGAGCTTCTTCAAGCCCTCGCCGTGCTTTTCCACCAGTGACAGCGGATCCCATTTCAGCCAGTTGCTCCAGCGTTCCGGGATCAGCTCGCAGGTGTCCATCGTGACGGGCAAGCGCACACCGTAAGGCGCCAAGGTATCGGGATCGAAGCTCGCGGCCTGCGCCAGAATCATGATGATGTGGACGTCGCTGTCCTTGGTCTTCTGCGCATCCCAGAACCGGTCGATCCACGCGCCGATATCGGAATTCTTCGCCAGCGCCCGCAGCACCGGCACAAATTCATGGCGATATAGCAATTCGAATCCCATGTCGCCGGAATGCACCGCGGCGCCGCTCCAGAAATCGGGATGGAGCAGGGCGTGCACCATCGCACCATAGCCGCCGCTGCTCTTGCCGAACACGCCGCGCTTGCCCACACCGCCGCAGCCGAAGCGGCGTTCGACGGACGGCACCGCCTCCTGCAGCAGGAAATCGTCCCACCGCCCAACGGCGGCGGAATTCACATACTGGTTGCCGCCCAGCCGCGTGAAGCAGTCCGGGAACGCCACCACACAGGGCGGCATCGCGCCGCTCGCGATCAGCCGGTCCACCCGCTCCGGCACGTTCTCGCCGAAATTCTTCCAGTTGGTGTGCGCCGGTCCGCCGGCGGTGAAGCCGACCAGATCGACCAGCAGCGGCAGGCCTTTGCCGTCATGGCCATGCGGCACATAGACATCGATCATACGCGTGGCGGGATCGCCGAGCATGTTCGATTTGAGCGCTTCGCTCTCCACCGTGAGGCGATGGATCGTACCGGCCGGCGTGGCGTGGTTCTTTTTCATTGCAGGGATGTCCGATCGCGAAGTTCGGTGAACCGCGGCTCACCCCAGTCGTAATGCGACCGGTCATGTTCGAAGCCGTAATACGAGGTCGCCAGCTTAAGCGGAATGTCGAAGACGCAATCGACATCGGCGCTGGCGCCGCCTTTTTCCGTCTGATCGGCGATCATACGCGTCTTGATCACGTCGAAGGCGGGCGGCAGCGCGCCGTCCGCTTCGATGTGATAGACGCCCTGCTGCGCGTCGTGGAACGCGCCCCACACCATTTTTCCCTCTTCGTAAAGCTCCGACGAACTGAACATGATGTTCTCTTCGACGTGACACGCGATGACGGTGCAGCCTTGCGAAAACAGCCGCAGCGATGAGTCTTCCGCGAACGGATGGTCGAACCGGTTCAGGAAAACGATCGTCCAGTCATGTGGAAAGGACGCCACCGACATCGGTCCGTGGGCCGCTTCGTCCAGAACGCCGGTGTCCACCAGGTGAAGCGCTGAGAGCACCTCGTCCTTGCTTTTGCCTGTGAACGCCAGCCACGAAACCGAGAAACCCATCCCGGCTCACACCGTCCGCGTAGCGGTGTGAAGCCAGGTGCGGGTTTCCTCATCCACCAGCGGCGACAGCGTCTCGCGCACGCGGGCATGATACTGGTTCAGCCACGCGCGTTCGCTTTCGGTCAGCAGCTTCGCTTCGACGAGGTTGAGATCGATCGGGGCCAGCGTGATGGTTTCGAACTCCATCATCTTGCGCTCGCCGCCGGGGGTGTCCTTGCCCTCGGTCACGACGATCAGATTCTCGATCCGGATGCCGTATTCTCCGGTCTTGTAGTAGCCCGGCTCGTTGGAGCAGATCATGCCCGGCTTCAGAACCTGGGTGACGTGCCGCTTGGAGATATTCTGCGGCCCTTCATGCACCGACAGATAAGAACCCACGCCATGGCCGGTACCGTGGTCGTAGTCGAGGCCTACTTCCCACAGCGGCCGGCGTGCGAACGCATCGAGCGCCGCACCGGTCGTGCCGTCCGGAAAGCGCGCGGTGGCGAGCGCGATATGGCCCTTCAGAACGCGGGTGAAGCGGTCCTTCATCTCGTCGGTCGGCTTGCCGGCGATCATCGTCCGCGTCACGTCGGTCGTACCGTCGGGATATTGGCCGCCGCTGTCGATCAGGAACATCTCATCCTTGTGGAGGATGCGGTTGGTCGAATTGGTGACGCGATAGTGCACGACCGCGCCGTTCGAACCCGCGCCCGAAATGGAATCGAAGCTGAGATCGGTGAGTGCGCCCGTCGCCTTGCGATAGCCTTCCAGGGCCTGTGCCGCTTCGATTTCGGTGAGGTGGCCCTTGGGCGCCTCGCGCGCCGCCCAGGCGAGAAAACGCGTCAGCGCCGCACCGTCGCGCACATGCGCCTTGCGGGTGCCGTCGAGTTCGGTTGGGTTCTTGCACGCCTTCGGCAGCTGGACCGGATCGGTGCTGCGCTTGATCTTGGCGCCGGCGCCGTCGAGCCGGTCGAAGATCGCGGCGGGAGCGGTGGCAGGATCGACCATCACCGTCTTGCCTTTGAGCGCATCGAGCGCGGGCACGAAATCTTCCGGTTTGCGCACGTGCACGGCGTTGCCGAAATGCTTGAGCAGTTCGGGCGAGGTCTTGCGTTCGTCGACGAACAGGTCGGTCGACCCGTCGGCATTCTGGATCGCGTAGGAAAGCACGAACGGCGTATGCGGCGTGTCGCCGCCGCGCATGTTGAGCAGCCAGCAGATCGAATCCGACAGCGTGATCACTGCGGCATCGCTGCCGCCTTTTTTTATGTCTTCCGCGATGCGGGTGCGTTTGCTCTCCGCACTTTCGCCGGCCAATTCCATCGGATGCGGCACGGCTTTGGCGGTCGGCGCCGGCGGACGGCCGGTCCACACCGCGTCGATCGGGTTGCCGTCCACAGCCACCAGCGTTGCACCGGCGCGTTCGGCCGCCTGCCTCAAGGTCTCGACGCCGGAGGCAGTATGGACCCACGGGTCGTAGCCGATCAGGGCGCCTTTGGAGACGTTCTCTTCGATCCACCCGGCCGGCCCTTCCGCCACCAGATCGCGCGGGTCGAACAGTTTGGTGTCGGTCTGCTGGCGGACCTGGAGGGTGTAGCGGCCGTCCACGAACACCGCCGCCTTGTCGGTGAGCACCACCGCCGCACCGGCCGAACCGGTGAAGGCGGTGAGCCAGGCGAGGCGCTCGCCGTTCTCCGGCAGGTATTCGCTCTGGTATTCATCGGAATGGGGCACGACGAAGCCGTCGAGCCCGCGCTTCGTCAGTTCGACACGCAACGCGGTCAGACGCGGCTCGCATTGGGCGGCGTCGGAGCGGTCGTCGTAGGTTTGGAAGGGTCCGTTTTTGTCCATGTTTCAGCCTATCGCCGCTTTCCCAGGGCCTCAAGAACCAGCGCGCTCCAGGGGCCGTCGCGCAGGGTCCGGCGCAACACCATGTCGTGTGGCCGGTAGAAAGAAAGCACAAGATTTTCCTGCCAGCGCAACAGGCCGGACAGGATGACGAAACTGCCGCGCGTCACGCTGCGCGCGATCTGCGGCGCCATCAAGGTCAGGGGGCTCGCGAGAATGTTCGCAATCAGAAGATCGAACGGCGCCGCCGCGGCCAGCGCCGGATGAACCAGGCCGTCGGCGGTGAAGGCATGGACCAGCGGTCCTTCGCCGTTGGCGATCGCGTTCTCGCGCGCGATTTCCACGGCAACGCGGTCGATGTCCGATGCCAGCACGCGTTTCTTCCACAATTTCGCCGCCCCGATCGCGAGCAGGCCGGTCCCAGTGCCGAGATCGAGCACGTTGTGGAATCGCCGCTTTTTCGCAAGGTCGTTCATCGCGGTCAGGCAGAGCGCGGTCGTTTCGTGATGCCCGGTGCCAAACGCCATCCCGGCCTCGATTCGGATCGGGATAACGCCGAGCGGGACCTTGCCGCGGTCGTGCGCGCCATAGACGAAGAAGCGGCCCGCGCGCACTGGCGGCAGGCCCTCCTGGCTCAGCTTGATCCAGTCCGTGTCGGGCAGAAGCTCGACGATCACCTCGCGGCCGGCGAGCCGGGAGAGATAGTCGCCGTCGGGCATGGAGGAATAGAGCGCTTCGACCATCGCCTTGTCGGCGAACGGTTCCTCGTTGATCAGCACGGCCTGAGGCCCCGGTGGGGCCAGTTCGAACAACGAAGCGGCGTCCGCGGCTTCGCTTTTCCGGACGATCGTGAAGGCTTTCCAGAGCGGCGGGTTGAGCATGGCGTTGTTGTCGGTGCGGATGGCGTTTGAGGCAAGGCGCGGGTGGAAATATTGCCTGGGCACGGGCAAAAGTCGCGGTTACCACGATAGAGTCGCCGTGAGCGGACAGGAGGCTCGCCATGTTGACGCCGGGCGAAGTGAAGCGCGAACTGGTGCGGCGGATGAACGCCAAGGATCTGGCCGGCACGATGGAATTGATCGCGGACGACGCGGTCTATTTCTGGAGCAACGGTTCGGCGATGCGAGGCAAAGCCGCCATCGCCGCCGCAATGCAAGCCAATTTCGACAGCATCCGGAACGATACCTACGAGACGCTCGATGTGACGTGGCTCGTCCAGACGGACGAGGTTGCCGTCTGTGTCTTCCGCTTCAGGTGGACCGGCGAGATCAATGGTATGCAGACCAGCGGCAAAGGCCGCGGCGCTTCGGTCCTGAAGCGCGTCGACGGTGCCTGGCGCACGGTGCATGAAAATCTCAGCCAAGGCGCCGGTGTGCGCACCACGGCGGAGCCATGATCGCCGCGATCGTCGATGGAGTCAGTCTGACGTTCGAGAGCGAGCCGAGGCTGTTCTCCCCGGCGCGTCCCGACGCCGGCACGCTTGCGATGCTGTCCTGCGTGACATTCGCCCTGGACGACAAGGTGCTGGACCTCGGCTGCGGCTACGGTTTGGTCGGGATCATCGCCGCGAAACGGATCGGCGGTGAACGCGTGTGGCTGATCGACAACGATGCCGCTGCCGTGCGTTGCGCTGGGGCCAATCTCTCGCGAAACGGCATCGAGGATGCGCATGTGGCGCAGAGCGACGGGTTTCGCGATTTCACCGAGACAGGGTTCACCAAAATCCTTTGCAATCCGCCGTATCATTCGGACTTCGCGGTGCCGAAGCACTTCATCGAGAAGGGCTTCAATCGTCTCGCACTCGGCGGACACATGATCTTCGTGACCAAACGCAAGCCGTGGTACGAGAACAAGCTGCGCGCGATCTTCGGCTGCGTGCGCGTGCGCGAGGTGGACGGCTACTTCGTGTTCGACGCCGAAAAACGGACGCACAGCTATGCCCGGAAAAGCTAAGATCGTTCTCTTGAACGGCGCCGGCAGCGCGGGCAAAACCTCCATCGCCAAGGCGATACAGGCGCGAGCCTCTTCAATCTTCCTGCATGTGCAGATGGATGCGTTCCTCGACATGATGCCGCAAAGGACTCTCGGCAAGCCGGAGGGGCTGACATTCGAGATGGTCGAACGCGACGGCAAGCCATTCGTGATCCTGACCTCCGGCCCGGAACTGGAGCGCACCTTACGCGGCATGCGCCATGCGATCGCGGCGATGGCGGAGCAGGGCTGCCATATGGTGATCGACGACGTGATGATCGACGACACGTCCGCCGAGTACCGCACGCTGCTGGCACCATACGATTTCCATATGGTCGGCGTGTTTGCGCCGCTGGATGTGCTCGAACGGCGGGAGCGTAATCGCGGCGACCGTGCTCTCGGGTTGGCACGGTCGCAGTTCGACATCGTCCATCGTGGCCGGACCTACGATCTCGAGATCGATAGCAGCAGCGCTACGGCGGACGAATGCGCTGCCGCAATCGTGCGGGCATTCGCACTGTAGCGCCAAAACAAAAACCCCGACGCGAAGGCCGGGGTTTCCGTGATGGCGATGAGGTGCCGCTCAGATCAGGGCGAAATCCGCGGCACTGACAGTCGGCGCGCCGGTCAGGACGGCGAACTCCACCGCCGCATGCGCTGTACCGTTGCCGTCGGCATCGTAATACAGGATGCCGGTATGGGTGTTGTAGATGATGTGCTGGCTTGTGTTCGTCGCCGTACCGTTGGCATCGGCAACGAAGTCGTTAGCGTTGAACGCACCCGAGGTGCCGACTCCGGCAAAAACCTTCCCATCCAGCACGATGTGATCGACGTTGTGGGTGAAGTCGACGATCGTGTCGACGTTGGTGGCGGCGATCGCTGTGTCGAACACGAAGGAGTCCGCACCGGGCCCGCCGACCAGTTTGTCCTTGCCGACGCCGCCGTCGAGGATGTCGTTGCCGTCACCGCCCTTGAGCGTATCATTGCCGCCCCAGCCGAACAGGGCGTTGTCGCTGATGTTGCCGGTGAGCGTGTCCGCGCCGTTGGTAGCCTTGGGCATGTTCACCTGGTTCAGGATGGACGCATATTCGAAAGCGGACTGCACGACGCTGCTGCTGGTCGAGCTCGCTGCGTTGCCGGTCGTGTCCGTGGTGCTCGCCGAATCGCGCGGCAGTTCCCACATTCCGAGGCCGGAAACCCACGATGCGTTCTGGTGTGCGTAGGTCACCAGCTTGATGGCGTCGCCCAGCGAGAATACTTCATCGACACCGTCACCGCTTGGATCGGTGGGACCGTAGTCGTCGTTCTGGCCGATCATCGGCGTGATTTCGATCTTGGCGTCGATGCCCAGGCTTTGCAGTTGGGCGTGGACCTTGTTCGCGGCGAGAATGGCGTTGTCCGCCATATCGTTTGTGTCGCCGTCGAAGTAGTCCATCGCCATGACATTGACGACGTCGATTTTCACGCCGTCCGCTTTCGCCGCTTTAAGGACATTCATATAATCGTTGGACAAGCCGCCTGGCTCGGTCGCAAGCGTGAAGGTGACCGTTGTATTCGGATTGGTGGCCTCTACTGCGTTGATCGCCAGATCGCGCAGATGGTTCGCGAAAATATCCTGGACGACGTCCTGGCCCTTCGCGTTTTCGTAGGGGATCAGGATCTGATTGCCGTTACCATCCTTTACGGGATTGCCCTGGGCATCCGTCTCGCCGACGTAATCCTGCTCGATGTCGAAATCCAGATGCGTGGTGCCATAGGTATTGATCACCGATTGATACTCGGCCGCGAGATTCGAGACCGCTGCCGTTTGGGCGTCGGCGTATTTCATGTGATCCTGGGTGACCAACTGGTTTTCGTACTGTTCGGCGATGACCGCCGGATCGCGTCCCATATAGCCGCCGAACGAGACGGTGACGGCGCCGCCCTCGGCTTCGACCTGATGCACTTCGGAGATCATCGATCCCAGCGGCAGCACCGTGTTGGCCAAGCCGCCCCACGACACCGTCGGTGTCGCGCCGGATTCGAGATTGCCGTTGGTGGTATCGATATCCGTGCTTTGAGTGAACGCCAGAGTGAAATCGCGCAGCCCGGAATCGCGCGACAGATCCAGGATGTCGGTCGTCGGCAGGGTCATGTCCACGAAGGGTGAGAAGAACTGTCCGGTGGCGGTAGTCGCCGCCGCGGTATGGGCCAAAAGGGTCTGGCTCTGGGCCGAGGTGCCACTCATGTCGGTGGCGGAAACAGTGAAATCGTAGCCTTTGGAGGCTGTCAGCCCCGTGATTGTGAGGCTCGTGCCCTGGGTTGAGCCGATCAGCTTGCCGTTTTCGTACACGTTGTAGGCGTTCACTTCGCCGGTACCCAACACGTATGCCTGGTTCCAGAACAGAGTGACGGCGTTGTCGCTGGTGTAGCCGGCCTTCAGGCCCATCGGAGCTTCGGCCACGACGGGAAAGTAATTTGCCGCGTCTGGCGCGTTCTCTATGCTGCTGTCGATGCTCCAGCCGGCATTGGGTGTGCCCGGGGACATGTCCAGGCTGCCATATGCCTCCTGCCAAAGGGCGCCCTGATACTCAGCAATATCGCCTTGGTGGTACTGCAGGCCGGGGTTCCACGGCGCATAGCTTTCCAGCGCGGCAATCTCAGCCTTGTTGGTGATCTGGTTGGGGGTGCCGTCTTCAGGCTGTGCGATGGCCACGGCGTCCTGATACGGATTCAGATTCGACGCCGATAGCGTGTCGTCATCGTCGCCCCAATGAGCGCGGCCAAGATCGGTGCCATGCAGAATTTTTGTGCTAACCGTCATGTGTTACTCCCCAGCGGTACAACCCGCGCGTCATCGCGCGGGCGCATTGCTAGGCGAAGTCGAAAACCGCAGACAGAGCCTTGGCGAAGGAACCCTTAACCGCTGAGACGCAGGAACAAGTCTAGAGACGCAGAGACAAGTTCCCTTCCCGCAGACAGCGCCATCTTTTTCCGACGCGCGTTACGGAACCGCGAGCTTAAATAAAGTTAGAGACGGAGCGGCCCGAATCCGGCGTTGATACAGTCTAATCGGGTACGTCCCAAGAAGAGGGCGGTCACAGAGGCTTCTTGTGCTTGGGGGACGCAACATCCGTTGCGTAATGTTTTTTGCCCGAAATGATCCCTCACGTCCATTTCGACGCGGGTAACTACGCGCCAGAACGGGCGTTCGAAGTCTGGAAGCAGACGATGATCGTTACCCACGATGTGGCACGGCTGGACGACAGGCCATTCACCGGCACAGCCGACGGCTGGCTTCTTGATGACCTTTATGTGACTCAGTCGCTTCTGCCACCGCTTCGCATGACACGCGGCGAGGCCAAAATCCGCCTCCATAATGGCGGCGCCTACAATTTCATGTATGTGGCCGAGGGCGAGGGGACTTGCGCGTTCGACGGCGGGCGGGAGAGGCCGTTCCCCGCCGGAACGGTTGCTGTGCTCGACATGACGCGCCCCTATAGCGCAGGCGGGCACATGGTCCGGACCGTCAGCATCGGCGTGCCGCGGCATCAGCTGATCGCCGCAATGCGCGGAGAACTAAATATCCACGGCGTGATGCTGGACGGCCCGCTTGGCCGTTTGGTCGGCGATCACATCTCCTCTGTTGTCGCGCTTGCACCGCAAACACCGGTATCCGAGGCGCCGGTATTCGCGCGGACCACCGTGCAACTGCTCGCGGCCAGCGTAGCCTCGCGCGCCAAGACGAAGGACGAGCCGCTCTATTCGTTCGCGATCCGCCACGACATCGTGCGCTATGTCGACAAGCACCTGAACCAGCCAGACCTTGACCCGGAAATGATCTGCGCCGCTCTCGGACTATCGCGCGCGGCTGCCTATCGCGCCTTTCGCGGTTCGGATGGCATTGCGTCTCTGATCCGGGGCCGCCGGCTGCAGGCTGCCCGCACCATGCTGAAGAACCCCGGAGAACGACGGCCGGTGGCCGAGATCGCGTCGGCCGTAGGCTACAGCGATCCGGCACTGTTCAGCCGCGTCTATCATCGTACCTTCGACGAGACCCCGCGCGAAAGCCGCGCCGCACCGCTCTCGCCGATCGAAAGAGGCAATCCCACAAACTTCCGCGATTGGCTGCGCGAACTCGAAATCCATTTCGCGCGGAACAAGCAGGCTTGAATCAGGCCCGCGTCACGAACTGGTCGATGACCTTTTTCTCGCCGGCCTTGTCGAAAGAAACGGTGAGCTTGTTGCCTTCCACCATCGTCACCCGGCCGTAGCCGAATTTCTGGTGGAAGATGCGGTCGCCGCGGGCGTATTGCGAACTGTCTGGATCGCTGGTCTGCACGGTCCAGCTCTGCGCCTCGATCAGCGGCGCGCGCGGGCGCACGCCGCCGCTCGCGGCGCGATTGGCCTGGGCACGGCGCCAGCCGGGAGAATCGTAGGTGCTGCCGAAATTGCCGCCGTTCGGCGCGTTGTCGCGGAAGCCGACATAGCCGCCGTAGAAACCCTCATCGACGGTCGTCTCGACCCGGTCTTCGGGAATCTCGCTGATGAAGCGCGACGGCAGCGAGCTTTGCCACATGCCCTTCACGCGCCGGTTGGCGGCGAACGAGATGCGCACGCGTTTCCGGGCACGAGTGATCCCGACATAGGCGAGGCGGCGCTCTTCCTCCAACCCCGCCATGCCGCTCTCGTCCATCGTACGCTGCGACGGGAAAAGGCCTTCTTCCCAGCCCGGCAGGAACACGGTGTCGAACTCCAGACCCTTCGCCGCGTGCAGGGTCATCAGGTTCACGCGGTCCTCGCTTTCGTTCTGCTCCAGCTCCATCACCAGCGAGACATGTTCGAGGAATCCGGCAAGGGATTCGAACTGCTCCATCGAGCGGACCAGTTCTTTCAGGTTGTCGAGCCGCCCCGGCGCCTCCGCCGATTTCTCGTTCTTCAGCGCATCGGTGTAACCGCTCTCATCGAGCACCATTTCGGCAAGCTCGGTGTGCGGGATGTGTTTCGCCGTCTCGCTCCAGCGTGCGAAGTTGGCGGCCAGCTCGCCCAGCGCCTTGCGCGCCTTGGGCGGCACTTCGTCAGTCTCCGCGATCTCGCGGGATGCTGCGAGCAGCGGGATCTGGCGCGCGCGCGCGAACTTGAAGAGTGCCTGCACGCTGGCGTCGCCGATGCCGCGCTTCGGCCGGTTGACGATGCGCTCGAAGGCAAGGTCGTCGTCGCCTTGTGCGACCAGGCGCAGATACGCCATTGCGTCGCGGATTTCTGCGCGCTCGTAGAACCGCGGACCGCCGATCACGCGATAGGGAATGCCAAGCGTCAGAAAGCGATCTTCAAATTCGCGCATCTGGAACGACGCGCGCACCAGCACCGCCATCTCCGAGAATTTGTGGCCGTGGCGATTGAGATCTTCGGCATCGGAGGCGATGTTGCGGGCTTCTTCCTCTGCGTCCCACACGCCCTGCACCTTGATCCGGTCGCCGGTGTCGCCTTCGGTCCAAAGCGTCTTGCCGAGGCGGCCCTTGTTTGCCGCGATCAGGCCGCTGGCCGCGCCAAGAATCGCCGGTGTCGAGCGGTAATTGCGCTCGAGCCGGATGACTTTCGCGCCCGGGAAATCGCGCTCGAAGCGCAGGATGTTCTCCACCTCGGCGCCGCGCCAGGCGTAGATCGACTGATCGTCGTCGCCCACCACGCAGACATTGCCGCGTCCGCCGGCCAACAGCTTCAACCACAGATACTGAACGACGTTGGTGTCCTGGTATTCGTCGACCAGCATGTATTTGAAGCGGCTGCGGTACTCTTCGAGGATGTCCGCGTGCTCGCGCAGGATGGTCAGCGTTTCGAGCAGCAGATCGCCGAAATCCGCGGCGTTCAGCTGCTTCAGCCGGTCCTGATACTGCTTGTAGAGCGAGCGGCCCTTGCCGAACGCGAACGCATGGGCTTCGCCATCCGGCACGTCGGCAGGACGCAATCCCTTGTTCTTCCACTGATCGATGAAGGAGGCGAGGGTGCGCGCCGGCCAGCGTTTCTCGTCGATGTTTTCGGCATCGAGCAGTTGTTTCATCAGGCGCAGCTGGTCGTCGGTGTCGAGGATCGTAAAATTGGATTTGAGACCGGCGAGTTCGGCATTCCGCCGCAGCATCTTGGCCGCGATCGAATGGAAGGTGCCGAGCCATTGCATGCCTTCGACCACGCCGCCGATCAGCGCGCCGATGCGCTCCTTCATCTCGCGCGCCGCCTTGTTGGTGAAGGTGACGGAGAGGATCTGCCCCGGCCAGGCCCGGCGGGTGTAGAGGATGTGGGCGAGGCGTGTGGTGAGCACTCGCGTCTTGCCGGTGCCTGCGCCGGCAAGCACCAGCACCGGACCATCGACCGCAAGCACGGCTTCGCGCTGCTCCGGGTTCAACCCTTGCAGATACGGCGGATCGCGCGGAATGGGCGCGTTTTCCGGCTCCTCGCCGAAGGCTTCGTCCAGCGGATCGGAATAGCGGTTTCCGTAGCCGCTCATTGGGCAACACACGAGTCTGAAAGCATGAACCAATGTAGAACTAATGGCGCCGGATTACACCCCTGAAGCAGCGGTTCCCTGGACCAAAAGCCGGCGCCTAAAGTCCCATTTTATGGCCGCAACCGCGCCATGGTCAGAGCGTCGACGTAAGCGCCATCCCGCCAGGCGTAACGGCGTAATAACCCCTCGCGTTCGAAGCCGGCCCGTTCATAGAGCGCGATCGCGCGGCTGTTGTCCGCCCACACCGTCAGTTCGACCCGGCTGTAGTTCAGCCAGCGGTCGGCTTGCTCCAGCAATGCGTGCAGCAAGGCCGTTCCGGCACCCCGGCCGGCGTAATCGTCATGCACACCCATGCCGATGCTCGCCGCATGGGCGCGGCGTCGGTTTTCGGAAGCTGGATGCAGCCCGGCCGACCCGATCACCTTGCCGTCGATGAGGGCTGCCAGATGCAGGTGTCCCGCAGGCGTCGCCTGCTGGCGTTTGCGGCGCGCATCGAGGCTGGTGTAGGGCAACTGCAACGTGCCCCACACGAAACGCGGCTGGTTCCACACCTCGGTCAGTGCGGGCAGGTCTTCCGGCTCGATGGCGCGTATCTCGATAGGGGTCTTGGTCATCGATTTCTCCTTGGCACCGGACCGGAGGAGCAACAAAAAAGCCCCTGACCGAATCCGGCGGGGCTGGTGGTTGGATGGTCTTGCGAAGGACTTAGCGCGCGACATCTCCCACCGGCCACGGCCGGATGGCTACGAGATGCATGAGTTGCCAAGTGTTGCGCATGACCGGTGGATTAGCAGATCGTCGCGCTTGCGTCGAGCGGTTCAGGCGTGCGTTTTCAGCACCCGTTTGGTCGATGCCGGGTGTTTCAAAAGCATGGCCGGCGGCCGCACCGGACGCTCCACCAGATTGCCGCCGCAGTTGGGGCAGATGTCCTTGAACACATTGTCGGTGCAATCCACGCAGAAAGTGCACTCATAGGTGCAGATGCGCGCGTCCTTCGATCCCGGCGGCAGATCGCGATCGCAGTTTTCGCAGTTGGGACGCAGTTCGAGCATGACGATCTTTCAGCGGGCACTTTAACGATCCGCCATACGAGCGGAAGGACGTTCAGCAGACAAATTGCGCCTGTTCAATTCTTCAGTCCGAGCCAGTCGAGGATCGCAGTGCGATCGGCATCGAGATCCGGGGCGGCAGGGCGTGTCGGCGGATCTTCGTAGGCCGACAATTTCACCGGATTACCCTGCATGCGGATCGGGCCGAGGTCGGGATCGTTCGCGGTCACGATCATGTTGCGGTGCCGTACCTGCGGATCGGCCATCACCGCGGCGACGTTGTTCAGCGGTCCGCACGGAATGCCTTCGGCATCGAGCACCCCCAGCCAGTCTTGCGACGAGCGCGCCGACAAGGCGCTCTCCATTTCCTGATGCAGCGCCTCGTGGTTCTGCATGCGTTTGCCGTTCGAGGTGAAGCGCGCATCGGCGATCATGTGTTCTCTACCCAGAACTTTGGCAAGACGTGCGAACAGCATATCGTTGCCGGCCGCGATGGCGATGTGTCCGTCCTTCGTCGCGAACACCGCGAACGGCGCGATGGAAGGATGACGGCTGCCGAGCGGGCTGGGTACGTCGCCGGTCGCGACATAGCGCGCGATGGCGTTCTCGAGGATCGCCACCTGGCTGTCGAGCATGGAGATGTCGATCTTCATCCCTTTGCCGGTCTTGGTGCGGTCGTAAAGCGCGGTGACGATGCCGATCGTCGCAAACATCCCCGCGGTGATGTCGCCGGTCGAGGTGCCGACGCGGGTTGGCGGCGAATCCGGATGGCCGGTCAGGCTCATCACCCCGCCCATCGCCTGCACCACCATGTCGTAGGCCGCACGCCTGGAATACGGCCCCGTATGGCCGAAGCCCGAGACCCCCGCATAGATCAGCGCCGGGTATTTTCCCTTCAATGCCTCATAGCCGTAGCCGAGCTTTTCCATCGTCCCGCCGCGATAATTCTCGATCAGCACGTCGGCGCGTTCGAGCAACGCTTCGAATATCGCGCGGTCGGCTTCCGCCTTCAGGTCCAGCGCGATGGATTCCTTGCCGCGGTTGACGCTCATGAAATAGCCGGACTTGGTGCTGCCGCTCTTCGTCTTGAGGAACGGGCCGACATGGCGCGCATCGTCGCCGCTGCGCGGCGCCTCCACCTTGATCACTCGCGCCCCCATCTCGGCGAGCAGCAGTGAGGCATAGGGACCTGCGAGTACGCGGGTGAGATCGACAACGACGATGCCGGTGAGCGGGCCTTGGGTGGTCATGTGTTTGACCCTCTCTCAAGGGGAAAGGGGAATCAAGGTGCGCAGGTTTTTCCCTCTCCCCCATCGGGGGAGAGGGCAGGGTGAGGGGGTATTTAAGCATGCGTGGTGCAAGGCGCGCGCTGCGCGGTCGGAGATATTTCGTATCGATTTGTCTTGTTGATAGCCCCCTCACCCAACCCTCTCCCCCGATGGGGGAGAGGGCGAGTGTTGAGCGCTATTCCCTTTCGTCCAATTTCCACGCGTCGGCCGCGTGCTTGTCTTTTTCGTTGCGCGCTTTGGCGAGATCGCGCACCGGCTTTGCGATGCCGTGTTTGGTGCGGTTGGCGTCCGCTTCGGCTTCTTTCCCGGCGCGCGCTTTCGCCTTGCGCGCGCGGCGCAGATTTACGATCTCAGCCATCCTCGCGGGCCTGTGCGCGGATATAGGCCGGCCGCGAGATCAGGCGCGCGAGATAGTCGTCGTAATGCTTGCGCGGCGGGAACAGGCTGCCCTTGAAGAACTGGACTGCCGAACCAAACAGGATGTCCGCGGCGGAAAATTCGTCGCCCAGCATGTAGGGCGCCGCTTCCAGTTGTTTCGAGATCGCTCCCTCGATCACCTCGAAGCTTCCGAAGCCCGTCGGCTTCTCCTTGTCCCAGCCGGCGAAGCGTGCAGTGGATGCGGGTTCGAGAATGCCGGAATAGAAGAACAGCCACCGGACATATTCCGCGCGGTTGTTGTTGCCAGGCAGCGGTCCGATCGCATGTTTCTGGAAAGCATCGGTGAGATAGAGGCAGATCGCCGCCGACTCGAAGACGATCTCGCCGTTCAGGCTGATCGCCGGCACCTTCTTGAGCGGATGGATCGCGGCATAGGAATCCGGCGCGGGCGAACCCTGGCCGTTACCGTACACGATCGGCGTCAGATCGATCTGGTAGGAGCAGCCCAACTCTTCCGCGAGCCAGATGATGCGCGAGGAGCGCGAGCGCGGGGCATGATAGATCGTCAGCATTTCTGATCTCCGGCTTCAATTCGGCGCAGTCTACTGTCACGCTGTTGCCAGCATGATGTCAGGAGCAGGCTAGGGCGCACGCTTTGCCGCCGCAAGCGCGCGCAGACGCAGCGCGCTGGCAAGTGCCCGCGAAGCGCGTTCGCCGTCTACCCGGGCCACCAGCGCTGAAAGGCTGAGCTTCTCTGCCGCCGCTTCGGCTTCCAGCACGGCCCAGAACTCCGGCTCCAGCGCCACGGAGGTGCGGTGGCGGGCGATGGTGAAGGACTTCTTCGTGAGCATCCGGCGAGAATAGCGCAGCACAGTCCAACAGTCAGGGCGCGATCCCGGCAACAATCTTTGTCGATGTGACGGCTGGAGAAGATCGCCTGCGATGCGTTATTTCGGCCCGATCATATCTTCCGGGCGCACGATCGCGTCGAACTCTTCCGGCGTGACAAGGCCGGTCTTCAACGCCTCTTCTCTCAAAGTCGTGCCATTCTTATGCGCGTTCTTCGCAATCTTGGCGGCTGCGTCATAGCCAAGCTTGGGTTTGAGCGCGGTAACCAACATCAGCGAGCGTTCGAGCCCGATCTTGATGTTATCCAGACGCGGTTCGATGCCGACGACGCAGTTTTCGGTGAACGACACCGCCGCATCGCTCATCAGCCGCACGGATTGCAGGAAGCTGTATGCCATGACCGGGTTATAGACGTTCAATTCGAAATGGCCCTGGCTGCCGGCGAAGGTGATAGTCGCATGGTTGCCGAAGACGCGGGTGCAGACCTGCGTGACTGCTTCGCACTGCGTCGGGTTCACCTTACCCGGCATGATGGACGAGCCCGGCTCGTTCTCGGGCAGCGCCAGCTCGCCAAGGCCCGAACGCGGACCCGAACCCAGTAGCCGGATGTCATTGGCGATCTTGAACAGCGAGGCGGCGACCGTGTTGATCGCGCCGTGGCTGAACACCATAGCGTCGTGCGCCGCCAGCGCTTCGAACTTGTTGGGCGCGCTGGTGAACGGCATCTTGGTGATCGCCGCGATGCGCTCGGCCACCATTTTGTCGAAACTCACCGGCGCGTCGAGGCCGGTGCCGACGGCGGTGCCGCCCTGCGCCAGCTGCATCAACGCGGGCATGGTCTGTTCGATGCGTGCGATGCCGTTTTCCACCTGCTGCGCGTAGCCGGAAAATTCCTGGCCGAGGCTGATGGGCGTCGCATCCTGGGTATGTGTGCGGCCGGTCTTGATGATGTCCTTCCACGCCTGCGATTTATCGTTCAGCGCATTGCGCAGCATCCGAAGCGCCGGAATCAGCGCATGCTCGATCTCCTCCGCACAGGCGATATGCATGGCCGTCGGATAGGTGTCGTTCGACGACTGGCTCATATTCACGTGGTCGTTGGGGTGGATCGGCTTCTTGGTGCCCATCTCGCCGCCCAGCATCTCGATCGCGCGATTCGAGATCACCTCGTTGGCGTTCATGTTCGATTGCGTGCCGGAGCCGGTCTGCCACACCGACAACGGGAAGTGCGCATCGAGCTTGCCTTCGATCACTTCCTGCGCCGCCTTGATGATGGTTTCGCCGAGTTTCGGATTGAGGCGGCCGAGCGCCATGTTGGTTTCCGCCGCCGCACGCTTGATGATGCCAAGCGCACGCACGATGGAGGCGGGCTGCTTCTCCCAGCCGATCTTGAAATTGCCGAGACTGCGCTGTGCCTGCGCGCCCCAATATTTCGAGGCATCGACCTCGATCGGGCCAAAGGTGTCGGTTTCGGTGCGCGTCTTGGTCATGTCAGAGGGTCCACGGATTGATGATGCGAATACCGCAATGTTCGAAATCGGAGATGTTTCTCGTTGCTACAGCAGCATCGTGGGCCCGCGCAATCGCAGCGATCTGTCCGTCTGCGTCGCGCGTCTGCAGCCTTGCCGATCGGCGCTGCGTGACGATAGCCGGTAGCTCTCGCGCCGCGTTACGATCAAAGGGCAGAATTCGCTGGTCGAATCCGCCAAACAATTTTTCGACTGCCAGCGATAGCTCGTTTTTCCGCCTTCCGGTCGGCAGCAAAGCCAGTCCGACGAGCATCTCTGCTTCTGTTATAGTCGTCGTCCACAACCCAGTCACATCCTGGCTGCCAAACCACGCGACTAACATAGGCGCCGGGACAGCGCGGGTGAACTCCGACAGCACGTTGGTGTCGAGGATAATCACTTTCTGCGGCGAAACGGACGCGCGCCTTCAGAGAAGGCCGGAATTTCGCGCATTGGTCCACGCTCTGGAATATTCAGGTGTGCGTCGCCGAACTTTTCACCAAACTCGAGCAAGGGACGAACGAGATCAAGCCCGCTTCGCGGTTGGGATGGCACAGATTTCGTGCTGCGCGCGAGAATGTCGCGAACTTCCGCCTCCAACGAACGGCCATTCTCGGCTGCTTTCTTGCGCAGTTGCTTCTTCACGCCGTCGTCGAGGTTGCGAATGGTGATGCTGGCCATGCGATCAATGATAGCATTGATTGCAATGATTGCAACCGTGCCGAATCCAATTACTTCTTCCGGAAAGAATCCAGACTCACCACTTCGCCGGGGGCCGGGAGTTTTTCGGCCTCCACCAGCACCGGCTTGGGTGTTTCGGCGGCTTTTTCAGGCTGTTTGACGGGCGCAGTTGCGAGTTGCACCGGTGCAGTGCTTTTGCTCTCTGTGCCTTCCGGCGCCTTGAACTGCAGGCCGAATTGTACACCGGGATCGAAGAATGCGGTGAGCGCATCGAACGGCACCGTCAGCGTCGCCGGCAGCTTCTTGAACGTAAGCGTTACTTCGAACTTTTCTTCGCGGACCTTCAGGCCCCAGAACTGGTGCTGAAGAATGACCGTCATTTCATCCGGGTATTGCTCGCGCAGGAAATCCGGAATGTCGACGCCGGGCGCTTTGGTGCGGAAGGTGATATAAAAATGATGCGGCCCGACCAGTCCCGATTTCTCGACCTTGCGCAACGCCTCGCGCACGACGCCGCGGCGCGCCGCGTCGGTCAAAGCCTCGTAGCCGATGAAATCTTTCGCCATGCCTGTGCCTGAGCGGACTTGCCACAGAGAGTATGCGCGGCCATCTTCGAGTCAATTGCGAAACGCGCTTTAATGACGGATGCAGCCTTTCCTTCGCTGAATATCCCCGACCGCAGCCGCCCTGCAGCGCCTGTTCCCATGGACCGCGCGCTCACCGGCCTCAAGTTTCTGCGCGAGGTGCGCAAGAATCCCATCGCCACGCTGACGACCGGCACCTACCGCGAACCGATCTTCGTGGTCCGCACGATCATGGGCGATCTGTGCACCGTCAGCGATCCCGCCGCGATCAAGCGTGTCCTGCTCGACAATGTGGAAAACTATCCAAAAGGCAAGCAGCAGCAGATCCGCCTGGTACCGGCGCTCGGCAATGGTCTGCTGACGGCGGAAGGCGCGAGCTGGCGTTTCCAGCGCCGCACTGCGGCTCCCGTATTTCAGTACAAGCGGCTTGTCGGCTTCGCGGACACCATGGCGGCGGCGACGGCGGACATGCTCGCGGTGTGGGAAAAGGCGGGCGAGGGCACGCTGCTGGATATCTCGACTGAGATGATGCGGCTCACCTACGACATCATTTCGCGCACGGTGTTCTCCAACGAGGTCGCGCTCAGCCATGAGCAGATGTCGCGCGCGGTCGGCCTGTACTTCGACACTATCGGCCGAGGCGACATCGCTTCGCTGCTGGGGCTGCCACAATGGTTCCCGACGCCTTCGCGCCTCAAGGTGGCACCGACCCTCATCCACTTCCGCCGCGAGGTGCGCCGCGTGGTCGCCAAGCGCCGGTTGCAGATAGCGAATGGTTCAGCGCCGGACGACCTGATGACCCTGCTAATCGAGGCGCAGGACCCAGAATCCGGCAAAGGTCTTTCGGATGAGGAAGTCTACGACAACGTCATCACCTTCATCGGCGCGGGGCACGAGACCACGGCCAATGCGCTCGCCTGGACGCTATATCTGCTGAGCGAATTTGCTTGGGCGGATGCAAAGCTTGTGGACGAAGTGAAATGCTTGCCTGCGCTGCCCGGCGCCGACGATACCGCAAGCCTCGTCTATACGCGCATGGTGATGGAAGAAGCGATGCGTCTCTATCCGCCGGTTCCGTTCATGGCGCGCGAAGCCGTCGCCGAAGACGTACTGTGTGGCATCCCGATTCGCGCCGGTTCGCAGATCCTCATCTCGCCGTGGCTGCTCCATCGGCATCACAAGCTTTGGCAAGAACCGGAGTTGTTCGCGCCCGAACGTTTCGCACCGGAGCGAAAAGAGATGATGCATCGCTTCGCCTACATGCCGTTCGGCGGCGGTCCGCGCATCTGCATCGGAATGGGCTTCGCGATGCAGGAAGCGATGATCATTCTTGCGATGATTGCCAAAAGGTGGCGCCTGCAACTCGAGCCGGGACATCGCGTGGAACCCGTGGCGCGTATTACACTGCGCCCAAAATACGGGCTCAAGATGCGGCTTGTGCGCCGGGCCTGAAGTTAGCGCAAGCCACTGCGGAACCAAGATAAACGCGACCCGTTGTCGGTTCATCGGCAGGCTCTCCCGCCTGCGCCGGCTGGAGGCTTTGTTTATGAAAATCGCGCAGATCGCTCCGCTCGTCGAAAGCGTTCCGCCAACGCTCTACGGCGGAACAGAACGTGTGGTGTCGTGGCTCACCGAGGCACTGGTCGATCAGGGGCACGATGTAACGCTGTTCGCCAGCGGCGATTCGCGAACCCAGGCAAAGCTCGTTCCGGTGGTCGAGCGGGCGCTGCGTCTCGACGACCGCGTGCGCGACTGCCTGCCTTACAACTTCATCATGCTGGATCAGGTGGCGGAACGCGCGCGCGAGTTCGACGTGCTGCATTTCCACATCGACTTCATGCATTACCCGATGTTCCGCGACATTCCCAATCGCACGCTCACCACGTTGCACGGCCGCCTCGATCTTCCGGACTTGCAACCGATCTACAAGGCATTCCCGCACATGCCGCTGGTGTCGATATCTGACCATCAGCGCCTGCCTATGCCGCCGGTGAATTGGCTCGATACCGTTTATCACGGGCTTCCCATCGATCTTTTCCGCGGCACAAAGGAGCATAAAGGTTATCTCGCGTTCCTGGGCCGCATCTCGCCCGAGAAACGGCCGGACCGGGCGATCGCGATCGCGAAAGCGACCGGCATCCCGCTCAAGATCGCAGCGAAAGTGGATGTCGTAGACAGGAAATATTTCGAGACCGAGATCGAACCGCTAATCGAAGGCCCGCTGATCGAGTTTATCGGCGAGATCGGTGAGACGGAAAAGCAGGAGTTCTTAGGCAATGCGCGCGCGCTTCTGTTCCCGATCGACTGGCCGGAGCCGTTCGGCCTCGTGATGATCGAGGCGATGGCTTGCGGCACCCCGGTGGTCGCGTTCCGCTGCGGTTCGGTGCCGGAAGTGATGCAGGATGGCCTCACCGGTTATGTCGTCGATACTCTTGAAGAAGCCGTGGCGGCAATCGGAAAGATCGATGCAATTCCCCGTGAAGGTGTGCGGGACTATTTCGAACGGCGGTTCACCGCGCCGACGATGGCGAAACATTACGTCGCCATTTACAAGAAGCTCATGCAGGCACAGGTGAGGTCGGTGAAGGCCGCCTGACAGGCGGAGGCGATATGGCAAAAGCGAATTTGGCCGTCAAGGCCGACACGAAAACGGAAACACCGGACGAGCTTTCCTCTTTTTACATCCAGGCGACTTCGTCCATCCACGAACGCTGGCCGCACGTGCTCAAGCACGGCGAGACGTTCGGTCTGTTTGACTCCGTCGGTGACATCATAGATCCGGGACAGACGCCCGGCGGAGTATTCCATGAGGACATGCGGCATCTCTCCGGGTTCGAACTGGCGATCAACGGACAGCGTCCGCTTCCGCTGTCGTCCGCGATCGAGGACGACAACGTCGTGCTCACGGTCGATTTGTCGAATCCGGATATCTATCGTGATGGAAACATCGTCCTGCCGCGAGAGACGCTGCATGTGCGACGCTCCAAATTCCTGTGGAGCGCGACCTGTTTCGAGCGCATCGCGATTCACAATTTCGATACCAGGGCGCAGCGTTGCTTCGTCACGATAAATGTGGATGCCGATTTCGCCGATCTTTTCGAAGTGCGCGGCACCAAGCGCAAGAAACGCGGCACGCTGCAGGCGTCACAACCGGACGGTAAGACGACGCGGTTCGACTATATGGGCCTCGACAAAAAGGCCCGTTTTACCGAGGTGCATTTCTCGCCAGCGCCGAAAGAACTGAAGGACGGCCGCGCGCTCTATGAGCTCGATCTCGCGCCGGCCGGCAAGACCTCCATCATCGTCACCGTGCGCTGCACCGGCGCGCCGGAGATTACGCAATATTCGAAATCCTATCGCGATGCCTGCGGCCGGGCTCGCCAGGATGCCGTGCGTCCGGCCTTTGTCTCCAGTTCGCGCGCGCTTGCGAACACGATGTTCAAGCGCGCCGCTGCCGACCTCAATATGCTCATTACCTACACAGACTGCGGACCGTTTCCTTATGCAGGCACGCCCTGGTTCAACACTGCTTTCGGACGCGACGGGATCATAACCGCATTGGAGGTGCTGTGGCTCGATCCGCGGATCGCAAGGGGCGTTCTGAAATACCTTGCGGAGAGACAGGCGACAGAAGTCGATCCCGCGAAAGATGCCGAACCGGGAAAGATCCTCCACGAAACGCGGCGCAGCGAGATGGCGCGGCTGGATGAAGTGCCGTTCGGTGAATATTACGGCAGTGTGGATTCGACGCCGCTGTTCGTGTTCCTCGCTGGCGCCTATTTCCGCCGCACCGGCGACAGCGAAACGATCCGCGCGCTGTGGCCCAACATCGAAGCGGCGCTGAACTGGATTGACAAGTACGGCGACCGCGACGGCGACGGCTTCGTCGAATACTACAAGATGTCGGCACATGGGCTTTCCAATCAGGGCTGGAAAGATTCGTATGACTCCATCATGCACGCCGATGGCACCTTGGCGCCGGGGGCAATCGCACTGTGCGAAGTGCAAGGCTATGTCTACGCCGCAAAAACCTTTGCCGCAGAAATGGCTCGCGCGCTCGGCGATCTCGACGCCGCGAAGGCACTGGACGGGCAGGCGGAATCCCTGCGTGAGAAGTTCGAACGCAAATTCTGGTGCGAAGACCTTGGCGTCTACGCCATCGCGCTCGACGGCAACAAGAATCCGTGCCGAGTGCGCAGTTCGAATGCTGGACAGGTGATCCTGTCCGGCATTGCGAGCAAAGAACGCGCGGCGCGCGTGGCGGAGACATTGTTGACGCCGGAGTGTTTCTCCGGCTGGGGCATCCGCACTCTGGCGGCAGGCTCCGCGCGCTACAATCCGATGTCCTATCACGACGGTTCGATCTGGCCGCACGACAACGCGCTGATCGCGCTTGGCTTCGGGCGCTATGGGCTTAAAAAACCGGCGATGGCGATCTTCTCGGCGATGTTCGATGCGGCTCGCCACATGGATCTGATGCGCTTTCCGGAGCTCTTCTGCGGCTTCCCGCGCCGCCGCGGTATCCCGCCGACGCTCTATCCGGTCGCCTGTCAGCCGCAAGCCTGGGCGAGCGTCGCGCCGGCGGCGCTGCTGGAAGCCTGTCTCGGCATCCGCTGCGACCACGCGCGCAACGAGATTGTGCTGCACGATCCCGTGTTGCCCAAATTCCTCGACGACGTGCATATCGCCAATCTGTGCCTGGGCGACAGCGCAATCGACCTCTTCGTGCGCCGCGAGGGTGGAGAGGTTGCCATTTCCACCATCAAGCGGCACGGCGACATCGCCGTGAAGATCGTCAGATAAGAGCCGCCAGCGCTTCCGGCGAATAATTCCTCAACTCGTCCATCTTTCCGGCGCGAACCTTGTTCGCCCAGTCGGGATTGGCGATTAGCGCGCGCCCGACGGCGATCATGTCGAAATCACCGCGCTCCATCATTTCGATCAGCTTGTCGAGACCGGCCACATCGGCGGTCGCTTTGGTGAAGCTGGTGATGAAATCGATGCTGAGGCTGACAGAACCGACGCTCATGGTCGGCACGCCTGAAAGCTTCTTGGTCCAGCCTGCGAGATTGAGGTCGGAGCCGTCGAACTCCGGCTCCCAGAACCGGCGCGTCGAACAGTGGAACATGTCGATGCCGGCATCGACGAGCGGACGCAGGAACTGTTCCAACTCTTTCGGCGTCATGGCGAGCTTCACGCCGAAGTCCTGCTGTTTCCATTGCGAAAAGCGCAGCAGAATCGGAAAATCTTCGCCCACTTTCGCCCGCACCGCGCGCGCTATGTCGGCGGCGAAGCGGGTCCGCTCGGCGATGCCGCCGCCATGATGGTCGTCGCGCTGGTTGGTGCCTTCCCAGAAGAGCTGGTCGATCAGGTAGCCATGCGCACCGTGCAGTTCGACGCCATCGAAGCCAAGCGTCTTGGCGTAGCCTGCGCTGTTCGCGAAGCCGGAGATCACATCGGCGATCTGGCTGTCGGTCATCGGTTCGGCGACTTTCTTGTCGGCTTTCGCAAAACCGGACGGGCTGATGCTCGGCTCGTCGGGGTAAGGTCCAGTGCCGGGATGGCGAATGACGCCCTGATGCCACAGTTGCGGCATGATGTAGCCGCCAGCGTCTTTCACCGCTTTCACGACCTGCGCCCAACCCTTCAGGGAGGCTTCGCCGAAGAAGCCCGGCACGTTGGCGTCGTTGGAGGCGGATTTGTGCTCCGGCGAGGTTCCTTCGGTGAGGATGAGGCCGACGCCGCCGGCAGCACGCGCGCGGTAATATGCGGCCACCTGTTCGTTAGGGACCTGATCTGGCGATTTCGAGCGCGTCATGGGCGCCATCGCGATGCGATTGGGAAACGTGACGCTCTTGAGCGTGAAGGGTTGGAACAAGATATCGGTGTTGGTCATGGGATCGGCCTTCAAACAGCGAGGCCGGAAATCAACACGAGGGAACAGCCGCTGACAAGCCACCGCTGAGACATCGTCCCCGCGAGTCCGGGCCTGGTCACGGCTTCGAGGTGTCTTCGTCGTCCTGCATCTGGCCGGGCTTCTTTTCTTCTCCACCCTTGATTGGTCCGGGCGGCGAGGAATGATCCGAAAAGTCTCGTCCTTCTCCAGGCGTCGGTCCTTTTGTGCCGGCGGGGATGTCGTCGGTGCCGGCCGGCGTGCGTGGCCGCGTCATGTGCTGCCTTTAAGCCGCGTCATGTGCTGCCTTTAATTTGTCCTGCATGTATTGGAACGGCTCGGTTAACCGGTCGTTCCCCTGCTCATTCCACCATCCGGCTACGGTGCCGCGCTACGGCGATTGGGTCTTGAGCCGAACGTTCCGGGGGAGTAGGCCCTATCTGTGATGCAGGGTTCAGGAACGCGCCGGAAATTCGGAAAGCAAAAGAACAGGCGGCGCACGACATGAGCGACGTCAGAACTGCCGAAGGCATTGTTGCCACCCCGCCGGACGAACCACCTTCCGAACAGGAAATCCGAGATATTGTGACGCCGCAAGGTGCGCTCG
This sequence comes from Rhizomicrobium sp., assembly GCA_036490455.1. GTDB lineage: Bacteria > Pseudomonadota > Alphaproteobacteria > Micropepsales > Micropepsaceae > Rhizomicrobium. The sequence continues at coordinate 156,009 of DASXDS010000041.1, forward strand.
GCCTGCTGTCGGTTTTCCGCCACCGCAATTATCGCTTGTTCTTCGCCGGCCAGCTTGTGTCCCTGATGGGGACGTGGATGCAGAACGTCGCGCAGGCCTGGCTCGTCTACAGCCTTACGCATTCGCCGTTCCTGCTGGGGCTCACGTCGTTCTGCTCCATGGTGACGGTGTTCTTCATCACGCCGTTCGGCGGCATGGTCGCCGACCGTGTCGATCGCCGGCGCATGCTCCTCCTGACGCAGAGTGCAGCCATGCTGCAGGCGACGATCCTTGCCGTCCTCACGCTGACCGGCGTCGTACAGGTCTGGGAGATCATTGCGTTGGCGCTCTGCATGGGCCTGATCAATTCGTTCGACGTGCCGTCGCGTCAGTCGATGACGCTCGACATGGTCGGTCGAGGCGATCTGCGCCATGCCATCTCGCTCAACTCGATGATGTTCAACGCTGCGCGCGTGATCGGCCCGAGTATCGCCGGCGGACTGATCGCTGTGGTGGGCGAGGGCGTCTGTTTTGCGCTGAATGCCGTGTCCTTCGCGGCGGTATTGACCAGCCTTTATCTGATGCGTCTGCCGCAGCGCCCGCCGCGTATCGTCGGCCACCCGTTGCGCGAAATCCAGAACGGCTACCGCTATTCGCTGAACTCGTCGCAGATACGCGTGTCATTGATGCTTGTCGGCGTGTCCTCGATGTTCGGCGCCGCCTACCTCACCCTGATGCCGGCCTTTGCCCGCGATCTTCTGCATGGGACGTCCACCGCATACGGCACGCTGATGACGAGCGTCGGCGCCGGCGCGCTTGTCGGCGCTTACATATTGTCGCGCATCACCGAGAAACAACTCGTCTACGCGCCCGTGGCGGCGGCGATGGCATTCGGGTTCGGCATCATCCTGTTCTCGCATTCGCACATGCTGTGGCTGAGCGTACTGCTACTGCTGCCGACATCGGCGAGCCTGATGCTGCTCGGCGGCACCACCAACACCATCATCCAGATGGTGGCGCATGAGGACTATCGCGGCCGCGTGATCTCACATTACACGCAGAGCTTCATGGGCATGATGCCGTGGGGCTCGTTGCTGCTGGGCTCGCTGGCCAGCCGCCTCGGCGTGACGACGGCGGTGACACTCGGTGGATCGGTTGTAGTCGTTTCTGCCGTGGTAGCGTTCTTCAACCGGCGCAGAAGCGGCTTCGAGGTCGCACCCGCGGAGTAATCCTCTCCCCCACCGGGGGAGAGGGTAGGGTGAGGGGGTGTTTCAACACAGTCCGTTACAACAATTCTCGCACGACACCGAAAAGCTGCAGCATGCTTCCGTGCATGGTGACGGAAGCGACAAAAGAGAGACGCATCGCCCGTGGCACGCTTGAATCGCGCGCGAAGGAAATGCGCCACCGGCCCGTTGCGATGGAGAAGCTGTTCTGGGCGCAGGTGCGCAATCGCCAACTCGGTGGTTTCAAATTCCGCCGGCAGGTGCCAGTGGGACCTTACATCGCGGACTTCGTGTGTGTTGAATGCCGTTTGATTGTCGAACTTGATGGTCCTCTGCACCCCGGCCGCGAAAACTATGATACGGCGCGTGATCGTTATCTCGAACGTGAGGGCCTTCGCGTCATGCGGTTCACGAACGAGGATTTCGCTGGCGATTTTCACAATGTGCTGCGCGCCATCGAGCGCGCGTTGCGGAACGCACCTTGAACCATCTGTTTGGCGTTGAGACCCCCTCACCCTGGCCCTCTCCCCCGGCGGGGAGAGGGAACCAGTGAGAAAATAAGTGGGGAGCTTCTGTTGCCCGGTGCTCCCCTGAACCGCGCTTACCTATTAGGCAGCGAGGGCCATTTCATTATCGTTGGCACCTGTACGAGTAGCCCGATAACGGCGGATACCATACCGAGCGAAAGGTCAGCCTTTACACGTCTGTCGATCCTGTTTCGCCCCCACAGAACCCCGCCGCTGAGAACCGCTCTCTCGGGGTCGTGGTGGAGGCGCCGGGTACCGCCCCCGGGTCCAGTCCGCTTATTGCGCAGCCGTTTATCGCCGTAGTCCGGTTGCCCGGACAGGCTGTATATAGTTGTGAATCGTAAAGATTTGAAGCCTGGCTCATGCATCGCAACTTCGAGAACATGTACGTGTTCGGCTACCTGTTCGCCGGACTGTGCGCGATCCTAATCGTAATGGCCCTGCTGACCGGCTCTTCAATACTGCGTGGTGGCGAATCCGTTCGCCGCGACGAGGAACCCCGGAAATACTGGATAGGTGTGGTCCTCCTGTTCGTCCTTGCACTTTTGGGCGCAGGTATAGGATTTTTTGCGCATCGCTGAACTGCATAACGCTCGCAGAACCGGTGGTACGTGCGCCCGAACGTTTTACAGTGGCGGCCCGAGTCGGAAAGTGCATGCGCCAATATCACGATCTTCTTGAGCTTGTTCTGAAACGCGGCGTGGAGAAGCACGACCGTACCGGCACGGGCACGATCTCGATCTTCGGACACCAGGCGCGCTACGACCTTAGCGCCGGCTTTCCGCTGCTGACGACCAAAAAGCTTTTCACCAAAGCGATCGTCTATGAACTGCTATGGTTCCTGCGCGGCGATACCAATGTGCGCTGGCTTCAGGAACACGGGGTGACGATCTGGGACGAGTGGGCGGATGCCGGTGGCGAGCTCGGCCCGGTCTACGGCCACCAATGGCGGTCCTGGCCCACGCCGGATGGCAGCACGATCGACCAGATTGCCAATGTGGTCCGCGACATCCGCAACAATCCGGATTCGCGCCGCCTGATCGTGACCGCCTGGAATCCGGTAGACGTGCCGAAGATGGCGCTGCCGCCGTGCCACTGCCTGTTCCAGTTCTATGTGGCGAACGGCGAACTGAGCTGCCAACTCTACCAGCGCTCGGCCGATATTTTCCTCGGCGTGCCGTTCAACATCGCGAGCTATGCGCTTCTGATGATGATGATCGCGCAAGTGACGGGGCTGAAGCCCGGCGAGTTCGTCCATACGCTGGGCGATGCGCACATCTACCTGAACCACCTGGATCAGGTGCGCGAGCAGCTTTCCCGCAAGCCTTATCCGCTGCCCACAATGCATCTCAATCCGGCGGTGACGGATATCTTCGCTTTCCAGTACGAGGATTTCAGACTGGAGAACTACCAGGCGCATCCAAGCATCAAGGCCGAGATCGCGGTCTGAAGTTTCGCGCAACCTAGGGGCCTGCGATGTCCAAGCTTTCCATTCGCCCTGCTGTCGCGAAAGACGCCACACTCGTCTTTGCGTTCATCACCGCTCTCGCGGAATACGAGAAAATGGCGAACGATGTGGCCGCGGGCGAAGCCGATATAGCAACCGCCCTGTTCGCCGAGCATCCGCGGGTGTTTTGCGATATCGCCGAATGGGGCGGCGAGCCGGCCGGGTTCGCGTTGTGGTTCTACAACTTCTCCACCTTCCGCGGCCGGCACGGGATCTATCTCGAAGATTTGTTCGTCAAACCCGCGTTCCGGGGGAAGGGGATCGGCAAGGTCTTGCTCGCCAATCTCGCGAAGCGCGCGCTGGCGCAGAATTGCGCGCGGGTGGAATGGTCGGTGCTCGACTGGAACGCGCCGTCGATCGACTTCTACAAATCGCTCGGCGCAAAACCGATGGACGAATGGACGATATTCCGCCTGACCGACGACGCGCTGGGGGCGCTGGCGAAACAGGCGCCCTGAGACGACAAAGCCCCGAAAGCATTCCGGGGCTTTGCCGTGTTGGGCAGGTTTGTCTCAGCTGAAGATGCCGTACTGCACCTGGATGATATCGCCGGTGGCCTGGTCGATCAGAACGGCGTCGCCGTCGTAACGGACCCACACGTAACCCTCTGGCGGCGCGTCGAGGCCGTAAATGGCGAAGTTCGGCAACCAATAGTTGCGCGCGAAATACGCGGCGGGCAGCCGCTGTCCATAGCTCCAGCGGTGATAGGTGAAGCCCGCGGGCCGCACATAGATGCCGATCTTGAAGTGGCGCGTCGCCGTCACATTGCGGCGGAAGCGTGTCACATCGATGTTGCGGTGCACCGTCACATTGCGGTTGACATCGACGTTCCTGTCGACGTTGACCCGCTTGTTCACGTCCACATTTCTGTTCACGTCGACGTTGCGATGCACGTCGACGTTTTTGTCGACGTTTACGTTTTTATCGACGTCTTTTCGCTTGTTGACGTCGACGTTGCGGTCGACATTCACGTTGCGATCCGTGTCCACTTTCTTGTTCGTGTCCACATCGCGATGCACGTCCTGCTGCTTCTGTGCATCCATATGATGGTTGTTGTTGTCATCGCCGGGATCGGCCGCGGCACTTCCTGCCAAAAGCGCCATCGCAGCCGCGGAAATCAGTATTTTTTTCATAATGCTATCCTTTCGTACCCTGCCTCAACTGCAATCCCTGCTTTTGGTTCCCGATGTTTACGAAAACCTTGGCGCAACCTATGTTTCGCCGTCAGCCAAAGAGTCTCCGATCCTGTTTTTTCTTTGTACCGCACACAGACATGACGACGCGCGCGCCGATGCGGCGCGGCTCGAATGGTCCGACTGCGAAACGACGTCTCAAGTGTTGAACGGTTTAAACGCCGCAATCCGGCGCGCGCTGGTTTGCAGACGATGATCGTCTCGATGGTACTGGCGCGTGCCGATAACGGCGTGATCGGCGATAAAGGGGGCATCCCCTGGCGCATCCGGGAAGACATGCGCCGCTTTAAGGCGCTCACGATGGGCCATCCCATCGTGATGGGGCGCAAGACGTGGGACAGCTTTCCGAAGAAGCCGCTACCGGGGCGCGAGAACATCGTGATCACCCGCGATTCGAATTGGCGGGCAGACGGTGCGATCGTCGTGCATTCGCTGGACGAGGCGGTGACTTACGCGCGCAAAAGCGATCCGGCGGAAATCGCCTTCATCGGCGGCGCCGAAATCTATCGCGCAGGCCTTGCGCATGCGACCCACATTCACCTGACGGAAGTGCATGCATCGCCCGAGGGCGATGTCGTCCTGCCGCCGTTCGATCCCAGTATCTGGCGTGAGACCGTGCGCGAAGAACACGCGACGCCGGACGGGCTCCGCTTCAGTTATGTCACGTTAGAACGGCGCTAACTCCACTCAGGGCTTGGCCCCTTTGCGGATGTAGTATGCGTCGAACACGGTCTGCCATGTTTTGCCGTTGTCTTTCGACCATTCGATCGTCTGCCGCACGCGTCCATCCCTAAGCGCCGCAAGGCTGGTGCGATCGATCAGCGGACCTTTCGGCGTTGCGACTATCCCCTGGAAGCGCACCACGCCGTCACGCGCGTCGAGCAGCGATTTGTGTTTGAGCCCGCCGGCGCGCGATGTGTCCTGTGTCACCCACACCTGATCCCAGGTCTGGCGCCGCGCGTCATAGCTAAAGAGGCTTTTGCCGTCGTCGCCCGCTGTTACGCCATGCCAGTTCTCGATCACCGCGCATCCGTCCAGCACCTGCTCGACCCGATTCGTGCCGGCCGCCGATCCGTCCTTCGCGTCCACCACGTTCCAGTCGCCAACCCAAAAGTCCAGCGCGCGGCCCATCGTCTGTGTACGGCATGGTTTGCCGGCGGGCGTGGGCAGCGGGTTGCCAAACGCTGTCACGGAGACGCTGGCGAGCACGAAGGCAGCCAGCAGAATCTTTCGCATTCGTCTTTCCTCCCGCTTTGCCCGGGCAGCAGGCTGCGTTAGCGTGCCGCCCACAAAAAAGGGCATCGTGGGGAAACTGTCCATGCAAATGCGCGAGATCGCGACCGGATTACGGTTTCCGGAAGGGCCGGTTGCGATGGATGACGGCTCCGTGATCGTGGTGGAGATCGCCGCCGGCGCGATCACCCGGGTCACCGGGGACGGCAGGAAGCACGAAGTGGCTGTACCGGGCGGTGGACCGAACGGCTTGGCGATCGGTCCCGACGGCGCACTCTATGTCTGCAACAACGGCGGCAATTTCGAGTTCGCCGCCCGCGACGACGGCCTGATGATCCCGGGCCATACACCGCCATCGCACAAAGGCGGACGGATCGAGCGGGTCGATCTCTCCACCGGCAAGGTCGAGGTGGTCTACGATTCCTGCGATGGCGAGAAGCTCCAGGCGCCCAACGACATCGTGTTCGACACCGAAGGCGGCTTCTGGTTCACCGATCACGGTAGTACGACCAGTACGCATCGTACCCACGGCGCGGTTTATTATGCGAAAGCCGACGGCTCGAAGATCACGCGCGCGCTGCGCGAACTCCTGTCGCCCAACGGGATCGGCCTGTCGCCCGACCAGAAGACGGTACACTACGCGGAGACATTTCCCGGCCGGCTCTGGAGCCTGCCGCTCAGCGCGCCGGGTGTCGCCGTTCCGCCGTCCGGATTCACGGCGGCTAATTTTGAAGGTGCGTTCCCCGGCCTTGCCTATTTCGACTCGCTTGGCGTGCAGGCCGACGGCGGTGTCTGTGTTGCGACCATTCTTGCCGGCGGCATCTCCACGTTCTGGCCCGACAGCAAGAAATTCGAGCACACGCCACTGCCCGATCTGCTGGTCACCAACATCTGCTGGGGCGGCAGCGACATGAAGACGGCCTACATCACGCTTTCCTCGACAGGGAAACTGGTGGCGATGGATTGGCGCTCGCCGGGACTTCGTTTGAACTACAACGCCTGACGCTGTGATTTTTGGGGAGTGAGAAATATGCGTGCTCTAATGTTCGGTGCGATGTTTGCTGCTGCGGTTGTGCCCGCGGCGTTTGCGCAAGAGGCGCCTCCACCGCCGCCGCCCGCTGCGGCGACACCGGACGTGCCGCCGCCCGGCACCACAACAACGACGACGACCACAACCTCGTCGTCCACGACGGTCGTGCCGGCCGGCGACCCGATGGCATCGCTTTACGGGAACACGATCGTCATGGTCGACTCCGGCGGACTGGAATCGCACACGCACTTCAATCCGGACCACACCTTCGACGGCGTGGCGCCGGCTTACAACTATCCGTTCAAAGGGACCTGGAATATCGACCCGAACGGCGAGCTCTGCCGCGTGTTCGATCCCGTTCCACCGACAGTCACCAATCCGGTCTGCGGACCGATAAACGTCCATGCCGTAGGCGACAAATGGACGGATCCCAAGGGTGGCACGATGACGTTGGTCGCCGGCGTAAACTAAAGGAGATGACGATGCGCTTCGTAACTGTGGCCGTTGCGGCCGTGTTTGTTCTGACGACGCCTGCGCTCGCCGCCGACGACCTTATGGCCGGCACCTACGGCAATACGGTGATATCCAAGTCGAGTACGATCGAAGGTCACTGGCACTACCGCGCCGACCACAGCTTCGACAGTTCTTTCAGCACGCCGATGGGCAGTCTGCAGTCCAAAGGCACCTGGGCGATCGACGACAAGGGCCAGCTCTGCCGGACCTTCGATGCGCCGCCGCCCGGTGTCACGAATCCGCTCTGCGTTGCGTGGACGGCGCGCAAGATTGGCGATGCCTGGCAGGTAACGTCCAACGGACGGACAAGCAATCTCACGCTCGTCGCGGGCGTGCAGTAATCAGGGCAGCGAGAGGTCGAACTCCGCCGTCAGGCGCTGGTGCGTGCCGTCGTAACGACGCTCGCCGCGCGGCAGCCATGACGGATGCAGGATGATCATGCCCGTCTGCGGCCGGATCGTCTCGACGGTCCCGGCCGTCAATCCGCCGGGAATGCGAAAGGCGAGATTGGCGGCCGCCATCGCCGGCATAGCACCGCGCGGATCGCCGAGCTCGATTTCACCGCCCAGCGCTTCGTCGTCGGATTTCTGATAGCCGTCGTCGATGAAATAGATGCCCGACCAGAAGGCCTCGGGCCTCGTGGAAAAAGGGCGCGTTTCACCTTGTCCGCCGACACAGGCACAGGCTGAAATCTTCCACGGAAGAGACACGCGGCCGCCACTGCGTGTCGAGGTCGCGCTGTCGGCGAGCTCGCGGAGCACGCGGCACAGGGTCTCTGCATGCAGCCCGCCCCAGGAATCGAAATCGTTTGTAGAGCGCCAGCTTGGCGAGGCCGCACCGTCTGCCTGCATCCTGTCGAGGACCAGCGGCCGTAGATCGGCGTTCGCTTCGTGCGCCACGGGCAGGAAATGCACGAGCACCGGTGTCGCGAAGGCGCTGCGGACCTGCGGCTTCGGCGTGGACATCTTATTCCATCACGATCTTCGGAGCGAGGCGTGCCGGAGCCTTTAGCGCGCCCGTGATTGCATTGGCAACAGCCATGAAGGCCTGTGCCTCCGGACTCCCCGGTGCCGTTGCGACAACCGGCGTTCCGGCATCGGAGGTCTCACGAATAAGAGGTACCAGCGGAATTTCGCCAAGGAATGGGACCGCGAGGGTCTCCGCAGTTTTTCGCGCTCCGCCGTGGGCGAAGATATGCGTTTCGTGCCCGCAGTTTGCGCACACGAAGAAACTCATATTCTCGACAATTCCCAGCACGGGAACTTTGGTCTTGTTGAACATCGCGAGACCTTTGCGCGCGTCGATCAGGGCGATGTCCTGCGGCGTCGATACGATCACCGCACCTTTGAGCGGCACGCGTTGTGCGATGGTCAGTTGCGCATCGCCGGTCCCTGGCGGCATGTCGATCACCAGCACATCGAGCGGCGCCCACAGCACGTCATTCATCATCTGGGTGAGTGCCGACTGAACCATCGGGCCACGCCAGATCATCGGTTCGTCTTCGCCGACCAGGAAACCCATCGACATGGTTTTGATCCCGAGCTTCTCGACCGGTTCGAGTTTCTGGTTCGCACCCGCGCGCGGCTTCTCCGTGATTGCGAGCAGCCGCGGCACACTCGGCCCGTAGATGTCGGCATCGAGCAGGCCGGTCTTGAGGCCGAGACGCGCAAGACCGAGCGCAAGGTTCACCGCGACCGTGGATTTCCCCACGCCACCTTTGCCGCTCGCCACCGCGATGATGTTCTGCACGCCGGGAATGCCGTTCGGGGTGGGTTGCGCCTGATGCTGAGTATGCCCATGCGCCGGCCCGTGGGTGTGAATCGGACGTTGCGGCGCGCGCCGCGCATTGGCCGGCTCCTGGTGCGCTGTCAGGACGGCGGTGACTGAAAGGACGCCGGGAAGCGCGCGCACGGCCTCTTCTGCGGCCTTGCGCAACGGCTCGGCTTCGCGGCCGCGCGCTGTCGGCACTTCGATGGCAAAGCCGACATTGCCGTTCTTGAGAACGAGCCCTTCGACCAATCCGGCTTCCACGATGCTCTTGCCCGACGCTGGATCGGGAATGCGACTAAGCGCTGTCAGAATCTGCTCTTTTGTGGCGGTTGCCATCGATGTCGTCGGTCCTTTCGCGCAAGGCACGAAAGCGGTCCCCGGTTTGCGCCTTGAGGGGGATGCACATATAACCGCGCGAACCTTGGAAACCAAGAAACCGCGCATATTTCTGTCGTCAGAGGGGTAAGCACGGGATGCCTTGGAACAATCAGACCGGCGGCGGGTCGAACGACAATGGCGGCGGTCGCGGTCCTTGGGGCAAAGGGCCTTCCGGCGATGGCGGCAATTCCCCTCCCGATCTTGAGGAATTGTTGCGGCGCAGTCAGGAGCGTCTGAGGCGGCTGACACCGGGTGGTTTCGGCTTCACGACCGGCAGCCTCGCGATCGTCGCGCTGATCATCCTGGTCGTCTGGCTGGCGAGCGGCATCTATGTCGTCGGCGCGCATGAGCAGGGTGTTGTGCTGCGCTTCGGCCGCTATGTCGCGCGCACTTCGCCGGGCGTCAACTACCATCTGCCCTGGCCGATCGAGACCGCCTACACGCCGAGCGTCACCCAGACCAACCAGATCACCATCGGCTACCGCATCACCGGCGAAGGCGACAACGCGCAGACCGAAGACGTCCCGGAAGAGAGCCTGATGCTCACCGGCGACGAGAACATCATCGACGTCAATTCGACCGTGCAGTGGCAGATCAAGGACGCGAGCGAGTTTCTGTTCAATGTCGATCATCAGATCGATACCATCCGCGCCGTCGCTGAGAGCGCCATGCGCGAGATCGTCGGCCAGAGCCAGATCGAGCGGATACTCACCCAGGATCGCGAGCTTGTTCAGGTGCAGGTTCGCGATCTGATGCAAAAGACGCTCGACGACTACAAAGCGGGTGTCACCATCACCCAGGTCGCGATCCAGAAAGCCGATCCGCCCGGCGAGGTGATCGGCGCCTATCGCGACGTGCAGGCCGCGCGCGCTGACCAAGACCGCAAGCGCAATGAGGCAGAAGCCTATGCCAACACCATCATCCCGCAGGCGCGTGGCGACGCAGCGCACATCGTACAGGACGCCGAGGCCTACAAACAGCAGGTGATCGCGGAAGCGGGCGGCGAAGCGAAACGTTTCACCTCGATCTATGAGGAATACAAGAAGTCGCCGGAGATCACCCGCAAGCGCATGTACCTCGAAACCATGTCGAGCGTTCTCAGGCCGATGAACAAGATCGTGGTGGACGACGGCGCGTCCAAGGGTTTTGTTCCCTACGTGCAGATTCCGCCGCTTGGACAGCAAGGCCATTCGCGAATCCCGCCGATCGCCGGATCGGCCGAGACCGTGGAGCAGAGTGCGCCCGAACCGGCACAGGGAGCGCAGCAATGAGCCGCGCCTATCTGTTTGTCGCCGGATTGCTCGTCGTTCTTGGTCTGTGGATCGCGGTGTCGAGTTTCTACATCATCGATCCGACCACACAGGCCCTCGTGCTGGAGTTCGGTGCGCCCCAGGCGGTCGTCACCGACGAGGGTTTGCACTTCAAGGTGCCGATCCTGCAACAGGTCTACATCTTCGACCGGCGCCTGCTGAACATCGACGCGCCGCCGGAAGAGGTGATCGCCCAGGACAAGAAGCGGCTGGTGGTGGATGCGTTCGCGCGCTGGCGGATCACCGATCCGCTGCGCTTTTATCAATCGCTGACGGATGAGAACGGCGCGCAGGCGCGGCTCGTCCCGATCCTGTCGTCGAACATCCGCAGGGTGCTCGGCTCGCAGAATTTCGCGGCCGTGCTGTCCACTGCGCGCGCCCAGCTGATGCGCGATATCCGCGATAACGTGAACCAGGAAGCGAGCGGCTTCGGCGTGAAGATCGTCGATGTCCGCATCCGCCATGCCGACCTGCCGCAGGCGAACAGCGACGCGATCTACCAGCGCATGAAGAAAGAGCGCCAGCGTGAGGCGAGCGAATATCGGGCCGAGGGCGACGAGACCGCGCAACGGATCCGTGCTCGCGCCGAACGCGAGGTCACCGTCATCAAGGCGGAAGCGACACGCGAGTCCGAAATCCTGCGCGGGCAGGGCGATGCCGAGAAGACCCGCGTGCTGGCGGAAGCTTACGGCCAGGATCCGAACTTCTTCGCGTTTTACCGTTCGATGCAGGCTTACAGGGATGCGCTGCCGGGCAGCAACACGACGGTGTTCCTGTCGCCGAAGAGCGACTTCTTCCACTATTTCAGCAACCCGCCGGAAGGCAAATAGACACGCCGGACGCGAATTGTTGATCGCGCGTTGCCCTATTTGTTCCCACATGGTTCGCTTATGTTAGCGGGAGATTCTGGCGGTGCTCTTCGCCCGCCGGAGCGCTTCTTTCATCGTTCGAAGGCCCTGTCATCCATGCGTTTTTTCTTGTCCGCCGCCGCTGCTCTGATCGTCCTCCTGCTTCTTCCGGCACCAGCGCTCGCAAAAGCGCCGCCGGATTCGTTTGCCGATCTCACCCAGCAGTTGCTTCCGACCGTCGTGAACATCTCGACGTCGGAAACCCTCAACGCGGCGCCCGGCGGGCGCGGCAACATCCCCGATTTGCCACCCGGATCGCCGCTCGGCGACCTGTTCAAGGATTTCCTCGGTCCCAACAAGCAGGCGCCGCGGCATGTAACGTCGCTGGGTTCGGGCTTCATCATCGACCAGAGTGGACTGATCGTCACCAACAACCACGTGATCGAAGGCGGCCAGCAGATCACCGTCACGCTCGCGGATGGACGCTCGCTTCCGGCGAAGCTCCTCGGCCGCGACGACAAGACCGATCTCGCACTGCTGAAGGTGAACTCGAAAAGCCCGTTGCCGTTCGCGCATTTCGGCGACAGTGATAAGGCACGGATCGGCGACTGGGTGATCGCGATCGGCAATCCCTTCGGTCTCGGCAGCACGGTGACGGTGGGCGTGGTTTCGGCGCGCAACCGCGACATCAATGCCGGTCCCTATGACGATTTCATCCAGACCGACGCCTCGATCAACCGCGGCAATTCCGGCGGCCCGCTGTTCGATGCGCAGGGTAACGTCGTGGGCGTCAACTCTGCCATCTTCTCGCCCTCCGGCGGCTCGGTCGGTATCGGCTTCTCGATCCCCTCCAATCTCGCCAAACAGGTGATCGGGCAATTGCGGCAGTTCGGCAGCGCCCGGCGCGGCTGGATCGGCGTGCGCATCCAGGCGCTGACCGACGACATTGCGGAAGGGATGAACCTGCCCAACACTCATGGCGCGATCATCACCCAGGTGACCCCCAATGGTCCCGCGGCGAAAGCCGGGATTCACAATGGCGATCTCGTCGTCGGGTTCGACGGCAAGCCGGTTCAGGACTCGCGGGCACTCTCGCGGATGGTCGCCGACACCGCGATCGGCAAGACGACGAACATCGACGTACTGCGCAACGGACAGAAATCGTCGCTGAAGATCAGCATCGCGCGGCTCGACGAAACGCCGATGAAGCCGCCGCCGGGCATGAACAAGACGCCGCCGCCGAAGCTCACGACGTCGAAGCTGTCGCGGCTCGGACTTTCCGTTGGCAATCTCGATACCAACGCGCGCGGTCAGTACCACATCAACCCGAAAGTACAGGGCGTGGTGGTGACGAATGTCGACTCCGGCAGCCCGGCGGAAGAGAAGAACATCCGCGCCGGCGACGTGATCGTCGCGATCCACAACCAACCGATGCACACGCCGGACGAAGTGGTGAAGCGTGTCGACGCCGACACCAACTCCGGCAGCAAGGTCGTCCTGATGCTGATCAACCGAGACGGCGCGCTGACCTATGTGGCGCTGAAGCTGGCTGGCTGATCCGAACTGAGGGCTGCGGTTTTGGCGGGCGAGTTCTACAATCTGGCGGCGCCGCAGTTCCTGCAGATACTCAGCGCACAATCGCGGATTTTCGCAAAAGCCGAGACGCTCTGTGGAGACCGGCGCGAAGCCGAGCCAGACTGGTTGGGTCTGCAACTTTATCCGGATATGCAGCCGCTTTCGTTCCAGGTGCGGCAGCTGCTCAACCACTCGGCCGGCGCGATCACGCGTCTGCGCGGCGAGCGCTATCCGAAGACCGCGAACCCCAACAGCTTCGCCGAATGTCGCGCAACGATCGCCGCCGGCATCGCGGAAATCAGCGCCGTGAAGCCGGCCGAGCTGGATGGCGCTGAAGACCGCGAGGTGGTGTTCGAAACACCAAGTGGACCGCTCCGCTTTGCCGGGTCGACCTATCTGATGAGCTTCGCCTTCCCCAACTTCTACTTCCACGCTTCGATCGCCTACGCGATCCTGCGCCAGAAAGGCCTGCCGATCGGCAAAGGCGATTTTCTCAGTGGTGGGTGGGGCAAATGATTCCCTCTCCCCCGATCGGGGGAGAGGGCAGGGTGAGGGGTGCCTCGACACACTCCGTTACAACAATTCTCGCGCAACACCCGAAAGCTGCAGCATGCTGCTGAGCATGGTGACGGAAACGACAAAAGAAAAACGCATCGCCGGTGGCACGTTGGAAACACGCGACAAGGAAATGCGTCATGCCCCTGTCGCAATGGAAAAATTGCTCTGGGCGCATGTGCGTAATCGCAAACTAAGTGGATTCAAATTCCGGCGGCAGGTGCCGATCGGTCCTTACATTGCGGATTTTGCTTGCCTAGAGCGCCATCTGATCGTCGAACTCGATGGTCCGTTGCATGCAGGCCGAGAAGGCTCCCATGCAGCGCGTGATCGCTATCTTGAACGTGAAGGCTTTCGCGTCATGCGGTTTGCGAATGAGGATTTCGCAGGCGATTTTCACAATGTGCTGCGCGCTAGAATGCGAGTTGCAGCGCGCGGCTTGAGCCATCTGGTTTGTGTTTGATCCCCCCTCACCCTGCCCTCTCCCCCGGTGGGGGAGAGGGTTCTCAAACGCTCAACCCTTCACAATCTCTGCGTCGCCGTAACCCTGCAGATAGAGCAGCGCAGTGAGATCGCTATGGTCGATGCGGGCGCCGGCCGCTGCGGCCACCATCGGTTTGGCGTGATAGGCGACGCCCAGGCCGGCGCGCTCGATCATCGCGAGGTCGTTGGCGCCGTCGCCGACGCAGAGTGCATCCTGTTCCGAGATTCCGAGGCGCTGCACTTCGATCTCCAGCGCGGCCAGTTTTGCTTCGCGCCCCAGGATCGGCTCCTGAACCTGTCCCAACAGCGCTGCGCCGTCATCGAGCAGCACATTTGCCTGATGATCGTCGAACCCCGCATCGGCCGCGACGCGTTCGGTAAAGAAAGTGAAGCCGCCGGAGACGAGGCAGGTGCGTGCGCCGTGCGCCTTCATCGTCTGCACCAGCGCCCGCGCGCCGGGATTGAGCCGCACCCGTTCGGCATACACCCGCGCCAGGCGATGCACCGGCAAGCCCTTGAGCAGTGCCACGCGCTCGCGAAGCGCGGGCTCGAACGCGATCTCACCGCGCATCGCACGCTCGGTGATCGCGGAGACATGCGCCTTCACGCCGACGAAATCGGCGATCTCGTCCAGGCATTCGCAGCCGATGATGGTCGAATCCATGTCCGCGACGAGCAATTTTTTGCGCCGTCCCGCCGTCTGCACGGCGTTGATGTCGACCGGCGCATCGCCCGCCGCCATCCGCGCCGCAGTCAGCGCTTGGTTCGCGTCACCGTCGATCGCGATATCGAACGCGCGCTCCGGTGCCAGCCAGGCAACGGCGCCGGGCACCGCGCGAACAATCGCGTCCGCGATGTCCTTGCGAATCGCGTTCTTTGCCGTGACATTGAGAACGGTTCCGGACACGTCTTCTCGATATGAAATTCGACGCCGTGCTTATTGCAGGGCCGACCGCGAGCGGCAAGTCGCGCGCGGCGATCGAACTGGCGCGGCAGATCGACGGCGTGGTGATCAACGCCGATTCCATGCAGGTCTATCGCGAGGGGCGCATTCTAACCGCACGCCCGACGGAATCGGACACCGCGCTGGCGCCGCATCTGCTCTACGGTCACGTCGGCGCGCACGACGCATACTCTGCCGGCCGCTTCCAGACCGATGCCGGTCACGCACTGAAAGAAGCGCGTGCTGCGGGGCGCGTACCGATCTTCACCGGCGGTACCGGGCTCTATTTCGACGTGCTGGTGAACGGCATCGCCGAGATTCCGTCTGTGTCGGCCACCATTCGCAAGGCGGTGGCTACGCACCGCGCCGAAATCGGCGAGGACGCGTTTTTCGCCGAGCTGACGAAGCGCGATCCGAAAATCGCGGGCGAACTGAAGCCCGGCGACAGCCAGCGCGTGCTGCGCGCCTACGAGGTGTTCGAAGCAAGTGGACTCCCGCTCAGCCACTGGCAGACACAGCCCGGCGACCCTGTGCTTGGCGGGATGCGGCTCGCGATGTTTGTGTTGGATGTACCCCGCAAGGAATTGCGCGAACGGATCGCGGCGCGGTTCGACACGATGGTCGAGACCGGCGCGATGGAAGAGGCACTCGCGCTGCGCGATCTCGATCCCACCTTGCCCGCTGCCAAGATCATCGGGCGGCGCGAACTGATCGCGGTCCATGACGGCCGCATGGCGCTGGACGCGGCCAAAACCCTGGCCGTCACCGCCACCGGGCAATACGCCAAACGGCAGGACACTTGGTTCCGCAACCGGATGGCGGGCTGGCACCGGATCGATGCCCAAGATTTCGGCAATATTGTTACGAAAATTGCCGCACAACTCGCAGAATAATGCTTGACCCGGAATCCGGGTTTCCCTAGTTTGCGCCCCGCAACAAGGCCTTGGGCGCATGAAGCTCCAACTCGTACTCATTGGTTGGCCGTCGGTCGGGCGAGGATAGAACCTCGGAAACCCCCGATAGACGGCGTTTGAAGGGGCGGTAACGCCCCTTTCGCGTATCTGGACCTAACCTGAACTTTCTCGAAGAGCGTAACGACGATGGACAAGGACGGATCGGCACTGGACGGGCGGCTCGCCGCCACGGGCGCAGTCGAACTGAGCGGCGCAGAGATGGTCATCCGCGCGCTCAAGGATCAGGGTGTCACCCACATTTTCGGCTATCCCGGCGGCGCCGTGCTTCCCATTTACGACGCGCTGTTCGCGGCCGAAGGCATCACCCATGTTCTGGTGCGCCACGAGCAGGGCGCGACTCATGCCGCCGAAGGCTACGCGCGCTCCACCGGCAAGCCCGGTGTCGTGCTGGTGACGAGCGGTCCCGGCGCCACCAACGCGGTGACAGGCCTCACCGATGCGTTGATGGATTCCATTCCGCTCGTCGTGTTGACCGGACAGGTGGCGACGCACCTCATCGGTACCGATGCGTTCCAGGAGGCCGACACCGTCGGCATCACGCGTGCCTGCACCAAGCACAACTGGCTGGTGAAGGATGTGAACGATCTGTCGCGCACGCTGCACGAGGCGTTCCAGATCGCGACGACGGGGCGTCCTGGTCCGGTGGTGGTCGATATTCCGAAGGACGTGCAGTTCAAGAAAGGTCCGTACACCGGGCCGGGCGCGATCCATCACCGCACCTACAAGCCCAAGACCGATCCCGATCTCGGCGCCATCGTGCGCGCGATCGATCTGATGGCGAACGCCAAGCGGCCGCTGTTCTACACTGGCGGCGGCATCGTCAATTCCGGGCCGGAGGCGTCGAAGCTGCTGCGCGAGCTTGCGAAGATCACCGGCTTCCCCGTGACTTCCACGTTGATGGGACTGGGCACGTTTCCGGCCAGCGATCCGCAGTGGCTCGGTCTCGTCGGCATGCACGGCACCTACGAAGCCAACAATGCGATGCACGATTGCGACGTGATGATCTGTCTCGGGGCGCGGTTCGACGACCGCGTGACCGGCAAGATCGACGTGTTCTCGCCGAAATCGAAGAAGATCCATCTCGACATCGATGCGGCACAGATCAACAAGAATGTGCGCGTGGACATTCCCATCGTCGCCGACGCCAGGAAGGCGTTGAAAGAGATGCTGCATTTTTGGAAGACCCAGAAGCGCAAGGTCGATCAGCCGGCGCTCGCCGTGTGGTGGAAGCAGATCGATCAATGGCGCGGCAAGAAATCGCTCGCGTTCAGGAACAGCGACACGGTGATCAAGCCGCAATATGCGGTGGATCGCCTGTTTGAACTGACGAAGGGCAAGGACGTCTACATCACCACCGAAGTGGGCCAACACCAGATGTGGGCGGCGCAGCGCTTCGGCTTCGAGGAGCCCAACCGCTGGATGACCTCCGGCGGGCTCGGCACGATGGGCTATGGCCTGCCGGCGGCGGTGGGGGTGCAGATCGCCCATCCCGACAGCCTCGTCATCGACATCGCGGGCGAGGCATCCGTGCAGATGACGATGCAGGAGATGTCGACGGCGGTGCAGTACGACCTGCCGATCAAGATTTTCATCCTGAACAACGAGTACATGGGCATGGTGCGTCAATGGCAGCAACTGCTGCACGGCGGGCGCTACTCGCACTCCTATTCAGAAGCGCTGCCCGATTTCGTGAAACTGGCGGATGCGTTCGGCTGCGTCGGTCTGCGCGCCGACAAACCGGCCGAGCTCGACGCGAAGATCGAAGAGATGATTTCGGTGAAACGCCCGGTGCTGTTCGACTGCCGCGTCGATCCGAAGGAGAACTGCTATCCGATGATCCCCTCCGGCGCCGCGCATAACGAGATGATCCTCTCCGACGCGCAGGAAGAAGCGACGGAAGTGAGCGAAGAAGGGAAGATGCTGGTCTAACGCGTTCCCTCTCCCCCACCGGGGGAGAGGGCTAGGGTGAGGGGGTGTTTGCTACAAACGCCGTGGTGAGACCCCCTCACCCCAACCCTCTCCCCCGGTGGGGGAGAGGGAGAACCTAGACAGATTTGGAAGATGACCATTCAAACGAAACAAACTGAGCGTCACACCATCGCGGTGCTTGTCGACAACGAAGCGGGCGTGCTCGCGCGCGTCGTCGGCCTGTTCTCGGGCCGCGGCTACAACATCGAGAGCCTGACGGTGGCCGAGGTCGATCACGCAGCCCACACCAGCCGCGTGACGGTCGTCACCTCAGGCACCCCGGAAGTGATCGAACAGATCGAGGCACAGCTCGGGCGTCTCGTTCCGGTGCACCGGGTGCACAACTGGACGACCTCGTCGCCCGGCATCGAGCGCGAAATGGCGCTGGTGAAAGTGACCGGCACCGGCGAAAAGCGCGTCGAGGCGATGCGCATCTCCGAAATCTTCCGCGCCCATATCGTGGACACCACCCACACGAGCTTCGTATTCGAGATCACCGGCGCCCCGTCGAAGATCGACCAGTTCATCGACCTGATGCGTCCGTTGGGTCTGGTTGACGTTTCGAGAACCGGCGTTGCGGCAATCAGCCGTGGCCCGGAAGCGATGTAGTGACGATGCATTTTGCGCGCCTATCCATCTTCCACCTCCCCCTTGAGGGGAGGTCGACGCGCAAAGCGCGTCGGGTGGGGGTTATGCCAGCGCATCCGATCGACCCCCACCCGAAAATGCTGCGCATTTTCGACCTCCCCTCAGGGGGGAGGTGGTAGTACTCGCAATCACCAATCAGGAACAAACATCATGCGCGTCTATTACGATCGGGATGCCGATCTGAATTTCATCAAAAACAAAAAGGTCGCCGTCATCGGGTTCGGCAGCCAAGGGCATGCGCATGCGCTCAACATGCGCGACAGCGGCGTGAAGGAGGTCTCTATCGCGGCGCGTCCGGGTGCGTCGGCCGACAAGGCGAAGGCGGCAGGGTTCGACGTAAAGTCCGCCGCCGACGCGGCGAAGTGGGCCGACGTGATGATGATGGTGACGCCCGACGAACTGCAGGCCGACATCTACAAGGACGATCTCGTCAAGAACATGAAGCAGGGCGCGGCTCTGCTGTTCGCGCACGGCTTCAACGTCCATTTCCGCCTGATCGAGCCGCGCAAGGATCTCGACATCCTGATGGTGGCGCCGAAAGGTCCCGGCCACACCGTGCGCAGCGAATACCAGAAAGGCGGCGGCGTGCCGTGCCTGATCGCGATTCATCAGGACGCGAGCGGTAACGCGCACGATCTGGGTCTCGCCTATGCGAGTGCGATCGGCGGCGGCCGCGCCGGTGTGATCGAGACCTCGTTCAAAGAAGAATGCGAGACCGATCTGTTCGGCGAACAGTCCGTGCTGTGTGGTGGCTTGGTCGAACTGATCCGCGCCGGGTTCGAAACGCTGGTCGAGGCAGGCTACGCGCCGGAGATGGCGTACTTCGAATGCCTGCACGAGGTGAAGCTGATTGTGGACCTGATCTACGAAGGCGGCATCGCCAACATGAACTACTCGATCTCCAACACGGCCGAGTATGGCGAGTATGTTACTGGCCCGCGCATCATCAACGCCGAGACCAAGGCGGAGATGAAACGCGTGCTCGACGACATCCAAAAGGGCCGCTTCGCGCGCGATTGGGTGCTGGAGAACAAGGCCGGCCAGGCGTCGTTCAAGGCGACCCGCGCCAAGAACGCAGCCCACCCGATCGAGGACGTTGGCGCCAAACTGCGTGCGATGATGCCGTGGATCGCCAAGAACAAGCTGGTCGATCAGGCGAAGAACTGAGGGACTTACGCATGGGGCGTAAAGGTTTCTTCGTTGTTTTTGATCGTGGAGCGCTTGGCAAACTCGTCAAGTCTGCGCTTCGCGTTGAAGACAAAGAAATCACGGTTAGAACTTGGGGTAAAAAGGTGGTTGCGACTTCCGAGCTTTCTCCAATGCGCCCTTCCGCTATTCGCGTTAGCGGTGATTTCGACAAGAAGCTATTGCCAGTCGACGTTCCAACGTGGCTCTTGGCCGAACCGTGCCGTTCCAACAGTAAAACGGTTACGATTCATCTGAGTAAATCTGGCGCTGTGTTGCATGGCGAGATTGATCCCAAACCTCGTGGTCTCTAGTGCTTGGGCCTACGGGGCATTCTCTTTGTCAGGCTGGACAATCGCAAAAAACGTCGCCATCACAGGTGTGGCCGTTTGATGGAGGGCGCGTTGGCAACGCGTCCTGACATCTGCGTTGTTGCGGCTGCAATCGCGTGAAACGTAGCGTAGGAGACCTCCGAAACTGTGGTTTCAAGTGATGGCGGAAAACTGAACTGGGTACCCACCCCCCTCCCCAAAATTGAGGTTCGAATACCCGTCTGTCTTAATTTCACCAGCAATCCCAAACTCTTAGGCGAAAATTGCGCATGACGGGCCGGCACGCAAATCACTCTCGCATCCACCGCTGGATTTGGGGGGCGATGTTGGCAGC
>DASXDS010000051.1:0-80611 GCA_036490455.1 Rhizomicrobium sp.
CTTCACCTCGATCGTTTCCATCATCTTGCCGACGGCGCCGCGATGCGAGTTGCCGTGGGTCAGCACGTGGCCCAGCATTTCCTCGCGGCTCATGCGGCCCGGATCGCCGTCCTTGAACGTAAACGTGACGATTTCTTCGAGCGCGCCCTGCGATGCGCCGCGGACGTAGTCAATATACCAGGCATCGGTGTTTGCCACGGTATCGCACAGTTCGGCGAAGGACGGCGTCACCGGCGAGAGTATCCCGTCGAACGGTTCCGGTTCGCCGGCGATGCGCGCCTTGAACAGCTGGTCGACCACCGAGACGTGATCAAGCGTCGCGCGAATGACATACATATCGCGCTTCGGTGCGTTTGCCGGCGCCGCAAGCAGCGCCTCGTAGAGGCCCCGATTGGCCCAGGCCTTGTATTCGAAAAGCGAGATCAGAAGCTTGTTGGACATAGCGCGCAAATCTGGTCGTCGATCGACTGATTTTTGCACGAGGTTGCGGCGTTGTCTCGTGCGGCGTCGTCCAAAAAGAACGCGGTGTTCGTGGCGATGAGCTATCAGAGCAATTCAGTGCGCGTTAGAGAGCGACCGGCCGAGCAAATTGAGGACGGTGTGGACTGGTTGCAGGAACTTTCAGAGGTGTCTGTTGCCGTTGCGGCGGTGATTATCACTTATGCTTATACAACTCAGAGAATCGCGGAGGTACGCCGGCGCCACCAAGTGGAAAAGTTACTCGCGGAGCGCGCCGGGACAAGTCTGAGCCTTCGGCAGATCGCAGTCGCGCTCAAGATGACGGAAGACCAGGTGGCAGAGGCCGCCAGCAGGTGCTCGTCGATCACCGCAATGCAAGGCGGCGACAAGAATGCCTATCTGCTGAAATGGAGCAGCACGACATGACGGCGTGCGCACCTCCCCGCGACGTCTTGTGGTCGCGCAGTTTAGCCCAATCGGGTGAGGCCTGGATTGCAGGCGACGATCATTCTCGGACCGTGAAATCCCCGTACGACGGCCTTTTCCAGGCGGTGAGAATGCGCTACCTCAAGTGGCCGGTGCGATCCCGTAGCTCAGCCGGATAGAGCAGCGGTTTCCTAAACCGCAGGCCGGGTGTTCGAATCACCCCGGGATCGCCAGCTTCAATAGGGCTGCGCGCCTTCCGGACATTTGAAATCGATCTTCCAGCCGCTTTTGCCAAGCGGCGTCACCTTGAGCACCGCGCAGCGGCCGCCCAGATGCTGGTCGGCATAGGTGCGCGCGATCGCAAGCGCGAACTTCCGGCTTCCCGCAACGTTGCGCCGGTCCTGCGCAACGACGACGGACTCCGGGCCGCCAAGCATGTGAACGGGGATCGCGGTCCAGACATGCCCCCCGGCATTGATGCGATAGCTCTCGTCCGCAGAAGACGGCCCCACCATCAGGCTCAACAAGGCCAGCAACGCTCCACAGCGCATGACATGCATGGCAATTCGACCGCATGTAAGGCCCGTTTTGTATTTGCCTATCGCCGGGCCGTTGGAAGCGTCGTCTTCTGGCACAGCCGCCGAAAGCCGTCCAGCACGACCTACCCGGCCGGGATCCGGTAACGCCCTGTCACAATTGTAATGTCTTTCCGGTCCGGATTATCGGAAAGAAGCAACGATACCCGCCGGAGAACGCGATGGACAACGACGACAACGATGACGACGGCCGAGATCGCACCAACCTTTTGGTGCTGGGCGTTGCAGCCGTGATCGTCATCGTCGGCGGGATCGTCATGTATTTCGTGAAACAGAATCTCGATTTGCAGAAATGCGAACTGGAACGGAGGATGGATTGTCACGCCATTCCGCTGCACGACGGCGGCGGCTGATCCGCCATTGCGCACGCGCAGTGCGAACCAATCTGAACGCGCCGTTGACGATGCCGAGCAACGCGCCGCAGACCAGCGCAACGATCAGCATCGGCACAAGACCGAGCTCGATCTCGCGTCCTATCGTAAAAAGACCGGTAATCACGTGTCTCATTTGGACATGACTCTTCCGTTCGCGACGGCGATGACGTCGCGTTGCGTGTTTTGGTGATGATAAAAGTGCGGCGGCTTACTTCAGCTGTTTGGCCTTGCGCAGACGGGACTTGTTTCCGCCGAGCGCGAACAGGTTCCGCGTGTCCTTTGCCTTGCGGACACGCTTCATGCGGACCATCTGCCAAAGCTTGTTCTGCACGACGCGCCGTTTCTGGATCGTGTTGTGAAGGCGATACAGGCCGATCAGGATCTGGTCGAGATCGGCCGTCCCGCCGTTGGCCCGCAAAACATTGACGATCTGGGTTTCGAGCTGATCGACGCTGCGGATGCTCAGTTCGTTGAGCAGCTCTTCGGGCAGATCGGCGTAATCGCTCTTTGCCGGTAGCTGGGCCTGTACCTGAGGGTCGCTGCGCAGATGCGCCTCCAGGTCCACGGCGTGGCGGAGCCAGCGCGCGTAGCGGCCGCGTTCCTCCTCCGAAAGCGCACGGCGATCCTGGAACTCCCGAAGATTCGCGGACAGCTCCAAGAGGAACGCCAGATGGTCGGCTTGTGGTTTGGCCATTGCCGCCTCTCCCAAATTCGCCCAGACATTGAGCGATTTCGGCGAGCATTACCGAGTCTTCATGTAATTTCAAGAGTTTTCGTCAGAGTTTCGTCACGCTCTCCACCCACTTTTTCCCGTTTGCATCGCGTTTCGCCAGGATCGTCTCCACCTTGACGTTAATCAAGTGAAAGCCGATATAACTCATAGAGTTAAGGGCTAATTCATGCTGACCCAGAAAGCGCGTTATGCGGTCCATGCGCTGATCGTGCTCGCCGAACACGACGGCGAAGAACCGATGATGATCGCCGACATCGCCGAGAAGGGCCGTGTGCCGCGCAAATTCCTCGAACAGATCCTGCTTGAGTTGAAGAAGCGGGCGATCGTGCGCAGCGTGCGCGGGCGCTCCGGCGGCTATCTACTCGGCCGCGATCCGAAAGACATCACCTTTGCCGACATTCTGCGGGTGATCGACGGCCCGATCGCGCTCAGCCCGTGCGCCAGCGCCACCGCCTACACGAAGTGCAACGACTGCTTCGACGAGAAGACCTGCGCGATCCGCAAGGTCCTGCTTGCCGCGCGCGATGCCACCGCCTCCGTGCTAGAAACGCGGACCTTAGCGTCCATGGTCGGCAGCATCCGCCGCCGCGCCAAGACCACCTGACCTCCCGAAAAATCGAGCGTTCTCACGGACTTAATCCCACTTCTCGTATAAAATATATAAACTCTATTGACTCTGTCGTATTTAAAGGCAAATCCTCGCGACACAACACGACGACTTTGCGAGGGGTAACTCATGTCTTTTTCGAAGCGCTTCGGCGCGATGCTGCTCTGCGGCGCGGCGTTCGCGGCTCTTGGCGCCGCTCAGGCGCAAGCCGCGGGCACCAGCAATTCGGCTGCGGCCGACGAAATCGCACAGCGTCTGGCAGCGCTGCAGCAGCAGATCGACGATCTCAACAATACGGTCGCGGACCTGAAGCGTTCCCAGAGCGCGCAGTATGTCGATCTCCAGGCCGCGCAGGGCAAGCAAGATACCTTCTTCACGATGAAGAACGGGCGCCCGGTGTTCCGCACCGCCGATGGCGATTTCACCCTCGCGATCCGCGCGCTCGTTCAGCTCGACACCGCCTATTACATGCAGGGCTTCGTGCCCGGCAGCGGCGTAACGCAGGCGAACACCGATTTCAGCAGCGGCACCAACTTCCGCCGCGCCCGCGCCGGTATCAGCGGCACGCTGTTCAAAGACTGGTCGTACGAGTTCATCTACGATTTCGGCGGCTCAGGTCTGGAAGCTGCCACGATCGCCAGCGCCTTCATCCAGTACGACGGCCTTGGCCCGGTCCACATCAAGGTCGGCGCCTATCCGACGCCAGAGAGCTTCGACGACTCGACCTCGGCACAGGACCTCCTGTTCCTGGAGCGCGCGCAACCGACCGATCTTGCGCGCAGCATCGCCGGCTCCGACGGCCGCGAAGGCGCGACCATCTTCGGCTATGACGACAACTACTTCGCCGCCCTGTCCTACACGGGCGATCTGGTCGGCGCAGCGTCCGAGTTCGACGAGCAACAGGCCGTCGTCGGCCGCGCGGCCTACCGCTTCGCGATCGCGCCGGATGTCAATCTCGCGCTTGGCGGCGACATGACTTACGTCGTGAAGCTTCCCGATCTGGCCGCCGGTCCTCTGCCGCCCGACGTGCTCCGCCTGCGCGAGCGTCCTGAACTCAACGTCGACGACAACTCGATCCGTCTAATCGACACGGGGAGCATCAACGCCAGCCACTATTGGGAATACGGCCTCGAAGGCGCCGGCAATTGGCACAACCTCTACGGCCAGGGCGGCTACTTCAATTATGAGGTCTCACGCCGCGCCAGCACGCTGCCCGATCCGTCGTTCGACGGCTGGTATCTGCAGGCGAGCTGGGTGCTCACCGGCGAGTCCAAGCAGTATCGCCCGGAACGCGGCGCCTACACCACGCCGACACCCGATCATCCTTTCTCGTTCAGCAAGGGCGACTGGGGCGCCTGGGAAATCGCCGGCCGCTACAGCGATCTCGACCTCGACTACGACCCTGGCCTTGCCGGCTCGGCAACCCCGCTCGCCGGTATCCGCGGTGGCGAGCAGCGCATCTGGACTGGCGGTCTCAACTGGTATCCGAACGCCGACATGCGCTTCATGCTTAATTATCAGCATACGGATGTTTCGCGTCTGAGCGCAACCGGCGGCAGCCTTGACGCGAAGCTGGACGCACTCTCGTTGCGCGCACAGTTCGCGCTGTGATGTCCGGATACAACAGCAGGAGCACGCCATGAAGAAACTGATCGCAGCCCTGACCGCCTCTGTCCTGCTTCTTACGGGCACGGCGCAGGCGGCCGGCGTTACCATGCTCAACGTCAGCTACGACCCGACGCGCGAGTTGTTCAAGGCGGAGAACGCCGCCTTCGCCGCACAATGGAAGCAGAAGACGGGACAAGACGTCACCATCAACCAGAGCCATGGCGGTTCGGGCAAACAGGCGCGCAGCGTGATCGACGGCCTCGACGCCGACGTAGTGACCCTGGCGCTTGCTTACGACATCGATTCGATCTCCCAGATCGGACATCTGCTGCCCGCCAACTGGGCGACGAAGCTGCCGCAGAACAGCGTACCGTATACCTCGACGATCGTGTTCCTGGTGCGCAAGGGCAATCCGTGGAAGGTCAAAGACTGGCCGGATCTGATCAAGCCCGGGATCCAGGTGGTGACACCCAACCCGAAGACCTCCGGTGGTGCGCGATGGTCCTATCTTGCGGCGTGGGCCTACGCGCAGAAGGCGGCCGGCGGCGATCCATCGGCCGGCAAGGCGTTCGTCCAGAAGCTCTACAGCCACGTGCCTGTGCTCGACACCGGCGCGCGCGGCTCGACGACGACGTTCACCGAACGTGGCATCGGTGACGTGCTGCTCTCATGGGAGAACGAGGCCTATCTGGCGCTCGACGAACTGGGCCGCGACAAGTACCAGATTGTCTATCCGACGGTGTCCATCCTCGCCGAGCCGCCGGTGGCGGTGGTCGAAAAGAATGCCGAACGTCACGGCACCACCAAGGTCGCGGAAGCATATCTCCAGTTCCTCTACAGCAAGGACGGACAGGAGATCGCGGCGAAGAACTACTACCGCCCGCGCGATCCGGCAGTGGCGGCGGCCTACGCCGGCAAATTCCCGAAGCTTTCGATGATGACCATCGAAGATTTCGGCGGATGGGACAAGGCGCAGAAGACCCATTTCGCCGACGGCGGCGTGTTCGACCAGATCTACAAGCCGCAGTGAGGCGCCGATGACTGTGATCGCCGCACCGCTGATCGGGCCCAGGGCAAAATGGACCTGGCGGCAGAAGAGCGTGCTCCCGGGCTTCGGTCTGTCGTTCGGGTTCACGCTGTTCTATCTGTCGGCGATTGTCCTCATCCCGCTGGCGGCGCTGATCCTCAAGCCGGTCACACTCGGATGGAGCGGCTTTCTCGCCGAGGTGACCGCGCCGCGCGTGCTGACCGCGCTCAAGCTGTCGTTCACCACCTCGGCGATCGCGGCAGTGCTGAATACCGTGTTCGGCATCGTCGTGACCTGGGCCTTGGTGCGTTATCGCTTCCCCGGCAAGCGGCTGGTCGATGCGTTGGTGGATCTTCCGTTCGCACTGCCGACATCCGTCGCCGGAATCGCGCTCTGCACGCTGTACGCAAAAAACGGATTGCTGGGCGAGCCGCTCAGCCTTCTTGGCTTGAAGGTCGCCTACACGCCGGTCGGCATCGTGATCGCGCTGGTGTTCATCGGCATGCCGTTCGTGGTGCGCACCCTCCAGCCGGTGCTCGCCGAGATCAGCGCGGATGCGGAGGAAGCCTCCGCCACGCTTGGCGCAAGCCGGCTGCAAACTTTGCGGCGGGTGGTGCTCCCGGTCCTGTTGCCCACGATTCTTACCGGCGGCGCGATGGCGTTCGCGCGCGCTATCGGCGAATACGGCTCGGTGATCTTTATCGCGGGCAATCTGCCCATGAAGTCGGAGATCGCGCCGCTCCTGATCGTGATAAAGCTCGAGCAGTTCGATTACGCCGGAGCCGCGTCCATTGGCGTGGTGATGCTCTGCTTCTCGTTCCTGCTCCTGTTCGCGCTCAACCTCATACAGGTCTGGATGGCGCGCCGATGAGCGCTCTTGCCCTTCCCCGCATGAAGCGTCCGCGTGCCGCAACCGAGGATCATCCGCTCGCGAAGCTGGCGGTCATCGTCATCGCCGTCGCGTTCGTCGTCCTGTTTTTGCTGCTGCCGCTCATCACGGTGTTTTCCGAAGCGCTCAGAGATGGCTGGCGCGCGGCGCTGGCCGCGATCGGGGAGCCGGATGCACTCGCAGCGATCCACCTGACCTTGATCACGGCCGCGATCTCGGTGCCGATGAACCTGCTGTTCGGGCTCGCCGCGGCATGGTCGATCGCCAAGTTCGATTTTCCCGGCAAGAGCTTCCTGATCACACTGATCGACCTGCCCTTTTCCGTTTCACCCGTGATTGCAGGTCTCGTCTATGTCTTGATGTTCGGTCTGCAGGGTTGGTTCGGCGATACACTGCGCAACTGGGATATCAAGATCATCTTCGCGCTGCCCGGCATCGTGCTCGCGACCTGCTTCGTGACCTTCCCGTTCATCGCACGCGAGTTGATCCCGCTAATGATCGACCAGGGCCGCGACGAAGAGGAAGCGGCGATCTCCCTCGGCGCTTCGGGCTTCAGCACCTTACTCCGCGTGACCTTGCCCAACATCAAATGGGCGCTGCTCTATGGCGTGCTTCTGTGCAACGCGCGTGCAATGGGCGAGTTCGGCGCGGTGTCCGTCGTTTCCGGCCTGATCCGCGGCCTGACCAACACGATGCCGCTGCATGTCGAGGTTCTCTACAACGACTACCAGTTCGTGGGCGCGTTCGCGGTCGCGTCGCTGCTCGCGATGCTCGCGCTCGTCACGCTGGTGCTGAAGTCCTTCCTCGAATGGCGCTACGCCGGCGAGATTTCCGCGACGCACAGACATTGAGGAGTTGCCTATGACACTTGTCATCGAATCCGTCGCGAAAGAGTTCGGCAAATATCCCGCGCTGAAAGGTGTTAGCCTGGAAGTGCCGCGCGGCACCTTCCTCGCGATGCTGGGACCATCCGGCTCCGGCAAGACCACCCTGCTGCGCATTTTGGGCGGGCTGGAGTTCGCCGATGTCGGACAGGTGACTTTCGATGACCAGGACTGGCTCTCGATCCCCACCCGCCATCGCCGCGCAGGCTTCGTGTTCCAGCACTATGCGCTCTTCAAGCACATGACGATCGCGAAGAACATCGCATTCGGTCTTGAGATCCGTGCGCGCAGGAATCGCCCACCGCGGGCCGAAATCGCGCGTCGCGTCGAAGAGCTTCTCGCGCTGGTGCAACTCGAAGGTCTGGGCGGGCGCTATCCGAGTCAACTTTCCGGCGGGCAGCGGCAGCGTGTGGCGCTGGCGCGCGCGCTCGCCATCGAGCCCAAGATGCTTCTGCTGGACGAACCTTTCGGAGCGTTGGATGCAAAGGTGCGCAAGGATCTGCGCGGCTGGCTGCGATCGCTGCATGAACGCATGGGCATCACGACGATATTCGTGACACACGATCAGGACGAAGCGCTGGAGCTCGCCGACAAGGTTGCGGTGATGAACCTCGGCAACATCGAACAGCTTGGGACGCCGAAAGAATTGCGCACCCGGCCAGCCACGCCCTTTATCGCGGATTTTCTCGGTTCTCCTATCCGCGGTGCGAATGTTACCACCCTGCGCGCAGCGGTATGAGTGTAAAGTTCCGGTAAGATTTAAAATACTTTCGGGAGAGCGTTTTCGGTTCCCGCGTTGTCTCGTGTAGCGGGGAGAGATACCTCTCCTCCGCGGACTTGCTACATTTCGGAGGAACCATGAACACGCGCAAAATTCTTTTCTCGACCGCGCTATGCGGTGCGTTTGCTTTGGCGACACCGGCTCTCGCAGCATCTGCAGCCGGCGGTACGGGCGCAACAGCGCCGGAAAGCGCCCAGACCGGCAGCACTATGAACACCGGCAGCACAACTTCGGCTCAGCCGGCCGCGCCATCCGAGGCGACGCCGACCGACCCGACGAGCGATTCGCCGGCCGCCAAACATCGTTCGCGCAAGAGCAACATGTCGAATACGTCGACGACACCGGACGCGAACGCACAGGCGCAGCCGCCGATGGACCACAATCAGCCGCAGTCGACCGACGATTCGAGCGCGATGCAAAAAGGAAGCGAGAACAATGCAGCGACTGCCCCCCAGTCGAACCCGCAGTAACGACAGCTTCCATTCATAAGACTGAAGCCGGGTGCTAAGCCCGGCTTCTTTTTATTTGGCGATCAGCCCTTGCGGCAGATCGGCTTCCCACGGGAAAACGATTTCGCGATTCGGCTGCACCAACTTCTCGCGCTTGCCGGGATAGTCGAAGCCGCTCAACAGATCGCGCAACAGCTCAAGCCGCGCGATCTTCTTCACATCCGCCCGTACCACATGCCATGGCGCATCCGCATGACTTGTATGCTGGAACATGTCGTCTCGGGCTTCGGAGTAATCGTCCCACTTCTTCGCCGCCGCTTCGTCGATCGGTGAGATCTTCCACTGTTTCAGCGGATCGTCGCGCCGCGCCTTGAGCCGCTGCTTCTGCTCGTTCTTCGAGATGTCGAGATAGTATTTTCGCAGGCGCATGCCATTGCGCACCAGCATCTGCTCGAACGGCACGACCCATTCCAGGAAACCGCGGACCTCGTGCTTCTTCGCGAAACCCATGACGCGCTCGACGCCGGCGCGGTTGTACCAGGAGCGGTTGAACAGCACGAACTCGCCGCCCGCCGGCAGGAACGGAATGAAGCGCTGGAAATACCATTCCGTCTCTTCGCGGTTGGTCGGCTTGCCGGGCGCATGCACCCGCGTGTCGCGCGGACTCATATGCTCGGTCACGCGCTTGATGGTGCCGTCTTTTCCGGCGCCGTCACGGCCTTCCAGGATGATCAGGACACGGGTGTTGGACGCGATCAGGTCGCGCTGGAGTTTCACCAGTTCGATCTGCAGCGCACGCAAGGCCTTCTTATAATGCGCGTCGTCGTCTTCTTCGTCGTCTTTGGACATGTCTCACCGCCTGCGCCAGTTAAGCAGGCCGCTCAGACGCGGCCAAGCACGGAAAGTGTGGCCCGCCCGTGCGCGTCCGCGCCACGATCGGCGCGAATCCCGAAAACGGATGCGAGCCGCGCACCCGTCAGCGTCTCCTCCGGTGTCCCCTGCGCCACTACAGCGCCGTTGTCGATGACGACGATCTCGTCGCAATAGCGCGCCGCGAGCGACAGATCGTGCAGTGTTACGCCCACTGCCGTGCCACGCGCCGCCTCGTCGCGCAGCAATTCCATCAGCCGGATCTGGTGCGCCGGATCGAGATGCGCTGCCGGCTCGTCGGCGAGCAGAACCGGCGCCGCGGTCGCAAGCGCACGGGCCAAGAGCACGCGCGCTCGTTCGCCGGCCGACAGCTCGTCCACCGGCCGTTCCGCGAATGGACTCGCATCGCAACGCGCCAGCGCTTCATCGACAAGCGTGAGATCGGCCTCACGCAGCGGGCCAAATCCCCCACGATGCGGCAGGCGTCCGAGCGCAACAAGCCGTCGCGCGACGATCGGCCAATGCGCCTCCGCACCTTGCGCCAGATAGGCAATACTGCGCGCGATACCTTCGCGCGACCAATGCGATAGCGGATTGTCGAGTAAGGTAATGATCCCGCTCGCCGCCGGAAGAAGTCCGAGTGCGGTACGGAACAGCGTCGTCTTGCCGGCGCCGTTCGGGCCGACGACGCCGGTGACGAGGCCGGCCGTCAGATGCGCAGATGCATTTCGCAGCACGGCGCGCGAACCGTACGCCGCCGATACGCCATCGAAGCGAAGCGCAACTTTCACGTCTCCCTCCGGAACGACAGGATGAGCCAGATGAAGAACGGTGCGCCCAGCATCGCGGTCACCACGCCGAGCAGAAGCTGGCCGTCCGGTGCGATCAGGCGCACCACGATGTCCGCCGCCACGACAAGCGCCGCGCCGCCAAGTGCAGACGGAAACAGCAGCCGCGCCGGCTCATAGCCATAGAACCGCCGCAACAGATGCGGCACGACAAGGCCGACAAAGCTCACCGCTCCTGCCGCCGCTGTAGCGGCACCGGTGGCAAGCGCAACACCGATCACGACGCGGCCGCGTATGTTGCCGACATCGATGCCCAGCGTGTGCGCCGTCTCTTCGCCGAGAGTCAGCGCATCGAGGCCGCGGCCTGTGGTCAGCAACAAGCCGGCACCGAGCAGGACGAGCGGAACGGCAAATAGCAAGTCGGTCAGGGTGCGATCCTTCAGCGAGCCCATCATCCACAGCACCATTTCGGTCATCGCATAAGGATTGGGCGCGAGCGACAACGCCAGCGCAGTAAACGCGGTCGCGAGGCTCGCGATCGCCACACCTGCGAGCACCAGCGCCATCACGCCGACGCCGCGCCGCGACAGGACAAAGAGAATCAGAGCCGTCGCCAATGCACCTGCGATCGCAAACGCCGGCAGCAGCAACGGGATCGCGGCGGCAAAGCCGAAATACTGCGCGATGATCGCGCCCAGTCCCGCGGAAGACGTGACGCCCGTCACGCCCGGCTCCGCGAGCGGATTGCGGAACAGGCCCTGCAACGCGGCACCGCTGATGCCGAGTGCGCCGCCGACGAACAACGCCAGCAACGCGCGCGGCAGCCGGATTTCGCGGGCGATAATGCCGGCTGCGCCGTGACCACCGATCAGGCCGTCGACCAGTTCACGCGCCCCAAGATTTGCAGGCCCGATGAAAAACGACACTGCGGCCAGCGCCAATGCGAGGCCCGCAAGCGCAAGCGTCATCGGCATCGTGCGCGGAAAACTCCGCGACGGAAGCACTTTGCTGCTGGCGGCAATACTCACAAAATCCTCCGCATGGCTTGCCGCCCGCGGATGAATCCGCTCCGCAAGCCACCCCGGCTCTTGGATGAACGACCGCGGCGGGAGGTCTCCTGGCTTGCGGCCGAAGCGCTTCCGCCTTCCCGGTCTCCCAGTGGCTTTCGGAGCGCGTTGTCCTCGCTTTTCGCAAAAAGGAGGACGCCGCCTACAGTTGCGGGGGCAGCCGCGGTTCTGGCCCGCGTTCCCTTCACCGTCGCAGCGTCAGTCTTATTTTGCGGCCGCGCCCTTCGCAAGCGCGCGGGTCTCGCGGCCCAGTTCTGCAAAGGTCAGCGCCTCTTTCACCGACCACGGACCTGGGCAGAGCAACGCGTTCGTCGAGGCCCACGCGACATGGATGTTCTTCAACGCCGACAGTGCCGGATGGTGTAGCAGAAGATCGGCGCGCGAGCCCTGTGCATCGGGACGCCCCGCCAGGATGAGCAATTCCGGCGCAGCCGTGACGATGGTCTCGACCGGAATGGTGCCGAGCCGCGTCGGCCGTAGCGCCGGTGCGGCGTCGGCGAGACCGGCCATCGCCATCATCTCCTCAGTGACCCCGCCGCTCGTGGCATAACCATTCGGCTCATAGATCAAGGCGCGCACAGGCAGATGCGGCGCGTGCTCCCGTGTTGCCTCGATATCACGATCCATCTCCGCCAGCAGCGCCTGGGCCTTCCCCTGCGCATCGAGTTTCTCGCCCAGCATCCGCGTCGTATCGCGTATTTCCGACAGCGAGTTCACATACGGCACCTCCAGCACCGGCACATGAGCGCGCAGCAGATGTTCGCGGATTCGTGCATTGCTCCCGGCATCGAGCACGACCAGGTCGGGATTGAGACCGAGCACCTCCTCCGTCGTCTGGCGGATGCGCCGGATGCCGCCGACCTGGTCGGCGATGGTCGAAACCACGGGGTTGCGGTCGCCCGACAGGATCGAAAGCGCGGCAATGTGATCGCGCGGCACCAGCCGGAAGACGTATTCATCGGTGCACAGATTGATGGAAACGACACGCTGCGGCGCAGCAAATACGCCACCGCCCCAAGCCAGTGCCAAAATCAACACAAACACATGACAGCTATGCTTCACGCGCATATTGCGACCCTAGGATCGGCGGCCCACGTGTGACCGGACAACGGAGGGAACCCGATGCGCCTTCATACTGCCTTGCTTGCCTTTAGCGCGCTTGCGGCGATTTCGCCCGCGTTTGCGAATCCCCACGCTGATGACGTGCTGCGTG
Source organism: Rhizomicrobium sp. (assembly GCA_036490455.1). Taxonomy (GTDB): domain Bacteria; phylum Pseudomonadota; class Alphaproteobacteria; order Micropepsales; family Micropepsaceae; genus Rhizomicrobium. The sequence continues at coordinate 12,772 of DASXDS010000051.1, forward strand.
CCAACCGACGCGCCACGGGTGGCGATGCTTTGAACGGCAAGGCAACCCTGCACACCGAATACGCCTATGCCGGCCAAGGCATGACCGGCAAGACGCAGTCGCTATCCGATGTCCGCGACGGCCGTTTTGTGGACACCTTCGCGGTCGGCCCGGTGACCGGCGCCAGCGGCTACGACGGCCAGCATGCCTGGCAGAAAGACCAGTCTGGCACCGTCACGCAACAGGATGGCGGTGAGACCGCGCCACTCGCGGTGAATGATAGCTATCGCCGCGCCAATCTGTGGTGGAGGCCCGAGAATGGCGGCGCGACTGTCGCTGCCGATCCGCAGAAGACTGAAGGCGGCGTCACCTATGATGTGCTGACGGTCACGCCGAAGGGCGGCAAGAACTTCGACGCGTGGTTCGATGCGAAGACGCATCTGCTGGCGCGCACCGTCGAGGTGCAAGGCACGGTTCCGACCACTGTCATGCTGTCTGGCTATGGCGCGGTCGATGGCGTGATGCTTGCGCATAAGATCGTGCAGAGCACCGGCAATGCGAAATACGATGAGAGCCAGACGTTGACGGCGGCCGCGTTCCTTCCGCCGCAGGATGCATCGGCTTACGCAATGCCGAAGAACGACAACGGCAATGTCAGCATCGCCAATGGCAAGGAAGCGACCTTCCCGTTCCAGCTCGTGAACAACCACATCTATGCCGACGTGACGATCAACGGCAAAGGCCCCTACGCCTTCATTTTCGACACTGGGGGCGAGAACGTCGTGACACCGCCGCTCGCGAAATCGCTCGGCCTCAAGATCGAAGGCCAAACCGAAGCGCGCGGCGCAGGCGAAGGCACGATGGAATCCGGCTTCACCAAGGTGGGCGCGATCGATCTTGGCGGCGCGGAGATCAAGGATACCGTCTTCGCTTCCGTGCCGCTGAACAGCATGGCGCATGTCGAAGGGAAGGACATACCCGGCATGGTCGGCTTCGAAACCTTCCGCCGCTTCGTGACGCGCATCGACTATGGCGCGCACACGATCACCCTGATCGATCCGAAAGCGTTCGATCCCAGGGATGCCGGCACGGCGGTTCCGATCGTGTTCGATGGTAACGTGCCGGAGACCGAAGCGACCTATAACGGCCACACCGGCAAGTTCATGATCGACACCGGTTCGCGCAATGTGCTGATCCTGACTACGCCGTTTGCGCAGAAGAACAACTTGCGCGCCGGCGCAGCGAAGGGCGTGGAAAGCGTCACCGGTTGGGGTGTCGGCGGACCGACGCGCAGCTATTCGTTCCGGGGCGGCGATCTGAAGATCGGCTCGGTCGCCGTGCCGGCCACGATCAGCCAACTCTCGACCGATGCGAAGGGTGCGATGGCGAGCGGCGATCTCGCCGGCAACATCGGCGGCGGTGTGTTGAAGCAGTTCGTCGTCACCTTCGATTATGAGCACAACGCGATGTATTTGAAGCCGGTGTCCCAGCCGGTCGACGATCTCAACACCTTCGATCGCGCCGGCTTGTGGATCAACAAGGACCCCGCCGGATTGACCGTGGTCGACGTGACCGACGGCGCTCCAGCCGCGAGCGCAGGCCTGAAGAAGGAAGACGTGATCACCGCGGTAAACGGCAAGGCGGCGGGCGACGTGGCGCTGGCCGATCTGCGCTATCACCTGCGAAACGACGCACCGGGCACGGTGGTCACCTTCACCGTGAAGCGGGGCAACGAGAGCAAAGATGTCAAAGTCACACTGCGCGATCTGATCTGAGACGACAACAAACATGGACAAGAGAGAGAACCGGATGCGACTTCACGCTGCCCTGCTCGTTTTCACCGCGCTCGCGATCACGCCTGCGCTGGCCGGCCCCAGCGCCGATGACGTGCTGCGTGCCAACCGCGCGGCAACCGGAGGCGACGCCTGGAACGGCAAGGCGACGCTGAAAGTCGAATACGCCTATTCGGGCCAGGGCCTGACCGGCACATCGTCCTCGCTGGAAGATCTGCAGCGAGGCGCCTTCGTAGACTCCTACAACATTCCCCCCACCGTGGGCGCCAGCGGCTATGACGGCGCAAAGGCATGGGAGAAAGAACCGTCCGGCACCGTCACCGATCAGGCCGGCGGCGATGTCGTGCCGCTCGCAATCAGCGAGGCGTATCAGGACCGGAATCTTTGGTGGCGCGCCGATCACGGCGGCGCCGAGATCGCGAGCAACGGCCAGAAAACCGACGGCGGCAACAGCTACGATGTGCTCACCGTCACGCCCAAGGGCGGGACGAAGCTGGAAGTGTGGTTCGATCCGAAGACGCATCTGCTCTATCGCACGGTCGAACAGAACAGCATCCAGATGATCACCACCACCTACTCCGACTACGCGCCGGTGGAGGGTGCGATGATCGCGAAGACATTCGTGGTCGACGACAGCAGCCACAATATGCAGACCTACACGCTCACGCGCGCGAAATTCTCTGCCGCGCTGCCGCTCGGCGCTTATCAGAAGCCCGCGGAAGACCTGCACGATTTCTCCATCGCGGGCGGCGCCCACGAAGCGACGGTGCCGTTCCGCCTTCTCAACAACCATATCTATGCCGAGGTAAGCGTGAACGGTGCGCCACCGCGAACCTTCATCCTCGACACGGGCGGCCACAGCGATCTGACGCCGGAGTTGGCAAAAGCGGCGGGCGTGGACTTCAGGGGCAATCAGACCACCGGCGGCGGGGGCGACGCCCTTGCAACCGCCGGCCTCGGGACTGCGAAATCCCTTTCGCTCGGCGCCGCCACGATGACGAACCAGCCCGTCAATGTCGGCACATTCAGCAAGCCGGGCGTCGAAGGCGTCGGCGAGGCCGGGATGATCGGCTACGAGTTCTTCGCGCGATTCATCACCCGCTTCGACTATGGCAACCACACCGTCACCTTTATCGACAAGAAATACTTCGATCCGAAAGACGCCGGCACGCCGGTACCGATGCGTCTGTATCACCAGTTCCCGGAAATCCTCGGCTCCTACAACGGCATTCCCGGCCGCTTCGGGATCGACACCGGCTCGCGGATGGCACTGCTGCTGAACAAGCCCTTTGCCGCGAAGAACGGTATCCGCGCGGAAGTAGATCACGGAGTCGAGGCGATGACCGGCTGGGGCGTGGGTGGACCTACGCGAAGCTTCGTGTTCAAGGGCGGCGAACTGAAACTGGGCGATGTCGTCATCGACCATCCGCTTACCATGATCAGCACCGACAAGGGCGGCGCCGGTGCGGTGGAAGTCTTTCCGAACAATGTCGGCGGCGGCGTGCTGAAGCGTTTCATCGTCACGTTCGATTACGATCACTCGCTCATGTATCTGAAGCCCATCGCGACGCCGGTTGCCGATCTCGACACCTACGACCGCTCCGGCATGTGGATCAACGCGGTGCCGGCCGGTCTTGAGGTCTTCGACGTCACCGCCGGCGGGCCCGCAGACAACGCCGGTCTGCACAAGGACGATGTGATCACGGCGATCGATGGAAAACCCGTGGCGAATGTGGCGCTGCCCGACCTGCGCCGTCGCCTGCGCAATGACGCGCCGGGCACGGTGGTCAGTTTCACCGTGAAACGCGGCACCGAAAGCAAAGATGTTAAGGTGACCTTGCGCGACCTGATTTGAGCACCCTCTCCATGACTATAGACACCGGCGTGCGCCCTGTTTCCCGCGGCGGCCGTTTCCTCCGGCACTGGTTCGTCCGCTTCGTGATCTTCTTCGGGAGTATTCTCGCGCTGTACATCGCCAGCGGTGCTGTTCCGCGCTCTATCTTCGGCGAACATGCGGGACGGAACCATCCCTGGGCGCTGCTCGTCAGCGTGGCCGTCGCAATTCCGGTCATGCTTCTTGTCTATCGCGGCCTCGTGCATTGGCTGGAACGGCGGCGCGTTTCCGAATTGGCGTTACCGGGTGCGCCGGCGCAACTCGCCATCGGCGCGGGGATCGGCTTTGTCCTGCTCTCTCTGGTGATCGGCGGACTCGTCATGGCCGGGTTCGGCACGATCGCGATCCCCGCCGTCCTCGCATTTCCAACAGGCGCGCTCGCCCTGTCGCTGGTGTCCGGCGTTGCGGAAGAACTGCTGTTGCGCGGCGCGATGTTTCGCATCGTGGAGGAGCGGTTCGGCACGCTTGTTGCCCTGCTCGCCTCCGCCGCCTTCTTCGGCGCGCTGCACATCGCCAATCCCGGTGCAACTGTCACCAGTTCGACCGCAATCGCGCTGGAGGCCGGACTGCTGCTCGCACTGGCTTACAGCGCTACGCGGAGGCTGTGGCTGCCCATCGGATTGCACTTCGGATGGAATTTCACCGAAGGCGGCATCTTCTCGACTGCGGTTTCGGGCGGGAGAGTGCCGGGCCTTCTCGTCACGAAATTGAACGGGCCGGAGATCCTCACCGGCGGCGCCTTCGGTCCCGAAGCCTCGGTCGTGACAGTCGGCGTATGCCTGATCGCGGCTGCAATATTTCTGGTCCTGACTTTGCGGAGGGATCAATGGAAGCCGTTCGTCCCCCGCAGGCAGATTCCTTTCGAAGATGCAGCCGCGTAGAAGCGGGCTTCGCCGTCACTTGTCCCGATCATCCCACAAGTGAATCGATAAACTGGCACCGGCGCGCGTTGGGTCATCCGAACTCGAACAACTAGATAATTTACGAGAAAAATAATCCCGCTGTCGCTTACGGCGTACTTCGCACATTTCGTGTGGTGTTCGCACGATCCGTTACATCCGAGCTTGAACCGCACAAGAATTTACAAGGAAAATAATTCTCGCTTTTGCTTACAGCGTACTTCGCGCGAAATTTTTGTGAAGAACAACGAAGTGACGTTGCTTTGAACCGGCAACACGCAGATTGTTTTCTGCGGTCACATGCTCAAGCGAAAATCATCTGAGCAAGCAGGGGAGAAGATCGATGAGAACATCCTTCGGATTCGCATGCACGATAGCGATGTTGGCTGGTCCCATTCTCACTTCAGTACTCGCATCGGCGAGCACCTTCGTCGTTGCTCCGTTGGTGTCCGATCAGGCCGGGGCAGCGCCAAAAACAGATTCCGACCTGGTGAACGCGTGGGGCCTTGCGCAGGCCGGTGATAGCGCGCCTGTGTGGGTTTCGGACAACGGCAGTGGCAAGTCGACCTTTTACGATCGTTCGACAGGTGCCAAATTCTCACCGGTCGTGACGATCCCCGGCGGCGCCCCGACTGGAGTCGTCTATTCCGGCTCAGGTTTCACCATTCAAGGCCAGGTTCCGTTTTTCCTGTTCGATTCGGAAGCCGGCCAGATCACCGGCTGGAGTGGCGGAGCCACAGCGCTGGTGGCCGTCGACGAGTCCGCGAGCGGCACGGTCTATAAAGGACTGGCGATCGACCCGGTGAATCATCTCCTGTTTGCCGCCGATTTTGCACACGGCCATGTCGAAGAGTTCGACACCAACTACAAGAAGCTGCGCACCTTCAAGGACGGCGAACTGCCGAAGAGCTATGCGCCGTTCAACGTCCAATTGCTCAACGGCAAGCTCTATGTCGCGTTCGCACAGCGCGAAGTTGGGGGAACCGACGAGGTCGATGGCGCCCATAAAGGTTTCATCGACGTGTTTTCGACTTCCGGTGTCCTGCAACACCGTCTCATTGCCAACGGTCTGTTGAACGCGCCATGGGGAATGACGATCGCGCCATCCGGGTTCGGTACGCTCGCCGGAGACCTGCTCGTCGGCAATTTCGGCGACGGCAAGATCAACGCCTACAACGCAAATACCGGCGCTTTCATCGCGACGCTGATGAAGCACAGCGGAAAGCCTGTGCGGATCGGTGGCTTATGGGCACTGGACGCCGGTCCAGGGAACAAGGTGACGTTTTCCGCTGGACCTGGGGGTGAAGCGCACGGCCTGCTTGGCCTGCTCGAGGCGCGGTAAAGCCCCAAAAGAGACAAAAAAACCGACAGTGAGGGTTTCCGCCTTGTAATTCGGCACGGTTAAGATGGTGCCAGGCTCGGGGGAGCCGATATATTCGCGAGCATGGGGCTCTCCCTCGGCCATAAATGCACCGGGCTCTCGCGCGCGCCGCTGGTCGCGTGGGTGAGGGGGCGTGCTCGCGCATGAATACGCGGCCGCCGCTCTTTAAACCGGTGGGACCGGCCAGTCTCGCAGACGAGCCGGATTTCGCGCTCGGCCCGCTTTCGGTCAGGCCGTCGATCCGTGAAGTGTCGTCAGGCGAGCGGCGCGAAACGCTGGAGCCGCGTCTGATGCAGGTGCTGGTGGTGCTGGCGCAGGCGGACGGCGCAGTCGTCTCCCGGGACGAATTGATTCGGCTGTGCTGGGGCGGCCGCGCAATCAGCGACGATGCCATCAACCGCGCCATTTCGAAGCTTCGCCAACTCGGCAATTTCGACGGTCGCGAAGCCTTCACAATCGAAACGATCGCGCGCGTCGGCTACCGGTTGATCCGGTCGAAGGCGGAGCAGAAATCTGCTTCACCAACTCTGCCGCCGCTGGCAGTCGTGCCCGTTTCGCCCCCAGAGGCAGCCGACGCACCAACGATTGCCGCGCAAGCTTCGCAAAAGTCCATACCGTGGAGAATCCTCTCGGTTGTTGGCGCAACTGTCATCGTGATCGCCGTTGCGATCACTCTTTCCTTTTACCTCTTTGCCCCGCGCGCCGCGAGCTTCTGGATCGTAGCCGAAGCGCATCAGCCGTTTATCTCCGGTCCTGGGCTGGCGGCGCGCCCTTCCATTTCACCCAACGGCGGGATGATCGCGTATACCGAGGGACCGGATGCCGACCATTCGGATCTCTATGTGCGCATGCTGTCTGGAGGCGAAGCTCGACGTTTGACGACAGGCGACGTGGCGCACAGTCCGGTCTGGTCATTGGATAGCGGAAGGATCGCCTATTCGAGCACGCCCAGTGACGGCGTCTGCAACCTCATGGTGATCGATACGCTGGGCGGCACGCCGCGGCGCGTAGGGCGTTGTGGAGCAAATGCCGATCCTGGCATCGCGTGGTCTGGAAACAGCCTGTTCTATGCTGATTCTGTACGCGCCGATGCGCCGTCTGCGATATTCCGGCTTGCGCTCGACAGCGGCGAGCCCATCCAAGTCTCCTATCCCACAGATCCATCGGATCGCGGCGACATCCTGCCAACCGTTTCGCCCGACGGCAAAACCCTGGCGTTCTTGCGGCAGATCAATTGGGGCACCCCGCAGATCGTTGTGCGCGACCTTGCATCCGGCAAAGAACGCGTGCTCCTGACGAGTTTCGACGACGAGGTGAGCATTGCCTGGTCCAACGATTCCACAACACTTTTCATTGCGCGCAATAGGCGATGGGATACGGCGCTCTGGGCTTATCCCATCTCCGGCGCGGCGCCGCAGCGGATTACGACGAGTCCTATCCCTTTGGGACATGTGTCCTCAGGTCCCAACGGGCTCGTCGCGATGCAACTTGAGCACATAGCAGGCGATCTCGCTGTTGCACCTACAACGCCAGACGCCCCATTGACCGAGTTTGCACAAGGTTACACCAGTTTCTTCGAGGCGTACGCACCGGACGGAACGCTTGCTGTAATCGCACGCGAGTCCGGCGCCATGAGTTTATTTCTTGCCGGTTCCGACAAGGTTCTGCACGAGCTGGTCCAACTGAAGGGCGATTACGCAGCTGCGATCGCGTGGTCGCCTGACAGCACCCGGCTCGCCTTGATCGAGGGCGACGGCGCACAGCTCAGCATCGATATCGTCGACCGCTCCGGCCTGTTGAAACGCGTGCCCTATTCGCACCAGGATTCCGGCTGGCTCGAATGGAGCGGCGACGGCAAGGGCCTGCTGGTCACCGCTTTCGACAAACAACGCTGGCATGCCCTGCGTCTCGATCCGGATCGTCCGGACAAGTTCATGCCCGTACCGTTGGACGGCTGGTTCAACTTGCGGACACATGGCAGCATGATCTTCGGCGTGAATACAAAACATAATGGCATCTGGCGGCTGGATGGTCCCAAACCGCAAAAGATCACCGATGGTCCCTTGATCACCGAAGACGCCACGGGCAGCGACAGCTGGACGATCGCGGGTAACGACCTCGTTTATCTGGACACAGCCAACGCAGCGCATCCTCTCCTCAAGGCCCAGCCGATGCAGGGCGGCCCCGTCCGCACGATCGGCTATCCGCAAGGCATGATTAGCAACGATATCCTGGCGGTGGATCCGAAGACGATGCGCGTGACGTTCCAGCACCGCACGACTTTCGAAAGCGATATCGGCTGGTTACGGCTGACCCGGAAATAGTGACCTCGTGGCATTCGCATCTGGGTCCGGCTAAGGCTCACCAATGACCCGCGCGTTCAAATCCCTTACCCTCGCGATCCAGCTGCTGCTGCTTCTGGCGACACTGCTATTGTGCTGGTTCGATCCGGGGAACGTGATCGACCGCCAGCGCCGCGCGGTGTTCGACTACTACCAACGTCTCGCGCCGCGCCCGTATCAGGACGCGCCGGTGCGGATCGTCGATATCGACGACGCCAGCCTGGCGCGCATCGGCCAGTGGCCGTGGCCACGCAGTGCCGTGGCCGCGATGGTCACCCGGCTGGCGCAATCCGGTGCATCCTCCATCGCGTTCGATATCGTGTTCGCAGAGCCAGACCGCACCTCGCCATCGCAGGCCCTGGCGGTCTGGGCGGCGGACGGTGTGCCGGTCGACGCGTTGCGCCAGTCGCTGTCTGCGGTACCCGATCATGACGCGTTGCTTGCGAAAGCGATCCATGACGCGGGCAATGTGGTGACCGGCTTCACCCTCACGATGAAGCAGGAAGGCCACGCACCGGCGATACGGACCGGTTTCGCAACGCTGGGCGACGACCCGGTGCAGTTCCTGCCTGCTTACAAAGGCGCCGTCACCAATCTGCCGGTCATCGAAGAGGCGAGCGCCGGCAACGGCAGCTTTAGTTTCAATGCGGACAGCGATCTGGTTGTGCGCCGCGTGCCGTTGGTCCAACGCATCGGACAGCAACTTTATCCGACCTTGTCGGCGGAGGCGCTAAGGGTTGCGCAAGGCGCCCATACGATCCTGATCAAGGCGACCGGCGCGAGCGGAGAATACGGTTTCGGCAATCAGCGCGGCATCGTCGGCGTCAAGATCGGCAACACTGCGATTCCCACCGATGCGGCCGGCAATGTCCTGCTTCATTACACCGATACCGCGCCGCGGCGCACCATTTCTGCCTGGCAATTGTTCGCGGACAATTTCGACCCGGCTCAAGTGCGCGGGAAGATCGTGCTGATCGGCACCAGCGCGCCCGGCCTGCACGACATACGGCCGTCTCCGATAAACCCCGTGATGCCGGGGGTCGAAGCGCATGCGCAGGCGCTCGAACAGATGCTGCTTGGACATTATCTGGAGCGGCCCGATTGGGCGCAGGCAGCGGAGTTCTGCTTCGTACTGGTGACCGGCAGCCTGATGATCGTGCTGCTGCGGCTTCTGGGGGCGGTGTGGTCGGGTCTCGCAGGTGCGGCGGCGATCGCCGGCGCATTCGCAGCCTCATGGCAGGCCTATCTGCACAGCCAGATGCTGTTCGATCCCGTGACGCCATCGCTCGCGGCGTTCTTCGTCTACATGTCCTCGACGATCATCGGCTACCTGCGCGAAGAGGCGGAAAAGCGTCAGGTGCGCGGGATGATGGCGCAATACATGTCGTCCGATCTGGTCGAAGAGTTGATCAAGGACCCTTCGCGTCTTAAACTCGGCGGCGATCTGCGCGTCATGTCTTTCCTGTTCTGCGACGTGCGCGGCTTCACCAGCATTTCGGAACAGTTCAAATCCAATCCGCAAGGACTGACCAGGCTCCTCAACCATTTCCTCACGCCGATGACCGACATTGTGATGTCGAAGCGCGGCACCATCGACAAGTATATCGGCGATTGTGTGATGGCGTTCTGGAACGCACCGCTCGAAGATCCCGATCACGCCGAGCATGCCTGCCGCAGCGCACTTGCGATGGTCGATGCCCTGACGCACATCAACCGTCGATTGGAGACGGATGCGCGGCGCGAACATCGCGTGTTCCACCCGCTGCGCATCGGCGTCGGCCTCAACACCGGCGAGTGCGTGGTCGGCAATATGGGTTCGGATCAGCGCTTCGACTATTCCGCGATCGGCGATTGCGTGAACCTCGCCTCGCGTCTTGAGGGACAGTCCAAGACCTATGGCGTTGCCATCGTGGTGAGCGAATACACCTTGGCGGCGCTGCAGGGCTGGGCAGCGATCGAGATCGACCTCATCGTGGTCAGCGGCAAACAGGAAGAGGTGCGCATCTACGCGCTGTTGGGCGACGAGACGATGGGGAGCAGCGAAACCTTCGCGAAACTGCGCGCGCGAAACGCGGAAATGCTCGACGCCTACCGGGAGCGCCGTTGGGACGACGCGCGTGCCGCGCTCGCAAAATGCCGTCCGATAGAGCCCCGGCTCGCCGCATTCTACGAGCTGTATTTCAGGCGGATTGCCGCTTTTGAAATCACGCCCCCGCCGGACGATTGGAAGGGCATCCACGCCGCGGACACGAAATAACGCGCGCCGAAATTGACTGGGAAATCCGTTCGGCCGATAAAGCAGCTATAATCTGCAGCGTGGGGGATATCAGTGACGATTCTATTAGAGCATAGGAAGTTGCGTCGGGTCTGCGCGAGCGCGCTTGCGATTTCCCTATTCACCAGCCAGGTCGCCTGGGCCGATCCGAACATCGGCGATGCCCAGGTCGTGGTGAACGACGTTAAGGGTACGGTCGGTCCGCAGGAGACGGTGCTCCGTGCCGGTATCGACGTCTTCCAGAACGAAGTGATCCACACCGGTCCCAGGAGTGCATCGCGTGTCCTGTTTCAGGACAAGACGAACCTTTCCATCGGAGCCTCGTCGCAGGTGACGCTGGACCGCTTCGTGTACGATCCCGATCCGGCGAAGTCTGCGGTCGCGCTCTCCATCGCGAAAGGCGTAGCCCGTTTCACCACCGGCAATTTGCCCAAGAGTTCGTACCGGATCACCACGCCCACGGCGACCATCGGCGTGCGCGGCACGATCATCACCATTACAGTCGCCGACGACGGCACCACGACGATCTCGGTGGACGAAGGCGTTGCGACTGTGACTTCGAATGGTCAGACGGTGGAAGTCAACGCCGGCATGACCACGACAACCGTTCCGGGTCAGCCGCCGTCACAACCACACCAGACCGCTACCTCGGCTACGCCGCCGGTTTCCGAGATGGATTTCCTGTTGGGCGACAACGCCCTGCCGGCCGGGCCGCCCGGCGGTGAAGCACCGCACACCTTTATCCTCGGCGCTACGCCGCTGACCATCGGCGCCGTCGTCATTACCGCTGTGATCGTCGCTGTCGCCGCATCGAGCGGGAGTTCGGCCTCGACCACTGGCGCGATCGCGAAGTAGTAGCAACACACATCGGCGGCATGCATGAGGGTGGCAAGCAATTGCCGCCCTCATGCTTTTCAGCAGCGCCGATACAAGCGTGCGCACCGCCACACTTGATTTCAGACCGAAGGATCGCGCAGCATCCGTGCGGGATGGCGTTCGCGTAACACCGGGGTGATTTCATGGGGCTTTAGGCCAGATGAACACCATCCGCGACCGCCTGTTCGGCGTGCCGGCAGCGCTGCTTCTGCAGCTGCTGTTCATCGCGATCCTGATCTATGGCCTGCAACCTCTTCTGCAGCCGAAGTCCATCATCCGCGAAGTCACCCTGATATTGCCGCGGACGCGGCCGCCTGCCCCTGAGCCGCTTGTCCGATCGCGCCGACCGGCGGCGCTTCGCCCTGGCCGGCAGCGGCCATCGCAAATCGCCACCCCACTTGTGTTGCCCGATCGGACCGCCGCGCCGCCTGCCGCAAATGTGCAGAGCTTCGGCAAGTCACTGTTCGACTGCGCGCCAGAAAACTTCGCCAACCTTTCCGACGAAGACCAGGCGCACTGCCCGAAACCCGGCGCCGATCTGGCCGCCCGCGATGCGCCGAATCTCTTGGGTTCACGGTCGCATGTGCAGGACGAGGCGCACTGGGAAGCGGAACTCGCCTACAAGAAATCCCAGCTTTGGCTCCCCTGCTTCGCAACGGCCACAACGAGGACCGGCAACAAGCTGCCCGCCGTAGACTTTGTCTGCGTCGCGGCCAAGCTCGCCGACGGCACGCTGACCGATCCACACACGTGGCCGTTATACAAAACGCAGACTCCCCCGCCGAACGAACTCTACAAGATCGAACAGCGCTATGCCGCCTGGCATCGGGCTCACGACGAAAAGCCCAAGAGTGAAACCTCTTCCGCGTCACCTGATAATTAGAATTATTCTAATTAATATTGACCGCTCCGGACGCAGAGTTTAGCGTCCTGCCGGCTTTCGCGGAATTCGGGATTCCCAGCCCGAAACGCTCAAAAACCTGGAGACGGAAATGGATAAGGAAGAAAGCAAATGCCCCTTTGGGCACACGGGCAAGCGCAATCGCGACTGGTGGCCGGATCAACTGGATATTCAGGTCCTGCATCATAACTCCGCCCTGTCGAACCCCATGGGCGAAACGTTCGACTATGCGAAGGAGTTCAAGAGCCTCGATCTCCATGCGGTGATCGCCGACCTCAAGGCGTTGATGACGGACTCGCAGGACTGGTGGCCGGCCGACTTCGGTCATTACGGCGGCCTGTTCATCCGCCTGGCATGGCATAGCGCGGGCACCTACCGCATTTCCGATGGCCGCGGCGGCGCCGGCGCCGGACAGCAGCGTTTCGCACCTCTCAACAGCTGGCCGGACAACGCGAACCTCGACAAGGCGCGCCGCCTGCTGTGGCCGATCAAGCAGAAATACGGCAAGAAAATCTCGTGGGCCGACCTCTTCGTGCTCGTGGGCAACGTCGCGCTGGAGTCGATGGGCTTCAAGACGTTCGGTTTCGCCGGCGGCCGTCCCGACACTTGGGAGCCGGAAGAGCTTTATTGGGGTCCGGAAGGCACCTGGCTGGGTGACGAGCGCTACAGCGGCGAACGCCAGCTCGCACATCCGCTTGGCGCGGTGCAGATGGGTCTCATCTACGTCAATCCGGAAGGGCCGAACGGAAATCCCGATCCGGTCGCAGCCGCGCGCGACATCCGCGAGACTTTCGCCCGCATGGCGATGAACGACGAAGAAACCGTGGCGCTCATCGCCGGGGGCCACAGCTTCGGCAAGGCCCATGGTGCGGGCGATCCGTCTCTCATCGGGCCGGAGCCGGAAGGCGGCGCGATCGAAGACCAGGGCCTCGGCTGGAAGAGCAAGCACGGCACCGGAATGGGCGCCGATGCGATCACCGGTGGCCCGGAAGTCACCTGGTCGCAGACGCCGACGAAGTGGAGCAACCACTTCTTCGAGAACCTTTTCAAATTCGAATGGGAGCTGACCAAGAGCCCGGCCGGCGCTCAGCAATGGAAAGCGAAGAACGCCGCGGCCGATATCCCGGACGCGCACGACAAGTCGAAGAAGCATCTGCCCACGATGCTGACCACCGATCTCGCGCTGCGTTTCGATCCGGCTTACGAAAAGATTTCGCGGCGCTTCCATGACCATCCGGAGCAGTTCGCCGACGCATTCGCGCGTGCGTGGTTCAAGCTCACGCATCGCGATATGGGTCCGCTCGCGCGCTACCTCGGCTCGCTGGTCCCGAAGGAGGTTCTGATCTGGCAGGACCCGATCCCCGCGGTCGATCACCCGCTGATCGGCGACGCGGACATCGCGGACCTGAAGAGGAAGATCCTCGCCTCCGGCCTCACGGTGTCCGAACTGGTATCGGCGGCGTGGGCCTCGGCCTCGACGTATCGCGGCTCCGACAAGCGCGGCGGCGCGAACGGAGCGCGCGTCCGTCTGGCGCCGCAGAAGGACTGGGACGTCAACGAGCCCGCACAGCTTGCCAAGGTGCTGAGCAAGCTCGAATCGATCCGGAAAGAGTCGGCCAAGAAGATCTCTCTGGCAGACCTTATCGTGCTCGGCGGTTGTGCGGCGATCGAGAAAGCCGCAAAGGATGCCGGAACGGAGGTGAAGGTGCCCTTCACGCCGGGCCGCGCCGACGCCTCGCAAGATCAGACCGACGCCGAATCGTTCGCGCCGCTCGAACCGCGGGCCGATGCCTTCCGCAACTACCTGAGCGGCAAGGAGATCATGGCGCCGGAAGAAGCGATGGTCGACCGGGCGCACCTGCTGCGCCTGACTGGACCAGAGATGACGGCGCTGCTCGGCGGCTTACGCGTCCTTGGCGCCAACATGAACGGCTCGAAGAACGGCGTCTTCACCAAGAAGCCCGGAACGCTGACCAACGACTTCTTCGTCAACCTGCTCGACATGAGCACCGAATGGACGCCGAGCGGCGACGGCGTCTATGAAGGCCATGATCGCAAGACGAAGGCAGCGAAGTGGACCGGCACCCGTGTCGATCTGATCTTCGGCTCGCACGCGCAGTTGCGCGCGTTCGCGGAGGTCTATGCCTGCGCGGATTCGCAAGCGATTTTCGTGAAAGACTTCGTCAAGGCCTGGACCAAAGTGATGAACGCAGACCGCTTCGATCTGGCGGCCTGATCCGGTTCGACAAGTAAGAAGAGCGGCGTTTCAAACGAAACGCCGCCCTTTTTTTTTGTCGATCAGGTCGCGCTTGCGACAGGTGTCAATGCGGCAGCAAAGGCTGTTTCCGGCCTATGTCCAAGGTTCCCAGGCCGGTGGTGAAATCGTAATAGGGCAAAGCGGTGTAGAGTCCGTTCGCGCCGGTGAGCACGTCGTTGAAGCCGTCCACCTTTTGCGTCAGACCTGCCGGGGTTCCGGGCGCTGTGCCGAATGCGGGATAGCCCGCATAGAGCCTTGGCGCCGCGAAGCCAAGTGTGTTCCTGTAGGAGGTCTGCAACCGTGCCCACGCGCCGGCCGCTAACGGCGACGACAGGCTCGTGCCGCCGATAAATTCCTGCTGTCCGTTGACGTAAACGATGGCGCCCGTGTTCGGATCGGCATCCATCGAGATATCCGGAATGGCGCGGAACGTCGCTGGTACATTCGGATTGTTGGTCGGAACGACAGGCGATTGCCAGGTGGGCGAATACTCGAATTGGCTGATGCCGCCGCCGCCCGCATACCACGCAACTTCGCTGCTGTAGCCGCCATTGGCATTGGTCACGAGCGTCGTACCGCCGACGCCGATCACATAAGACGAAGTCGCGGGATAACCCACGAAAGGCGCACCGGCCGGAACGCCATTCGGCGTGCCGACGGAGCAGAACGATCCCGTATCGCCGGTGGAGGAGAACATTGTCTGGCCCTGTGCCGCGGCTTCGAGGAACACCTGATCGTCCGCCACCATGCTGCCGTCGAGATAGGGGAAGAACTCGCAGATTCCGAAAGATGCATTGCCGACCTGGGCAAGATCGTCGTGCGCCCAGCGATTGAACTCGAGTGTGGTGTCCTGATCGGTGAGCGATGTCGTCGCGTAGATGTAAAGGTTCTTCACGTTCCCGGCCATACCGGTCGTGTACTGGGTGTCGAGATCCCATTCGTCGGCGCCCGCGGTGTCCGGGCTCGCAAGCCCAACCGGCACAACCGTAACCTTCACCTGAGGAAGGCCCATCGCCGTCTCGAAGGTGCGCAGATCGGGGATCACGCCGCTCACATCGCCTTCCGCCATGATCGCGATCGAGGTCAGATAGCCTCTGGTCACCCGCTCCGCGTCATATGTCTTCCAGTATGTCTGCGGATCGTAGGTAAAGCGCAGACACCTTGGATTCGAGATATCGCATTTGGTTATCGGCGTCGTAGCCTGCACATTGTTGAGACCGAGCACCGAGAGAACGATACCGCCCAGGGCTTGCGGCACTTGCGCCGGCGTTGTGTTGACGAACACCTCCTTGCCCTTTTGCGTAAAGCGCATGAGCCTCGTGTTGAATGCCGTCTCGACTTGCTCCGTCGTGCCCGTCGCGGTGACGAAGAGCCTGTTGGGCTCGATGGAAATGCTGCTTAGGCCGGCGCTTGCGAGATAGTTCCGCACGGCGATCGCGGACGCGACGCTCGGCGCATAGCCGGCATTGAATTGCGCCGGCGTGATGTACTTGCTGAAGTTGGCCGAACCGGGCGTCGCCTGCTGTCTGACGAGATGTTGCAGCGCTTGTGTATTTCGCATCTGCAAGGCAACGGAAACACGCATCGTCTGTGTTGGAGCAAGCGCACCCAGCAATTTCGCCTTTACTAACGGAATGGCTTGCGTGTGAGTATTCACCCAGGTCGTTGAAGCATTGGAAGACTGTGCTGCCGCGAGGCAAAGCGAAACCGTTGCGGCGCCTGTCATCAGGTGCCACTTGCCAATAGCCATGTTGCTGGAACCCTCCCGTATTCAACGCAGACAACGATGTGGTCAATAGATAGTTCCAGCCGAGATCGTTTTCTTAAGATGTATGAGCTTTTGCTTCTTCAAGAGCGGGATTTACGCTTTGCGGCCGGCGGCGAAATCAACGCAATCGTGGCATCCAGCAGAGCGCTGACCCGGCTTGGCTGGAACCGTTCCGGTTCGATGGGGAACAGCATCATCCATCCATCGCCCATGGCACTCAATTGATCGGCAAGGAGGTCGGCGCGGATATCTGTGCGGATCGAGCCTTGGCGCTGTCCTTTCGCAAGCAGTGCGGCAAACACTGCGCGATATCTGGCGTAGCGCCGCTGAAAGACTTCGGCGAGGGCCGGATCGTGGCGGGCCTGCGCCAGCATCTGGAAGCTTGCAAGCCACTCGCCGGGCATGTCCGCTTTCGTCCAGTCGAGCCAGCGCTGGAGTCCGGTTTTGACATCGACTTCGCCTTCGCGGCCTTTCAGCATTGCGTCGAAGATATCGAAGCGGCTCTCGAGAACAGCCGCCATCAGCGCTTCCTTGTTCGCAAAATAGTACGTCACTGCGCCGGTGGAGGTGCCCGCGCGTTCCGCCACCTTGCGCAGTGAGACGCCGGCGAAACCGTCCTCTGCGATCAACGAGATCGCGGCATCCAGCAACTCCGCCCGTTTGGCGGCGCGATCGCCGACGGGTCGTCCGCGGCCGCGTGGCTCCGGCGCCTCTTCTTTGTGGCGGGACTTCTTTGCGAGGGCGTCGGTCATGGTTTCGAAAATAGCGCGTTCGCCGGCTTTCACAATTATAATAACGACTGTTGTGTTAATTCGTAAATGGTGCTAGCGTCCTTTCCATCGCAGGAAGATTGGAGAGGGACATGATCCAGACATCGCTTCGGCAGCAGTACCGCGAAGACGGAGCCGTGCTCATCAAAGGCTGTTTGAACAAGGACCAGCTGGCGCTGTGCCGTGCGGCATTCGACTGGGCGATCGCGAATCCCGGGCCGCATGCTTCGGGGATGCTGATTGGGACCAGCCAGCAATCGTTTGTCGACAACTGCAATCCGAACGCCAAGCCGAAGCTCGATGCCCTGATGGCGGAACTGCCATTCGGCCAGCTGTTCTCCGAACTCTGGGGTTCGAAGAATGTCTGGTACTTCGCGGAAGAGGTCTTCCTCAAGACCGGCGGTGTCGGTGCGCCCACCTTCTGGCACCAGGATACCTCTTACCTTCCGTGGGGCGGGATGCATTGGGCCAATGCGTGGATCAGCTTCGAGTCCGTGCCGAAGGCGAATGCGCTGGGGATCATCCGCGGTTCGCATGTCGGGACACGCTATGACGGTCCGACATTCGCAGATCCCGACGATCCAACCGATCCGCTGCATGGCGGCGATGCGTTGCCGCGGCTTCCCGACATCGAAGCGGAGCGCCGCGCCAATTCGGATGCCTATGACATTCTCTCCTGGGCGACAGAACCGGGCGATGTCGTGGTGTTGCATCCCAATTCGCTGCATGGCGGCGCGCCGGTCGACGCGACGTTTCCGGATCGTCACACCTTGGTGTTCCGCTTCTTCGGCGACGACGCGACGTTCCACCCCCTCCCCGAAGTGAGCCGCTCCGGTTACGCGCGCAACGGCATCCTGTTCAAGAAAGAGATGGCGCAGATGAACGCGGGCGATCCGTTCCGCTCGCCCGTTTTCCAGCAAGTCGTTTGAAGGAACGCGCCGATGAGCACGCAAACGCGGCAGACCATCAATACGCCGGCCACCCAGGCGATGTACGATGCCTACCACTTCGCGCAGGCGACGCGCGTCGGCGATATGATCTGGGTCTCCGGACAAGTCGGCATCGACGAGAAGATGCGCCCAGGCAAAGGGCTCAGCGAACAGGCGCATCTTGCGTTCACCAATCTGAAAACCGTGCTGGAGGCGGCGGGCGCAAATCTGAGCGATGTCGTCGAGCTCATCACTTTTCACATCGATCTGCGCGGCGGCTCGCGGGAGTTCGGCGCGGTGAAGGACGAGTTCTTCCCATCCCACTATCCCTCGTGGTCGGCGGTTGGCGTGACCCAGTTGGCCATGCCGGAGCTGCTCGTCGAAATCCGCGCGGTCGCAGTCGCGGGTTCGGGAACACGGTGATCGCAAATGGCTGAAACCGCTGCCGCGCTCGCACCGGTGAAAACGACGGAGGCCGTTGCGGCTGCGGGTCCGATAAAGATGTCCGCAATCGCCGGCGCGCTCTGCATCGGCGCGGCATCGTTGCTGTCGCTGGGCATCCTGCCGATCCTTCTCGGTGGCCTCGTGCAGGCCGGCCGCCTTACGCAGGTGGGCGTCGGCCAAGCCGCGATGCTGGAGACGTTCCTTCTCGCCTGCGGCGCGGCATTCGGCGCGTTCTGGATGGGGCAAGGCGCGATCCGGATGAAGGTCCGCGTCGCGGCGCTGGCCCTCGCGGCAATCAATGTCGCGACGGCGCATGCAACATCGACTGAACTGGTCCTCGTGGATCGCACCGTTGCGGGTCTCTTCGCCGGCCTTCTGCTCGGCGCGGCGAACGCGATCATCGTACGCGGGAAGAATCCCGGCCGCCTCGCCGGCATCCTGCTCGGGCTTGGGATGCTGCCGCAGGTCGCTGCCGGCTATCTGATGCCGGTCTATCTGATCCCGGCCTTCGGTCCGGCGGGCGGATTTTACGCACTCGCCGCGGGTGTACTCGTCGCGGCCATAGGTATCGCCGGGTTGCCTGCCGCAGTGCAGCCACTCACCGAACAGGCATCCGCCTCGGAGCCGGCCGGCCAGCCTGTCATCCTGCTTTTCGCCGCCGTGGTTCTGCAGAGCTGCGGGCTCGGCGCGGCGTGGACATATCTCGAGTTGCTTTCGCATCAACAGGGTTTCGCCGCGTCGGTGATCGGCATTGCCATCGCGGGCAGCATCGCGTTTCAGGTCGCAGCCGCATGGCTCGCGGCATGGCTCAGTCCGCGCTTCGCGAAATGGCCGGCGCTTCTGACTTTGATCGCGGTGCAGACCATCACCACGGCGCTCGCCATCGTCACCGGTTCGCCGCCGTTGTTCATCGCGGCGGTGTGCATCTTCGGCGCCATGCCGCCGGCGATGCAGCCGTTCCAGATCGGCGAGATGATCGCGCTCGACAAGACGCGGCAAGCGGCACTGCTGGTCGGACCAATGATCCTGTTCGGCAATGGCCTCGGGCCGCTGATCGCGTCCGGCTTCGCGACCGAAACCGATGTGCGCATCGCGTTCTGGTCCGGCGTGGCGATGACGGCGGTTTCTGCCTTGCTCTATGTGTTTGCGGCCTATCGCGCCGCCCATCCGGTACCGCGCAAAACACCGATGCGGATCGATCGCGCGGCTCTGATGGTTCCGCCGCCGATGAGCCCTGCGGAAGAAAGAGGCCTCGCGAAAGAACTTTCGCCGAAGATCGCGTGGCCCACCTTTGCGCTCGCGATTGTGTTGCCGCTGGCGATGGCCGTGCTCATGTGGCTGGGCTGGACACGTCTGGTGCCGCTGTGGACGTGTGCGATCGTCCTCAGTTTCCTGTCCTACGCCTGCTACACGCTGGTGCATGAGGCGACGCACGACAACCTGGTGCCGGGCAATGCGAAGCTGCGCTGGCTCAACGCTGTCGTCGGCTGGATCGGCGCGCTTGGCGAAGGCTTCAACTGGCCGCTCCTGATGCGCACCCATATGCTGCACCACTCTCACACCAACGGCGAAGACGACCCCGACATCTGGGTTAAGGGCGGGTTCGCCGAGCTGATTATGAAAGCGCTGTATCAGGCGGTGTTCGTTCAGACCGTGCCGCTATTCGCGCTGCGCACTCTCGCGCCGGCCGATTACCGCACGGCGACGCGCGGCTTGCGCGGCAGCGAAGAACTCCAGGCGGACATCGTTCCGGTTGCCGTCTTCATCCTGCTGGTGGCATCGATCGCAACCGGGCACTTCCAGGACTGGCTTTTCCTGCTCTTCATCCCGACGCGCATAGGCGGCATCCTGCTTGCAATCTATTTCCAGTGGCTGCCGCATCACCCGTTCGACAGCAAGGCGCGCTACACAAACACGCGCATCGGCCTGTGGCCGGCCGCCGGCGCGCTGACGCTCGGGCAGAGCTATCACCTGATGCACCACCTGTGGCCGGGCGTGCCGTTCTACAACTATGGCCGGTTCTACCGGCGTATGCATCCGACCCTGCTCGCCAAAGGCTCGCGCATCGAAGGCCACATGGTCGGTGCTTATGCAAAAGACTGTTCGGCGGGTTGAAATGGATGCGCAACACGCAAAGCAGAGACCACTTGCAGACCTCGCGGGACTTGCCGACGATGCCGTCACCGTCTCTGCGCTAGGATAAGGACGCGAAAGGACTCTATCCCGATGGCTACCCAGGCTGCTCTCGCCGCTGCAATCGAAGACGCCAACGCCATGCCGCTGGAGGCGATCGACGTCAGCAAGCTTGACCTTTGGAGCAACGACACGCACTGGCCGTATTTCGAGCGGTTGCGCAAGGAAGATCCGATCCACTACTGCGCCAGGAGCGCGTTCGGCGCTTACTGGTCGATCACCAGATACAACGACATCATGGCGGTCGACACCAACCACGAGGCGTTCTCGTCGGACCGCGAGATCAGCATCTTCGACGAGGTGAAAGACGGCACCGACCTGCCGATGTTCATTGCGATGGATCCGCCCAAGCACGATGCGCAGCGCAAGGTCGTGAGCCCGATCGTGGCGCCGGCCAATCTGGCGCGCATGGAATCGCTGATCCGCGAGCGCGCCGGGAAGATTCTGGACGCGCTGCCGATCGGCGAGACGTTCGACTGGGTCGACAAGGTGTCGATAGAGCTGACGACGCAGATGCTGGCGACGCTGTTCGACTTCCCGTTCGAGGACCGGCGCAAGCTCACCTACTGGTCCGACGTCGTGACCACCGTTCCGGGTCCCGGGCGCCTGGTGGAAACCGCCGACGAGCAGATGGCGATTACGATGGAATGCCTCGACTACTTCATCAAGCTGTGGAACGAGCGGGTGAATGCCGAACCCGCGATGGACCTGATCTCGATGCTCGCGCATTCCGAGGCGACGCGGAACATGGGTCCCATGGAGTATCTGGGCAACCTCATCCTTCTCATCGTCGGCGGCAACGACACCACCCGCAACACCATCACCGGCAGCGTGCTCGCGCTCAATCAGAATCCGGAGCAGTACGCCAAGCTGCGCGAGAATCCCGAGCTGATCCCATCCATGGTGTCGGAGACGATCCGTTGGCAGACGCCGCTGGCGCATATGCGGCGCACAGCGACGCGCGATGTCGAACTCGGCGGCAAGAAGATCAAAAAGGGCGACAAGGTGGTGATGTGGTACGTCTCGGGCAACCGCGACGAAACCATGATCGCGGAGCCCAATTCCTACATCATCGATCGCGAACGCCCGCGCCAGCACATCTCGTTCGGCTACGGCATTCACCGCTGCGTCGGCAACCGCCTGGCGGAGATGCAGCTGCGCATCATCTGGGAAGAAATCCTGAAACGCTTTCCCAAGATCGAGGTCGTCGGCGATCCGGTCTACATCGCGAGCCCGTTCACCAAAGGGTACGCGAGCCTTCTCGTCCGTATTCCGCCGTCCAACGTCCTCCCTGCCCGCCCGGCGGCATTCGAGGAGCGCAAGCCCGTTGCGCACGGCTCGATCTATCGCCAGCCGCTCTCCATCTTCCTCGCGGCCTGCACCGTGTCGTCGGTGGGCGCGCTGCTGTTCAACATCATGCCGGCCCTGCTGGTAGCCGCGGCGGCGCGGTTCGGGCTCAACGATGCCCAGATCGGCATCGTCGGCTCGAGCATGCTGGCAGGCTTTGCGTTGCCCGCCGCAACCTCGCGGGCGTGGATCGGACGGTTCGACTGGCGTGGCCTGATCGGCATCGGCATAGCGCTCGCCGCGGGCAGTCTCGCGGCCTGTGCGTTCGTGCCAACCTACGCAGCCCTGCTCGCCGCGTTGTTTGTCACCGGCGCCGGCATGGCGTTCCTCTACACTGTGACCATCGCGGTGGTTTCCGAGAACCAGAAGCCGGATCGCGCCTTCGGCGCCAAGCTCGCGGTCGAAACGCTGCTCGCGATCGCGACGGTTTTGATCCTGACCCAGTACGTGACGGCGCATTGGGGCTTTGCCGGAACAGCGCTGACGCTCGCGGCCATCGCCGCCGTGGTGTCGCTGGCCGGACTTCCCGGCATTCCGGCGCAGCGCACTCTTGTGCCGCCGGAAGAGCGTTTTGCCATGACCCGGCGCACCGTCGGCGGCGTTGTGCCGGTCCGCAACTGGACTCCATGGCTCGGGCTCGGCGCGTTGCTCGTATCGTTCGGCGGGCTGGCGGCGCTCTGGGCCTTTCTCACCCAGATCGCCTCCAGCTTCGGGGTGGACGACCAGACATCGGCGATGCTGCTGACCGCAGGTCTGGCGGTGAGCGGCGTTGCAGGCCTGGCCGCCGCCGGTCTCGGCGATCGCTACGGCCGCACCAAGCCACTTGTGATCAGCATGCTCCTCGCCGTTGCGGGCGTCGGCGTGCTGATGGTTGGCCATGGCGTCGCCGGCTATGTCATCGGCGCCCTGCTCGCGGTCGGGCTGTGGAATTTCCCGCTCGCCTACCAGATGGGCATGATCGCGTCGTCCGATCCCAACGGCCGCGTCAGCGTGCTGATGCCCGCAGCCCTCGCCATCGGCGCCGCGTTCGGCCCGACCCTGGCGGGCGCGCTGGTGAGCGTCGGCCACAGCTACGTCCCGCTCTATGCGCTGTTCGCGCTCGCCACCATAGCCAGCCTCGGAGCCTTCACAGTCCTCGCCCGCCGTCTGGCGAACCGCAGCGCGCTGTAGCGCCGGAACGGGCACATCGCGCCGCAGCCTGCGCGGATACGCAGTCAGCAAAGGAAGAAACACATGACCGGCCTCACCACACTTTCCAGCGATGCCGTCGTCAACGACGTCATCTCGGTGCTCGAACTGGACGGCGGCGTGATCGTCGAGAATTTCCTCGGCGACGAAACGCTCGACGGCCTGCGCCGGGATCTGCTGCCGCTGCTGGAGCGGCAATCGGTCGGGCGCGACGGCTTCGCCGGGTTCAAGACGCGCAGGCTCAGCGCGCTGTTCGCCCACACCCGCCACTGCGCCGCGATCGCAACCCATCCGCTCTACCTGAAGCCGGCGGAGCATTTCCTGTGCAAGCCGCGCGAGGTGTGGGTCGGCGACGAGCGCATGAGCCTGGCAGCCGACATCCGCATCGGCGTGACGCAGGCGATCCAGCTTGCGCCGGGCCAGGGCGCGCAGCCGCTGCATCGCGACGACACCGCGTTCATGTGGAAACATCCGACCGGCGGCCGCGAAGGCCGGCTGCAGATCATCTGCGCGGTCTCGGACTTCACCGCAGAGAACGGCGGAACGCTCGTCATTCCCGGAAGCCACCTATGGGACGACGAGCGCAAGCCCGAAATGTCCGAAGCAGTTCCGACCGTGATGAAAGCGGGTTCGGCGCTGATCTTCCTCGGCTCGACTTTCCATGCGGGCGGCACGAACCGCACGAAAAACGAATACCGCACCGCAGCCGGCATGGCGCTCGACGTTTCAAACGTGCGCCAGGAAGAGAACATGTATCTGTCGCTTTCTTCCGAGCAGGTGGCGGGCTATCCGGAAGAGATCCAGCGCCTCCTGGGCTGGTCCGCCGGCGCCAACCACATGGGCTGGGTCGAGGTCGACGGGCAGATGGTCGATCCCATCCACCTGCTCAGAGGCAGCGACCGCTCAGCACTCCAAGGCGTCGGCGCCGGCCGCAACTGAAGGTCTCTGCCCACCAGCCTGCACTTTGCGCCCTGCGCCGCCGGTGGCGAGCGCGAACCCATCCAGCATGCGCGCCGCGCGCTTTGTTTGCAGAGTGCGGAGCGGCTATCCCATTTTGCGATGTGCGTCACAGGTCCTCGGGAGCGGGTCCGCAGTCGAATCCCGTCGAAGGCATGGCGCGGGGCGGTGAGAGACCGGCCGCGGTGTCGCCTTCCGCCATCTCGCCCCAGAGTCCCAGCGGGCCGAGCTCGCTCACGAGATCGCTGAAAGACAGGACGGCGACCATGTGCCGGCCATCCGGTTCGCGCCATCTGATCCCTTGCGATCCGCCGATGCTTCCCGTTCGCACCGCGAAACTCTCGACTTTGATTGGTGTCTTTCCCGGCCACGCGACGATCCAGGTGCCCGGCCTGCCGGAATGCCGATACTCCGTGAGCCGCAACATGGGCGGCCGCGCCGTCCCGTGTTTGCCGTCTGTGGATGGCGCGTGCGTTCTGCAGACATATGTGATGCCACTGACGCTCCACCGGATAGCCCGCCGTTTCTCGAACTGACTATCCAGATAGCGAGCCGCATCGAACCAGATGGGCAGCAGTACGATGGGGAAGAGAGGATAAAACGCCCGCGCGATGATCCGGAGCGATCTTCCTGTGTTCTGCAGTCTTGTCGCCCTGACGATCAGGAACAGAACGACAAAGGGCTGAAGCACAAGTCCCAGCACAGCGGCGATTTCAAGCGGTCCGCGTCCGGCCAGCGCAAATCCTTCTTTGAAGAAGAACCGGATTGCCGCAGCACCAAGAAAGGTCGTAAGCGCGAGGCACACGCACGACACGAATAGCACGGCCCAGAAAGCAATTTTGGTTATACGGGCCACGGTCGCCCTACCACCGGACGCGGGAGACGAGGCAAGCGTGCTGCGTCCGTATCGGCCAATGCGGGCCGGATGCAGGCCAGCTGAATCTTCGGTTCGCGAAACGGTTTGCAGAGCCTGGTGGCGGCCGCGCGCTGTATCGGCAGACCGCGAACCGTCCGGTATTCATCCACCGCTGCTGCGCGCAACGTTTCGCGCGCAACGCCCTTGGACGCCGCATCGCCGCGCGTGCGGCGGCCAAAACGCGCGCCGCCTGTCTGCGTTTCAACGCCTGCCGCGCTTTGAGGACATTGCGCACGAGGATCGTCAGCGCCCGCGCTTTGCGGCGGTACGCGCGCCGTTCGACACGCCACGCCGCCCGGTCTTGGGTGTAGCGGCCATGAAGCAGCCGGTTGCGGTTGCCGGGCTGACCGCCGCGTTTGCGTTTTTCCGCGAGTTTGCTGGCTTCAGGCATTCGAACCTCAAAATCCGGGAGGGGGGTACCCCCTCACCCTTCGATCGGCGGCGGAAGCTGCGGTTCGGCCTCGATGCGGCGCACGTTGATGTCGAGACTTGAGCTGCCGCGCAGTTTGCCAAGCGCCGTCGCGACCTCCGCGCAGAGCTTCGCCACGTCCATGGCGTCCTTGATCGCGTACTTGCGGTCGAGGCCGTGCTTGTCCTTCCGCGAACCGACCAGCTCTTTGGCTCGCGTCAGGTTCGCCACGACAAGATCGCTGAAGAGCTCGACCTGACGGGTAAGATGCTGCTCCGCAGAACTGACCGGCGGTCTGGGTATGATTTGGGTCATTCTCGTCTTTCCTATGCATTGGCGCTCTTCACCGCTTTGCGCCCGGCAAGAAATCCTCAAGCCCCGCGCTTTCCGTGAAAAAGTCCGCCCGCAAAACGCTGGCGACCCAAATTGCGAAGGTCAACCCTGCATATGCCCAAAGATCGCGCGCGGATCGGGCAGAACACCGCTAGGTGAATGCCGCTGGCATCCCGCATATAATGTGAACATTTTGCTGCATTCTGTTCGCGGCTGTTCGACGGCTGGGCGCTCAGCCTAACAAGCATTTGAGGCGATTATTCTTTGCGACGAGAAGGCGGCGAGAGGTAAATCGCGAATGCAACTGCAATGAGGAGCAAGCCCGACAAAACCTCCCACATGGCAAGGGTTCGAGTCGGCCACATCATAGGCTTAATATCACCATAGCCCGTCGTGGTTATCGTAATCACGCTGAAGTAAAGTGCATCAAAAAAGGTTTTCAAATCGCCGGACATTGCTTTGTCGCTCGGCAACGACCAACCCCAAAAACGTAACGCCGATAAGCCCGGAAGAAAGAAAAACAGTACCGCAAATTGGCTCGCCAGACCGATGTAACTTCTAAACGCCATAACAATTCGACGGTTCGAGGCTAGGTCACTGGCTGGGTTCATGTCCGCAAGCCTGTCGGATATGTCTCTTACAAACGCGTACGAAATCTCCACTGCACGAGAAAATGCGAAATAGCACGCTAAGACACTGAGCCAGATTGCTCGGGTCGGAAGCTCGTCGAACTGAGAGGTGATCGCGACGAGAGCCGCGCACTCAACGACTTCAATATAGAACCAAAAACTGTTCCATCGCCAAAGTACTTGTCCGCGGGTCGTTGGTGACGTCTGACATCTTTTCCATTGATCGATAATAAAGCGCGTGGGCGACAGTATCAGCAGTGGGAGTGACCTAAGCATTTCGGCCTCATGCATCTGGGTCCGTCAGTTCGAAGCCCTTTTGGTATAGCCCGACAACTGTCTCGATAAAAACCTTCGCACGTGAGATCGTCTCCTTTGCCTCCTTCTTGTTCATAAAATGACCAGAGTGGACGATCTCGTTTCGCTTCTTGTTCAAATCCTCGATCAAGCCCTTCAAAGCCGCCACCGCCTTTTCATGCTTTCGCCCTGAATGCAGGGGCACAATCAGCCGCGTGACCTTTCCATCGATGCCATTCGCCCATCGCAACAGCTTATCGACGAATTCCCCGTTGAATTTGCTGCGCGCAGCAAACTCCCGTCGAACGGCATAGTTGGCTGCAATTTCGGCTGCGGTAGCGGCGCGTACCATTGCAGCCGACCAGTCCTCGCGACTGTGAAGCCCAGACATCTTGTGCCACTGCTTCTTAATCTTCGTCAGATCATCAAGATCGGCATATTGTTTCTTCGCCATGTAAAGTCCTAGAGGTCAGTTTCATTTCGGGTATGCTCCCTCCCGCGGGGATTGCAAGCTCCAGTGGATTCCACGCCCGACGTGCGAGATTTCTTTCCTCGTCTCCAATCGCGCTCGCATAGATCGCCGTCGTCTCAATCCGTGCGTGCCCGAGCCAGCGTTGGACAATATTGAGAGGAATGCCCTTTTGTCCCGCCTCGACTGCGAATGCGTGACGAAGTGCCTTCGGCTTGCATACGCTTTCAGCTATCCCAGCCCTACGCATCACAAGCCTTGACCACCTTCCAGCCGTTCGTGCGGCTCCAAGGCCATAGGCGTCCCTCGTCGCCGATACGGCGCATCGTGAGAAGCGGGATCAGGGCATGTGGTACGGGCACCGCGCGGAATACGCCCTTCTTTCTTTGTTTCAGGGTCTCGAAAATTATCGCCTCGTCGGCTGCATCCACCCGGCTGGCCGTTAATGCAAGCACTTCAGATATGCGCGCACCCGTGAACGCTAGCGTAAGGCAGAACGTCGCGATTCCTTCGCGTTCCATCGCGGCGGCGCGCACGAATGCAAGCCGATCCCGTGCAACAAGGTATTTTCGGTTTCCTCCCGTGTCGATTAATGAACCGCTCATGAACGACACCACACGCCACGCAGAAAGATTTTGCGAGGAAGACCGCTTGATCGGGGAAAGGAGGAGTGAACAGAATACAGCATTCTGTTCATATCAGTTGCAAAGCGCCACGTAGACTTGCCGGATGGCTTCGGACACGACGGCGTCGGAGTCGACCGGCTGCAATCGTTCGAAATCCCGATTCCCCCTCTTACCGATAAAGATCAAGCGGCAGCGGTTTCTCGAACCAGTGATCGGCGTAGGGTTCGGTGTTGAAGGGCGTCACTTCCCGACAGCCCGACGTGCGATAGATGGTGATGGCTTTGTCGGGATCGAAGCCGTCTTTCCGATACATGGTCGGATTTCGTGAACTGGCTTAGTCGGCTTTCAGGCAGCCCACAGGCGCAGGCGCAGCGGCCTCCATTCGCCGCGGCGGACGGCGACAATGAGCAGCGCGACGGTGGCCAGGCCGTTGATGGTCACAGTTACGACCGAGGCCTCAGGCCCGAAGGCGCCGCCGCTCAGGAGCTGAGGGCCGTGGATCGAAACCGGCCAGATGCCGCCGTGCGACCGGACGCCCGAGAGTGTGGCGCCAAAGATGCCGCTTTCGGCGAAATTGAAGCCGAAATGAATGCCGATCGGGAGCCACAGGCTCCGTGTCGCCATATAGGCGGCGGCCAGGAGCAATCCCCCCAAGACGGCGATGGAGGCGGCGGAAACCAGAGTCGCGCCCGGATTTACCAGATGCATACAGCCGAACAGCGCGGCGGAAAGGACGAGCGCTGCAAGCGAGCCCAGGCCCTCTTCGAGGATTCGGAACACGCCGCCGCGTATGGCGAGCTCCTCGGCAAAGGCGGCCAAGACGGCCATCAGGGCCATGACCACGATCCCGGAGCTGTCGCCGCCGCCGGCCAGGCGGGCCACCGCCAGCGCGAAAAGCGCCGCCATCACCAAGCCAAACAGCAGAACGCCGCCGGCCGTGCCCGCAACCGCCAACCCCGCGCCGGGGTCGAGCGCCAGTTCGGAGGGCTTACGGCGCTCGAGGACTCGCACCAAGCCGGCATAAAGCAGAAGCAGCAGGACGCAGGCGGGCAAAATGACCGACGCGGTCACCAGGCCGGGGTCGAGGCGAGGAAGCCGGCGGTTCGCGAAGGCCAAGGCGAACTGTGCGCCGATGTCGAGCGCGATGAGCGACACCGAGAAGATGAAGAACCGCACAGGCGTGGCGTTGAAGACGCCTCTCGCTGGCGGATGATCGACCGTGCTGGCGGTCATGGACGCACCTCCCCTCGGTCCCGATATCGGACCTTTGCTTCTGTTTGGACTTTCTTAGATCTGGTCGCGCAGCAAGGCCCGCAGGTCCGACAGCTGGTCCGCGATCGCAGGCTTGCCGTCGACCGCGACGATCGCATCGCCTTTCTCCAGGCCGGCCGCTTCGGCGATGAGCGTCGCCAACGCGAACACGCAACCCGCCGTGATTGAAGTCCGTCTCGACACCGCCGTATACCTCTGCACTCTCGACCTTGCCGGTCTAGCCAGAGGGCTGAGGAGCGTCTTGAACCG
The DNA here is from genome assembly GCA_036490455.1 of Rhizomicrobium sp. GTDB lineage: Bacteria > Pseudomonadota > Alphaproteobacteria > Micropepsales > Micropepsaceae > Rhizomicrobium. Next base: position 42,162 of record DASXDS010000051.1, read on the forward strand.
AATTCACCCGTGAAATTCGCCTCTCCTCGCTGTCCTGCGTGTCCACGGGTCTCGCCTTCGTGGCGGACACGGCATTCGCCGTGGGACTATCTGCCCCGGCATCGCCACGAGCACGGCTTTGTCGCGCTCCTGCTGTCCGGCGCCTACGTCGAGGCCGGCGACACCGGCCGGCACCGGGTGGAGATCGGCGGCGTCGTCGTCCACCGCGCCTTTGAAAGTCACCTCGACCGTTGCGACGTGCGGGGCGCCGAGGTGCTCGTGTTGCCGCTGCCGTCCCGATGGGAAGGACCCGTTCGCGGGCGCGCCGCTGATCCCGATGCCGTCGCGCGCGCCGCCGAACGCGATCCACGCGAAGCGGCGTCTCTGTTGCTCGACCGTCTGACGCCATCACCGTCCGGCTTTGGCGACTGGCCCGACGCCTTGGCCTCCGCGCTTCAGGCCGACCCCTCATTGACGCTGGCCGACTGGGCGGACGCGGCCGGCCTGCATCTCGGCAGCCTGAGCCGCGGGTTCCGCCAAGTGTTCGCCGTCACCCCAGCCGCCTTCCGCTTAGCTCAGCGTGCGCATCGCGCGGTGGAGGCGATCACCGAGGGCCCAACGACACTGGCGGCCATCGCCCACGACTGCGGTTTCGCCGACCAGGCGCACATGACCCGCGCGATTGTGCGGCTGACGGGCCTGACGCCGTCCAGCCTGCGCCGGGCCTCCGGGAGCGCGGGCTTCTAGCCCGCGGTCTCCCCCTCCTGGGGAGCGGGCGAAGCAAATCAGGTTTGGTGAACGCGCAGCTGCAGGCGCGCTTGACTCTATTCAGCAAGGATCGCCGGAACTTGATTTCCACATGAGCGGTCAACCGGGTTGTCTGAGTTGGCCAATATGTGTGGTCGTGAGACTCGGATGGCTTCGGATACGACGGCGTCGGAGTTGACCGGCTGCAATCGTTCGAAATCCCGATTCCCCTCTTACCGGTAAAGATCGGGCAGCAGCGGTTTCTCGAACCAGTGATCGGCGTAGGGTTCGGCGTTGAAGGGCGTCACTTCGCGATACCCCGACGCGCGATAGAGGGTGATGGCTTCCGTCAGGGACTTGTTGGTTTCGAGCCGGATGAGGCTGGCGCGGTTTCGAACGGCCAGGCGTTCCAGCTCGAACACCATCTGGCGCCCGAGACCCAGACCGCGTGCGCTCGCGGCGATCCATAGTCTCTTGAGCTCGGCCCAGCCGTCATGGAGCTTGAGCGCGCCGCATCCGACGGGCTCCGCGTCGCAGCGTGCCAGCAGCAGCAGCCCCTTTGGAAGCATCATGTCTTCATCCGCCGCAGGGTTGCTTTGGGCCGGATCGAAACCGTACGGGAAGCGAACATCCAGGTCCTGGATGTACTGTGCCAGACACCATTGCGCGTCCGCACTTGATGGCGATTCCACCGCAAACGTGACCGCACGGGGTCGTCCGGCACTTTCCATCCATCGCGCAGGCCCGAAACTTCGTGCCCACTCAAGGCTCGCATTGCACGCGCGGTATAGAACGATTGTGCATGCCATGCGCGAAGCGCGGCCGGGATATGACTCACGGCGTTTTGGCTTGCGCGCCGGTTTGCGGCTGCGGGATCATGAGTGTGGCGTCAGGTTCTGCGTGACGCGACTTTCCTGGCTCCGGTGATGCAACCTGCGTACGCGGCTGATCCAAACTTGGTAGACCGTCGTGAAAATTGGCTCTTGCGGGCACCCGGTGACCTGGAGCGCATTGAAGCCAGCTTTTCCGGCTCGGCCTTCGCACCGCATCGCCACGACGTCTATGTGATCGGCATAACGCTCAAAGGCGTCCAGAGCTTCGACTATCGCGGCGCTGCGCGATTTTCGCAGGCCGGGCAGCTGGTCGTTCTGCATCCCGATGAACTTCACGATGGTCGCGCCGGTGACGGCGCGGCCTTTCGATACCGGACGGCCTACATCGCGCCTGCCATGATCCAGGAGATTCTGGGCGGAAGAGCCCTGCCGTTCGTTCAGGACGGTGTATCGAGCGATCCCCGGCTTCGTCGCGCGATATCGGCCCTGTTGGAGGATTACAGCTGTCCGCTGACCGAACTCGAGCAGCAGGACACGTTGTACGATCTTACAATGGCGCTGCAGGCTGTTGCCGGCATTGTTCGCGCGATCAAGAAGGTCAACCAAACGGCTGCGATTTGTGCGCGCGATTATATCGAGGCTTGCATCGATCGAAATCTCTCGCTCGGCGAACTCGAGCGCATAACGCGCACCGATCGTTGGCAGCTATCGCGGGATTTCCGCGCCATGTTCGGCACCAGTCCCTACCGCTATCTGGTTGCGCGGCGGCTCGATCGCGCGCGCCGCATGATGCTGGCCGGGAGTGCGCCTGCGGCGGCGGCGCATGCCTGCGGGTTTTCCGATCAAAGCCATTTCGGCCGTTCGTTCAAGAAGACCTACGGCTTGACCCCGAATGCCTGGCTGAAGGCGACAGCGAGAATGCACGATCGTTCTATATAGGCTGGGGTGTCGTCGCATACGTTGAGCGTATGCCCTTGTGCGCCATCACCGCGACCGCTCGATGAAGCTTTATACTGCGGATTTCAGCCCCTATTCGGCCCGGATCCGCATGCAGGTCTACGCCAAGGGCATTGCGGACATCGTCTTCGAATTGCCGGAACACTGGGGCATGCCGAAATTCCGCGAGAAATTTCCGATCGGACGCGTTCCGGTCCTCGACAGCGATGGCGACCTGATGCCGGAATCCGGAGTGATTGCAGAATATCTCGAGGAGATCCATCCCGAACCTTCGCTGCTGGGAGCCACGCCACGCGAGACCGCGCATATCCGGACGCTGGCCCGCATGGGCGATATGTACATCATGAATGTCGTGTTCATGCTGTCGGGCCTGACCGGCGCGGTGTCCCGTAAGAAACCCGCCCGCGCGCGTGACGATGCCGTCACCGAGCAGCTCGTCATCGAGGTGGTGCGCAACCTCAAGACGCTCGACAGATTCATCGGCAAGGACGGTTTCGCCTGCTGCGGCCGCATCACGCTGGCAGATTGCGCGCTGGTGCCAGCACTCTCCAGGGTCGAGACTATCCTGCCGGCCGTGGGCGTCGACACGCCAATTCCGGCAATTGCCAACGTTGCTGCTTATTGGGCGGCAATCCAGAAGAACGAACACGCGGCAAGAGTGTTGGCCGAGCTTCGCCGCGGCCTCGAAGAACGCCGCGAAATGATCCGCAGCGGCGAGATGGAACGATTCTGGGCCGCCGCGGCGGCGGCGCAGAAAGCGGAGGATGCGAAATGAATCATAGGAACGCTTGACGGCCTGCGCACTTGCGTGATGCACCGATAGCTCCTCGACCGTCACATCGGAGCCCAATAATTCGAAGAGGATCAGATGAAGCTCTATTGCGCCGATCTCAGCCCCTATTCCGCCCGCGTCCGCATGCAGATTTACGCCAAGGGCCTAGCGGACATCGCGTTCGAGCAGCCTGCGGATTGGGGCATGCCGAAATTCCGCGAGAAATTTCCGATCGGGCGCGTTCCGGTTCTCGATGCCGACGGCGACCTGATCCCGGAATCCGAAGTGATTGCGGAATATCTCGAAGAGATCCATCGCGAACCTTCGCTGCTGGGCGCCACGCCGCGCGAGAACGCGCTTATCCGCATGCTTGCCCGCCTCAGCGACATCTACATCATCAACAACATGTTCGCGCTGTCCCGTCAGACTGGCGCTCTCGGCCGTCAGACGCCCAGCCTCGCACGCGACCATGCTGTCAGCGAGCAGCTCGCCGCCGAAGTGGTGCGGAACCTCAAGGCGCTCGACAGATTCATCGGCAACGACGGCTTCGCCTGCTGCGGCCGCATCACGCTCGCGGATTGTGCGCTCGTGCCCGGACTTTTCTTTGTCGAAAATATCATGCCTGTCGTCGGGATCGACGCGCCGCTTTTGGCAATTGCAAATGTCGCTGCCTACTGGGCCGCGATCCAGAAGAACGAACACGCGGAAAAAGTGTTGACCGTACTTCACCGCGGACTTGATGAACGCCGCGAAATGATCCGTAGCGGTGAGATCGAGCGATTCAGGGCTGCTGCGGCGGCGGCGCAGAAAGCGGAGGATGCCAGAATTTGATCGACTACGAATTGCGCGAATACGATCGGCGCTTCTACAAAAAAATTCCCCCCGATCCCGGTTTACGCAGGTCCGCGCCCCAACTGTTAACCGCGTATCGCGATCGAGTTGCGGCCAGGCGCGTGCCCGCAGAGTCCCGCGACCTTACAATCGGGGCTACGGTCTTCGAGCGAACGTGTAGCCCCAGTTGATTTCTTCGCGGTATCGACCGGACGGATCGAATGTGAGCAGCGCGCTGCTGAGCGCGGCTTCGAACGCCGCGTGCCGTCCGGCGAGTGCGCGCGCAGAAAGCGTGGAGTTCGAGCGCGCGTAGCCGAGGAGCGTCTCCAGCGTCCAATCGTGGGCGACGGCGAACGAGCGGTTCGTCAAATCGCGGAAGCCTGCATCGCGGATGACCTGCATCTCGTCGGCTGCCTCGCGATCGGCGGTCGCGTTGGCAGCGCCTAAGCGGCGGGCCGGTTCGCCGATGAAATCGCGCACAACACCGGCGGCGACGCGCCGCCACGGCGGCGCCGTCTCTTCTTCTATCCGGGGGCCGAGCGTCACGAACCCGCCGCCCGGCTTCAACCATTCGTACGCCTCCGCGGCAATGCGGGAACGGTCGAGCCGGTGGAAAGCCTCGCCGATCGTGATCAGGTCCAACCTACCGGGCGCTGCGTCGAAATCCTCGGCGCGGCCGACGGCCCAGTGGACGTTGTCGAGGCCGAGCCGCTTCGCCTCGCGCCGCCCCGCCTCGATCATGTCCGGCTCGAGGTCCACGGCCCAGACCTCGGCGAAACGGTCCGCGATCGGCAGCGCCACGCGCCCGGGGCCGCAAGCGAGGTCCAGCAGACGCGCGCCCCGCGGCAGGCGCGCCTCATCCAGAAACCCCTCCAGAACCGCGCGCGGATAGGGAACCCGATACCGAACATAGTCGCCGGCGAGACCGGCGAATGCGTCCGGGCGAAGATTGGACGGCAGTTGGGACATCGGCGCAGGCTCATACAACGGCGCGATCGTTGCTGCCAGTCAAGGCCAGCGCCTGGCGGCGCGGCAAACGTCAGCTTCTCGGACTCGAGATCTTGTTGTCCTCGCCCTGCAGTCTTCGGGAACCTGCCGGCTTTGCGGCCGCTGGCTCCTGTCTTCAGATGTCTCTAAGATTCCCGAGCAGGATTTGTTGTGGGCAAGCGTGACGGCCGTTCTTCGAAATAACGCGCGAATTCAGGGAACTGGAGAGCGCGCCATCGTTTTCGCCCATGGCTATGGCTGCGACCAGAATATGTGGCGCTACGTCGAGCCGGCGTTCCGGAGCGGGTTCCGTACGGTTTTGTACGATCAGGTCGGCGCCGGTGGATCGGACCTCCGCGCCTACGACACGGAGAAATATTCAAGGCTGGACGGCTATGTCGACGACCTGATCGAGCTGTGCGGAGAATTGGGGCTGCACGACGCGATCTTCGTCGGCCACTCCGTCAGCGCCATGATCGGCGTGCTGGCATCGCTGAAAGCGCCCGGATTGTTCGGCAAGCTGATCCTTGTCGGGCCTTCTCCGCGCTACATCGATGACGGCGAGTATGTCGGTGGCTTCTCCGCCGATCAGATCCAGGAGCTTCTCGACTTCCTCGGTGAAAACCAGATGGGATGGGCGGCTGCGATTGCGCCCGCAATCATGGGCAACAGCGACCGTCCGGAGCTTGGCCAGGAACTGGTGGACAGCTTCTGCCGGATGGACCCGGAGATCGCCAAACAGTTCGCGCACGTGACGTTCACCTCGGACAACAGAGACGATTTGCCCAAGGTCGATGTTCCGACCGTCATTCTGCAATGCAGCGACGATATCATTGCGCCAACCTGCGTCGGCGAATACGTGCATCGGCACATCGCAGGCAGCACGCTCGTGCAACTCGCCGCAACCGGACACTGCCCCAATCTCAGCGCCCCGGGCGAAGTGATTGACGTGATCCGCGCGCACCTTTGAGTACCCACCGGATGGTGCTCACCGTCGACGATCTCGAGGATCTCTACGACAACGCGCCGTTTGCGTACGTCCTGATGCAGCCGGCTGGCAGCATCGTAGCGGCGAATGCAACCTTGTCCGATTGGCTGGGATACGCGCGCGACGCACTTGTGGGAAAGCGCATCCATGATCTTCTGACGCCGAGCACCAGGATATTCTACGAGACCAACGTCGCACCGATCCTGCACCTGCAGGGCGCATTCGAAAACGCGTCGCTCAACCTAAAGACGGCGAACGGCGAAACGGTGGCCGTCACCGCGGCCGCCAGCACGCGAAGGGACAAGGCCGACCAGACCGGCTTGGTCCGCGTTGCCCTGTTCAAGGCAACGGAACGGCGCAGATATGAGAAAGGGCTGATTGAAGCGCATAAAGCCAGCCAGGAAGCGGAACGCGCGACGCAACGGCTTCTCGACGCCGAGCGGGAAACGTCTGTCCTGCGAGAGCAGTTCATCGCCGTGCTGGGTCACGATCTGCGCAACCCGCTGGCCTCGATAAACGGCGGCCTACGCCTGCTTCAAAAGGAGCCGCCGGAAGAGCGGCGGAAACTTCTGCTGGAATTGCTTCAGGCCAGCGTCGTCCGCATGAGCGTCCTCATCGACAACGTCCTGGATTTTGCACGCGGCCGGCTCGGCGCGGGCATACCGCTGGAGCTCAAAACCGGTATCTGGCTCGCACCGATCCTGGAACAGGTGACGGCCGAGTTGCGGATTGGCAGCCCCGATCGAACCATTGAAACCGACTTCGACCTGCCCAGGCCGATAAGGTGCGATCCCCCGCGCATCGGTCAGCTTCTGTCGAATCTGCTTGGAAATGCGATCACGCACGGCTCTCCGGAAAGGCCGGTGCGCGTCCATGCAGATAACGACAATGCGCGTTTGACGATCTGGGTCGCAAACGCCGGAGACCCGATCTCGCCCGTGGCGATGGAGCATCTGTTCCAACCCTTCTTCCGTGGTCAGGTCCGGAAAAGTCAGCAAGGACTGGGGCTCGGGCTGCACATCGCGTCCGAAATCGCGAAAGCCCATGGCGGCACGCTCGACGTGACATCGACGCCTGAGGAAACCCGCTTCACCTTCATCATGCCTACAGGCGATGGTTGATCGGGCGCGTGCTGCGCCCTGCCCTTCACCAGGGCAGCGGGCCTTCGTCGTTCGAATAGGTGCCGGTCGGATCGTCCGGGCCGAGCAGCGCAAGACGATGCGCCGATCCCGACGCTTGCAGATGTCGCCGGCTATTGGGCCGCGATCCGGAAGAACGAATACGCGGCAAACGTGTTGACCGTACTTCACCGCGGGCTCGAAGAACGCCGCGCAATGATCCGCAGCGGCGAGATCGAGCGATTCAGGGCCGCGGCTGCGGCGGCGCAGAAGGCAGAGGATGCCAAAACTTGATCGTTTGTGAATTGCGAAGGTCGCCCGCTAGCTCGGGATGAGCGCCAGTAGATCGCGGTTGAATCCGCGCCTGCATTGCCATAGCCGTTGAAAGAGCGGACGCTGTGGCTTGGGGCGTCTGCCGGGGCAAACGCATGGCGGAAATCTTTGACAGCATCCTGGGCCAGGAGTCCGGGGAGGAGTCGGATGCGACTCGCGCTTCCAGTCCGCATCCATTCGCTGCCGCGCTCGCCGCCGACATGTCGCGTCACGACCCGGAGGTTGCCGCAAAGACAGCCGCTTTTCTGGACGAACAAACGAAGGTTCTGGAAGCGCAGCGACACGCGCTCGAGGACGACCGCATCGCGTTCGAAGCCGAACGGACACCGCGTCTGATCGGCGTGTGGCTGAAGACCGGCTTCCAGATTTTCGCAGCATTGGTCTTCACCGTTCTGGGCGCCGGCGCGGCGCTCATGCTGATCGATGCTGTCAATTCGCGTTCCGTGGTCGTCGACATCTTCAAAGCACCCGCTGCGCTGGCGAGCCGCGGACTGACGGGTGATGTGATCGCCGTTGGATTGCTGGATGAACTGACCCGGCTGCAGGCCGCCACCCGCGTTCCCGGCGCCAAACGCGATTTGAAGAACGACTGGGCGAACGACATCAAGGTCGAAATCCCCGACACTGGCATATCCCTCGGCGAAATCGGCAAGCTGCTGCACCAACGCTTCGGTCACGATCTGCATATCGGCGGCGATCTTGTGCAGACTGAAACCGGCGGATTGAAGCTGACCGTGCGCGGCGATGGTGTGTTGCCCAAATCGTTCAGCGGGAGCGATCTCGACAAACTCACCACCGAGGCAGCGGAATATGTCTATGGCGAATCGCAACCGATGCAGTTCGACGCCTACCTGACCAACATGAGCCGCAACGACGACGCCATTGCCTTCGCCAAATCGCATGTTGCCGGGGCAAGTGTCTCTGTCCAATCCAATCTGCTGAACGAGTGGGCCCTCGCGACCATCGGCAAAGGCGGCCCGCATGCGCTGGTGCAGGCTCTGGCGTTATATCGGCAAGCCGTACGCATCCGGCCGGACTTCTGGACCGGTTATGACAACACCATGTTCGCCATGAGCGTTTCCGGCGATGAGGAGGGCGCTGTCCGGGTTGGCCAGCAGATGATCAAGGTGGCCGGCGGTCGTCCTGGAAGGGCGCCTGAATATCTGTACGACGGTTACGATCAAGAGGTTTATGATCTTCAGGCGAACCGCGCCGAAGACCTCGCCGATGTCGCGGCGACAGGCGGCACTGGTACGATCGCAGTCGGATCGGAGCTGCTTGGAGTAGCTATTTTGGATGCGCAACTGCATGAGGTCGATACCGCTCGTCTGAGGCTGACAACGACGGTGTGGGATTCGAAATTGCATCGGGATGCCGCTACCGCTGCTTTCGCAAATGCTCTGATCGGTGAAGAAGTGGGCGATTTTCACGGCGCCGCGAAGGCATGGGACGACTTCGCCGTGGCTTATGCCGACCCGGCGATCTCAAGCGGGGGTAACCCAGGCATGTGCTCGGCGGCGCCGACGTATCAAAGAACTGGTCAGCCCGCGAAAGCCGACGCTGCGCTTGCGGCGCCGATGAAGGCAGCCGGTATCTCGACCTATGTCGATTGTTATCGCTTCAAGGGCGACGTGCTCGATCTGCGGGGCGACTGGAAAGACGCGCAAGCCTGGTACGCGAATGCGGTGAAGCTCGGCCCCGATATTCCGTCCGGGTATTACTCGTGGGGCATGGCGCTTGTCAGGCATGGCGATCTCGCCGGCGCCGCCGCGAAGTTCGCGAGCGCGAATGCCGCCGGCCCGCACTGGGCCGATCCGCTGGAAGCATGGGGCGAAGTGCTGATGCTGCAGAACCGCTCCGACCTCGCGCTCCCGAAATTTGCCGAAGCCGACAAGCACGCGCCGAACTGGGGGCACCTCCATCTCAGATGGGGCGAGGCGCTATTCTACGCGGGCAAGAAAGACGAAGCGCAAAAGCAATTCGCCCGCGCGGCATTACTCTGGCTCTCACCGCCAGACAAAGCGGCACTTGAGAAGTTTTCAGGGCGACAGAACTGAATTCATTGACTGCTTGGCGCGGGAGCGACGGCGTCGCCACGACGCGTAAGCCCGTGCTTGCGCGCCATCCCTCACCAGGGCAGCGGGCCTTCGTCGTTCGAATAGGTGCCGGTCGGGCCGTCCGGGCCGAGGAGCGCGAGACGCACCGGTTCTTGCGCGCCCTGCTCCACCGTGCGCGTGCCGTGGAAGCCGTTGAGCGCGGTCTTGGTGTAACCCGGGCAGGCGCCGTTGACCTTGATGCCGTCCTTCTCCAGCTCGATCGCGAAGCCGACGGTGACGGAATTGAGCGCCGCTTTCGAGATCGAATACGCCCCGAATATCTCGCGCAGATGCTCGCCGCCCGGACCCAGCGTGCGCGCAAGCGAACCGACGCCGCTGGACACGTTCACGATGCGCGCCGCATGCGATTTGCGCAGGAGCGGGATCATCGCCTGGGTCACGGCGATCACACCGAACACATTGGTCTCGTAGATAGTGCGCACCTCGTCGAGCGAGACGACACTGAGGCGGCCCTTCCTCGCGATGTCCTCCATCTTGCCGACCTCGTTGCCCACGCGGGCGATGCCGGCATTGTTCACCAGCACGTCGAGCTTGCCGTACGCCTTTGCGATGCGCTCTGCGGCGGCGGCGATCGAAGCTTTGTCCGTCACGTCGAGCTGGATCGCACGTGCATCCGCGCCGATGGACTTCGCGGCGGTCTCGCCGTTCGACAGATTGCGCGAGCCGACCAGCACAGTGAAGCCGTGCCCCACCAGATCCTTCGCGATCTGAAAACCGATTCCCTGATTGGCGCCTGTGACAAGGGCAACGGATTTGTCCGGCATGGTACGCTCCTGTTTGCGTGCGAATAGTGTTACGGCGCATTATACCCTGCCCGTTCCGGGCCAGGCGCTAAATCGGTGAAGCTGCTGAAGCACGGAACGTTGAAGCCTTGGCCCGGGGATTACAACATGACGGCGGGGTACATGCCGCCCCGCATCCCGGAAATGACAAAAGCGCGCGTTCCGCCTACAAAGACGGCGCATTTCACGGATCCGTCCCATGCCGATCTATCGCGCGCCGCTCGACGACTATCGCTTTGTCCTCAACGAGCTTTTCGAGATCGACAAGCAGCGCGACCTGCCGCAATTCGAGGAGCTTTCGCCCGATCTGGTCGAGGACATCCTGACCAACGCGGGCAAGTTCTGCGAAGAGGTGCTGCAGCCGCTCAACCAGTCCGGCGACGAGGAAGGCGCGCACTACGAGAACGGCGTGGTGCGCACGCCGAAGGGGTTCAAGGAAGCCTACAAAGCGTATTCCGAGGCCGGTTGGGGCGCGCTGGGCGCGCCGGCCGAGCTCGGCGGCGCGGGCATGCCGATCGCGATTACCATGGCGGTCGCCGAAATGGCGATGGCGGCGAACCAGTCGTTCGCGATGTATCCGGGGCTCACGGGTGCGGCTTACTCCGCCCTCGCCGCTATCGGCGAGCCGTGGATGAAGGAGCACATCGCGACCAAGATGATCAGCGGCGAATGGTGCGGGACGATGTGTTTGACCGAGCCCGGCTGCGGCACTGATCTGCGCCTGATGAAGACGCGCGCCGTCGAACAGCCGGACGGCACCTACAGGATGACCGGCACCAAGATCTTCATCTCCGGCGGCGATCACGACCTGACCGACAACATCATCCACATGGTGATCGCGAAGATTCCCGACGAGAACGGCCAGATCCACGACGACCTTTCCACCGTGAACTTCTTCATGGTGCCGAAATTCCTCGTCGGCGAAGACGGCAAGGTCGGCGCGCGCAACGGCGTGACCACCGGCGGCATCGAAAAGAAGATGGGGATCAAGGCACAGGCGACCTGCACGCTGAATTTCGACGAGGCGGTGGCATGGCGGCTCGGCCCGAAACCTGCGCCTGCGAAGCCGGGCGAGAAACGCTCCGCCAGCGCCGGCATGGCGGGCATGTTCGGCATGATGAACGGCGCGCGGCTGGGCGTCGGCATCCAGGGCATCGCGATCGGCGAGGTCGCCTACCAGAACGGCTATCAATACGCGCATGAGCGCCGCGTCGGCCATGCATTGACCGGACCGAAAGAGCCGGACAAATCGGCCGATCTGGAATTCGTGCATCCCGACGTGCGGCGCATGCTGCTGCATTCCAAATCCTTCGTCGAAGGCGCACGTGCACTTGCGATGTGGACCACGCTCAACATGGCGATCGCGCGCTCCAAGCGGCCGGAGGCCGAACAGGCGGGCCTGCTGGCCGACCTGATGACGCCGGTGCTGAAGGCGTTCTGCACCGACATGGGCTTCGAGGCCGCGAACATGGCGATGCAGTGCTATGGCGGCCACGGCTATATCCGCGACAACGGCGTGGAGCAGTTCGTGCGCGACGGCCGCATCAACCAGACTTATGAAGGCGCCAACGGCGTGCAGGCGATGGACCTCGTCGGCCGCAAGCTAGGGCGCAAGGGCGGCGCCGCGCCATTCGCCTTGTTCGGCGCGATCACGGCGTGGGCCGGCGAGAACGAGAAAGACGAGAAACTCGCGCCGTTCGTGAAGGGGATAAAGCGCGGTCTCGACAACCTGCAGAACGCCACGCTGTGGCTGGCGCAGAACGGCCTCGCCAATCCCAACAATGCCGGCGCGGGTGCGGCCGATTACCTGCGCCTGATGGGCATCGTGTGCGTCGGCTGGATGTGGGGCCGCATGGCGAAGGTGGCTGAGGCGAAACTTACCGCCGGGACCGGCAACAAGGATTTCTACGACCAGAAGCTGGTCGCTGCGCGCTACTGGATGGAACGCATGATCCCCGAATGCCCGATGCTTCTGGAGCGTGTCCAAGCAGGTTCAGATACATTGATGCAGTTCAGTTGATTACCGAATGCGAAAGCGCTTGAGGCTCTCTCCCGTACAAGCTTGGTAGAGTCGTTCCAGATTTGCATGTGCCCCAGTCAATTCTTGCCTGCCGTATTCGACAAACCCTTCGAAATGCGCCTCGTAGGCACCATCATCGTCTGAAATGTGAAGGATCGCACTATCAAGAACGTGCTTGAGTTCCGATGTGGAGTCATAGGCGGCTTCTAATTTCGTAAATAGCTCATCACTGAGTACGGCGACATCTAGTAGGTATTTCCCCATATATTCGTTCCGAATAACGGGAAGCGGATCGCTCTCTAAGAGACCGAATTGCGGGTCCAATCTTCTGAACCGCCGCCCGCCAATAGCGTCAACAACTATTTGGAGCTCGTGCTTCGGATCGCATTTTTTGGCGTCTGCCATCGAGTTCAATATGTAGTTCAGGCCCCGCAAGGCGAACATGTTCTGCTCAAGTTCTCGAGCAATGAGGGCCTTTAATGCCTTGATCTTTCGGCGATCGCTCGCCCTCCGTTTGGCAAATTCAAGAATTTCGCGAATTACAAAAAGGATTACGGCCGCAAACGCAGTTGCAGGCAGTATCGAGGCTAGAATATTTCCCATATAGTGAAGGGAGCTCGAAATAAGTTCGACCACCGCGTCCTCGGTTCGCATGTTCTTAAAATCATCGCTACCAATACTGTGCCCGCTCGGGTTGCAAAAACAAGCCGCCCTTCCAGCTAACGGAAAAGCCGGACGCGCTCGCTTTTCACTCGCTCCGAATCAGCACAAAGAACTTATCGGCAAAGCACCATGCTGAACCCCAACCGCTTATGGCAGAAATCGCCTCCGCCCGGGCCATGGGATAAGCCACGCTCGCAGCCGCCGGTGTCGCGCGTGCGCTTTTACACTTGGATCGCGGTGCTGGTGGGCGGCGGCCTCGCGTTGTGGCAGCTGTCGCGGCTGTTCCCGAACAGCGGCGATCGCGCCGGATGGGACGAGACCTATCTCGTGCGCAACGTGGCGATCCTCGCGCTGGTTTCGGGCGCGATCGTCTCCTCGCGCGCGTTCAAGGCCCGCGAGCTGGTTCGCAACGCCGCGATCTGGACCGCGATCGCCGCGGTGCTGGTTATCGGCTACACCTATCAGGACGAACTCAAGGCGATGGGCACGCGCGTCCGCTCCGAACTCGTGCCGAGCTATGCGGTCGAGAGCGAAGCGAAGACCGTGGTGCTGACGCAGAGCGACGGCGGCGACTATCGCGTCACCGGCAGCGTGAACGGCACGGCCGTGACCTTCATGATCGACACCGGGGCGAGCGACATCGTGCTGAGCCCGGCGGACGCGCAGCGCTTGGGCATCGACCTTTCCTCCCTGCGCTATGACAAGTTCTACGAGACCGCCAATGGCGGCGGCCAGGGCGCGAGCCTGACGGTGGACAACCTGACGGTCGGCGGCATCTCGTTCGACAACGTGCAGGTGTCGGTCAACCGCGCGCCGATGAGTTCGTCGCTGCTCGGCATGGCGTTCCTGCGCCGGCTGAAATCGTTCGAGTTTTCGGGCCGCCGGCTTACCCTGCGGGCGAATTAGGAGAATTGCGATGCGCCGCTGGCTATTCTTCGCACTGGCCGCGATCGTCCTGCCGGGTGGGATGGCAGCGCGCGCCGACGATGGGGCGCGCATCGTATTCTACCGCATGTATCACATCGACAACGACGGCGCGAAATATCGCATCCGGATCGGCGACAGCGACGTCGGCGCGGTGGCGGATGGCGACGGTACGGTCATCCACGTGCCGGCCGGCGCGGTCGTGTTCAAGATCGACGCGCCGCGGACCTTGGGCCATCTCGATTTTCCGATGACATTGGAATCCGGCAAGACCTACTACGTCGCGCTCGCGGCAAAACCCGGGTCCAGCCGCGCAACCGATTTCGACGAACAGCTCGGCCAATCCGATGTCAAACCGAATGCGACGTGCGGCGGCGATTGGTGCGCCGCGACTGTCCCGGAGAAGGATGCCATGGTGGACTTCAAAGCGATCAGGTTCACGCCGCCGCCATGACGACCTTCGCTCTCGCCGCCACCATCCACGATCCGGACGGCAAGCTAGTACCGGCGATTGCAACCCATGCGGCGAAGCTGAAAGCGATCTTCGCGGTGTTCGCGATCAACGTGACGACCGCGACGCATGCGGACGTCACCACCGCGTTGAAACGCGAACTCGACGCATCCATCATCACGCACGAGACCGGTGAATGCCCGATCGCGAAGGCGCGGCGCGATGCGGTGGGTCTCGCGCTGGCGCATGGCGACGGACAAATCTTGCATTCCGATTTCGATCACGTGATTCGCTGGCTCGACGACAAGCCGGGCGAGTTGCAGCAGGTGCTGAACGATCAACCGCAGATCGATTTCCTCGTCGTCGGCCGCTCGGCAAAAGCGTTCGCCGCGAGCCCGCTGCGATTGCAGGAGACCGAGAAGCTGGTCAACCACATCTACTTCCTGATGACCGGCAACGCGTGGGACCTGATGTTCGCGGTGCGCCGCTTCTCGCGCAAAGCCGCCGAGACCATCGTGCGGCTGAGCCGCGCCCACGATCTCGCCAACGATGTCGAATGGCCGCTGCTCGCGGCACAGCAAGGTCTGCGCCTCGGCTATGCCGCCGCCGACGGCCTCCTCTACCGCACGATGGACGATTTCGGCGCCGCCGCCGACACCCACGACGCCGACCCCGCCGAATGGATCAAACGCATCCGCATCGCCGACGAGCATGCGCAGACGATGAAGATGTTTTTGAAGAAGTAGCGCCGCTCTCCACCCTCCCCTTGAGGGAGGGTCGAAAAATCCGTGAGCGTCAGCGAAGGATTTTTCGGGGAGGGGTTTCCCGAGCAGGTAAAGCCCCTCCCCGAAATTGCTTCGCAATTTCGACCCTCCCTCAAGGGGAGGGTGAAGTTTCATTCGCCTTTCGTGCCGCGTCATTCACCGGCTCTGCGTTCAGGCCGGCTTGGGTCATGACCACCTTGTAGACCGCGCCGTCGGCGAGCGGCATGTAGCTGGCCGAACCGAAGCTGCGCTGCTGGGCGTAGGAATGCGCGATCAGCCAGGCGAGCACCGCGTTCGGCACCATGCGGTTGGCGGACGGCACCGGGCCGCTGAGATCGCACGCCGTGATGGTCTTGCCGTTGCCGCGCGTGGCGGTGCGATATTTGTTTTCGATCTGGTCGAGGGCGTAGGTCGAATCGAGGCCGAGTATGTTGGCCCACGGCTTCCATTTCTGCACCCGCGCCGATATCAGCCACTCGTCGCCCTGCAACGGACAGGTGATGACCAGCGGCGAGCCGTCGATCCGCTTTACGGTCACGGCATAGTCGCCGGTTGCGGCATCCGTCGTCTTCACGCGCACCAGTGCGACGTCGCTCTCATGTGTGAGGCGCGCGAAGCTCTGGGTGTTCAGCGCGATCAGGCCGAACGCCGTTCCCACCGCCAGGACCGGAAAGCCGAACAGCAGGCGGCGGCTGCCATGTCCGATGCGGCCGGCGAACAGATGGCCGAACCCTGCGAGCACGAACACGATGCCCAGAACAGCCACGGACGCCGGTATGACCAACCAGTACCAGCCGAGCGAAGACATGAATCCGCTGATCAGGCGCGTTTCCTCAAACGAGTCGCGGCATCGTTACAACGAAATACGGCAAAGTTCGGTTGCTCTCGATATTGTTTCAAGAACATCGTCCGGTCACGCCTTTCTCAAAGGCGTTCGGAGACATAACTGATAAATTTGTCGTCATGGCCGGTCGGGCCGAAGGCCGTACCGGCCATCCATAACCGCCGTGTCTATCGTTGTGCTTCTCCTTCGCCATCGAGGCTATGGATGGCCGGGACAACGCCCGGCCATGACGTGCGAAGACAGAACAATGCAACAGCGCAACAGGTGGCTACGCCGCTTCCGCCATCGACGATAGCTGGCCGAGCAGTGCCTTCACACCTTTCAGCCGCGTGTTGGGTGTCGGCCAGTCGCGGCTGACGACGACCTTCTGATCCGGACGCACCTTCATTGTGCCTTGGTGCTGCGAGATCAGCTTCACCAGTGCGAGCGGATTGGGGAACTGGTTGTTGCGGAAGGTAAGTGTCGCGCCTTTCGGTCCCGCTTCGACCTTTTCGACCAGCGCAGTGCGGCACATCTGTTTGATGCCGACGATCTCCAGAAGGTGTTCCACCTCTTCCGGCAGCTTGCCGAAGCGGTCGATCAACTCGGCGGCGAAGCGGTCGATGTCGCCGCGCGTCTCGATCCCCGCGAGCCTGCGATACAGCGCCATGCGCAGGTTGAGATCGGAGACGTAGTCTTCGGGAATGAGAACCGCCGCGCCGATGTTGATCGCGGGCGACCACTGATCGGCGATCTCCGCCGCCATGTCGCCGCTGCGCATCTGCGACACCGCTTCTTCCAGCATCTCCTGATAAAGCTCGATGCCCACTTCGCGCACGTGCCCGGACTGTTCTTCGCCGAGCAGGTTGCCGGCGCCGCGGATGTCGAGATCGTGGCTCGCGACGGAGAACCCTGCGCCCAGCTGATCGAGCGATTGCAGCACCTCCAGCCGCCGCGCCGCCGTGTCGGTCAGTTTGCGGTCGGCCGGTGTGGTCAGATAGGCGTAAGCGCGCTGCTTGGCGCGCCCGATGCGGCCGCGCAGCTGATAGAGCTGCGACAGGCCGAACATGTCGGCGCGGTGCACGACCAGCGTGTTGGCCGTCGGGATATCGAGACCGCTTTCCACGATGTTGGTGGAGATCAGCACGTCGATCTTGCGGTCGTAGAACGCCGTCATCACGTTCTCGAGGATGGTGGGCGCCATCTGGCCATGCGCCACCGCGGCCTTCACCTCCGGCACCGTGACCTTCAGGAATTCCTCCGCCTCGCGCAGGTCGGCGATGCGCGGCGCGACGTAAAAGCTCTGGCCGCCACGATAATGCTCGCGCAGCAATGCTTCGCGGATCACCAGCGGATCGAACGGCGTCACGAAGGTGCGCACCGCCAGCCGGTCGATCGGCGGCGTCGTGATCAGCGACAGGTCGCGCACGCCCGACAGCGCGAGCTGCAAGGTGCGCGGGATCGGCGTCGCGGTCAGCGTGAGCACATGCACATTCGCCTTCAGCGCTTTCAGGCGTTCCTTATGCACCACACCGAAATGCTGCTCCTCGTCCACGATCACCAGGCCGAGGTTCTTGAATGCGATGGTCTTGGCGAGCAGCGCGTGCGTGCCGATGACGATGTCGACCTGCCCGTCCGCGAGCGCCGCCTTGGTTTCCTTCGCCTCCTTCGCATCGACGAAACGCGACAGCTGCCGCACCTTCAGCGGAAAGCCTTTGAAGCGTTCGCTGAAATTGCGGAAGTGCTGGCGCGCGAGCAGCGTGGTCGGTACCACGACCGCAACCTGCTCGCCGCTCATCGCCATCACGAACGCGGCGCGCAACGCGACTTCCGTCTTGCCGAACCCGACGTCGCCGCAGACGAGCCGGTCCATCGGCCGCCCTTTCGCGAGATCCTCCAGCACCTCGCCGATCGCTTTGTCCTGGTCGTCGGTCTCCTGATAGGGAAAACGCGCGACGAACTCGTCGTACACGCCTTGCGGCGGATCGGTGGGCGGCAGCGATTGCAGCTCGCGCGCCGCGGCGATCTTGATCAGCTCGGCCGCCATTTCGCGGACGCGCTGCTTCATCTTCGCCTTGCGCTGCTGCCAGCCGGCGCCGCCCAGCCGGTCGAGCTGCGCGTTGTCGTCGTCGGCGCCGTAGCGCGTCAGCAGCTCGATATTCTCGACCGGCAGGAACAGCTTGCCGCCGTCATATTGCAGTTCGAGGCAATCGTGCGGCGCGCCGATGACCTCCAGCGTCTTCAGCCCGAGGAAGCGGCCGATACCGTGTTCGATGTGGGTGACGAGATCGCCCGGTGCGAGGCCGGACACTTCGGCGAGGAAGTTCTGCGCGCGACGCGCCCGGCGCTGCACCATGCGGTCGCCCAGGATGTCCTGCTCGGCGACGATCGCGAAGTCCGGCGCCTCGAACCCGCGCTCCAGTCCCAGCACGCCGACGCCGATCGCGGTCTTGTGCAGCTTCAGCGCGTCGGGCCAGTGCGCGACATCGCGAATGGCGTCCAAGCCGTGATCGGCGAGCACACCGCCCAGCCGTTCCGCCGAACCGTCGCTCCACGCCGCGACGACGACGCGTTTGCCGGCGGCCTGCAAGGCTTTGACGTGCGCGTCGGCCGCTTCGAACACGTTGGTGTTCGGCTGCGCCCGTTCGGGTGCGAAATCGCGGCCGCTTTTGCCGCCGGCATCGACCGACTTGTTCGATTCCGGCGCCTGGAACGGCGAAAGATCGCGCACAAGATGCCGCTTCAGCGCCGCGGTCCACTCGCCATCCGTCAGGTAGAGCGTGGCGGGCGGCAACGGCTTGTAGGGCGGCGCCTTGATCGCGTTCTTCGCGTTCGGATCGCCATGCAGGAACTGGCGTCGCGTTTCGTAATAGTCGGCGACCAATTCGTCGCGCGCGGTGCGCGCCTCTTCCGTCTGGTGACCGAGCAGCACAAGCGCGTTCGACACGTAATCGAACAGCGTGTCGAGATTCTCGTGGAACAGCGGTAGCCAGTGCTCCATGCCCGGCGCCTTGCGGCCGGCACTCACGCTCTCGTAGAGCGGATCGTCGGCGGCCGGCCCGAACGTCGCGACATAACCGGTGCGGAAGCGGCTGATCGATTCCGGATCGAGAGGCGCTTCGCTGGCCGGCAGCAATTCGATCTGGCTCATCGTATCGGCCGACAATTGCGTCTCGGCATCGAAGCGGCGGATCGCCTCCAGCGCCTCGCCGAAGAAATCGAGCCTGAGCGGCTGCTCCGTGCCAGGCGGCCACAGATCGATGATACCGCCGCGCAGCGCATAATCGCCGGGCTCGCGCACCGTGCTCGCGCGCGCGTAGCCGTTGCGCACCAGGAATGCGACCAGCGCATCGTGATCGATGTCGTGGCCGGCGCGCGCAACGAAACTGGAGGTCGCGATCGCGTCGCGCGGCGGCACGCGCTGCAGCAGCGCGTTGATGGTGGTGACGACGACGGCTGGGCCGGAATCCTTGTCGCGCTGGACCAACCGCGCCAAGGTCGCGAGACGCACGCTCTCGATATCCGGCTTCGGCGACACGCGGTCGTAAGGCAGACAATCCCAGGCCGGGAACAGCAGGCAGGGCACCTCCGGCGCGAAGAACGCGATCGCATCGCACGCGGCAGAGGCTTGCAGATCGTCGGGGGTGACGAGCAGCACGAGACCGTTCCGCCGCTTTGCGGTTTCGGCAGCGAGATAGGCATCGTAACCGACCGGCGCGCCGGTGACGGCGAAGCGCCCTTCCGCGCGGGCGATGTAATTTATACGTTCCATGTCGGGTCTTTGCGCGCGCAGAGCGCTTTCAGTTTCGCGAACACTGCCGTGTCGAAGGCTGCAGGAACGGGCGCGTGATCGCGCAGCCAGCCATAGACCTCCTGGTCCGGCACATCGAGCAACGCCTCCAGACTGTCCAGCTCTTCCTCACTGAGACCGTCCAGATGGTCGGCCGCAAAGGCGCCAAAAATCAGGTCCACTTCCTTGAAGCCACGGCGGGCACATCGGAAACGCAAGCGAGCCCGTCGCCTTTCGGCGGGGCTTTTTTCCACATCTTCACGCATTGCGGGAGGGTATAGCGGCTAAGGAGCGCCAATTCCAGTGAATCTCTTCACGGCCCCTCACCTGCCGTTGCTGACGCAACGGCTGTCCTCTCCCGCAAGTGGGAGAGGTGAAGCGAGGCTCGGCTAACCTCGCCCGCGCAGCGGGAGAGGACAGCTTCGCGAAGCGAAGCAGGTGAGGGGAAGTCTCTCCGACACATTGTCTTCCAACTGTGCCGGTTGGGCTCCACCCTTCGCCACTCTATTATCCACCCCATCATGCGGCCCGCGATTCTGTTTCCTCTGTTTGCCGAGACGCGCACGCTTGCGGGCGTGGGGCCGCGTATTGCGAAACTGATCGAGCGCGTGGCGGGAACGCGGCTGATCGATCTGATCTTCGATCTGCCCACCGGTGTGGTGGATCGCAGTTACCGACCCGATCTGATGCAGGCCGAAGCAGGCCGCATCGCGACCGTGACAGTGAACGTGCTGCGCCACGTGCCGTCACACGATCGCAGGCGGCCTTATCGCGTGCAGTGTTCGGATGACACCGCGCTGATCGATCTCGTGTTCTTCCATGCACAGGGCGATTACCTCACCCGCCTCCTGCCGGTGGGTGGCAAGCGCGTGGTGAGCGGGCGGATCGAGCGGTTCAAAGATCAGCTTCAGATGGTGCATCCGGACTACATCCTGGCGGCGGACGAACTCGCCGGACTGCCACTGCACGAGCCGGTGTATGGGCTGACCGAAGGGCTGCAGCCGAAGACGCTGAGCAAAGCGATCGCCGCTGCGGTAGAGAAAGTGCCACCAATGCCGGAATGGCAGGATGCAGCGTATTTCAAAAAACAGGCATGGCTGCCGTTCGACCAAGCGCTGCGGACCGCGCATGAACCGGCGAACGACGCCGATCTCAGCCTGGAATCGCCGGCGCGCATGCGCATGGCCTATGACGAACTGCTCGCAAACCAGCTTGCGCTTTTGATGATCCGCGGCCGGATGCGTGCGCCGAAAGGCCGCGCGATCAAAGGCGACGGCAGCCGCAAGGCGAAGGTGATCGCCGCCCTGCCCTTCGCGCTCACCGAGCCGCAGCAACAGGCGATCGCGGAGATCGAAGCCGACATGGCCGGCCCCAACCGCATGCTGCGGCTGTTGCAGGGCGATGTCGGCGCCGGCAAGACGCTGGTTGCGATGATGGCGCTGCTCAACGCGGTGGAGATCGGCGCGCAAGGCGCGTTCATGGCGCCGACCGAATTGCTGGCGCGGCAGCACATGGCGGCGCTCGAACCGCTGGCGCGCGAGGCCGGGGTGCGCATGGCGATCCTCACCGGGCGCGAGCGCGGGACGGCGCGCGACCAGACCTTGCGCGCGCTGGCGGAAGGGCTGATCGATATTCTCGTCGGCACGCATGCGATCTTTTCGGAAGACGTCGCGTTCCGCGATCTCGCGCTTGCCGTGGTCGATGAACAGCATCGCTTCGGCGTGCATCAACGCATGACCTTGCAGGCGAAAGGCGAGCGGCCGACCGACGTGCTGGTGATGACAGCGACGCCGATCCCGCGCACGCTCGCACTCACCGCGTATGGCGACATGGATGTCTCGAAGCTCACCGGCCGTCCGCCCGGCCGCAAGCCGGTGGACACGCGGCTGGTGAACGGCCAGCGGCTCGACGAAGTGGTCGATCACCTGAAGCGCGCAATCGCCAACGGCGCCCGCGCCTATTGGGTGTGTCCGCTGGTGGAGGAGTCGGAGAACAGCGATCTCGCCGCCGCGGAAGAACGCGCCGGCATGCTGAAAGAGGTGCTGGGCGCCAAGGTCGGCCTCGTCCACGGCAAGATGAAAGGCGCCGAACGCGACCTGCAGATGGCGAAGTTCAAGGCGGGTGAAATCTCCATCCTCGTCGCCACCACGGTGATCGAAGTCGGCGTGGACGTGCCGGAAGCCACCATCATGGTGGTGGAACACGCCGAACGTTTCGGTCTGGCCCAGTTGCATCAGTTGCGCGGGCGTGTCGGACGCGGGGCGGCGAAATCCAGCTGCCTTCTGGTCTATCACGAACCGCTCAGCGAAACCGCGAAAGCGCGGCTCAAGATCATGCGCGAGACCGATGACGGCTTCGTCATCGCCGAAGAGGATTTGCGGCTTCGCGGCGCCGGCGAACTGCTCGGCACGCGGCAGAGCGGCATGCCGGAGTTTCGTGTCGCCGATCTCGCGGTGCACGGCAATCTTCTCGTAGCGGCAAGGGACGATGCGCGCTTGATCCTCGCCCGCGATCCTGAGTTAAAGTCGGAACGGGGAGCGGCGCTGCGCGTGCTGCTCTATCTGTTCGAACGCGATGAGGCGGTGCGGTATCTGCGCACCGGATAAGATGGCAACAGCGGATTTTCAGCCGGCTTTCGAAGAAGCGCTGAAGCGCGGCATTCCGGGCTTCGAACGCATCACGACGATGACGCGGCTGTCCGGCGGCGCGAGCCAGGAGACCTGGTCGTTCGACGGCATCGTCAACGGCAAGACCGAGCCGCTGATCCTGCGCCGCTCGCCCGGCGGTCTGGCGCGCGTGACGGAAGGTTCGAACGCCGTGCCGCTCGCAACCGAAGCGCTCGCAATCGGAGAGTCGCGCAAGTTCGGCGTGAAGGCGCCGCGCGTGCCTTATGTGCTGCAGGACAGCGACGGCGTCGGCCAGGGTTATGTGATGGAGCGGCTGCCGGGCGAAACCATTGCGCGCAAGATTTTGCGCGACAAGGAGTTCGATGCGGTGCGGCCCAAACTCGCGGCGCAGTGCGGTGAAATTCTCGCGCGCATCCATGCGGTCGAACTGACACCGGCGTTGCGTGCGGCGCTGCCGGTGGTCGATGGACCGTCGCAGCTGCAGCATTATCGCCGGCTCTACGACACCTACGATTATCCGCATCCGGTGTTCGAGATGGCGTTCAAATGGCTGGAGCCGCGCCTTGCCGGAGCCGCGCGGCAAACGCTGGTGCACGGCGATTTCCGGCACGGCAATATCATGATCTCGCCGGAGCGCGTGGAAGCCGCACTCGATTGGGAGTTGGTGCACATCGGCGATCCGCTGGAAGACATCGGCTGGATCTGCACCAACACCTGGCGCTTCGGCGTGGCGGAAAAAGTGGTCGGTGGCTTCGGCGACCTGAAAGACCTGCTCGCCGGTTACGAAGCGGCGGGTGGCGCGAAGCTCGACGAAGACATGGCGCGCACCTGGATCGTCTACGGCTCGCTCAAATGGGGCGTGATGTGCATGAGCATGTATCAGGGGTTCAAACGCGACGGCTCGGTCGAGCGCGCCGCGATCGGGCGGCGCTCGTCGGAAACCGAGATCGATCTCGTGAACCTCATCATCGGCGGAAAGATCTGAACATGATGGACCAACCTTCGATGCTGGAGCTGGTCGAGGCGGTGCGCGCGTTCCTGGAACAGCGCGCGATGCCCGAGCTGAAAGGTCACACCGCCTTCCACGCACGGGTGTCGGCGAACGCGCTCGGCATCGTCGCGCGGCAGCTGGCGCAAGGCGAAAAGGCGGCCGGGGAAGAACACGCGGGCCTTGTCGCGTTGCTCGGCCACGACGGCACGCTGGAAGAACTCAACCGCGAACTGTGCCGCAACATCCGCGAGGGTGCGATCGGCCTCGAAACCCCGGGCTTCGCGCAGCACCTGACAGAGACGACCAAGGCCAAGGTCCTGATCGATCAGCCAACCTATTCCGGCCTGAAACAAGCGGCGCGATAGAAGTTCGCGCAGAGGCGCAGAGACCGCAGAGAACACCGGCGCCACGTTAGGATGCGCTATCCAAAGTTGCCTGGCGCGCGAAGCGCGCCGGAAACACGGAAACAAGGCTGGCCAGAGCCGGCAAACCAACCGCGTCTCTGCGCCTCTGCGCGAACCCTTCCTTGGCGCTAGGCTCGCCATCGCCCCCTGTGCCATACAGAGCCTTGTGCCAAGGGCTGAGAACACATGCATATCGCAATGATCGGAACGGGTTATGTCGGACTGGTGTCAGGGGCTTGTCTATCGGAGTTCGGGCATGACGTGGTCTGCATCGACAAGGATGCCGGCAAGATCGCGGCGCTGAAGGCCGGGCGCATGCCGATCTACGAGCCGGGGCTGGATGACGTGGTCGCCGCCAACGTCAAGGCGGGACGGTTGTCCTTCGCCAGCGACTTTGCCGCCGTGCCGCAGGCCGATGCCGTGTTCATCGCGGTCGGCACCCCCAGCCGGCGCGGCGACGGCCATGCCGATCTCAGCTACGTCTATGCGGCCGCCGAGGAGATCGCCGCCTCGCTGAGCGGGCACACCGTCGTCGTCACCAAATCGACCGTGCCGGTCGGCACCAGCCGCAAGGTGGAGGAGATCATCCGCAAAGCGCGGCCCGGCATCTCCATCGACATGGCGTCGAACCCGGAATTCCTGCGCGAAGGTTCGGCGATCGAGGATTTCCGCCGCCCCGATCGCATCGTGGTGGGTTGCGATACCGATCACGCGCGCGAGGTGATGCGCGAAGTCTATCGCCCACTCTATCTGAACGAGACGCCAATCCTGTTCACCACGCGCGAAAGCGCGGAGCTGATCAAATACGCGGCGAACGCGTTCTTAGCGACCAAGATCACCTTCATCAACGAGATGGCGGACATCTGCGAGAAGGTCGGCGCCGACGTGCAGGACGTGTCGCGCGGCATCGGGCTGGACGGCCGCATCGGCGGCAAGTTTCTGCACGCGGGGCCCGGTTTCGGCGGTTCGTGCTTGCCGAAGGATACGCTTGCGCTACGCCGCACCGCGGAAGAGATCGGCGCACCGACCCGCATCGTCGATGCCGTGGTGAAGGTCAACGACGCGCGCAAGACCGCGTTGGCGGAACGGATCGAGCGCGCGTTCGGCGGCGTGAACGGCAAAACCGTGGCGATCCTCGGCCTCACCTTCAAGCCCAACACCGACGACATGCGCGATGCTCCGAGCCTCACCATCGTGCCTTATCTGCAGGCGAAAGGTGCGCGCATCTGCGCCTACGATCCGGCAGGCGCCGAAGAGGCGAAGAAGCTGCTTTCCATCGGCACCTGTTCAGACAGTTACGAAGCGCTGGAAGGCGCCGACGGCGTGGTGATCTTGACCGAGTGGAACGAGTTTCGCGCCCTCGATTTCGCCCGCATGAAAGCCGCGCTGAAGACGCCGCTGATGATCGACCTGCGCAACATCTACCGCCCGGCGCAGATGGCGGAAGCCGGTTTCACCTATGTCAGCGTCGGACGTCCGCCCGTCGAACCGCTCACGAATTGAAGCGCCGCTCCCACGCGAGCGCGGAGCGGATGATCGCTTCCAGGTCCGCGTGCTGCGGCACCCAGCCGAGATCGGTCTTGAGGCGCGTGGGATCGGAAATCAGCGTCGGCGGATCGCCCGGGCGGCGGCCCTGCTCCAGCACCGGAAGCTTCCGGCCGATCACGGCTTCCATGCCCGCGATCACCTCGCGCACCGAAAGCCCGCGGCCATAGCCGACATTGTAGGTGTCCGGCGCGGCGCCGGCGCGCAACGCATCGAGCGCGAGCAGATGCGCGGCGACCAGATCGCTCACATGGATGTAATCGCGCACGCAAGTGCCGTCCGGCGTCGGATAATCGGTGCCGAACAGATCGAGCTGCGGCCGGCGGCCGAGCGCAACCTGCGATGCGACCTTGATGAGATGCGTCGCGTTCGGCGTCGACTGTCCGGTGCGGCCTTTCGGATCGGCGCCGGCGACGTTGAAATAGCGCAGCACCATCGGGCGGAAATCGTGCGCCTTCGCGGCGTCCTCCAGCATCCACTCCGTCATCAGCTTGGAGCGTGCGTAGGGGCTGATAGGATTTTTCGGTTCGTCTTCCGCGAGCGGCTGCTTCGCGTCCACGCTGTAGACCGTCGCGGTGGAGGAGAACAGGAAGTGCTTCACGCCCTCCTGCACGCAGGCGTCGACGAGGGTGCGCGTCTTGACCGTGTTGTTCAGGTAATAGCGCAGCGGCTGCGCCACGGATTCCGGCACCACGATGAAGCCCGCGAAATTGATCACCGCGTCGATCGCGTGCTCGCGCATCGTGCGCTTCAGCAGCTCTTCGTCGCCGATGTCGCCTTCGACCAAGGTTGCCTTCTCGCTGACCAGCGAGCGGTTGCCGGTCGAAAGGTTGTCGAGCACCACCACCCGCTCGCCGCGGTCGGTGAGCGCGTAGGTCATGTGGCTGCCGATATAGCCGGCGCCGCCGGTGACGAGCACGGTCATGGGGCGGTGAGTCCGTTTGCAGAATAGTCAAAATAGTCGTATATTTCGACTAAGTCGAATAAGTTGAACTTTTCGAGGAGCCCGTTATGCGCTCGTTTTCCACCGTCGATCTGCTGCGCGACCTCAAAACCGTAACCCATGCGGCGTCCCGCTCTCCTGTGACGATCACCCAGCATCGCAAACCCCGCTTCGTCCTGATGGCCGTCGAGGATTACGAGCGGCTGCGAAATCCGGATCCAGACCCGCGCAAGGTGTATCGCACGAAAGATACCCCGCCCGAGTTAAGGGAGATGTTCCTCGAAGCCCTCGACAGAATCGCGGACGGCGAGGACGCTCCGAATGACGGCTGAGCTTCCGCCGCCGGGAACCATCGTGTCCTATTCCTATCTTTGGGCGCGTCAGCACGAACGAGGCGAAACGGAGGGCCGCAAAACGCGACCCGCCTGCCTCGTTGTTCGCGTCCATCGCCGCGAAGACGATACCAACCACCTCATGCTGCTCGCGATCACCAGCCGCGAACCTGCGAGCGATACCAGCGCGCTCGAAATTCCGGATATCGAACGCGCGCGAGCCGGGCTGACGCGCTACCCGCGCGCGTGGATCGTGATCGGCGAATACAATTACGACATCGCCGAGCAGTCCTGGTACTTCGAAACAGGCATTGAGCCGCTCGGTGCATTCAGCGCGGCATACTTGCGGAAAGTCACCGATGCGCTGCGCAAGGAGATGCGCGCCGGCGCCAAACGCGTCGATCGCACCACCTAGCTTCAATCACACCCCGTACGCGCCGACGATCGCGACCGAGCATACGTTCGACGACGGGGCGCCGCCGAGGTTGTGGGTCAGGCCGATCTTCGGGTTCTTGAGCTGGCGCGCGCCGGCCCGGCCCTGCAGCTGCAGGTACATTTCGTAGAGCATGCGCAGGCCGCTGGCGCCGATGGGATGGCCGAAGCATTTGAGGCCGCCGTCGATCTGGCACGGCACCTGGCCGTCCGCATCGTAGAAGCCGTTCATCACGTCCTTCCAGCCCTCGCCTTCGCGGGAGATGTGTAGGTCTTCCATCGTCACGAGTTCGGTGACGGAGAAGCAGTCATGCACCTCCATCATCGACACTTCCTCGCGCGGGTTCTTGATGCCGGCCTCGTCATAGGCGCGCTTGGAGGCGATGCGCGCGGTGTGGAAATAAGAGCCGTCCCACGAATTGTGCTGGCTCTCCAGACCGTTCGAAAGCGCGAGCTGCAGCGCCTTCACGGTGACGAGATCCTTCTTGCCCATCGCGCGCGCGATCTCCGGCGTGGTGACGATGGCGCAGGCAGCCCCGTCCGACACGCCGCAGCAATCGAACAGGCCGAGCGGCTCTGCGATCATCGGCGCGTTCAGGCACTGATCTTCGGTGATCGCTTTCTGCAGATGCGCCTTGGGGTTCTTGGTGCCGTTGGCGTGGCTCTTCACCGACACATGCGCGATGGCGCGCTTGAGGTCTTGCTTCGACACGCCGTGCTTGCCGCGATAGGCGGATGCGAGCTGCGCGAAATTGCCGGGTGCCGAACCGTTGGCGCTCCACAACGGATTGAGCGTGCCGTTCTCGCGCTGCGGCAGGCCGCCATAGCCGGTGTCTTTCAGCTTCTCGACGCCGAGCGCGAGCGCGATATCGCAGGCGCCGGCCGCGACCGCATACACAGCGCCGCGGAACGCCTCGGAGCCGGAGGCGCAGAAATTCTCGACCCGCGTGACGGGGATATTGGGCAGGCGCAGCGCCATCGAAAGCGGCGTGCCGCCATTGCCGACATGCTGCTCCGGCATGGCGGTGGAGAACCACGCCGCCTGGATCTGGTTCACGTCGACGCCAGCGTCGGCCATCGCTTCCAGATAGGCCTCCACCATCAGTTCCTCGGCGCCGGATTCCCAGCGCTCCCCGAACTTGGAGCAGCCCATGCCCAAAATCGCGACCTTGTCCTTGATGCCGGTTGCCATCGTCGTCTCCCAAAGCAGTCTGGCCGCATCTAAGAGCGCCAAGGCCACCCTGTAAACCGTGCCGCAGCGGCGACCGGTGCCGGCAAGCTCGCGCAACTTTATGTCGGAATTGAACCGGCGATATTGTCTTTGACAAACCGAGCGCCAGTGGTGGTGGGTCAATCTGAAATGATGATGAACTTGCAATCGTGGTAGCCGGTCACGGGTTGGCCGTCTCGTGGCACGTCAATAATCGGCCCGTTACCGCCCTCGTTGCCTTGCCAGACATGCCAGTGGTCGCCTTCTAACCTTGCTCGCCATTCCGCCTTGGGCATCTCCTTATCTTCTTCGGCGCAAGCGCGTTTGCCTTTGGCGATTGCGGCGGTTTCGGTGATTACCGGCTGGTAAACGCAGCCCGACAGCGCCAACAGCAAAACAGCTGGAACAACTAGCTTCATTTCTTTCTCGCAGGCTTCGCCTTGGCGATCTTCCCCAGCTTGACCTCAAAGGTGGCCTTGTCCTCGTCGCATTCGAGGCTGGGCAACATTCTCGAAAGAGCCGTCTCGCGACGCAACTTTGGGGTTCGCCATTGAACCTCCATTTTTGAGCCCTTCCCCATCACGCCGAGTATGAGCTTTTAGGGGACATGGTTGACGCCTCGGGCTTGCTGTCATGGCCTGTGAAAACAGGCCATCCAGGTGATGTTGCGCCGGCGCGTCCGACGACACGCAAATTGCGAGACCAGCCAACACAAACTGGATGGCCTGTTTTCACAGGCCATGACAGGCGAGGTGTTGGAGCGCTCACTCCTCGTACGTCCTCTTTCTGGCGCCCGACCCCCGCATGAACAGAGCTGCGCAACTTTATGTCGGATTTGAACCGCGATTTTCGACGGTCCCTCTCCCCGTCACGTTGAAGGAGACCGCGCAATTTTGTGTCGGAATTGAACCTCCGTTTTGAGCCCTCCCCTCTGGGCATTCGAACCTCAATAATCGAGAGGGGGGCTACCCCTTCCACGCCGCGAACCGCGCCGACACGAAAACGGTGGCGACCCACTCTGCGCCGGTCAACGCCTGATCGAGCCGGCCTGGGTGCCTCCGCGTTCACCGGCAGAGAATCGGATCACCCAACGCAGCGCGCGAACCGTCCTCCCACGTCCTTGGGTAGTCAGACGCTGTTTCAGGTGCCAACATAACATTTGCTATCGAGTCGTCGCGGCTGGCGATTGGCATGAAAACTCTGATCGCCCTGATCTTCGGCTTCTTCTTCGGGCTCTATATCGGCGCGAGCTTCCCCGACGAACTCCACGAACTCACCAGCCCCCTCCTCAGCCTGTCACCACATTTCGCAAAGTGATGAGAGCTTTCGCGACCACACCTCAACGAGCCAGTCTTCCGCATGCTCTCGCTATTGCGACGATGGCCCCCCATGTCGGGACTAGCAGTCGTAGACTCGCACCGCCGGCGGCAACCAATGGCTCGAAATCCATCAGTAGCTCGGCCTTGAAACGGGTAGCATCTTGGCCGTGTGAGGGACGATTCCTAGGCGCCCCTCGTTCAAGGATTTGCGAAGTTCATGGACGCGCATCTAGTCGTCGATAGCCTTTTGGCCATCATCGCTTTTCTGCAGTTCCTCGTCTTCGGTTGGCAAGGCTATCAACTTCGCGCCAGTGTGTTAGCGAGCAAGCGCGAATACATTTCAACTCATCGCCCCCGCATTCGTGTCCGTCAATTCGTACTATCTACCGCAAATCCTGGACGCGCTGGGTTCGTCATCCGCTTCGACATTGCAAATGTTGGGGATACCAGTGCAACAGTGCAATCGCAAAGCGTTGCATTCGTGCACGGTTGGAGTGGTCGGCCGCAGATGCCTCCGCAGCGAACAGACCATCTGACAGCGCTCGCAATAGGAACAGGGCACCATCATGTGCCGGCCCAATATCAAAGCGGCTTTCGGATTGAGCGTAATGAATTTGCACCACGTTGAGCGTTGCCTGCATTTCGTTGAGCGCGTCAGCCACTTGCTTTCGGCTAGCAGATTTTAGTGCGTGCGCTAACGGGTCTTCCAGCGCGAGCGAAAGATCGCGGTGAGCAATTCGTCGGTTGCGCCAATCCCGTGCGAAAGCCGTAGCATCGATAAGAAACATAATCCGCGCGGTCAGTTCAGCCTTCACCGCTGGCTCGGAAACAAGGTTGCCAAGATTTTGAATCGTCAAGTTAGAACGATCTCTGCGGCCTAATGATTGCGGTGGATCGGTAAGCCGGGCTAAGTGTAAAAGAATATCGTCCCAAAGGATGTGTTGAAGCCGCCTTGCCAAAGTGCGGTGAATTGAGCGCCAAGATCGATCCCCATCTTGTTGATATAGTCTTGCTTTGCCTCGTCAGCAGATCGGGACGACATTATAGTGTTATTCTCATATGGTCGGACTTAAAGTCAGGACTAGTCCATAGCGCCGATAATGGCTATTTCAAAGAATAAGGGAATATTGCGCGTCACCGAGTTCCAGCCTACCGAATTGCAAATGACGTTCAATGCGGTCAGGCGCGTGCCCCAGTAGCGAATTGCATTGAATACCGGTACGGACACTCCATGCTGCATGCTGACCTTACTCACCCCGAAATAATGAGGAGATTCCTTCGGAGTCTCACCGAAACGATGGTTTGGTGTCTTCGGACGGGAAATGTAGAAGACCCTGAAAAATCTCTGCGAACATTCGAACCCACTAAGGTCCCACTGAGCTCACAGCACCACCAGGTGTTCTGCATTTCCTTGGATCGTTCATGCCGCCTGCGCTCGATCGGATATGACGACGTCGTACCGGCTAGTGATTTACAGGGCGGACGCCTGCTGGCTTATTTTCCCGATGATACCCTCTCCGACGGAGTAGCCGGAGAAGAATCGAACGGCTTTTTTGATGAAGCCAATATCCCACCATACGACACTTGGGTGTGGATGGTTCAAGATGTGAGGACCATTACCCGTAAGAACGGCACGACGGAGGAGATGCCTGCGAATTTCCTGGTCGCGTGGGTGCCACCGGCTTTTATCGAACTTGCGAACAAGGGGATATTGGCCAATCCAGAAGAGTGCATTGCGTGGCTAGATCAATTGGATAACCCGTTCACGCGAACGCTTAGGCGTTCCAATTTGATTGCATAGGTCGGTGTCGCAGGTGCTAACAGCTAGCATCACAGTATTCCCAGCCGATTTTCGAGATGAGCACAATCCAATTTGGCAGCCCACACCTGAGGGCCATGCACAACGCCTTTGAAAACCACGCGATCCCCCGAATGCCTCGGGGGATCGCGCGTGCCGGGGTTTGCACTCAGCCGGCAGGGCTGAACGTTCCGAAGAAGTCGTATTCGCCGGGCGTGGTGCCGACTTCCTGGGCGAACTCGCCGGCCATATAGGTGGTGCTGCCGGGATAGGAGAGATTGCCGGTCCAGGTCTGATAGGTCTGCTTGCTCGTCGGATCCATCCTGAGGAAGCTGATGCGGCCGCTGAAGGGGCAATAGAACCCCGTGATGTCGGCGTTACCGTTGACGCTGTCATGCAGCACGCCGACGATGTTCTTGCAGGGACTCGTTCCCTTCTGTTTGACGATGTTCAAGGTCAGCGTCGACTGGTTGGCGTTTATGTTCCAGATGCCGACCACGCTTGCGGGAAAAGGACCGGCCGCAACGGCCGGACTGGCCGAAAGAGCAAGCGCCAGAGCGCAGGCGATTCCGAATGAAGCTCTCATGACTGCCACTCCTCTCGATGTGGTTGTTGGGAAATTTAGTTTGGTTCGCGATCGCGCACGTACGCGCACCGCAAAAAATGGTTGCGCCCGCGTCTGACGAGAGTCGAATCTGAAAAATTGAACCAACTTGTACCGGCGCACGTTCGCCGGGGCTTGCCCGATTTCGCCGTGATGTCGCCAATCGTTTCAACGACTCGCGTCAGGCGCGATGTCGTTTTTGGCCTATATTGTCATGCCAAAGTCATTTTCGGCCTTATGCGGGCGGAGTGTGTCCGTCATCATAAAAAAATTCCATGGAGTCTCCGTATCGCAATACGGTCGATCGGGAGGGACTCGTCGTGCAAGAAATCGGCAAGACCGCGAGCCGCATCGGCTTCAACCGGGCTTTCCGCGCTTCTGATGTTCCTCGTGATCCGGGCCGGCGTCTATCACTTCACGATTTAGGTTTCGAACGGCGCGGATCGCTTGCGCCGTTCCTTCACCTCGGTCGATATCGCGTCTCAGGTTTGGCCTGCGTTGGTGTGATAGCCCGAGATGGTGCACTGAATACTTTCGACTGCTCCGCTCGCCGCAGAGAGGAGGATCTGCGGTTGCTGCCCCTTGACCGCAAACAGTTGGGTCTCGCTATTGACCCCGAAATTTTTCGCCCCTTCCATAGTGATGCTGGGCCCGAAACTGAAGAGCGGCAGATAATTCGCAAGATTCGTGTTCGCGATGATAAGCCCGACAGCGGCCGGCGCCGCCGCGCTGCTCTTTACCGCCATCAGGCACGAGACGTGCTGCACCTGTGTCCGCGGCGCGGCCGTTGCCGGGAACTTCACCACACAGACCGTCGCGCTGCAGCTGCCCAGCGCCGACACCTGATAGGGATGATTGACGGGCGTGTTGATATCGTTGGTCGATGTAACGGTCTGAGCCGAAGCTGCCGTTGAAGCCAGCAAGATAGCCCAAACCGATGTCGTCAGATGCCGCATGATTTTCCCCCGCGTTGCGAACATGCGCCATCTAGCGCACGCCGGGGACAGAATCCACAGAATCCGCCGACGGGAACACTATGCTCTCAATCCTGCTGCGTTTCCCGCTCGCGGCACACCCTCAAGCGAACATCTTGCCGCGTCGTTTCGACGTTCGCGGTGAATCTCCTGGAAGCGATAGAACTGCGCCGTTTCGGTTGGCCTGCACCGATCCTGTTCCCGCTCGCGTTCTACGGCGTTTGGCACTGCTTCGGACCGTACCTCGCGCCCACGACTTCTCTGCTCTATCCAGGCCTACATTGACGCTTGCGCATTCTCACCGGTCTGCAAGCAGTGCTGTCGCCATCGCGGCGCTCAACCTCCGAAGGCCCAGCGCGTCATCAGCGGGAATTCGTCGTACCAGAACGCGCCGCCATGTGAGCCGGGACGCTCTTTCAGGATCGCATCGGCGTTTGCCGCGCGGAATGCCTCGACCCAGCGCGTCGCGTTGTCGAGAAAGAATTGCTCCTCGCTGCCGGCGACGAGATAGGCGCGCGGCAGCGTGGCCGGGAGCGTAGCCGTCGGGCGAAAGCCGCCGCCGGGCGAGGCCGAGAAGACAACGCCGTAGATTTCCGGATGGCGAAGCCCGAGCGCAAGCGCGAGTTCTCCGCCCAGCGAGGCGCCCCACACCGCAGTGCGCGCCGGCGGAAATGCTATGCCCAGCGACGAACGCATCCATGCGCGGACGTCGTCGACAAAGAACCGTTCGTGCGCCGCAAACCGCTCCGGCTCGACCGCTGGCACATACTCCTTGAGCCGCCCTTCGTCATCGGGTTTGCCATCGACGCCTACGACCAGCGTGGAGGACGCGCCGGCCGCCCTCAGAGATTCCACCAACTGCGCCGCGTGCCAGACGCCATCGGCCGCGAACACCACGGCGCCGGGCGGACCCGGCGGAATATACGCCGTGACCTGCCGGCCGCCGTCATAGGCGAACATCTCGGTGACGACATCCGGCCGGGACAATCGCATTCCTCCAGAGAGTCATCCGCCGATATCTGCGCGGAGACCGCAGCCGAGTGTACGGATCAAAATCGCGCGCGCGAAGACCGAGCTTACTTTGCTCCGCTCACCGGATTTCAATAGCGCGCTGCGAACGGGACTCCTAAGAACCTTGAATCTGCTTCATCAGCCCCAGCCGGTCCCACTCGTTCCAGGATTCGACGACCTTGCCGTTTTTCCAACGCGCAAATCCCATGCCCTTTAGCGTGACGGGCTTGTTGGTCGGGGCATGCCCCTCCCAAGCGCCTTTATGCGTGGCCTGCGCTGTCCAGCGCACCGCAGCGCTGTCGGCGATGCCGATGCTGTCGTGAACCGTGAAGTGGAGGTCCGGAAACGCGGCGAGCAACTGATCGGAAAACGCGAAAAAACCGTCAAGACCCGTGAGCGAATTGCCATCCGCATCGATGTCGTAAAACACCATTTTCGGATCCGCGATTTCGTGCGCCACCGATCGCCGGCGCTTGTTCCACACCTCGTCATACCAGCGGCGAAAGCTTTGTTCGGTCTCGGACATGTTCCCCTCCAGCAACCAGACAGGGAACTTTATTCGGGCTCTCGCTAAATGTGCAACGGTCCTGACAAAGATCGGAGTGGATTTGTTCTCAATCAAAACGTGCAATTTTGTTCAAAGCTACCTACGGGTTAACCCTTCTTTAACCATAGGGCCGCTAGAGAGGCAGCACGTTTCCGAATGGGAGCGATGCGTGATCCCTTCTATCCTGCATGTGATTTCGTCGCTGTTCGGCTGGACACTCGCCGCCGACCTGTGCGTGCTGGCGCCCCTGCTGGTGCCGCGCGCCACCCGGGGCGTCGCCGCCATCGGCTTCCTGCTCTCCGTTGCGATCCTCGCCTTCGTCATCTGGGTTCTGTGTGTCGAGATCGTCGGCGCCGAATGGGGAATCGCGGCCGTGATCGTGAGCACGCTGCTGGGCGGCATCCCGATTTTGCTGCTCGCCGCATTCCTCCTCGTCATCCACGCCGCTTGGACCGACCTCCTCGTGCTCGCCGTCATGCTCGTGAGCGCCATCATCGCGGGCATCGTCGGCACGAATGTGGATGACAGCCCCGCTTATCTGAGCCGGTTCGCGGCGTGGACGGGCAGCACCTTCGCGCGCGCCGTCCGGCGTCAGCCGCATATGAACGCGAACGCCTGAGATTTGTCTGTCCGTGTCCGCATCGCCTGCATCGATCGGGCGACGCTCAGCCCGGATCGCGGTAGCGGCGGAGCCAGATCGCGGTGGCGAGGAAGGCGGCGGCGAAGGCAAGTCCGATCCACAGGCCCAGGCTTGCAACGAACCGGTCGGGCGTCAGCAGCATCAGCGGGTCGACGATGTTGCCGCCATGGATATGCACGCCGCCGAACGCTTCCTGGGCAAAGCCCGTGATCCGGTAGAACAGCATCGACCAGAAATAATCGGTGTCGAAGCCGATCTTCTCCACGATGCACACCGCGAGCAGCGGCAGCACCGCCCACAACAGCGGCACGCGCCGCGCCCAGCCGGAGACCAGCAGCAGCCAGCCATAGATCGGCGCGTACCAGAGCGCGGTGACGATCACCGTATAGAAGCCGCCCACCACGATGTGGCCGAGCAGCCCGTTCCACAGGATCGCGGGATTCATGCCGTGCGTCGCCAGGAACGCGCTTCCGAGAACCAGCTGCACGAGTTGGGTCGCGAGTGCGACGGCGAACGCCACCGCGGGCAGCGCGACCATCGGCACGAACATCTTCGACAGCACGGTGGTGATGTCCGACACCGGCAGCGACTTCCAGAACAGGATGCTGCGGTCGCGCCGTTCGTGGTTGAGCGCACCCAGGCAATAGATGACGCAAACGGTCAGGCTGGTGGCGAGGATCACGGCGGCCGCGAAGCCCTGCGCCGCGCTCAGCATGCCGACCGGCACCTCCGCCGGCGGCATACGGGTAACGTGCATCTTCGCCGGCAAGCGGATCAGCGCGATGATGAAGCCGAACAGCACGAAACCGGCCGAGACGAGCGGTGCGATCCAGACCGAGCGGTATTCCCACAGCTCGCGCCGCACCGACCAGTAGAACGGCCGGGTCGGTGCCAGCGGCGCGGTGTGCGCGGCAGTGGACGGTTCGAAGATCGCCGCGGGTTCGGCGTTCGACGGGCTGCTCATGCGAATGCTCCTTGTGCCCGGGGTTCGCTCATCAGCGCCACGAACAGATCGGCGAGGCTGGGGGTGCGGACGTCTCCGAGGCTTGCGAGTTTATCGCGGTCCGCATGGTCGAACAGGAACACGCTGCGGCCGATGATCTGGCGTTCGTTGATGGGATTGAGCGCGCGCGCCGCGGCGAGCTGTTCGGGCTTCACCGTCACTTCCAGGTAACGCGCCTCGAAATCTTCCATGCTGGTGGCGAGCACGATGCGGCCGTGATTGATGAACATCACGTCCGTGAGGATCTGCTGCACCTCTTCGACCTGGTGCGTCGTCACCACGATGGTGCGGCGGCGGTCGAAATAATCGTTGAGCAGAGTGTCGTAGAACTGCTTGCGGTAGAGGATGTCGAGGCCGAGCGTCGGCTCGTCGAGCACGAGCAGCCGCGCGTCGATCGCCATCACCAGCGCCAGATGCAGCTGGGTCACCATGCCTTTGGAGAGTTCGCCGACCTTGCTGGTGCGCTTGATCTGGGTACGCGAAAGGAACATGTCCGCCTTGGCGCGGTCGAAGCGCGGATGCACGCCCGCGACGTAATCGATCGCCTGCCACACGCGCATCCAGCGCGGTAGTACCGCGACATCGGCGATGAAACAGACATCGCGCATCAACTGATCGCGCGCCGCCCACGGATCGAGACCCAGCACGTTCAGATTGCCCTGATAGGGAATGAGGCCCAGCACCGCATTGAGCAGCGTGCTCTTGCCGGCGCCGTTGGGACCGATGAGGCCCAGGATGCGGCCCTCCTCGACCGTCAGATCGAGGCCGGCCAGTGCGACGGTCGCGCCGAATGCCTTGTGAAGGCCATGTGCTTCTATACAGGCCATACCCTCAACGCTCCTTGGTGGATGACAGAAGATCCTGCGGCGTCAGGCCGAGACGCTGGATCGTTGCCTGGATGGTGGGCCACTGCTCGGTGAGAAAGCGTTGCCGCTCGCCCTTGAGCAGCAGGTCGCGCGCGCCGGTGGTGACGAACATGCCGAGCCCGCGGCGCTTTTCGACCAGCTGTTCGTCGGCCAGCTGCTGATAGGCCTTCAGCACGGTCAGCGGATTGACGCGGTATTCGGCGGCCACGTTGCGCACCGACGGCAGCGGATCGCCCTCGTTCAGCACGCCGTCCAGGATCATCGCAATGACCTGATCGCGCAGTTGCCGGTAGATCGGCTGATTGGCGTTCCACTCGTGGTCCATTGCGCTTTGGCTCGGTCCGGGTGACATCGGTTGGGAAGACTTCAGTTTGGCAGACGGGCAGTTTCGGCCGCGTCGGGCAGCGCGCTGCGCAGCGCCGTCAGGGCGTGATGCAGCGGTGTACCGGTGTTTCCGGCGCCGACCATGACCCGCGCCTCGGAGATTCCCACCTGCAGCAGCCGGTCGGCGCCCGACCAGACGGGAGGCCCCGCCAGCACGCCGGCCAAAACCGCTCCCAGAACCATATTTCCAAGCGTTTGCATGGGTTTGCCTCCACACTGCCGTCTCTCGCCATGCCTTGTCAGGTGTTTGGCGACCTTGGTGTTGTATATAACTAGAACACTGGTACACGCAAGGGGTTGCCCAACGTTTTTTTGGCGGCACCGTATATTAAAGAGGATCGATGGGTTTACCGTCCAAAGGATTTCCTATCTTCGGCTAGTTTTTGTTCCTCTTAAGTTCTAGGGTTTGCCTATGGCCGAAACAACGCAAATCGAATGGACCGACGCGACTTGGAACCCCGTAACCGGATGTTCGAAAATTACGCGCGGCTGCGATTTTTGTTATGCGGAGCGCTTCTCAGAGCGCTTCCGCGGTGTTTCCGGCCATCCGTTTGAAAGCGGCTTCGATCTCACACTTAGGCCGGGCCGCCTGACACAGCCCCTCGATTGGCGGCAACCGCGGCGGCTTTTCGTGAACTCAATGAGCGATCTGTTTCATAAGGAAATCCCGCGCTCGTTCATCGACAGAGTGTTCGACACCATGGAAACCGCCCACTGGCACACGTTCCAGGTGCTGACGAAACGCAGTTCGCTTTTGACCCGTTATCTCGCCAATCGATACGGTACCGGCTTGTCACCACCCCACATTTGGCTGGGTGTTTCGGTAGAGGATGCTAAGAACGCCGTGCGCATCAAGCATCTGCGCGCCGCTCGGGCGTCGGTGAAGTTCGTTTCGTTTGAGCCGCTTCTGGGGTCAGTAGGCACGATTGATCTTACTGGTA
>DASXDS010000072.1:0-9684 GCA_036490455.1 Rhizomicrobium sp.
GCGGCCTTCCTCGCCGATGCGGCGCGCGAACGCGCCGTGATATTCGATCTCGGACGACGCGTTTGCCTTGTCGCCCATCTTGTCCTTCAGGCGCATGACGTGGATCGCGTTGCGCGAGCCGTCCGGCTTCCAGCGCGGCGCGAGGAAGCAGGTGAGCCCGCCATCGGCATAAGCGAGCGTGAGGCATGCATCGCTCATCGGCGCGGAGCAGAACCATTTGTGGCCGACGAGCGTGTAAGAGCCGTCTGCATTCTTCGTTGCCCGCGTGGTGTTGGCGCGCACGTCTGAGCCGCCTTGTTTCTCCGTCATCGCCATACCGATGGTGACCCCGGCCTTGTTCTTCGCCGGCTGCGAGGACGGATCGTATTTCCCCGCCAATACGCGCGGGCTCCATTCGGCATAGAGCGTCGCGTCGTGTTTGATCGCGGGAAGGCAGGCATAGGTCATGGTCATCGGGCAGCACACGCCGGGCTCGGCCTGCGCCATCAGAAATTCAATTGCCGTGTGCAGGACGTGGCCGGCTTCGCTCGTCCACGCGGCGGACGAGATGCCATTCTCGAGGCCCAGCTTCATCAATTCGTGATAAGCGGGATGAAATTCCACCTCGTCGAGGCGCTCGCCATATTTGTCGAACTGCTTGAGTTGCGGCGGATTGCGATTGGCCTGCATCGCCCAGTCCGCCACCTGAGACGATCCGCAAACGCCGCCGAAGGTTGCAAGGCGCGCGGAATGCACGGCGCCGCCGGCGTGCGTCAGCGCGTTCTGGAGCGCCGCGTCGGAGGTGAACAGGTTGATGTTCTCGAACGGCGGCGGCTGGTTGGTGACGTCGTGTGTCTCCAGATGCGTCTCGGGGCGCAGATAGATCATGGGGTGACCTTTCGCCGGATTCTGTTACCGTCGGCTCAGAGGAAACGCCCGAAGAGGCTCCGGTGACAATAGACACTCCCGCCGCCCGGGCGGGCGAGGCCGACCGGCCCGACGGTGCGGTGCTGATCGGGCCGGCGACGGCAGCCGGCTCCCGTTCCGCGAATTACGTGCTGCTCATCCTTACGCTGGTCTATGTCGTCAATTATCTCGACCGGCAGATCCTGGGGATCCTGCTTCCCTATATCCAGCGGGAATTCCACATCAACGATTTCGACGCGGGGTTGCTCTCGGGCACCGTGTTCGCGGTGATCTACGCCACCCTCGGCATTCCGCTGGCGACGCTCGCCGACCGCATGAGCCGGCGCAACATCATCGCCGCCTCGCTCGGCACCTTCAGCCTGATGACGGTGCTGTCCGGCTATGCCAGCAGCATCTGGCAGCTCGTCGTCACGCGCTTCTGCACCGGCATCGGGGAGGCAGGCACCGGCCCCTCGATCAACTCCATGATCGCCGATCTGTTTGCGCCGCAGAAGCGCGCCGGTGCGCTCGCATTCTATTCGGCGGGACTCAACATCGGCTTGCTGCTCGGTTTTTTTGGCGGGAGCTGGATGCTGGAGCATTACGGCTGGCGTTCGGCGTTCCTCGCATCCGGTGTGCCGGGTTTGCTGCTGGTGTTCCTGCTGCTTTTCACGGTGCGCGAGCCGCAGCGCGGCATGGTGGACAGCCTCGCCGATGCGGAGGAGGCGCCGAGCCTTCTGTTCACAGTGAAATATCTCGCCACCTTGCGGTCGTTTCGCTGGATTTCATTCGGCTGCGCGATGAGCGCGTTCGGCGGGTATGCGGGGCTCTATTTCATTCCCAAATTTCTCATCGTCTCGCACCACATGACGCCGGTACAGGTCGGCATTGCGCTGTCGCTGCTGACGGGCGTCTTCGGCGCAGTGGGGACTTATGTGTCGGGCCTCCTCGCCGACCGCTGGGGCGCGCGCAACATCAACGGCTACATGTATGTGCCGATCGTCGCCACTTTCATCGCCGTGCCGTTCGCGCCGCTGTTCTATCTGCCGAACAGCACGACGATTGCGCTGTGCGCCGCGGTCGTTCCGGCGCTGATGGGCGCGACATATCTCGGCCCGTCCTACGCGATGGCGCAGGGCATGGTGCCGCTGCGCATGCGCGCGCAGACCATCGGCATTCTTCTGTTTATCCTTAATATGATCGCGCTGGGATTAGGCCCAGCAACAGTGGGCTTCATCAGTGTCATGCTGAAGCCGACATTCGGCTCGGATTCCCTGCGTTATGCCTTGCTCACGAATGTCATCAGCGCGAGCTTGGGCGCATTCTGCTACTGGCGCGCCACGAAAACGCTCAAAGCCGACCTCGCCAGCGGGAGCTCGCGCCGTTTCGTCGCTTGAGCCTGGTAAATAACCCGTTAAGATTTGTACCATGGTGCGGGTGAGGGAATTTGCGATCGTGGCGGCGGTCGCCTTTGCGGCGATGGGCGGCGTTGGCGAACTCGCCCAGCATCGGCTTCATCAGCCGGCCCGCTTTGTCGCGCTGAAAACCTTCGCTGAGCACTCCGCACGGCAGATTGCCCAGCTTGTTCCGCTGCAGCCAAACCAAATGCCCGATAATGCCCGCCCGAGGGTCGATATTTTGATTCCGGCGCAACCCGCCGCCACGATCCATTTGCGAGGCTCGATTGTTGCCGCGCCGCGGCGCGCGACGGTGCTTGCATATCTGCAGACTCCGTCCAGTGCAGCTCGACGGGCACGACAGGTTGAAGCAAAGCCCGAACTTGCCGCGAAGCCAAAACCGCAAGAGCGTGGCCATGACACTGCGTCGGATACCGCACCGTTCGCCATGCCGCACAAGGCCGATCTGGCAAATGCGGTTGCAGTGCGTGTGCGCGATAGCGTGCCGGCGAGTCTGTTTCCCTATTTCCAGGTCTATCTCTATGTGAGCAAGGCTGCGCACGGTCCGTGGGCGCAGCACATGTTCATCTTCCACAAGAGCGCAGACGACCGTCTGGAGTTCGAGCAGGCCATCCCGGTTTCCACCGGCCGCGAACGGCACGAAAAATACTTCACCTCGACTCCGACGGGTTTGTTCGAACTCGATCCCAACCGTTTCGACCGCAATCATCGCTCGCATCGCTGGAACAACGCGCCGATGCCGTGGGCGATGTTCCTCGACTACACGATCCACAATCACCTGGCGGGGATCGCGCTGCATTCGGGCGTCGGCCATGTCGCATTGCTCGGGCGCCGCGCATCCGGGGGCTGCGTGCGTTTGCCGCCGCAGATGGCCAGGATGCTGTTCCGGCGCTTCCAGGCGCATGAACATGGAATGGTGCCCGTCTTCGCCTTTAACCATAATCATGCCACCACGCGCACCGACGGCACGCTGCAATTGGGCGCCGACGGCCGGCCTGTGATGACGCCCGGCTACAAGGTTCTCCTGATAATTCAGGATTACCGGGGGGCGCCGCCGCTGGTTGCAGAACTGTCCTAGATATTCCGGTTGCCGCAGAGCCCTATCCTTGCGATGTTGTTAATCTCTGGTGTCCCGAAATGGGAAACGGGCCGCGGCACCGGATAGGCTGGGGAGGGGTGCGCGATGTTGGGTCCAAGGCGTTTGGCCAAAATCTATCTGACGGCGGCCGCGGGCTTCGCCGTTGCGATCCTTCTGGCGCAGCATCCTGCGTTTTTTCACCACGCCAATGTCGCCGACCGTTCTGGCGCAACGCGTGGCGCCCGCGCGTCACTGGCTGTGAACGATCAGACTTTCGCGCATGGCGACGCCGTCCCTCACGCACGCATGGCCGAGAACGTCGAACCCGCGGCCACCACATCACGCAGGAGCAGGCGCCATATTTCTTCGCCGCGCGACAGGGTCGAGCCTGCGCCGCCACGCTTGGCGATCGTTCTGCCGCGAGCCCAGCTCACGCGCGTCGCTGCGCATTTCGGCGACAGCCTGACGCGCGAGATGTTCGCGCATTTCGATCTGTTCCTGTTTGTCAGCAAGGCTGCCGAGGCGCCAATCGGCCAGCGCATGTATGTGTTTCAGAAGCAGGGGCGCGACGAGCTGGTGATGATCCACAACTGGCCGGTTTCGACGGGGCGCGAGAAGTTCGAGATCGCGCCCAACGGAACGGTGGCGCCGAGCTTCACGCCCGCCGGCTATTACGAATTAGACCCGCATCGCATGTACGTGCACCACTTCTCGGGTCAATGGCATCAACCCATGCCGTACGCCATGTTCTTCAACTGGGAAAACCACGGCTACCAGACCGGCCTCGCCATCCACGGCGCCGCGGCGGACGACATCAAGTTTCTCGGCAGCCGGTCGAGCGCAGGCTGCATCCATCTGGCGCCGCAGAACGCAGCGTTGCTCTTCCATCTGATCCGCTCGCAATACAAAGGCATGGTCCCGCGCTTCGCCTTCGACCGTCGCACCGCCACCATGTCCAATGACGGCATGCTGATGCACGACCGCCGCGGCCGGCTCAAGATGGTGCATGGCTACAAGGTGCTTGTCGTCATAGAGAATTACGACGGCGAGAGGATGGTCGCGGCGCTGCTCTAGATTCCCTGGCCGCGCTAAATTCCTCGATCGCCGTGCGATCTTGCGCCGAACCGGTGTCCACTTCGGCGGATCGCGCTTGAGCAGCGCTCACATATGCCCTGTGAATATCCACAGCAGGATGATGATCGGGATCGGAATACCGATCAGGTACAGCAGGCATGAGCGCATGGATACTCCCCCGAGGCGTCCTTGTAGATAATGGGCATTACGCCCGTGGGTTCCAAGGGCGCGCCGATCACCTCGGGGTTATCGGCGCAATTCATAGAGCGCCACCGCGGCGGCGTTGGAAACATTCAGGCTTTCCATGCGCGAATCGATGGGAATGAACGCGGCGGTGTCGCAATGTTCGCGCACCAGGCGGCGGATGCCGGATCCCTCCGAGCCCAGCACCAGCGCGATGTCGCCCTTGATTTTGCCATCGGCCAAGGGCTGCCCGCCATCGCCTGCCAGCGCGATGCGCCAGAAGCCGAGCTCGCCCAATTTCTCCAGGGCACGCGACAGGTTCACGACGTCGATATAAGGCACGGTGTCGAGCGCGCCGGAGGCCGCTTTCGCCAGCACGCCCGATTCCGATGGCGCGTTGCGATCCTGAACCACAACGGCGGCAACGCCGAACGCAGCCGCGCTGCGCAGGATGGCGCCGGCATTGTGCGGGTCCGAAATCTGATCGAGCACCAGAACGATGCGTGCGCCGGGCGCCGTCGCAGCAAGCGTTTCCTCCAGATCGCGTCGGGGCAATCCTTCGCATTGCAAGGCAACGCCCTGGTGTACCGCGCCCTGCGGCAGCAGACGGGAGACCGCTTCGCCATCGACGATCTGATGCTTCACGCGGCCGAGCAGGCCGGCCCCGATCTCTTCCAGCGCCCGGGTTGTCAGCACGGCACGCATGATTCTGCGCCGCTTGTTCGCCAGCGCCGCGCGCGCCGGATGCAGCCCGTAAATCCATAGGCCCGCCGCCGCGACATGCGGGCGGTGCGGCGGCTTATTTCGTGCGTCGCGCAAGTGAAATGCCTTTGTCCGGCGGTGCGGGTTGGAGCTTAACCAATTCCCTCATGGAACGGATAGGGGACATCTCCGTTGATAGCGATGGGAGGCGGGCAGAGGGAACCATGAGGTTGTTGCCATGACCATACATACTCGCGCAATCCATTTTGCGGCCGACGATGCGGTGTGCTGCAGAACGACCGTGCCGCTGTCGCGAAGCGACGCATTCGAGAAATTCCGCCACGACATCACCGAGTGGTGGCCACGCGAATTCACCTGGTCGGGCGACGCGCTCGAGTCGCTTTACTTCGAGGGCCGCAAG
This sequence comes from Rhizomicrobium sp., assembly GCA_036490455.1. GTDB lineage: Bacteria > Pseudomonadota > Alphaproteobacteria > Micropepsales > Micropepsaceae > Rhizomicrobium. The sequence continues at coordinate 5,762 of DASXDS010000072.1, forward strand.
CAAGGCGTGTTGTGGGAGCGTGGCCCCGAAGGCTTTCGCATCGACATCGCGCGCGTTATTCGCTGGGTGCCGCCGGAGCGTATCGTGCTGCGCTGGCACGTTGGTCCCAACATGATGCCGGAGCCCAATCCGGAGCACGCCAGCGAAGTCGAAATCAAATTCATCGCCGAGGACGACGGCCGCACCCGCATCGAACTCGAGCATCGCGACTTCTCAAATCACGGCGCGGGCGCGGAAGGCTATCGCGCGCAGATGGGTGCCGCAAAAGGCTGGCCGATGATCCTCAAGGCTTTCGCCGATCATTGCGGCCCTCAGCAAATGCCGGTCGCGGTGCTGATCGCCAATGTCCGCGCCGCCGCGCCCTTGATGGCGGCGGAGTAAGCCGGCCCCGGCTGCCGGTTGACAGTCCCATCCGTATGCCCGATATCCGCCCGCCGCGGCTTGAAAGAGCCGCGGTAAGCGTTTGGGGGAATGTCCCGAGCGGCAAAGGGGGCGGACTGTAAATCCGCTGGCTTCGCCTTCGTAGGTTCGAGTCCTACTTCCCCCACCATTCACAGAACGGAATACGGAATACGGGGATCAAAAACGCCGGTTTTCTGATACCTGTGTTCCGTTCTCTGTTTTCCGGCGCGGGTGTAGCTCAATGGTAGAGCAGAAGCCTTCCAAGCTTATGACGAGGGTTCGATTCCCTTCACCCGCTCCAGTTATCCACCAAAAGTCCATACTCCATGCATGGATAAGCGTTGGGCAGGCGGGATTCCGCGCGGATCCGGCTGCGATTATGGCTGTGATTTTATGAAGGGAACCGCTTGAAAGGCCGTGGTCTCGCTGGTACACCCCGCGGCCTTAGGCAAATGAAACACGTGCGCTGGCGGGCAGGGCTCTCCGGCGCGCTGCTTTTTTGTCTTTAGGAGTGTAGCTCAGTTGGTAGAGCGGCGGTCTCCAAAACCGTAGGCCGTGGGTTCGAGTCCCTCCACTCCTGCCAAATGACGCACGAACAAGAAACGGATTCAACGCCCGTGGCCGAAATTACCAAGAAAACCCCAGACGCAAAACCGATCGCAGAAGCACCTCCGCATCGCGAAGGGTTCTTCCGCTTTTTCGGCGAAGTGCGGCGCGAGACATCGAAGGTCACCTTCCCGACCTGGAAGGAAACCTGGCTCACGACCGTGGTCGTGTTCGTCATGGTTGGCTTGTTGATGGGGTTCTTCTTTTTCACCGACTTCCTTCTCTCGCTCGGCGAGAAATGGCTGATCGGAGCGGCGAGCTGAGACAGGCATGAGCGAAGCAGGCACAAAAACCGTCGCGGACGCGAAGTGGTACATCGTCCACACCTACTCCAACTTCGAGAAGAAGGTGTCGGAGGAGATCAAGCGCCAGGCGAAGATTCAGGAACTCGACGATTTCGTCGCCGACGTGATCGTGCCGACGGAAGACGTCATGGAAGTGCGTCATGGCAAGAAGGTGAATTCGGAACGCAAGTTCCTGCCGGGCTATGTGCTGCTGCACGCCAAGCTGACCGATGAAGTTTATCACCTTGTGAAAAACGTGGCGAAGGTCACGGGGTTCCTGGGCCAGAACAACAAGCCGATGGCGCTGCGCCAGGGCGAAGTCGATCGCATCCTCAATCAGGTGACCGACAGCGCGGAACATCCGAAGTCGACGATCAGCTTCGAGATCGGCGAGCAGGTGAAGGTGGCCGACGGTCCGTTCGCCTCGTTCAATGGCGTGGTGGAAGAAGTCGATGAAGACCGTTCGCGCTTGAAGGTCGCGGTGTCGATCTTCGGCCGCGCGACGCCGGTCGAACTGGAATACACGCAGGTCGAAAAGATCTGAGTGCAACCGTGGGAGAGCCCGCCGGCTCGTCAGCACCACAACACCGCGTAGGAGGCGGTTTATAGAGTGGCGAAGAAGATTACAGGTTACGTCAAACTGCAGGTGCCCGCGGGCGCGGCGAATCCGTCGCCGCCTATCGGCCCGGCTTTGGGCCAGCGCGGCCTCAACATCATGGAGTTCTGCAAGGCGTTCAACGCGAAGACGCAAGCGATGGAAAAGAGCATGCCGATCCCGGTGACCATCACCGTGTTCTCGGACAAATCTTTCACCTTCGAGATGAAAACGCCGCCAGCCTCGTACTTTCTCAAGAAGGCCGCGAAACTGTCCAGCGGTTCGAAGACCCCCGGTCTTTCGTTCGCCGGCAGCGTGACGCGCGCGCAAGTGCGTGAGATCGCGCAGGCCAAGATGAAAGACCTCAACGCCAACGACCTCGACAACGCGATGCTGCTGATTGAAGGCTCCGCGCGGTCGATGGGTATCGAGGTGAAGGGGTAATCGCCATGACCATTTCAAAACGATTCAAGAAAGCCGTTGAAGGCGTCGACGCCGCGAAGTTCTACTCCGTGGAAGATGCCGTGAAACTCGTGAAGGCGCGCGCCACCGCGAAGTTCGACGAGACCATCGAGCTGTCGATCAATCTCGGCGTCGATCCCAAGCACGCGGACCAGATGGTGCGCGGCGTGGTCGCGCTTCCGGGCGGTACCGGCCGCAATCTGCGCGTGGCTGTTTTCGCCAAAGGCCCGAAGGCCGATGAAGCCAAGAAGGCGGGCGCGGACATCGTCGGCGCCGAAGAGCTGTTCGAGATCGTCAACAAAGGCACGATCGATTTCGATCGCTGCATCGCGACGCCGGACATGATGGGCCTCGTCGGCCGCCTCGGTAAGGTGCTCGGCCCGCGGGGCATGATGCCGAACCCGAAGGTCGGCACGGTGACGATGGACGTCACGCAGGCGATCAAGGACGCCAAGGGCGGTGCCGTGGAATATCGCGTCGAGAAGGCTGGCATCGTTCAGGCCGGCGTCGGCAAAGCAAGTTTCGCCGAAGACGCGATCGTGGCCAATGTCAAAGCGTTCGTGGACAGCGTCGCCAAGGCGAAGCCCACAGGCGCCAAGGGCACCTATATGAAGAAGATCTCGCTCTCATCGACGATGGGGCCGGGCGTGAAAATTGCGCTCGCCAGCGTCGGCGCGAGTGGGGCTGCGTAAATTGTCATGCTTCGAGGCGCGCTCCTCGGCATGACGTGAGTGTGGGAAAGAAACAAGAATTCGGGTCGGCGATGGCTCGAACTGTCCGAGACCACCGGAGTGCTCAGGCACTTAAAAGTTCCGGTGCAGACAGGGAATGAAACCGGATTTGCGAAGGCAGCTTCGCCATTTCGGGTTTGGGCCCTGGGACAGCGTTGCGTGTCACAGGGCTTCGCTTCGGATCGTCACGGAGCGGGGTTGATAGATGGCCTGAAGCAGCAAAGCGGTAGGCCATCTAAAGGAGAAGCAAGTGGACAAAACCCAAAAAGCCGATGTCGTGAAGGAGCTGAACGGCACCTTTACCGCTGCCGGCTCCGTGGTCGTCGCCCACTATACCGGCATGACGGTGGCTCAAATGAGCGATCTTCGCACCCGCATGAGCGCGGCTGGAGCCTCGTTCAAAGTGGCGAAGAACCGTCTGGCGGTGCGCGCTCTTAAAGGAACGGCCATCGAGGGCATTTCGCCTCTCTTCAAAGGTCCGACGGGCATTGCGATCAGCAAGGATCCCGTCGCGGCTTCGAAGGTTGCGGCTGCCTACGCCAAGGATAACGACAAGCTCATTATCCTCGGCGGATCGGTCGGGGTGACGACACTGGATGCGGCGGGCGTCAAAGCCCTCGCGACCTTGCCGTCGCTCGATGAATCGAGAGGCAGAATCGTGGGGCTGCTCGTTGCGCCCGCCACGAAGATTGCCGGAATCATCGCGGCTCCCGCAGGCCAGTTGGCCCGCGTCATCGGTGCGTATTCCTCTAAGGAAGCGGCATAAGCGGCACCATCCAACCATTCAAACTCGAAAACTCAAGGAAACTGAAAAATGTCGAAACTCGAAAAAATCGTTGATGA
>DASXDS010000073.1:0-1935 GCA_036490455.1 Rhizomicrobium sp.
CGGGCTTGTCTTTTTCGAGCGGCTTCCAGCCGTAAACGAGCCGCCGAGGCGGATCGCTTTCGATGATCGGATCGCGGTGCGAGAGTTCGCCGGTCGGACCTGTTGCCGTCATCAAATCGCCCGCCTTTCCGTCGGCGGCGATGCGATAACCGTACCAGTATATTTCGCTGATGTCGGGCTTGGTGAGGGCTTCCCACACCTTCTCCGGCCGAGCCGCGATATAGGTCACGTAGACGAATTGCGGCTTGTTCGAGGGTGCGTTCATGCGTTGACTCCTTCCACCGCGGCGAGGAGGTCCATGCCTTTGCCGGTCTCCACAAAGCTCTTGAGGCTCGCAGCAACGCGCATCCAGCCTTCGCCAACGGTCGCCGGCGCCTTGCTGTCAGGGGTGAAATCATCGTGGATAATCGTCAACCGGCTTTGCCCGGCGCCGATCTCTTCGATGGCAAAGGTCACACGGGACGGCTCTTCGACGGAAAATTCGCCAAGCTCGGGATGCCAAGTGACGGAGAGTCTGTGCGGGGGTTCGCACACCAGCACTGTGCCGCGATTGAAAACCTGATCGCCGCGCTTGAACAACGACGCTCCACCCTGACATGTCTCCATCGCAACATGGAAACCGGACAGATATTGCGCTGTCGCCTTCGAATCGGTGAGCGCGTGCCAGACCTTTTCGGGCGGCGCGCTAATAAAGGTGACGTAGACGAAAGTTGGCTTACTCATCTGACTGCTCCAACGCTTGTTTCATGTCGCTCAGCGCCTGCAGGCGGGAGCGCTCGAACTTGCCGATCCAGCGCTCGGCAATCTCATGGATCGGCACTGGGTTGAGGTAGTGCAGCTTCTCTCTGCCCCGCCGCACGGTGGCGACGAGATTGGCTTCCTCCAGGATCGCCAGATGCTTGCTCACCGCTTGCCGCGTCATATCGAGGCGTGCGCACAGTTCGCCGAGCGTCTGCCCGTTCTCGGCGCGCAGCCGGTCGAGCAACTCTCTCCTGCTCGCATCGGCCAGCGCTTTGAACACCGCATCCATAACGACAATATGCAACCATTTGGTTGCCTGTCAAGGCAAATTAAAAACCGCGGGCTGGAGGCGCATCGGCCGCGATCTATTGGAGGCAAGCGCCCATGTATTGCGTGCTGGCACCACCGGGCACGCCATAAAGGCCCTGCTGCATGACGCAGCGTGAGGCGCGGTCCTGAAAGGTCTCGGCGCCGTGCGGCAGATTGGGCACGGGATTGGCGAGACCGGGCACGGCGGTCGGTGACTGCTGCTGCGGCGCGACACGAACGACGGCTGCGCCGCCGCCCTCTGGCGGAATAAGCGGTGTGCGCGGCAGCGGCGTAGGCAGCACAGAGCCAGACGAACCACGTGCGACGGCGATAGTTCGGCGCACGCGATGACGGCTACGCGCCGCTCGCCTGGACATTTCGGCGCGGCCGTGAGCGGCCGCGGCGTGCGCGGGCTCCATGATCGTGTTGGGGAAGCCCGGGTAGTCCTGGGCCGCGGCACGCCCCATCGCGCTCAGAAACAAGATGAAGGCCGGCACCAGGTAGCGAAGAAAGCGCATGTCCAAAAGGCGCATGTTCATGACTTTCGCCGGGTTGACTGCACCTCCAGCTCAACTTTAAGAGCTGGCCGTCAGTTCCCACTCTGGATTAACTCAGTCCGCTGGCGCCTCCTCGATCGGGTCGTAGCGCGACGCATCGAGCCCGAGCAGGTTCCAGGATTGCTGCATGTGCGGCGGCAGCGGCGCGCTGGCATCGATTGCGCCGCCACGCGGATGCGGCACCACGATGCGGCGGGCCAGGAGATGCAGCTTGTTCTGCATGCCGCCCGGCAGCTCCCAGTTCTCGATTGAAAAATATTTCGGATCGCCGACGATCGGATGGCCGATATGGGCCATGTGGGCGCGGAGCTGATGGGTGCGGCCGGTG
>DASXDS010000077.1:0-120759 GCA_036490455.1 Rhizomicrobium sp.
CTGCGCGCCGTTTACTATCCGGAAGCGGAAGCGTTGATCGCCGCGCGCTCGGGCGCGGCGCGGGTCCATGTCTTCGACCACACGCTGCGCACCGGCGATGTCGAAGACCGGCTGGCGCGAAAAATCCGCGAGCCGGTGAAGTCGGTGCACAACGACTACACCGAATGGTCGGGTCCGCAGCGGGTTCGCGACATCCTGCCGGACGAGGCCGACGAGCTCCTCAAACGCCGCTTCGCCATCGTCCAGATCTGGCGGGCGATCGACAAGCCGATCGAGAGCGAACCGCTGGCGATCGCGGACGCCCGCACCATCGCCGCCGGCGACTTCATCGCGGCCGAGCGGCGCTTCCCCGATCGGGTGGGTGAGATTTACCAGTTCGAGTACAACCCGGCGCACCGCTGGTACACCTTTCTGCGGATGCGGCGCGACGAGGCGCTGGTGTTCAAGGTCTACGATTCGGCGAAGGACGGGCGTGCCCGCTGGAGCATGCACACCTCGTTCGACGATCCGGCCACGCCACCCAATGCCGCGCCGCGCGAGAGCATCGAACTGCGCGCCTTTGCGTTCTTCGCCTGAGGCCTCTTTTTCGCCGCGGAAACTGGACTTAGATTTTGCGGCGAATCGTTCAGCCGGAGACGCCCGATGGCCAATCGCGAACAGCGCAGCAACAAGGAAAAGAAGAAGCCGAAAGCCGACAAGAAGGGTGCATCGGTGAAAATCGCCGGCCCCAGCTATGTCGAGCCCGCGCTCGTCCGCAAACCCCACAAGGGCAAGGGCGAAGGCTGACGGTCAGACGCCGTAGCGCTGATAGGGAAAGCACCGTTCGCGGTCGAGCGTCAGGCCAAGGTGTTTTCCCAGCGCCGCGATGGCCGGCTCCTGAGCGGGATACGGATCGGCATTCGCCGGTCCGACAACGATCGTCCGGAACGATCCGTCGTCCTTGCCGCCGGGCGGCAGCATTGCGGTCGCCAGCGGATTGCCTTCGTGGTCGCGCAAAGTCAGGAACCAGGGCATGGCGCGCTGGATATGAGCGTTTAGCCCGATATCGCGTTCGATGAAATTGCTACTGGCCGGCCGGTAGGCCTGGACCGCCTTTTCATGCTCGCGGCGGAAATACTTTTCGACCGCATGCTTCATGCTCTCGGACTCGGCGGCTGCCTCGCCTTCCGTCTCGATCCGAAACCAGGTTTTGCGCTCCGGCGCATCGCACACATACTGCATGGAAGGATTGTGCGCCCGCGCCGCGCACCGCGACAACTGCGGCGGACAATCAAATCCTGTGGCTAACCCGATCGAAGAATTCCATCTTCGCATCTGCAATATACAGCCTTTGGCTGTTGAATAACCGCAAAACGAAGCGCAGAATCTGCGGGTGTTCTTCCCACAGGGAGGTTCGCTATGGGAGACGTCTTAGAAGGCCTTATCGCAGGCTTCATCGCGACAATCGTCATCACCCTTGTAATGATCGCAGTACAGTCCGCCGGTGTTGCGCCCGGCTTCAATCTCATCGCCCTGATCAAAGCCGCCGCTACAGGCGACGACACGTTGTTTGCGTGGATCGTCCACTTCGGCGTCGGCATCGTGTTATGGGGCGGTCTGTTTGCGGCGTTCAGTCCGCACCTGCCCGGACCGCATTGGGTTCGCGGCCTGATCTTCGGCACCCTCATCTGGCTCGCAATGATGCTGGCGTTCCTGCCGGCCGCAGGGCTACCGATGTTCGGGCTTGGATCCGGCGCCGCGCTTCCGATGACGGCTTTAGGCCTGTGCCTTCTGTTCGGGCTGGTGTTGGGGGAGGCCTATCATCTGCTGCTCCACTACTTCCCCGGCGAAGCGGACGAGAACGCCTAGGCGCTGAGCGGAAGTAGCTGTCTGATCAGAGTCGTCTTTCGGCGACTGGATGCGCGCGTCTTGCGGACTTGTGCATTTATTTCATGTGGCTTCGACACCTGTTAAATGCTTGCGGCATTTACATATCTGTCAACATCACGATAATGTGATCCTGTTTCCGTTGGGGGCGGACACTTGGGATCTGTGGGCGCCATATCGCGCGTTTCGGAGCTTGTTCAGCTCGCCGAGTCGCTGACCAGATCGGGGCAGGCCGAAGACGCGCATCGGGCCTGGCAAAGGGTTCTGGCCGCCGATCCGGAAAATCCGCGGGCGCTTTTTGCCATGGGTGGCCGGGCGCTCCGGCTGGGCGACCCCCGGTCCGCGCGGGACCATTTGCTGCGGGCGGCGCAGTCGGCACCCGGCGAACCGGGCATCCAGGTCAATCTCGCCATCGTCTGCCGGGCATTGGGCGACACCGACGGCGAAACGCACGCGCTGGACCGTGCCCTCGCGATTGAAGAAACGCTCCAGGTTCTGCTGCTCAAGGCGGCGTTGCTCGAGCGGACCGGCCAGACCAAAGCCGCGGCGCGGATCTACCGCCGCGCGCTCGCCATCGCGCCGCCCTTGCGGGAATTGTCGGACGATGCCGCGCTCACGCTCGCGCGCGGGCGCGAACTGGTCGAGAGCCAAGCCGATGAACTCGAAGCATTTCTGAAGGACCGTCTTTCGGCGCTGCGCATGCGCAACGCCTGGCTGCCGCTCGATCGTTTCGACGAGGCACTCGGCATCGCCGCCGGCAAGAAGAAAATCTACACCCAAAAGCCCGCGCAGCTTTTCTATCCCGGTCTTCCGGCCATTCCGTTTTACGACGAGAGCCAGTTTCCCTGGCTCAGGCATCTCGAAGCCGCCGCACCGGCGATCCGCGACGAACTCACCGGTCTGGTCGCCGAAGAGATGGACGACTTCACGCCTTATGTGCTGAAGCCGGAAAACGTCCCCGTGCAGCAATGGGGCGAACTGAACCGCTCCACCAAATGGAGCGCCTATTTCCTGTGGCAGGACGGCGCGCGCGTCGCGGAGCATTGCGCGCGTTGTCCGGTGACGGCGGAAGCGCTCGACCATTCGCCGATGGCGAAAATGCCCGGCTACGCGCCGACCGCGTTCTTCTCGTCTCTCGAACCGCATGTGCGAATTCCGGCGCATACCGGTTCGACCAATGTGCGTCTGATCGTGCATCTTCCGCTGATCGTGCCGGGACGCTGTTTCTTCCGGGTCGCAAACGAGACGCGGGAGTGGAAAGCCGGCAGAGCCTGGGTGTTCGACGATTCCATCGAGCACGAGGCGTGGAACGACAGCGACGGGCAACGCGTCATCCTCATCTTCGACATCTGGAATCCGTATCTGAGCGAAGCGGAACGCGAACTCGTCTGTGAGATGCAGAAAAGTCTCGGCGAATTTTACCGGTCCACCTGACGCTCTGGACAGTGCAAACACGTGCGGTAATACTTTTCCTGCCGTCGGCCCCGGCGGTGAACTGTCGAATGCATGCGTTTGTGAAACGCTGCAGCGCGCACGGGGCAAACGCTCATGATCTGCACGAGACCGGCACTTTTCGCCACTTTGGCTTTGCTTTCGCTCGCGTTTTCGCAAAGCGCGCCGGCTCAGCCGGTGCCGACGCCCAAGCCCGCGTCGCAGCCCATGCCTGCGGCGCCAACGCAACAGCCGGCGCCCACATCCCCGCCGCCCGCGAGCCCATCTTCGTCGCCTGACAAATCTTCGACGGGTGACTGGCAGCCGTGCAAACAGTCCCACAACAAGGGCAGACCGCCGGCGGCAACGGTCGTTTTGCAGCAGTTGTGGCAGCCGCCCGGTGGCGATCTGGGCTTCGTGATAAAGCTCGACAACGGAATTCCTTCCGATGCGATTGTGCGGGTCTGCTTCGGCTGGTTCGAAGCGGTGACATCGAAGTCCGGTGTGGTCGAAGCCAAGGTGCGCAGCTGGATACCGAGCCCATCGGTCAAACTGCAGCAGACCCCGGAAGCCGATGGCGCGCGCGAATATTCCGCGCAGATGCCGGCGCTGCCGAATTGGCCCGGTTATCGGTCCGGTTATTTCACCGCGCTCGGGCTGGTTCCGAAAGCCGACATGCGCGTGCTCGTCACCGAGCACAGAACGCTGCTCGCCGAGGAAACGCGCGAGGTCGGGGTTACCAACATCCCCGAATCCGTGATCATCGTTCTGCTGCTGACGGCAGGCACTTTGACTGTGCTGCTGCTGATGATGAAAGGCTTCCGGGAAAAGTCCGGCGACCTGCTGCTGCGGCTGATCGCGAACAAAAGCGGCTGGGCCAGCCTGTCGCAATTCCAGATGCTGGTTTGGACCTTCGTGGTCAGCGCCTCGCTCATCTACGTGATGTCGCTGTCGGGCGTCTTGATCGACGTCCCGAACGGGATGCTGGCGCTGCTCGGCATTTCCGGCGCCGCCACCGTCGGCACCCAGATCCACGATGCGAACCAGCGCCGCGCGCTGCAACAGACGCCGCAAATCCAGAACTATGCGAGTGCTGCCCACCGGCCGGAATGGGCCGATCTGGTGATGGGCGACGGCGAGGTCGACGTCTCGCGGGTGCAGATGCTGTTCTTCACGCTGATCAGCGCCGCTTATGTCCTGATCCGGATCGTCAGCAGCTACACGCTGCCCGACATTCCGGACGGCGTGGTCGTCCTGATGGGGGTCAGCAACGGGGTTTACTTCACCTCGAAGGTGGCGAGCGGCAATCCCCAGGCGCCGGCCGGCGGTGTCGTCGGTGCGCCGCCGCAGGCCGGACCGCCGAAGTGACCGTCCCGGTTTATTTCGCGACCAGCCGGACGGGCATCGGCAGTCCGCCGACCGGTTTCGGTTCGGTGCCGGGCGGCACGCTGACCTTCGGCCGCGCCGATGTCACCGATGCTTCGGCAACCGCCGACCTGCTGCAGCCGCTGACCCTCACGAGCCTCTCCAGCGGCACCTTCTGGCCGGCGCTGCAGGACGAGATCGTACAGTCGCAGGCCAACCATCTCTTTCTCTACATCCACGGCTTCGATTACCGGTTCAACGAATCGATCGTGCGCGCCGGCCAGCTCGGCCTCTGGTACGGCGCCGGCACGCGGCCGCTGCCCTCGATCGTCGTTGCGTTCTGCTGGCCGTCGCTGGGGACGTTCTCGCTGTCGAGCTATGGCGACGACTATCAGCGCGCCGATGGTTCGGGCGATGCGTTCCGCCAATTCCTCATCGCGATGGTGCCGCTGATCGCGCGGTTCCGCAGTTATCCGGGCCGCACCCGCCGCGTCAGCCTGATGGCCCACAGCCTAGGCAACCATGTGTTGTGCGTCGGGCTCGGCAAGGCCATCGGCACCGCAGCCGGACAGTACAATCCGGCAGGCCAGGCGCCGCTCTTCGACACCACCATCCTCACCGCCAGCGATGAAGATGCCGACAGCCTTTCGGGCAGCGACCGGCTTGCCTACACCGCGGCGCTCTCGCGGCGTGTCTACGTCTATTACAACGAACAGGACATTCCGCTGACGGATATCAGCCAGTGCTATCACCACAAGGCGCGGCTGGGCACCGACGGGCCGCCGGACATGCCGCATTTCGGCGCGTCGCCTTATGCGTTCATCAATTGCTCGGTTGCGAGCCCGATCGACATCCACGGCACGCCGCTCGATCCGGAGCATCATCAATATTATCGTCTCGTCCCCGAAGTGCGCGACGACATGTGCGGCGTCATGCAGGGCGTCGCGGACGACCAGCTGGTCAATCGCGTCTATCGCCCGGCCGGAAACGACTACCGGCTCAATCTGAGCAAACCCAATCCCGATGAAGAATTTCATCACTGAGCGACGGAGACTCCCATGACCGCGCAACCTCCCATCAGCGAATCGCAGGCCCACGCCGTGAAGCAATGGCTGCTCGCAAATTTTGCCGCCCCGCTCAACGACGCGGTGAAACCCACGCCGTTCGATATCGACATCGTGTGCGGCATCGCCTGCAAGGAAGCGGCCTGCTACTGGCTCGCCTGGACCAAGGACAGCAGCATGACGAACACCGACATCCTCGCGCGCTGCGTGTTCGATGCGAGCGGCGATGCCCCGCACGCGCCGCGCGACGCCTTTCCGCGCAACACCGCGGCGTTCCGCGAGCGCATGGGTGACGACCTGACCAACCTGCTCATCATCGAGGCGAACAAGACCCGCAAGCTGCGCGGCTTCGGTCCCAAGGACTGGGTCTACAAAGGCTACGGCATCTTCCAGTACGATCTGCAATACGTGCTGAGCGATGCGCCGTTCTTCAAAGGGCTGCAGTGGAGCGATTTCAATCAGTGCATGAGCCGCGCGATGCACGAGCTGATGGCAAAATATGCCATCTACAAAGATATCCGCACGGCCGTCCGCGCCTATAACGGCTCCGGTCCGCGCGCCGAGCAATACGCGGAGGATGTCATGCAACTCGCCGCCTGGTGCTCGGAGGTCTGAGCTAGCGTTGCGTCGCCGGCGGCGGCCCGCTGTCCAGTCCACCATTCAGGAGCATGGCCGGAACCGCGATCGCCGATCCGGCGAGGATAAGCCCCATCAGCACCCAGACGATCCGGTTCTGGTGCTTGACGGCTGCCGCTACGGGAGCCTTCTCGGCGTTTCCGAGCTTCACCTGCGCATCAAGAACGGTTTTGACCATGACGGGAATGATGGAAAGACCGAATGCCACGAACAGCCCGAGATAGAATATCTGGAACGCCGTTTTGAACGGCCCCAGCGACGCCACACCTGCGGGCGCCAGCGCGCTTGCGATCATCGGTATCAGGACCAAAGCGGCGAACAGCGATGCGCAGATGATGATGTGCGTGCGGAGGCTCAGCATGGGGCGAAAATCCCCTTTTGACGGTGTGATTTTGGCAGGTTTTCTCTCCGCTTTGCCAGTCCCTCCGGATGTGATTTGATCCCGCCCGGCCGCGCGGAAACTCGCGATGGGCAACCGCCACACCACTGGGAGAAACGCATGAAAGAACGTCTGCAATTTTACATCGACGGCAAGTGGGTAGACCCCGTCACGCCCAAGACCATCGACGTCATCAATCCGGCCAACGAGGAAGCGTTCGCGCGGATTTCGCTGGGCTCGAAAGCCGATGTCGACAAGGCGGTTGCCGCCGCCCGTCGCGCCTTCGAAACCTTCTCGCAGACGACGCGCGAAGAGCGCATCGAACTGCTGCAGAAAATCGTGGCCGCCTATCAGAAGCGTTATGACGAGATCGCAGCCGCGATCAGCGAAGAGATGGGCGCCCCCATGTGGCTCTCGAAGGCGGCACAAGCCGCGACCGGCATGGGCCACCTCAACGAGATCATAAAGATCCTCAAGGACTATCCGTTCGAAGAGCAGCGCGGCAAGAACGCGATCCGCAAGGAAGCGGTCGGCGTTTGCGGCCTCATCACGCCATGGAATTGGCCGATCAACCAGATCGTCTGCAAGGTCGCGCCCGCGCTCGCCGCCGGTTGCACCATGGTCCTGAAGCCGAGCGAAATCGCGCCGATGAACGCCATGCTGTTCGCCGATGTGATGCATGAAGCGGGCGTTCCCGCCGGTGTGTTCAACCTCGTGAACGGCGACGGTCCGACGGTCGGCGAAGCGATGTCGTCGCATCCGGGCATCGACATGATGTCGTTCACCGGTTCGACCCGCGCCGGAACGGCCGTGGCGCGCGCTGCCGCCGATACGGTCAAGCGCGTCGCGCAGGAACTGGGCGGCAAGTCGGCCAACATCGTGCTCGAGGACGCCGACCTCACCAAGGCGGTGTCCGGCGGCGTGATGCAGATGATGACCAACTCGGGTCAATCCTGTAATGCGCCGAGCCGCATGTTCGTGCCGAAGGGCAAGAACGACCAGGCGATCGCGATCGCGAAAGCCACGGTCGAGAACGTGAAGGTCGTCAATCCGGCCGATCCCGCGGCGGGTCCCGGCTCGATCGGTCCGGTGGTGAGCGAAGCCCAGTTCAACAAGATCCAGGGCCTCATCAAGAAGGGCATTGAGGAAGGCGCGACTCTCGTCTCCGGCGGTCTCGGCCGTCCGGAAGGCATGAACCGCGGCTACTTCGTCCGTCCGACGGTGTTCGCCAACGTCACCAACGACATGACCATCGCGCGCGAAGAGATCTTCGGACCGGTGCTGTCGATGCTGACCTACGACACCGAAGAGAACGCCATCCAGATGGCGAACGACACGGTGTATGGCCTTTCCGGCTATGTGCAGTCAGGCAATATCGACCATGCCCGCAAGGTCGCCGCGCGCATCCGCTCCGGCAACGTGCACATCAACGGCGCCGGCGCCGACTTCTCGCAGCCCTTCGGCGGCTACAAGCAGTCCGGCAACGGCCGCGAATGGGGCGAGCACGGCTTCGAGGAATTCCTCGAAACCAAAGCCGTCCTCGGCTACGCCGCGGCGTAAGCTAGATCGCAGGAAATGCAAAAGGCCGTCGCGCAAGCGGCGGCCTTTTTGTTTGGGAGCGGAGCGGTTTGTGGTCAGCACCCAATATGGTTGTCATCCCGGCCGTAGTGGAGCGTAGCGGAGCGGAGAGCCGGGACCCATTTCTCAAACGCGCGTTGTTCCAGCCTATCGACCCGGATGCATCGACTTGCCTGCCCAATAGGTCCCGGCGCGCGCTTCGCTTGGCCGGGATGACACCGTTGAGAGTGATGACAGGCTCGCCGCGTGTGCCTTCAGATGACAATCCAAACCGCGTAACCGCCCTCGGCCACGATCTTCTGCGCAGTGGGCGCGAAACGCACGAACGGCACTTTGCTCTGCAACACCAGAAACATCCGTCCGCCTTTTTTGAGAAGGCGAGGCGCTTCGGAGATCAGGTGTTGCAGCATCGAGAAATCCTGCTCGACACCGGTGTGCACCGGCGGATTGCTGACGATGAAATCGTACGCCGCGTCCGGCAATGCGCAAAGCGTGCGCAGCTGCGCAATGTCTGCGCCGGGCACATTCTCGCGCGCCGCTTCCAGTGCGGTCGCATCGATGTCGGCCATCGCGATCGCAACGTCCGGGTAACGTGCCTGGATCACCTGGCTGATCGCACCGCTGCCGGCGCCGAAATCGAGGACGTTGCCGTGCAGCGCGGGCAGGTGCGCAAGCAACAGGGCGGTGCCACCGTCCAGCCGGTCTTTGGCGAACACACCGGGATAGGTGACGTGCGGAAAACTCTGGCCCCCACTCTCGAACGTGAAGCTGCGCCGCCAGTCGGCGATCGTGCCGCGCTGCGCCGCATCCGGCTTCAATCCGCGCGCACGGAAAACGCGGGCATGATGCTTGATGGTTGCGGTCTCCACCTCACCAAACAGTGCTTCGAGCGGCGCCTTCGCCGACGCGATGCCTTCGTCATTGCCGCCGAACACATAGAGCGCGCCATCCGCCTTCAACGCCGCGGCCGCGCCGTGCAGCGCCATCGCGAACTCGTCTTTCGCTTTGGGCAGGCGCAACGCCACCGTCGCGAAAGTCTGTCCGGCTTGCGGCCACGCGGCCAGTTTCGGATTGCGGCGATCGATGGCGTTCGGCCACGCATCGCCGCCGATCAGCAGCGCATCATCGTCCGGCGCGACAGTCAGAGCCAGCGCCTGGAACGGGTCGCTCTTCACGATGGAAAATCAATCCTTGGCGCGTTCGACGTAGCTGCCGTCTTCGGTCATCACGACCACGCGCGTGCCGGCCACGATATGCGTCGGCACCATCGTCTTCACGCCGTTCGACAGCAGCGCCGGCTTGAACGAGCCGCTCGCCGTCTGGCCTTTCACCACGGGCTCCGTCTCCACCACCTCGAATGTCGCGCGCTGAGGGATTTCCAGGCTGATGGGCAGGCCGTTGAAGCTCTGCAGCTGCACTTCCATGTTCTCGGTCAGATACGGCTCCATGTCGCCGACGACATCCTTGCCGACCGACACCTGGTCGAACGTCTCCGGCTGCATGAAAATCCAGTGGTCGCCGTCATGGTACAGGTAGTTGTATTTCGCGGAATCGATGAACGCCTTCTCGACGCTGTCGGTGGTGCGCAGGCGTTCCACGGTCTTCACGCCGTCGCTGATGCGGCGCATTTCCAGATGCGTGACGGGCGTGCCTTTGCCCGGATGGATGTTCTCCGCCGTGATGACGAGATAGAGCTTGCCGTCCTTCTCGAGGACGTTGCCCTTGCGCACGCTGCTGGCGATGACAGAAACCACGAAAACCCTCGTTTGCTGTAAGGCCGCGGGGTGTAGCAGAGGCCTCAGCCCGGGCCAAGACCGCTCAGAGACCGGCCAGAATCCCGGTCAGTTCGTCAGGAGTCGAGAAGAACGGCGAATGGTCGGTGTCCAGGGTGAACACCTCGCACGGGTTGGCGACGTGGAATTTCCGTTGCAGGCCGATCGAAATCGCCCGGTCCTTCAGGCACTCGATATAGACCCGCGGGATGCGGCCGTAGCGTTCCGCTGTCGTTCGGATCGGCACCTGGAACCCGGCCGTGGCCTCGGGCACCAGAAGAAGCCGGGCCAGCGCCACATCGTCGTCCGCGCATTGGCCGTAGAACAGATTCCGCGCCCCGGCGGGCAAGGCGGTCGCCGTCTTGCCGTCCTCGGCGAAGGCAATATTGCCCGCCATGTCGTTTCCGGTATCGGACTGCGCGACGGTCATCGTGATTTCGCCGTTCGGCACCATGTAAGCGGTGAGGAACACGAGCTTGCGGATCTTGTCCGGCCGTGCCTCCGCGGTTTCCGTGATCACCGCGCCGCCATAGGAATGGCCGGCCAGAACCACCGGCTCCTTCGCCGCGTCGATCACAGCGGCCATCTTCGCCACGATGTCCGCCATGGTGACATCGCCGATCGGCGTGCGGTCAATGCCGTGGCCGGGCATGTCGGGCGCGAACACCGTGTGCCCGCGTGCTTCCAGCCGGGCCACGATCTTGTGCCAGCACCAGCCGCCGTGAAACGCCCCGTGGACCAGAACGAACGTGCTCATCTCGCTTCCCCTTGCGCGCTCGGTTAGTAAGGCCTCGCAAAGGCAGGCGCGCAAGAGACATGACATCGCCCTGGTGGTCGAAACATCGGCATGAAGATCGCCGCCCACTATTGCTCGCGCGCAACCGGATCACGCGCGCGCTGCGCGGCTGGTTCGAAGCGGCGGGATTTACGGAAGTCGAATGCGGCGCGCTGGTGGTCTCGCCCGGCAACGAAGCCCATCTGCATGCCTTCCAGACGGAAGCGATCACGACTGCGGGCGAGCGCCAGACGCTCTATCTCCACACTTCGCCGGAGTTCGCCTGCAAGAAACTGCTGGCTGCCGGCGAGACCCGGATCTTCGATTTCGCGCGCGTCTATCGCAATCGCGAGCGCACCGCGACGCACAGTCCGGAATTCACGATGCTGGAGTGGTATCGCGCCAACGAAACGTATGATGCGATCCAGGAGGATTGCCTCACCTTCGTGCGGCTCGCCGCCGATACGACAGGTCTTGAGACGTTCCGCTTCCGCGATCGCGATTGCGATCCGCGCGCGGAGGCGGTGCGGATGACCGTGGCCGATGCGTTCCACCATTTCGCCGGTATCGATCTGCTCGCGACGTTGAACGCAAAAGGTGAGGGCGATCAGGCGGCGCTCGCGACCAAAGCACGCCGCGCCGGTTTCAACATTGGCGACGACGAGACCTGGGCCGATGTCTTTTCCAAAGTCCTGGTCGCGCGTGTCGAACCCAACCTCGGCATCAATCAACCGACCCTATTGGTCGAGTATCCGCGCTGCGAAGCCGCACTCGCGCGCGCCAGTGCGCAAGATCCGCGCGTTGCCGAACGGTTCGAGCTCTATGTCTGCGGCGTCGAGTTGGCGAACGGCTTCGGCGAACTGACCGACCCTGTCGAGCAGCGCGCACGCTTCGAGGCGGAGATGGCGGAGAAACAGCGCATCTACGGCGAACGTTACCCGATCGACGAAGAACTGCTCGCGGCCTTGTCCGAAATGCCACCGACCTCCGGTGTCGCGCTGGGTTACGACCGCCTCGTGATGCTCGCCACCGGCGCCCGCACAATCGACGATGTGCTGTGGACGCCGGTGCCGTAACTCAAATCAAAATATTTGTCATTCCCGGCGAGTGGACGCGCGAAGCGCGACCGCGAGGTTAAGGGAACCCAGGATAAGCCGTATCTCAGGTGCTGCAGCAGGATGATCGCTGCTGCACAACCGCGCGCTACCACGTACAATCACCGAGCAGATGGCTTATTCTGGGTTCCCTTAACCTCACTTCGCTGCGCTCCGTTCGCCGGGAATGACAGTGGAGGTTTGAGAAGAGGAGATCAGGCAGCGCCGCGCAGCCGTTTGAAGAACGCGCTCACCTTGTGGCGGGTCTGTTCCCAGCGCACCACACGGGTGTCCCTCACCCAGTTGAGCTGGATCACCTTGCGCGGACCTTCGAACGCCTCGAAGCCGTGCCAGGCGTTTTCGTCGTTGCGGAAAACGAGCAGCGTGCCTTCGTCCGGCGGCACTTCGGCAATCACGGCGTTGAGGTCCGTCGGCGAACGCAACAGGCGCAGGCGACCCTTCGGGCTCTCCCATTGGCCGTTCATGTAGATCAGCACTGTCACCAGTTTGGTGCGGCTGTCGGTGTGAATCTGCCCGTCATGCGCGCTCGATTGTCCGCGCACCGTCGTCATCGTGGGCCTGCCGGAAAGGTCGACACCCAGTTTCGCCGCTACCGCATCGCGAAACGCCGGACCTTCCAGCGCGCGCATGAACACGTCGAACGCCGGTCCGTATTCGAGGGTCGGCAAGGGGAAGCTGCCGGGATGGCCGACCGCCGGAAAATCGCGCTCGATCTCCGCCACCGCGTCGTGTTTCACGAAGCCGGGCACCATGAAATACGGGAACGGCTCGCGCACCAGCGTGGCGCGGTTCAGCGCCTCGATATCGATCGGCAATCCCATGCGTCTCAGCGGTATTCGGCGTTGACCGCCTCGAGCGCCTTGGCGCCCGGGCACAACGTCTTTGCACCCAACCGATTAAGCGGTGTCGCGACCGTATTCAAGTTGGCGTGCAGGTCCTCGGCCGTCGGATCGACATAGAGCAGGCCCGTCACCACTTCGCCGGCGGCTTCGCGTTCCTGCAGATAGCCCAGCGCCGCGGCGCGGTTCGTCGGGTCGTAGGTCGCATGCACCTTGTGCAGCTTCAGGATCGAGCCGTCGTGCTGCGTCACTTCGATCACCGAACCGGGCTCGTACTCCGCGACGATCGGTGCGCGCGGCAGCACGAAATCGAGCCGGTTCACCGCGTCGTTGTGCTCGCGCACGAAGTCGAAGCTCTTCGTCGAACCGGCGTGGTTGTTGAACTGCACGCAGGGGCTGATCACGTCGATCACCGCCGCGCCGCGATGGCTGATCGCCGCCTTGATCAGCGGCACAAGCTGATGCTTGTCGCCGGAGAAGCTGCGCGCCACATAGCTCGCGCCGAGCACGAGCGCGAGGCTCACGAGATCGATCGGCGAGTCGGAATTGGTGCCGCCGGCCTTCGACTTCGAGCCTTTGTCGGCGGTGGCGGAGAACTGGCCTTTGGTGAGACCGTACACGCCGTTGTTCTCGCAGATATAGGTCATGTTCACGCCGCGGCGGACGCAATGGGCGAACTGACCGAGACCGATGGAGGCGCTGTCGCCGTCGCCGGAAACGCCCAGATAGATGAGTTCGCGGTTCGCGAGGTTCGCGCCGGTCAGCACGCTCGGCATGCGGCCGTGGACCGAATTGAAGCCGTGGCTCTGGCCCATAAAATAGTCCGGCGTCTTCGACGAACAACCGATGCCCGACAGCTTCGCGAGCCGGTGCGGTTCGATGTTGAGTTCGTAGGCCGCCTGAATCACCGACGCCGAAATCGAATCGTGGCCGCAGCCGGCACACAGGGTCGAGACCGAGCCTTCATAGTCGCGATGCGTGAAGCCAAGCGCATTGGGCTTCAGTCCCGGATGATGCAGCTTGGGCTTGGCGATGTAGGTCATTGGTCAACCTTCTGCGTGCTTCGGGGCTCGCGTCGCCGAGCCGGCAAAGCCGGCGAGCCCCGAAGCACGATGATGGCGAGACAAAATCATTCTGCCGCTTCCTTGCGCTGCACCAGCATGCGGTCCTTGATTGCGCCGGTGATGAACCGGGCGGTGATCGGCGTCCCGTCATAGTGCAGGATTGAGATGAAGCGCGCCGGATCGATGGCGCACTCGTTCACGATCAGCGTCTTCAATTGCGCGTCGCGATTCTGCTCCACGACGAACACTTCGTCATGGGCGTTGATGAAATCGACCACCGCGTCGCTGAACGGGAAGGCGCGCACCCGCAGCGTATCGATGTGCATGCCGTCGGATTCGAGCCTGGCAAGCGCTTCGTCCATTGCCGGTGCGGTCGAGCCGTAATAAATCGCGCCGAACGCGGTCTTCGCCTTCGCCTTGCGCGCAACCGGCGCCGGCACGAGGCTTTTCGCGGTCTCGAATTTGCGCAGCAGGCGCTGCATGTTGTCGACGTAGACCGCGCCTTCCTCGGAATATTTGGCGTAGCGGTCGCGGCTGGTGCCGCGGGTGAAATAAGCGCCGCGCGTTGGATGGGTGCCGGGCAGGGTGCGATAGGGAATTGCGTCGCCGTCGACGTCGAGATAGCGGCCGAAATTTTTGCCGCCCTCCAGGTCCTCGAAGCTCATCACCTTGCCGCGGTCGTAAGTGCGGCTGTCGTCCCAGGTGAGCGGCTTGCACAGCCAGTCGTTCATTCCGATGTCGAGGTCCATCATCACGAACACCGGCGTCTGCAGCCGTTCGGCCAGATCGAACGCGTCGGCGGCGAAATGGAACGACTCGTTCGGGTCTTCCGGGAACAGCATCACATGCTTGGTGTCGCCATGGCTCGCATAGGCCGCGAGCAGCAGGTCGGATTGCTGGGTGCGGGTCGGCATGCCGGTCGACGGACCGCCGCGCTGAATGTCGAACACCACGGCGGGGATTTCGGCGAAATAGGCGAGGCCGAAAAACTCCTGCATCAGCGAGATGCCGGGGCCGCTGGTGGCGGTGAAGCTGCGCGCGCCGTTCCACCCCGCCCCGATCACGATGCCGATGGCGGCGATCTCGTCCTCGGCCTGCACGATCGCATAGTTGTGCGCGCCGGTTTCCGGATCGACGCGGAATTCCTTGCAATGCGCGGTGAATGCTTCAGCCAGCGATGTGGATGGCGTGATCGGATACCAGGCGCAGACGGTGGCGCCGCCATAGACCGCGCCGAGACCGGCGGCGTCGTTGCCGGCGATGAAGATGCGGTTGCCGACCTTGTCGCTGCGCGCGACTTTCAGCTTGCACTTGCTCGCGAGATTTTCCTTCGCGTAAGTGTGGCCCAGCTCGACCGCGCGCATGTTCAGCTTGATGAGCTTGTCTTTGCCCTTGAACTGCTCGCCGATCAGGCTCTCGACGATGCCGGCCTCGAAGCCGAGCAGCGCCGACAATGCGCCCAGATAGACGATGTTCTTGAGCAACTGGCGTTCGCGCGGGATGGTGCCTTCCATCGAATTGGCGAGCTGCTGGAACGGCACGCCCAGCACGTTGATGTCCTCGCGGAATTTCGAGGCCGGCATCGGCTTGGTGGAATCGTATAGCAGATAGCCGCCGGCATCGATCGATGCGACGTCTTTCTCCCAGGTCTGCGGGTTCATCGCGACCATCAGGTCCACGCCGCCGCGGCGGCCGAGCCAGCCGTCGCCCGACACGCGCACTTCGTACCAGGTCGGAAGACCCTGGATGTTCGACGGGAAGATGTTGCGCGAGGCAAGCGGCACGCCCATGCGCAGGATGCAGCGGGCGAACAGTTCGTTGGCGCTCGCCGAGCCGGATCCGTTGACGTTGGCGAATTTGACGACGAAGTCGTTGGTTGCGGAGATCGGTTTCATTATCGGCCCGCTCCACGCCCGGATCTTTGGCTAGCTGTTTCACCTCCCCCTTGTGGGGAGGTCGAAATTTGCGCCGCAAATTTCGGGTGGGGGTTGGTTGGTTGGAGCATCGCCCCCCACCCGACGCGCTCCGCGCGCCGACCTCCCCACGAGGGGGAGGTGGAAGGTGGAAGTGTTGCTGTTATCGGCTGCATGACGATGCCTTCGCCGTGTCGAGATAGAACGCCTTCATGTCCCAGGCGCCGGTCGGGCAGCGTTCGGCGCACAGGCCGCAGTGCAGACAGACATCCTCGTCCTTCACCATCACCCGCCCGGTCTTGAGATCGGGCGATACGTAAAGGTCCTGGGTGCGGTTCAGCGCCGGCACCGTCAGCCGGTGGCGCAGCTCTTCTTCTTCGCCATTAACGGTGAAGGTGATGCAGTCCTCGGGGCAGATGTCGACGCAGGCGTCGCATTCGATGCAGAGGTTCTTTTCGAACACCGTCTCGACGTCGCAGTTCAGGCAGCGTTCCGCTTCCAGGTAACCGAGATGTTTGTCGAAGCCGAGTTCGACCTCCAGCCGCACATTGCGCAGCGTCTGTTCGGTCGGTGCGTGCGGGACCTTGTAGCGAATGTCGTTCGACACGTCGTTGTCGTAGGACCACTCGTGGATGCCCATTTTCTGGCTTGCGAGCGTGGTCAGCGGCGGCGGCCGGTCAGCCGTCACGTCTTTGCCGGTGCACAGCAGGTGGATCGAGACGGCGGCTTCGTGGCCGTGCGCGACCGCCCAGATGATGTTCTTCGGTCCGAACGCAGAGTCGCCGCCGAAGAAGACCTTCGGGTTCGTGGACTGCATCGTGAGTGTGTCGACCTTGGGCATATCCCAGCTGTCGAAGTCCAGCCCGATGTCGCGTTCGATCCACGGGAAGGCGTTTTCCTGGCCGACGGCGACCAGCACGTCGTCGCATTCCATATGCACGTCGGGTTCGCCCGTCGGCACGAGGTTGCGGCGGCCTTTCGCATCCTTCTCGGCCTTCACTTTTTCGAACAGCACGCCGGTCAGCTTGCCGTTGTCGTGGGTAAAGGATTTGGGGACCAGGAAGTTGAAGATCGGGATGCCTTCATGCATCGCGTCTTCCTTCTCCCACGGGCTGGCCTTCATCTCTTCGAAGCCGGAGCGCACAACGACCTTCACGTCGTCGCCGCCGAGACGGCGGGAGGTGCGGCAGCAATCCATCGCGGTGTTGCCGCCGCCCAGCACGATCACGCGCTTGCCGATCTTGTCGACATGGCCGAACGAAACCGACGACAGCCAGTCGATGCCGATATGGATGTTCGCCGCCGCTTCCTGGCGGCCGGGAATTTCCAGCTCGCGGCCGCGCGGTGCGCCGCTGCCGACAAAGATCGCGTCGTAGTCTTCGCCGAGCAGCGCTTTCAGGCTGTCGATGCGGGTGCCGAACTTCGTCTCCGGCTCGAGATCGAGGATGTATTTGCACTCCTCGTCCAGCACGTGTTCGGGCAGTCGGAATTTCGGGATCTGGGTACGCATCATGCCGCCCGCGAACGGGTCGGCATCGTAAAGCGTCACGTGATAGCCGAGCGGCAGCAGATCGCGCGCCACGGTCAGCGAGGCGGGGCCGGCGCCGATCAGCGCGATGCGCTTGCCGTTCTTCGTGGCTGCCGGTTTCGGCATGCGACCGGCCACGCCGGATTTGTTGTCCGCGGCGACGCGCTTCAGGCGGCAGATCGCGACCGGTTCCTTTTCCACCCGCCCGCGGCGGCAGGCCGGTTCGCAGGGGCGATCGCAGGTCCGGCCGAGCACGCCCGGAAACACGTTCGAATTCCAGTTGATCATATAGGCGTCGTCGTAACGCCCCTGCGCGATCAGCCGGATGTATTCGGGAACCGGGGTGTGCGCGGGGCACGCCCACTGGCAATCCACGACCTTATGAAAGTAGTTGGGATCGTTGATATTCGTCGGCGCCATGCCTGGCGCGGGCTTCACTATGGCCGGCCCCTCAGCCGTTACAGAACTCATCGCTGAACTTGGATCTCCCGGACGACATGGCTGCTTCGGCCAACCGCTTTATTTCGCGGCGCACTTATAAGTGCAAATGGCGGATAATTCCCCTGCAATCGATATTAGCGCCCTGAATCTGCTGCGCAAACCGGCACACATCACATGTCAGTATGTTACAACTAACATGTTAGTTTGGTGACGTAGCGGCCCGAAGGTCCCGCCGCCATGATGGCAACCATGGACATCCAGCTTTCCGGCGATCAGCGCGCCATCGAAGACAGCATCGGGAAAATCTGCGCTCGGTTCGGCGACGACTACTGGTCCGACTGCGACCAGAACGCCCGGTTTCCGGAGGAATTCTACCGCGCCATCGCCGATGCGGGCTGGCTGGGCATCTGCATGCCGGTGGAGTTGGGCGGCTCCGGCCTCGGCATCACCGAAGCGGCGGTGATGATGCATGCGGTGGGGCGGGGCGGCGGCGCGTATGCGGCGGCGTCCAGCATCCATCTCAACATCTTCGGGCCGCATGCCATTGTGGTGCACGGCACCGAAGAGCAGAAGCAGCGCATGCTGGTCCCGCTGATCAAGGGGCAGCAGAAGGCGTGCTTCGCGGTCACCGAGCCCAATGCCGGCCTCGACACCACCAGCATCGAGACCTTCGCGCGCCGCACCAATGACGGCTATGTCGTGCGCGGCCGGAAGATCTGGACCACCACGGCGCAGGAAGCCGACAAGATCCTGCTCCTCACCCGCACCGCGAAGAAGGAAGACGGCAGGCGCCCGACTGAGGGCATGACCTTGTTCTACACGACCTTGGACCGCGCGAAGGTCGAGGTGCGCCGCATCCCGAAGATGGGCCGCGCCGCGGTGGATTCGAACACGGTCTTCATCGACGACCTGTTCGTGCCGGACGAGGACCGCATCGGCGAGGAGGGCAAGGGCTTTCGCTATCTGCTCGACAGCCTCAATCCCGAACGCATCCTGATCGCGGCGGAGGCGATCGGGCTCGGCCAGGACGCGCTCCACCGCGCCGCGGCCTACGCGCGCGACCGCAAGGTGTTCGGCCGGCCTATCGGCCAGAACCAGGGCATCCAGCATCCGCTGGCCGAAAGCTGGGCCGCGCTCGAAAGCGCTTGGTGGATGACCTTGCGCGCGGCCTCGCTCTACGACGCGAAACAGCCCTGCGGCGCCGAAGCCAACGCCTCGAAATTCCTCGCCGCCCGCGCCGCATTCGATTCCTGCACCCGCGCGATGCTGACCCATGGCGGCATGGGCTACGCGAAGGAATTCCAGATCGAGCGCCTGTTGCGCGAATCCATGATCCCCCGCATCGCCCCGGTGAGCGAACAGCTGATCCTGTCGTTCATCGCGGAGAACGTGCTGGGATTGCCGAAGTCGTATTGATCGATTTGTTTTCTCGCGCAGCTGAAGCCGCGAGGCTTAGATTGGCCGTCCCACATCTGGACGGCCATGAGCTATTTCGAATACGCAGCGATCTTTATCGGCATCATTGTCGGCCTGGCGCTCGCCAATATTCTGGCGAGTGTGCACAAGCTCATGGAAGCGGGACCTCGCGTGCGATGGGACTGGCTGGCGCCAGCGATGGCGGCCAACGCGATCCTGCTCACGCTCGGTTTCTTCTGGCATCAGTGGCTGTTGATGCAGACCGCGCCACACACCGCGCGCTATTTCATCTCCGTCCTTGTCAGAGCCATCGCCTTTTTCCTGCTCTATCTCGCCTGCGCTGCGACACTTCCCGACGACGTGCCGGAAGGCGGCTTGGACCTTTGCGCGTACTATTTCGCCAATCGCGTGCGTATATGGGGACTGTTCTGCGCGACCTTCGTGCTCTCCCTGTCCACGTGGGCGGTCGGCTTCGCGGAGACGCGTTCCATGGAGCACTTGCAGGCCAATGCCGCCACGATCCTGATGAGCGTAGTGGGATTGCTGCTTGGCATCGCATCCCTGACAGTCAGCGCCGTGTGGTGGCACCGGATCGCGGTTATCGCCCTGGCGATCCTTTTTCTCACCGTTTTTGGGCCGATGGTATTGCCTTGAGGTTCGCGAGGGGACGCGCGTGAGCTATTTCGAATATGAGGCGATCTATTTCGGCATCATTGTCGGTCTGGCGCTCGCCAACATTCTCACAAGCCTGCACAAGCTGATCGAAGCGGGCAAGCGCGTGCACTGGGGCTGGATGGCGCCGGCGTCCGCGGCGTTTGCCGCAACACTGACGATCAACGAATTCTGGTCCTTATGGCTCAGCAAAGGGCACGACCCGCTTCGGACCATCCTCGCATGGTATCCGCTGGCGATGGCATTCGCGCTGCTATTCCTGATGTGCGCAGCATCGCTGCCGGACGATGCAGCGGAAGGCGAGGTCGATCTCGCGCATTTCTACATCGAGAACCGGAGGCGCTTCTGGGGCTTCTCGACCGCGCTGCACGCGCTCAATCTTTTGACCTGGATGGTGGCGTTCGTGCAGGCCGGGTTCGCACTCACGTTTATCCAGAGCCATTCCACGCAGATTCTGGCAAACTTGGGTGTGGGCTTGTTCAGCCTGACGCTCGTGTTCAGCCGCGCGAAATGGTGGCATACGCTGGGACTTCTCAGCCTCTGGCTCTTCACACTCGCCTATTTCGGCCCGCTGCGGCTCAACTGAACCATGACCGAGTTCGACTACATCGACAGCCTCGCCGTGATCGTGGTCGGCCTGGCGCTGACCAACATCATGACGAGCGTTCACAAGCTCGTCGAAGCCGGTGACCGGGTGAAGTGGCACTGGAGCGCGGGGCTAACCACGCTCTTCGCCGCCATCGTTTCGCTCGGCTTTCTCTGGATACTGCTCGCAAATCGGGCGTCACAGCCTGCGCATCCGCTGTTCATCGGATTCCTGCTCGTCTGGGCCGTGAATTTGGCGCTGCTATTCTTTCTCTGCGCCGCCACCCTCCCGACGAGGTGCCGGAGGCGGGAATCGATCTGCGCGCGTACTATTTTTCCAATCGCGGCCGATTTTTCGGATTCGCGGCGGCGTTTTATCTAAGCAACTGCCTCCAGAATGCCGCGGGGATGGTCCTTGGTGGCGTAACAGCCGCCGGATTGATTTTCTTCATCAGCAATGCGGCCGGTTTGCTGTTCAGTGGCTCGCTGATCTACTTCCGCGCCGCCTGGTGGCACGCCCTCGTACTCAGCGGTAGCCTGCTGGCAGTCGTGCTTCTATACGGCTGGATCGCGCTGCCCTGATGGGAAAGCTCGCGGGGTTGCAGATGCACTTGGCACCACGCATCCGTTCGATCGACGCGTATTTTTCTTTGAGAAACCGATGAGCTATTTCGAATATCAGGCGATCTATATCGGCATCATCGTCGGTCTGGCGATCTCCAACATCCTCATCAGCATCCACAAGCTGGTGGAGGCGGGAGCGCGGGTGAAGTGGCACTGGATGGCGCCGGCCACGGCGCTCTATGCCGCGACCGTGACGCTCGCCTATTTCTGGGTCGTCTGGGCGAGCCAGGGCCAGGTGGGGCATCGCACGTTTTTGACCTCGTTGCCATTCTCCATCGCGCTCGGTCTTCTGTTCCTGACCTGCGCCGCTTCGCTGCCGGACGACGTTCCCGAAAAGGGCCTCGATCTCAAGCAGTACTACTTCGCCAATCGCCGCCGCCTCTGGGGCTTTTCGGCGTGCGCGCATGTGCTCAACCTGATGTCCTGGGGCATGAACCTGATGGGACTGGGTTTCAGCGCCGCCGCGATTCAGCACAGCCTGCTGCCGCTCGCCGGCAACAGCGGCGAAGCTGCGATCAGCGTCAGCCTGATGTTCGTGCGCGCACCGTGGTGGCACGCAATCGCTTTCGCGGCGTTGTGCGCCTGGGTGCTGTTCTATTTCGGACCGCTCGTACTGCATTGAGCGGGTGACAGGCGCGTCCGAACATAGCAACCGGACGGCTATCTCCTTAAATCGTCATGGCCGGGCTGAGCGCAGCGAAGCTCCCGGCCATCCATTGCCGCTATGTTCGCAGAATTCGCGTCGCTTCCAACAACGCGGTTATGGATTACCGGGATGGCCTTCGCTGCGCTCCGGCACACCCGGTAATGACGGCATTTGACAGGCGAGCCAAGCAATCCGCTCTGGATTACCCGGTCGCGCCGAATTAAAGAAACAGCCATGAAAAAGCTGATCGATGGATACCGCGCGTTCAAGGGCGGGCGCTGGCCGGAAGAGCGGGCGCGCTATGAAGATCTCGCGCGCAAGGGGCAGAATCCCGACTACCTCATCATTTCCTGCAGCGACAGCCGGGCCGATCCGGCAACCATCTTCAACGCCAGTCCCGGCGAGTTGTTCGTCGTCCGCAACATCGCCGGAATCGTGCCGCCGTTCGAGACCGACAGCGGCTATCACGGCACCTCTGCGGCGCTCGCCTTCGCGGTGGTGCAGCTTGAAGTGAAGAACATCCTCGTGATGGGACACGCGCAATGCGGCGGCGTGGCGGCGGCGATCGACAATCGCCTGGTCGCGCATGTGCCGTTCATCGGCCACTGGATCGATTTGATCGAACCGGCGCTGGCGCACTCCGCGCATATAACGGACACCCACGAACGCCACACCGCGATGGAGCGCGATTGCATCCGCCTGTCGCTCGACAACCTGATGACGTTTCCCTTTGTCGCCGAGCGGGTGAACGCAGGCACGCTGCGGCTGCACGGTGCGCGCTTCGGCATCGCCAACGGCCAGCTTGAAGTGCTGAATCGGGCGAGCGATACGTTCGAGGCCGTCGACTGATGGAGCGCGCGCCCACGCTCGAGACCGAACGGCTGATCTTGCGCGCCTATGTCCGCGAGGATTTTCCGGCATTTGCAGCGATGTGGAGCGATGCGGGGGTGAACCGCTTCATCGGCGGGGTGCCGTTGAGCGAGGAAGAAGCCTGGAAGAAATTTCTGCGCACCTTCGGCCAGTGGCCTCTCATCGGCTACGGCTACTGGTCGGTGCATGACAAGAGGAGCGGCCTCTTCGTCGGCGAAACCGGATTCTTCGAGGCCATGCGCGACATTGCGCCGCCGCTCAAAGGCATCCCGGAAGCGGGCTGGTCGTTCGCACCGGCCGCGCAGGGCAAGGGCTATGCGAGCGAGGCGGTGAAGGCGACGCACGAGTGGGGCGACGCGCATTTCGGCAAGGCGCGCACGGTGTGCATCATCGCGCCGGAGAACACGCCCTCGCTGAAGGTGGCGGCAAAGATGGGCTACCGCGAAGCCGCCCGCACCGTCTATCACAGCGATCCGATCGCCGTGCTCTATCGCGATCCGTGATTCGCGCGCGGACTTTCGTATTCCTCCCGGGAGCGAGAAAGAACGCGCGATCACGCAGCTCAGATGCGGCTTATCCTAGGTCCCCTTGACCTCCCGGCCGCGCTAAAGCGCGCCCACTCGCCGGGGATGACAGTTTTGGTTGGAGCAAAAAGAGCTGAGAAATTGTACGACTTCGCGCGAAACCGGTACTAGCATCGCGGCGAACAACAGCGGGCGCACCATGGCCGGTCTCTATTACGAACAATTCTTCATCGGGCAGACGTTCGAGCATGCGATCCGCCGCACGGTGACGGAGACCGACAACGTCCTGTTCACCGCGATGACGCACAATCCCGCGGCGCTCCATCTCGACGAGGAATACGGCAAGAAGACCGAGTTCGGGACGCGCATCGTCAACTCGCTGTTCACGCTCGGGCTGATGATCGGGATTTCGGTGCACGAGACCACGCTCGGCACCACCATCGCCAATCTCGGCATGGACGAGGTGAAATTCCCCAAGCCGGTGTTCCACGGCGACACGCTGCGCGTCACCAGCGAAGTGCTGGAGATGCGCGAAAGCAAATCGCGTCCGACCCAGGGCATCGTCGTGTTCCTGCACAAAGCGATCAACCAGCGCGACGAAGTGGTGGCGCAATGCAAGCGCTCCGCGCTGATGCACAAATTGCCCTCGATCGCGACGCATTGAATATAGCATCATTTGATGCTATATTTGATGTTCGGAGAACGGACAGATGCGAACAACGATCACCATCGACGACGAATTAATGGACAGAGCGCTCGCGTATTCGGACGTGAAGGAAAAGTCCGCCTTGATCGAGGCAGCGCTGAAGGCATTTGTCGAGCTTGAAGCGTCGCGCCGGCTGGCTCTTCTCGGCGGGACGCAGAAAAAGCTGCGCCCGATTCCAAGGCGTCGGCCCTCCTTGTGATCCTTGTCGACACCTCCGTGTGGATCGATCATCTCTTCAAGGGCGATCCGGCGATGCATGATCTTCTCGCAAGACGCCAAGTGGTCGTGCATGGCTTTGTGATCGGCGAACTGGCGATGGGCAATCTGAGCGACCGAGAAGCCATCATGCAGTTTCTCGCTATCGTTCCCTCAGCTGAAACGGCGACTGACACTGAAGTTCTATCGCTCATAGAGCAGCAGAATCTTTTTGGTACGGGCATCGGCTATATCGATGCGCACCTCCTCGCGGCAACGATATTGACCCCGGATTGTGAGATATGGACGCGGGACAAGCGCCTGCGTGATGTGGCCGGTCGCTTGGGTCTCGCAGCCTCGGGACTGCAATGATCGTCCGCTCCTTCCTGTTTGTGCCGGCCGACAGCGAGAAGAAGCTCGCCAAGGCGAAGTCGTCGCCGGCCGATGCGCTGATCCTCGATCTGGAGGATGCGGTCGCGGCAGAGAACCGGCCGAAGGCGCGCGCGATGGTGCGGGAGTTCCTGCAGGACAAGCACCCGCAGGCGATCTGGGTGCGGGTCAATCCGCTCGGCACGCCGGATCATCCAACTGACATCGCAGCAGTGGTGCCGTCGGCGCCGGCCGGTCTCATCATCCCCAAGCCGGATTCGCCCGAAACCTTGCGCGAGATCGACGGCGCGCTTTCGGCGCTGGAGCAGAAGGCGGGCGTCGCACCGCGCGGCATCGCGTTGTTGCCGGTCGCGACCGAAACGCCGGCCGCCGTGTTCGCGCTCGGCGAATATCGCAAAGCCGTGCCGCGTCTTGCGGCGCTGAGCTGGGGGGCGGAGGATCTGTCGGCGGCGCTTGGCGCCGTCACCAACCGCGACGAGAACGGCGAGTTCCTGTTCGTGCACAAGGTGGTCCGTTCGCTCGTGCTGATAGCGGCGAAAGCGGCCGGGGTCGAGGCGATCGAAACCCTGCATGCCGATTTCCGCGACATGAAAGGCCTCGAACGTGTCGCGCGGCTGGCGCAACGCGAGGGCTTCACCGGCATGCTCGCGATCCATCCCGATCAGGTGGCGCCGATCAACGCGGCCTTCACGCCATCCGATGCCGATGTGGAGCATGCGAAGAAAGTGGTCGCCGCGTTTGCGGCCGGCGCCGGCGTGGCGTCCCTCGACGGCAAGATGCTCGACCAGCCACATCTCAAGCAGGCGCAGCATGTGCTGGCGCTGGCGGAGCAGATCGCAGCGCGCTGAGGTTTCTCCCTTCTCAGCCTGTCATCCCGGACGCCGCGAAGCGTAAGCGGAGCGGAGATCCGGGACCCATCCGTCAGTGGGACTCGGCTCTCTAACAACGGCGTTCGACGGTGAAATGGGTCCCGGCGCGCGCTGCGCTTGGCCGGGATGACAGGAGAGGAGACGAAGAGTACCCAAAAAACGCTACGCGACCGATCTCGCCCGTTGCATCATCCAGGCATAGAGACCGGCGATCAGCGCCACGAACAGCAGCGGCCCGATCCAGTTCGCGCCGGCGAAGTCCGCCGGCACCAGCGCCATCGGTGCGTCGGAGGAGAACGCAACGATCAGGCCGGCATTAAGCACGCCGAACAGGCTCTCGCCCACGATCATCCCGCTCGCCACCAGCACCGCCAGCTGTTTGGAATAGTCCGGATTGCGCGTCTGGCTGGCCCAGCGATCGTAGCCGTAGCCGACGATCGCGCCGATCACCGTCGGCAAAGTCGCCGACATCGGCAGGTAGATGCCGATGCCGACCGCGAGTGGCGGCAGGCGTAGCCACTTCATCAGGCCCATCACCTCGTCGAGCACGATGAGCGCGACGCCGAGCAGGCCGCCGATTCCGATCATCGTCCAGTTGAGATTGCCGCCGATCACGCCTTGCGCCAGCGCGCTGATCAGCGTCGCCTGCGGTGCGGCGAGCGGGGTCGTGCCCTTCACCACATGCAGGTTCGGCGCTCCGGCAAAGCCCATCGCCTCCGCCAGCAGGTTCAGCACCCACGGCACCACCAGCGATCCGGCGATGACGCCGACGATCAGCGCCCATTGTTGCGCGCGTGGTGTTGCGCCGACGAGCTGGCCGGTTTTGAGGTCCTGCAGGTTGTTGTTCGAGATCGTCGCGATGCCGAACACGATGGCCGTCGCATAGAGCGCGAACGCCACCAGCGTTTTCTGCGGGTCGCCCGCCGCGGGGTGCACCGCCACCACGAACACCACCGAGCAGAACAGGATCGCGAGGATGCCGACGCCGGAGATCGGCGAGTTCGACGCGCCGATCAGCCCCGCCATGTAGCCGCAGATCGCGGCGATCACGAAGCCGCCGATGAACACGAAGGGAATGGCCGCAACCACGAGTGTCGTGGTGTTCGCCGCCAGCGGCGTCGGATGGAGGAACGTCACCAGGAGATAGCCGATCACGACCAGGCAAAGGAGCGCGATGATGCCGATGGCTGCCGGCGAAAGGTCGGTATCGCGCAAATCGTTCTCGCCGGCCTTCACGGCGCGGCTCGCGCTCAAGGTGGAGGTCACGCCGCTCACCACCGGGCCGATCAGCTTCAGCAGCGTCCACACCGATGCCACCGCGATCGCGCCGGCGCCGATGAAGCGCACATCGTGCCGCCACACGCCGTCGACATAATCCCCGAACGCGACACCAGCCGCCGGCGCGTGCATCGCGGTCAGGATCGGCACCGCGCCGGCCCACGAGATCAGCAGGCCGAGCAGCATCGCCATGCCGACAGAAATGCCGACGAGATAACCGGCGCCGACCAGCGCCAACGAGTAGCCCATGTCGAGGCCGCTGCCTGCGACCGCGCTCACGCGGAAGAATGTGGTGTATTCGGCGGTCGCGATCCGCGTTGCGGCGATGGCGGCAAGCGCCGCGGAAGCGACCGCGCCATACACCACCGCGACCAGCCCTTCGCGCGCTTCCTTGGTCGCCTCGCTGCGCGCGCGTTCGCCGACTTCCAGCACTTCCGCCGCCGCCACGCCTTCCGGGTAAGGAAGATCGGACGTCGTCACCATCGCGCGGCGCAGCGGAATGGTGAACAACACGCCCAGCACACCGCCGCTGGCGCAGATCAGGAACGATTCCCAGAACGGGAAGCCGGTCCACCAGCCCACGATCACCAGACCCGGCAGCACGAAGATGATGGCGGATAAGGTTCCCGCCGCGCTCGCCACCGTCTGCACGATGTTGTTTTCGAGAATGGTGGAATTGCGGAACAGCGAAAGCACCGCCATCGAGATGACGGCGGCAGGGATCGAGGTGGCGAAGGTCAGCCCGACCTTAAGACCCAGGTAAACATTGGCTGCAGTGAACACGAGCGTGATGAGCACGCCCAGGACAAGCCCCCTGAGGGTCAGTTCGAGCATGGGGCGGGCGGGTGCGGACATCGGCGCTCTTTCGAATCGGGTGTGGCAGTCATACCGCACATTTCCGCGGGCCCAAGGGGGCGGCTGCCTTGAAAGGCCCGGCCGGGATGCACACCTGAAAACGAGGAAAGAGGGTGTGCCGCCATGGACCTGAACAGCACCGAGGCTCTGCAGCTTTTGGCCGGCCAGGGCTGCCATGTGGTCCGCGAGGCGCAGGGGACGCGCTTCGCCCAGGACACGTGGGTTCTCAAGGCGGCGGACGGCAACGATCTCGAACTTGAGTTGGGCGGCTTCGCCTATTCGCCAGTGGAATTGCCGGGGGCTGTGTTCGCCGATCTCGAACGTGCCTCTCTGTTGCACCGCGCGGGCCGCGATTTCGACGGCAACATCATCTACCGCCCGACCCGCGACGGACTGCTCAAAGGTCTGGCCGAAGCCGCCTGAGTTTCTGCGGCGTCGTTCTCGCCAAGACATGCAGAAATGCGATGAGGGGGCTGCACGCGTTGTGGCGACCTGAGGCCGGTCTTACCTCATAAGAGTGCAAGACGGTCCTTTCAGATGACGCCCTATCCGGCCAAACTCGAACGGCGGGAAACGATCCCGGGATTCGGTGAAGTGCTTCTCCGCCCGGTCCGCAGCGACGACGCACCGGCGATCGAGCGTTTCTTTGCGCGGCTCTCGCCGGAAGACGTCCACACCCGGTTTTTCTCGGCGATGCCGCGCCTCTCGGCTGCACACATGGCGCGCCTGACGGGAATCGATTTCGATCGCGACATGGCGCTGCTGCTGGTCGAGCCGGCGAGCGGCGAGATACTGGCGGTGGGCCGGCTGTGCGCGAATCCCGATGTCGAACATGAGGAGTTCGCGATCACCGTGCGAACCGACGTCAAGCGCCACAGCCTCGGCGAACATCTGATGACATGGCTGCTCGACTACGCGAAGGGACACGGCACGCGCGAGGTGTTCGGCGACATCCTCGCCGACAATCGCCCGTCGCTCGCGCTCGCCCGCAAGCTCGGCTTCAAACTCGGCCGCCGCATCGACTCGCCCGGCATCGTGCGCGCGACGCTGCAGTTCTGAAAAGAAAAAGGGGGAAGAGCTTCTGCTCTTCCCCCTTTGCGCGGCATCCGCGTTCTGCCCCAACGGATGCAGTGCAGACGGTTAGTTGCCGATGTTGTAGTGGACGATCTGCGCGTTGTTGCCGATCGCCTGGCCGACGATCGAGACGCTGCCCTGGACGTTGTAGGCATTCGTGTTGTTGATCGCGCTGACGTTCGACGCATTGAGCTGGTAGTTCTGGACCGGCGCGTTCGGGGCGTTGGTGTCTTCCTCGAAGTTGTTGCCGAGCGAGACCGCGGAGCTCGAGAGCCCGCCGCCGACGTTCTGGACGGTTGCCGAGAGCGAGGCCGACGGATCCTGCGCCTGGCACTCCTGCTGGGAATACACGACGGTGGTCGTCGGATCGGTCGAGACGCTCGCATTGTTGCAGAACGCCTGGCTCGACAGCGTGGCATCGCCGTAGACGTTCTTCACATTCGCGCTCAGGCTTGCCCCGATGTCGATGGACGACGTGTACTGGCTGTTGGTCACGTTGGTGTCCTGCATCGTGGTGATGTCGACGGCGTTGCCGCCGGCGATGGACTGCGCGGCGAAATCGCCGGTGTTGACGTTCATCGCTTCGGTGCTGACGTTCGACTCGACCGTGTGGAGCTGCGTCTGACTGTTCAGAATGATGCTCCCGTTCAGCGGGCTAGTTGAGCCGTCCGCGAAGGCTGACGTTCCCGCTAGGATCGTCATTGCCGTACCAGCGATAAGGATTCTCGCGAGATGCTGCATGGGTCTTCTCCTCGTTGATTGCTGTGGTGACAGGTGCGTTGGCTACCGGGGAATTCGGGGCCGGGTGGTCCCCAGGGCCAGCCAGCGGATCGCCGGATGTTCCCAAGCTCGCGGCGCAAGCACCGCCAGATGTGTGATAGAGGCGCGACATCATCTCGAGCGTCGCGCGTTCGATGACGGAGCGGACGGCGAGCTGGATCGGCTCCAATGCGCTTTCGCCCAGGCTCGCGTCGAAGAAGGTCTGGCCCATGAAGTCGAACACGCCGGCCTGGATCTGATGGCCGATGATCTGCTTCTGGTAGCTGATGACGTCGACGACCTCGAGCGTGTTGGTATCGACCAGACGCAGGTCCATGCCGATGTTCATCACGTACATGTTCGCGCCGGCCGTGCCTTTGACCGAGTTCGTGGAGGTCCCGCCGCCATCGCCGCTGGCGCCCTCCGAGCGGATATTGAAGTTCATCTCGGTGATGCCGCCGACCAGGTAATAGTCGGAGCCCGGGATCGAGCCCGCCATGATCTTGCGGAAGTCGCCCGGCTGGCCCGGTGCGCCAGGCTGATCGGTGATCAGCTTGTTGTTCGCGTACTTCAACTCCATTTCGGCGACCGAGGTGTCGAAGCGCTCGACCAGCTGCACGCCGGCCTTGGAGAGTGCGCTCATCGCCATCAGGGCGGCGCCCTGCGTCAGCTTGCGGCCGCTGTTGTCCGATTCGATCTTGCCGGTGTAGTCGGCGATCTGTCCCACCGCGATGCGGATGGGCCGCTGCCGCGTCACGCCGGCGAGACAGCGCAGCGCGTCGGAGTAGGGCGTTTCGTTGGCGATCACCGGCGAACCGCCGATCGGCGCGGTGTACCGGCCGGTGTCGTCGGGCGTGGGTGAAATGCAGCCCTGAAGCGCCACGGCTGCTACGATCAGCACCAGTGGCTTCAGGAGATGTTTGCGTGCGCGCGGTGTCATGGGATGGGGCTTCCCTCTTTGCAAGTTGACTTAGTTGACGCCGTTGCTGGTCGAGCCATTGACGGTGGCCGTCACAGTTCCGGTATTGGTCTGCGTTGAGTTCACGACGACGGTGTTGTTGTTGCCGACGGTCACGACGTTCAGCGCGTTGCCGATCGCCGTTGCGCCGCCGCTGCCGGCGCCGGTGGAGGAATTGCCGAGCGTGGAGAGCTGCTGGCCGGAGGCGCTGAGCTGGCCGATGCCGCTCTGCTGGCCGAAGGTGGAGCTGGTGAACACGCCGTTCACGACGCTCAGATTGCCGTTGGCGTCGCGCAGGCTCGGATCGACTGCCGAGTTTTCCTGTCCGGACGACATGCCGTAGCCGTGGTTGTAACTGCCGGCGTTCGAATAATCGTCCGCCGCCGCAGCGGTGACGCCTGCCACCAGGAACGCACCCGCAAGCGCGGTGGAGAGGAGCAGGCTCTTCGCATTCGACATGGCAGTTGTCCGTGTTGATCTCGCCAAGGGGGAGAGCAACCGCCGTGCCAGCCGCTAACGGCCATTAAGGGCCGATCTGTTCCAAACAGGGACGACGGGTTACGCTCGGGCGCGCACGAGGTGGATCATTCCATGGCAAAGCTGGAATTTTTCTTCGATTGTTCTTCGCCGTGGACCTATTTGGCCTTCACGCGCATCCACGACGTGATCGAACGCACGCGGGCCGAGGTGCAATGGCGTCCCATTTTGGTCGGCGGCATCTTTAACGCCGTTAACAAAGACGTTTACGACCGCCGCGCCAATCCGGATCCGAGAAAGGCCGCTTATAGCGCCAAGGACCTGCAGGATTGGGCTCGTCTCGCCGGCCTACATATTGTCATGCCGCCGCCGGTGTTTCCGGTCCGCGCCGTGGCGGCGATGCGCGCCTGCGTCGCCGCGCAGGAAGAAGGCCGGGTCATCGAATATGCCAGGGCGTGCTTCGAAGCCTATTGGAGCGAACTGAAAGACATCAGCCAGCGCGAGGTACTTCTGGAAGTCTGCAAGACGGCCGGTCTCGACGGCGGGGCGATCCTCGCGCGCGCCGAGGCGCCGGAGGTCAAGGACACGCTGCGCCTCAACACCGAAGAGGTGATCGCGCGCGGCGGCTTCGGTTCGCCAACCATGTATGTGAATGGCGACGATATGTATTTCGGCAACGACCGCCTTCCCTTGGTCGAGGCCGCGCTGCTGCGTTAGGCGTCTTCGCTTCGGTCGTTCACGCGGCGGTGTGAACGAAGTCGGCGATCATCATCGTTTCTTCTTTCACGATCAGAACTCCGGCAACAGCACTTTGCGCGATGCGTCTCTGATCCAGTGCGTATCTACCCTGACACAATATCAGTACGCGTTATGACAATCTGTCACTCAGTTAGTACAGGTTTTAAAAATTGTGCGAACGCAGCATTCCACCGGTTTTGCACGCGAAGTGCGTTGTGCGATGCAACGCAAGCCGGTCTTCGCACGCTCACGCCGAACGTTCGAATAATCCAATAAAACCGGTACTATTCTGCACGCCGCATATAGTGCGCGCATTCGTTGTGTTGTTGCACGGAAGCACCAATCGC
Organism: Rhizomicrobium sp.; assembly: GCA_036490455.1. GTDB lineage: Bacteria > Pseudomonadota > Alphaproteobacteria > Micropepsales > Micropepsaceae > Rhizomicrobium. Next base: position 31,750 of record DASXDS010000077.1, read on the forward strand.
CACGAGATTCTGTTATAACTCGTTATAATGTTCTTGCAGTCGATTGGCGCGTAGCGCATCGTTCGTGTCACCGGCGTGCCACTTCGAATTCTTTGGAAAGAGCGAAGCGGCTCGGGAGTGTGTCTCGGGTAGGCGCGGAAAACGCACCGCACGGGATTGCAGGGAGCGACAGGCAAAATTTTCGGGGAGGGGTTTATGTCCGGGAGGCATTCCGCCGGGACCGCGCGGTCTCTTGTCTTTTTCAACGCCTTGCTGCTGGGCAGCGCATTTTCGACAGCGGCCTATGCGCAGATCGAAACGGTCGTGGTTACGGCCGAAAAACGCGCCCAGGACATTCAGACGGTGCCGATCGCGATTTCGGTGTTCACGAGCGAGAAGCGCGACGCCGTCGGTATCCAGTCCATCCAGGACATGACCAATTTCACGCCGGGCCTGGCCTATCAGACCTCGCTCGACCGCGTGTTCCTGCGCGGCGTTGGCCGCCAGACCAACTCGCAGGCAGCCGATACGCCCGTCGCCAACTACGACGACGGCCTGTTCGAGACCTTCGCGGTGGCCGCCGGCCGGTCGTCGCTCGATCTGGACCGGGTCGAAGTGCTGCGCGGTCCGCAAGGCACCCTGTCCGGCCGAAATGCCCTTGGCGGCGCGCTCAACGAAATCACAATCCGGCCGTCGACCGACGAATTCCACGGCGAAGCGCGGCTCACCTACGGCGCCTACAACAATGTGGAGCCCGAACTCTCGCTGACCGGCCCGATCGACGATGTGTGGGCCTACCGGGTCTACGCCTATTGGGAAAAGCAGACGGACGGCTATTCGAAGAACATCGTGCCGGATGCACAGCAGGGCACCAACGATCCGCTGTTCACCGGCAAGAACTATCTGGAGCCGCCGAAATTCGGCAATCAGGGCGACGGCAACGTCGTCGACGACTGGTACATGGACGCGCAGATCCAGGCGAAGTTCAATTCGCACTTCGAGATGTGGACCAAATTCCAGACCGCGCAGTGGTGGAACGGCGCCGGCGGTCCGGGCGCCGATCTTGAAGGCTGGACGCCGGCGGATTATCCGACGTTCGAAGCGGCACAGGGCGGACTCTACAACAATGCTGGTTACGGCTGCACGGCCATTCCAGGCAGCCCTTACTTCACCTCGCACACCAGCATCACGCCGGGAAGTGTGGTCTCGCCGCTAGACGGTGCGCAGGCCTGCCACAATCCTGGCTTCCGCAATCCCTGGCATCAGGCGCGGCTGCAAGAGACCAACGTGCGGCTGCCGGCCTACGTTTCGCTGAACTCGCAGTGGACGTGGCACACCGACGACGACTTCGACGTCAAGTATATCGGCGGCGGCTCGTACTACCGCTATCACCTGTCATCCGAATTGGATGTCCATCAGGCGCCGATCACGAGCTACGACATCGCCAATCCGGGTTGTCCGAACGGCCAGTGCAACATCGACAATCGCTGGACTTACAATCCGGAAGAAGAAAACTCGTTCATCAGCAACGAGATCAACCTGATCTCGACCGGCAACAGTCCTTTGCAATGGGTGGCCGGCGCCTACCAGTTCTCGCAACAGGCCAATCAGCCGGGCGATGCGTTCAACCCCAACCAGCCGCAAGTGAATGGTCCTTTCACCGATGGGCCGTTCTTCGCGCCAAACCCTGGTCAGAACTCTTTCTTCTGTGCCTCGCCGGCGATCCTCGGCGGCAACGGTGTCGGTACCGGCGGAAACTGCGCGCCTTCCACTACGGACCGCGCATTCGACAGTCGCAACAACATCCATGACCATTCCTATGCGGGCTTCGGTCAGGTTGACTGGCAGGCGACCAAAGAACTCAAAGTCACCGCGGGCATACGCTACTCCTGGGACCACAAGTTCGGTTACGAACAGGGACGCGTCATCTGCTATTTCGGCTTCTGCGATGCGTTCGGAGCTGGTGCTGATACTATACCAGCATTCGGCCCCTTCCCGCAGACGCCTCGGGCGATCGATGTCACCCAGACAGGCATTGTTGTGGCTTCAGGCGTCAGATTCGATCCCACAACCGGGCAGGTAATTCCCGATCCGCCTCCAGGTGTTGTTGCACCCACGACCTACAATCCCAACACGGGCTTTGCGACGCGCCATCTCGATTCTTCCTGGGGCGGCTTGACGGGCACTTTCGGCCTGGAATGGCAACCAGACGATGCCACGCTCGCTTATGCGAAATTCTCGCGTGGCTATAAGGATGGTGGCTATTACGAAGGCGCGAACACCGCATTGACGGCTTCGCCGTTTACCCAGGCGGAGCATGTGAACTCCCTCGAAGCAGGGATCAAGGAGACGTTCGGCGATTGGCTCACCGCCAACCTCGCACTGTTCCACTATCAATATGAAAACCTGCAGCTTCCGCTCGCATTTGCGAACCAGATCGGTGTCGTGCTGACGAACTCGACCTCGTTCTACAATGTGCCGGGCTCGATCTCGCAAGGCGCTGAACTGGAAGCGACAGTATCGCCGATCGAAAATCTCGCGATCCTGTTCAATTACTCCTACGACGACGCACATGTGACACGCGGCACGGCGATCGATACCGCCGACCCGGGCGCGGTCGCGGCAGGCGCCAAGCCGCTATTCACTGAAGCACAGTGTTTAGCTCTCTATAATCAGTTTGTTGCCGGCAAGATTCCGGCACCGACCTGCACGCAAGATCCCTATACCCTCCCGAACACTGGTATGGCCAATGGCTTCCCGGTGTTGGCAGGCGGTTCCGACCGGGTGCCAAGTGGTTGGTACATCCCGCAAAATCTTCAGGGCAACCAGTTGCCGAACGCGGCGAAAAACAAGGTCGCGGTCAACGTGATGTACACCATCCACACCGACTCCGGCTCGTTCACCCCGTCGGTGAGCTATGTGTGGCGCGACAAGCAGTACGGCACGCTGTTCGAGCGTTCGTACAACGAAGCGCCGTCCTGGGATCAGGTCGACGCGCGGGTGCGCTGGGTGTCGGAAGACGAAAACTACGAAGTGATCGTCTACGGCAAGAACGTGACCAACAACATCGCCTACGATACCGGTGCGATCGGTACGCGGCTGGCAGGAACGAACAATTTCCCGTGCAGCGGCGCCGGTGGCATTCCGTCCCAGCTCGGCTACTGCAATTTCGTACAGGGCGTGAACGGGCCGGATGGCTACGGTCATGTTCGCGGCGAGGACGCGGGCGGCCGCATCAAGGCCTACCAGATCGCGCCGCCTGCACTGTGGGGGATAGAGCTTCACTACAAGTTCGATTGAAGATGGAGCGGATGGCGCCGGTGACCCGCCGGCGCCTGTTCGTTTCAGCCGCACCATAGGGTGCAGCGGGAAAGCGCCGGCGGACCCACCGGCGCTTTTCCTTTTGTAAGGGTGCGCACCTCAGTCATTGGCGTATAGTCCGTCGTCCTCTTCCGGCGGAACGGCCATGGCATCCAGCGCAGCGACGATCTTGCAGACAAGGCGCCGCTGATGGCCTTTCTTCAGCCGCCCGCCTCGCAACAGCCTGCGTTCAACATTCCGGGCGCGGTGGCGGTGCTGCTCATCGTGCTGATCGTGGCGCATGTGGCGCGCATGCTGGTTCCGGCGCCGCTCGCGGACGACATCCTGGTGCGCTACGCGTTCAATCCTGCGCTTTACTCGCCCGGCTTTCTCACGCTGCACCATCTCGATCCGGGACCGCTGTGGCAGCGCGCGGTGCCGTTCGTCAGCTACATGTTCCTGCACGGCGATCTCACGCACCTTGCGGTCAATTGCGTCTGGCTGCTCGCCTTCGGTCCGGTGGTGGCGCGGCGTTTCGGCGGCGCCCGGTTTCTGAGCTTCTTCTTTCTCTGCGGAATCGGCGCGGCTGTGGCGCAGCTCGTCTGCAGCTGGGGCACGTTCGAGCCGGTGGTCGGGGCTTCGGGCGCAATCTCCGGCCTGATGGCGGCCGGCATCCGGATGGTGCCGCTGCCCGGGGCGCGGTTCGAGACCGAACCGCTGCTGCCGCTCGCCTCGTCGCGCGTGCTTCTGTTCACCGGGATCTGGGCCGTGGTGAATGTGGTGGCCGGGATGACCGGCTTTACCGGCGTCGGCACCGAAGTCCGGCTGATTGCCTGGCAGGCGCATCTCGGCGGCTATTTCTGCGGCCTGCTGCTGAGTGGCCCGTTCGACCGGATTTCGCGGCGCGACAGCATCACCGTTGCTTGAACCTGCGCGTTATATCCTTACGTCTGTGGAACGCCCGTGGAGGCACACGTCATGTCTGAACCCGATGGAAATGCCGGCGCCGTTCCGCTTGCCGCCCACCCGCCGTTTCCGGCAGTAAGGCTCCTTTATGCCATCGGCTTCGCGTTCCTGGCCTGGCTGGTGTTCTGGGCTCTTATTGTCATGTCTGTAATCCAGTTCGTCGTCGTCGCCGTCAACGGCCGGACGAATGACGAGCTGAAAGCCTTCACCGCGAACCTCGTCCAGTATCTTTGGGAGCTGCTGGCCTTCATAACTTTCACGCGCGACGCGCAACCGTTTCCGCTCGGCCCATTTCCAAAAACACAGTAAATCTCAGCTCGTTGCGGGTTCGATATGACCCGCCGCCTGCGGTATTTTGTCGAACGGCTCCGAAAAGGTGCTTCGTTTGTTGCGCGCGCAGAGCCGCGCCGTTGCGTAGCGCCCGGCGATTGAAGCGTCGCGCATCGCTATAAATAAGCCGGTCTTTGCAAGGGCTTATGCGCTTGCGCAAAACGCCGGCCCGCGTTCCAACGCCACCCTGTGGCACGATGGGCACAAACGGCTCACGAAATCGTCGTAAACCTATGCCGAGCCTATAATCTTCTTGCCGCCCGGTTTGGCACTCTCCTATCTTCGGCCGGCTAATGTGTCGCTCTGGGTCCACCCGGGATGGGTGGGGCGCGCTTGGCATACGAGTTCCGCTACACGCGGAACCGCAACGGGGAGCTATTTGATGTCTGCGAAGCGTACGGTTGGGACCGTCCGGTCTCTCACGTTCCTTAACACTTTGTTGCTTGCGACCGCCTTTTCCGTTCCGGCGTTCGCCCAGATCGAAACCGTGGTGGTGACCGCGGAAAAACGTTCGCAGGACGTGCAAACCGTTCCGATCGCCATTTCGGTGTTCAACAGCGAAAAGCGCGACGCCGTCGGCATCAATTCGATCCAGGACATGACGAACTTCACGCCTGGTTTGCAGTACTCCACTTCGACCGACCGTATCTCGCTGCGCGGTGTCGGCCGTCAGACCAACGTGCTCTCCGCCGACGCCTCCGTCGCCAACTACGACGACGGCCTGTATGAAACCTTCGCCGTGGCCGCCGGCCGTTCCTCGCTTGACCTGGATCGCGTGGAAGTCGAGCGCGGTCCGCAAGGCACCCTGTCCGGCCGTAACGCCATCGCCGGCGCCCTCAACGAAGTGACCCGCCGTCCGAATTCGGACGAATTCGAAGGCGAAATTCGCGACGACTACGGCAACTACAACAGCAACAACCTCGAAGGCCGTATTTCCGGTCCGCTCGACGATCGCTGGGCCTTCAGCCTGTATGGCGACTGGGACAACCAGACCCAAGGCTACATCAAGAACATCATTCCGGGCATGCCCTCGGAATACAACCGCATCAACGACCGTTATTTCGACGGCCAGATCCAGGCGAAGTTCAATCCGCATTTCGAGATGTGGACCAAGATTCAGGAAGCCCAGTGGGCCAAGGCCGGCGGTAATGCCGGCGAACAGTCGGGCGGCTGGACCCCTGCCGATTATCCTACCTACGAAATCGGCGAAGCCTCTACCGGCTTCAACCCGGGTTACGGTTGTACGCTGACCGGATCGTCGAGCCCTTACGCGACGGCCAATACGACCGTCGGCGCGGCGACGAGCCCGCTGCCATTCAACCAGGCCTGTCGCAATCCCTCCTTCAACACGCCGTGGCGCAAGGCTAACCTTATTCCCTACCAGGTCGAACTGCCGGAATACTGGTCGTTGGACACGCAGTGGACCTACCACTCCGATGCCGACTTCGACATCAAGTACATCGGCGGCGCGTCTTACTATCACTACATCCTGACCGGTCCCACCAACGGCGGCTCGGGTGTCGGCACGGACGAATACGCGCCGATCACGAACTATACGCTGGCGCCGAGCGGTCTGCTGGTGAACAACCAGGAAAACTTCGTCTATCAGGAATTCAACGGGTTCTTCAGCAATGAAATCAACTTCATCTCGACCGGCAACAGTTCGCTGCAATGGGTGGCGGGCATCTACCAGTTCGCGCAACACGCGACTCAGCCGGTTTACACGCAGAACTTCAATCAGCCGCAATGGAGTGGTGCGGTCCCCGGCTCGCCCGCTCTTCCCCCGTTCCCGTTCGGCGTGGCCACATTTACTGGTACCCTGCCTTCGGATCCGGGTTTCCGGCGGTATGACAATCGTCCGCGCGACGATGGCGAATCCTATGCTGGTTTCGGCCAGGTGGACTGGCAGGCGACCGACGAACTGAAATTCACCGGCGGTCTTCGTTACTCTGCGGATCGCAAGCACGGCTCGGAAAGCGTGCGGCTCGAGTGCTTCGCCACGCCGGCTTGCGATGGCGGTGGCGTGCAGCTCGCGCCGAACTTCATCCTCCCGCTCACGCCTGAGAATGCACCGTTTCTTACGGGGTTCGGGCAGCCGGCCGTCGATCTAACCCAGGTTACTTCATTGATCGACAGCGGGCGTTCGTTCACATCGACGTACGATCCGGTCAGTGGAAAATTTGGCGCGTCGCCGGCAACGGGTCTCGTGGATGCGCATGGCAACCCGATCCCGAACCTGCCTAAGGGCATCGTCAGCCTCACGACCTACAATCCGATGACGGGTTTCGCATCGCGCGATTACGATGCCAAGTGGAGCGCACTCACCGGTACGGCCGGTATCGAATGGCAACCGGATCAGGCGACCCTGGTTTATGGCAAGTATAGCCGTGGCTACAAAGCGGGCGGCTTCAACGCCGGTATCTTCACCATCCTCGATACGAATTCCTACACCGCGGCCGAGCATGTGGACTCGTTCGAAGTGGGCGCGAAGCACACCTTCGGCTCATGGCTGACGGGCAACATCGCGCTGTTCCACTACCACTACACCGATCTGCAAATCCCGGTGACGACGGTCAGCGCGTCGGGCGGCATTTCCGCACCGTCGACGGACTTCTTCAACGTGCCGTCGTCGATCTCGCAAGGTGCGGAGTTGGAAACGCAAATTTCGCCGATCGAGAACCTGGGGATCATCTTCAACTACTCCTATCTCGACGCGCATGTTTCGGAGGGCGTGCTGGGCGATCCTTCGGATCCCGGTGCGATCGCGCCGGGCGCCAAGCCGTTGTTCACCGATGCGCAGTGCGCTGCATCGTGGAACAACCATATTGCACATCCGTCTACAATCCCCGTCTGTACGCCGGACGTCTACACCCCCGGGAACGCGACCACCGGCGCTTTCGGCGGGCTCGATGCAGCAGGAAACCCGGTCTACGTAGGGTGGAGCAAGCCACAGAGCATCGTTGGCAACCAGCTGCCAAACTCCGCGAAGAACAAGGTTGCGGTCAACGTCCAGTACGCGATCAACACCGACCTCGGTGTGTTCACGCCGTCCGTCAGCTATGTGTGGCGTGACGTGCAATACGGGTCGCTCTTCACCCGGGACTACAACGCCGCGCCGGCGTGGGATCAGGTGGATGCCCGCATACTCTTTGTGTCGCCGGATTCGAAGTACGAAGTGATCTTCTACGGCAAGAACATCACCAACAATATCGGCTACGACAACGGCGCAACGAGCGCCCGTCTCGCCGGTCAGATCGATGCGCCCTGCGTCGGCGGCGGCGTCACCGGCACCTTCTCCGGCAACGGCGTCGGGACTTGCTCCTTTGTGCAGGGTGTCAACGGTCCGACGGGCTACGGACACGTCCGCGGCGAAAACTCGATGGGTATCGTGAAGACCTACTATCCGACCCCGCCGGCCACGTTCGGCGTCCAGTTGCACTACAAGTTCTGAACACCGCTTCGGTTCGGACAAGAAAGGGCGCCAGGCAACTGGCGCCCTTTCTGTTTGGAGTGGCGAATCCGGTAGCGGGTCGCTAGGGTCGGAGTCTCGTTCCCCGCGATCTTCTGCCTGCGGATTTGGGCGGAACGGGAATTAAGCGAAAACCGAGGTTCAATTCCGCAATTTTATTGCTTCCAGGAAAATTTTCTAAGTAAAACCAAATCCTTATACACGGCCGATCTCACAATAGGACGGTGTTCAGCCCCCAAAAATCGCGCTAAAAGCGGTCAAAACCCAATCGGCGGAGACCCCATGCAGACGCGCACCCTCGGCAAGAACGGGCCCAAGGTTTCGGTGGTGGGACTGGGCTGCAACAATTTCGGCACCCTCGATCTGGAGCGCAGCCGCGCCGTGGTGCACCGCGCCCTCGACGCCGGAATCACCCTGTTCGACACCGCCGACGTCTACGGCAACCGCGGCGGCTCCGAAGAGCAGCTTGGCGAAATCCTGGGTTCGAAGCGCAAGGACATCGTGCTCGCCACCAAATTCGCGATGCCGATGGACGACAGCGGCGCGAAATCGGGCGGCTCGCGCGGCTATATTCTGGAGGCGGTCGAAGCGAGCCTGAAGCGGCTCAAGACCGACTGGATCGATCTCTATCAGATGCACCAGCCCGATCCGAATACGCCGATCGAGGAAACGCTCGGCGCACTCAACGATCTGGTGAAGCAGGGCAAGGTCCGCCATATCGGCTGCTCCAACATGCCGGGCTGGCAGGTCGCCGACTCGCAATGGGTGTCGAAGACGAACGGCTTTGCCGCATTCGAAACCGCGCAGGACGAATACTCGCTGCTGGTGCGCGATATCGAAAAGAACCTGGCGCCGGCACTCGAACATTACGGCATGGGCTTGCTGCCGTACTTCCCGCTCGCCAGCGGCCTGCTCACCGGCAAATACAAGAGAGACGCACCGATCCCGGAGAACACGCGCTTCGCCCGCATGGGCCGCTTCGGCGAACGCTACATGACGGAGCAAAACTGGAAGATCATAGGCGAGCTCGAAACCTTCGCGACCGAACGCGGCCACAGCCTGCTCGATCTCGCGTTCAGCTGGCTCATCGCGCACCCGTATCTGTCGAGCGTGATCGCAGGCGCGACACGGCCGGAACAGATCGATGCCAATGTGAAGGCCGCGGGCTGGGAGATGACACCAGAAGACGTGAAGGCCGTCGGCAAGATCGCGCGCAAAACATAATCGCGATCTAGCCCGTGATCGCAGCACCTTCCTGCGGGCGGCCGCCGCGGCGCCAATGGCCGATGCGTTTGCCGAGATTGTCGAGATAGATGTAGATCACCGGCGTGATGTAGAGCGTCAGAAGCTGCGACACCAACAGGCCACCGACCACCGCAAGGCCGAGCGGCTGGCGTGTCTCGCCACCTTCGCCCCAGCCGACCGCGATCGGCAAGGTGCCCATCAGTGCCGCCATCGTCGTCATCATGATCGGCCGGAACCGGATGATCGCCGCTTCGTGGATCGCCTTTTCCGCCGGCACGTTCTCGCCGCGCTCTCGCGTCAGCGCGAAGTCGATCATCATGATCGCGTTCTTCTTCACGATGCCGATCAGCATGATCATGCCGACGAAGGCGTAGAGGCTGAGCGGCGTCTGGAAGATGAAGAGCGTGATCAGCGCGCCCACCGCGGCCGACGGCAGGCCCGACAGGATGGTCAGCGGATGGATGAAGCTCTCATACAGGATGCCCAGGATGATATAGACCGTGACGATCGCGATGATCAGCAGCATGCCCATATTGCTGGTCGAACTCTGGAACGCCTGCGCCGTCCCCTGGAAGCTCGCCGAGAGTCCGGCCGGCGTGTTGAGCTGCTGCTGAATCGTGTCGATCGCCGTCACCGCGTCCGACAACGCCACGCCCGGCGACAGGTTGAACGACACCGTGACGGAGGGCAGCTGGCCCAGATGGTTCACGCTCAACGCCTCGGTGCCCGTCCCCGTGCGCGTCACTGCGGTCAACGGCACCAGCGTGCCGTTGGTGCCCGTCACATAGAGCCGCGACAGATCCTGCGCCTGGTTCTGGTATTGCGGCAGCAGCTCCAGCATCACCCAGTACTGGTTGGAGGCGCCGTAGATGGTGGAAACCTGCACGCCGCCGAATGCCGCGCCGAGCGCCGTCTGGATCGCCGCCGGTGTCACGCCGTAAGCTGCCGCCTTGTCGCGGTCGATATCGACGTTCACCGACGGCGCGGAAATGTCGAGGTCGGTGGTCACGTCCTTGAACACGGCCGGGTCGGCCGACAGCGCATCCTGCAGCTGCAGCGCGTAGGCGTGCAGTTCGTTCTGGTCGAGATCCTGCAGCGTGTATTGGTATTGCGATTTCGACTGCATGCCGCCGATCGGGATCGCCGGCGGGTTCTGCATGTAGACTTTCAGCCCAGGGATGCCCATTAGCTTGGGGCGCAGCTCGGTGATGACCTGATCGGCCGAGAGGCTGCGCTCGCCGCGCGGCTTCAGCTTGAACAGCATCGTGCCGGTGTTGACGCCGGAGCGCGAGCCACCGCCGCCGACGAACGACATCACGCCGTCGACGTTCTTGTCCTGCGCCGCGATCGCTGCGGCCTGCTGTTGATAGACCGACATCTTGGCGAAGGAGGTGCGATCGGAGGCCTCGGTCGTCGCGCGAATCTGGCCGGTGTCCTCGCTCGGGATGAAGTCGAGCTTGGAGATCATGAACAGCCCAACGGTCGCCACGAGGCTGCCGGCGAACAGCACGAAAATGATTCCCCGATGCGCCAGGCTCCAGACCAGCGTGCGGTCGTAGAAGTTCTGCACCCGGTCGAAGGTGCGCTCAGAAATCTCGTAGAATTTGCCGTGATGCGCGCTTTTGGCCGGCTTGATGAAGCGGCTGCACAGCATCGGCGTCAATGTCACCGACACCACACCCGACACCGCGATCGCCAACACGATGGTGACGGCAAATTCGTGCAGCAGCCGGCCGATGATGCCGCCCATGAACACGATCGGAATGAACACCGCCGCGAGCGACACGGTCATCGACAGGATGGTGAAGCCGATCTCCGCAGAACCTCTCAGCGCCGCCTCGAACGGCCGCTCGCCTTCTTCGATATGCCGCATGATGTTTTCCAGCATCACGATGGCATCGTCGACCACGAAGCCGACCGAAAGGGTCAGCGCCATGAGCGACAGGTTGTCGAGGCTGAAGCCCAGGAACGCCATGCCGGCAAAGGTGCCGATCACCGCCAGCGGCAGCGCAACCGACGGAATGATCGTCGCCGACAGCGTGCGCAGGAAGAGGAAGATCACCATGATCACCAGCACCGCGGCGATCACCAGCGTGGTCTGCACATCGTCCACCGAGCCGCGGATCGACTGGCTGCGGTCGTAGATCACGTTCAGCGTGACCGACTTCGGCAGGCTCTCCAGGAATTTCGGAATGACGCGGTGGATCTCATCGACCACCGCGATGGTGTTGGAGCCCGGCTGCCGCTGGATCGCGAGCACGATGGCGCGCTTGCCGTTGAACCAGCTCGCGACGAGGTTGTTCTCGACGCTGTCGATGGTGTGGCCGACGTCGCCGATGCGCACCGGCGCGCCGTTCTGATAGGAGATGATCTGGCGGTTGTAGGCGGCGGCATCCTCAAGCTGGCCGTTGCTGTGGATCAGCGTCGCCTGCGTCGGTCCATTCAGCTGTCCCGTCGCCTGATTGACGTTGGCGGACTGGATGGCGCTCGCGACCTGGTTGATGCCGATGCCGCGTGCCGCCAGTGCGAACGGATCGACCTGCACCCGCGCCGCATAGATCTGCGAGCCGTATACGTTCACCTGCGCCACGCCGTTCAGGGTGGAAAGCTGCCGCGCCAGAAGGTTTTCGGCATATTTGTCGAGCGTATAGAGCGGCATCGTCGGCGACTGCATCGCCAGATAGATGACCGGCGCATCCGATGGATTGACCTTGCGCAGGGTCGGCGGGCTGGGCAGCGCGGTCGGCAATTGCCGCGACGCCGCCTGGATCGCGGTCTGCACGTCTTCCGCCGCACCGTCGATGTTGCGGTCGAGATCGAACTGCAAGGTGATGCTGGTCGAGCCTTGTCCGCTGGTCGAGGTCATCGAGGTGATGCCGGCGATGGTCGAGAACTGGCTTTCCAGCGGCGTCGCCACCGACGATGCCATGGTCGCCGGATCGGCGCCCGGCAAACTCGCCGAAACCTGGATGGTGGGGAAGTCGACGTTCGGCAGCTCGCTGACCGGCAAGGTCGAATAACCGAACGCGCCGAAGATCAGCAGCGCCGCCATGACCAAAGTGGTCATGATCGGCTTCAGGATGAACTGGCGGGAGATGTTCATTGGGCGCCCGCGGCGGCCTGCGACTTGTTCTTGGCGTGGCCCTTCTTGACGCTGACCGCGGTGCCGGGAACGACGCGCAACGCGCCGTCGGTGATCACGCGATCCCCCGGTTTCACCTTGCCCTGGATCGCGGCTCTGGCGCCGTCGTCATAGAGCACCGTGACCTTCACCATCTGGGCCTTGGAGTTTTTATCGACCACCCAGACGTAGGAACTGTCGGGTCCGAGATTGATCGCGTCGTGCGCCACCGTCATCGCATTGTCGATCTGGCCGAGCGAGACGCTCACATCCGTCAGCTGGCCGGGCACGAGCGCATCGTCCAGATTGGGGAAGGTAGCGCGCAATTCGATCGTGCCGGTCTGGTTGCTCACCGCATTGCCGACGAAATCGACCGGCGCGGTGAGGACTTCGCCGCCCTGGCCCTGCACATGGATCGTCACCGTCATCTTGTTCTGCGCCATGCGCTGCTGGATGCGCGGCAGATCGGATTGCGGCAGGAAGAACGAGACCTTCACCGGCTGGATCTGTGTGATGGTGACCAGCGGCGTAGCGCCCGTGCTCGTCGCGTCCGTCGCGGTGGTCGACGCTATGTTGCCGGCCGTGGTGACGATGTTGCCCGGCTGCACGAGGATCGGGCCGGTCTTGCCGTCGATCGGCGAGCGGATGACGGTGTAGTCGAGATTGAGTTGTGCCGCCGCGACCGCAGCCTGGTCGGACTGGATCGTCGCCGCGAGCGCATTGGCGGTGGCCGCGGCCTGATCGCGTTGCTGCGCGGACGCTGCGCCCTGTTTCGCCAGCGTGTCGAAGCGCACCTTGTCGTTCTGGGCCGACACGAACGAGGCGCGGTCGCGATTCAGCGCGCCCACCGCCTGTTGCACCGCTGCCTGGAATGGCCGCGGATCGATGCGGAACAGGATGTCGCCCTTGTGGACGATCTGGCCTTCCTGGAACTCGGCCGACATCAACCGGCCCTGAACCTGTGCAGTCAGTTGCACGGTCGCGTTGGCGACGATCGTGCCGACCGACTGCTCGTTGATGATGACGGTTTGGCTACGGACCTGACCCACCAGCACGGGCGGAGGCGGCGCCTGCTTGGGTTTGGCCCCACCCATATGCCCGACCACGAACCAGACGATCGCCACCAGGGCGAGTATCGCGAGGATGCCGAAGATCAGCCGGCTGCGCGGCTGGGCACGCTGCCAAGTTCCGGGAAGATCCTGCACGGTATCGCTGAAACTCCGCGACGAAATGGACGAGCGGGGGATTTGCATATTCACGTTCCGGCGATCCGTTCCGCCCCACCGTACTGTCAAAGCCCTCGCGAACTTCCTAGCATGACCGCCGGAAATTGCGAGCACACCACCGCGGCCGAGCCCCTGATCAGCCGGGAAGGCTCCAAGAAGCAATTGGTTCCTGGCGTTAAAGCCTGTTCGGGGGCGTTATCCGTCGCTGGGTTAAGGATTCGAAATGCGCCACGCCGTCGGTCCGAAAGGCTGAACTCTCTTGTCAAAACAGGCACTTGGCTGTGCGATTTTGGGGCATAGCGGCCGCGATTGCGACGGACACAACACCTCTCTATAAGCCCGCGCTCCCCCAGAAGCGCGGCTTTATCTTATGGACATCCGGAACATTGCCATCATCGCCCATGTCGACCATGGCAAGACCACGCTGGTGGACCAGCTCCTCAAGCAATCCGGCTCCGTGCGCGAGAACCAGCACATGCAGGAACGCGCGATGGATTCCAACGATCTGGAGCGCGAGCGCGGCATCACCATTCTGGCGAAATGCACCTCGGTCGAGTGGCAGGGAACGCGCATCAACATCGTCGATACCCCGGGCCACGCCGATTTCGGCGGTGAGGTCGAGCGCATCCTGTCCATGGTCGACGGGGTGGTCCTGCTGGTCGATGCCGCCGAATCCGTCATGCCGCAGACCAAATTCGTGCTGTCGAAGGCGCTCAAGCTGGGCCTCAAGCCGATTGTGGTGATCAACAAGATCGACCGCCACGACGCCCAGCCGAAGGAAACCCTGGAATCGATCTTCGACCTGTTCCTCGCGCTGGAAGCGAATGACGACCAGCTCGATTTTCACCATCTCTATGCCTCGGGCCGGGCTGGCTGGGCGGTCAACGAACTGGAAGACGAACACAAGGACCTGACACCGCTGTTCGTGCGCATCGTCGCCGATGTGCCCAAGCCCAAGCCCATCGCGCTCGCCGGCGACGCGCATCCGTTCAAGATGCTGGTCACGACGCTCGAAGCCGATCCCTATCTCGGCCGCATCCTGACGGGCCGGATCGAAAGCGGCGCGATCACGATCAACCGCAACATCAAGGCGATGGGCCGCGACGGCAAAACGATCGAGAAGGCGCGCGCGACCAAAGTGCTCGCCTTCCGCGGCCTGGCGCGGGTACCGGTGGAGCGCGCGGAAGCGGGAGACATCGTCGCCATCGCCGGCCTCACCGACGCAACCGTCGCCGACACGTTGTGCGATCCTGAGGTCGAGGCCCCCATCGCCTCCAACCCGATCGATCCGCCGACCCTGGCGGTCACCATCGCGGTCAACGACTCGCCGCTGGCGGGCCGCGAAGGCGAGAAGGTGCAGAGCCGCGTGATCCGCGACCGGCTGATGCGCGAAGCCGAAGGCAACGTCGCGATCAAGGTGCAGGAGACAGGCGAAGGCACCTATGAAGTGGCCGGGCGCGGCGAACTGCAGATCGGCGTGCTGATCGAGACCATGCGGCGCGAAGGCTTCGAATTGTCCGTGTCGCGGCCGCGCGTTCTCTACAAGACCGAGAACGGCCAGCGCATGGAGCCGATGGAGGAAGTAACCGTCGACGTCGACGATCCCTACACCGGTGTGGTGATCGAGAAGATCTCCGGCCGCAAAGGCGAGTTGCAGGACATGCGCCCGACCGGCGCGGGCAAGACGCGCCTCACCTTCACTGCGCCGTCGCGCGGTCTGATCGGCTATCACGGCGAGTTTCTCACCGACACCCGCGGCACCGGCGTGATGAACCGCATGTTCAGCGGCTACGCGCCGCATAAAGGTCCGATCGAAGGCCGCCGCAACGGCGTGCTGATCTCCACCGGCGATGGCGAAGCGGTGGCCTATGCGCTCTGGTATCTGGAAGAGCGCGGCAAGCTGTTCGTGGTGCCGGGGACCAAGATCTACCAGGGCATGATCATCGGGCAGAACGCCAAGGACAACGATCTGGACGTGAATCCGCTGCGCGCCAAGCAGCTCACCAACATCCGCACCACGTCGAAAGACGAAGCGGTGCGGCTGACCCCGGTCACGCCGATGACGCTCGAACAGTCGATCGCCTATATCGGCGACGACGAGCTGGTCGAGGTGACGCCGCAGTCGATCCGCATCCGCAAGCGCGAACTGGTGCCGCATCTGCGCAAGCGCGCCAAGGCCGAAGCCTGAGCGTCAGTTGCACTTCACACGGAGTGCGTCGATGTGCTCGCCGATCTTCATGTGGCGGTTGTGCAGCGACACGATGAGCTTGTTCATCTGCGCCTGCGCGTTCTGGCTGGGACCGCACGCGCTTTGTGCGTCGATCGCCAGGCTCCAGGCGTGATCGACCGCGGCGCTGTCCTGCTGCTCCAGCGCCATCATGTTGCCGTCGCACCAGTCTTCGTGCGCGGTCATGTATTTCGTCGCCGTGGCGAGCGTGCCGGTCGCGGCGATCGACGCCTCCAGCGCTCTGTTGATCGCCGTGGTGCAAACGTCGTCCTGCGCATAAGCCGCCGCGGGCAGGAAAGCGAAAGTCAAGGCGAGCAGGGTCAAGCGCATGAGGGCATTCCTGGGTTAATCGAGACTGGGGAAATAGCTTTCGCATCCGCCATCGCGGCGGATGTCCCCGGTACAACAGTGCAGGCCGCCACCGAACGGGTAAACCCGGTCGAAGGCGCACGAGATTACCTCGCAGCCGAGCGATTTGAGAAGATCGACGATCGGGGTCTCCGCCTGTTCGACCACGGCCGTGTGCGGGTCCAGCATCAGGATGTTCATCGAGATCCAGTTGCTCACTTCGCGCGACGGCGCCTTGCCGCTGCGCACCGAAGGCGGCGCGTCCACCAGTTGCCAGTCGTTTGCACGGAAGATGTCCAGCGATCCGTCGATGCAGGGCCGTTGCGGATTGGTCAGAGCAAGTCCGGGACGGATCGGCACCAGTGTGGTGTCGATGTGGGTCGGTGTCGGTTCGCGAAACGCAATGCGATGGATGCGAAACGTCGGGCCGAGATGCCGCGCTAGCCACGCCGCGCCGAAAGCGTTGCTCACCAGATCGGGCTGCCAGAAGATGTCGCGGCCGAAGCGTGCAAAGCACGCCGCATCGAACACCGGCTCGAACTCTGTCAGCAACGGCCTCTCGTTCATGTCGAACGGCGCATGATCGTCGTAGAGATCGTCGCTCATCAATGGCTTGGGCGCCGTCGTCCACCGTGCTCCGCCGTGGAAGTATTCTTTGAGCAAACTGCGATAAGCGCGAAACTCGAAATAGCGGCCACGCTGCGCCATCGGCGCCTCGATGATCTCGTCGCCGATCACAAGCAGCACATCGCGCGGGCAGGCGATGGCGCGGCCGTTTTGCACCTGCCAGTCGGGTGTTGTCATCGCCACGTTCTGGTCGATGGGATCGGGCCGCCGCACGGCGATGCCTTGCCGCTGCAGCAAGTCTGCCAGTCCGTCGATCTGGCGTTCGGCTTCGGCGACCAAGGCTTCGGGCACGCGTCCGCCGCGGAACGCGCGTGCCGGATCGTCTTTGCGGAAATAGGGCGAGAACGCCGGCTCGAAACCCATATCGGCAGCGCCGCGTACGGAGCCGACGATGACTTCGCGCAACGGATCCCATTCGTTCCAGGAATTTACGGCCGGTGCGGCGTCGCTCATTTCGGCGGCAGCAATCCGGTCTGTCCGGCGATGATGCGGTCGACCATCCGTTTGGGCAACGTGTTGACCATGAGGTTCTGCACCGGATCGGGCGTTACGGTGTAGCGCGTCCTGGGTTTGGCGGTGGTGAGGGCGGTCTTCACCGCTTCGCCGAGCTTCTCCGGCGCCAGTCCCTTCTTGCCGTTGCTGATCATATAGTCCTTCACCTTGTTGAGCGCGGGTGCATAGGGCGTGTTCGCGAATTGCGAGACGTCCACCGCATCGGCCTTGTCCCAGATCGGCGTCGCCACCGCACCGGGCGCAACGACGATCACATCGATGCCGAACAGCATCAGTTCGCGGCGGAGCGATTCCGACATCCCTTCGAGGGCGAACTTCGAGGCGTTGTAGGGCCCGACGAACGGCGACGCGTTCTTTCCGCCGACCGAGGAGATCATCACGATGCGGCCAGGCGGACCTTTGCGCGAGCGGTCCACCCCCAAAAGCGGCGCGAATGCCTGGGTCACGATCAGCTGGCCGGTGAGGTTGACTTCGATCTGGTGCTTGAAGTCGTCGATCTTGAGATAGAGCAGCGGCCCCGGCACCGCGATGCCGGCATTGTTCACGAGGCCCGCCAGCGTTTCTCCGCTGAGCGCCGTTTCGACCTGACGTGCGCCGGCGGCCACCGCCGCTGCGTCCGTCACGTCGAACAGCAGCGGCGTGAAATTCGCGCCGAACTCCTGCGACAGGCGATCGGCATCGGCTTGCCTGCGAACGCTGCCGAACACCCGGAAACCGCTGGCGATCAGGACTTTGACGCAGCCCCAGCCGATGCCGGTCGATGCCCCGGTGACGACGACGGATTTCATGTGGGTCTCCAGCGGATGGCGAGTGGTGAGTAGCGCCTGGAATACTAGCGATCTAATCGCTACTCGCCATTCGCTATTCGCCTCAATATGGTCCATCCCATGACCGTCGACGCAGAAACCCTCGCCTTTGCCCACCGGCTCGCCGACCGGGCGGGCGAGGTGATCCGGCCCTATTTCCGCCAGCGCATCGATGTCATCGACAAGACCATGGTGATCGAGGGACAGACCGTGTTCGACCCCGTCACCGCCGCCGACAAAGGCGCGGAGGAGGCGATCCGCGCGATCATCGAGCGCGAACGGCCGGAAGACGGCATCCTCGGCGAGGAGTTCGGCGAGAAGCCGGGCCGCAGCGGCCTGCGCTGGGTGCTCGATCCTGTGGACGGCACGCGCGCCTTCATCACCGGGCGTCATGAATGGGGCTGTCTCATCGCCCTGGAGAAGGATGGCCGGCCGGTGCTCGGCATCATCGACCAGCCGGTGTTGCACGAACGGTTCGTGGGCGTGAGCGATGGTGCACAGAAGTCCTGCACGTTTCATGACCGCGGCGAGAGCCGGCCGGTCAAGGTGCGCGAATGCACCGACATCTCTCAGGCGATCCTGTGTGCCACCTCGCCGGTCGACTATTTCGACGCGGATGAACGGGCGGCGCTGCGCCGGGTGCGGGCGCAGGTGCGGATGAGCCGCTGGGGCGGCGACTGTTACATCTTCGGCGTGCTGGCGATGGGCTTCATCGATCTGATCGTCGAGTCCACCTTCAAGCGCTGGGACGTGGCGGCGCTGATGCCGGTGATCGAAGGCGCGGGCGGCATCATCACCAACTGGCAGGGCGGCGACTGTTGCGCCGGCGGCCAGTGTCTGGCGGCAGGCGATCCGCGCATCCACCGCGCCACGATCGAATTGCTTAACGCGAACACCCAATAGCTTTCGCTCGGCCTCCCATGAGGGTTTGCTTTGCAGGTGTGCCCGCTATGATTGTGTTCGTCGAAAGGGGCAACGGATGTTTGTGCGAGCGAAGCCGGACTATTTCTGGAGCACGTGGGCAATGCGGGGCGGCATCGTTGCGGTTGTCGTAACCCTGCTCCTCGGATTTATGCACGGATTTCTACGTGCACAAGTCGGCACGGGTTCGTTGTCGACGGTTCAAATTGAAATGTACGCGACCTGGTGCAGCGATCTGCGGTTCACCTTCGAACAACTCATCTACTGCGCGGCGATCCTTTTTGTCGGGGCGCGTTTCTTCGAAAGTCGCATGCTGCTTACCATCGGTTTCGATCTCGCAGACGCAAAAAAGGTGGGCCTCAAAGGCCCGGACTCGGAAAACACCGTTTGGATAGGGCATCGCTACAGTAACGCGATTGAAGCGCAGGCAGTGGCGGACGCTCTTGCCGAGCAGTTGCGCGGCGCGGCTGACCCCGGGTCGTCTGCGGATGCGCGGGCGCTCGCGGAAAAGTGAGTGCGTACGAACCTTGGACAGCGCCATTCGGTTGCGCATGATCTTCCCAATAACGGGAGGCATTTATGACGACCGACGTGATGCCGCGAAACGATGCAGCGCCCGGCAAACGCGCGCTCGCGATTCTCAGCGGCGGATTTGCGGCAGGGCTCTTCGACATCATTTTTGCAAGCGTGCTTTCGGGCGCGAGACCGGATCGCGTGTTCAAATACATTGCAGCAGGCTGGGTCGGGCTTCCGGCGGCGCGCGCCGGTGGTTTCGAGATGGTGGTGCTGGGCGCGGCGAGCCATTTCGGCCTCGCCATTACTTTCGCGGCGTTCTTCGTGCTGATGAGTCGCGCGTTGCCGGTGCTGCGCCGGCAATGGGTGATCTTCGGTCTTCTCTACGGCGCGTCTCTGCACGTTTTCATGAACACGGTGGTGGTGCCGCTGTCGGCGTTGCACCGCGATCCCTTCGCGGGGACGCTGGAGAACTATCTGATCAATATGGCGGGACAATCGGTGCTGTTCGGTCTGCCGATCGCCTATGCAGCGAAGAGGTTCGTCGGATCGAACTAACTATCCAGGTTCTCCGCAAAGCGGGTGAGCAGCCGTTTTGATCTAAGCAGGTCGACCGCGTCGGTGAAATCGCCGCGGCGGGTCAGTTCGCCAACTTCTCCGATTGCGCAGCGATACTTGAAGGTGCAATAAGCCGCGCATCGGCTCACCCGGGACAGAAATGACTCTAATACGCGCACTACCTTTCGCAGGCTTGCTTCTGGCTGGCGCAACTCTGCCGGCATGGGCCGATTGCGCAATTCAGCCGACGGTCTCGGCAAATACGCCGATTGTTTCCGGTCAACTGGTCTACCAGAGCTTGATTCAGAATGCAGCGGACGCGTCGAGTGTCTTCCTGTATGACTTCGCGAAGAACGTGCACGCCAACCTCAGCGCGAAGTGGACAACCGTCACGAACGCGCGCAACCCGCACTTCTCGCCGATCGATCGCTGGATCGTATTCACGGCCGTAAAGAACAATCGGTTTAGTATCTTCGCCTGGAATCCCTTGATCGACGAACCGATCGAACTGACGCCCGCAAGCAGCTTCGGTGTGAGCGAAGACGCGAGCTTCACGCCCGATGGCAAGCACATCGTTTTCAAGAACGATGGCGACATCTGGGTGATGTCACTCGTGCGCAAAAGCGCGACCAAATTGAAAGGCAAAGGCGCGAAGGCTCTGACGACAGGCGGCAGTCTCAGCGGCACCTATACCGAAGCTTCGGCGCCGGTCGCTTCAGCCGACAACCGGGAAATCGTGTTTTTCCGCGGCAGCGGTGAGGCGGAAGCGCCCGCACAACTCTATCGTCTGACCCTTGGACCGGATTTCTCCAACCCCGTCGAAACGCCGATCCCGAAAGCACCGGATGCCTATGAGTATTATCCGCGCCTGACGGCCGATGGAACGCTATTCTTCGCGCGCCATACTACGGAAGATGCCCACGATATGATCATGCGCCAGCTTCCCGGGCAGGCAGCGGAAGAACTGGCGACAAACACCTGCGGAGCCGACAACTCCGATCCCGCGCCCTTGGACAAAAAGCGCATGTTCTTTTCGCGCTTCGATCCCGTCGAAGGCCGCTACAAGTTGCAGTATGCGACGATCGGCGACGGTCGCGTTTTCAAGCTCAAGGATCGCAATATAAACAATGTGGAGTTCGGTTGGGTGACCGGGGCCGATTACAAGCCTTAAGCCTTCACCCTTTTGCCGCGCGGGCCTTCATTGCTGCAACGCGCGGCCAGATCGCGTGCTCATCACTGCGGGATGGGTGGGACTCCAGGCGGCGCGCGCCGGGGGCCAAGAGCTCGCAGTGCTGGGCGCGTTCTCGGATTTCTTCATCGCGTGGTGTGCGGCGGCCGCTTACACCATCGCGAGCTTCGCGTTGCCGATGCTGCGGCGGAACGCGATCCCGTTCGGCCTCGCGTTCGGTGCGGCCCTGTTTTTCTTCATGAACTGGATCGTGGTGCCGCTGTCGGCACTGCATCTCGCGCCGCGTTTCACCGTCGCGACATTCTTCACCAACCTGATCGGCCAGATGGTGCTGTTCGGCCTGCCGATCTCGCTTTCGGCAAGGTATTTTCTGGGATCGGACTAACCATCCAGATTTTCCGCGAAGCAGATGAGAAGACGTTTGGCCTGCATCACCTCTTTTTTCGGCACGTTGGCGGTCATTTCCGCTTCGATCCCGTTCGCGATCTTGTGCGCTTGGGAGAGGGCGTCCCGGCCTTTGGCAGTTAGATTCGCCTGCAAAATCCGGCCATGATCCGGATCGGCTTCACGCGCGATCAGTTTTAGTTTTTCCAGATTTTCGACGATGCCGAGCATGCTCTGCGGCGTTACGAAAGCGACGCGCGCGAGCGCCGCGTTGGAAATCCCGGGCTCGATCGAGAGCGACGAGAGAACCGCATATTGTGGAGCCGTGATGCCCAGGGCTTTCAGTCCGGCATCCATCCGCGCCCGAAAGGCCAGCTGCGCCCGCTTTATCAGATAGCCGAGATTGCCACCGCCGTGCGCGGCGGCCTGTCTGCTTGACATATCATGATCCTGATATAAATATCAGGACGCTTATAATATGGAGTATCGTGTTTGGATAGCCTTCTTTTTGAATCTCTGTCGCCTTTTGCGGTTCAGTTCGCGGGGATCGGCGTTCTGACGGCCGCCAATTTTGCCGCCAACCACGCCGTATCTCGTCCCTTGCCGCGGCTCGTCTACACCATCTTCATCGTTTTCCTGGCAGGCACTGTGATTCCCGCGATCGCGCTCGGCGTATTGCTGGCGCACGGCCTTTTGAAGTCGCAGACCCTTGGTCTGGCGCCAGGCGCCCTGGTGGCGGCGCTTGGCCTCGGAACACTGTTCCTGCTCGGCTCGGTTTGGCGGGAAGACGCCGCGCAATGGCGGCGTATTCCCCGGCTGCTGATCGCCTTGTTTGCGCCCAGTCTTGCCGAAGTGCTTGTGTTTCTGGGATTGGTATTCACAGGTGCGCACGCGCTTCTCGTGCCGTGGACCGGACCTCTTCTTGGCGGTGCGGGTGCCGCTGCGGTGACGAGTGCGGCGTTTGCGCTCTATCACCTCACACACGCCGCACCATGGAACGCTTGGCGCACCGTGAAAATCCTGCTTGTCGTCTGGCTGGCGATCGCTCTGTTTTATGCATTCACCGCGAATCTGTGGGCCGCGGCTCTGCTCAACACATTAATGGCCACTGTAGGTTTTGTGAAAAACCGTGTTACGCGCCCCGAGGAACAGCCGGTCGCGATCAGCGCTTTGCTCGACGTGGCGGCGATTTGTTCGGTGTTGTGGATCTGCGGGATTTGGCTTTAACGGCGGGGCTCGCCGGTCGATAGGCGAACTCCACGAGATAAACCTTCTCGCCGCGACCGTGTTTGGCAACCTTAAGCAAGTCCACCACGCCGGCGAAACCGCTGCGGCGGGCCAGTTCCGGTGTGATGTGATCCAGGGTGATCTCGCGAATGGATGTCACTTCGATCGCGCCGTCACCGAGCGGATAGCGGCCGCCAACCTTCACATGCGGCCGCTGCCAGATGCGCACGCTGCAGGTCACCTCGCCGCGCATCACCGGTTCGCGCAGGCGTTTGGTGAACTGCATCAGCGGTGCCTCGCGACGAAGGCATCGAAGGCGGCCCAGAATTTTGCGCGGATGGAATCCCGCTCCATCAGAATCTCGTGCTCCGCTTCCGGGATCTCCAGATATTCGCCGTGCGGCAGGCGCTTCGCGTAGGCCCGTTCCGCTTCCGTGAGCACGATGCGATCCTTGCCGGCGCCGACGATCAGCACCGGCGTCGCGATCGCTTCCGGGTAACCGGCCGCATGAATCCGCGCGATGGAGCGATAAGCCGCTTCGATGAAACCCCAGGTCGGCCCGGACAGGCGCAGCTCCGGATTTTGGCGGAGCAGTGCCTGTGTGGCCTCGAACCGTCTGGGATCGGAAGTCACGAGCTGGCCGTTGAAGTCCACCTTGAACGGATCGCGATCCGCCATCCCCCAGGCAAATTCGCCGCCCTTGCCCAGCCTGTTGTAGAGCGCCGTCGCCGCCCGCGCCGCAAAGGCTGGGTAACCCCGCGTCGAAATCCGGATCATCGGCGCGCTCAGCACCGCACAGCGAAACCAGTCCGGATGATCGTGCAGCGCGCGGATGGTGTTGTGCCCGCCCATCGAATGCGCGAGCACGATGGGTTTCGGATCGCCGAGCGGCGCCACCACCTTTGCCATGAAGACCGAGAAATCCTCATCGAACTGCGCGTAATCGAGAACATAGGACTTGAGCGGATCGGCCTGTGCACGCTGCGATCCGCCCTGGCCGCGCCAGTCGAGCGTCGCCACCGTGAACCCGCGGCTACGCAGTTCGTCGATCACCTCGTGGTATTTCTCGATGAACTCCGACTGGCCCTGCAACAGGACGCAGACGCCGCGCGCGCCGGCATCGGCCGCAAACGTCGCGGTGCGGATTTTCACCCCCCCCGGCGTTTCGATGATGATCGGCTTGAAAAGATCGAGGGCGGGAGTCAGCGGCGTCTCCCGCGTTGTGAGAAACGGAAATTCAGCCGCGTGCTTTCTGCAGGATCGGACCGAGCTTCATCGCGAGCCCCATGTCGCCCGCGACCTTCAGCTTGCCCTGCATGAAGGCCGAGGTGCCGTCGAGTTCGCCTTTGACCATCTTGTCGAACGTTTCGAGCGCGACCGAGATCGTGCAGTCGGCGGATTTCCCTTCGCCGTCGCTCACGGTGTTGGGTACCGACTTCCCGTCGATCAACGCCGAGCCGGCTTCGCCGAAATCGAATTTCAGGGTACCGCCCAATCCCATATCGGCCGGCAGTTGCTTGCCCATCTCGGCGACGATCTGCTGGACCTGGGGTGAGTTCATGACGGTTCTCCGGCGGCGGTTGTGCGCAATATAGCGCGCCCGCCGGTCGTCTTCATCTCCTTTCCGTGTGCTGTTCGCAGCCGCAGCGTTGCATTGGTGCGCGAAAGGACCGAACCTTGCCGGGGTTACAGGAGGCGCTCATGTCGATCAAAGACCGCGAAGCCCTGAAAGCATTTTTCAGCCAGAACAACGCACTCGAAGCTGGTTCATTTGCCGAACAGCGCAAGAATTTCGATGCGATGGGCGCGATGTTTCCGGTGACCGAAGGCACGGAGGTCGAACCGGCAACGATCGGCGGCGTGAACGGGGAATGGGTGCGGGCCCGCCGGGCGCGGCGCGATGCCGTGCTGCTCTATCTCCATGGGGGCGGTTACGCGATCGGCTCGCCGCAATCGCATCGCAGCCTGACGGCGCAGTTGAGCGCAGATACCGGACTGTCGGTGTTCGCGCCGGATTACCGTCTGGCGCCGGAGCATCCGTTTCCAGCCGCCGTCGACGATGCGGTCGCGGTATACAAAAGCCTGCTCGACAGCGGGATCGATGCCGGAAACGTCGCCATAGCGGGTGACAGCGCCGGCGGCGGTCTCACCATCGCAACCCTCGTCGCGGCACGCGACCAGGGTCTGCCGATGCCGGCCTGCGCGATCGCGATCTCGCCATGGTGCGATCTCACGCAATCGGGCGAGTCGCACAAGACGCGCGCCGGACGCGATCCCATCGTGCAGCAGCCGGCGATCGGCAACATGGCGCTCGCCTATGCCGGTAGCGCCGATCCGAAAACGCCGCTGATCTCGCCGCTGTTCGCCGATCTGCGCGGCCTGCCGCCGCTGTTGCTCCAGGTCGGCAGTGAGGAAACGCTCTACGACGACACCACGCGGCTGAAAGCGCGCGCCGAAGAAGCCGGTGTCGAGGTGAGCGCGGAGAGCTGGGGCGGAATGATCCACGTCTGGCACATCTTCCACGCAATGCTCTCCGAAGGCCGCGATGCCGTTGCGCGGATCGGAAGCTTCGTGAAGGCGCATATTGGATGAGTGCGGCCGGCAAGAACGACGACGTGCCGGCGATCGCGACCACCGTTCCGGCGCCGGTTCACCGGCGCGACATGCTGGGCGCCGTCTGCCACTACCTGCATCTGGCGATCATGGTGTTCTTTCTCACCGGCTGGGCGATTCCGCTCCGCCCGGTGCTAATCTTCTATCTGTTCTTCATCCCGGGGGTTGCGATCCAGTGGCAGTTCAACAAGAACTCCTGCGTGCTCAACAACCTCGAATCCTACATCCGCTATGGAACATGGCGGGCGAAGGAGAATGCGGAGGAAGGCGCGTGGCTGATGACGCTGATCAGGAATGTCACAGGCATTCAGCTGAAGCCGTGGCAGGTCGAAACCATCACCTATGGCATCCTCGGCCTGTTGTGGATCGCAGGCCTCAGCCATCTTCTGTGGTGGTGATGAAGCGGCTTGCTTTAGCAGTCGTCCTTGCGTGTGTTCCGTTTGCCGGTGCAGCGGAGAACGCGCCGGCGCCCGCAGCCGCCCCTACACAGGACTGGTCGCAGACCATCGAAACAGTGGTCGTGACGGCGGAGCGCCATGGACCGCTCCTGTGGCACATCAAGAAGGGCGACTCCGAACTCATCATCCTCGGCATCGTCGATCCGGTACCCAAGAAGCTCGATTGGGACACCGGCGGGGTCGAGGCGGCGCTCAAAGGCGCGAAACAGCTGATCCTGCCGCCGGGCGCGTCGGTGGGCTTGGTCGAAGGGTTATGGTTCCTGATGTGGAATCACGACGTGATCTATCTGCCGGATTCCACGCCGATGGAATCCACCTTGCCGGACGCGTTGCGCCAACGCTTTACGACTGCACGCGACCGTCTGCATCGCGACGCCGATCGCTATTCGAGCCTGCGGGTGCCGCTTGCCGGCCTTCGCTTGGTCGGTGATTTCCAGACCGACCACGGACTCACTGCGCGCGAACCGTCCGACACGGTGGAAAAACTCGCTCGCCATGCCGGCGTCTCCTCGAAGCGCGCCGCGGAGTACGAGGCGCTGCCGCTCATCAAACAACTTCCGAAGATGTCCGCGGCGGCGAACGAGGCGTGCATGAAGGACGCGCTCGACGATCTGGAAATCCAGAGCGCGCATGCGGACGCCGCGGCACAGGCCTGGGCCAGCGGCGATCTCGCCGGGATCAAGGCCAACTCGTCCGACGACCGCTTCGAAAGCTGCATCCAGGCGCTGCCCAATGTGGCGGCGCTGTTCCAGCGTTCGGTGAACGATTCCCTCTCGGCAGCCAATGCGGCGCTCGCCCGGCCGGGCAAGACCGTGATGGTGGTGTCGATGGGGCCGCTGCTGCGAAAGGGCGGCATCCTCGACCGGCTGGCCGCCGAAGGGCTGACCATCGAAGCGCCGTCGAACAGCGCTTCCTAATTTCTCGCAGAGGCGCAGAGACGCTGGCGGCAATTGCGGCAACACCTGTGCGTGCCAATGCAGTTTTAAGGTTCGCGCGGAGCCGCGGAGGGCATTGCGGTTCTGGCATCGGCAGTGCTGCAGCGGCTTAAGATTGTCGGCGCGCTTCGCGCGCCAGTCGTTCTGATCGAGTGGCGTTTTCAACGGGGAGATCTGATCCTCCGCGGCTCCGCGCCTCTGCGTGGAAATTCTTTGTCTCCACGCACTCCGACCTCTCCGGGAGACCTACAAACCTGCGCCTCTGCGCGAACCCGCTTTTGGCACTCTCGCCCTTGAAGCGCCAGGGTTCCCGCCTATCTCTGAACTGTCCGGGCGGCCTTTGAAGGGGCTCGGGCGAAGGACCGGTTCCGGCCTGTTGGCGGAACCTCAAATCAACGCTTCAAGGAGGTTGTAAAACCATGAGAACTCACGATTTTTCCCCGTTTTTTCGTTCGACCGTCGGTTTTGACCGGCTGTTCGACATGATCGATCGCGCCGGCGAGCAGAGCCAGGGCTATCCCCCGTACAACATCGAGCGCACCGACGAGAACCACTACCGCATCTCAATCGCGGTCGCCGGCTTCGGCGAGAAGGATCTCTCCGTCGATGTGAACAACGGCGTCCTGTCGGTCACCGGCAAGCGCGAAGAGGCTGCCGACAAGCAGTCGTTCCTCTACCAGGGCATCGCCGGGCGCGCTTTCGAGCGCAGCTTCCAGCTTGCCGAGCACGTCGAAGTGCGCGGCGCCCGTCTCGAGAACGGCCTGCTCCATGTCGACCTCGAGCGCGTGATCCCGGATGCGAAGAAGCCGCGCAAGATCACGATCGGCACGAGCGAGGCGAAAGCCCCCGAGCTGA
The DNA here is from genome assembly GCA_036490455.1 of Rhizomicrobium sp. Classification (GTDB taxonomy): domain Bacteria; phylum Pseudomonadota; class Alphaproteobacteria; order Micropepsales; family Micropepsaceae; genus Rhizomicrobium. The sequence continues at coordinate 59,560 of DASXDS010000077.1, forward strand.
AGACGATCGAAGGCCAGGCGAAAGCCGCCTAAGTTCGGTTTCTGCGAACGCGTAAAAGAGGCCGGGCACCGCAAGGTGTCCGGCCTCTTCGCGTTTTAAACTGTCTGTCCGAAATGGATGTCAGGCCGATTGCGCGGCTTCGTTGAAGAGCATCGGCATCTTCGCGCCGTTGAGCGTTGCGCCATCCAGGCTCGCGCCCCGCAGATCGGCATCGGTCAGGTTGGCAAAGGCGAGATCGGTGTTGTTCAGGCTCGCGCGTCTCATATCCGCACCGCGCAGGTCGGCGTAGCGCAGCACGGTGCCTTCCAGGCGCGCCGGCAGAAGCCGGTCGTTCGCGATCAGCAAAGGCCCCAGCTTCACATCGCGCAGATCGGAATAATTGAGCTGTGCGCCGCACAAATTCACGCCGCGCAGGTCTGCGCCGGCCAGTTTCGCCGAACGTAGATCGGCGCCCGACAGATTGCTGCCCTGAAGCAGCACCCCCGTAAGATCCAATCCATACAGCACGGCATTGGGTGCGATCAGCGCGGTGAGTGCGCGATGGGCGAGCGATTTCAGGCTGCGCAGATCGGCGCCACTGAGATCGGCCGGTTGTCCCTCGCGACCGTCGCTCTCGATCCAGAGCGCATGGTTGTCGAGAATGGTCTCGATCGGCGCATGGAAGGTGTTGAGTTCGCGGCCCCTGATCTTCTCCGTCAGCGCTTTCGAGAGATCGACATCGCGCAGTTGCGCGAGATGCAGCTTGGCGCCGATCAGCACCGCATTGGTCACGTCGGCGCCGATCAGGTTGCAACCCGAGAGATCGGCATTCTCGAGATTGGCGCCGCTGAGATTGGCTTTGCTCAGGTTCGCGCGCGCGAGCTTGCACTCTTTCATGATCGCGTCGGTGAAGTCCGCATTGACCGCGATTGCGCCGGTCATCTTGGCGCGTTCGAGATTGGCGGAGTTGAGCATCGCGGCCGGCAGCTCGGCCGGTCCGACGTCGTGCTGCATGATCCGCAGGTTTCCCTTGCGGTCCTTCTCCGCAATGGTGCCTTCGCGCAGGTCAGCCTCGTAGAGATCGGCGCCGATCAGATTGGCGCCCCGGAGGCTGACACCCCGCATGTCGGCGCGGCGCAGGCTGGCTCCGGACAGGTTCACCCGGCGCAGATCGGCGCCGAAAAAGCTCGCCGAATCCAGCTTGGCGCCGGATAGGTTCGCCTCCTCGAGAATGGCTCCCGTGAAATCCGCATCGGCCAGGTTGCGGCCCGAGAGGTCGAGGCCGGACAGGTCGCAGAACGCGAACACCGCCCTGGCACCGCCGATCCGGCCGGAATAGAGCATTTCGTGCCGTGCTGCGGCGACCGACACGTCCTTCTGCGTCAGCTTCGAAAAGGTGATCCGGCGGTCGGTCATGGCGATGATGCGGCGCCCTGTCGCGTTAAGGACGATTTGTGGGCGGATTGTTGGGGGGACCTCGCTAATACCTGATTAAGAAGCGAAAATTTGCATTGGGCGTCCCGACCGGCTAGGTGACGGCGGCTAAACTGGTTATGGTCGCGCCCGCCGTTGCGGTTCCTGGGGTGGAAGATCGCGGCTGGCTCAGGGGGGCACAGAATAAACCCTGTCGGCGGTAGGGCTGCTGCGACAAGGGGTTAACGGCAAAAAAAGCTCAGCCATTGCGAGAGGTTCGTCTTGTTCAAGCACCGCCTGATGCTTTCTGTCGCCGCGACCGCTTTGTTCGCTGGACCGGTTTTCGCCGACACGACCCTGACGACGGTTCAGACCAAGGAAGTCGAGACCTCGACGGTTAACGGCGGCAAACCCGACAACGTCATTTTCACGGGCGGCGGCGTGACGATCAACGCCGCGGGCCCGGCGGTCCTCATCAACACCGCCAATACGGTCACGGCCACTACCAACGCGGTCTTCAGCAACAACAACACGACCAACGCTGAAGGCATCGTGATCGACGCGAGCGGGGGGCCCTACACCGTCAGCGGTAATATCCTGGATCTCGAACAGGCCACGGTGAATGTCACGGGGACCGGAACCGGCAAGACAGGCGTAATCCTGCAAGGCGGTCAGTTCACCGGCGACATCGATCTCAGCGCCAACTCCGCGATAAACGTTCATGGCGACGGCAGCATCGGCGTCGCGGTTGCGAGCACCTCGACCCTGATCGGCGACCTCGATGCCAACGGCGCGATAACCGTGTCGCAGTCGAACGCCAGCAGCGTGACCGCGTCGAACATCATCGGTCTCAACATGACCGGGACGATCAACGGCAACCTCAATGTCGGCGGTCCCATCACCGTAGAAGGTGCAGGTGCGGAGGGCGTTGTCGTCAACTCCGCCGCCGCGACCGCGATCACCGGGACACTCAAGCTCAGCAGCACCATCACGTCGACCGGCATCGCAACGGTGGTTGCCAAGAAGATAAATCCGGAAGCCAGCAGCGCGGTCATCGTCAGTTCGAGTATCGGCGGCGGTATCTTCAACTCCGGCCCGCTGACCATCGGCGACACGACAACGGCGGCCGGCAACATAACGATGAACGGCTCCGGCGTTGCATTCCAGATCGAGCCCGGCGCATCGGCGACGTCCGACATCACCATCGGATCGGTGCCCACGACCGTCGACGGCTCCAACCTGGCCGGTTACGGCTTCACCAATCACGGCACGATCACCGCCGATTCGCTCGACGCCAATCCGACCGCGCTCGTTGGCGTCGAGATCGGCGGCAGCAGCACGTTCAAGGCGATCGTCGCCAACGGCTTCCTCAACACAGGCACCGTGCAAGCCGTCGCTGTCACCTCGAACACATCCGCGACGAAACTGGACTCGCCTTCGGCCACCGCCTTCGAAGTCGGCAACAACGGCGTTGTACCCACGATCGTGAACTCCGACCTGACCGGCTCGAAGACCACCACGATGCAGTCGTCTGTCAGCGGTCCCGGCGGCGGCACGGCGATCGGCATTTTGATCGCGGATACGGGGCAGACGAACGAGATCGACAATCTGCTGGGCGCGACCATCAGCGCGAGCGCCACGACCACGGACACGACGATCGCGAGCCTTACTGCCGTCGCTATCACCGACCAGTCCGGCACCCTGACCAAGATCGTCAACACCGGAACGATCACCGCCACCGCAACCACGCTGGACAACGGTCTGCAATCGGCCGTCGCGATCGATGCCCCGGTGGGCAGCAACGGCGTGACGATCCTGAACGGCGACACCGCCAATGGACCGGGCGTCATCATCGGCGACATCAAGCTCGGCAGCGGCAGCGATACGATCACGCTGGTCGGCACGTCGGCTGCCACCAAGTCCACCATTACCGGCAACATCGACTTCGGAACGAGCAGCACGGCGCCCGGCGCACCGGTCGACGTGTTGAATGTCGGGAATTTTTCGACGGTGTCCGGGGGCTTGGTCTCCGACGACGGAACGCTGGCGGTCAATGTGACCGGCACGGGCGAACTCGACATCGACAACACCAAGCTTCTTCTGGCAACCGGTGCAACGACGCTTCAGGCGACCAAGCTCAGTTCGCTGACCGTCAGCAACACGGGCATACTCGGTCTTACTGTCTCCGCAAACCTGAGCGGACCTGTGGTCAGCTCCAGCGGCCCGATCACACTCGCACACGGCACGACGCTCAACACGACATACGGAAGTTTCCTGCCGACGGGCAATTACGTCTTGCTAGACGCGCCGGCCGGCCAGCTCACCATTCCCGATGCCGCTTCCTATGTCGGCAATTTCTCGTCATCGTTTCTGTTCACGAGCAATCTCTGCTTGCAGAACGTCGACGCGGCGCATGGCGGTTCGGCGTCGCTGGCCTGCGGCCCGGACATCACCAGCGCCGATTCGCAGCTCGTGCTGCAGCTGACCGCGAAGACTGCCGACCAGATCGGTCTGACGGGCTTTGCGAAGCAGATGTATCCGATCGTCAACCAGGTCCTGCCGCTCGACAACACGCTTGGCGCGGCCGTCATCGCCGGCGCGACGGACCAGGCATCGGCGCAAAAAATCTACGACGCCTTCGCGCCGACGGTAAACGGCGGCACCCGCGCGCTTGCGATCGCGCTCACCGACCAGGCGACCGGTCCGGTCGGCGCGCGCCAGCGCGTCCTGCGCACCTACGGCAAGCAGGACGGCGATTCCACGCTGTGGGGTGTCGAATACGCCCAATTCTTGAAGGATCCGGGACAGACGATCGCGGCAACCAGCTCCGCGCCCGCCGGTCTGCTATCCGGTTACAAGGATCACGGCTTCGGATTTTCGCTCGGCGCCGACGGCGGCAGCGCGCGCGACGGCTGGTACGGCGGCGCGCTTTCCTTCTATACGGGCGACATCGGTGAGATCGGCGACCGCAGCGGCCAGGACCAGACTGAGTGGTACATGCTGACCGCCTACAGCGACTGGCGCGGCACGGGCCTGTTCCTCGACAGCGATATCAACGCGGGCGTGACTCAGTTCAAGAACAAGCGAAACATCGACATCGTCACCGATGTGACGACAGACACGACGTTCGATCGCACCGCACAGAGCAAGCACATCGGCACGTTCCTGTCGGGCGGCATCTCGACCGGCGGCATCCTGAAATATTCGGGCACCACGCTGACGCCGCAGATAAGCCTCGACGGCCTGATCATGCGCGAGAACGGCTATCACGAAGGCGGTGCGCAAGGCGCGACCGGCGATGCTTTCGATCTGACGGTGAGCCCGGCCTATTCGGAATCGCTGCGTTCGTTCGTCGGCATCGATCTGCGGCAGGACATCAATGTGGGCGATTTCTTCCTGCAGCCGCAGGGCCGGATCGGATACCGCTACGACTTCCTCGACAATGCGCCGAAAGTGAATGCGTTTTTCACGTCCACGCCCGGGACGCCCTTCAGCATCACCGGACCCGATCCGGCGCAGGGCAATGTCGTCGCCGGCGCTACGCTTGCCGCCTCGACCGAGACATGGTCGATCGGCGTCTCGTTCGACTGGGTGCGCGGCACAAACGGCGTCATGCAGCAGTCGGGCGAGTTCACGCTGGTGGGCCGTATCTAGCGTTCTTGGATCGAAAAGGATCAGGCTCGCGCGATTGTGATGAAGCGCGCGACATCCTCTTCCGGCGTCGCAAAAGACAGCACCAGGCGCACCAACGTCCGGCCGCCGGAAGGCGGTTGCCAGTCGTAGAAACGCGCTCCTGCATCGCGCAAGCGTGCGACAACCGCGTCGGGCAGGTAGGCGAACACCGCATTGGCCTGTACCGGGTGGGCCAGGGAAGCGCCGGGTATCGAGACGATGGCATCGCCAAGCCTCTGGGCCAGCGCATTGGCGCGACGCGCGGTTTTCAGCCAGGCGCCGTCAGTCAGATAGCCCTCAAATTGCGCGGAGATGAAACGCATCTTGGAGAGCAGGTGGCCGGCTTTCTTGCGGCGGTATTCGAAATCGGCTGCCCGCTTGGGCTCGAAGAAGATCACGGCCTCGGCGCACAGGGCGCCGTTCTTGGTCGCTCCGAACGACATCGCATCCACGCCGGCTTTCCAGGTGAGTTCTGCAGGCGTGCGGTCGAGGCTCACCAGCGCATTGGCGAAACGCGCGCCATCGACATGCAGCGTCATCGCGTTCGCATGGGCGAAATCTGCCAGAGCCCGGATCTCTGCCGGTGTGTAGACCGTGCCCAGTTCGGTCGCCTGGGTGATGCTGATCACCGACGGTTTGGCGCTGTGCACGCCGCGCTGGAAATTCGGCAATGCGCCCGCAACAGCAGCGGGATCGATTTTGGCGCCGTCTCCTTCGAGATGCACGAGCTTGGCGCCATGCGTGAAAAATTCGGGCGCGGCGCACTCGTCCACCGCGATATGGCTTTCCTGATGACAGAAAATGGCGCCATGGGGCGGGCAAAGCGTTGCCAGAGCGAGCGAATTGGCCGCAGTGCCGGTGATGACGGGATGAACGACGACATCGCGCTCGAAGATCTCGCACAAGCGGGTGCGAACGCGTGCGGTGACGGGGTCGTCACCATAGGACGGCACCGCACCTTCACTTGCAGCAGTAAGCGCAGCCAGGACTTCCGGCGTTGCGCCGTAGGCGTTGTCGCTCGAAAAATTCATCGCGCTACCAGGTACCGGTATTGGGCATCGACTGCCACGGCTCCGCCGGCGGTTTGGGTGCACCCTCTTGTAGCAGTTCGATCGAGATGCCGTCCGGCGAACGCACGAACGCCATATGACCGTCGCGCGGCGGCCGGTTGATGATCACGCCGCCGTCCATCAAACGCTGACAGAGCGCATAAATATCGTCGACGCGATAGGCGAGATGACCGAAATTGCGGCCGCCGGAATAATCCTTTTCATCCCAGTTGTGCGTGAGCTCGACCATCGGCGTGCGGTCGTCCGTGCCGCGCGCGGCTTCTTCCGCGGTCGTCAGAAAGACAAGCGTGAAGCGGCCCATCTTGTTGTCGATGCGGCGGGTTTCGACCAGGCCCAACTTGTCGCAATAGAAATCGAGCGCGGCATCGAGATCGCCCACGCGCACCATGGTGTGCAGATAATGCATCGCCTATCCTCCTTATTTCGCAGTTGCACTCTAATGTGCGCTACAAGCCGCGGTCAGCACGCTTTTTCAGCGTCTGGCGCATTTCTGCCCATTTGTCGTGCAAATTTGGAATTTGGAAAGCGCCGAGGTGAAACGATTCGCCGCATCATCCCGATCTTTCGCGAAACGCTTGGCTTTGCAGCGCGTTACGCGATGAGACGAAGTGTGCGGGAGGAAAAATTTCGATGGAATCGGCCTTCCACGACGTATGAAAGGATGCCTAGCCGAAAGTATCGTCCGTGCTCTGACTACCGGCGGATTTTCGGTTTTGTAAACGGGAGGCTAGACCAATGGTGAAAACCCTGATTACGATGCGCCGCAAGAAAACCAAGAACGAGCACCCACACCAGCGGTGCAGGGGAGTTGGGGTGCTTACACTTGGGTCATCTGAGGTCCACCCGGCGCGTCGGCGCCGGGTTTAGTTTGTCCGGTCACTAAACATGCAACAGCCAGATCATGACATCCGCATCGCGCGCGCCACACAGGCGACGCCGCGCCGCCTCATCAGCCTTGGTATCGTGGGGCTGCTCCATTTGGTATTCATCTACGCCCTCGTAACTGGGTTGGCGCAGTCGCTTGTCAAGAAGGGTATCGACGAAATCAAAGTCGCGACCGTGCAGGACAAGCCGGTCGACAAGCCGCCGCCGCCGCCGCCGCCGCCGCTGGAACAGCCGCCGCCGCCATTCGTGCCGCCGCCGGATATCGTCATCGAGAACGCCGCGCCGGTGACCACGATCACCACGCAGGATCGTCAGCCGGTCATCACGCCACCGCCGCCGGCGCCGAAGGCCGCTCCGGTGACAACGCCGATCTCGATTGGACGCCCGCACAGCTGCCAGCAGGTCTATCCCGAGATGTCGCAGCGCCTGAATGAAGAGGGTACGACGACTCTTGCGTTTACGGTCGACACTGAGGGCAATGTCTCGAATGTCAGCGTTGCGAATTCGAGTGGCCACGATCGGCTCGATCAGGCCGCTATCAGTTGCGCACAACACTGGAAATATAAAGCGGCGACTTCGGATGGTCAGGCAGTCGCCTTGCCGTGGAAGGCAAACGTCCAGTGGAAGCTTCACTGAGAATTTTCTTGGCAAAGACCGGTCGTGGGGATCGGTCATCAACAATGGTTACACTTACGGAGTAGCAGAAAAATGATCTCGATATTCCAGACGATCGCAGTCGCCGTCGTCCTGATTTCCGGCCTGGGTGTCGCGCCGGCGCTGGCGCAGAATACGTCTGCGGCTCCGGCTGCCGGACAGACCGCGGCTCCGGCCGCTGGTGGCGATCAGAGCGGCACTGCCGCGCCTGCCGCCAACACACCGGCACCCGCGGCCGCTCCGGCCGCACCCCCCGCTGCGGCTCCGGTCGATACGAAGGCCGTCACGACGGAAAACCCGTACGGTCTCGGCCATCTCTGGCAGACCGGCAATATCGTGTCGAAGGGCATTCTGGTTCTCCTCGCGATCATGTCGGCCGGCAGCTGGTACATCTTCTTCATGAAGTTCGTCGAACAGCAGCGCATCCTGGGCCAGGCGCGCATCGTCGAGCGCCGGTTCTGGAGCTCCACGACGCTCAGCGAAGGCATCGACAAGCTGCCGAAGAACTCGCTGTTCCGCACCGTGGCCGAAAGCGGCGTGCGCGCCAGTCAGGGCGGCACGACGCTCGTCAGCCAGAACGACTGGATCGCGATGGCGCTAACCCGTCAGCTCGAAGACGCCAACACGCGTCTGCAGGGCGGTATCGCCTTCCTTGCTTCGGTCGGTTCGACGGCACCGTTCGTCGGTCTACTCGGCACCGTGTGGGGCATTCTGCAGGCCTTGATTGCGATCGGTGTTGCCGGTCAGGCGTCGATCGACAAGGTCGCGGGTCCGGTGGGTGAGGCGCTCATCATGACCGCCATCGGTCTTGGCGTCGCGATCCCGGCGGTGTTGCTCTACAACTACCTCGTCCGCCGCAACAAGGTCATCACCGAGAAGCTCAAGGGCTTCGCGGGCGATCTCCAGACCTACCTGATCACCAACGCGAAGAAATAAGCGCGTAGGCCATCGGGATTGCGGAGCACACGCGCATGTCATTGAACGTTCAGACGACCGGGGAAGCTGATCAAGCCGAACTGAACACCACGATCAACACCACCCCACTGGTGGACGTGATGCTCGTTCTTCTGATCATCTTCCTCGTGACCATCCCGGTGATCGTGAAGACGGTGCCGGTCAACCTCCCCAACGCACGCAACATTCCGACTGTTACCAAGCCGGAAAATATCGTGATCGCTGTGGACAGGAACGAGAACGTCTACTGGAACAACGCACCGGTCGCCTATGAGGATCTGCGGGCCCGGTTCGGCGATGCCCTGCGCCGCTCTTTGGGGCGCGGTACGTTGCCGGAAGTCCATATCCGCGCCGACCTTGGAGCGCGTTTCCAGGCGGTGGGCAAGGTCATTCTTGCAGCCCAGGAAGCCGGCGTCCCCAAAGTGGGCTTCCTGACCGAACCCCGAAACGATCAGCCTTGAACACGAAGACGTGATTACCAGTTCGATAAAGGTATTTTTGCCATGGCAATGAATGTCGGCAGCGATAGTGGCGACGGCGAAGTGATGGTGGAGATGAACACCACGCCGCTGATCGACGTGATGCTTGTTCTTCTGACCCTTCTGATCCTGACGCTGCCGATCCAGACGCACGCCGTGAAGCTCGACATGCCGCCGCCGAACCCGAAGCCGCCGCTGGTGCAGCCCACCGTGCACGTCGTCGGCGTCGATTTCGACGGCACACCCTTGGTCGACAACCAGCCGGTCACGATGGGCCAGCTCGACGCCTATTTCTACGAGTGGGCGCAGCAGGGCGACAGCCAGCCGGAAGTCCATCTCGATCCGAACCGCCTGGCGAAGTACGACACGGTTGCAAAAATTCTTGCCGACGCGCAGCGCCGCGGCGTCACCAAGATCGGGTTCATCGGCCTTTCGCAATACGGCACGTAAAGGCAACGTGAACGTTGGGTTTTCGGCGCGCGCTGTTATCGTGGGGCCGGACCTGGTGTTTTGGACTATGAGGATGAGGATGTTCCGTAACAGACTGCGTGTTCTTGCCACCGCGCTCGTTCTTGGCACAGCCGCGGTCACCGTTGCCGGGGTTGCGACGATCGTTCCGGCGGAAGCTGCGGTGCGGCCTGTCGTCGGCAAGCCCTTGCAGGAAGCGAGAAGCCTGGCTGCGGCCGGCAATTACAGCGCGGCGATGGCAAAGGTGCGCGAGGCGGAAGGAGCCGGCGGTCTGACCGGTGAAGAACGCAACGTCATCAACCAGATGAAGGAATACATCTCGGTCAAATCGGGCGCTTCGGGCGACGTCAACAGCGCGATCGGTGCGAAGGCGAAATTCGCGAACGACTATCGCGCCGGCAAATACAGCCAGGTCATCGCGGATGGCGATCTGTTGCGCAAATACGGCGCCCTCGACGGCCAGTCGCAACGGGTGATCGCGCAGGCCTATTACGAGATGCACAATTATTCCGGTTGCCTGCGCTACATCAAAGGCAGCATCGGTTATGGCGCGGCGATGCAGCTTGCGCTCGCCTGCGCGTCCGGTTCGGGCGACCAGGATGCGATGCGCGACCTGATGCGCGAATCCGTCATCGCCTCGCCGACGCCGGAGAACTGGAAGCGCCTGCTGCAGAGCGCGGAAGGCACGAAGGGGCTGGGCGATCACGAGACGCTCGATCTCTATCGCCTCAAGAAACTGACCGGCAATCTCAACGGCCAGGACGATTACGCGACGTTGGCGCAGCTGGCGCTGGAGTTCGGCTCGTCGGCCGAGGCCTACGCCATCACGCAAGCCGGCTTCCAGAACAAGGCACTGCAGGGCGACCGCTGGACCCGTCTTCTCAACCTGGCGAAGACCCAGTCCGATCAGGCGGCCGCCAACCTGGCGAAGAATCTTGCCTCCGCGAAGTCCGAAAAGCGCGGCGAAGATCTCATGAAGCTCGGCGAGTATCAGGTCGGGGCCGGCCAGGCGGCGGAGGGTCTTGCGACCATGCAGCAGGCGATGACCAAGCAGATCGGCGACCAGAGCGGGGCGCAGCTGCGTCTCGGCTATGCCGAACTGATGGCCGGTCAGAAAGCCGCCGCGATTAAGACCTTCAACGGCGTCAAGGATCCGCCGCCCCAGGCATCGGTCGCGCAAATCTGGTCGATCTACGCAAAGACCGCGAAATAGCCGTTCTCACAAGAACCAAAGCGAAAGGCCGGGCTGCAAAGTCCGGCCCTTTCCATGCTTGCTGCGGCACGCGCGGCCATGGAAGGTTGCACAACCACCAAGGCGTGCGATGGACCGCTTTCTGACCGCCGACGAGATCGAGGCGCTGCTGCTCAGCCTGCGCATTTCGCTTGTCGCCGTGACCGCGGCGCTGCCGTTTGCGATTGGCGTGGCGCTGCTGCTTGCCCGCACCCGCTTCCCCGGCAAGCCGCTGGTCGACGGCTTCTTCCACCTCCCGCTGGTCCTTCCGCCGGTTGCCGTCGGATATCTGCTGCTGCTGACCTTCGGCACGCGCGGCCCGGTGGGCGGCTGGCTGCTCGCGACGTTCGGCATCCGCTTCGTGTTCAGCTGGACGGGCGCCGCGCTGGCATCCGCCATCATCACGTTTCCGTTTCAGGTGCGCGCAATCCGCCTCGCGCTGGAAGCTGCCGATCCCGGATTGCACGAGGCGGCGGAAACGCTCGGCGCCGGCTTTTTCGACCGCCTGTTCAATCTCACCCTGCCGATCGCGGCCCCCGGCATCCTCGCCGGCGCGATCACCGCGTTTGCGGCATGTCTGGGCGAGTTCGGCGCGATCATCACGTTCGTCTCCAATATTCCCGGCGAAACGCGCACGCTGCCGCTTGCGATCTACACCGCCTTGCAGGTGCCGGGCGGCGACGCAGAGGCGATGCGGCTCTCCGCCATCTCGATCGTGCTGGCCTTGATCGGCGTAACCGCGGCGGAGTTCGCGGCGCGCCGCGCCCGGGCCTACGCCGCAAAATGAGCGTCGCGGTTTCGCTCAAGCACGACTTCGGTTCGTTCGCGCTCGATGTCGCGTTCGAGGCACGCGATGCCTGCGTCACGGCGCTTTTCGGTCCTTCTGGCGCCGGCAAGACCAGCGTCATCAACGCGATCGCCGGATTGATCCGGCCGGATTTCGGCCGCATCGCGATCGGCGACCGGGTCGTATTCGATAGCCGGGCGCATATCTTCGTCCCGCCGCGCCGCCGCCGCGTCGGCTATGTGTTTCAGGACGCGCGCCTCTTTCCGCATTTGACGGTGGCAGAAAACCTGCTGTTCGGCTGGCGGCGCGCCGCGAAGCGCGCCAGTCCGCAGGCGATGGGCGAAGTGTGGGCGATGCTCGGCCTGGATCACATCAAGACGCGCTATCCGGCAGCGCTTTCCGGCGGCGAGAAAAGCCGCGTGGCGTTGGGCCGCGCGTTGCTGGCCTCGCCGGAAATCCTACTGCTGGACGAACCGCTGGCCGCGCTCGACACCGCGCGCCGCAACGAAATCCTGCCCTATCTGGAACGGCTGCGCGACGAAGCGAAGCTGCCGATGGTCTATGTCAGCCACGCTTTCGACGAGGTGGCGCGGCTCGCGCATGAGATCGTGGTGCTGCGCAACGGCCGCGTGGTCCGCCAGGGCAGTGTGTTCGACATGGCGACGGCGGAAGAGGCCCGCGGGCTGTTCGGTGCGGCACCGCTCGGTGCTCTTTTCGATGCGGTGGTCGAGACGCGGCGTGATGGCGAGGGGCTCTGCATCCTGTCTTTCGCTGGCGGACGCCTGCGTATCTCCAACTTCGCGCACGAGGCCGGAACGAAAGTCCGCGTGCGTGTGCGCGCCGAGGACATCATGCTTGCGGCAGAAGAGCCGCGAGCGCTGAGCGCCAACAATATCCTTGCGGTGACGGTTACCGGTATTCACGACGCCGATGACGCCAACGCCGACATCCAGATTTCATGCAACGGTGTGCACATGATGGCGCGGATAACCCGCGCCTCGACACAACGACTCGGCCTCGGGTCGGGCCAGGATATCTTCGCGATCATCAAATCGGTGACGATCGATCTCTAGCGGACGCGTCGAACCCGATCTATGCCGGGTCGCGGAACACGACGAGCCGCGACATTGTGAAATTGAACAGCAGCCCGGCCAGCACGCCGCAGGGAAGTGCCGCGAACGGGTTGCTGAACGGCGCCGCGGCAAAGGTCACCAGCACCGTGTAAAGGCCGAGATTGACTGCACCGCCGACCGCGTTTGCGGCCAGGAATTTCAGCCATTCCTCTGCAACCGCCACCGTTCCGTGCGCCTTGCGGTCGGCGAAGGTCAGATTGCGGTTGCCCCACCAGGTGAAGGTGGCCGAGCACAGAAACGAGACCGCGCGGCCCGAATATTTGTCCACACCCGCCCCATGCAGCATCAGCCACAACACGCCAGCATCCACGAAAAAGCCGAAGCCGCCCACAATGAGAAAGCGAAGGAAGCGCGACTGTCCGACGCGAACGGCGAGCGCGTTCACGGTGGAGTGCTGTTTTGCGGCCCTGGAATCGCGAGATAGGCCATGCGTTTGTCTTCCCAGCGGCCGCGCGTAACGGTGTCGAGCACAAAGCCGACCGACAGCGACAGGAAGGCCAGCAGCATCAGGCCGGTGGCGAGGATCGCAGTCGGAAGGCGCGGCACCAGATGGGTCTGCAGATATTCAAAGATCAGAGGCGTGCCGAGACCGAGCGACAGCAATGCCAGCACGGCGAAGATGCTGGTGAAGAACACCAGCGGCCGTTCTTCCCGCACCAGGCCCACGATCGTGAACAGGATGCGGAAACCGTCGCGATAGGTGCTCAGTTTGGAGGTCGAACCCGGCGGACGTTCCTTGTACTTCGTCGGCACTTCGATCATCGGCATCAGCAGGCGCACGGCGTGCACCGTCAGTTCGGTCTCGATGCCGAATCCGCCGGCCGCCGAGGGATAGGATTTCACGAAGCGCCGCGAGAACACGCGATAGCCGGTCAGCATGTCCTTGAGCTGCACATTGAACATCAGCGCGGTAAGGCCTGTGAGCAGCCTGTTGCCCAGCACATGTCCCGCCCGATAAGCCTCGGTCGCGGTGGCGATGCGCTGGCCGGCGACGATATCGTAATTCTCTTCGATCAGTTTCCGCACCAGCTCCGGCGCAATGTCGGGATCGTAGGTGTCATCGCCGTCGATCATCAGGTAAACGTCGGCTTCGATATCGGCGAACATCCGGCGCACGACGTTGCCTTTGCCCTGACGCGGCTCGCTGCGCACGATCGCGCCAGCTTCCTTTGCGCGGGCGATCGTCTGGTCCTTCGAATTGTTGTCGTAGACGTAGACGGTCGCATCTGGCAGCGCGGCCTTGAAATCGCGCACCACTTTCCCGATCGCGGCTTCCTCGTTGTAGCAGGGCACCAGAACGGCGATGCGGGCGTTCGTCATGTCAGTCCTTTGCGATGCGGCAATCCGGGCGGCCATGGCCCGACCGGGCAGAGCTGATAGGTGCCGGCGATATTGGTATCGAACAGCCGGCATTTCTGCCACAGGATCGCGAGGTTGTAGTCCTCCAGCGCGTCGTGGGCGCGGGTCATCTGTTCGGCGTCGGCGACGAGGTAGAGGTAGTGGCGCTTTTTCAGCTGCTCCGTCACCCGCTTGTGTGCGAGACGCGTCAGACCGGTGTTGTCCGACGACTGATACATCCAGCCGTCTATCCGCACGATCGGAATTTTGGGCGAGAAGGATGGCGCGAGGAAGCCCAGCGGCTCCTGCCCGGTGAGCAGGATCATCGCTTTTTCCGGATTGGTGATCTTCGGGGCGAGCGCTTCGACAAACGGATCGGACACCGGCACGCGCTCGGAATATTGCGGATGGCTGAACAGGAGCGCGAGGAAGAAGGTGGCGCCGGCCGTCACGAACCGCGCCCGGGCGCCGATGGGAAGCGAAGCGATCGCGACCGCGATGACGGTGGGCGCCAGCATCTCGAGCGCCAGGATGTAGCGATAGATGCAGAACAGCTTCACCCAGACGATGAAGGTCACGATGACGAAAGCGACGATCGCGCGGCCCGCCGTGGGATCGGTGAGCGGCTCGCGCGGTCTGCGCAGGAAGAGGCCGATCACCCATCCGATCGCAGCCACGATCAGGGCAAAATAGGCAAGGCCGATGCGGATGTCCTGATAGGGCAAATCGTCCGTCACGCGCCAGTCGAGCGAGAACAGGATCGGCAGGATGATCTGGTCATGGAACGGCTGCAGAAAACGCGTGTCGTGATAATCGACTGGCGCGGCCAGCGGCGAGTGATAGTGATTGTTGAAGTAGGGAAACAGAGGATTGCCGGTCAGGTGCTGCATGTGGAGCATCCAGAGCCCGCCGAACAGGAAGAATCCGAGTGCCCCGCCGGCACCGCCCGCGAACGTGCGCACCAGCAGATTGCGCCAGGTGCCGCCGAGCGCGATGAGCGCCGCGGCGAAACCGAAGGTGAAGGGCGTCTCGGGCAGTTTCAGCCCTGCCGCGGTGCCGCACACAAATCCGGCAATCGCGGCGATCGCGGCGGCCCGCACCAACGGTCCCACCGTCAGGGTCTCTCGCCCGCCGATGAGCATCGCGAGGCTCGACAGTGTGAACACGCTCATCACATTGTCGTAGTAGGTCGTACCGGCGAGACCGAGCGTGAGCCCGCCTGTCATGCCAAGAAGCGCAAGCGCCGCCGCCGCCAGCCGGTTCTCTGGAAACTGGAGGGTCTGGCGCGCGATGATGTAGAGCGGAACGACGTTCGCACCCTGGACCGCGCCCAGGCTGCCCAGGGCAAACCACGCCGGCGTATGGATCGCGAGCCAGTAGAACGGCACGTCGAGCAGCGGGTTGTAATAGGTCGCCATATGGGCGACCGCGATGTCGATCCCCATCCGCCCGTTCAGATAGGCGTATGGGATGTACCAATGGTAATTGCGGAAGTCCCAGGACGTGTCCTTGCCGAGCGCCACCACATAGCCGGCCCAGACCAGGACGGCGGCGAACAGGAACAATCCTTCCTGTGGCGCGAGTCGCAGGGCGCGGCCGTCGTCATTGGCGGAGGTCATGGGAGGCTTGAAAAACCGGCGAGGTGGACGGCGCGGAAATTAGCATGCCCCGCGCCGGCTTGCGCGCGCGCAAAGTCGCGGGCGGTTAACCGGCGTCTTTGGCCTGTGCCCGCTGGTAGGCCGGCCGCGCCTGGATGCGGGCCGCATACTCGGTGAAAGGTGCTTCTTTCGGGATCGTGCCGTTCATCAGACCCCATGGGATTCCGCCGCCCAGCGCGATATCGGCGGCTGTGAACTGCTCACCCAGCAGCCATGGGCCTGCGCTCAGTGCGCTGCGCAGGGTGTTTATCACCCGGTCGTAGTCGCCATAGCCGGCCATGTTGCCCGGCATCGGCTCACGCTTCGCCATGCGTTCCACCAGCACCGTGTCCACGCTGGAATTGAAGAACAGCAGGCGCAGGAATGCGGCCCGGCGCGGATCGCCGGCCGGCGGCGCGAGCCCCGCTTGTGGATATTTGTCGGCGAGGTAGAGCGCGATAGCGCTCGTCTCCCATACGATGTCGTCGCCATCCTTGATGGCCGGGACTTTGCCCATCGGATTGATGGCGAGGTATTCGGGTGTCTGTCCGGCGCCGGCCCGCACGTCGACGATCTTGATCTCGTAAGGCTGGCCCAGTTCTTCCAGCAGGAAGACGCCGTTGCTGGAACGCGAGCGGGGACAATGAAAGAGGGTGATCATCGGTGGCCTCCGGTTCGCGTCTTTGCGCGCGTTGTCCGCAGTCTAACGCAAAGCGCGTGCGTGCGGTCTAGACGTCCGGCTCTTCGGCCACGTTGCTCAGGAATTGCTGGGTGCAGGCTCGCCAGGAATGCTGCAGCGCGAAACTGCGCGGCGTGAGGTTCGCGCCGGTGCTGTTCTTTCCGATCGCCAGCGCGCGCATGCAGGCGGTCTTCAGGTCGTTGTCGAGCGCTGCCACCGGCGCGTCGCCGACCAGGTCGAGCGGCGCTTCTACAGGGTAAGCGGCGACAGGCGTGCCGCAGGCGAAGGCCTCCAGCATCACAAGGCCGAAGGTCTCGGTCTTGCTTGGAAACACCACGACATCGGCGGCTGCATAATGGCGCGCGAGCTCGGCGCCGAATTTGGCGCCGAGAAAATGTGCGCTGGAGAATTTTTCGCTGAGCGCAGCACGGGCCGGTCCATCGCCGACCACGACCTTCGAACCGGGGAGATCGAGCGAGAGAAACGCCTCGATGTTCTTCTCGATCGCAATGCGTCCGACATATAACCAGATCGGCCGCGGATAGGGCAGCATCGCCTCGGCGTCGGGGTGGAAGGCTTCCACATCCACGCCGCGCGACCAGATGCGCACATTGGTGAAGCCGTGCGTTTCCAGCTCGCGCCGCAGACCGTGCGTCGGCACCATCACCGCCGTTGCCGGGCCGTGAAACCAGCGCAGAAAGCGATAGACCATGCTTTCGGTGATGAACGGAAAGCGCGCGTTCACATATTCGGGAAAGCGCGTGTGATAGGCGGTCGAAAACGGCAGCTTGCGGCGCAGGCAGATCGCACGCGCCGAGAGCCCCATGGTGCCTTCGGTCGCGATGTGAACCACATCGGGGGCAAACTCGGTGATCAGCGCCTCCAGACTTTTGCGTGGAAACAACGCGAGACGGATCTCCGGATAGGTCGGCAGCGGAACGCTGGTGCGTCCCTGCGGTGTTGCATAAACCACTTCGTGCCCGAGCGCGCGCAATTCCCGGCCCAGCATCTCAAGTGTGCGCACCACACCGTTGACCTGCGGTGCCCACGCGTCGGTGACGATGAGTATCCTCAGACGCGCATCGGGCGCACGCGGCAAGCACAACGCGGCAGCCTCGGCTGCGCGCCGCCTCCTCTCCCAGATCTCAGGCCGGCGCCAATACCTCGCAGGCTTCTGCAGGGGCGCTTCGAACAGATTCCGGTTCTGCCCACCGGAGAATCTCCAGAGTTCCGCGGGCATCTTCGACAAGGGCGGTACAGCTTTCAACCCAGTCTCCGTCGTTGAGATAAAGAACGTCCTCGATGGTGCGGATGGCGGCGTGGTGGATATGTCCGCAGACCGCTCCGTCGAGGCCGCGGCGCTTCACTTCATGCGCGACCGCATCTTCGAACGAGGCGATGTAAGACACCGCGTTCTTTACCTTGTTCTTGAGATAGGCGGAGACCGACCAATAGGGCAGGCCGAATGCCCGCCGCACGATGTGCAGCGCGCCGTTCAGGCGCAGCGCGTTCGTGTACGCCCAGTCGCCCATATGGGCGAGCCATTTGGCGCAGGCGACGACGCCGTCGAATTGATCGCCGTGCAGCACCAGCAGGCGTTTGTGGTCGGCGGTCTCGTGGATCGCCTCCGCCAGCACCTCGATGCCCGCAAAGCGGCGCTCGCAGTAGTTGCGGAAGATTTCGTCGTGATTGCCGGGAATGTAGATGACGCGAACGCCCTCATCCGCTTTCTTCAGGATCTCGTGCAGCACGCGCTCCTGGATTTCGGGCCAGAACCAGCGCCGCTTCAGCTGCCAGCCGTCGACGATGTCGCCCACGAGGTAGAGCGTCGAGCAGGTGTTGCGCGACAGGAAGTCCACCAGCATCTCCGCCTTGCAGCCGCGGGTGCCGAGATGGACATCGGAGATGAAAATCGTGCGGTGATAGCGCCGCGGTTTTTCCGCAATCGAGCCTGTGGACCGGGCCAGATCCGTCTGATAGCCGGCGACCGGAGCACGCTGCAGGGCGCTGACGCCGAAGGGGAGAAGGGTTCGGGCGAAACCGGCCATGCGAAGCTTCCTCTCACATGGGGCTACTCGTCATACGCGAGACGCGTGATTCGGCCCCACGGAAAGGCGTATCGTCCGTGTACGTCGGTTTTGTTTCGCGCGCACGAAAGTTTCGCGAATCCCGGCTGTTTCGTTGCACGGCAGCAGTGCATCTATTGCGATGCACACTGAAACGGCATATTGCTGCCTTGCGCGTCAAATACAGGTGATTTCAAAGGCTTACTAGTCATAAGTTTCATCAGAGACGCGAATTGCAACGTGTTTTTCCGCTTGTATACCGCAATGCACAATGCTCTATTGCTGCAACGCGGTATGACCTACCGCGGCCCTTCCTGGGCGTTTCCTCCCTGAACTTGGGCGCTCCTCCCCGGAGCGCCCTTTTTTCTTGGCTATTCCGCGGCCCAGGCGGTTGGACGCGGCGGGAACAGCACCGCAGGATCGAGCGCCGTAAGCACTGCCAGTGCCGCCGCCAGCCGCGCCTGCAGTTTGGGGAAATCGGCGGTCTTCACGATGCGGTCTTCGTCGAGATAAAGACTGCGGCTGATCTCGATTTGCAGCGCGTGGATACCCTGGCTGCGGCGGGCATAGAGATGGGTGGTGTAGCCGCCTGCGTAGGGCGCATTGCGCATCACGGTGAAACGGCAGCGTTCGAAGCCGCCTTCGGCGGAACGGATCAGGGCCGCTGCCGCTGAAAGGCCGTAGCGGTCGCCCAACACGATATCCGGCGCGGCCGCTGCCGCGGGCATGGAATGACAATCGACCACGACACAAACGCCGAAACGCGCGCGGGTTTCTTCCACCAGCGCGGCGAGCGCCTCGTGATAAGGCCGGTAGAGGCGGTCCAGCCGCATCCGCGCTTCTTCCGCCGGAAGTTTGCCGCGATAGATCTCCGCGCCGTCGCGCACGATCCGCGGGATGACGCCAAGACCGGCGGCAACCCGTGGACTCGCCATGTCGGCAGGAAGACCAAGCGAGCCGTCGAACATGGCCGGATCGAGCTCCGACGGATTGCGGTTCGCATCCACAAAGGCGCGCGGGAAGTTGGCCGCGATCAATGGCGCCCCAAGCGAAAGGACCGGCGCGAACAACTCGTCGATGAAGGCGTCCTCCGAGCGGCGCAAGGAAAGCGCGCTCAGGCGGCTCTGCGCCACGAAGCCCGCGGGATAAGCACGCCCGGAATGGGGTGAGGCGAACACGAACGGGATGGTCTGGGCATCCGGACGCCGGATCGCAAACGGCGCATCCTGAAGTGCGGCCAGAATGGCGTCTTCCTTACGTCCGGCCGGGTCCAGGATATCGGTCATCCGTGATTCACTATTCCCCTTGCCGCAAGTGGAGACCAATGCTCCCCCCGGATCAAGCCTAGGTAAGCCCCGGAGCCTTATGGGGTTCCCGGCGCCTCCCGTTATACGTTAA
The DNA here is from genome assembly GCA_036490455.1 of Rhizomicrobium sp. Taxonomy (GTDB): domain Bacteria; phylum Pseudomonadota; class Alphaproteobacteria; order Micropepsales; family Micropepsaceae; genus Rhizomicrobium. The sequence continues at coordinate 79,403 of DASXDS010000077.1, forward strand.
CCACCATTTACGGATTGCCCGATATACGTTTAATTCAGGCAGGGGACCGGGTGATGGCCAATATCCTTTTGGCGGAAGACGATGAATCGCTGCGGCGCTTTCTGGCCGCGGCGCTGGTGAAGGCCGGTCATGCCGTCACCGATTTCGGCGATGGCGAAGCGGCCTATGAGTGCCTCAAGAACGTCGCCGCCTTCGATCTGCTGCTGACCGACATCGTGATGCCGGGCATGGACGGGATCGAACTCGCCAAGCGCGCTGCGGAAATCAACGAGACGTTGAAGATCATGTTCATCACCGGCTTCGCCGCGGTGGCCCTGCATCCGTCCTCGAATGCGCCCAAGCAGGCCAAGGTGCTGTCGAAACCGTTCCACCTGCGCGAGATCGTGCAGGAAGTGGAGCGCATGATCGCGGCCTGATACGCGCAGCGTCCGCTTTCGCTCCGGTTCCCGAAAAAAATAGAAAACTGAATGTGGCAGCGCCGCCCTATTCGCGCCGGTTCGCGGCCGGATTTCCGCGTTTTCTAGATGACATGTCGGTGCGCGCAGGATGCGCGTGCTGCTTTGCATTTCATTCGGGAGGATTCTTCGATGTATAGGCCCAGCCACGCCGTTCTCGGCGATCACTCTTCTGTTGCAATGACACCACGGCGCGCGATCAGTCTTGGCCTCGTAGGGCTGCTGCATGTCGCCCTCATCTATGCCGTCGTAAGCGGTCTGGCGCTGCGCATTGTCAAACACGTGCCGCCCGTGCTGGAGGCGACGATCGTCGAACCGTCGACGCCGGAGCAGAAAGACGTAACAGTCCCGAAACCGCAGATGGCGCAGCCGGAAGAAGCGACCGTGCCGCCGCCGGATTTCCAGATCCAAACCGATACCAACCCGCCAATGCAGGCCGCACCGGCGCAGCAGACGCCCGCCAGCCCGCCCGCTTCGGCCACCGCCACCGGCGTCGGCAGCACGCACACCACGCCGCCCTATCCAGAGCAGGAACGCCGCCAGGGTGTCGAAGGCACGGTGACGCTGCATCTGTCGATCACGGCCGAAGGCACGGTGAGCAACGCGGCCGTCGTCAAGTCGAGCGGCAACGCAGATCTCGACTCCACCGCCGTTGCCTGGGTCATCGCGCACTGGAAATACAAGCCGGCACTCGCGGACGGTCAGCCGGTCGCCAGCGCAGCCGACGCCAACGTCGTCTATGACTTGAAGAAAGCGCGCTGAACGGCCTCCCGTCGAGCGTGAGAAAGCCCCGCGGCGTCATACGCGGCGGGACTTTCTTTGTTTGCCACGCCCGACGTTCTGTCACTGACTTTCCGTCGGAAATTCTTCTGTCGTTCAGCGCAATTTCGCCGCGATCCAGGCGCCTCCTTTTCGCACGCGCTGGGGAGACCGGAAAAAACGAAGGAGGGATGTCATGCAAATTTCCTGGGATCACAGCGCAGCACAGCGGGTGCGCAGCAATCCTCACAAACGTCTCATCAGCCTGGGGCTGGTCGGCGCGATCCATGTGGCGGCGATCTATGCGCTGCTCAATGGAATGGTGCCCGGCGCGTCGCGGATTGTGCCGGGCATCGCAACGCTTATCCCCGATCCTGTACAGCCCGTGCCGAAGAAGTCGCCGCCGAGCACGGATATCGAAAAGACATTTGTGGGTCCGACTGTTCCAAAGATCACCCCGCCCGATGTCCGAATACAAAATAACTCGGACAGCGTGATCACCGTCGTGCACGGCACGGTGGACACCTACATCGAACCGCCGCCGCCAGTGGCGCCGACCCAGGCGCAGGGCATCGCAGGTACCCACACCATCCCGCCCTATCCGGATATGGCGATCCGGCTGGCGCAACAAGGCACCGTAACGCTGCGCCTGTCGATCGGGCCTGACGGCATGGTGGACGATGCGCAGGTGGAAAAATCCAGCGGCTCGGCCCTGCTCGACGATGCGGCGGTCGCCTGGGTGAAAGGCCACTGGCGCTACAAGGCCGCGACGAAGGACGGATCGGCCGTCGCCAGCACCATGCTGGCTGCGGTCCGGTTCGACCTGAAAAACGCCCGTTAACGGGGCCATCGGGAGGGCCGGCGGCCAAGCCGCCGGTCTTTCCGGTGGGCGCCGCCACACCGCGCTTGCGGCTCCGGGCCCCCCTCGCTATAGAAGCCGCCCCGACGGTAAAGGGCGCGTAGCTCAGCGGGAGAGCACTACCTTGACATGGTAGGGGTCACAGGTTCGATCCCTGTCGCGCCCACCATTTGTTAAGCTGCAAAAAGACATTTATGCTACTCAAGCGAGTGGGTGACATCCCGTCGCGAGCGATGGCCTATGTACGGGTCATTTCATGCAAAGTGACAGCGAGTTCGCCAAAGGATGTGAACTGACATGGTCATAACGCCCCGAGCCGAATCGCAACCGACGTCCAACTAATCGGCGCCCTAATCGCTGGTATCAACAAAGGCGAATTAAAGGTACCCAAGTTTCAACGCGCGTTCGTCTGGAAGGACGATCAAGCGCTCGATTTGCTTGACAGCATCGCAAACAATTATCCCGTCGGCAGCTTGCTGCTGTGGCGAACACACGAGAAGCTTCTCGCCGAGCGAGATATCGGCGAGTTCAGCTTGCCGGCGACTGACGACATGGATCCGACCGATTATGTGCTCGATGGACAGCAAAGATTGACGGTTATTTATTCATGCCTCGGTGCCAAAGAAACCGACGGGGGCTTCTCGGTCGTTTATGATCTCGAAACACAGAAGTTCATGCGTACCCCCGAAGCTAGCCGGATCACGTATTTTCCGTTGCGGCGAATGTTCAACACGACTCAACTGCTCAATTTCCGGGCCGCAATTCAAACCGAGACTAACGGAGCGATCTATCAAGAGCGCCTCGACCGATTGATCGGCGCATTTAATGACTACAGATTGCCGGTTGTTACCCTTAAAGACCTCTCGGTCGAGGAAGTCTGCCCCATCTTTGAGCGCATCAATAGCTCGGGGACAAAATTGTCTACCTATGACCTTATGGTGGCAGCGACGTGGGGTAAGACCTTCGATTTAAACGATGAAGTCGATGAGATTCGAGAAGCGCTCGAACCGAAAGGATTTGATGACATAGATCGCGAGACAGTTCTTAAGTGCATGTCCGCCGTCAAACTCGGTACCATCAAAGAACAGCCGCTCATGACGTTGCGGACTCTTGGCAAAGAAGACATGCGAACGCTCATCGGCACAACGAAGGAAGCGCTCCTACGAACGGTCGATCTCTTATCGACCGAGTTCAATATCTACAGTTGGGATTTCCTCTCTTACGAGGCACTCGTAGTCATCCTTTGCTTTGTATATGCGAAGACGGCTCATCTCACACCTGATCAAGTGCGCCGCGCGCGGCAGTGGTTTTGGCGGGCGTCGTTCGCGGAGCGTTACAAGGTTGGTGGCGAGGGATTTGTGTCCAACGACATTAAAGCTGTCCACGACTTTATCATCTCAGGCACTGGCCAACCTGAAGACTTTGGCGAACCGCCGACCAGTGCGGATTGGAAGGCAATCTCGTTTCGAAGCAATGTTTCGCGCTCGCGTGCATATGTGCTTGCTCTTGCTGCGATGCACCCGAGAAATCTCACGAACGGCGCGCTGATCGATCCTGAGCAAGCGCTGTCGGCCTACAACAAAAAACAGTTCCACCATGTCTATCCGCGTGCTCACTTGAAGCGAATTAATGCGACGACTAACGACAACTTACTTGTAAACATTTGCATGCTTGCGGCAGCGGGCAACAACGCCGTGAGCGACGCTAATCCAGCGGACTACATCCCCGCATTGGTTGAAATTTTGGGAGAGAATGCCGACGTTGTGTTCAGCTCGAATATGCTGCCGGCACCGTCGACATTCGACTATGCGAAGTCTAGTTACGACGAGTTTGTCGATGCTCGAATTACCCTAATTGAAAACACCGTCCAAAAACTTTGCGCAGGCAATCATCCGACGTAGTCTTAACATCAAGACTGGTCGGACTTGGCGGTAGGGGCTGGTGGTCGAAGTGTCACTAATTTAATCGCGTCCGACGGTGCCACTGAATGTCAGCTGCTCTATCATTTCGCTGCTGAAACCCAACTCCCGCAAAATGCTCTCGCTGTGTTGTCCGATGCGCGGGGCGTGGTGGGGGGTAACATGCGGCGCGTCGGCGACACGGATCGGGTTGTCGATGGTGCGCAAGCCCGGCTCGTCTGCGAACTCCGGCAATAAATCGTTGGCGGCGACCTGCGGGCAATCGAAATGGTCTTCCGGCCGGGTGATTGGGCCCACCGTCACACCGGCTCCCATGAACTTTTGCCGCCAGTGCTCCCAGTCCTCGCGCGCGAAGATGTCCTCCATCATCCGCACCATCGTTTCGGCGTTCTGCTGCCGGGCCGGTGCGGTCGCGAAGCGCGGATCGGTCTCCCATTCCGGCCGCTCGATCACCTGCAAGAGAAGCGGCCATTCGCGCACCTGGTTGACCATGGAGAACATGAACCAGCGGTCGTCCCTGCAGCGATAGACTTCGAGCAGTGCACTTCGATTGTAGCGCGGGGCGCGCGGCTGGAACGTCGCGCCGACCAGCGCTGCCTGCATGTAACTGCCGTTCGACCACAACCCGTTCGCAAGCAGCGAGGTCGACACGATCCCGCCTTTGCCTGTGAGGCTACGGCGATAGAGGCCGGTCATGATCGCGGCATAGAGCGCCACCGCTGTCGGATGATCGCCCATCGCGGGGATCGAGCGCGCCGGCTCCGACTGTGCGGTCGGCCTGACCGCATGCATCAGGCCGGAACGCGCCCACCACGCTGTGGAATCGTATCCCGTGCGGTCCTTCTCCGGCCCTTCTTCGCCATACGGTGTCAGCGAGGCGTAGATGATCCGCTCGTTGAGCGACAGGATATCGCCGGCTCTGAGCTTCAGTCGCTCGCGGATCGGGCCGGGAAAGTTGGTCACGAACACGTCGGCCTTCTGCACCAGCGCACGCAGGATTTCCTGCGCTGCGTCCTGCTTAAGATCGAGCGCCAGGCTTTCCTTGTTGCGGTTGTCCAGCATCCAGTAATAGTCGCGCTCGCTGGCGGGGGTGCCGGGTAGGTGAATGAGCTGGCGATAGGAATCGCCGGTGCCCGGCGGCTCGATCTTGATCACGCGTGCGCCGAAATCTGACATGATGGTCGCGGCCGCCGGCCCGGCGACGAAGCTCGCGCAATCCAGCACAAGCAGGTCCTTGAACAATGGCTCCGTCATTGGGTGGGAATCCTATAGCGTCTGCCCGTCGTCGATGGTGAAAACCGAGCCTGTGACGGCGCGCGAGGCATCGGACATCAGGTAGGCGACGATCGCGTCGAGGTCGGTTTCTTCCATCAGGCGGCGGCGCGGGAAGGTTGCGATCTGCTTCTTGCCCCCTTCTTCATCGAACCATTCGGAATTGAGTTCGGTGCGGATGTAGCCCGGGCACAGGATGTTCACGTTGATTCCGCGGTTGGCCCATTCACGCGACAGGCAGCGGCCCATCATCACGATCGCCGCTTTCGACGCGCAATAAGCGGTGAGCCCGGGCAGCACTTTCACCGCGCCGATCGAAGAGACCAGCACGATGCGGCCATCCTGTTTCGCCTTCATCGCGCGGCGGGCGCATTCGCGCGCGGTGAGGAACACGCCGCGCGTGTTCACCGCGAAGACCTTGTCGAACTCCTCTGCATCGATGTCGGCCGCCAAAGCGCGGCTGTTCATGCCGGCATTGGCGATCACGCCGTTGATCGGGCCGATCGCCGTTTCCGCCGCGTCGAAGCCGGCGACGATGGAACTCTCGTCCTCGACATCCATCGCAACGGCGACCGCATCGCAACCCGCCGTCTTCAGTTCCGCTACGAGTTTGGTGAGGCGATCGGCCCTGCGCGCCGCAACGGCAAGCTTCGCGCCGCCGCTCGCCAGCACCTGTGCGAAGCGGCGGCCGAGGCCGGACGATGCGCCGGTGATCAGGATGCTGCGGCCCTTCAACAGAAACGGCGATGCGCTCACGGGTCTGCCCTTCGCGATTTTCTCCGGGAACGATTCATAGCGGGCTTGCGGTCGGGCCGCGATACCGCACAATCGGTCAACCGCGTACCGCGTAATCTTCCGATGCGGAAAGTATGAGGCCGGCATGAGCGAATACGATCTGATCGTGGTGGGGGGCGGCATCGGTGGCTCCGCGCTGTCGGCGGTCATGGCGAAGGCGGGCAAGCGCGTGCTGCTCCTAGAGCAGTCGACGGTTTACGAGGACCGTGTACGCGGCGAATGGATCGCGCCATGGGGCGTGGTCGAAACCAGGCGCGTCGGCCTTTACGACCTTCTGGTCCGCGCAGGCGGTCACCATCTCGCCCGCCATGTGACCTATGACGAGACGCGCTCGCCGGAAGAATCCGAAGCGAAAACCCTGCCGCTCAACATCTTCGCGGCCGATGTGCCCGGGCCGCTGTGCATCGGTCATCCGCATCATTGTCAGACCCTGTTCGATGAGGCGAAGCGTTCGGGCGCGCAGGCGCTGCGCGGAGTTTCGGTGACGAAAATCGTGCCGGGAGACCACCCGCATGTGACTTATATGGCGAATGGCGAAACCCATACCGCGGCCGCAAAGCTCATCATCGGTGCCGACGGCCGGATGTCGAAGACACGCGAGGCCTGTGGGATCAAGCTGCATCAGGACAAGCCGCATCACTGGTTTGCCGGTCTGCTTGTCGATGGCGCCGAAGGCTGGGCCGACGATCTGCAGGCGATCGGCACGGAAGGCGATTTCGGTTTCCTCGCTTTTCCGCAAGGCAACGGCAAGGTGCGCGTCTATGGCGGTTATGCGCTGGAGCAGAGGGGCCGGTTCGGCGGCGACGACGGTCCGCGCCGCTTTCTCGAAGCGTTTCGCATGAAGAGCGCGCCGCTCAACGAACACCTCGCCAACGCGCGGCCGATCAGTCCGCTCTATGCGTATTTCAACAACGACAGCTGGACCGACGAGCCCTTCGTGCAGGGCGCTGTGCTGATCGGCGATGCTGCAGGCTGGAACGATCCGATCCTCGGCCTCGGTCTTTCCATCACCTATCGCGATGTGCGCATCGTGTCGGACATCCTGAACGCCTCCGGCGACTGGTCGCCGAAAATGTTCGCGCCTTATGCCGAGGAGCGGGCCGAACGCATGCGCCGCCTGCGGTTCGTGGCGAAGCTGCAGGCCGCGCTCGACATGGAGTTCGGCGACGACGCGCGCGAGAAGCGCCGCTCCTATCACGAGCGCAGCGCCGCGGACATGTCGCTCGGCATGCATGCTATGGCCGTGATGGCGGGACCGGAGAATGCGCCGGCAGACCTTTTCACCGAAGCGCACCGTGTGCGCGTTCTGGGAGCGTGAGATGGATCTCGAAAAATTCAATGCCGATTGGCTGAAGGCATGGACCGACAAGGATGTGCCGCGGCTTCTGACGTTTTATGCGGCGGATACGGTCTACAAGGATCCACAGACCGCCGCTGGCATTACCGGACACGCGGCGCTGCGCGATTACCTCACCGGTTTGTTCGGCGCCACACCGCCGATGACCTATACGCCGGAGGAAATCTGGCTGACGCATAACGGCTTTTGCGGCCGCTGGTATTGTGCGATCGGCGAGAATGGCGCAGGTGGGAAGATGCGCGGCTTCGATCTCGTCGTCCTGAAGGACGGCAAGATCGCGCTGAACGAGGTCTATGTGCACCAGTTGCCCGCGTGAATCTGGCAATTCCCATCCTGCAACCGGCCGCGATCACGCCGGCGTGGCTGTCTTCCGTGCTGCGCGCAGGTGGTGTCGATGCCGAAGTGCGCGACTTCAAATCGAGGCGGATCGGCACCGGGCAGATCGGTGACAGCATTCGCTTCGACCTGGTCTATGCGCGTGCGCCGGAAGGGGCGCCGGCGTCGCTGGTCGGAAAGTTTCCGTCGTCGAGCGAGGTCAGCCGCGCGACCGGTATCGCGCTCGGCAATTATCTGCGGGAGGTGAATTTCTACAAGCATCTGGCCGCGAGCGCCCTGATCTCGACGCCGAAGTGCTACTTCACCGACATCGACGAGAAGGGCGACTTCGTATTGATGATGGAAGACCTGTCGCCGGCGGAGCAGGGCGATCAGCTCAAAGGCTGCACGCTCGGACAGGCGAAGCTTGTGTTGCACGAAGCGGCGAAGCTGCACGCCTCGCACTGGGGCGACGAGGCGCTGGAGGACGTGGCCTGGATCAGCCAGACGCGCGCCGCGGGTGGCGTCGGCTCGGCCGACCCGAAGGCGCTCTCGAATTTGTGGCAGGCGTTCCTGCAGCGCTATGGCGAGCGGCTGTCCGCCGGCGCAAAACGGGTCGGCGAGGCGCTCATCGCCCATTACGGCACCTATGACGCCTATTACAAAGGACCGAAGTCGCTGGTCCATATCGACTACCGGCCGGACAACATGATGTTCGGCACGGCGGCAGGCGGAAAGCCGCTGACGGTGCTCGACTGGCAGTCGCTGGCGCTCGGTTGCGGCGTGACGGATGTAACGTACTTCCTCGCAGGCGCACTACCGCGTGATAATTTTCGCGCGATCGAGAAGGATTTCGTGCGCGAGCACTATTATGAGCGGCTCTGCGAGCTCGGCGTGAAGAATTACGATTTCGAAACGCTGTGGCGCGATTACCGCAGCCGCGCCTTCGCGCTGTTCCTCGTCGCGTTCTACGCCTCGATGATCGTGGTGCAGACCGAACGCGGCGACGACATGTTCATGGCGATGATTCACAGCGCGACGGACCAGGCGATGGATCTGGATTCGCTTTCGTTCCTGAAGTGAATCTCTCACACCACTCACTTGTCATCCCGGCCGCAGTGGAGCGCAGCGAAACGAAGCGCCGGGATCTATTGGTCCGCGGGCGTGGAAGATCATGTGCGCGGATGAATGGGTCCCGGCTCGTGCTGCGCTAACGCTCCGCAACGGCCGGGATGACAAGATTGAGAAGGATTACCGGCTCGCCAGGCTTCCACCTGTTTGTGCCGCCGGAACCGACGCTTTCACCACCGGAATCTCATCATCGGCGAGCGGCTTCATCCAGTTCTTGCGGCCGAGTGCTGCTTCCACATAAGGCGCCAAGGCTTTGCGCTTCTTCTCCTCGCGCTCGGCGACATCGGCCTTGAATTGCGGCATCACCGTTTCGGTGAACAGCTCCAGCGACTCGCAGATGTGCTCGTGTTTGTTGTTGCCGGCCTGCTGCAGGAAGATCACCTGGTCGACGCCGGCATCCTGCATCTGGCGCAGATGCACACGCATATCGTCCGGCGTGCCGATGCCGGAACCGCGCGGGGCCTCGCCCCGGGTTTCCTCGATCACCTGTTCGGTGCGCGCGCCGCGCATCGCCATGTAGTCGCTGAACAGCCGTGAGCGTCCCGGCACGGCATCATGCGCCACCAGGGCGTTCACCGCGTATCCGAAAAACTCGAACCCTTCATGGCCGCGGCGGATCGCTTCGGCACGGTCTTGATGGATCGAGAACGACGACACCATTGCGATGTTCGGATTGACCGTGTGACCGAGCGGCACGCACTCCTCCGACTTGATAATGCCGTAATAGATATCGGCCCAGTTGCGCGCCTCTTCCGGGTTGATGAAGGAGAACGCGAGCGCGCCGATGCCGTTTTTCGCCGCCACCTTGATCGTGTCGCGGTTGGTGCAGGCCATCCACATCGGTGGGTGCGGCTTCTGTACCGGCTTCGGCACGATGTTGCGGCAGGGGAACGAGAAGTATTTGCCCTCGTAGCCGGGGTACGGCTCCATTGCCATCATGTTGGCGATCTGCTCGCCGGCATCGAGCGCCATGGCGCGTTTTTCTCTTGCCGGAATCTTGAAACCGCCGAGTTCGAGCCGCGTCGCGCCTTCGCCGATCCCGAAATCGAGCCGGCCGTTGGAAATGATATCGAGCGTACCCAGTCCTTCGGCGGTGCGCGCCGGATGGTTGTAGTTCGGGATCACCTGCCGGATGCCGTGGCCGAGGCGGATGTTCTTCGTCAGCGCAGCGGCCGCGGCGAGGAAAATCTCCGGCGAGGACGAATGCGAATATTCTTCGAGGAAGTGGTGCTCGACCTCCCACGCGTAGTCGTAGCCCAGCTTGTCGGCGAGCACGACCTGCTCCAGCGCGTGATGGAAAAGCTGCCGCTCCTTGTCCGCGACCCAGGGCTTCGGAAGCTGCATTTCATAGAAGATGCCGAACCGCATGGCCGTTGCTCCCTGTGCCTTGTTCTGTGGGAGAAACTATAGCGATGTTGGAACGCGATGCGACGCTTCCGCCGCGTTAGCCGAGCACAATCTCGCGCAGCAGCGCGCGCAACCGCGGGCTCATCCCGACTGCGAAGCCGGCCGCGAGCGAGGCGGCGATGCCCACGCCAGGGCGCTGCTGGAACAACTCATGCGCGCGGGCGCCAAGCATCTCGCCCATTTCGCCGGTGGCAGCCGACGGCGCGGCCGCAGCCGGCATGCGCCGTGCGGCCCGATTGTTGACGATCCGTGCCACCAGGACGGCGAGGAAGCAGAAGAAAAGTGCCGAACCGGCGGCGGCCAGCGCCGCAAGCGGCGGCGACAGAATCAGGGCGAACGCCAGATACACGGCGCTACCCAGATAGATGAGCATCGCGGTCAGGCCCATCATCACGAACAAGGCAGTGATGCCCGCGACGATTGCGCGAAACTTGAGGCTCGCGAGGAAACTCATCCGTTGCGGCGGCCGCCGAACAGGAAACCGAGGAAGGCGCCAATGGCGAACGCGATCAGCGCAGCCTGCAGCGGATTCTTTTCGATCTGTTCCATGACGGTGTCGGCGTGGTCTTCCGCGTGCGCCCAGGCGCGGCGGCCGGCTTCGCGTGCCTCGTTCAGGGCTTCGCCGCCGGCGTTCCTCACCGTCGCCTGCACGCTTTCGGTGATTTTGGCCATGTCCTCACGGATCTTCGCGAACTCCTTCAGCAGGGAGTCGAAGTCTCTCTCAGTGGCATTGCTCATCGGACGTGCCCTCGTTAACCAATTCTTATCGTAGCGACTTTGGCCTAGGATATTCAACATCGGGTAAACGCAGCCGGGCGCGAAATGACCAAGCCGCTGAACATTGTTTTCATCACCGCCGATCAGTGGCGCGGAGAATGCCTGTCACATTTGGGCCATCCGGTCGTCCGGACGCCAAATCTGGACGCGCTGGCGCGTGAGGGCGTGAGCTTTACCAGCCACTTCGCCAATGCCGTCCCTTGCGGGCCGTCGCGCACCTCGCTGCACACCGGGATGTACCTGCAGAACCATCGCTCCGGCACCAACGGCACGCCGCTCGACGCGCGTCACAGCAACTGGGCGCTGGAGGCGCGCAAGCGGGGCTACGACCCGGTGCTGTTCGGCTATACCGACACCAGCGCCGACCCGCGCGCCGAGGACGAAGATAGTCCCTGGCTCAAGACTTATGAGGGGCCGCTGCCCGGCATCCGCCCGCTTGTTCTCATGGGTGAGACGCCATGGCCGTGGATTGCCGATCTGAAGGCGCGCGGTTTTGCGGTGCCGAAGGACCCGGCACTAGCCTATTCGATGCGTGGCGGCGGTCCTGAATACGAGGACGGTGCGCCGGTGCCGAAGCCGCTGGTTTATCCGCCGGAAGCGGACGAGCCGAACTTCCTGGTGGATCGCGTGATCGAATACATCGAAGGCGCGAGCGGACCGTTCATCGCGCATCTGTCGATCCTCAGACCGCATCCGCCGTTCATGGCGCCGGAACCGTACAACGCGCTTTACGATCCGCTCGCCGTGCCGGGCTTCTCACGGCTGGCAGCGCCGGCCGAAGAAGCAGCACAGCATCCCTGGCTCGCACACCAATTGTCGAAGCGGCAATACCAGGCGACTGCGAACGAGAAAAAGTTGCGGCGGCTGAAGGCGGTCTATTACGGTCTGATGAGCGAGGTGGATGCCGCGCTTGGGCGGCTGTTCGCGTTCCTGAAAGAAAGCGGGCGGTGGGATGACACGATGATCGTGTTCACCTCAGACCACGGCGAGCAGATGGGCGATCACTGGCTGATCGGCAAATGCGGCTACTTCGATCAGTCCTACCGCATTCCGCTGATCGTGCGCGATCCGCGCCGCACCGCCGATGGTGGACGCGGCACGCGGGTGGATCGCTTTACCGAAAATGTCGACATCATGCCGACGATGCTGGAATCGATCGGCGCCGAGATCCCCGAGCAGTGCGACGGCAAATCTCTTGCTGCGTTTCTCGACGGCAAAGGCGCGCCTTCGAACTGGCGTACCGAAGCACATTGGGAATTCGACTTCCGCGATCCGACCAACGACGCGGCGGAGCAACAGCTCGATCTCACGCTGCATCAGTGCACGCTAAACGTCGTCCGTAGTGCGAAATACAAATATGTCCACTTTACCAAGCTGCCGCCGCTGTTTTTCGATCTGGAGCGCGATCCGGGCGAGTTCGTGAACCGCGCGAACGATCCCGCCTACATGCCGCTTGTGCTGGATTACGCACAGAAGATGCTGTCCTGGCGCATGAACCATGACGAGCAGACCCTGACCCACATCATGCTCACCCATGACGGACCCGTGTCGCGCAAAGCGGCGCGCTACTGAGCGGTTCCTGCTTGGTCCTGCTGCACGATTTCGGTTGCACCGATTGGCAAAACGTATCTGACTATCGCCCACGCGCCCGCAAGAGGCGTGCTTGGGAGGATCGATGGACGCGAATGCATCGTCACAGGGAATGTTGACGCCCGGCAGGTTGTTCGTGTTCGCGCTGGCGGCCCTGCCCGTGGGTGCTTTCGTGGCAACGCTCACGGTCTATCTGCCCAACTACTATGCAGCCCATATTGGCATCCCACTCGCGACCGTTGGGCTCGCGTTCATGATCGTGCGGTTGCTCGACATCCTGTTCGATCCTGCGCTCGGTTTCGTCATCGATTTGACCCACAGCCCCATCGGCAAGTTCCGCCCATGGCTGCTCGCGGCCGCACCGACCCTGATGGCGGCGACTTATGCCACCTACCTCGCGCCGAAAGGCGTCGGCGCCGCATATCTCGTTGCCTGGCTTCTCGTGCTTTATGCCGGCTACTCGATGCTGGTGCTGTCGCAAGCCGCCTGGGGTGCGGCCCTCGTCGCCGAATATCATATGCGCAGCCGCGTCTATGGCTGGATCCAGGTGGTGGGCGTGATCGGTGCGCTCGGCATTCTTCTGGTGCCGCAGGTCTGGTCGTCGCTCATCCCCGGCACGATTGTGAAGGGCGTGCCAGGCATGGGCTACTTCGTGCTGTTCGTGATCCCGCTCGCTGTTGGAATTACGGTGCTGTTCGCGCCGGAACCGGTGCATGTCGAACAGAAGAAGGGCGAACGGTTCGGGTTCAGCGATTATCTCGGTCTGATAATGCGGCCGGAGATGCGCCGCATCCTGTTTACCGATCTGTTCTGCACGCTCGGCCCTGCGATCACGGCGCCGCTCTATCTGTTCTTTTTCGAGCAGGCGCGCGGCTACACGGCGAGCCAGACGACCATCCTGCTGATGATCTACATCGTGGCGGGTGTTCCGGCGCCGTCGTTCTGGGCCCGCGTCGCACAGCGCTTTGGCAAGCATCAGACGATCCGCATCGCCACCATCGCTTATGTGATCGCGCAGACCTCGCTGTTGCTGGTGCCCAGCGCGCACCTGGCGATGATGTCGGTCGCGATGTTCTGCGTCGGCTTCGTGGCGAGCGCGTTCGGCTTTCTTATCCGCGCGATGGTGGCCGATGTGAGTGACGAAGTGCGGCTTGAGGCCGGCAAGGATCGCACCGCGCTTCTATACGCGCTGGAAAGCATGACATCGAAATTCGCCTCCACTGTCTCGGTCGGCGTTGCCTATGTGATCCTGCCGCTGTTCGGTTTCATCGCGAAGGAAGGTGCGGTGAACACGCCCGAAGCGATGTGGGGCCTGCAGGCGTGCTATCTCATCCCACCCGTTGCCTGCGTGTTTTTGGGTGGCCTTGCGATGTGGGGCTACAAGCTCGACGCCGCGCGCCATGCGGTGATCCGCAGCCAATTGCAGGACCGCGATGCACTTTCGGCGGCGGAAAGCCTTGGCGAAACCTTCACGCCCGCGACCGCGCCGGTCGCTGAGTGATAACATCGCGGTTGCACCCGGAACCTCGCGATGATTTTGGTTGCGCGGTCCGGCAAAACCGCTCTGACTAGTATTCCGAGCGTCCGTTCAGAGGCGCGATTGGGAGGAACCATGGACGCGCTCGCGCCCGACAACCGGCTGACCAATGCGAACTTCACCAAGCCGCGGCTGGCGGCCTTTGCGGCCGCTGCACTGCCGGCCGCGTCCCTGCAATTGCCGCTCTCTGTGTACCTGCCCAATTATTACGCGAGCCATCTGGGACTGAATCTCGCCATCGTGGGCGCCACGTTCAGCGCCGTTCGTCTGATCGACATTCTCTTCGACCCGGCAATCGGCGTCGCCATCGATGCGACCCGTACTCGGTTTGGCCGCTTCCGGCCATGGATGCTGGCCTCGGTGCCGATCCTGATGGTCTCCATCTACATGATCTTCATGGCCCCGATCGGCGCGACGACCGGCTATCTGCTTGCATGGCTTCTCGTCATGTATGCCGGCTATTCGATGGTGATTCTGGGCCACTCTGCCTGGGCCGCGGCGCTGGCGCCCAAATACCATCAACGCTCGCGCATTTACGGGGTGATGCAGGCGACGGGGGTATTGGGCACCGTCAGCGTTCTTGCGCTGCCGCCCATTCTCGTCGCTTCCGGCAATTCCAGCACCGCAGCCGGCGTGCAGGCGATGGGGCTGTTCATCGTGGCGATCATCCCCATCGCGATTGCGTTCTGCGTGATCATGGTGCGGGAGCCTGTGCGCGTGGAGGTCAGGGAAAGGCTTGGCTTGCGTGATTATTGGAGCCTGATTGCGCGGCCTTCGATGTTGCGCGTTCTGGCGTCGGATCTGTTTCTCGCGCTGGGGCCGGCGATTACGGCCGTGCTCTACATCTTTTTCTTCACCCAGGTCCTGAAATACACCCGCAATACGACGACGCTGTTGCTGCTGCTTTATATCCTGGCCGGCATCGTCGGCGCGCCATTCTGGGCACAGGTCGCCAAACGTCTCGGAAAGCATCGCACGGTGATGACGGCGTGCGTTCTATACGGCTTTGCGCAGGCCATCGTGTTCTTCCAGCCGCCCGGCAACCTGATCTTCATGATCCCCGGCATGTTTTTCGCCGGCTTCGTGGTCAGCGCCTTCACGTTCCTAATCCGCGCCATGGTCGCGGACGTCAGCGACGAGGTGAGGCTCGACATCGGCAAGGACCGCACGGCGTTGCTCTATGCCCTGATCACAAGCACGTCGAAGGTCGGCTCCACGCTGGCCGCGGGAATCGTGTTTCCGATCATCTATTATTTCGGCTTCAATCCGAAGGAAGGGGTGGTGAACAGCCACGAAGCGCTGGGCGCGCTGACCGCCTGTTATGTGATCGTGCCGGTGCTGACGATGTTCGTGGGCGCGGCCTGGCTCTGGGGCTACAAGCTCGACGAGACGCGGCACGATGCCATCCGCGGCGAGCTCAGGCTGCGCGATGAAGCGCTGCAAGGTGCGGAGGGAGCCGTCGAAAGTCTCACCGGCGGCACGCTGCCGCAGGCACCTGCGCTGGGATTGAACGCGCCGACCTGACGCTGCATCCGGCTACGCGAACAGACGCATCTCAGCAGAGCACCGACCATCGGAGAGGCCTTGGCAGGCAATACGCAGATCACCTTCTCAAGGCTGGCGGCGTTTTCCGGCACAGCAATTGTGGTGGGCTTTCTCGGCATTCCGCTGAGTGTTTATCTGCCCGCGTATTACTCCGGCTATCTGGGTGTCGATCTCGGGGTGGTCGGAATCGCGTTCTCGGCGGTGCAGCTGATCGCCATTGCGTTCGATCCGGCGGTCGGCTTTGGGCTTGATGCCACCGAAACCCGGTGGGGGCGCTTTCGGCCCTGGCTATTTTGTGGGGGACCGGTTCTAGCGCTCGCGATAGCGGCGATCTTCATGGCAAAGCCCGGTGTCGGCGCGATCTACCTCATCGGTTGGCAGTTGCTGCTCTATTTCGGCCTCTCGATGTCGAACATGTCGAACGGTGCCTGGGGGGTGGTGCTGGTGCCGGACTATCACGAGCGTTCGCGGCTCTATGCCTGGGTGCAGGTGTTCGGGATCGGCGGCGCGCTATTCTGTCTGTTCCTGCCCGCGATCCTCGGCGCACTCGGCCACGGTGGCGAGGTCTCCGTCATCCACTCGATCGGGTGGATTGCAATCGTGCTGGCGCCGCTCACCGCTCTGCTTTCGACCGGCGTCGTTCCCGAACCGGCTTCACCGCCGCGCAATCGCATAAGTTTGCGCGAATATCTGGCGCTGGTCCGTCATCCCGCCGTGCACCGGCTGGTCGTGTCGAACCTCATGCTCGCGATCGGACCGTCGCTGACCGGCGCACTCTATTTTTTCTATTTCCAGCAGTCGCGCGGTTACAGCTTCGATCAAGCGACGACGCTTTTGATCCTCTACATCGCGGCCGGTTTGTTGATTCCGCTCTGGGCGCGGATGTCGCGCCGGCTCGGCAAGCATCGCGCGCTGATGGCTGCTGCATTCGGCGCGGCGATCGTGCAATGCACCCTGGTGATATTGCCGATGCGGGTGTTCTGGCCGATGGCGATCGGCATGGTCATCGCAGGTTTTACCGCCAACGCGTTCACCCTGTTGTTCTCGGCGATGATCGGCGACGTAAGCGACGAGATTCGGTTGCAGACACACCAGGACCGCACGGCGCCGCTGTTCGCGCTGATCTCGGTCGCCTCGAAAATCGGCACCGCCATTCCGCTCGCAATTGTGTTTCCGGTTCTGAAAGCCGTCGGCTTCAACCCGGCGCCGGGCGCCATGAACACGCCGGCCGCCATCCATGGCCTCGAGAACTGCTTTATCTTCGCACCCGCACTTGCGATGGCGCTTGGGGCGCTCAGTCTGTGGGGTTATCATCTGAGCGCCGCGCGGCATGGCGAAATCCGCAAAGCGCTCGATGAACGTGATGCATTTGTTCTGGCAGCGGCCGGGATAGCGTCAGAACCCATCCTCAACCCGGCGGCAAGGGTTGCAACGCCGGTGGAGCTCGACGCCGCGTCTTAAGGCTTTTTGGCGTAGGCCGAAAATAGGGCGCGGAAGGTCTCGCCGCGCACGGTTTCGAAATCGAACTCGGGGGAGAGTTTCCCCGCGAGCTGCAGCACCACCGCGCCATGCAGCGCGGCCCAGAACACCACACCGATGGTGATCGGGTTGCCTTCCAGGATGCCCGCCGCGACCAGCTCGCTGACATAGCGGGTCATCGTCTTCTTCGCGCGCGCCGTCGCCCGCATGAGATCGGGATACGTCGTCTCTTCCGGCTGTGTGAGATCGAACATCAGCTTGTAAGCTTCGGGCCGTTCGAATGCGAAGCGCACATAGGCGTTCCCGACAGCTGCGCCCTGCTCGGCGATGCTGGTCGCGGATTCGAAGGCGCCGTCCAGCAGGTCTGCGAACTCATCGAAGGCGCTGGCGCGGACCGCGGCCAGGATCTCGTCCTTGTCCTTGAAATAGCGGTACGGCGTCATGGCGCTGCAGCCGAGTTCGGAGGCCAGCTGGCGCATTGTAAAGGCCCCCGGACCCCGCTCGGCGAACAACCGGGTGGCTGTCTCGATCAGGCGGTCGCGGAAATCTTCGACCTGGGTCTGGGAGAGGGTGCGCGGCATCGTGGACAGAAGATTGCGCGAAAAAACAGCCGTTATGCAAACCGGGCCTTGAAAAACGGCTCGGGGAACATTATAAATTTACATAGTATAACAATAGACCGAGCCCGAGAGGATTTCGCCATGAACGCTCCCGTTCGCGTAAACCCCTATCTCACCGGCAATTTCGCGCCGCTCAGGAGCGAAGACGCGTTCAATAACATTCCCGTTACCGGCGAAATCCCGAAGGCTCTTTTCGGCAGCTATTACCGCAACGGACCAAACCCGCAATTCGAACCGCGCGATCCAAATCATCACTGGTTCGCGGGCGACGGAATGGTGCACGCCTTCCACGTTGCGGACGGCAAGGTGTCGTACGTCAACCGCTATGTGCACACGAACAAGTACCTGCTCGAGCACGAGGCAGGCCGCGCGTTGTTCGGCACGTTCGGCAACCCGATGACGAGCGATCCTTCGGTCGTGGGCAAGGACAGCGGCGTCGGCAACACCAACATCGTCTGGCACGCAGGCAAGCTGATGGCGCTGGAAGAAGGCCATCAGCCTTTCGAGATGGACCCGCAAACGCTGCTGTCGCGCGGTTACATGGACTATGCGGGCGACAAGAAGCGCTTCACTGCACATCCCAAGATCGATCCCGAAACGGGCGAAATGGTGTTCTTCGGCTACAGCATCGGCGAGATTCCATTCACCAACGCTGTTGCTTATGGCGTAGTCGACAAGACCGGCACGGTCACCCGGCTGGAGACGTTCGAGGCGCCGTTCTGCAGCATGGTCCACGACTTCATGGTGACGCGGAATTACGCGCTGTTCCCGATCCTGCCGCTGACCGGCAGCCTGCCGCGGGTGATGAGCGGCGGTCCCGCTTTCGCCTGGGAGCCGGACAAGGGCAGCCATGTCGGTGTGATGCATCGCAAAGCCGGTGCCGACACGATGCGCTGGTTCACCACCGATGCCCGCTATGTCTTTCATCCCATGAATTCGTGGGACGAGGGCGACAAGATCTATTGCGATGTGATGGAATATCCGTTCGCGCCGCTTTTCCCGGCAATCGACGGCACACCGCCGCGCAACGTGCCGGCAAAGCTGGTGCGCTGGACGTTCGATCTGTCCGACAACAGCAACACGATCAAACGCACCCCGATCGACGACATGGCCGGCGAATTCCCGCGGCTTGACGAGCGTCGCACCGGGCTGGCCTACCGTCATGGCTACTTTGCCGCCAACAGCAAAGACGACGGCAAGATCCTGTTCGACTCCATCGCCCATATCGACCATCAAACCGGCAAGCGGATCGGCTACAAATTCGCAGACGGCGAGGCACCTGGTGAGCCGGTCTTCATTCCGCGGAGCGAAAGCGCGCCGGAAGGCGACGGCTGGCTGGTCGCGACCCTCTACAAGGCGGCAGAGGATAAGACGGATTTTGTCGTTTTCGACGCAACGGACATCACCAAAGGCCCGATTGGAGCCGCCCACCTGCCGCGGCGCGTGCCGTTCGGCTTCCACGGCAACTGGCGTCCGGGCTGATGCCCCGATAGGCCAAAAACGACATGCCGTCTAAATATTGGCCGAAAACGACATCGAAGGCACAAGGCGGTCACAGTATTCGCTGAGATCATCGTGCCAATCGGCAAAAAAGAGTCGCGAAGCTGCAAGGGTTTGCGTATCTCTATTGCGCCGAAGGCAAGCCTTGTTGGAGGGAATTGATTAGCCCTTCCGGCCGTTTGCCTTGGTGCGCACCGTGCGACTGGGGAATCGTTGCGTCCGCCATGACGACATCCACATACGAACATCGCCTGCAGCACTTCTCCTCCGACCGGATTCCGGCCGGCGCGCGGCTGGATCTGTGGCGCGACACGCTTTCGCGCAAGCTGATTCCGGCCGTGGTCGATGAACTGGATGCGCCGCTGCGCTGCGAAGCGTTCCTGCGCGCGCTGCCGGGTATCCGCTTTGGCTGGGCCGCTCTCAGTCCGACCGTCCATGCCCGCACCCGCGATGTCGTCTCACACGATAACGACGATTTCTTCTTCGTGATCAATCTCGATGGGCTGCTGCACGCGACGCAGAGCAGGCGGGAGCTGGTGTTGCAACGCGGTGAGGCCATGCTGCTCGCCTGTTCCGAACTCGGCTCCTATCACTGGCCCAAGCACGGCAACCTGCTGTGTTTCCGTCTGCCCAATGGGGCACTGACCGGCGCGGTGCCGGATGCCTATGACCGGATCGCGCGCGTGATCCCGCCCGATGTCGATTCGCTCAAGCTGCTGGCGAGCTACAGCCACGCGCTGGGCTACAACCAGGCGCTGGCGACGCCGGAGCTGCGCAAGCTTGCGGTCACGCACCTTTACGATCTGATCGCGCTTTCCCTCGGCGCCTCGCACGACGCGGGCCACGACGCCTCCGAGCGCAGCCTCGGACCGGCGCGTCTAGGCGCGATCAAGACGTTCATCGCAGGCAGTCTGACCCGGCCTGCGCTTTCGATCGGCGACGTGGCGAACCATCACCGTCTGTCGCCGCGCCAGGTGCAACGGCTGTTTGAATCAACGGGGACGACTTTCTCCGAGCACGTTCAGCGCGAACGCCTCTCGCTCGTCTATATGGCGCTCGTCGATCCTGAAAAAGCGAAGCGGAGCATCGGCGAAATCGTGTTCGATTGTGGCTTCGGCGACGTCTCGCACTTCAACCGCGCCTTCCGCCGCCGCTATGGCGTATCGCCACTCGAGGTGCGCCGTTTCGAACTGAGTCGCGACGGCAAACTCTGACGCGCGCGAAAATATTTGTGTGTGAGCCTTCGTCTGTCCGCACGCACGTCACTATGCAGCCACCTTTTGTGGCAAACTCATGCATCGAATTGCCGGGGTTCACGCGCGGGCGTAGTCTGGCAATCGGCGCACGGCGCCATCGAGGGGGAGTTTCATGAATCGGCGGTATCTCGTCATCGGCGGGGCGATCGTTGCGGTCGTCCTGGCGGTGGTCATCGGCCTGTATGCGATTGGCGGAAAGAACCCGAACGGCGCGCCGGCCACCGGCATCTGGGCGCGCATCGTGGGCGGTGCCTCCACGGCGACCTCCACCATGACACCGTCGCAGATGGCCGAAGCGCCGGAGTTCGCATTCCGCCGGCTGGAGATCGACACCACCAAACCCCAGGCGGAAGCCTGCCTTGTCTTCACCCGCGCGCTCGATACCAGCGGCAAGACGCATTACGAGGATTACTTCACCATCGATCCGGCGCGGAAAGTCGCGACCCATGTGGTGGGCGAGCGGCTCTGCATGGCCGGCCTCGATTTCAACCAGACCTACAATGTCGTGCTGAAGACCGGCCTGCCGGATGCCGCAGGCGAAAAGCTGACCGAAGAAGAGACCGTCCCGGTCGAGCTGCGCGACAAGCCGGCGCTGGTGCGTTTCTCCGGCGGCATCGTCCTGCCGCGCCAGAACGCGGAAGGCGTTCCGGTCACGACCGTCAATATCGACAAGCTCAATCTGAAGGTCATCCGCGTCGGCGACCGGCTGCTGTCGCAGATCGAGAGCGGCACGGTCGACGAAACGACGCTCTACGCCTATGACGCCACCCAGCTGCAGGACAATCAGGGCTCCATCGTCTGGCAAGGCTCGATGGACGTGGCCAACGTCAAGAACGACAACGTCGTCACGCTGATCCCGATCGACAAGATCCTGAAGGACAAGAAGCCGGGCGCCTATGTGCTGCTTGCGAGCGATGCCGCCAAGAAGAAGAGCGAAGGCAACGACGACGACACGTCGGAAGAGATGGCCGTCCAATGGGTGGTCGATTCCGATATGGCGATCACGACCTTCCAGGGCGCGTCCGGCCTGACGGCGTTCGTGCGCTCCTATGCGACGGCGCAACCGGTGGGCGGCGTGAAGCTCAAGCTGGTCGCGCGCAACAACAACGAGCTGCAGACCGTCACCACCGGCTCCGACGGGCGCGCCGATTTCGATGCCAACCTGTTCAACGGCAAGGGCGGCGACGAGCCGGTCGTCGTGATGGCGTACGGCTCGGGCGGCGATTTCAGCTTCCTCGATCTGCGCCGGCCGGCGTTCGATCTCACCGACCGTGGCGTCGGCGGTCGCGCCACGCCCGGACCGACAGACGCATACCTCTACACCGAACGCGGCATCTATCGCCCTGGCGAAACCGTGCAGCTGACCGCGATGCTGCGCGACCGCGTCGGCGCGGCGCTCGCCGCACCGCTCACCCTGATCGCTGACCGGCCCGATGGGATGGAAGTCGCACGCACGACGATCCCGTTGAACGCGCTCGCCGCGGGAAGTGCGGCATGGGCGCTGCCGCTCAACCGTATCGCGCCGCACGGCCGCTGGCAGATCGCAGCCTATATCGATCCCAAAGGCGATCCGGTCGGACGGGTGCAGTTCGACGTCGCCGATTTCGTCCCGCAGCGCCTGAAGGTGACGCTGACGCCCGTCGATAAGGTGTTGCGCGCCAATACCGAATTCCACATCAAGGCGGAGACCCGCTTCCTTTACGGCGCGCCGGGCTCGGGTCTTTCGGGCGATGGCGAGGCACGCATCGTCGCCGATCCGACGCCGTTCGAGGCGTTCTCCCAGTATCAGTTCGGCCGCATGGACGACACGTTCAGCGACGTCGTCGTCACACTGACCGTGCCGGATTCGGACGCCATGGGCGTGACCGACGTTTCCGGCACGGTCGGCGATCTCGCCGACACGACCTTGCCGCTCAAAGCGATGGTAAAGGTGTCGATCCACGAGCCGGGGGGCCGTACCACCGACAAGCCCGTCGAGATCCCGGTGCGCACACGCGACGTGCTGCTCGGTCTGCGGCCGGAGTTCGACTATAGCTCGGTCGCGGAAAACGCCCGCGCCGGGTTCGAGGCGATCGCGATCGATGCCGACGGCAAACGCATCGCGGTGAACAATCTCACGTTCTCCTGGGTGAAGGAGAACACGACCTATCAGTGGTATCAGGAGAACGGCGAGTGGAAATACCAGTCGGTCACGCGCGACCGGCTGATCACGTCCGGCCAGATGAACATCGGCGCGGGTGCGCCGGTAAAGCTCGGCCAGGCACTGCCCTGGGGCACCTACCGGCTCACCCTCACCGATCCGAAATCGGGGGCTGCCGTCAGCTACCGCTTCTATTCGGGCTGGGCCGCGAGTTCGGCGGGCGATCGCCCCGACCGCATTCCGGTCGCCGCGAACAAGCCGGCTTACAAACCGGGCGATACCGCGCGGGTCAACATCAAGCCGACGGCAAACGGCAAGGCGCTGGTCGTCGTCGCCGGTGACCGCGTGTTCCTGTCCAAGCTGATCGAAGCACCGGCGGGCGGCACCTTCATCGACATTCCGGTGTCGGCCGATTGGGGCGCCGGCGCTTACGTGCTGGTCACCGACTATCGTCCGCTCAACGAAGCGACGGGACATGAGCCGGTGCGCGCGATCGGCGTGGCCTGGCTCGGCGTCGACAACGCTGCCCGCACCCTCACGCCGGTGATCGGCGGCCCGGCCAAGATCGCGCCGCGGCAGAAGCTGATCGTGCCGGTGACCGTGAAGGGACTCGACTCCGGCGAAACGGCTTACCTCACGCTCGCCGCGGTCGATGAAGGCATCCTGCAGCTCACCGATTTCAAGTCGCCCGATCCGACCGCGTATTACTTCGGCAAGCGCCGTCTCGGCGTGAACATGCGCGACGACTACGGCCGCCTGATCAAGCCGGAGAAGGGCGCCATCGGCTCGATGCGTGAAGGTGGCGACAGCTTCGGGGGCCGCCCGCTTTCGGTCGTGCCGACGAAGACGGTTGCGCTGTTCAGCGGCATCGTGAAGATCGGCGACGGTGGGGTCGTACAGGTCCCGATCGATGTGCCGGACTTCAACGGCGAATTGCGCCTGATGGCCGTGGCGTGGAGCGCCAAGAAGCTCGGTCATGCCAACCGTCCGCTCACCGTGCGCGATCCCGTGGTGGCTGACATCGTGCTGCCGCGCTTCTTAGCACCCGGCGATCACGCGCAAGCGGCCCTCAATATGAACAATGTCGAAGGCGGCGCCGGCACCTATGTCGCGACGATCACCGCGAGCGGTCCGGTCGGCGTTCCGAACGGCAAGATCGTCGTGCAGCAGGCGCTGCGCGTCGGCCAGCGCACACTGGTGCCGGTCGCGATCAACGGCAGCGGCCTCGGCGTCGGCAGCGTGGCGCTGAAGATCACCGGTCCCGCCGGCTTCGCCGTCACGCGGTCGTGGCAGATCGAGGTGCGCGCGCCGCAACTCGACATCGCCAACCAGGACAGCCAGGTGTTCGCCGGCGGCGCGACCTATCGCGCCGACAACAAGCTGATCGCCAATGTGGTGCCGAGCACCGCCGCGGTGGCGCTCAGCGTATCGTCAGCGCACGGCTACAGCGACGTGCCCGGACTGCTGCGCTGGCTAGACCGTTATCCCTATGGCTGTATCGAGCAGACGACCAGCCGCGCAATGCCGCTGCTCTATTTCAACGACCTGGCGGATATCGCACATCTGAAGAAGGACATGGCGATTCACGATCGCGAGCAGGATGCGGTCGATACCGTGCTCGACATGCAGAACTACGCCGGCAATTTCGGCATGTGGTCGGCCGGCAACGACGCCGATCCGTGGATCAGCGTGTTCGCGCTCGACTTCCTCTACCAGGCGAAGGGCAAAGGCTTTGTGGTGCCGAACGAGGCGTTGCGCCGCGGCACCGGCTGGCTTCGCACCACGGCGGCATCCGACTCCAACAACGATAACGTCCGCGCCTATGCGTTCTACGTGCTGTCGCGCAACGGACAGGTGAATCTGTCCGACCTGCGCTACTTCGCCGATACGCGTATCCCCGAGATGAAGACGGGAATCGCGGCGGCGCTGGTCGGCGCGGCCGCGGCACAGGCGGGCGACCGCAGCCGGGCCGCGTTCGCATTCGGCCGGGCGCGCGACATCCTCGCCGGCGCCGATCCGGAAAAGTACACGACGGACGATTACGGCTCGCTGATCCGCGACGTGGCGGGCTCGACGGCGCTGGTGACGGAAGGCGGCGAACCGGAGTTGATCCCCGCGTTCCTGAAAGAGGCCGAGCCGCTCAACATGGGACTGAATTACACCACCACGCAGGAAAAGGCGTGGATGCTGAGGGCCGCGTATGAACTGACCAAGCAGCGTGCGCCGCTCAACATCGTGGTGAACGGCCAGCCGGCACAGCTGCGCGACAACGCTTTGCATCTGGCGCCGACGGTGCCGCAGCTGAATGCGGGCATCACGCTGCAGAACAAGGGCGGCCAGGTGTGGCGCGCCACCTCGGTGCAGGGCACGCCATCGACGGCGCTCCCGCCGGCGGCGAACGGACTCACCCTGACCAAAACAGTGTGGACGATGGCGGGACAACCGGCCGATCTGTCTGCGATCCACCAGAACGACCGCGTGATGGTCGTGCTGTCGGGCCAGATGGGAAACAACTTCACGCGCCAGATGGGCGTGATCGACATGCTGCCGGCCGGTCTCGAGGTCGAGACCATTCTGACCGGCGACGACAACAAGCCGTATCCGTGGCTGGGCTCGCTCACCGGCACCGACATGACGGACAAGCGCGACGACCGCTTCGTCGCCTCGTTCACCATCGGCTCGCAGGAACGCGATGCTAACCCCAAGACGACCGTGACACCGCCGACCTACCGTGTCGCCTACATCGCCCGCGCAACGGTGCCGGGCACCTTCATCATGCCGGCCGGCGTGGTGGAAGACATGTATGCGCCTGCAGTGATGGCGCGCACTACCGTCGGCACGATGAGCGTGAAGCAGTAACCCCCTCGCCCCCGATAGGGGGAGAGGGGCAGGGGGTGAGGGGGCGGCGCGAGGTTGGAAAGTATCATGTTCGATCGCGTTGCTTCTGCAGCCAGCAAAATCTTCCAGTTTCGTAACTCGTGCCGCCCCCTCACCCCGGCCCTCTCCCCCTATCGGGGGCGAGGGGGGTGGATCGTCGCCGCATCAGCCGCGTTCGGTCTCATCGCCGGTGCGTTAGCGCTGGATGCTGCCAATCCGCCGGACATGTCGCGTGTCGCGAACGTCTCGCCGGAGGTGGTGGACCGCAATGGCAAGTTGCTGCGGCCGTTCCTGACGAAGGACGGCTACTGGCGGCTGGAGACGAATGTTCGCGATGTCTCGCCGCGCTATCTCGCGCTGTTGAAGGGATACGAAGATCGCCGTTACGATTCGCATTGGGGCATCGATCCGGTCGCGGTGGCGCGCGCGGCGTGGCAGTACTTCGGCAACGGCCGCGTCGTCTCCGGTGCCTCAACGCTCACCATGCAGACAGCGCGCCTTCTTGAAGGGCCGCGCCCGCGCGGTCTCGGCACCAAATTCGTGCAGATGGTTCGCGCCCTTCAGTTGGAAGAGCGTTATTCCAAGGATCAGATCCTCTCCTTTTATCTGACGCTCGCGCCGATGGGCGGCAACCTGGAAGGCGTACGCGCCGCCTCGCTCGCCTATTTCAACAAGGAGCCGGCAACGCTCGATCTGTCGGAAGCGGCGCTGCTGGTCGCGTTGCCGCAATCGCCGGCCCGGCTGCGTCCCGACCGGCATGCGATCATGGCGAAGAAAGGCCGCGACAAGGTCCTGAACCGCATGGTCGCGGAGGGTGTCGTGACCGGCGGCGACACGAAGGTCGCGATGCACGAAGGCGTCGCCTATCAGCGCCAGGCGATGCCGCTGAAGGCGCCGCATTTCACACAGGAACTGGTCCTCGCCGAGAAGGACAAGACCCGCATCGTCTCCACCCTCGATTACGATGTGCAGGACGCGCTCGAACGTCTCGTTGCGACCGAGGCCACCTATATGGATGACGGCGCGGCGATGGCGGTCGTGGTGGTCGACAACCGTACGCGCGGTGTCGTCGCTTATGCCGGCGGCACGAATTATTGGGGCGCGGCCGGACAGATCGATCTCGCCCGCCGTGCGCGCTCGCCGGGTTCCGCGCTCAAGCCGTTCATCTACGGCATGGCGTTCGACGACCTGTTCCTCCATCCCGCGACGATGATGAGCGACGAGGCGACGCAATTCGGCGACTACGCGCCGCGCGATTTCGACGGCGGCTTCCAGGGCGCGGTGAGCGCAACCCAGGCGTTGCGCATGTCACTCAACGTGCCGGCGGTGATGGTGCTGGAGCGCGTCGGACCGCTGCGCTTCACACTTGGGCTGTCGAACGCCGGCGCGCACATCGCATTTCCGACTCGCGATACCGCCCCGAGCCTGCCGGTCGCGCTCGGCGGTCTCGGTATTTCGCTCGCCGATATCACGATGCTCTACGCCGGCATTGCCGACGGCGGCATTGTGCGGCCGTTGCGGATGACGGAGGACGCACCGCAAGACGCCGATCATCGCCTGTTTGGGCCCGTGCCTGCCTTCTACCTCCGCCAGATCCTGAGCGGCGTGTCGCTGCCGGAAGGCTGGGCGATGGGGCAGGGCCTTTCGAGCAACCGCACCATCGCGTTCAAGACCGGCACATCGTACGGCTTCCGCGACGCGTGGAGCGTCGGTTTCTCCAACGACTACACCGTCGGTGTCTGGGTCGGCCGCGCCGACGGCACACCGCGCGCCGGCCGTGTGGGCCGCGAAGCCGCCGCGCCGATATTGCTCAGGACTTTCCAGTTGCTGCCGGCAGATAAGCGGCCCGATCCGGTTCCACCGGCCGGCACCATCCTCGCAACCTTGCCCGATCAGCTGCCGGAAGGCTTGCGCACGTTCACCCGCTCGCAGGTCGAAGCGGCACCGAAGGTAGCCGAGCTTCCGCCGCCCACGATTTCGTTTCCGCCGAACGGTTCGACCGTGCCGCTTGCAACCGCCGATGCCACCGACAAAACGATCATGCTCAAAGCCGATGGCGGCAAGGCGCCGCTCACCTGGCTTGTGAACGGTCAGTTGGTCGGCAGTTACGACCGCTTCCAGCCTGCCCTCTACACACCGAGCGGCGAAGGCTTTGCCCACGTGACAGTGGTGGATTCACAAGGACGCAGTGACAGCGCCGAAATCCGTTTCAAGAAAGCGAAATCGTGATTTTCGGTTCCTCAACTTCGTCATAGCCGGTCGGGCCGAAGGCCGTACCGGCTATCATTGCCGCTGTGTCTGTCGGCGTGCATCACTTCGTCATCGAGACAATGGATCACCGGAATGGCCTACGCTTCGCTTCGACTCACCCGCTGATGACGTCGTATTGAGAAAGGAGGCTGATCGCTTCCTTTTGCGCTTGACCGGTTGCGCCGATTGGGATGGTTTCGCGCAATGGACAGCGAGAACGAATGGGAAGCCGACGAACCGGCCGACGCCGGTAAGAGCGACTGGAACGCGCTTGCCTATTATTCCGTGTCCACGCCCGCCGAGCGTCGCCGCTCCTTCGTCATTCTGTTCATCAGCCTCGTCTGCATGGGTGCCGGCCAGACAGTGCTGTTCGCGATTCTGCCGCCGCTCTCGCGCAATCTCGGCCTCACCGAAGTGCAGACCAGCACGATCTTCGGCGTCTCCGCGCTGATCTGGGTGTTCACCTCGACCTATTGGGGCCGCAAGAGCGATCTGTGGGGCCGCAAGCCGGTCATGCTGATCGGGCTGATGGCTTACTCGATTTCGTTCCTGCTGTTCTCCAGTACCATCGCGGGCGGTTTGCTGCACTGGCTGCCGGCGTTTTCGATCTTCCCGCTGATGATCGTGTCGCGCTCGATCTACGGCACCTTCGGCTCGGGCACCTCGCCGGCAAGCCAAGCCTATGTCGCCGACCGAACCGGACCGGCGGAACGCTTGCAAGGCGTCGCCACCATCAACGCCGCCTTCGGCCTCGGCTCCGCGATGGGGCCGGGTATCGCCGCGATGCTCGCGGTGATCGGCGTGCTGGCGCCGTTCTATTTCATTTCCTTCCTCGCGTTCGCGAGTGCGGCGGCGATCTGGTTCCTGCTGCCGGAACGCACGCCGCCGAAATCGCACAAGAAAGTGCAGCGTGCGTCGCTCAAATGGTACGACCCGCGCATCCTGCCGTTCGTGCTTTTCTCGGTGGGCCTCGGCATCGCAGGCACCGTGGCCGTGCAGACAGTCGGGTTCTTCTTCATCGACGTGCTGCACGCAAGCAACGAATTGGCGGTGCAGTACAATCTGATCGGCCAGATGGCATCGTCGATGGCGGCGCTGTTCGCGCAGCTGGTGGTGGTGCAGCGGTTCGATTTCTCCGCCAAACAGCTCACCACCTTCGGCCTGTCCTGCGCGTTCGCCTCGTTCGTGCTGTTCCTGATCGTGCCGACCTTCGGCACGCTGGTGTTCGCGATGACGCTGTCCGGCCTCGGCTTCGGCGTGGCGCGTCCGAGTTTCGCGGCCGCGTCGTCGCTCACCGTGTCGGAACAAGAGCAGGGCGCGGTCGCCGGCATCATCGGCGGCGCGAGCGCGGCCGGTTTCATTTTCGGCCCTGCGATCGGCGAGATGTATCGCTGGACGCCGTTCCTTCCTTACGCATTTGGTGCGGTGATCATGGTGGGATTGTTCATTTTCTCCCGCACGTCTCGCACCCTGCGCAACGCGGGTATCATCCGCCCGGATATCGAAGCGGTCGAGAAAGCAGAAGTCACCGGCCCGGCCGGCGTTTAGCGGAGGTTCGCATGCCAAAGATCGACATCGCCGCCGTGCCGGAACGCAAAGGCACCGGCTATCCACCGCAATTCAACGCGCCATGTGCCGATCGCATCCGCCAGCGTCTGGGCGATGCCGGTGGCCTGAAAGATTTTGGCGTCAACCTGATGCATCTGCCGCCGGGCAACTGGTCGAGCCAGCGCCACTGGCACAGCCATGAAGACGAGTTCGTCTACGTGCTCGAAGGCGAACTAGTCCTGATCGAGGACGAAGGAGAGACCGTACTGAAGGCCGGCGATTGCGCCGCGTTCCGCAAGAACAGCGGCAACGGCCATCACATGATCAACCGATCAGACACAACGGCGGTGTATCTCGAGGTCGGCTCGCGTCAGCCGGACGATCTCACCACCTGCTCCGACATCGATCTGAAGAGCGCCAACGCCGACGGCCGTTTCGTACACAAAAACAGCTCGCCGTATTAGTTCGTCGCGATCGCTTCCGTGTTCATCCTGTTGAGCAACGGCACGGTCGGGAAACCGTCGGCGGCGAGACCGCGCGATTTCTGATAGAGCCGCAGCTGCGCGCGGCTGCCGCGGCCGATCACGCCGTCGATGGCGCCGGGATCGAAGCCCAGCACTTTCAGATCGGTCTGGAATTTGATGCGTTCGTCGCGCGTCAGCGCCCGCTCGTCGCGCGGCCAGTTCGCCTGAATCGGATCGCCGCCGTGCAGCCGTTTGGCGAGATAGGTCACCGCCAGCGCGTAGCTCGCTGCGTTGTTGTATTTCAGGATCGCGCGGAAATTGTCGAAGACGAGAAACGCGGGGCCATGCACGCCAGCCGGAAGATAAATCGCGCCCTGATCCGGTAACGATTCCGAAAGCGCAGTGCCGTTCACCCGCGTCACGCTGAGCTTCTTCCAGTCCGACAGCGGATGCACCGTGTCGCCGTCGGCCAGCTCATAGGGAAACCGCGCGGGCAGGGAGACTTCGACAAAGGCCGGCTCGCCGCGGCGCCATCCGTAGCTCGCCACGATGTTCGCGGTGGAGGCGAGCGCATCGGCCGGCGAATGCCACATGTCGCGCCGTCCGTCACCATCGCCGTCCACGGCATGCGCCAGGAACTCCGTCGGCACGATCTGGGTATTGCCGAACGCGCCGGCCCAGGAGCAGGTCATCTGCTCGGGACGGAAATGCTCCTGCTGCATCATCTGCAGAGCCGCGATCAGTTGCGGCCGGGCGTAATCGACTCGCGGTCCGTCGGCCGCCAAGGTCGCCAGCGCCGAGAACATGTTGAAGTTGCCCATGGCGGCGCCGAAGTCGCTTTCGTTTCCCCAGATGGAGACGAGAATCTCCTTCGGCACGCCGTAACGCGCTTCGGCGGCGGTGAGCGCGGTCAGGTTGGCCTTCATCGCCGCAGTGCCGTTGCTGACGCGCTGGTCCGAGACCGCGCTGTCGAGATAGGTCCACACCTGCTTCACGAACTCCGGCTGGTCGCCGTTCAGCTGCATCACCCGTTCGCTACGATGAAGATGCGCCATGGCTTCGTCGTAGGTCGCTGGTGCGATCCCGGCCGCGAGCGCAGTGGCGCGGAAGTCGTGGACGAAGGCGGTGAAGCGCGCGTCCTCTTCTGCCGGAGTGGCGACCGGCTGGGACGGCGCTACAACGGGGCGCGAAGGCGACGCGGGCACCACCGGAGCAGGACGCGGAACCACGGGTTCCTGCGGCGTGCAGCCTGCAGCCGCCAGCGCGACCAAAAGTACGCTCGCTTGTGAAAGTGGGCTAAGCCCCTGTTTTGTCGGCAAGAAAAGCACCGGAATCCCCGAGCGAGAAACCTGATTCTGACCCAAGTAAGATGGCGTTACCATGGCGTTGACAGGCTTATGTCGCACCACTAGGTTCCGCGCTCTTTTGCGCACCCCCACCGGTTAGAAGGCCTGCCATGAAAGTCCGCAACTCCCTGAAATCCCTGAAGAAGCGGGATAAGGATTGCCGTGTGGTGCGCCGCCGTGGCCGCACCTATGTGATCAACAAGAAGAACCCGCGTTTCAAGGCGCGTCAGGGCTAAGCCGTTCTTCGGTCCTTCGGGGTTCGCGCCTTCCGGCGCTAACACCTCAGGATGACGCCTTACTCAGACTTCGTCATGCTGAGGCGCGAGCGGTAGCGAGCCCCGAAGCACGAAACATGCAGCTTCCTGAACCGGATCAATCGATTGTCGCGCGGCGCGATTCCATCGCCGCCGCCTTGCGCGCGATCGTGCCCGACGGCGTGATCTCCGGAGAGACGGGTTTGCGCGCCTATGATCGCGACGCTCTGAGCGCCTATTCCGCCAAGCCGCTGGTCTGTGTTCTGCCGAAGACCAAACAGCAGGTTTCGCAGGTTCTAAAGTTCGCGCACGAGGCCGGCATCGCGATCGTGCCGCGCGGGGCAGGCACATCGCTGTCGGGTGGTGCGCTGCCGCGCAGCGATGCAATCCTGCTCGGCCTGTCGCGGATGAACCGCATCGTCGAAATCGATTTCGAAAATCGCTGCGTGGTGAGCGAGCCGGGCGTCACCAATCTCAACATCACCAAGGCGGTCGAGAGCCACGGCTTCTATTATGCGCCCGATCCGTCGAGCCAGATCGCCTGCACCATCGGCGGCAATGTGGCGGAGAACTCCGGCGGCCTGCATTGTCTGAAATACGGCCTGACGACGAACAATCTTCTCGGCGTAGAGATCGTGCTGGCGGACGGCACGCTGCTGAATCTCGGCGGCAAGGCGCCGGGCGCCGGCGGGCTCGATCTGCTGGGTGTGGTCGCAGGCTCCGAAGGATTGCTCGGCGTCGTGGTGGAAGCGACGTTGCGCATCCTGCCGAAGCCGCCGGTGACCCGCACGCTGCTCGCGGCGTTCCATTCGGTGCCCGATGCAGGCCAATGCGTGGCCGACATCATTGCGGCCGGTATTGTGCCGGCGGCGATGGAGTTCATGGACCGGCGCTGTGTCGAAGCGGTGGAGGAGCATTGCGCTCCGGGTTATCCGCGCGGCTATGCCGGTGTGCTGATCATCGACGCCGATGGCTTTTCCGCCGAGGTGGACGACGCCATCGCACGAATTGCAGCGATCGCGCGCGCGCTCGATGCCGAGGTGCAGGAAGCGATGGGCGAAGCCGAACGCGCCCGGCTGTGGTCGGGCCGCAAGGCTGCGTTTCCGGCGATGGGCCGTCTTGCGCCCGACATGTTGTGCATGGACGGCACGATTCCCCGTGCGCAGCTGCCGTTCGTGCTGGGCGAAATGGCGGAGCTTTCGGCGAAACACAAGCTGGGCTTCTGCAACGTGTTCCATGCCGGCGATGGCAATCTGCATCCGCTGATCGTGTTCGATGCGATGAAGGACGACGAATTGGAGCGTGCCGAAGCGTTCGGCGCCGACATCCTGCGCCTCTGTGTCGAGGCCGGAGGGGTGTTGACCGGTGAGCATGGCGTCGGCGTCGAAAAGCGCGACCTGATGCCGGTGATGTTCTCCGAAGCCGATCTGGCGCAACAGCAGCGGCTCAAATGCGCGTTCGATGCAGGACGGATGTTCAATCCCGGCAAGGTGTTTCCGACGCTCTCAGCCTGCGTCGACAGCGGCCACATGCACGTCCATAACGCCCGCATCGCGCGCCCCGACCTGCCGCGGTTTTAGATGTTGGTCAGCTCCAGCCCCTCCCTGAACCGTCATGGCCGGGCCTCGTCCCGGCCATCCATAACCTCCCTGCCGCCGGTCGAAGCTCTTTCTCGAACACGGTGTTTATGGATGGCCGGCACAAAGGCCGGCCATGACGTCGTCGATGTGGAGAGAGAAGAATTTCGGTCGCATAAAAGATGACCGACATCGCCGCCACCACCGAAGCGCAGGTCGTCGATGCCGTGAACGGGGCGCGCGACTGGAAGTCGCCGCTCAACATCGTCGGCAACCGCACCAAGCGGGCATTCGGATGTGTCACAGGATCGTGGGGCACGGTGCTCGATGTTTCTCGTCTCAACGGTATCGTCGATTACAAGCCCGAAGAGTTGATCCTGACCGCGAGGCCCGGCACACCGGTGGCCGAAATCGTTGCGGTGCTTGCAGAGAAACATCAACGCCTCGGTTTCGATCCGCCGGATTGGGGTCCGCTGTTCGATGCAACCGCGAATACGGGCACGATCGGCGGCGCGATCTCGTGCGATCTCAACGGTCCGGCGCGGGTACGCTACGGCGCGGTGCGCGATCATCTGCTCGGCTTTCACGGCGTGAACGGCTTCGGCGAAGCGTTCAAGGCCGGCAGCAAGGTCGTGAAGAATGTCACCGGCTTCGATCTGCCCAAGCTCGTCTGCGGCGGCTTCGGCACGCTGTGCGCGATGACGGAAGTGACATTGCGTGTTTTTCCCAAACCGGAATTCGCGGCGACATTCGTTTGTCACGTTCCATCGCCGGCGGCCGGTCTGTCGGTGCTGCGCCGCGTGTGGTCGAGCCCGCTGGAAGCAACCGGTCTTGCCTATCTTCCCGCGGCTGCGGCGCGCGTGGGTCTGGATGGCGACGTCGCTCTCATCCGTCTGGAAGGTGCGGCCGCGCCGTTGGAAGAAAAGCGGGTCGCGCTCGAACATCTGCTCGACGGGCATGACCTCGCCGAACAGGCCGGTGGCGATACGATCTTTGCGCGCCTTGGCTCCGGCGCGCCTTTCGTCGGCAATGCGCTGGATGTCTGGCGCGTCGCGATACCGCCGTCGCACGCCGATGCGCTCGTCAAGGCGCTCGCGCCGACGCTGTGGTACGCCGACTGGGCTGGCGGCATGGTCTGGATCGGCATGGAGGAAAGCGGCGCGCATATCCACGATCTCGCCGTTCAACACGGCGGTCATGCAACGCTCGTCCGCGCCAGTGAGGCGACTCGCGCCCGCGTCTCGCCGTTTCCGCCGCTGTCGCCCGAACGGCTCGCACTCACACGTGCGGTGAAGGCCGCGTTCGATCCGTTGGGATTGTTCAATCCCGGACGGATGGTCGAAGGCCTCTGATGCGCACCCAGTTCTCCGAACAACAACTCGCCGATCCCTGTCTCGCCGATGCGGAAAAGAGCGTGCGCGCCTGCGTCCATTGCGGGATCTGCACGGCCACCTGTCCGACCTATGTGTTGCTTGGCGACGAACGCGACAGTCCGCGTGGCCGCATCGTGATGATGCAGGCGATGCTGGAAGAGGGCGGTACGCCAAGCGACGAGACGGTCACGCATGTCGACCGCTGCCTCTCCTGTCTCGCCTGCCGCACCGCCTGTCCGTCGAGTGTCGATTATGCGCGACTTGTCGATGAAGCGCGGGTGCACATCGAACAGCATTATCGTCGTCCGCTGGCGGAGCGGCTGTTGCGCTGGCTGATTGCGACCGTGATGCCGCGTCCCGCCTTGGCGCGCGCAGGCATCGCGCTCGCGCGGCTGTTCCGGCCGATTGCGCGCCGCCTGCCCGGCCGTCTCGGTGTTCTGACGCAGATGGGGATGGACACGCCGCCGGCCGGTCATACGGCACACATCGTGTCGAGCGGAACGCGCCGCATCGCACTGATGCCCGGCTGCGTGCAGAAAGCGATTGCGCCGCACATCGACGAAGCGGTGGCGCGGTTGCTGTCGCGCCGCGACATGCAATTGATTTCGCTTGCCGGCGCCGGCTGCTGCGGTTCGCTGGTCCATCACCTCGGGCGCGAAGACGAAGCGCGCAGTTGGGCGAAACGCGCCATCGCGGCGTTTGAACAGGCAGGTGGTGCGACTGCGTTCGAGGCGATTCTCATCAGCGCCACGGGTTGTGCCGCGCACCTGAAGGATCTCGCGCATCTGTTTCTCGGCGATCCGGACTGGCTGGCGCGGGCTGCTGCGTTCGCCGCGAAGGTAAAGGATTTCTCCGAACTCGCCGAACCGCGCACCGGTATTCCGCGCAAGGCTTTGCGGGTTGCCTATCATGCCGCCTGTTCGGCGCAGAACGGGCTCAGGCTCTCGGGGCAGAGCGAAGCGCTGCTCGCCGCGGCGGGGTTCACGGTCCATGCGATTCCAGAGGGACATCTGTGCTGCGGTTCCGCCGGCAGCTATTCGATCCTGCAGCCGGAGATCGCGTCGGCCTTGCGCGCGCGCAAACTGAGCAATGCGGCCCGGGTTGCACCGGATGTCATCGCAACCGGCAATATCGGCTGCCTCAACCAACTCTCCGGACCGGATGCGCCGCCGGTGGTGCATCTTGCGGAACTGATCGATTGGGCCGAAGGCGGGCCGATGCCCATCGCCTTGGCGCGCGCCGGGATCGCGGGCTAGCATAGGTCATGCGTTCGTTCGCTCTCGCCTTGCTGCTCCTTTCCTCTTCCGC
This sequence comes from Rhizomicrobium sp., assembly GCA_036490455.1. GTDB lineage: Bacteria > Pseudomonadota > Alphaproteobacteria > Micropepsales > Micropepsaceae > Rhizomicrobium. Next base: position 115,113 of record DASXDS010000077.1, read on the forward strand.
GTTCGCGGCCCAGAAGCCGCCGGCGCTTACGGCACAGAAGCCGCCGGTGACGCCGCAGCAACGCCTCAACGATCTCTTCGGCCAGCTTGCGCAGGTGCAGGAGCCGGACGACGCCAAGCCGATCGAAGGGGAGATCAACGCGATCTTCGCCCAGTCGGGAAGTCCGTCGGTGGATGTCCTGATGAGCCGCGCGCAGGCGGCGCTCAACGCCAACAAGGTCGATGTCGCGCGCAAACTGGTCGAAGCGATCACGCGTATCGCGCCGGATTTCGCCGAGGGCTGGCACCGGCTTGCCGCACTGCAGGCGCAGGCCAAGGATGATCGCGGCGCGATGATCTCGCTGCAGAGGACCATCACACTCAATCCGCGCCATTTCACGGCTTACGCCGAACTTGCGGGTTTTCTGGAAGATTACGGCGACAAGCCAGGTGCCCTGAAGCTGTTGCGCAAGGCGCTCGCGCTCGATCCCAAAATGGAAAACGTCGACAAGGAAGTTAAAGGACTCGCCCGCGATGTCGAGGGCGAGGGAATCTGAATCTGACACCGATCGCGCGATCTGTCGCGAACCGGAAATCCACTTCGCCGGATCGCGCTCTTGCTAATTCTCGTATTTCGTTCCCACGAACGCGACGCGCAGCAGATTGGTTGCGCCCGGCGTGCCCAAGGGAACGCCAGCCGTGATCACGATGCGCTCACCCGGCTGGGCGAACCCTTCCGTGAACGCAATCCGTGCCGCGCGGTCCACCACATCGTCCAGATCGCGCGCGTCTTCGGTGTGAACGCAGTGCAACCCCCACACCAGGGAGAGCCGCCGCGCCGTTTCCAGCAGCGGGGTGATCGCAATGATGGGCGCTTCGGCCCGTTCGCGCGCGGTGCGTAGTCCTGTCGATCCCGATTTCGTCCATGTCACGATGGCGCGGGCGTGGATCGTCGCCGTCACTTCATGCACGGCAGCGGTGATCGCGTCAGGGGTCGAATCCTCATGCGTGGCGCGCTGCGCATCGATAATGGACTGGTAAAGCGGATCGCCCTCCACAGTGGCCGCGATGCGGTCCATCATGGCGACGGCATCGACGGGATGTGCACCCGCCGCGGTCTCGGCCGACAGCATCACGGCATCCGCGCCCTCGAACACGGCCGTCGCTACGTCAGACACTTCCGCGCGCGTCGGCGTGGCCTGAGTGATCATGGATTCCAGCATCTGCGTCGCCACGACGACCGGCTTTCCGGCTTTGCGGGCAACGCGTGTGATGTATTTCTGCTTGCCTGGCACCGCTTCCAGCGGCAGTTCGACACCCAGATCGCCGCGCGCCACCATCAGCGCGTCCGCCATCTCCAGGATGGCTTCGAGGCTTGCGATGGCCTTGGGTTTTTCGATCTTGGCGAGCACCCCGGCACGGTTGCCCACCACCTTCTTCAGCTCGGCCACGTCGTCCGGGCGCTGTACGAACGACAGCGCGATCCAGTCGACGCCCAGATGCAGCGCCTGGTCGAGGTCGGTACGGTCTTTCGGCGTCATCGCCTGAATCGGCAACAGCGTATCGGGCAGGTTCACGCCTTTGCGGTCCTTCAGCTCACCGCCGACTTCTACGATCGCTTCGGCCGAATCCGCCGTCGCCGAAAGAAGCCGCAGGCGCACCTTTCCGTCGTCGATCAGGAGGCAGTGCTTCTGCTTGAGGGCGGTGAATACCTCCGGATGCGGGATCGGAATCTCGTTGCCGTTTGGCGCTTCGACTTTGCGCACCACGCGTACCCGATCGCCGTCCTGGAACGTGCGCTGGCCGCCGGGAAAGGTGCCGAGCCGGATCTTCGGACCCTGCAGATCGACCAGAATGCCGATGGGCCGTTTCACCTCCTGTTCCAGCGCCCGCACCTTGCCGTGCAAGTCGGCGAGCGCGGTGTGGGAGGTGTGGCTCATATTGATGCGGAACACATCGGCGCCGGCATCGAACAGCGCACGGATCGTCTCCGCAGAAGACGACGCGGGTCCGATCGTGGCAAGGATTTTGGTTTTGCGCCGCCGTCTCATCGCGTCAATCCGATAGCTTGTGGGTGTAGTCGGCGGCTTTGCCGGTGTCGACCTGGAAGAAGCCTTTGCGGTCGTAGCCCCGCGCCGTGCAATTGCCGCGACCGGAAATCGAAAACTTTCCGGTCTGGACGCAGAATCCGTGACTGCCGTCCCATGTCCCCGTCCGGCCGTCGGTTGCGTAGAGGTAATAGTAACGCGCCTCCAGCGGCCCGAGCAGCACTTGGGTGCAGATATTCGGTTTCACGGTCCACCAGCCGTCGCTTTCCCAATCGCGGCCGTTGAAGCGGCCCAGCGCGATCTTGGCGGTATGGCTCCCCTTGTTGCACACCGTGAAGCTGGCTTCGGCCGGAACGGCCGCCGCCAGAAACAGAAAGGACAGGAGAATCAGGCGCATCCGTGCTTCGTGTCGCGCAGTCCGGTCGCAGGTGTCAACGCCGCGGCGCGCTGTACACTGCACGTCATGGATGACGCGGCGTTCGAATTGATCCGGCCCGAGGGGAGCAGCCAATCGGGGCTGATTTTTGTCTGCGATCACGCCTCGAACGCGGTTCCGGAGCCCTATGGCGGCCTCGGGCTCGCACCGGATTTGTTCGCGACTCACATCGCGCAGGACATCGGTGCCGCGACTGTCACCCGGACGCTTGCCAGGGCCTACGGCGCGCCGGCGATACTGGCCCGCTGGTCGCGGCTCCTGATCGACCTCAACCGCGGGGCCGACGATCCGACCCTTGTGATGAAGCTGTCCGATGGCAGCATCGTTCCCGGCAACCGCGATGCCGACGCCGCGGAAGTGGCCAAACGGATCGTGCGCTTCCATGCCCCCTATCATAACGCGATCGAAGCGGAGATCGCACGTGTGCGGGAGGCCGGCACGGTGCCGGTGCTCGTCTCGCTGCATAGCTTCACGCCGGAGATGAAAGGCGTGAAACGGCCGTGGGAAATCGGGATTCTGTGGGATCGCGATGACAGGCTGGCGAAACCACTGCTCGACCGTTTCGCGCGCGCCGGTTTCGTGGTCGGTGACAACGAACCTTACGACGGCGAACTCGAAAACGACTGCATGTACCGTCACGGCACGATGCACGGCGTGCCGCATGTGCTGATCGAGATGCGGCAGGATTTGATTGCAACCGAAGACGCCGCGCATGCATTCGCGCAGCGGATCAAGCCTGTGATCGATGCGGCGCTGGCAGATATGGATCAACCGGCGATCCGCTTTACGCGGCCGCTCGCCAAACCGAATGGAGACGTCACGATGGATGAAGCCACTCGCGAGAAACTGGAAGCGGCTGCGTTTCGCCGCCTCGTCGCGCATTTGCGCGAACGCACCGATGTGCAGAACATCGACCTGATGATCACGGGAGGCTTCTGCCGCAACTGCCTCGGCGACTGGTATCGCGAAGCGGCGGAAGAGCGCGGTATCGCGCTCTCCAAAGATGAGGCGCGCGAGATCGTCTACGGCATGCCGCAGTCTGAGTGGAAAAAGCGCCACCAGAAGGATGCAACGCCGGAGCAGCAGGCGGCCTTCGCTGCGGCAAGTGCGGCTGCGTCGCAAAAGACCCACAGCTAAGGGAGAATAATCGCGTTGCTTGCGGGGAAATCGGCAGGGTAGGGTCCGCGCCCACCCAAAACATGGCATCCGGCAAATGGCGAAAAGCGGCTTCGCAAAGGAACACCTGAAATCGTTCATCGAACGGGTCGAGCGTCTCGAGGAAGAACGCTCGGCGCTGACGGCCGACATCCGCGAAGTCTACTCGGAAGCCAAGGGTCAGGGCTTCGACACCAAGATCATGCGTCAAGTGGTGCGCTTGCGGAAAATGGAAACCGCCGACCGCCAGGAGCAGGAAGCGATGCTCGATCTCTATCTCGGCGCGCTCGGGATGCGGCGCTAGCGCGTCCTTAACCGCAACCGGCACCTATGCTTGGCGGCATCTCGCGGAAGTGGCAGGGTCAACCTGCGGCGAGCGCTTCAAGATGCCTGAAGCTTGTGTATGCATACATCGGTCAAGGCTCTCCGGGGTTACCCCGGGGCTCATTGGGTTTCCTGAGCACATCACAGCGTGATGCGGAGTAGGTCCAGCCCTACGTCTCATCACGCAAGACGCGACTGGTTGAAGCGTTCGCCGCGGCCGGATGAACCATGATCTCGTTCCAGCTGAAATCGTTTGCGGCAAAGATCGCCCCGGTTCTTCTGGGCGGTGCCTGGACGGAGCGTGCGCTCCTGTCGCGCCTGCGGGCCTATCTCGGTCGCGCCGCCCCGAAGTCCCAGCGCCGGTTGATCGCATTTCTCCTGGCAAACGTGACGACGGACTATCCGCCGTCGCCGAGCCCGGCAAACGCCGGCGCGGGTGAGAACATCGGACGCGCAACGGAAAGTGGCAGTTTGCGGACGCTGCGCGCGAGCGATTTCGCGATCCGCTCAAAATCGGGCGACGACCGTAGAAGCGCAACCAACCCGGGCGCTCAATGTGCCGCCGATCGCGACCGCCGGCGATCTGGCCGAATGGCTGGGGCTATCGATTGCGCAGTTGGACTGGTTCGCCGACACCAAGCGGCAGCATGCAAGCGCGCAGGATTCCGCCCTGCGCCACTATCGCTATACCTTCGTTTTCAAAAGAAGCGGTCTGCCGCGTCTGCTGGAGGCGCCCAAGCCAAGGCTCAAGGACATCCAGCGCCGCATACTCCACGAAATACTCGACCATGCGCCCATCCACGCCTGCGCGCATGGTTTCGCAAAGGGCCGATCGTGTCTGAGCTCAGCCAGCGTGCACGCAAGCGAAGCGATCGTTCTTTCGCTCGATCTGTGCGATTTCTTCTCGACCGTGCCATCGGACCGCATCCACGGACTGTTCCGCAGCATCGGTTATCCATGGAGTGTCGCGCATCTTTTGACCGGACTTTGCACTACGGTCACGCCGCGCCATGTGCTCGCCGAAAGCGACGAAGGCCGCGCCTTCGATTGGCACGCGCGCAATCTTTTGTCGGGGCCGCATCTGCCCCAAGGCGCACCGACGTCGCCAGCCCTCGCTAACCTGTGCGCGTGGAAGCTCGATCAGCGGCTGAATGGTCTGGCGAACCGGTTCGACGCGCACTACACGCGCTATGCCGACGATCTGACATTTTCCGGCGATGACCGACTGGCGCGCGCCGCGAAGGCCGTCCTGGCCGCTATCGAAGCAATCGTCCGCGATGAAGGGTTTGCCCTCAATCGTGGGAAAACGCGGATCATGCCGTCTCAAACGCGTCAGAAGGTCACCGGAATTGTGGTGAATACCCACACCAATATCGCGCGACCGGATTACGACAGACTGAAGGCCGTCCTCTACAACTGCAAACGCAACGGACCCGTCGCGGAGAATCGCTCTGCTTATTCCGATTTCCGTTCTCATCTGAACGGGAAGGTAACGTGGGTGGAAAATGTCAATCCGGCGCGCGGAGCAAAGCTGCGCACGCTATTCGACAGTATTGCCTGGTGATCTAGCTGTGGAGCCTCAATAGGTTGTTCCCGGTCAGAGGGAGTCTGCTGATGGGCGGCATTGATCCGATACTGGCATGTGGTCTGTGCCAGTTGTAGCGGTGAAGCCATCGTGGGAGCTCGGCGGTTCGTTCGTCTGACGT
>DASXDS010000055.1:0-2606 GCA_036490455.1 Rhizomicrobium sp.
GAGGCGCGGGCAACGGTTTGGGACAATAGCGGCCGCGGGTTGACCGGCTTGGTGTCGTAGCGGACCTCGAAGTGCAGCTCCGGCCGGTCGACGCCGCCGGTCGCCCCCGCGGTACCGATCTGCTGGCCCTGCGCCACTTGCTCCCCCTTCTTCACGCCGATGCTGGCCTCGTGGGCATAGACGGTGATGTAGCCGTCGGCGTGCTTGATGATGATGAGATTGCCGTATTCGCGCAGCTCGTTGCCCGCGTAGGTCACAGTGCCCGTGGCGGCGGCACGAACAGGCTCGCCTTCCGCGGCTGCGATGTTGATGCCGTCGTTGCGCTGGCCGTCGGCGGAGACGCCGAAGCTCGACACGACGTGGCCGGAGACAGGCCAGACAAAGCGCACATCGCCGGAGGGCGGCTCATAGGAGGCGTCCTCGGCATGCTGCGCCGGAGCCGCTGCGCGCGGCGCTGGTGCGACACGGGCAATACGCGTGCCACGAACGGGTGCCGCGACCGGGGCGCTCAACGGATGCTCCTCGACATAATCGGCGTCGTGGGGCTCAGCGTAGATGTGCCGGCTGTCGGCTTCGCGCAGCACGATCTCGCGCGTGCGCTCCGAGCCTGGCGGAATGCGCAGCAGGTCCCCGGCGTGAATACGATCGCGCCGAGCGATGTGGTTCATGCGGCGCACCGACGATGTCGGCACATCGTAGCGCGCGGCGACGCTTTCGACCGTGTCGTGCGGGCGCACCACGACCGTGTAATAGGTAGCAGCCGGCCAGTCGGAAGGATGCGCGACGTGCGATGTCTCACGCAGCGCGGCGACGCGATGATCGCGCACATGCCAATCGAGATATGTTTGCGGGCTGGGATTGTCGGCGCAGGCCGAAAGGACGAAAGACGCGAGCATGGCCAGCGCAATTGTCGCGCCGCGCTTTGCTTCAGTCTTTGCGATCCTTGGCATCGGTCTTGTTCGCTTCTGCGGGCACACCCGGCAACATCGGGACGAAGACGACGGGAATGAGCTTGTGCTCTTGGACCGTTGTCTCGGTTTTGATCATCTTGGTTAAATATTGAGAAATGCCTACCGACGAAGCAGGTCCGCCCACCGGCGCAACGAGGATCCCATTGGGTTTTAACTGTTCGATAAGGATTGCAGGCACTTCGGAAACGACGGCGGTGAGAATAATTCTGTCGAATGGCGCAGCCTCCGGCCAGCCGTTGAATCCGTCGCCATGCTTGGTGACGATGTTGGTGAGCTTCAATTTCTTGAAGCGCGTTTCGGCTTCGGTGAGCAACGGCTTGTGACGCTCCATGGTGTACACCATGCGGCACAGCGGCGAGAGCACGGCGGCCTGATAACCGGAGCCCGTGCCGATCTCCAGCACGCGATGTTTCGGATCGAGTTCCAAAGCTTCGCTCATATAGGCGACGACATAAGGCTGGCTGATGGTTTGGCCGCAAGCGATGGGAAGCGCGGTGTTTTCGAAGGCGCTGGCTTCGAACGGCCGATCGACGAATGCGTCGCGCGGCGTACGTTCGATGGCGGAAAGCACGCGGCCGTCCGTGATGCCGTGTTTGCGCAGCGCCATGACCAGCGCAATTGGGCGGTTATCGCTCATCTCGCGAAAGACGCGCGCAATTTCTCCAGCACCTTGAACTCGGTGAGGTTCAAATGCAGCGGCGTGATGGAGATGCGCCGGTTGTAGATCGCGTGTAGATCGGTGCCGCTCTCGGGATGGCTGCGCACGCGCTTGAATCCGATCCAGTAATAGGGATTGCCGCGCATGTCGACGCGCCGGTCGAAGGCGGCGGTCTGCATGTCGCGCTTGCCTTGCTCGGTGATCTCGACGCCTGCAACGTCGCCCGGGGCGCAATCGGGGAAATTGACGTTGATCAGCGTCTCGTCCGGCCAGCCCAGATCGAGCAGGCGCCGAATGACGTCCGGCGCGCGCTGTTCGGCGCAATCCCAGCGGATCTGCGAACCCGGCTCGAAGCCGTAAGACTGCGACATGGCGATGGAGGCAATGCCGAGCGCGGTGCCTTCCATGGCGCCGGCGATGGTGCCGGAATACGTGACGTCATCGGCGATGTTCGAGCCGCGGTTGACGCCGGAAAGAACCAGCGAAGGTTTTTTGTCTTTCAGGATTTCCGCGACGCCCATCATCACGCAATCGGTGGGCGTGCCGGCGAGCGCGAAGCGTTTGGTCTCGATCTGGCGCAAGCGCAAGGGAACGGTGAGCGTCAGCGAATGCGAGGCGCCCGATTGCTCGGTTTCGGGCGCGACCACCCACACATCGTCGGTGAGCGCGCGCGCGATCTTTTCCGCAACCTCAAGTCCCGGCGCGTGTATGCCGTCATCGTTAGTGACAAGGATGCGCATCTAAAAACTACCTCCTCTCCCCCACCGGGGGAGAGGGCGGGGTGAGGGGGTGCCGGATGTCAGAGCCTGATATTCGCAATTTGGAAATAAGTACGAATACAACGCACCTTCCACTTCTTGTTCCGGGCTCTTGTTTGCGCGCGTCCCCCTCACCCTGCCCTCTCCCCCGGAAGGGGAGAGGGAAAAGATGGGCAAAATGTTTCGGATCGGGCTCAAGAGGTCTTCTCGATCTTCTTC
>DASXDS010000016.1:0-240000 GCA_036490455.1 Rhizomicrobium sp.
GGCCTCTCGACCGAAGCGCGGCAGAAGCTGGATCGCATCCGTCCGGCGACTCTCGGCCAGGCTGCACGTATCGATGGCGTGACGCCGGCGGTTCTCACTCTCGTACTGGCGCATGTCCGGCGCGCTGCCTGAGTTCGGGCCTGAGCAGTTTGCCGAAGCGGCCGGTGTTTCACGTGAAACACTTGGCCACCTGAAGCTTTATATTGGCGTGCTGCGGGAATGGAATGCGCAGCACAATCTGGTCTCGGCCGGATCGCTTGCCGATGTCTGGCGACGGCATGTCTGGGATTGCGCCCAGCTCGTCCGCTATGTCCCTGCGGACGCGAAGAGCCTCGCCGATCTCGGTGCCGGTGCTGGCTTCCCGGGTCTCGTTCTCGCCGAACTGCTGCGCGGTCAGGTCCAGGTCACGCTGTTCGACGCCACGGCCAAGAAGGCGCGGTTTCTGGAAGCTGCCGCCGCCGCGATGCAGCTTCAGGTGACGGTAAAGAACCTGCGCGTGGAAGACGCACCGGTGGAGAAATTCGACGTCATCACCGCGCGCGCCATGGCGCCGCTGCCGAAATTGCTGCGTTATTCCCAGAAGTTTGTGGGCAAAAATAGTATTTGTCTGTTCCCCAAGGGACAAAATGTTGAGGCCGAATTGACCGAAGCCCGGAAACATTGGAAGCTGGAGGTGAGAAAACATCCCAGCCTGTCGGACCCCACCGGCACCATTCTCGAAATCCGGGAGCTGAAATATGCCCACCGCTAACCGGCCTCGCGTCCTTGTCGTCGCCAACCAGAAGGGCGGCGTGGGCAAGACGACCACCGCCATCAACCTCGGCACGGCACTGGCCGCGGTAGGCGAACCCACCCTCGTGATCGACATCGACCCGCAAGGCAACGCCTCCACCGGCCTCGGCATTGCCCGTGCCGAGCGCGAACATTCGATCTACGACGTGCTGGTCAATGGCGAGGGGATTTCGCGCGCCGTCACGCCGACGAAGATTCCGCGGCTTTCCATCGTGCCGGCAACCGTCGACCTCTCCGGTGCCGAACTGGAGCTGATCGATGTGCCGCGCCGCAATTACCGGCTGAAGGAGGCGATCGCTGCCTTTGCAGAAGAGGAAGGCGCACCGCGCTTTTCCTACATCCTGATCGACTGCCCGCCGTCGCTCACCCTGCTCACCGTCAACGCGATGGTCGCGGCCGATGCGGTGATCGTGCCGCTGCAATGCGAGTTTTTTGCGCTCGAAGGCCTCAGCCAGTTGCTGAAGACGATCAATCTCGTGCGCACCAATCTCAATCCCGCGCTGGAGATCCAGGGCATCGTGCTCACGATGTTCGACAAGCGAAACAAGCTCTCGGACCAAGTTGCGGCCGACGTGCGCGAGCACATGGGCGACAAGGTCTATCGCACGATCATTCCGCGCAATGTGCGTTTGTCGGAAGCCCCATCGCATGGGCTTCCCGCGCTGGTCTACGATCTCAGATGCCCCGGCAGCCAGGCTTACATCAAGCTCGCCGGCGAGCTGATCCAACGCGAACGCGCGCGGCTCGCGCACGCCGCATGAGCGAGGTGATCAAACTGGTGACGGAAGAAGGAAAACCACGCGCGCTTGGCCGGGGCCTTTCGGCGCTCATCGGCGACGAAGCCGTGCCCACCCGCGGCGAACGCCACGACACCGACGGACGCAGCGTCCGTATCCTGCCGATCGCATTTCTGCGGCCCAACCGCTTCCAGCCGCGCAAGCGCTTCGGCGAGGAGGATTTGCGCGACCTCACCGACTCGATCCGCGAGAAGGGCGTGCTGCAGCCGATCTTGGTCCGTCCGATCAAAGGCGAGGCCAACGCGTTCGAGATCGTCGCCGGCGAGCGGCGCTGGCGGGCATCGCAGCTCGCTAAGCTGCACGACGTGCCAGTGGTGGTGCGCGAGATGGGCGACGCCGAGGCGCTCGAGATCGCGATCATCGAGAACGTCCAGCGCGCCGATCTCAACGCGATCGAGGAGGCGGCGGCCTATCACGAGCTGATGGACCGGTTCGGCTACACCCAGGAGAAGATCTCCAACGAGGTCGGCAAGAGCCGGAGCCACGTCGCCAATACGCTCCGGCTGCTGCGTTTGCCGGAAGCGGTGAAGACGATGGTCCGCGACGGCCGACTGACGGCGGGTCATGCCCGCACCTTGCTCAGCGCCGACAATCCGGAAAAACGCGCACGGGAAATCCTGGAAGGCGCGCTCAATGTGCGGCAAGCCGAACAGCGTTCGCAGACGACGAAAACGCCGCCAAAAAAGCCAGAGCCGGATCCGAACATTCGCGACTATGAAGAGCGTGTTTCCAACAAGTTAGGACTCGTTGTTCAAGTGATTCATCGCGCCAATGAGAGCGGTGAAGTGCGGATCAAGTACCGCGATCTCGACCAGCTCGAACACATCATGACCCGGCTCGAACGCGCGCCGTAAGGCTGCTCACCGAACGGTGTTCACCAGAGCCAGCGCCTGCTTCGGATCGATACGGCCGTCATAAAGCGCCCGGCCAATCACAACGCCTTCGATGTTCAGCTCGTTCGCGGCGAGGATCGTCTCGATGTCCGCGAGCGAGCCGACACCGCCCGAGGCGATGACCGGAATCGCGACCGCTTTGGCCAACGCGGCCGTCGCCTTGATGTTCACGCCGCCCAGCAGGCCGTCGCCATCGACATCGGTGAACAGGAGCGCCGCAACGCCTGCATCCTCAAAGCGCCTGGCAAGCTCGATCGGCGTCAGTTCGGAGACTTCTGACCAGCCTTGGGTCGCAACTTTGCCGCCGCGCGCGTCGGCCGCGACCACGATCTGTTTGGGAAAGCGCTTCGCCGCCTCTCTCACCAGCGCCGAGTTGGTCAGCGCCGCGGTGCCGAGCACGACACGAGTGATCCCGGCGCCCAGCCAGTATTCGATCCCCGCCATGTCGCGCACGCCACCACCCAACTGGATCGGCAAATCGACAGACTTGCGGATCGCGAGGATCGCATCGCCGTTGGTCGAGCGGCCTTCGAACGAGCCGTTGAGATCGACGCAGTGGATCCACTGGAAGCCGGCATCCGCAAAGCTTCTCGCTTGCGCACCGGGATCGTCGTTGAACACCGTGGCGCTCGCCATCTCGCCGCGCTTCAGCCGCACACAACGGCCGTCTTTCAGGTCGATTGCAGGAAAGATGATCATGGCCGCCAGTTGAGGAAATTCGCGAGTAGTTTGAGGCCAGTGGCTTGGCTCTTCTCTGGATGGAATTGCGTGCCGATTATGTTATCGCGCCCGACCGCTGCGGTGATCGCGCCGCCATAGTCGGACACGGCGAGCACCTGTGCCGTTTGCTCCGGCAGCATTTCATAGGAGTGCACGTAGTAGACATGCGCACCGGGCGCGATGCCGGTGAACAGCGCGTGCGGGTGCAGGATGGATAGCTCATTCCAGCCCATATGCGGGATCTTCAATTGCGGATCGGCGGGGGCGATCTTCAGCACTTCGCCGGCGATCCAGCCGAGGCCCGGATGATCTCCGAACTCGCGCCCCACGCTCGCCATCAGTTGCATGCCGACGCAGATGCCGAGGAACGGCGCGCCGCGCTTCAGCACAGCCTCGTTCAGCGCGTCCGCCATGCCCGGAAGCGCTTTCAGCCCGTTCATGCAATCGGCAAAGGCACCGACGCCGGGCAACACGATGCGCTCGGCTTCCGCCACGGCCTGCGGATCGGCGGTCACCACGATTGTGTGGCCGCTCGCACTTTCGTTCGCGGCACGCGCCAATGCCTTCTCGGCAGAGCGCAGATTCCCCGAGCCATAATCGATAAGTGCAACAGATTTGCCCATGCGCGCGCTTCTAAATCAAAGCGCTGCGCTGTCAAAATGGCGTCAGGGTTTGCAGGAATCAAGCGGGACGAAGCGAACACGTGTGCCGCCCGCTTCGAGGTCATGCCAGCGTTGTTGCGGTGCGACGATTGCCAATGGTCCGCCGCGCAAAGCCGTGCCGGCTGCACTGCAGCTCGAGGGCACATTCAGCGTGCCGACCACTGTCCAATGGCCGCCTGCATCTTCCGCGAAAACGAACGGCGTGATCGGATACTGACCGATGGCTGGGTAGAGGATCAATTCGTCCTTGCCGTCGCCGTCGAGATCGGCAAAGCGTGCGTCGCAAAGCGCACCCTGCACGGTGAGGCATGCCGGCATTTCGGCACCGGGTTTCCACACCTGCTTCAGAAAGTTCGCCGGCAACACGCGCCCCCTGGGAAACACGGCGATGTCCGCGGCGATACTGGCCGATGTGGCAGGCGCGAATATGTCCTGCGAAGGCGCGAGCGTGTTGGCAGCCATGCTGCGGACATATTGCGTGCGTCCATGTTGCTTCAGATCGGTCAGCGCGGTGTAGCCGAAGCGATCTGCCCGGTGGAGGAACGTGAAATCGAATGCCTGCGGCGTCACCGTGCCTCGCTGCAGCCGCGCCATCTGATCGCTGACCGAAATACGTGCCGGATCGAGCAGTGGCGTGAACACGGCGAAAAGACCTGCGAGCGCTGCAAGCGACATCACAAAATTCCACGGCTGGATTTCGCGCAGCCACGCGCCGGGTTTCACCGCAGCCCAGGCGTAGCCTCCCGCGTAACCCAGTGCGATCGCCGCGACCACGGCCGACGATACACGCTCCATTGTCCAGCCATATTGCCGGACGCGCAGGAAAATCGCGTAGGCTGCCAGCAGCGTGACCGGCACCAGCACAAGCGCTGCGGCACGCGCGGCGTAGCGCAGAACCAGCGGCACACTGTGGTGCTCGTTCTCGCCATCCTGATAGGCCGCATTGATCAGGATCACGAGCGCGCCGGCGGCAATCAGCAGCAAAGATGCCGCGGTCTTGGTCTTCCACAGCGGCTCAAGACCGGTGAACGGCAGCGCCGCGAAGAAGCCCACCGCGAATAGTGCCATCAGCGGCAACAGCCAGGACAGCAGCACCAGTGTAAGCGTGCGCGCGCCCCGGACCAGACCGGCGCGTACATCGGTGATGTGCAGCGCCATGGCCACCGCCAGGGTCGTGAGCGGAATGGAGAACCATTCGTGCTCGATCAGCTTTTCCAGGAAATTGAGGTTGATGAGCTCGAACAGCTCCGACCCCAGCCAAAGCAGCAGCCACAACGCGCCGGTGAACGCGGCCGACAGCGCAAGCTGTACGCCAAACTTCCACGCGACGTCGAAATGGGTCGGATAAGTCGCCCGCCAGCGCCGGTCGGCATCGCCGCCGCTGACAAGCACATGGGCGATGAAAAGTCCGGCGGCGCCGAAAAAGACGAGCGGGAATGACGGAAGGACCGGCGGCCCGACCCAGCGCACGCCATTGATCCAATGGTCCTGTTCCGGCCACGCGCGCCAGATGTCGTATCCGGCGAGGCCTGCGAGCAGGATCGCGGCGGCAATAATCCACAGAACAAGCGTGCGCGGCCGCAGGTTGCCGAGCCCCTGATTCACCGGCAGGGGAATGAACAGGGAAATCATCAGCAGCGGTGCGAAGATTTCGCCCTGCTTCGCCGGCCAGGCCTGCGCATCATAGGCGCTGTAGAGCAGATAGAGGGCCAACCCCTGCACGAAACCGGCGATCAGCCGCGCTCCGGCCAGCGCACGCGCATCGCTGCGCTGCGGCGATTGCTCTTCGTCCGGCATGCTCCACCCCGTCTCCCGACGTGGAGCAGTCTAGCGCGGATGGCGGTTCAGGTCTTTCCGGGAAAGGGCGTGCCGGCGAGCAGTTGCGCCAGATGCACGGCGTTGCGCACCATCATCGCGGTCGCGTCGGCCACGACCTTGGGTGTTTTCTTCAGATCCTTAAAATTGGTATCGCCCATCGCCTCGCCGACCCAATAGGTCATGCCGTTCGCGGGCACGGTGAAGCCGACATCGTTGAGCGCCTGGAAAATCTCGGCTGAACAGTGGTGCGCACCGTCTTCGTTGCCGACGATGGCGCAGAGCGCGATCTTGCCGTAGGAGGGCATGCGATCCTGCTTGTCTTTTTCGTCGAGGAACGCGTCCATGCGTTCCATCACCCGTTTGGCGAGGCTGGACGGCTGGCCCAGCCAGATCGGCGTGCCGAGAACGAAGATCTGCGCCGCCATCAGCTTGCGCCGTAACTTCGGCCACGCGTCGCCCTTGCCTTCGTCCGATCTGACGCCCGGCTTGATGTTGTGGTCCGCGACGCGGACGATCTCGCCGCCGACATCGTGTTTCTCGAGTTCCTCCAGCACCTGCGACAGCAGGTTGTCGGTGGAGGATTCCTCATCGCCGCTTTTCAGCGTGCAGTTGAAAGCCAGTGCCTTGAGCGCCATGCAGGAGGAATGTGCAAGCGGCCGGATTCGTTCCGCTAAGCGCCGTAGGCCACTAGTACCGCACCGGCGGTGATCAGCGCGACGCCGGCCCAGTTCATCGCGCTCAGTTTTTCGCCGAGGAATGCGACGCCGAAGATCGCGACCAGCACAACCGAAAGCTTGTCGATCGGCGCCACCCGCGCCGCGTCGCCCACCTGCATCGCGTGGAAATAGCAGAGCCACGACGCGCCGGTGCCGAGGCCGGACAGCAGGAGGAACAGATAGGTCCGCCTCGAAATTTCGCCGGGCGCCTGCCACTGCCCGAGGAGCGTTAGAATGCCGGCCAGCGCCACGATGACGACCAGCGTGCGGATGAAGGTCGCGAAGTTGGAGTTGACGTTCTCCACACCAATCTTGGCAAAGATCGCGGTCAGCGCCGCAAACACAGCGGATAACGCCGCCCAGAACAGCCAGCTGCCGGTCATCGCTTTCATGTGTGTAGTCCTTCGGTCGCTTCAAACAGGGTTGTCATCCCCGGCGGCTGGTCGCGCGTCAGCGCGGCCGGGAGGTCAAGGGGACCCAAGAAAAGTAGTCTGCTCTGGTGCAGCAGAACAGACAAACGCCTGCGTTGAATAACTTAGGCAGCTCGCTCGCCGGGAATGACATCTAGTTTTGGGAAATGGGTGAACTATGCCGGGCGCAGGATCTGGCGGATGCGGGCGGTGAGGCCGGACGTGCGCACGGAATGCGGCTGCTTTTGTGAGAACATCCGGGTAAGCGGCCGCTCGATCCAGGCGTAGCAAACGTAAGCCGCGGCAATCGTCGCGGCCATCGCGATCGCGAGATAGGCCAGGTTGGCGGCACCGTCCTGCACCAGGCCGAGCGCCTTCCACACCTTCGTGACAGCGGGCAGGACAAGTGGATGGGAAAGGTAGAGCGCGTAGGAGATTTCGCCCAGGAACAGTACTGCCTTGACGGGGTGCCGCAACGGGCGCGCAGTTTCGAAGAACACGCAGCCGCCGACGACGGCGAAGGCGGGGACAAGGTAGAAGAGTTCGCGCTGCAGCATCTGCTGGTAGGCGCCGATCTGCGGGACGACGTTGGTTGGCGATGGCAGAAGCGGCAGCACCGCGATGCCCGCGATCACGGCGGCGAGCGCAACGGGAGCAGGAACGCGCACGCCACGCCAGAGCAGCCAGCCCAGGAACACACCCGACGCCAGTTCGAGCACGATGGGCTGAGTGTAGAACACGAAGGCCGTCGCGCTGCTGTGCACGAACGCAGGCAGCGCCGCGAGCACCAGAAGCGGGACCAGCATTGCCGCAAAGCGAAAGCGGGACGGCAGAAACAGGCACAGCCCGACAAGGATATAGAACGGCAAATCGAACTGCAGGGTCCAACCCGGAATCAGCACCGGAAGGATCATCCCGTGCTCAACCGGATGCTGCCATGGCACGAAGAAATACGAGGCGAGCACGTGCGCGGCATCGAACTGCGAACTCGACAGCAGCCACGGCGCGATCAGCATCACCGCAACCACCACGCTCGTCATCGCCCAGTAGAACGGCACGATGCGCAGCAACCGGTTGCGGTAGAAGCTCGCCGGCGTGAACGGACGCAGCGAAATCATGTGCCACATCGCAAAGCCGGAAATGACCAGGAACGCATCGACCGCGAGCGCGCCCCATTCGGGCCAGAACAGAGCCGGCTGAAAACGCTGCAACTGGCTGACGCTGTGGTAGAGCACGACCACTATGGCGCCGAGACCACGCAGATATTGGATGGTCTGGAATGTTTTCGGAATCGGGGCAGCGTCCGCCATGGACGCAGTCGTACTGCGCCAGTTTGGGACGGCCTAAAGTAAATAGCAGTTTGCGTTAACGATGTCCCGAAACGGCACGGGTTTCCGTCACACCGGGCCGGGCGTGCGTTTCCAGATGAACAGCAGATAAAACGTGCCGATCCACAGGATCAGATAGGCGACGTTGAAGAACGTCGACGTGCTGACGCCGAGCCATGATTGCGTCATGGCAAGGAGCTGTTGCGTGACCGGGGACGGGCGCGGCAGGGCGCGCAGCTGCTGCAGTGCCGCAACCAGCATGCTGGTCTGCTCCAGGGCGCGGAAGAAGAACATCAGCATGCCCACGCCATAAGCGATGAAAGCAAAAATCTTCATCGCGCGCTTCGCCTGATTGAGAAAATAGTAGATCGCCACCACCATGGCGAAGTTGATCGTGATGATCTGTGCGAATAGGCCGGTGATGCTCTCGGCCCGTGCCATCGCGAAGGTGATGAGATCGGTTTCCGACATGCGTCCTCGCCGGTCAGCGTTTCGGCGGCCCGGAGATGCCGAGCGACGCGCGCAGCGCCTGGGCATCCATCATCTTGCCGTCGCGCATGACGAGTTCGACCTGCCTGAGATCGCCGATGTTCTGGGATGGATCGCCGTCGATCAGCGCCAGCTCGGCGAGCTTGCCTTTGGTGATGGAGCCGGTCTCCTTGTCGACGCGGTTGAGCCGCGCCGGGTTGATGGTCGCGGTGGCCAGCGCATCGGCGGGCGAGAGACCTGCGCCGACATAGAGCTCCAGTTCGCGGATCAGTTCGAAGCCGTTGCCGTCGGTACCGGCGACGATGGTCATGTGGCGCTTGCTCAATTCGCCCACCAGCGCCTGCAGCTTGGCGAAACTGGCGCGCATGTCGGCACGCGAGATCTCCGCGGTGGGCGCCTGCGCAGCCAGCAGAAACCCGCGCGCGAACTGCGACGGCAGCGTGTCGGCATAAGGCGCGTCGGACGGAGGATAAGTGCCGGCGTCCGGAACATAAACATCCTCGAAGGTCACAAGTGTCGGATCGACCGCAATGTGGCGGCGGGCCAGTTCGTCGAGATAGGCGGTCATCGCCTTGGAGTGCAGATCAACATCCTTCGCATATTTCGCCGTGCCCTGAATGCGCGCGATGGTGTTGGACACCTTCACCACATCGTCCGGCATCGCCTGCATCATCACGAAGTTGATGTGGGTGATTTCGTCGTAACCGTCATGCACCGCCTCCAGCGGGCGCATGCCGTGCGGAATGTGGCCGTGGACGTGCAGGCCGAGCTGGTGCGCCAGGTCCGCCATCGGCTTCACCCAGGCGGGCTCGATCGAGCCGTAAATCTTGATCGCGAAATACCCATCCGTCTTGGCGCGCCGCACATCCGTCAGGGCTTCGTCGAGCGAATGCGCGACAATTCCCACCTGCGCGGCATAGGGACCGGGACCGTCGATCAAGAGCGACGGCACGATGCGCGGTCCGAGCAACTCGCCCTTGTCGATCCGCATTTTCCGTGCCGTCGACGACACGAGGATGTTGCCGGGATCGCGAACGCTGGTGATGCCCGAAGCAAGCAGCAACGGGCCGGTGGAATCGTCGCCGTAATGCTGGTGGCTATCCCACAGGCCGGGGATCAGCGTCTTGCCGGTGCCGTCGATGATCTCAGCGCCCGCCGGTATTTTCACCTTCGCGCCGACCGCCGCGATACGGCCGTTCTCGACCGCCACCGTCATGCCGGGCCGGAACGTGCGTGCGACGGAGTCGTAGAGCTTCACATTCCGGAATACGACTGGCCCCGGCGGCGTCTTGGCAATCGCCGCGACCAGTGCGGGCGCCTGCCTGGCCAATGCCGCATCCTGTGCATCGCTCAGCGCGCCGCTGACCTTCTCCCAGCCTTCCGGCACGTAGTCGGGCACGGCGGCAAAGAACTCGTCGCCGTCCATCCACACCGGAAACGGCGAAAGTCCGAAGCCGGTGATGGCATAGGCGGTCAGCGTCTTCTTCTCGCTGCCGTTGGACACCTCCATCGTGGTGAGCGGCGCGATCTTGCCCTGGCCGGAGGGCAGCAGGTTCACCGTGTGATCCGGCGCTTTCAGCATCGCATCGACAATGAAGAGGAAGGAATCGAAGGTCCCGCCAAACGCAACGTAGTCGAGATTGGCTGCAGCCTTGCCGGTGCCGTGATCGACCGGACTCTTGAACGTGTAGGTGCCGTCCTTCACCTCGTAGGTCTCGCCGGCGTCGCCGCCGGGCGTGGTGCCGCGCACGATAAGCGATTGCAGCGTGCCGTCGGAGGCGAAGCGGTTTTGTTCGTCGAGCTCCGAGACGAAGCCGCGCAGATTGAAGCTCATCCGCGACCAATGCGTCCCGTCCGGCGCCGTCCACAACGAGACTTGCCCATGCCGCGTTCCGCCCGGATCGGTGATCGTCCAGACCTTCGCATCGGCCGGCGGCTTGGCGAGCTGATTGCTGGCGGTTTGCGCCGAGGCCGGGAGGACGAAAAGCGTGGCGGAGAGCGCAAGGATTTTGCGGAGCATGACGGAAAGTCCCCTTCGACTCGGCCACTCTAGCCGAACTTGCGTGATGCCGCCCGGTGCTGCGCGGGGGAGCATTCGCCGGGCTCGGACGTTTTGAGATATGCAGCCAGCGCAAGGATTATCCGATGACGACGCCGCACCAGACATGGACGGTCCTTCCGCACGGAACCCTTGTGGCGGTGGACGACAAAATCCTGACCGTCACGGGCACCGTGAAGATGCCGATCGGCACTTTCGAGCGGCGCATGACGGTTGTGCGACTGGCCGGGGGCGGGCTTGTGATCTACAGCCCGATCGCACTCAACGAACTGCAGATGCAACGGCTCGAAGCGTTCGGCACACCGGCGTTTCTCGTGATCCCCGGCAGTCATCATCGCGTCGATGCCAAAATCTGGAAAGACCGCTATCCGGCCGCGAACGTGGTCGCGGCCGCAGGTGCGCGTGAGGCGGTGGAAGAGATAGTGCCGGTGGAATGCATGGCGCCGGATTTTGCCGACCCCTCGGTGCGGTTCTTCACCGTGGCTGGGACCAGCAACGACGAGGCGGCGCTGACAATTTCCGGCGACGGCACCACGCTCATCCTCAACGACATCCTCGCCAACGTGCAGAACGCCAAAGGCCTCAGCGGCGTGATCGCGCATGTGTTCGGCTTCGCGGGTAAGAAGCCGCAGATTCCGCTGCCGGAAAAGCTCTCGATCCTCGACGACAGGAAAGCGCTCGCCGCACAATTCCGCAGCTGGGCAGCCGATCCGTCGCTGAAACGCATCATCGTCTCGCATGGCGAGATCATCGATAACGACCCGGCCGGTGTCCTGCGCGACGTAGCAGCGACGCTGGACTAATCCGCGTCCATCTTCAGCGCGGCGATGAAGGCTTCCTGCGGGATCTCCACCTTGCCGAACTGGCGCATCTTCTTCTTGCCCTCTTTCTGCTTGTCGAGAAGCTTGCGCTTGCGGCTTATGTCGCCGCCGTAGCATTTCGCGGTCACGTCCTTGCGCAGCGCTGAGAGCGTTTCGCGCGCGATCACCTTGCCGCCGATCGCTGCCTGGATCGGGATCTTGAACAGATGGCGCGGGATCAGCTCTTTCAGCTTCTCGCACATCGACCGGCCGCGCTGCTCGGCGCGCTGGCGGTTCACGATCATGGAGAGCGCATCGACGGGCTCGTCGTTGACGAGGATCGACATCTTCACCAGATCGCCCTCCTCATAGCGTTCGATGTGATAGTCGAAGCTCGCATAACCGCGGCTCACCGACTTCAGCCGGTCGTAGAAATCGAACACCACCTCGTTGAGCGGCAGCATGTAGATCAACATTGCGCGGCTGCCGGCATAGGTGAGCTCCACCTGCCGCCCGCGACGGTCCTCGCACAGCTTCAGCACGCCGCCGAGATAATCGTCGGGCACGAAGATGGTCGCCTTGATCCACGGTTCTTCGATGTGATCGATGCGCGTGACGTCGGGCATGTCGGCCGGATTGTGCAGCTCCAGCACGTCGCCTTTGTTCATGTAGATCTTGTAGATCACACTCGGCGCGGTCGTAATCAGTTCGAGATTGAACTCCCGCTCCAGCCGCTCGCGGATGATCTCCAGATGCAACAGGCCGAGGAATCCGCAGCGAAACCCGAAGCCGAGCGCGGCGCTTGTCTCCATCTCGTGGGTGAAGCTCGCATCGTTCAGATGCAGCTTGGAGAGCGCATCGCGCAAATCTTCGAACTGCGCCGCATCGACCGGAAACAGGCCGCAGAACACCACCTGCTGCGCCGGCTTGAAGCCGGGAAGCGCAGTTTCGGTGCCGCGGCGCTCGTCGGTGATGGTGTCGCCGACCTGGGTGTCGGCCACCTGTTTGATCTGCGCGGTGAGAAAGCCCACTTCGCCGGGACGAAGGCTATCCACCGCCACCTGTTTGGGCGTGAACACGCCGACGCGCTCAACCTGGTAGACAGCGTTGGACGCCATCATCCGGACCTTCTGGCCCTTCTTCAATTCGCCGTCGACGATGCGCACCAGCACCACCACGCCCAGATAGGCGTCATAGTAGGAATCGATCAGCAGCGCCTTCAGCGGTGCGTCGAGCGCGCCCTTCGGCGCGGGCAGGCGGGTGACGATCGCTTCCAGCACCGCGCCGATATTAAGGCCGGTCTTGGCGGAGATCTCCACGGCTTCCGAGGCGTCGATCCCGATTACATCCTCGATCTGCTGGCGCACCCGGTCCGGCTCGGCGGCGGGAAGGTCGATCTTGTTGAGGATCGGCACGATCTCGAGGTTGGCGTCGATCGCCTGGTAGACGTTGGCGAGCGTCTGGGCTTCCACCCCTTGGCTTGCATCCACCACCAGCAGCGCGCCTTCGCAGGCGGCCAGGCAGCGGCTCACTTCGTACGCGAAGTCGACATGGCCGGGCGTGTCCATCAGGTTCAGGACGTAGGTGTCGCCGTCGTGTGCCTTGTATTCCAGCCGCACCGTCTGGGCCTTGATGGTGATGCCGCGCTCACGCTCGATATCCATGGAATCGAGCACCTGGTCCTTCATCTCACGGCTCGTCAGCCCGCCGGTCAGCTGGATCAGCCGGTCGGCCAAGGTCGATTTCCCATGATCGATATGGGCGACGATGGAGAAATTGCGGATATGGGCGAGGTCGGTCATGGGCCTGTTCTTGATGGCCTCGCGCGGCGTCCTTTGGGCCGGACGAGCCCACGGCTTCGCTGCTTGAGGCGGAAGCGCGGGGTATAGCGGCGGGGTTGCCGCCGGTCCACCCCGGGATTAAGCCTCGCCCGGCATGGCCAGAAAGACCCCAAAACCGGCGGAAAAGCAGGCGAAAGACGCGCTGGCGGAGCTGTGGCCGGGGCAGTCCACGGCGTTGCTCAAGGCGCTGCACATCCTCACCCGCGATGGCGCCTTGAACGCGGATTCGCGGCGCAAGCTGAAACAGGTCTTGCATCTGGCGAACCTGATCCGTCCCGCATTGGATGCGGCGTTCGCAGAGAAGGCGCAGCCGGTGCTGGCCGATCTCGGGGCCGGCAAATCCTATCTCGGGTTCGTGCTGTACGACCTGTTCTTCGCCAAACAGGGGCGCGGGGCAGTCTATGCCGTGGAAGCGCGCCACGACCTGATCGAAACCTCGAAGACGATCGCCGCCGAAAGCGGCTTCGAACGGATGCACTTCGTCGAAGCGACGATCCGCGATGCGAAGGTGCCGTCGGTCGACGTGGTGACGGCGCTGCACGCCTGCGATACCGCAACCGACGAAGCGATCCTGTTCGCGCTCGAACATGACGCGAAGTTTGTGGCGCTGGTGCCATGCTGCCAGGCGGAGATTGCGCGCGAGCTGGAAGGTTCGAAGAAACCGGAACGGCAACTGTGGCGGCATCCGATCCAGCGCCGCGAGTTCGGGGCGCATCTGACCAATGTGCTGCGCGGATTATTCCTGGAAGCCCATGGCTACAAGGTGCGGGTGACCGAACTGACCGGCTGGGAGCACTCGCTCAAGAACGAGTTCATCTTCGCCGAACGCCATCAGCGATCGAACGCGGCCGCAAAAGCGGAGTTCGAACGGTTGACGGCACAGTTCGGGACGGCGCCGTCGCGTTTGAAGATGGCCGCATGATGGAAGGCCGCTAGATCACCCGCAGTGTCGGTCCGCGGGCCTCCTCGCGCTTCGGTTCCAGATCGCCGCGTTCGAAGGCTTCGCGCCAGGCGGCAAAATTATCGCCGTCGCCGGCGCGGGCGTGGAAGTAGAGACGTTGCGCCAAGGCGCGGGCCGGCGCCGTCATCAGCATCGCGTTGATCAGCATGTTGGGCGGCGCGAGGTCGAGAGCGGCGCGCATCAGCCGTTTCAGCCGGAATTGCGGCGCTTCGCGCTTGAGCAACGCCACCGGATGCGGGCCGAGATCGCACAGCCAGTCCGAGACGAGTTGCGCCGCGCGGCGGCCGAAATGCAGTGCGGTGTAGATGCCGCCGCCGGTCACCGGCGACACCATGCCGGCGGCATCGCCGATCAGCATCACCCGCCCGCGTCCGATATTGCGCAGCACGCCGCCGGTCGGGATCAGGCCGCTGCGCCGTTCGACCACCCGGATGTCCTTCAGGTCGCACAGTCCGCGAACGCGTTCGAGCAACGCGTGCAGGTCCGGCTTCACCGGCCGACGTGCCGCGACGCCGATCTGCGTCCCGCTCACCCCCGGCACCACCCAGGCGATGTAACCCGGTGCGATGCGGCCGTCGGCAAAACAGTGCAGGAAGCGGTGATCGATGCCCAGCGGCTCGCATTCGATCTCCATTCCGGCGAGGAAGCGGGTGTTCTGTGAGAGACCGAAATGCTCGGCGACGCGGCTCTTCGCCCCGTCCGCGCCGATCAGGTAGCGGGCGTGCAGAGCGAGTTCGGGCAGCGCGACGCCGCGCTCATATTCCATCGCCTGCGTGAATTTGCGGCCGTACAACAAAGTGGCGCCGGCCCGTTCCGCTTCCTGCGCCATCCAGCGCAGCACGCCGGCAGTGTCGGTGGTCTGGAAGAAATAGCCCGGCGCCGACATCTCCACGCTGCGGTTGTCGGGGGCGTAGAGTTTCACGCCCCGCACCTTGCGCATCAGGTTGGCGGGCAGATCGAAATCGTCGCTCGCTTCCTTCACCACGATGCCGGTGGTGCGCAGCCGCGCGCCGGGCTCGGCCTTGCTGTCGATCACCGCAACCTTGAGCCCACGCAGCGCGGCCGTGCGCGCTGCCGCCAGTCCGGCAAAGCTGCCGCCGACGATCGCGAGATCGAATTTCTGGACCATGTGGTGCTCTCCCCTGGACGTGGAAGCCTCGAATCCGCCGATGGCGGGATTATGACGCCTTACGGTTGCGGATTGCGACCGCCAACGGGAGCAGTGCGGCCAGTTCGGCCACAACCGAGATCGCGACCATGGCCGTCAGCGACACGTCGTAGAGCGCACCCATCGCAGCACTGCCGATGAACCATGCGATGCCGTAAAGCGCGCTGAACAGTGCGAAAGCACGAGCCCGCGCATGCTCCGGGACCATCTGCGCGATGGCTGCCGTCATGATCGCATCGTGCACGCCGAGTGCGACTCCCCACAGCAGCGTTCCGGTCAGGGCCAGCGCGAAGCCGCCGAAGAACACCAATGGCGCCACGGCCGCACCGATCAGCACACCGGGTACGAGGACGCCCAGGCCACGGGCGTCGAACCAGCGTCCGAAGACGAGCGAACCGGCGCCGCTCGCACCCATGGCGCCGGCGTAGAAGATCGGGATCGCGACGGCGGATACCGTGCCGGCCTTGGCATAATGGAAAGCGATCAGCGGATAATCCGCGAAGCCGAATCCGATCAGCGCCGCCGCGCCCGCATACCACCAGAACGTGGGCGTGAGCGTGCCTTGCATGTCCTTCGGCGCAACCGCGATCCGGCCGGCATAGCGAAAGCGCAGCGACACGGTGACGACACTCACCACCGTCAGCAGCGCCGGAACGCCCAGCCACAGGAAGGCCTCGCGGTAGCTGCCGTGATGCGCCAGCACAAACGCCGCGATCAGCGGTCCTGCGAGCGCGCCCGTCTGGTCCAGCGCTTCGTGCAGGCCGAAGGCCCAGCCTTGGCCTATCTGCTCGCCCGCTTTCGACATCATCGTGTTGGCGGCCGGATTGCGCACCGCCTTGCCGGTGCGCTCCATCACGATCAGCAAGGCTGCGATCCACCATTGGCCCGCGAACGCGAGCAGCGGCACGGCCGCCATCTGGATGACGTAACCCGCGAGAGCCACCAGCCAATAGGCGCGCGTGCGTTCGACAAGGTGTGCTGAAAGCAGCCGGAGCAGATAGCCGCACAATTCGCCGGCACCGGCGATGAAGCCAACCGCCGTTGCGCTCGCGCCGAGTTGGGCCAGGAACGGGCCGGTGGAAGAGCGCATGCCTTCATACGCCATGTCCGCGAACAGGCTGACGATGCCGAACGCGAGAATGAAGGCGAGCCCGGTTTTCTTGTCGAAGGTCTGTTCGGTCATCCTGCTCACCGTTGCGCGGCCGCTATCAGACCCTCGGGACTTCCGTCTGTCTATCGCAGTCGTGTATCACGCGGCCGCTGTCGGTTGCCCGGATTGTCCACGCGATCTGCCAAGTCTTGGGCGTGGAGGAGACTTCGAGCCGCGTGTCGATGCGAATGGAGAAGCCGGGCCGTTTGAACGCGACGTGCGTCGACTTCGCCGCCCAGTCGCGCGCGACTTCAAACCGCGATGTGATGAAATGGTCGGTCCCGGTCTGCATCAGATGGTGGGCGGCGCTGGTCGATTCATGCGAGAGCACGCTATCGCGCGGCGCAAAGGCAATCGTTTCCTGTGCGGGATTGAGCCAGCGGAGTTTTTCCCGTTTCGCACCGCTGCTCGCTGTAACCGGCGGTGCGAAGTTTGCCTCATCACGCTGAATCGCCGGTGCGACCGGAACGGATAGCCCGACATTCCTCACCGCGATCCCGCCGGATGCGCTCCAGAAGGTCGGCCAGCCGTCGCCTTCCAGGCTGAGCGCAATCCGATGTCCTGTCTTCAATCGCCAGGCGCAGGCCTGCAACGGAATTGCGATCTCGTGCTCCGCCGCACTTGATACCAACGCGAGTGCGCCAGTCATCATGCGCACCATCGTGCCGTCCGGCGCGATGTCGAGCAGCCGCGCGATGATCTGCGTACCGTCACCTTTCACCGAACAATGGAGCTGCGGCGCGGCGACGATGTCGATGTCTTCGCGTTGCGGCTCGCTCTGCAAAACGATGCTGGCGGCCGGCGCATCGAAAGGCGCCGGCACATCTTCGTAGAGATCGGCGCCAAGCTTTGGAGCGGATCGCGCGCCGTTTTCGAGCTGTTTCCAGTCGGATACGCCATCGAGATAAAGCGCGGCGTGGTTCGTCAGCGGCCAGTCGAGCGTGCGCCAATGACCTTCGGTCGTGTTGCCAGCCTTGTCGGGCGCACCCACCCATAGCCGCAGCGGCGCATCGTCCGTCACGCCGGTGTCGCGGCCCTTCAGCCACTTGTCCCACCATTGCAAGGCTTCTTGCAGGAAGCCAACTCGCGGCTCGCGCGGCGAGAGGTTCGGCAGCGTGTGATCCCATGGTCCGACGATCGTACGGACCGGACCGCGCCAGCGTTCGGCGATGCGCAGCACAGAGGCCGCATATTTGTCGGCAAGGCCGGAATAAAGCAGCAGCGGCACTTCGCTTTCGAACCTTGCCGCCTTGTCCTTCCAATAAGTGTCGTGCGTCGCGTGCGCGAGCCACGGCACAATCCACGGCGTGTTCGCTTCGAGCCGTGCTTTCCACACTTCGCGCCAGTCCTCGCCGAACTGACCGGGATCGGGCGGCAGCGCGTTGAACATGAGCATCACGCCGGCCCAATCGACCTGCGCGGTGTAAGGCACGCCGCCGAGGTAGTGGATGTCGGTGCGCCAGCCGTCCTCCGACACGCCCCCCAGCACCATCGCTTTCAGCGCCGGTGGTTTGCGATCGGCAACACGCAATGCTGTGAAGGCCGCCCAGGACAAACCGGACAGCCCGGCGTTGCCGTCGCACCAGGACTGCGCCGCGCACCACGCGATCGCTGCGAGTGCATCGTCGATCTCGCCCGGGAGATATTCGTCGTGCAGCACACCGGTCGAACCGCCGGAGCCCGCGATGTCGACTGTCAGCACGGCGTAGCCGCGCTCGGCCCAATAGGGGAACGTGATTTCGCCGAGACCGCGGAACAGATCCCATATGCGATAAGGCGAGAACTCGACGATGACCGGCCAGCGGCCGGCGCCGCACGGCCGCCACAGCCGCGCGCCAAGCACGCGGCCATCGGCCGGAATCTTGAGGAAGCAATCGATGACGGGCAGCAAATCCTCTGTGCCCGTCACCACCGTTAGCTCCGAAGCGTCGCGCCGGTGGCTTTGGTCACGGCCGCCACAAGCTTTTGGCCGATCGCGTCGATCTCCGCATCGGTCAGTGTCTTGTCCTTTGGCTGCAAGCGCACCGACAGCGCGAGCGATTTCTTGCCCTCCGGCACGCCTTTGCCTTCATAGACGTCGAATACGTCCACGCGCTCAATGAGGTTGCGTTCGGCATTCTTCGCCGCGCGCACCACATCGTCGGCCGGCGTCTTGCTGTCGACCACGAACGCGAAATCGCGCTCCACCGGCTGATAAGGCGACGGCGAGAACGCGCCGCGCGCCTTGCCCTTCGCCTTCGTTTCCGGAATCGCGTCGAGAAACACCTCGAATGCCGCAACCGGCCCTTTCAAATCGAAGGCCGCCAGGATCTTCGGATGGATCTCGCCGAACACCGCGATGGTCTTTGGCCCAAGCGCCAAAGTGCCGGAGCGCCCCGGGTGATACCACACAGGCGCCGTCGCTTTGAGTGGCGCGCTCATCGCACCACCCATCGCAATCTCGATCGCCGCCAGCATGTCGGCCTTCGCATCGAATGCGTCGGCCGGATGGCTCGCTTTCGTCCAGGTGCGCACACCGTTGCCGGCGCGGATACCGGCGGCGACGGTCGTCTGCGCCTCCGGCATGCCGCTTGCGAATTGCGCGCCGATCTCGAACAACATCAGGTCGGAAAAGCCGCGCGCAACGTTGCGCTGCGCTGCCGCCAGCAGCGACGGCAGCACGCTCGGCCGGAGCGCATCGAGGTCGGCCGCGATCGGATTCTCGATCTGGCGCGCATCGTCGCCGCCGCCGAACAGCGCCGCATGGGCGCGGGGGATGAAAGAGAAATTTACCGTCTCATTGAAGCCGCGCCCCGCTAACATCCGGCGTACGATGCGGGTGCGGCGCTGCGATGTCGTAAGCGTCGGGCGCGCGATCTCATGCGGCCGCGTCATCGGCGCGCTCGGCACATGTTCGAGGCCGTGGATGCGCACGATCTCTTCCACGATGTCGGCCGAACCCACGATATCGCCGCGCCATGACGGCGGCGAGACGCTCAGCAGAGCACCGTCTTCGACGCCGAAGCCGAGCCGCTTCAGGATCGCGATCATCTCGCTTTTCGGTACGTCGAGGCCGCCGAGCTGCTTCACCCGGATGGGATCGAATGCGATGGTCCGCTGCCAGGCCGGGGGCGCACCGGCAACCACAACTTCACTCGGCTCACCGCCGCAGAAGTTGAGGATCATCTTGGTCGCAAGTTCGAGACCCGGCAGCGTGAACTCCGGATCGACCCCGCGCTCGAAGCGATAGCGTGCGTCGGACAGAATCCCGAGCACACGGCCGGTGCGCGCGATCCGGATCGGATCGAACAGCGCCGATTCCACGAACACGTCGGTGGTAGCTTCGGTGCAGGACGAATCCTCGCCGCCCATCACACCGCCGATGCCGCGCGCCGCTTCGTCGTCGGCGATCACCACCATCCGGGAATCCAGCGTGTAGGTCTTGCCGTCGAGCGCGACGAGCTGTTCGCCGTCTTTCGCGAAGCGCGCGCGCAGATTGCCTTTCAGCTTCGCGGCATCGAACACATGCAACGGCCGGCCGCGATCGAGCGACAGGAAGTTGGTGATGTCGACCAGGGCGGAGATCGGGCGCAGGCCCACCGCCTTCAGCCAATCCTGCAACCATTTCGGCGATGGCCCGTTTTTCACGCCGCGGATCAGGCGGCCTGCGAACATCGGCGCCGGCGAGGTATCGCCGTCCGGGAAGTCGAGCGCGGTCCTGATCGGCGAGGCAAACGTGCCCGGCACCGGCGAGAGGTCGCCTTCGCGCAAACGGCCGATCCCGGCAGCCGCGAGATCGCGCGCGATCCCGTAGACGCTGGTGCAGTCGCCGCGATTGGGCGTCAGCGAGACGTCGATCACCGGATCGGTGAGGCCGAGCGCGGTGGCCGCCGGTTCGCCGATCTTGGCGTCGGGCGAAAGCTCGATGATGCCGTCATGCTCGTCGCCCAGCAGCAGTTCGCGGATCGAACACAGCATGCCGCGCGATTCCACGCCGCGGATCGTGCCGATCTTCAACACGTCGCCGCTCGCAGGAATGACGACGCCGGGCTTCGCGAACACGGCCTTCATGCCGGTATGCGCATTGGGCGCGCCGCACACGACCTGCACCGGCGCACCGGCGCCGGTGTCGACCATGCAGAGCTTGAGCTTGTCGGCGTTCGGATGTTTCTCGGCCGAGATCACATACGCGACGGTGAAATCCTTCAGCCGCGCACCCGCGTCCTCCACCGACTCCACTTCAAGCCCGATGGCGGTAAGCTTGTCCGCAATAGTGGTGACGTTCGCTTGGGTGTCGAGCGGCGCCTTGAGCCAGGAAAGCGTGAACTTCATGGCGCAAGCTCCCTTAACCTCTCCCGCGTTTGCGGGAGAGGACAGCGCGACGCGCAGCGGCGCGCAGGTGAGGGTGAGTCGAGACGGAGGGACTTCCCCTCACCGCCTTCGCTTCGCTCGGCACCTCTCCAGCAAGCGGAAGAGGTAAAATGGGGCACTTTCATCGGCTGAGCCCTCCGTCGAGCGTGGGCACATCCAGGGCTGCGAAACCGTAGTGGCGCAGCCAGCGAAGGTCGGATTCGAAGAACGGCCGGATGTCCGGGATGCCGTATTTCAGCATCGCGAGCCGGTCGAGGCCGCCGCCGAACGCGAAGCCCTGATACTTCTCAGGATCGATCCCGCACATCTCGAGCACGCGCGGATTGACCATACCGGAGCCGGCCAGCTCCAGCCAGTCGTTGCCGGTGCCGAATACGATCTTGCCCGGCACCGAGCGGTCGCAACGCAGGTCCCATTCCACGCTCGGTTCGGTGAACGGGAAGTAGCTGGGCCGCGCGCGCAGTTCGACACGATCGACTTCGAAGAACGCCTTGTAGAACTCCTCAAGCACCCATTTGAGATTGCCGAGGCTCGCGCTCTCGTCGATCACCAGGCCTTCGTACTGGTGGAACATCGGCGCATGGGTCGCATCGGAATCGACGCGGTAGGTGCGGCCCGGCGAAATGATGCGGATCGGCGGCTTCTGGCTCAGCATCGTGCGCACCTGCACCGGCGAGGTGTGAGTGCGCAGTACGTGGCTCGAACCGTCCGCCTGTTTCGCGACGTAGAATGTGTCGTGCATCTGCCGCGCCGGATGTTCGGGCGGAAGATTCAGCTTGGTGAAGTTGTAGTCGTCATATTCGACGTCCGGCCCTTCGGCGATCGCGAAGCCGAGATCGGCGAAGATCGCGGTCAGTTCATCCAGCACCTGCGATACCGGATGGATAGTGCCCTGCGGCTCGGGCCGCGCCGGCAGTGTCACGTCGATGCGCTCGCTCGCCAGCCGCGCATCGAGCGCGGCGTCGCCCAGCGCGGTCTTCTTTGCAGCGATCGCTTCGCCCACGCGATCGCGCAAGCCGTTGATCAGCGGGCCTTGCACCTTGCGCTCGCCGGCACTCATGCCGCCCAGCGTTTTCAGCAGTTCGCTGACGCTGCCCTTTTTGCCGAGCGCGCCTAAACGCACGGTTTCGAGCGCCGCTTCGTCGGACGCGGCACTGATATTCGCGAGGATTTCGCGTTCAAGAGATGGAATGTCACTCATCGGAATTTTCCCTGATCGGAACGGCTTGAATCATGCCCCTGGCTCGACGCCAAGGGCAGTGCCCCGATGGGAGTCCGATTAAGCTTACGCCTTGACCTGATCCACCAGAGCCTTGAAAGCGGTGGGCTCATGAATGGCGAGATCGGAAAGCACCTTGCGGTCGATTTCGATACCGGCCTTCAGAAGCCCGCTCATAAATCGGCTGTAGGTGAGACCGTGCTCGCGGACGGCGGCGTTGATCCGCTGGATCCACAGCGCGCGGAAATTCCGCTTCTTCAGCTTGCGGCCGATATAGTTGTGCTGCAGCGAACGGTCGACGGCCGCGTTGGCGGTCGTGATGTTGTTCTTGCGGCGGCCGTAGAAGCCTTTGGCCTGCTTCAGAACCTTCTTGCGGCGGGCGTGGCTCGGGACGGCGCGGGGTGCTCTCGACATCTATGCTCTCCCTCAGCCGTACGGCATCCAGCGCTTCACGCGCTGGGTTTCGGACTTGCTCAGCGTGGCGGTGCCGCGCAGCTCGCGAATCTGCTCGTTCGAACGCTTGATCATGCCGTGCCGCTTGCCGACCTGGCCGTGTTTGATCTTTCCGCTCGCAGTGAATTTGAAGCGCTTTTTGGCGCTCGACTTCGTCTTCAGTTTGGGCATTTGGTCTCCTGTGGAGCCGTTGCGGCTCGGACGCTTTCGGATCGCCACGGCATGCCCTTACGCCGGGCGGCCCCGAAGAGGGCGCGTCTTAAACGGAAAGCGTCCGATTTTGCAAGCGGCTTCGGAAACCGTGCTTTCGGACATGGGCGGAGATTCTCGGCTATTTGCCGCCGGTGCTTGTCGAACTGCCTGTGCCTTGCGCGTTGGGCTCGCCCGTCACGCCAAAATCCTTGGATTTCCCGCGTCCGTCGGCAAGCGCAAAGCCTTCCGCGGCCAAACCGCGCTTCAACAGCTCCCGGATTGCGGCCGCACGGCTCGGCATGTGGCGCGAAAAGCGCCAGCTATCCAGAGCCTCAAGCTCTTCTTTCATCAACATAATCTGCAGACGCTCGCCACGTGTCAGTTCAGCCATCGTCCTTGCCCCTGAATTCGGCTCGGTGTTATACCAAACCTACTCATTTTGCACAAAAGGCTGGTAGTTCCCATTAAAACGCTAAATAACCCAATTAGTTCCGTATGCCAAGAAGGACTTATTAGCACTTAACATATTGATACTATTGAATATTTCTTGTTTTACTGTTTTTAAGGTGCTAACCTCCGTGAGCTGAGGCGCTAAAGGACCGAGCGATGAATGCGATGGAAAACAGCCTGAGACTGGTCTCGAACACCGACATGCTGGCGGAGGCCAATCACCGGATTGCCAATCACCTGGCCCTGCTGGCCGGCATGGTCCAGCTGCAGGCGTCGGCGGTGGCCAAAGGGCCCGATCTTTTCACCAAGGCGCAGGTCCGCGGCATGCTGCAGGAAACCGCGGGCAAGATCGTCGGCATCGGGAACATGCACCGCCGGTTCGCTTACCGCGCCGGCGAGCAGGAACTGGACCTCGCCACCCATCTGATCGAATCCACCCATCAACTCGTCTCGCATCTTTCGCTCGATGCGCGAGTCACGATCTCCGAACGTCTCGAACGGAATTGCACGGTCACGCCGGAGCAGGCGCAGACCATCGTCCTCATCGCCGGCGAGATCGTGATGAATGCGGTCAAGCATGCTCATCCGACCGGTCTTCCCGTCGCCATCGCTGTATGCTGCGCGCGCAATGCCGACGACAGCATCACGGTGGAAGTCGGCGACGACGGCGTTGGCTTTCCGGAGGACTTCGACGCTGAAACCGGCGGCGGCCTCGGCTTGCGTCTGATCCGCTCTCTCGCGCAGAAGATAAATGCCACGCTGCAGATCGAGTCCGACGCGCTCGGGCTTTCCTACCGTTTGCGGATTCCTCCGCACGCCTGATTTCACAGGCTTAATGGCATCGAATTAAGCACCGCCGCGCACGAAATCCGCTACAGAGAAGCGCCTGTTCGTTCTCGCGTGTGCGTATGCCGGTTTCCTTCGTCATCGATCTGTTGCGCAGACTGTCGGTCTGGTCGTTCTGGCCGGGTCTTCTGATCGTCATCTGGGGCGAACTGAAACCGAGCACGAGCAATCCGCAGATCCATCTGTGGGACAAGCTTTTGCATTTCACGGCCTATTTCGGATTGGCCCTGATGGCGACGTTGGCGATGCGAGCGCGCCATCCCATCGCCTGGGTCGTGTTCTCACTCATCCTGTTCGGCGGCGTTCTGGAGATCGTGCAGAGCTTCGTCGGCCGCGATGCGGAAGTGCTCGACGAGGTCGCCAACACCATCGGCGCCCTGACAGGCTGGGCGCTCGGCTGGGCGATCTGGATGCTCTATGACAAGCTTGTTGGCATGCGCCGGCCAGCCTAGGCTTTGCCCTGCAATTTCAGCTGTGGGGATTTATGTTCGAAGAATTCAGAAAATTCATCATGCGCGGCAACGTCGTCGATCTCGCGGTCGGCGTGATCATCGGTGCGTCGTTCACGGGCATCGTCAATTCGCTGGTCAAGGATGTCCTGATGCCGCCGATCGGCGTGCTTTTGGGCGGCGTCGATTTCTCGAACTTCTTCCTGACGATCAAAGGTCCGCACATGCCGACTCTCACGGAGGCGCAAAAGGCAGCGGCTGTCACCATCAACTACGGCGTATTCATCAACGCGCTGATCAACTTCCTGATCGTGGCCATCGTGCTGTTCCTGATCATCCGCTCGGTGAACCGCCTGAAAGCACCGCCGCCGCCGGAAGCGGCACCCGCCACACCGGAAGATGTGCTGCTGCTGCGGGAAATCCGCGATTCCCTGAAGGCGCGGGGGTAACGTGAAGGTTGTCCAAATCGTATATTCGTCGGAAAGAAAACGAGGTATCCGATGACAGACGCCCCCATCAAGAAAACCGATGCCGAATGGCGCCAGGCGCTTTCGCCCGATCAGTACCAGGTGCTCCGTTGCAGCGCGACGGAGCGGCCTGGCACCAGTCCGCTGCTCGACGAGCATCGGGAGGGCACCTTCTTTTGTGCCGGCTGTGGCGAGCCGCTGTTCGAAAGCAACACCAAATACGAAAGCGGCTCCGGCTGGCCGAGTTTCTATGCAGCCAAGGACGGCGCGGTCGCGACCGAAGAAGACCGCAGTCTCGGCATGACGCGGACGGAAGCGCTGTGCGCGAAATGCGGCGGGCATCTCGGCCACGTGTTTCCGGATGGGCCGCGACCGACTGGCCTGCGCTATTGCATGAACGGCCTGTCGCTCAAGTTTGAGCCGGAAAAAAAGTGACCGCCTTCACGGCCGAGCGGCCGGCCGGCACCAAGGCGGAGATCTACCGCGACCTGCTGCTGCAGGCGCGCGGCCTGTTCGAAGGCGAGCCCGACGCCATCGCCAATGCCGCCA
Organism: Rhizomicrobium sp.; assembly: GCA_036490455.1. GTDB lineage: Bacteria > Pseudomonadota > Alphaproteobacteria > Micropepsales > Micropepsaceae > Rhizomicrobium. The sequence goes on from DASXDS010000016.1 coordinate 25,580, forward strand.
ATCTCGCGGCGCTGATCGGTTTCGGGCTGGCTGATCTCAACTGGTCCGGGTTCTATTTCCTCAAGGGGGGCGAGCTGGTGCTCGGTCCCTTCATGGGAAAGCCGGCCTGCGTGCGCATCGCGCTCGGCAAAGGCGTGTGTGGGACGGCGGCGGCGCGGCGCGAAACGGTCATCGTGCCGGACGTGCATGCGTTTCCGGGGCACATCGCCTGCGATGCCGCCTCGCGCTCGGAAATCGTGATTCCGCTGATGAAAAACGATGCACTGATCGGGGTGCTCGACCTCGATGCGCCGGTCCCCGACCGGTTCGATGCCGAAGACCGCGAAGGTCTGGAAGCGCTCGCCGCCCTTTGGCTTGCAGCGAGCGATCCACTGTAAAGGTTTACCTATTCCGCGCCCGGCGCTTCGGTGCTTTCGCCGTGGACCTGCGTCCCCGTTTCGGCGCCTTCAGGCTCGTTGCTCGGGCCGGCGACTGCCACCCGCGCCTGATGGCCGAGATCGGCGATCCGCTTGCCGATCCGCCTGACCAGACCGTCGCCGCCTTTGCGGGCGCCGGTCCTTTTGGTCGCCTTGCGCGCGGCCTTCCTGGCCGCTGTTTTTTTGACGGCTCTCGCCGGCGCCTTGCGTGCCGCTTTCTTCGTAGCCTTTTTCGTTTTGACCTTTTTGGTCTTGCGCGCCGGCGCCTTGCGCGCGGCCGCCTTTCGAGCTGGTTTCTTCACCTTCTTGGTTTTCTTCGCCCGCTTCGCAGTCTTGCGCGCCATCGCCTTCTCCGTTGTCGCTCGCAGTTTCGGTTGAGCCCCGCTTCCCCCTCAACGAGGAGCGATGGCGATTGTTCCCGATTCCTGCTGCACATTTGTGCCAGGCATGTCTAACTCTGTTCGGGAAGTTACGCGAGGGGCATCAATGAGCGACGTTCTGAAAGACTACACCAGCTTCTCCTTCAACGATGGCCGCTGGACGCGCCAGGTGTATCGCAAAGGCAGCGGACCGGCCGTCATCGTCATTCACGAGATGCCGGGGATGCATCCCCTTGTGGTGCGCTTCGCCGATCATGTTGCTGCCGCGGGCATGACGGTGTTTCTGCCGGTGCTGTTCGGTACGCCGGGCCGCGAAGTGACGCCCGGCTATGCCATCGGCCAGATGCTGAAGGGCATCTGCATCAGCCGCGAGTTCAATGTCTGGGCGACCGACAAATCGAGTCCGATCGTCGACTGGCTCCGGGCCCTGGCGCGCAAGGTCCATGCCGAATGCGGCGGCAAGGGTGTCGGCGCGGTCGGCATGTGTTTCACCGGCAATTTCGCCCTCGCGATGATGACGGAGCCTTCGGTGGTGGCGCCGGTGCTGTCGCAACCCTCCCTTCCCATGGGATTCGGTAGCAAGCGGCGCGAGGCGGCGATGGGCGTGTCGCCGGAGGAAGTCGCCTGCGCCAAGCGCCGCTTCGCCGACGAGGACCTGTCGATGATCGGGCTGCGCTTCCACGGCGATCCGTTCGTGAAGCCGGAACGGTTCGAGACCTTCAAAAAAACCTTTGGCGACAAGTTCGAGGCCATCGAACTCGACCCCAAGGACGCGGCTCCCGGTCCGATGGCGGCGCATTCGGTGCTGACCATCAACCTGCGCGACGACGACCCCGACGGCCCGACCAAGGAGACCGAGCAGCGGGTGATCCAGTTCTTCAAGGAGCGGACGGGTGCTTAAGCGAACCGCTTGCCCGCATCGCGAAGGATTTCGCGTGCTGCGTTGTGGCCGGGAGCGCCGGTGACGCCGCCGCCGGGGTGGGTGCCGGCGCCGCACATATAGAGGCCTTTGATCGGGCTCCTGTAATTGCCGTGGCCGAGCGTCGGGCGGGCAGAAAACATCTGATCCAGCTCCAGCCGGCCATGCATGATGTCGCCATTGGTGAGCCCGAAGACGCGCTCCAGATCGAGTGGTGACAGCGCCTGATACCCGAGCACGGATTTTTTGAACCCCGGCGCGAAGCTGTCCACCGTATCGAGCATCAGCGCGGCGACCTCTTCCTTCACATCGTCCCACGAGCGCCCGGTCAAGTGCGGCGACACCTGCTGGCAGAACAGGCTCGCGACATGGCGCCCCTGTGGCGCGAGGCTGTCGTCGACGATCGACGGGATCAGCATTTCCACGATCGGTGCTTTCGACCAGCCGTGCTCGACCGCATCGCGATAGGCGCGGTCCATATAAGCAAGGGTTGGCGCCATCACGATGCCGGCATTGAGCACCGCTCCCGCGTCTGGCTTGCAGGTGAAGCGCGGCAATTCCGACAGCGCGACGTTCATCCGGAAGGTGCCGGAGCCGCAGCGATAATTCCCCATCCGCTCGCGAAAATCGTTGGGTAGCGCACCCGAGTCGACCAGTTGGGTGAACAACAGCTTTGGATTCAGGTTCGACACGACCCGCGCTGCGCGCAGCGTTTCGCCGTTCTCCAGCACCACACCTACCGCGCGATCCTTTTCCACAATCACTTCACGCACCGCCGCATCGGTACGCAGCTCGACACCGTGCTCGCGCGCGGCTTCCGCCATCTTCTGGGTGATCGCACCCATGCCGCCGATGGCATGTCCCCACGCGCCCTTCTTGCCGTTCACCTCGCCGAACACATGATGCAGCAACACATAGGCCGAACCCGGCGTATAGGGGCTCGCGTAATTGCCGACGACGGCATCGAAGCCGAGCAGCGCCTTGATCGGATCGCTCTCGAACCAGCCGTTGAGCCAGTCCCCGCCCGATTGGGTGAACAATGCCAGCAGGTCGCGTTTCTCCGCGATGCTGAAATTCACCAGCCGCTTACCGATCGCCGCACTCTTGAGCAGTTCGGGAATGGCGGCGAGCCAGCCGCCTTCGCCGACATTCGGCGGGGTCTGCAGCACCAGTTCGCGCAGCACGTTCGCGATCGTCTCCAGCCGCGCGAAATAATAAGGCAGCGTCTTCGCATCCTTCTGCGAGAACTTGCCGACCTCCTCCGCCGACGTCCCGGCCAGATATTCGCGATCGTTCAGCGGCAGGAAGTTGGAGATATGCCGCTCTATGATGCGAAGTCCACGTCCCGTGAGGTCCATGTCGCGGATGACCTTCGGATTCAGCAGCGAAACCGTGTAGCTCGCGATCGAATTGCGGAAGCCGGGATAGAACTCCTCCGTCACCGCGGCGCCGCCGACGATATGCCGACGCTCGAGAACGGTCACTTTCAGGCCCGCGCGCGCCAGATAGAAGGCGCATACCAGCCCGTTATGCCCGCCGCCGATGATGATGACGTCCATGATTTGCGGTCCGTTGAACGGGCCGCTTGTAGACCGCCCGGCTGGATTTCCGCAAACAGACCGCTACGCTGGGTTCAGAGACACAGGCAGGAGACCAGAAATGAGATTGACCCAACCGCGCATCGCACCGCTGACCGACGCCGAGTTCACGCCCGAGCAGAAAGAAATCCTCGAGCCGATGGGCGGACGCATCCTAAACATCTTCCGTACGCTGGTGCGCGAGCCCAAGGCGATCAAGGCGTTCCTCGCCTGGGGCAATTACGTGCTGTCGAAGCGCAATGCGCTGCCCGCGCGCGAGCGCGAGATCGTGATCCTGCGCATCGGCTTTTTGTGCAAGTCGGGCTACGAGTGGACACAGCATGTCGCCATCGGCAAACGCGAAGGCCTGAGCGACGACGAGATCGCACGCATCAAACAGGGCGCCGGTGCGGGATGGAGCGCCGCGGATGCAGCCCTGATCCGCGCGAGCGACGAACTGCATGAGGATCAGTTCATCACCGATGCGACCTGGAAGGCGCTGGCCGAACACTTCAGCCAGAAGCAATGCATGGACGTGGTGTTCACGGCCGGCCAGTACACGCAGGTGTCGATGATTCTGAACAGCTTCGGCGTACAACTCGATGCCGGCCAGACGCTCGATCCCGACCTCAAAGGTTTTTAAATCGCGGGCGGAGATTCCATTCGCGGGGAAGAACAGTCGCTCTTCCCTCTCAAGGTCGTCATCGCCGGGCTTTCGTCCCGGCGATCCACTGCCGCTATGTCGGTCGTTGGGTGAGCCGGTTATCCGACTCTATTCACCAAGATCGAGGCAATGGATGGCCGGGAACCTCGCTGCGCTCGGCCCGGCCATGACGATGCTTGTAAGGTTTTGATAAAGTGTCGAACAAACTGCGCATCCTAATGCGCGGCGAAAATCGCAGCGATGGCGCGCGCCAGATCGTCCTGGCCGAACGGCTTGGACAGCCGCGGCAGCTTGATGCCGTCCGGCAGCTGCGCGTAACCGGTCGCGACCAGGATCGGCAGGTCCGGCCGCTCGGTGGCAACGATTTCGGCCAGCTCTGCGCCTGTCATCCGCGGCATGGCCTGATCGGTGATCACCAGATCGACGGCCGTGCCGTTGCGAATCACCGCGAGCGCCTCTTTGCCCGAACTCGCCTCGATCACCGTGTGCCCGAGGTCTTCGAGCATGGCGGTGGTGTTCATCAGCACCAAGCCGTCGTCATCGACGGCAAGCACGGTCAGCGGCCGCACCGCATCGCATTCCGCAGCGGTCACCGGCGGCGCAGCTTTTGCAACATCCTGCTGCGCGACGCGCAGCCAAATCTCCGCGGTCGTTCCTTCGCCTTCGCGGCTATGCAGGATGAAGCGGCCGCCGGACTGCGCAGTCATGCCATGCACCATCGACAGGCCCAGTCCGGTGCCTTTGCCCACGCCTTTGGTGGTGAAGAACGGTTCCATCGCGCGGGCGAGCGTTTCCTCGCTCATGCCGGTGCCGTGATCCGTCAGGGAAAGACAGACGTAGGGACCAGGCTCCAGGTCGGCCGTCCATTCCGTGACCATCTCTTTCCGGGCAGCGATGACGATCGGGCCGCCGCCGGGCATCGCATCGCGCGCATTCACTGCCAGGTTAAGCACGGCAAGCTCGAGCTGGTTGGGATCGGCCATCACGGCGTCGAGGATCGGCGGAAAGCACGTCTCGATGCTGACGGACGGCCCCAGGGCACGCTGCAGAAGATCGGTCATGCCGGTGATCAGCGCCCGCACATCGACCTGTGTCAGAACCAGATCCTGACGGCGGGCAAAAGCAAGCATGCGCTGGGTGAGTGCCGCACCCCGCTGCGCGCCCTGCAGCGCATTGTCGACCAGCGACAGCGTCTTCGGATCGCCGATCCGCTTGCGCGCAATCTCCAGGCTGCTCATCACCGCCATCAGCAGGTTGTTGAAGTCATGCGCGATGCCGCCCGTCAATTGTCCAATGGCATCCATCTTCTGCGACTGGAACAAAGCTTCGCGGGCCTCTTCCAGCGCACGCTCGGTCTCTTTCCGCTCGGTGATGTCGCGGGTGATCTTGGCAAAGCCGATCAACCCGCCGCGCTCGTCGCGGATCGGATCGATGACCACATTGGCCCAGAACCGGGTGCCGTCCTTGCGCACCCGCCAGCCTTCTTTTTCGTATCGGCCTTCGCGCAGTGCGGTTTCGAGCGCGTATTGCGGGACACCTTGGTTGCGCTCTTCCTCCGTATAGAAGCGCGAGAAATGCTGGCCGATGATTTCGCTCGGCAGATATCCCTTGATCCGCTGGGCGCCGGTATTCCAGGTGCTGACATGACCCTTCGGATCGAGCATGTAGAGCGCGTAGTCCGTCACCCCTTCCACAAGGTGGCGGAATTCTTCCTCGCTGCGCCGCAGCGCCTGTTCCGCCGCCCGGCGTTCGGTGAGATCGCGAGTGACCTTGGCAAAGCCCAGTAGCGCGCCCGACGATGTGCGGATTGGATCGATCACGACCTGGGCCCAGAACCGGGTGCCGTCCTTGCGCACCCGCCAGCCCTCGGTCTCGAACTTGCCCTCGCGCTCCGCTGTTTCCAGCGCGCGCTTGGGTACGCCGGCCGCCCGGTCTTCCGGGGTGTAAAACCGGGAAAAATGCTGGCCGATAATTTCGGCGGGGGTGTAACCCTTGAAGCGCTGGGCGCCCGGATTCCAGCTCGTTACGATACCGGATGGGTCCAGCATATAGATCGCGTAATCGGTCACCGCCTCCAGCAAAAGGCGGTAGCGATCCTCCTCGGCCGGCGCTGCTTCGAACCGCTCCGTGCTTTGTGCAATGTTTTGCGCGGTCAAAGGAATTACCTGAAGAAAACCGGGAAATTTCGGCTAGGAATCCGCACCACGCAGACAACCCCAAACTCATGAACGCGCGTTAACGCCAGACGTTCCCGTCGAGCTTTCATGTATCGACGGTTGTGCCGGTAGATGGCGGGACCGGTCGCGTTAAGACGGCTGACCGCACGAAGCGAAGCGTCAGGCCGGAATGACCACCGTCATCGCGTCGTAGCCTTTCACGAAGTTGGAGTTCATCCGCTTCGGCTCGCCGATCACCTCGATGCGCGGGAAGCGTCTCAGGATCTCCTCCCACATGATGCGCAGCTGCATCTCCGCGAGCCGCATGCCGACGCAGCGGTGAATGCCGAAGCCGAACGACACGTGCTGGCGCGGCCGTTCGCGATCGATAATGAAATCGTTGGGACGGTCGATGGCGTCTTCGTCGCGGTTGCCCGAGACATACCACATGACGACCTTGTCGCCCTTTTTGATCTGCTTGCCGCCCAGTTCGATGTCGGACAGCGCGGTGCGGCGCATATGGGCGACGGGCGACTGAAAACGGATGATCTCCGGAATCATGCTTTCGATCAGCGCCGGATTGGCGCGCAGCTTGTCGTACTGATCCGGGTTCTGGTTCAGCGCCCACAGGCCGCCGGTGATCGAATGGCGGGTGGTATCGCTGCCCGCGACGACAAGAAGGATGATGTTGCCGAAATACTCCTCCGGCGCCGCGCGGCACGTCGCTTCGTTGTGACAGAGCATCGAGATCAGATCGTGCTGTGGCGGCTTGGCGAGGCGCTCGTTCCACATCGGCACGAACACGCCGAGGATCTGGATCAGCTCCATCTGCTGCTGCTCCACCGTTTCCACCAGTGCGCCCGGTCCCGGCTGCGTCAGCAGCAAATCCGAACAGCGCGGCAGCGTGCGGCGCTGCTCGAAGGGAAAATCGAACAGCGTGGCCAGCATCTGGCTGGTCAGCTCCACCGAAACCCTGTCGACGAAATCGAACGGCTCGTCCCGCGGCAACTCGTCGAGGATGTTGGCGGCGCGCGAACGGATCAGTGGCTCCAGCACCGCGAGGCTGGGCGGCGCGAACATCGGCGCGATCACCTTGCGCTGCTGGTCGTGATCGGGCGGATCGAGCGCAATGAAGCTCGACTGCGCGCGCGGCTGCGGTCCGTCGAAGATCGTGATCCCGCCAAGCTCGGTGTCGGACGAAAACACGCGATGATTGCTGTCGACCGCGATGATGTCGCGATGCTTGGTCACCGACCAGTACGGACCGAACTCGCTCTCCCGCGTGTGATGTACCGGGTCTTCGGCGCGCAGCCGCTCGAACCACGGCCACAGCGTATCGTTGCGGAAAATCTCCGCGTTCGCGACCTGGAACGCATCGAGCGGCGTCGCATAGGCTTTGGCGCGGGCTTCTTCGGCACGGCGCGCGAAATCGATCTGCATGGTGTCCTCCAGCCCCGACGCCATGAGACCAAAGGTCCGCAGCGCGGCACAAGTGCCTCAACCCGACAAGTGCTTCAACTTACTATGGCGCGTGAAACGAACAATTCATACCGATGCTGTGATCGCCGGGCATTGAGGGTGCACCTCTGTAAAACTACCGTCGCGTTATGTTCCAACGTGCCGAAGTCCGGACGATCCGGGCCTATCCGAGGGAGTGCCGCATGCGTCTGCCGGCTTTCGCGTTTCTTTCCGTCCTCGCTTTTGCCGGTGCCGCCCAGGCCGCGCCTGTCTATGGCTCGATGGCCGGCGCAAGTCTGGGACAGGGCGCGAGCCTGAATGGCGCGGTGCCGTTTCCGGCCACCAATGCGTGGAATACGAATATCTCCACCCTGCCGGTCGATCCCAACTCCGCGAACATCCTCGCAACGATCAGCATCGACAACGGCCTGCATCCCGATTTCGGCGCGGGGTACTATCAGGGCGCGAGCATCGGCATCCCGTACTATGTTGTGGCCGGCACGCAGCCAAAGGTGAAGGTCCACTTCACCGCTTACGGCGACCAAAGCGATCCCGGCGGGTATCGCATCCCGCCGAATGCAGAGATCGAAGGCTTCACCAAAAGCGGCAAACCGGCGGTGGGCGACCGCCATGTGCTGGTGATCGATAGGGATCACAACAACCTCTATGAGTTGTGGCACGCCTTCCTGCAGACGGACGGCAGTTGGAAGGCGGGCTCCGGCGCGATCTTCCACCTCAATTCGAACGATGTGCGGCCGACCGCAAAGCCGGGCTGGACGAGCGCAGACGCCGCCGGTCTGCCGATCTTCCCCGGGCTGGTGCGCTATGACGAAGCCCATGCCGGACTGATCCCGCACGCACTGCGGTTCACGGTGGACAACACGCGCGAAGCCTATACCGCGCCAGCCAATCACTGGGCCTCGGACGACACCAATCCGAACCTGCCGCCGATGGGCATGCGGGTGCGGCTCAAGGCAAGTTACGTGATCCCGTCGAGCTATAGCGCGGAGACGAAGACGATCCTGCAGGCGCTGAAGACCTACGGCATGATCGTTGCCGACAACGGCAGCAACTGGTTCATCTCCGGCGCGCCGGACAGCCGCTGGGACAACGATGCGCTGGTCGGCGAGCTGCGCAACGTCACGCGTGGAAATTTCGAAGTCGTGAAAATGGGAAAGATCGTCACGCCGTAGTCATTGCGCGGCGATGGCGGGATCTTCGCTCTCTGTCGATTCCGGTTTGGCAGGCGCCGGTTTCGCCTGCCCGCCTGCGCCGCGATCGGCGACCGCCTGCCGCGTGACGGCAATCAATATGCCCGCCGTATCGAGTGCGTCTTTCACCGACTTCTGGATCGACGGCAGCGCACGCCAGTAGTCCTCGCTCTTAATGTAGGCGCGGACGAACATCACGACGGCGTATTCCTGGAGCTCCGAAACGCCGGTCCAGGCCTGCGGCGCTTTCAGCACGTGCTCGTTCTTCTCGAGTGCCGCGAGAATGGTCTTCTCCGCTTCACCGATGTCGTTCACGAAATCGATCGGCACGGTGAAGTTCACCCGCCGGATGGGATCGCGGGTGTAGTTCATGATCACGCCGCTGAAGATCGAAGAGTTCGGCACCGACACGTAGACGAGGTCGCGGGTCGTCAGCAGCGTTGTGAACAGTCCGATTTCACGCACCGTGCCCGACTGGCCGCCGGCCTGCACATATTGTCCGACGCGGAACGGCCGCAGGATCAACAGCATCACCCCGGCCGCGACGTTGGACAGCGTGCCCTGCATCGCCAGACCGATCGCGAGACCCGCGGCGCCCAGAACCGCGATCAGGCTGGTCGTCTGCACCCCGAACTGGCCGAGTACCAGCACAAGCGTGAGGATGAGGATTGCATAACGGACCAGCGATCCCAAGAGCGGCTTCAGCGTTAGGTCGAGCGGCAGATGCGCGAGCCCTGCCGTCACCCAGCGCTTCGCCCAGGTGGCGAGAATCCAGCCGACGACCAGGATGAAAATGGCCGCGACAAACCGGATGCCGCCGTCGACCATCAACACGCGCAGTTCGGTTATGATCGCCGGGCTGAAGATCGAATTGAGCATAGCTGGGCTGGCTGGGGTTTGCCTCCGTCTAACGCTCAAGCGCCGCAAAAGTCGCGCGGCCGCGTTTGTGCGGTGGCACATGTCTTTGAGAAAAGCGATAGATTCCAAGCCATTGCGCGAGGGTGAGTTCGGCAAGCCGGACGTCTTGCGCCATGCCAAGATCGCGCGCCAGAAGCCGCCATTGCAGCCCGCTCAGCAGGTTACGGAAGCTGCCGCGGGCATCCGCTTTCGGCCGGCCGAACGCGTAGCGTACAAACGCCTGCCATGCAGGCCGCTCGTGTTCGGCGAGCAAAGGCGTGGGGCGCCGCTCGATCCGCAACAGTACGGTCTCGACCGACGGCGCCGGAACGAAGTCGTGTGCGGCGAACCGGTGCACGATGTCCGCTTCGAACCAGGGCTGGAGCAGAAGCGACACTTGCCGTCTCGTCAGCGCGTATTTCTCGGCGGCTTCGCGCTGCAGGACGAGCAACGCCTCTTCCGGCGGCGCATCCTCGAAGAACAGACGCCGCATCACGCGCGCCGTGCGGTTGAACGGGATGTTGGCCACGATTTTGTACGGCACGCGGAACGCGACGCAGGCGATATCCATTTCGAGGACCTCGATGCGCGCATGTGCAAACCGGCTGCGTAGCTTGCGCACCAGATTCGGATCGCATTCGACGGCAATGACCTGTGCGCCGGTTTTCGCGATCTCGTGGGTAAGCATCCCGCTCCCCGCGCCGAGATCATAAACCCGATCGCTTGAGTCCAGACGTGCGTGCTGCAGCACGGTGCGTGCTGCAGCTGCGCTGCGGAAGAAATTCTGCGCGAGCGCCAGACGGTTGCGTGTGCCGCTCATGGCGGAACCGCGGCATGCAGGTGGTGAACGTCATGGTGTCTCTCCGGAGTTGGTGAAGAAGAAAGCGCGGATCGTCCGTCCGCGTCCGGCGGTTCGACGATCTTGTGGCGCAGCGCCCGCAGCGCGGCGATTTCGGATGCGGTGGGCGCACGGCGCGCCGCCTGCACGGGCGAAAGCTGAAGAGGCATGGCAATGTTCCGTGGCGTCGCGCTTATGCGACGGGATCGTTCAGGACTGGGAGATGAAGGTGGCGCCTAGCGCAGGCGGCCGCAGGTCCAGCTGATCGACACGAAACGGGTTCCTTTAAGGCGAACATGGCGTTCGCCGACGCCTGCTTATAGCAACTCCCAAGCGCGCAGGTGTTGCGCGGCTGCCGCAACCAGGCGGCAATCGCATCAAAGCCTGCGCCAACGCGCGAAACAAAAAGGAAGCCTCGCTACAAGGCCGCCATGTCGGAGACCGGTGACACCTCTATCGAGCCTGCAGGATGGCGGCGCGCGGCGTTCGGCTTCATCTTCGTCAGCACGGTCGCGAGCGCGATTTCCATCGGCATCATGGTGCCGGTGCTGCCGAGCCTGTTGAAGGCCTTCACCGGCGGTGACACGGCGTTGGCGACCGAATGGAACGTGACGTTCGCTGTGTGCGGCGGGCTGATGGGCTTCCTGGCCGGCCCGATCCTCGGCCTGCTATCGGACCGCTACGGCCGGCGGCCGGTGCTGCTGATCTCGCTGACGGGCCTCGGTCTCGATTTCCTGTTCATGGCGTTCGCGCCGAGCCTGGGCTGGCTGTTCGTCGGACGGCTGGTCAGCGGCGCGACCTCCGGGTTGTTTTCCACGGCAAACGCCTACGTCGCCGACGTGACGCCGCCGGAGCGGCGCGCCCGCGCTTTCGGCTGGATGGGCTCCGCGTTCACCGTAGGTTTTCTGGCAGGACCGGCGATGGGCGGCCTGCTCGGCAATTATAATCTGCGCTATCCGTTCATGGCAGCCGCGGCGCTCACGCTCATCAACGCGCTCTACGGCATCATCGTGCTGCCGGAGTCGCTCGCGCCGGAACATCGCACGACGGCGTTCGACTGGCGGCGCGCCAATCCGCTCGGCTCGCTACGCCTACTGCGTTCGCATCATGAGCTTCTGCCGCTCGCGACCGTCGGTTTTCTCAACCAGCTTGCGAACATGGTGTGGCCCAGTGTGTTCGTGCTCTACACCAGCTACCGTTATCACTGGACGCCGGGCCTGACCGGCATGCTGATGATGCTGGGCAGCGTGTTCGGCGTCGGGGTGCAGAGTTTTCTGGTCGGCCCGGTGGTGCGCCGCTTCGGGGAGCGCGGCACGTTGGCCGCCGGCACGGCAGCCTCGGTTGCCGGCATGGCGTGGTCGGGCCTGGCGCCGACCGGCTTGCTCTATTGCTGCGGTATGCCGATCAACGCGCTGTCGGGATTGCTGCTGCCGGGTCTGCAGGGCCTGATGACGCGTCTGGTCGGCCCGACCGAACAAGGGCAGTTGCAGGGCGCCAATCAAAGCCTCTCCGGTGTGGCAGCTGTCGTGGGACCGATAATCTATGGCCTGTCATTCGCCTGGACAGTGCGCCATCCGCAATGGGGTGTGCCGGGCCTGCCGCTGCTGCTTTCGTCGTTCACGATGCTGTGCTGCCTGCTGCTTGCGCTGTGGGCAGGTCGCGAAGCCGCGCGCCGTGCCGCGCTCGCTCCGGGCCTGGGCGCTATGTCGTCGCCAGCTTCGGTGCAAGACGGTCGCGTGTGAAACGAATGGTCCAGATGACAAGCAGCACGATCCCGGCATTGGTGGTGATCTGGCTGGCGAGCAGGAACGTGGCGGGCCGCACCGTAAGCGCGATCGCTGCGTTGAGCGCGCACAGCGCATAGATGCCCGAAGACCAGGTGAGCGTCACGCGGATGAAGGTGCGACCGCGATCGGCCGCGTTCGCTGCGTCGAAGCCGGCCGCGCGCGACGGGTCGGCCGCCGTCACGAACTGGCGCGCCGCATAGAAGAACAGCGGCTTTCCGATAAGCGCAGAGATCAGCAGTGCGGTCGCGGTGACGATGCCGTTCAGCGACCGTGCGACAAGCGCCCATTTGATGCTGGGGGTGAGAAAGATCGTCGCGATGTTCGTGGCCAGGCCGAGCAGCACGACAACCGCAACCACATCGACCATGCGCTTGCGCAGGACACCGAACAGGAAGCCGCCCACCGGAAAGATACTGGCATAAAGCAGCGGCATCACGCTGTCTTTCGGAAATCGTGGCTCCAAAAGTGTGTACAGCAGAAACGGGCAGAGTCCGTTTATCACCAGGCTCACGCCCACCGAGCGCAGGATCTGCACGATGCGAAAGGCTGCGGATTTATCGCTCATGCCTGATCTCCCCCTCTCCGGGATTCCATGCCGCCGTCGGCGAACAGGATCTGGCCCGTCATCTGGGAGTTCTCCGCACTCACGCACCATGCGAGCAGGGCCGCGGCTTCCTCCGGACGGCCCGGATAGGCGCCGCGCAATGGCACAAGCTGGCCCATCGCGGCGCGGGTCTCGGGGTTGGAGAGGACGTAGGCTGCGGCAGGCGTGTCGTAGAACCCCAGCGCCACGACGTTCAGCGTGATTCCGGCGCCCGCCCATTGCGGGTTTGCCGCCACGCTGCGGCACCACTGCTGCAAGGCGCGCTTGGCATTGCCGTAGAGGTCCAACGGCGTCTGCACAGCGGCGGGCAGCGGGTTCGCGGGCGTTTCGCTCGCGTTTCGCGCGTACAGAGCCCGCGCCGCGGCGATGGCGGCGGCTTCGTCGCGCCGCAGACAAGCCTCGAGGATGGCGGTGTCCGGCGCGCGCAGCGATGCGACCGAGGAGACCGCCACCGCTCGTGGTGCGGGACTGCCGGCGAGCAGCGGACGCAACCCGTCGAGTGTCGCCACCGCGCCGAAGAAGTTGAGCTGCAGGCTGGTCTCTGGCGGACCGCCGCCGGCGTTGGCGACGATCGCGTCGATCTTTCCGCCAGATAGCCGCGTCACGCCTTCGACCAGGGTTGCGCGCCCTCCGGCTGTCGCCAGATCGGCGATCACATCGGCATGATGCAGGTCGGAAGTGATGACGCGCTCGCCCCGCTCCCGCAGATAATGCGCCGTCGCTGCGCCGATTCCCGAGGCCGCGCCGGTTACGACAATTGTCCGCTCCATGGCATTTCCTTTCACGAAACTCAGGTAAACGAGCATTTACCCATGTGAAATGATCTAGTGAATGACCATTTACTTGTCAAGGCGCGGGGTGCTAAGACCTCGCCATTGTTCGAGTGAGAAAGTCGCGATGCCGGAAGGAAAATCCACAAGAGAGCGGATATTGGCCGCCGCCGAGCGGCTGTTTGCCGAGTCGGGCTACAGCAATGTGTCGATGCCGGCGATCGCAAAGGCAAGCGGCATCACGGCCGGTGCGATCTACAAACATTTCGAAGGCAAGGACGATCTGTTCCTGCATGTCGTTCGGCACGCGGCGCAATCCTCGGCGACGGCGATTGGGCCGGACGACGGTTCGGCCGTGACGCGGTTGCCGCGCGGCGCGGCACTCTGCACCATGCCGGGGTTGAAACTGCTGCGCCAGATCGCGATCGAAATGCACTACGCCGCGCGCAGAGATGCGAAAGTGCGCCGGTTGCTGCGGCGCTCGCTCGATATGCAGATCGACGGGATCGCCGCAGACATCGCGGCAGCACAAAAGACCGGCGAGCTCGACCATACGCTCGATCCCAGGCTGCTCGCCTCCAGCGTGATGGTGTTCATCGTGGGTCTTATGGACCAGGAGGTTGTCGTGCCGAGCCTCATCGGCGATGCGGCGTGGCACGATTTCGTGGAGGGGCGCGTCGCGGCGCTGCTGGGTTTGCCGCCCGCTGTGGCGCGCAACGCCGCGCTCAGTAGATGATCGACGGCAGATAGGCGCAGGCAGGTTCGTTGTAGAGACCGATCGTCATCAAGGTGAGTGTTTGCGTGATCCGCAACCCCTTCGTCAGGCACCAGCGCAGCAGATCGCCGTTGCGCGAAGGGACGAGGATGCCAGGACCGCCAAACGCTGACGCAGCACCGAGGAGCGCCCGCAGGTCGTCGTTGGTTTCCGCAACCGAATGACCGAAGAACGCGGTCTGGGTGGTGTACCCGGTGATGCGGCCGTTGTGCTCCACGACACTGGCGATGCCCCGTGCCACGGCGTCCTTTACTTCACCCCCGCGATGCACCCCATGGACCTGGCCGCACAGCGCGTTGCACGCCGCGATATCCGCGGTCGTCGCAGCGCGCACCGTATAACCCGGAATCGCTTCGCCGATCGCCGGTCCCTGCAGGCAGGAGAGATGCTCGCGGATTTCGAAACCGAGCTTGGCGTAAAGCGAAAGCGAACGGCAGTGATAGCCGGCCTGCACCAGCCGGATGCCGGGAAAGCCTTTGGCTTCGGACCGCTCCATGACCACGTGCATCAGGCGCGCGCCTACGCCCTGGTTCTGTCCGCCGGGATCGACGGTGATCGGCCCGACACCGGAAATCGGATTGCCCTCGTAGAGGAAATTGCTGCCCACGATCGTCCCGTCGCGCTCCGCCACCACCGCATATACCGAAGGGCTGCCGATCATCGAGCCGGCCACGCCGGTCGACATTTCGACACTGGGAAAATCCGGTGGAAAATTGTGCGCCGTGGCGATTGCGTGGAAGGCTTCGTAACAGATGCGCCCGCACGCGCTTGCGTCCTCGGCGCGTGCCGGACGAATGGTGATGCTCATCGCTGACCCCAATCTCCACCCGGAAGGACGCTAGCTTTTATCCGTCGCTGCCTCAATCTGCCGGCGCATCTACCAGTCGAGCCGGCTCATCAGCGCGGCGTAGGTGGCAATGCCGTCCCACAGGTTTTGCAGGCGGATGTTTTCGTTCGCCGCATGCTGGCTGTCGTCGTGATTGACGACCGGTAGGCCGACGAGCGGTTCATGCAGCACGGTCTCGAACAGCACCATCGGCACGCTGGCGCCGGACATGGGAAGGATGGCGACCGGCCGGCCTGCCGCTTCGTTGGCGGCAGCGATCACCGCGCGGCTGGCGGGTGCGCGCATGTCGGCGCGGTAGGCGGCATAACCGCCGGTATCCCATGAGAGGCGGATGAGCCGCGGATGCGCGAACCGCGTGGCCGCGTCCGGCACTGTGGACACGATGGTCCAGCCTTTGGCGCGCAGGAAATCTTCGACCCGGGTGCGGACGCTCTGAGGCGTCTGGTCCGGGACCAGGCGAAAGTCGATCGAGACATCGGCATCGATGGGTATGGCATTGTTGGCGGCAGGGCCTACCTCGCCTGCGCGGATACCGCGGATGTTCAGAGCCGGGCGCATCACACTCGCGAATAGACCTTGCGTGCCTTCGCTGCGCCCGATCTGAAACTCCTTCTTCAATTCGTCGTCGATCGGCGGCAGCGCTGCGAGCGCGGCGCTCTCCTCCTTCGTCAGCGGGCGCACGTCGTTCGAGAAGCCCGGGATAAGGATGTTGCCGTCGTCGTCGCGCATCTGCGCGATCAGGTTCGCCGCCATCGCGGCCGGGTTGGGCACCCAGTTGCCGTAATGCCCGTCATGCAGTGCGCGGATCGGGCCATAGAGCGTCATCTCGAAATCGCAGACGCCCCGCGCGCCGAAATAGAGCGAGGGCGTGCGCGACTGGTGAACGGGCCCGTCGCCGATCAGCCAGAGGTCGGCGGCGAGCCGGTCGCGGTTCGCCGTGAGAATCTGCGCCAGATGCGGCGAGCCCGCCTCTTCCTCGCCTTCCCAGAAGACTTTGAGATTGACTGATGGTTTGCGGCCCAGCGCTTTCAGTGCATCGAACGCTGCGAGGAAAGAGACGATCGAGGTCTTGTCGTCCGCCACGGCGCGGCCGAACAACCGCCATTCCGGATCGAAACGGCCTTTGGCGTTCTTCCAGTCGATGGTCTTCGCGTCCGGCTTGAGCGGTCCATTGCGCATCAGCGGGACGAACGGATCGGAGGCCCATTGCGAAGGGGTAACGGGCTGACCGTCGTAATGCGCATAAAACACCACCGTCCGCTTCGCACCCGGCACCGCAAGCGAACCGAACACGACAGATGGCGCTCCGGGCGAACCGGACAGAAGTTCGGTGGCAAAACCGCGCTGCCCGAGCTGATCCTTCAAAAACGCGGCGGCCGCCGCGAGCCCTTTGGGATCGGCAGCGACACTGGGCAACCGGGTAAGCGAATCCAGCGTGCCGATGACATCGGCTTCATGTGTCGCGCGCCAACCATCGACCGCGGGTTTGAGATCGCCGGCCATAGCAGGCCGCAACGCGCAGGCGAGCGCGGCAGCAACGATCCAGATACGAAATGCCATGCCGGCACCCCTCGATACGGCGACACGCGCTGGTAATACATCCGGACTCTGGCCGGCACGAACATTTTTGACCGCCGTCTGCCGTTCGTATTGCGCCGTCCTCTCCGGCAAGTCACGGTCGCGCATCTTGCGGCGGGAGCACAAATGCGTTCGTTATCGGGTTGGCTGGCAGCGTTCCTGCTGACGGGAATGTCCGCGGCATTGGCGCAGGACGACGATCCGGCACCCGCGCCGCCGGCCACGCAGCAATCCGAAGACGCGAAGTTCGTTGCGTATAGTCAGCGCGTGCTCGCATTCACCCATGCGGAGATCGTGGACGGCACCGGCGCGCCGGCGCGCTACGATCAGACGCTCCTCATGAAGGACGGCCGCATCGCAGCGCTCGGAGCGCATGTGCGGGTGCCGAAAGAAGCCACCGTCATCGATGCGCACGGCAAGACGCTCCTGCCCGGCTTCGTGATGGTGCATGAGCACCTGTTCTATCCGGCAGGCCCGCACATCTACGCCTCGCTGCCCTATACCTTTCCGCGGCTCTATCTCGCCGGCGGCACGACAACGGCGCGCACCGGCGGTTCGCTCGCGCCGTATACGGACATCAACCTCAAGCGAGACATCGACCGCGGCGCGGCGCTGGGTCCCGATCTCGACGCGACCGGACCGTACCTGAACGGCGAAGCCAATCCGTTTCTGCAGATGCATTCGCTGAACGGACCGGCGGACGCCACGAAGACGGTGAACTTCTGGGCCGACGAAGGCGCGACCTCGTTCAAGGCCTACATCAACATCACCCGCGCGGAGTTGAAGGCCGCGGTCGGCGCGGCGCACGCGCGCGGGCTCAAAATCACCGGCCATCTCTGTTCCGTCACCTATCGCGAGGCGGCGGAAGCAGGCATCGACAACCTCGAACATGGCTTTGCGGTGATGACGGATTTCAATCCGGCCAAGAAACCGGACGAATGCCCGGCCGGGTCGCAACAGGCGATTGCCAACGTGGACGAGAACAGCGCCGAGGTGAAAGCGCTGATCGATCTCCTCGTCGCGAAACACGTGGCCCTCACGTCGACGCTCACGGTGATGGAAAGCTTCACCCCCGGGCGTCCCAAGGCGCCGGAACGCGCGCTCGACATGCTGATCCCGCAACTGCGCAAGGCCTATGAGGATCGCTGGGCGCAACTCGGCAATCTCGCGCCTTACAAGCCGTATGTCGTGATCTTCCCGAAACTGATGAAGCTGGAGAAGATGTTCGCCGATGCCGGCGGGACTCTGCTCGCCGGCACCGATCCCACAGGTTATGGCGGCGTGGTGCCCGGTTTCTCCGGCAAGCGCGAGATAGAGCTTCTGGTCGAGGCAGGCTTCAGCTTTCCGCAGGCGCTGAAGATCGCAACCCTCAACGGCGCCCGCTTCCTGGGCCGCGATGCGGATATCGGCTCGCTCGAAGTTGGCAAGCGCGCCGACATCGCCCTGATCGACGGCGATCCGATGAAGAACGCGGCTGCACTCGACACCATGCCGTTCGTCTTCAAGAAGGGTGTCGGCTACGACAGCAACAAGATCTTCGACGCGATGAAGGGTCAGGCCGGGCTGGACTGAAGACGATAGTCGGTCCGTACCCGATATTCCAATCGCTTCCGCAGCCGGCGATTTCTGCCGTAGAATAGTGCCGATGCGCTCCAGGGCGCGCCATTCGCACTGTTCGAGGGGAGACGTTGGGCCATGAAACTCTCATACCTGTGCAGTGCGAGCTATGACGGGCCGGGGCATGGCGGTGGCTGGCCCGCCGCGCCGTCGTCCTGCGATCGCGCCACCGCCCGGCAGAGCATGGAGCAGGCGCTCGCGAATGCACGCCTCGCCGAAGCGCTGGGGTTCGACTGGGTCAGCGTTTCCGAACATCACTATTCGCCGATCATGCTGACGCCCAATCCGATCGTAATGGCCGGAGCGCTCAGTCAGGTCACCGAACGGGTGAAGATCGCGGTGCTGGGACCGCTCATCCCATTGAACAATCCCGTGCGCATCGCCGAAGAGCTGGCGATGCTCGACTGCCTGACCAATGGCCGCGTCATCGTGCTGTTCCTGCGCGGCACGCCCAACGAACACGGCACCTATTCCGACGTGGCGGCGCGCTCGCGCGCGATGACTCAGGAAGGCATCGACCTCATCCTGAAAGCGTGGTCGTCACCGGAGCCGTTTGCCTGGAACGGCAGCGAATACCAATTCCCCACGGTATCGGTGTGGCCGCGCACGCTGCAGACGCCGCATCCGGTCGTGTTCGGTTCGGGCAACAGCGACGAGTCGATCGACTTCGCAGCGTCGCGCCGTTTGCCGATCGCGATCTCGTTCGCGCCCGCCAATGTCGTGAAGGGCTGGGTCGAACGCTATCGCGCCGCGGCCGACAAGGCCGGCTGGATGCCGGGACCGGATCATGTGCTGTACCGCCATCTCGCCCATATCGCCGCGAGCGATGCGGCCGCGACAGAAGAAATGCACGAGGCAAGTGCTGCGAGAGCGCGCGCCGCAGCGCAAATGGCATCGCCGGCTGCCGAAATGGGCGGTCCGGGGGCGCAGCCGCGAACCCCGCCGCCAGCATTTTTCACACCCTATTTTTTCGGCGGCCCGAAAACGGTGATCGCCCGCGCCGAAGAGATGCGCAACGCCGGTGTCGGCATCCTGGATCTGGCCTTCATAATCCCCGGGGGCGAACGTCAGGCGCAGGCCCTCAAGACCTTTGCTGCCGCAGTGATGCCGGCATTGGCAAAGATGTGACTGCTTTTGGCAAAAGGAGGAGAAGAAGACGAACCGGGCAACTGGCGCACCCGACAGGATTCGAACCTGTGACCTTCGCCTTCGGAGGGCGACACTCTATCCAGCTGAGCTACGGGTGCGTGCGGAAGTTGCTATAGCGCCTGCGGAGACATGCCGCAACGGATGCCGGATTCAACCGCGCAAATAAGGCAAAAAGATCAGCGCACCCAATACAGCGGCGCCCAGGGCTGTGATCAGGACCGCGCCGGCCGCGATGTCCTTGGACGCCTTCACCGAGGCATGAAACTCCGGGGCGACCACGTCGCAAAGATGCTCGAACGCGGTATTCACGCCCTCCGACACCCAGACGAGAACGATGGCTACGGTAACCCAACGCCAGTCTTGCGCCGAGATGTGCAGCGCGAATCCGGCCGTGCCCACGGCGACGGTCGCAGCGACATGCAGCCACGCATTGTGCTGCGTGCGCAGCATCAACACGATGCCGGCGAGCGCGAACCGCACGCTACGCAGACGCCCGGCGATCGAGAACGCTGGCTTTGCCGCCGGCACGCGCGTCATTTGCCGCTGCCCATTTCCTTCATGAGGCGGTATGCGAACTCCACGCTCTGGTAGAACGCGCCTTTCTCGCGGCGTTCGTCCTTGCCGTGGGTGCGGT
The DNA here is from genome assembly GCA_036490455.1 of Rhizomicrobium sp. Classification (GTDB taxonomy): domain Bacteria; phylum Pseudomonadota; class Alphaproteobacteria; order Micropepsales; family Micropepsaceae; genus Rhizomicrobium. The sequence continues at coordinate 45,857 of DASXDS010000016.1, forward strand.
CATCTTCCGGGTCGCTCCAGGTGCCGGCGATGCCGTAGCTCGGGATGCCAGCGCTGCGGGTGTAAAGCGAGTCGCTCGCACCGGGCATCATCGAAGGAATCACAGGCACGTTGCCCCACATGCCGTGCACCACTTTCTCGAAGCGGGCGAACAGCGCCGCATCCGGCGGCGATTCCGGCCCGTGCACCACATAGGCAAGCTGTTTCACCTGGATGCCGGGACCGACCACCCTGGCAATCGCCGCACCGGTGCCTTCCGGCGTTTCGTTCGGCATGATGCGGCACTGGACCGTCGCGGTGGCGAGCTGCGCCAACGCATTCTCCTGATGTCCGCCCGACAGCATGGTGGCGACACAGGTGGATCGCAGGAGTGCGTTCAATGGCGTGTCTTGCGAGAGGTGCGCGGCAGCGGCAGGGTCGGGTTTCGCCTGACTGACGGCGAGATAGTCGGTCCTGCGCTGGCCGGTCTGGAACTGCGCCATCTTCTGGAAATAGAGCCGCGTCGTCGCATTCAGCGAAACCGGAAACTGGAAATGCGAAAGCTTCACCAGTCCGTCCGCGAGCTGGTAGATCGCGTTGTCGGGCCGCGGCTCCGACGAATGACCGCCCCTGTTCGCAACCGACAGCAGGAAGGTGACATAGATCTTTTGGCTCGTCTCGACTCCGAAATCCATCCGCTTGCCGCCGACGATCTCCCCGGAATCCTGGTCGGGATTGAGCACCACGCCTGCGTTCACCAGCTCGGGATGTGCTTTCAACAACCACGCCGGGCCGTCCTGCTCCAGCCCCACTTCTTCATCCGCCGTGAACGCAACGATCAGATCGCGATCGGGGACATAGCCTTCTTTCTTCAAGCGGATCAGCGAGGCCGCCATCGCGGCGTCCTCGTCCTTCATATCGGAGGTGCCGCGGCCGTAGAAATAATTGCCTTCCTCGGTCAGCGTGAAAGGCGGCTTCGTCCAGTCGCTCGCCTTCGCCTCCACCACGTCCATATGGCAGATCCACATGACCGGCTTGCCCTGGCCTTTGCCTTTCAGGCGCACGACCACGTTCATCTGGTTCGGGTATTTCGGATCGCCGAGTTCGTGGATTTCGCTGTCGGCGAGTCCACCGGCTTTAAGATATTTTACGATGATGTCGGCGACCTGTTTGGTTCCGACTGCATGCACCGAATGCACGGCAACGATGTCGCGCAGGATGTTGTGCGCGAGAGTCTGGTTTTCCGGTGGCGGCATCGGCCCCGACAAATCCGATGGCGAGGGTGCGGCAGCGATGAAAGTGCTTGCGAGCAGTGCGGCGGCAAACGCGACGAGTTTGAAGTACATGACGTCCTTCAGGCTTTGTCGCGCGGCTTTTGCAGCGCGGTGATCGCATCGCGGGTTTCGTGGATCAGGCGGCTCGCGATCTCATCATGCGCGATCGCCTGCCAGTAAGCAGAAATTTTCGGCAGTTCGTCTTGCGGGCTCGGCGCATCGAACAGCGCCGGCGCCCATTCGAAGGCCAGGACCAGAAGAGGAATCAGCGCGCCGTCCGCCTGGGTCAGCGACGACCCCACCGCATAGCCGTGGCCGCCGATATAGGCCTCCACATATTCGAGACCTTTCTTCACTTCGCCCAATGCGCGGGCGATGCGGTCACGGTTCCAGTCCTTGCGGCGCTGGCCGCTCGCGTCGAACAGCGGCACCATCGCCATCACGACATAGATATCGCACAGCCGTGCGATCAGCCGCATCTGTGCCCGCTCGAACGGATCGGTGGGACGCAGGCGAGGCTCGGGGTAGGTGTCTTCCAAGTATTCGCAGATCACTTCCGACTCCGGCAACACCCGCCCGTCTTCCAGAAGCAATGCCGGGATGCGGCCCATCGGATTGATCTGGCGGTAGGCGTCGCGCGCTTCGCGCGGCTGGTCGAAGCCCGGAGGATAGACCGGCTCGAACGAGATGTTCTTGGCGTACAGCACCAGCCGCACCCGGGTGGGAAACGGCGACCAATCGGCCTGATAAAGCTTGAGCATTGTGTCCCCTGGAGCGATGCACGGGCATAACAGATTTTGGGTCCACACGGACAGTTTGAACTGTCGCATTTCTGTGTTTTGAAGCTCCCGCAGGACCGGAGGGGATGATGGATACCGCGGAAAACAAGAAACTGATGGAAGATATTTTCGCAGGCCTCGCGGTGTGCGATGGCCGGCTGTTTGTGAAAAGTCTCGCCGATGACGTGACCATGCGCGTCACCGGCCGTTATTCCTGGTCGCGCACCTTTCAGGGCAAAGCATCACTTCTGCGCGATCTCTACGGGTATGTCGGCTCGCGGCTGTCGGAGCCGGGAAAAACGGTCCCGATCCGCTTCATCGCAGACGGCGATCATGTCGTGGTGGAAGCGCGCGGAGACATGCTGACCAAGGAAGGTGTGCGCTACGACAACGAGTATTGCCTCATCTACCGGCTTGCCGACGGCAAGATCGTCGAAATCCGGGAGTATCAGGATTCGACATTGTGCGAGTCGATCCTGGGCGCCTTTCCTGCGCCTGCCGAGGCATGAGCGTACCGAAACGGTGTTGTCGCAGGAGCGTTGCTCGACGTTTTACCGCAGGCGGTGTTAGAAGGCGGCGCGATTTTCATTTCGCTTGAAAAAGGGAGGAAGCAGGATGTTCTCACACATCATGATCGGGACGAACGATCTCGACAGGGCTAAGAAATTTTATGACGCGGCGCTCGGGACATTGGGCGTTCCGCCGGCGATGGTCGACAACCATCGCATTTTCTATATCACGCCGACCGGCGTCTTTTCGGTGTCGCTGCCGATCAACGGCGAGCCGGCGACCCATGCCAATGGCGGCACCATCGGTTTCGCTTGCAACTCGAGCGACCAGGCCAATGCCTGGCATGCGGCTGGCCTCGCCAATGGCGGCACGACTTGCGAAGACCCGCCGGGCGTGCGCGAAGGCGGCATGGGCAAGATGTATCTCGCCTATATGCGCGACCCGGACGGCAACAAGCTCTGCGGCCTCTACCGCATGCAATAACGCTGCGGCTGGCCGGTTGGAAACAGCCGGCCTCGCTGCCCGCGAGATGGGCTGCGCATGATCCCCTGGATCCATCTCGATACGGCGACGGTTCCCGGCGGCGGCGGTGAGCTCAAACTCATGCGCCGGGGTAGCGAATTTTCGATCACCGCGGGCGCCAATACGCTGATGAACAGCCGCATGAGTGGCTCCGAGATCGCACTGGCGGATCTCGCGTGCGATCGTCTGCGCGATCGACGCAACTGCCGGATGCTGATCGGCGGCTATGGCATGGGCTTCACCTTGCGCGCCGCGCTGTCCCGGCTTGGCCCCGATGCCCGCGTCGTGGTCGCCGAGCTTGTGCCCGCCGTCATGATCTGGGCGCGCGGACCGATGGCAGAACTCACGGCAGGCGGCCTGCGCGATCCACGTGTGAGCATCCGCGAAGCAGACGTTGGCGGTGTCATCGCATCGGCGCGCTCGCGTTTCGATGCGATCCTGCTCGATGTGGACAACGGCCCCGACGGGCTCAGCCGCGCGGCGAACGACAAGCTTTACGACGCGCCCGGTCTAAGTGCTGCGCGCCGGGCGTTGCGGCCCGGCGGCCTGCTCGCGGTGTGGTCGGCCGCGCCAAACAAGGATTTCGTCCGCCGCCTCGGCAATGCCGGGTTCGTGGTTGAGGAGATCGTGGCGCGCGCAAACAAGGGTCGCGGTCTGCGCCACGTCATCTGGATCGCGACAAACTCCGCCGCACGATTCACCCCATCGCGTTGAGCGCCTGCTGCACCACTTCCGCGCCATGCGCCCACACCCGGCGTTTCCATTCGGGTGTGTCGACATAAAACGCGTCGCGGGTTTCGCGGCGGATCGCGTCGGCGTCGGCATTGTTCGTGTTGCCCGCGATCTGGTGCAGCCAGTTGTCCTTGCGCAAGGCGTTGAACACGTCGCGCGTCGGCCTGGTGCCGCATTCCAGCGCCGCGAACGTCAGCTCTACTTTCGGCAGCCATCTGGCGAATGCGGTGTCGATGGTGCCGGTGAGCGGTGCGGACAACGACTCGCCTGCCTCACTCGATTTCACCCGTGCTCCCCAGATCGCCTTCTGCCGTTCATAAGCGGGCGAGCCCGGCAGGTCTTCCGTGATCATCTCGGCCGCGCCCGCCTCGCCAAGGCCGGTGTGGAAGTCGATCACGATCAGTTCCTTTACGCCGCGCAGGTGTTCTTTCAGCACGTCGCGCAGCATCCGGCTCGACCAGCTCTCCTTGCTGCCGCCAAAATAGACGCCGTCTGGATGGGTGTATTGCCCGGCGCTGATCGCGGTCTGCAATGCGAAGGCGCCATGCATATCGGAAAACGCCCGCAGATGCGCGTTCGCTTCACGTATCGCCTCGCGCGAAATGTCCTTCGGTGCAACCCATTCGGCCAGCTGCGCATAGGCTTCGTTCTTCGGCGGGTTCGCGAAATCGACGAAGTTGCGGTTGATGTCGGCATTGTCTTCGTTGACCCGCCGGTCCCAGGCAAAGCCGTAAGGATTGACTGCGTGCAGCACGACGATCTTGCTGCCCTTCGGCGGGACGAGTGCCCCTTCGCGCAACAGGCCGGTTTCGACGCCGGAACCGAAATAGCCCTCTGCACCGTGCGTTGCGGACATCAGCAACAGCGCGGCCTTCGCCTTGCGCGCGCCGATCTCTGCTACGTCCATGAACAGCGGTTTGCCGTCCGGTCCCCTGGCCTCGGGATGCACGCGGGTGGTGACGTCGAGCCGGTCGCTGGCGGTCAGAAACGCGTGACGGGCACTTCTATAGTCGGCGGGAAAATGCGTTTCGGGGTCCATCCGTGTAGTCTAGCCGCCTGTTTTTGGATTCGCGAATGTCTCCGCCGCTCGACGCTCTGCGCAACCGTCCGATTCCGCCTCAGGCCGCGGCTCGCGCGGCACGGATGGGCTATCGCCGGAAGATACCGCTCGATACGGCGCATGCGCTTTATGACGAGCCGCTGGCCGACGCCCAAGCGTTCGGTCTTGCCGGCGAAAACTTCTATCATTCGGAACGCAATCCGCCCTACTGGCAGCGCATCGACGGTTCGATTCCCGATCTGCTGATCCGAAAAACGGTCGGCGAGAAGCTTGCGATGGTCAACCTCCGGCTCCGCCACGCTGGACTCGAGCTGTTCCTGTTCGACGCGTACCGTCCGCGCGCGGTGCAGGCTTACTTCCACGACCACTGGGCAACGGCCGAACTCAAGCGTCACAATCCGGCGCTCGGCGGCGATGCGCTGACGGCGGAGGTCGAACGCTACTGGGCCGCGCCGACCGACGATCCGATGCAGCCGGCGCCGCATTCCACCGGCGCAGCCTGCGATCTCACAGTGCGCCTCATCGGTGGCGATTTCCTGTGGATGGGATCGATCTTCGACGATGCCACACCGCTCGCCCATCGCGACCGGTTTGAAGGCGCAGGCGGCGCGATGGCGTTCTCCGACGAAGAGGCGCGCGCCAACCGCCGGCTGCTGCACTGGGCGATGGCCGAACAGGATTTCGCCGGCCTGCCCGACGAGTGGTGGCATTTCTCCTGGGGCGACCAGATGTGGGCTGCGCTTGGCGGGCACAGCAATGCGCATTACGGGTTGGCCGTGGCTTAATAGAACTTGTCATCCCGGCCGTAGCGGAGCGGAGCGCCGGGACCTATGGATCAACGCGCGTTATTCGCAAGGACCAATCCTGATGCACCAATCTGTTGGCACAATTGATCCCGGCGTTCCGTTCCGCTGCGCAGCCGGGATGACAAATTTTGGGTTTAGAGCCTTTCCGCATTCAGCGTGCCGTCCCAATCCGCAGGCAGGGCGTTTTCCAGAACATCAAGCCGGTCGAGATACAAGTCGTATAGCGGCTGGCTGGCGCCGGACAGCTTGCGGCATTGCACGATCAACGCACGCGCCTTGCTCCATTCGCGCGCACCGATCATCGCGAAGATGTGCGTATGGAAGGTCGAGAGCGCGCGGAATTTCGGCGACACGCGCACGCCGGCATTCCCGAGCAGCGCATAGACTTTTCCTGACGGCGTTGTGTCGATCTCCAGCAACGCAAAAGTGTCGCCTACATCCTTCGCCGTCGCTGCGTCGGCGACGATCGCAAAGCCGTAGCGCTGCGACGCGGTCTTTGCCCCATCCGCGCGCGCCACCGGTTCACCGGAGACGGAATAGACCGCGTGTTCGCGTGCGCCGAACTGTCCCGCCACCGCCGCACCGCTGGCAAGCCCGGTGCCGATCTCGATCCGGTCGAGCAAAGTTGGGTCAACCAGATGCGTGGCCGCGATCTCCGCTTTCGCTTCGGCGAGGGCGCGGCCGATTGCCAGCGCGGCTTCGCAAGCATGTGCCACGTGTTGCGCATCGTCGAGCGGCGCGTTCCAGAACACCGACAGCCCGTCGCTCGAAACGCGGTCGAGCGTGCCGCCATGACGGACCGCAGCGTCCAGCATCTTGCCGGCCACAAGCCGCATCAGCTTGGTGAAATCGTAAGGCGCATCCACGAACACGGCGGCGAGGGCTGAAAAGTCGCGCACGCCGCCGCTGAGGTAGGTGACGGTCCGCGTCTCGCCGTCGAGCTTGAGCAACTCCGGCTCGCGCACCAGCCGGTCGAACACCGGCCGCGGCAGGGTTTCCGCGAAGGTTCGGGCGACGAGAGCGCGCCGCTTGGTTCGCTCGCGCGCCGCAGCGGCCAGCCCGGCGGCGAAGATGCCGACCAGCGCAAAGCTCGGCGCCAGGGTGTTGAGCCGTTCCCATGCCGGCACCTGGCAGGCGCCGATCAGGATGGCAGTCGCGATCCCGGCCCAGAGGATGCCGTTACGGGCCAGGAACAGGATGATCAGAACCCCGGCCAAAAGTGTGAGGAGCATCTCCTCCGCCAGTGCGGCCGAGACAGGCTGCATGCCAGCGGACAGGGCGTGGACACGTTGTCCCAGCCCCGGGGCGCTCGCGAGCAGCAAAAGCATGGCGCCCGCCAGCACGCCGGAAGGCCAAGCCCATAATCCGAAAGGGGTTTTCGCCGTGGTCACGCCGCCTCGTCACGGGGAAGCGCGATCACGCGCACTTCGCGAATCGCCTCTCCCGCAGAAGATCGGGGCGCCGGCGGCACCAGATTGCAACGGCTTTTTGGGCGTTCTGCTGCAATTCGTTCACCAATGCCCACCCATAATTGCAGCGCCAAGGGGCACACGGGTGGATGACGGAAGCGTCATTTTCCTTGCCTGTCCTTGTGTGCCCGCTTAGCCTTCCGCGGCATTTCCGCTAAGGCCCCACGGAGATTTCGCATGGACAACATCACCAAAGACCCTGCCTACAACGCCGTCGACCCGCACGATTTTCCCGCCATGCTGGACCCGGCGCGCTACGGCGAACGCTCCACCGCGTTCGACAAGATCATCAGCGCTACCCACGACCATTTCTGGGATCCGCTGGACAGGAAATACATCGATTTTTCCGCCCCCTTCGACATGGAGAACGAATACGTCTTCGATCCCAAGCTGAACGGCGATCTGAAGACCGCGATCGGCGACAGGCTCGACGAAGCCGGCAAGATCAAGCTCGCCAATCTGGATGCGCTGTGGTCGATGTCCTCGATCCTGCACGGCGAACAGGGTGCGCTGTCGCTCAGCGCTTCGCTCTGCCACATCCTGCGCGATCCGGGTGCGCAGGAATACGCCGCCAACCAGACGCGCGAGGAAGCGCGCCACGTCGCCGGCTTCTCGCAATACATCAAGGCGCGCTGGGGCAAGCCCGCCGCCGTTGGCCCTGCCCTCGGCAGCCTGCTCAACGAACTCGTGTCGTCCCCGTTCGTGTGGAAGAAGCTGGTCGGCATGCAGATGCTGATCGAAGGCCTCGCGATGGGCGCCTTCGCCTCGATCTACAAGGACGCGCGCGACCCGCTGCTGCGCCACCTCTGCCAACTCGTGATGACGGACGAAGCGTTCCACCACAAATTCGGAAAGATCTGGGCCGACCGCACGATTCCGTACCTGAGTGAAGTCGAGCACAACGCCATCGAGGACTGGGCGGCGCAGGTGTTCATGGTGCTGCTCTACAATCTGGGTTCGCCCGATCAGAAGGGCTGGATCTACGAAGCGGTGGGGCTCGATCCTGTTTGGTGCCAGTCGGCGTTCATGGAAGCGTTCACCGAAGCCGATGTCCGTGCCGACATGAAGGATGCGACCAACATCTTCCGCGTTCTGATCAAGACGCTGCTGAAAGCCGGCATCATCACCGACCGCACGCGCGAGGTGTATGCCGCCTATATCGACATGGCCGAACTCTATGCCGAAGGCGACCGCATGGTCGGTGACGACATCGCGGAGGAAGGCATCAAATATCTGGTGAAGCTGAACGGCGGCAAACTGATCGTGCCATCTTCGACATTGATCGCAGCGGAATAACGTACGTCTCCTCAGGCGGAAAAAGGGCGGCCCGAAACGGCCGCCTTTTTTGTTTGGGTGTATTCAAACTGGTGCCGCTTTTCGCGTGAATGCAAATCCGACGAGCCCGAGGCCGATTACGAGACACAACCATCCGAACACATCGCCGATCCGGTCGTAGATCGTGCCGCCGCCACGGCCGTCGAGCGGAAGGTTGCCGCTCAGGGTCTTGAAGCCCGCCCCGCCCGTTACTTTCAGCGCGACGATGCGGCCGTAGCGGTCGTTGAGCGTCATCAGGCCATTGCGCGCGGTGCGCGCCATCGGCACGCCATTCTCGACACTACGCAGGATCGCGACGCGGGCGTGATCGGTGGCGTCCGCGACGAAATCCCATGCCGGTACCGCCAGCAGCACCGGCTTCGTGGCCACCATGTCATTGCGAATCATCGCCTGGAAATCCATGTCCTTGCAGATTTCCAACCCGGTACCGTTGCCCAGTGCGAGGGGACCGCGCCCGATCGTGTAGCGCGACTCCAGGCCCGGCACGAGGCGGCGCTTGGTGTAAATTGTCGGCGTGGCCGACGCTGGCGTGAACGCCCACGACACGTTGTAGGCCTCCGCGCCGTCGCGCGCGTCGATCCCCGCAACGAGGGTGGCGTTCGCTGTGTGCGCCGCATCGGCGAAAGTGGTTTGCAAGGCGGGTTGCTGCGCCGCGTTCACGATCGCAAGCTTCTCCGGCAGCACGATCAGGCCTGCGCCTTTCACCGCGCGGATCGCATTCGCATAGGCCGCCACCGTATCGGCCGTCAGCTTCGGATCGTCGCGCATCGCCGCCTGATCCATCGAATCGGTGTCGATCAACGTGACCGGTATGGTCTGCGTGGGCGCCGATATGCGCAGAAAACCGAACACCGCATTGGCCGCGAACAGTGCAACCGCGAGTGCTGCCGGAAGCGCCGTGCGCTGGCGCAGCGACAGTGCGAGTCCAGCCGGCACGAAGCCGAGCAGAAAGGTGATGCCCCACACGCCAACCACAGATGCGCTTTGGATCAGCACCGGCATGAAGACTTCCGCCGTGGCAGGGGTCGCGACCGAGCCGCCGCCCTTGCTGAACGAAGCGAGGAAATCGAACGCGGTCCATAGGCATGCAAACGCCAGCATGCCGGCAACCGGCGCGATCCGCCTGGCAGTTATGCGCCCGCCCATCACCGCGAGTGCGAAGAAAAACGATGGCACGGTGAGCGAGACCACCACCACGGATAGCGGAAGCACGCCGGCATAGGCGCGCAGGATGCTGGTCGCGCCCAATGCATAGGCCGCCCACGCCGCGAGGAAGGCCTGCCAACCCTTCGTGTCTCCGAACGCGAACCACAGCACCGGAATGGGTGCGAGCCAGGCCAGCCACCACTGTTCCCCCAGTCCGATGGAGAAATAGAACCCCACCGCCGTGAGCAGCGCACAGACGATCGCGATCATGAGACCTCCGTTCCCATGCCTAAGATAGGAAACGCCGGCCGCCATTTCTTGATCGAAATTGCGGCCGGCTGGCCGGTCTACAGATTCGGCGGTGGCAAGCCTGCCTGGTCGCAGGCCGCGATCAGCGTGTTGCGCATGAGGCAGACGATCGTCATGGCGCCGACGCCGCCGGGGACCGGGGTGATCCAGCCCGCAACCTTGGCCGCGTCGTCATAGACCACATCGCCGACCACCCTCGTCTTGCCGTCGCCCGCGTCGATGCGGTTGATGCCGACATCGATCACCGCTGCACCCGGTTTCACCCAGTCGCCCTGCACGAACGACGGCTTGCCGATCGCAGCGACAAGGATGTCGGCACGGCGGCATTGCGCGGGAAGATCGCGCGTCTTCGAATGCGCCATCGTCACCGTCGCGTTGGCCGCGAGCAGCAATTGCGCCGCCGGCTTGCCGAACAGCAGCGAACGGCCGATGACCAGCACATCGGCACCGGCAATGTCGCCGACCGTGTCTTTCAAAAGCATCATCACTCCGGCCGGCGTGCAGGATACCAGCTTCGCCCGGCCGCTCATCAGAAGACCGGCATTTGTAGGCGTCAGTGCGTCGACGTCCTTGGCGGGATCGAGGGTGTCGAGCACTGCCGCTTCGCGCACCTGCTTCGGTAGCGGCATCTGCACCAGGATGCCGTGCACGTCCTTGTCGGCATTCAGCGCCTTCACCTGCGCCAGCACGTCTGCCTCGCTCGCGTCGGCCGACAGCGAGGTGTGAAACGAGCGAAGGCCGAGCTTTTCGGCGACCTTGCCCTTGTTGCGGACGTAAATCTCGCTCGCTGCATCGTTGCCGACGAGAACCGTGGCGAGACCGGGAACGAGCGCATGTTCTGCTTTCAGCCGCGCGGTTTCCGCAGCCACGCGGGCGCGCAGCTGTTCCGAATATTTCTTTCCGTCGATGATGTTTGCGGTCATGGGAGATGTCTTTCGTTGGGCGCCGCCTCGCCGTTTCGTAGGCCGAAGCGTCAGCCGGTGTACCGGAAGCTCACCCAGGTGATCACGTAGGAGATGAACCACAATGCGATCAGCACGATCACCGGGGAGATGTCGATGCCGCCAAAGGCGGGGACGAAGCGGCGCACCTGGCGGAACACCGGCTCGGTAATCGCATAAAGGAACGACACGAAGCTGCGGACGATCTGGTTCGACACGTTGATGACGCGGAACGCGATCAACCAGGACACCACCACCGCGGCGATGATGATCCAGGTGTAGATCTCGATCAGATAGAGAAGCAGCGCCGAAATCGGATTCAGCATGGAAGATGCACCCCTGGCGCCCGGCCGTTCGTTCGCGCGTCTTTTAGGGTGCACGATCCCGTGCCGCAAGACGTGCCTGGGTTGACAGGACGGACATGCGGTTCTCGAATGGTGAAGTCCAGAAACCGGCGGAAAACAGAGCTTTTTTTGTGAGCCGAACCGAACGCGCGAAGTTTGAAACTGCCGCGGCGCAACCGCCGGACGTGGCCGCCATCCGCGACGCGGCGCGCGCCGTGCGGGCGGGAGATTCGCGCGGCCGGTTCACGCTTGCCGCGGCCTTCACGCACGCCGCGTTCTGCGATCCGTTCGCCGTCATGCCAGTCTACGATGCGTTTGCTGCCGGCTGGCTTGGCGGTCCGATGCCGCAGAGCGCTGTGCTCGATGCAGGCCTCGCGCTACCAGAGCAATTCTGGATGGATTTCTGGGAGTTGTTCGATGCGCGGCGCGAGGGCCGGGTGGCGCCTGGCGATGTGACGGGGCTGGTTGCCGCACTCGGGCGCTCGCTACCTTTGGGCACGCGAGCGCTCTCGGAAGACGCGGCGCGCACACATCCCAAAACCGCCGGCGCGCACATGCGTGCGATGCCACCGAAGCTCACGCTCGAAGACCTTGCGCGCCAGCCGGAAGGATCGCTGGCCGCCGATTTCCATGCGCTCATTGTCGCCAACGGTTTCGATCTGGAGGTGCTGGATCGCGACGCGTTGAACCTCGCGACTTTGCCGCCGGCACTGCGCTACCTCAACACCCGCATTCTGCAGATGCACGACGTGTGGCATCTGGTCGGCGGCTATCGCTTCACTGCACTGCATGAGGTTGCGGTATCGGCGTTCCAACTCGCGCAATTCAACCACGGTTATTCGGCGATGTTTCTCGCGACCGCCGTGACCGGACCGGCGTTCGAACCGGCAAGCGACGCCGCGCCGGTGCTGCAGACCATCGCCGAAGCCTGGCGCCACGGTCGCGAAACCCCCAGCTTCATGGCGATCGCCTGGGAAGAGGAATGGCACCTGCCGATCTCAGCGTTACGCGCACGGCACGGGATAAAGCCGTTCGCCGGGTCGTTGCCATCGGATCTGTTCGAGCGGCTGAGAGCAGCTTGAGCGCGATCTATCCCGTAAGATCACCTCTTGGTCGCGCTTCTAGCTCTGCGATTGTCTCAATATAATCCAGCTCTCGCTTCTGCATCGTATCCATGACGTCATTTTGCCTGGATATGATCGCTAGAAGCTCGACGGCCTTGTTCTTCAGGTCTCGGACGCTTCTAACTATGGAAAATAAATTGAGCGACGTTAGCAAAGCCCCCACACCCGTAAGCACAGCTAATGAAAGCCGGATCGATTCGGATGCCGTCATTGAGAGAGTGAATGGATGCCAGACAAATAACCGTAGGCTTTAATTGCGGCCGTCGCCATAGGTATGAGAAAATAGAAAAAATAAAGAGTTTATGCCCCAGCCAGCAGCTCCTAGGACGGCGATAAATAGTAAGCCATTGGCTCATGTTCTACCGAAACGCTGTTCAAGCATTTCGATAAGTTTATCCACACCGCCCATCGATGCCCTATCTCAAGCAGAACTTGCAAGAGATAAGAAGGCAATTATTCGCGTACGTCCATTAGGCCAATAAGTGACTGCCTCGCGCCTCACGAAAGGACTAGAGATGGGCTTGCCAAGGCGTAGCTGCGCGATCCGAGTACCAGCCCGGCTTCGCCCTACGGGCTACGCCGTGGCAGTCTCCGCTGCTGCGCAGCGAAGACTGGTGGAGCTGAGCGGAATCGAACCGCTGGCCTCCTCATTGCGAACGAGGCGCTCTCCCAACTGAGCTACAGCCCCTGACCAGGGTATGGGGCGCAAGGCCCCAAAAGGGAGGCGGTATGTAGGTTTTGCCGCTTCTTCCTGTCAAGCGCATCGGCCGCCGGTCGCCGCTCCGTGGCTGTCGGGAACCCGGTCCGGTGTGCAGGCCGGGCGTTGCGCACGAATTGGGCGGGGCTAGCGCGCCACCGGCACCTCGACATAGGTCACCGCACCGCGGGTGAGCGTCAGCGTGGCGTTGCCGGTTGCGGGCAGGCGCTCGAGGTTGCCGGCATCGGCGCCGGCGATAGCGACACGGAGCGCATGGCCTTTGCGGATCAGCGCGGCGATCGGCGAGATCGCAACCGCGATGTCTTCGCCGACGCCGGGGCGCATCGGGGCCATGTCGGTGCGCAGATAGGAGTGCAACGGATCGGCCGAAACGGCGCCGCCCGGCGCGGCCGTCTTACGGTGCGCGAGGTTCAGCAGACCTTGCGTGATGTAGGTCACGCGGCCGTTGGGCGCGACATCCTCGAGATAAACGATCACAAGCCCGCCGGTGGCGCTGGTCGCGAGATGCAGATGCGCGACCGGATTGCCCGCGATCTCCATATCCGACCCCATCGGCGCACTGGTGTAGGACAGAAGATGCGCATCGGGTTTCGCGCGGTCGCCGTAATCGGTCTTCGAGAGATCGACCTGGCCGCGATAGCCCGACAGCGTGCCGGTGCTCGCGTTGAAATCGACTTTGTAGGTGTCGGTTCCGTCTGCCGCAGTTTGCGACAGCGTGTGGGCTCGATCCGGATACCATTTCTGCAGCGCGCTGCCCGCCGGCGGCCAGGATGGCGAGTCGCGCCAAACGCTGGCGCCGATGACATAGTAATGGACGCTGTTGTGGATCGGCTTTCCGTCGCGCAACGTGCGGTCGAAGAAGTCGGCCATCAACCGCATCTGCTGGCCGTAGGTCATTGCCATTGGCGCATCGGGCGCGAACGGATCGTCGCCCATGAAGCCGCCATGGGTGAACGGCCCGAGCACGACCTCCTGCGGATTAGAGAAGGTGACGAACCGGTTCAGCACCTGCCCGGGCGAGCTTTCATCCAGCCATCCTGTCAGCGCGAATATCGGCAGGGCACGTGCTTCGACTTTGGCTTTTCGCGCGAGCAGCGAATTTTCGCTCAGCGATTGGCCGCTGGCGCAGATCCTGTCGTTGCGCGCGGGCGCGGCGCGGGCGCAATCGTGCACATTGTAGTTCGCGGCATGCGCGGCGATCGCCTGCCTGAGCAACGCGCCGTCCGTGTCGGCATCGACCGGCTTCGGTCCGGCGATCGCCATTTCGCATAACGTGTCGCCGTCGCACGGCACGATGCCGTTGTTGAGCAACCGCGTCTGCGCGCTCCAAGCCGTTAACAAATATTGCGCGAACGTCCCGCCCGGATAACCGAGAAGATAGAGATCGCTGAGATCGAACAGCGGTGCCACCGCCTTGATCTCCCTGTTCGGCAGGGAGGCAATGTTCGCCGCGCTGATGCCGCGATAGGAGAAGCCGTAGGCACCGACCTTGCCGTCCGACCACGGCTGCTTGGCGATCCAGTCCGCGACGCTGCCGTAATCCGCGACTTCCGCGTCGCTGAACATCGTCTTCAGCGTGCCGAACGAGGCGCCGGTGCCGCGCGCGTCGATGCCGATCACCGCATAGCCGCGCGCGTTGAGCAGCGGCACCTCGGGCTCGATGGCGAGACTCGGCGCCAGGAAATAGGCGAAGGCCTTGCCGAGCAGGGTGAGCCTGCGGGCGCGCCAGTAAGGTGTCGGCTTCATCAAGGCGGGCACACGCTCGCCTGCTTTCAGCATCTCCGGCAGCCACACATCGATCGCGACCTTCGTGCCATCAGTCGCGGCGACGTAAACCGAGCTGTTGCGCGGGTAGCCGGCCGGGACGGCGCGCGCCGCCATACGGTCGAACAGGATTGCCCCAGTAAGGACCACACCTGCGGCCACGATGATCGCGAGCAGAACAATCCCGCCGATCGCGACGCCGGTCCATTTCAAGGCTTTGCGCATTGTTCATCCCTCATGGATTTAACGGAATTAGGAACTATCGCTGGAGGCCTCAAGGTTCACGGCTCTCAAAGCTTGATCTCAACATTCATTTGACAGATATGCGGACAAAGGGCTGTGATTCAGGACATGTCTCTCCGAAGGTCACCGGAGTCCAGCTTATGCGCATTTTGGCAGTGCTTTTTCTCCTATCCTTAATGGTCGCGACCACAGTCACGACTGGTCGTGCGTTTGCCGCCTCCGATGAATTGCTAGTTTACGTCGATGCCCGGGCGCATGCGGGTGGTGACGGACGCACGCCTGCGACAGCGTTCAACGATATCGGTACGGCTGCGCAAACCGCTGCTGCTACTTATGCCGGTCAGTCGAAAATACGCATAGAGATCGCGCCAGGCACTTACGTTGGCCAAAAGATCGACTGGAGATGGCAAACGCCGTCCGCTCTAATTATTGAAGGCATGCCGGGAAACCCGCGGCCTGATTTCGATGGCGGTGGAAGCTCAACACATTGGGCTTCGTTTAGACCGCCGGCCACAAATATCACGATACGACACGTGGCGATCCGTAACTATTACGAAGGTATCGTCTTCAGTTATCGTGGAGCCAACAGTAACGAAACCATCGAAGACAATTCTTTCCAGAATATCGGCCTTGTACCGACAGCCTATGCAGTCATAGGCTTTGGAAACACATCGAATAGTGTGATCCGCAACAATACCTTTGTTGACATCAGCAATAATTCAGGGTGCGGAGGGTTGCATGCGATATACGCGCAGCACGGTTCTTCGAGCAACTTGATCGAGAACAATCGTTTTGAAAATGTTTGCGGGCAGGCCATAAAATTGAGGGATCGTTCTAACAACAATCAGATCGTCAACAACCGTTTCGTCGGACCGCAGACCCGGATGATGGTCGTGGAGTCATATCAACCAGGCGAATGCCAATCGATTGGCAACGTTGTACGGGGGAATACATCCGACTCCGAAGGCGTAATTTCATACAAAAGCGCCCATGCGAAGGATGTTCCGGGCTGTCCAGTTGGCATTCGTTTCGCACAATAACCAGTACTGGTTGTAATCGCCACGCACGAGCAAGCCGTAGCAGGCCAGACTCACGCGTCTTTTTTCTTTGGAATCGCCTTTTTCCCCAGTGCCTTCTCCGTACTTCCCGCGACAGCGTCCACCTGCTTGACCAACGTTTTCGACGCCACCTTGCGCCAGCGGCGTTCCAGCATCTTCTTCAGCATCGCCGCGTCGATACGTGCCGCGCGCACCAGCACGCTCGGATAATCCTTGTAGTGCGGCGTGATGAAATAGGTCCTGGGATCGATCTCCAGCAGATGATCGCGCTCGTCGATGGAATCGACAATCCAGACGACCGAATCTTCCTCCTTGCGCCAGCGGGTGAAGAATTTCTTGGCAATGAAGATCGACGGATTGCCGTAGCTCGTCTTCTCATGTGCTTCCGGAAACGACAGCGCGATCTTCGTGAACTGCGCGCGAGAAAGGGGCATTGTTCTTCCGTTTTCGATTTGCCCGCCCCGCCGCGCCGAAGCGTCAGCGAAGGCGGGGCTATTCCACCGTCAGCTTGGCGAGGCTTTCGTTGCGTTCGAGCATCAGCGCGAGCCGCTCCGCCGCCACTTTCGCGAATCCTAACGTCACCGCCTTGCGGCGGCTTGGATGGATTTTCCATTCCGGCGAAGGCCGCAGGATCGCGCCGCCATAGCGGTCGGCGACGATCAGCCCGGTGTCCGGCGGCACATGCTCGTCGGGAAAATCCGGCGGGATCGCGAAGAAGAACTTGTCGCAGAACTCCAGATAGTCCGGCCACTTTGTGTCGCCGCGCAGATCGGCGAGCGCGACCTTGATCTCGACCCCCAGCACGCAGCCGTCCGGCCCCAGCGCCGCCACGTCCAGCCTCCGTCCGTTGGCAAGCGTAAACTCCAGGATCGGCGAGAACCCTTCCTGCATCAGCAGGCGGTTCACGCCGCGCGCCACATCGGCTGCGGTGGAGGTCGAGATCATCGGAGCGGGCTCACTGCCCGGGAATCGGCATCACTTCCATGATCTCGACCGAGTCGCCGGGAAAGATCGCGAAATGCGGATGTTCGAGGAACATCTTTGCCGCCGCCTCGTGCGATGGCGCTTCCACGATCACATAGCCGGCCACCGCGTTCTTCGTGTCCGTTACGCCGGCTTTCGACGCCTTCTTTGTCTTGCCGAGCGGACCGCCGGTCTCGACCACGACGCTCGCGTGATCGGTCATCCACTTGTTCCAGGCGGCCATGCCTTTTGCGATCGCATCGGGGCTGGGCGGCGGCGGTTGCGAGCCATCTGCGGCCCCCATGTAAAGTGCGAGAAATTTCGTCATGTCCGTGTCCTCTCTCCGTTGAAAGATATTGGAACATTAGAGGAACGATTTTGCAAATCGGCGACACTCGCTACTCACTCCGCATTGCGCGTCGTGACACGTGCGTCATCTTCATTGACTCTTCGCACATCCGCGCCATATTGACGGTACCGTCACCGTTGCGAGAGCGGAGTCCGCACCATGACAACCCATCAGATCACCAAAGACGAAGCCTACAACGCGGTCGATCCCGACGATTTTCCGGCGATGCTCGACACCCAGCGTTACGGCCAGCGCTCCACCGCCTTCGACAAGATCATCAGCGCCACCCATGACCATTTCTGGGACCCGCTGGACAAGAAATACATCGACTTCGACGCGCCGTTCGATCCGAAGACCCAGGCGATCCTGCCGCCGGAATTTTTCGCGGTGTTCCACACCCGCATCGGCGATGCGATGACGGAAGAGCAGAAGATCAAGTTCGCGAACGAGTCCACCCGCTGGCAGATCTCCGCGATCCTGCACGGCGAACAGGGTGCGCTGTCGCTCTCCGCCTCACTTTGCCACATCTTGAAGGACCCGGGTGCGCAGGAATACGCCGCCAACCAGACGCGCGAGGAAGCGCGCCATGTGACGGGCTTCTCCAATTATGTGAAGGCGCGCTGGGGCACGCCGCTGCCGTGCGGCGCGACCTTGCAGAACCTGCTGACCGAAATGGTGCTGGCGCCGGAGGTCTATAAGAAGATTGTCGGCATGCAGATGCTGGTCGAAGGCCTCGCGATGGGCGCGTTCGCGACGCTCTATCAGAAGGCGCAGGACCCGCTGCTGGTGAAGCTGTGCCAGCTCGTGATGACGGACGAGGCATTCCACCACAAGTTCGGAAAGATCTGGGCCGACCGCACCATTCCGAAGCTGTCGCCGGAAGAACACAACATGGTCGAGGACTGGGCCGCCCAGTGCTTCCAGACCCTGCTGTTCAACCTCGTCAATGCGGAGCAGATGAAGGAAGTCTACGACGCCGTCGGGATCGACTGGCAGGACGCGCGCGCCGCGATCATGGAAGCGTTCACCGACGAAGACCGCCGCGAGAGCATGAAGCAGTCCGCCAACATCTTTCGCGTGCTGATCAAGACGCTCCTGAACGCCGGCATCATCACCGAGCGCACCAAGGCGTTCTACGGCATGTATGTCGACATGGACGAGCTGAAGAGCGAAGGCGGGCGCATGGTCGGCGACGAGATCGCAGAAGAAGGCATCCGCTACCTGCAGAGCATCAATTTCGTGGACCGCAGCAAAGGCTCCACGCTGCTCGCGGCCGAGTAAGGCTTACACATGGTGTTTCACACGGGCGGTTCGCGAGAGCCGCCCGCTTCGTTTTTACGCGATGCGAGGTTCCGTATAGCTGGCGCTGGTGCGACTCGCACGTCGTGTTGACACCTCGATGAGCGATGCATAGCGTCGCCAAATCAGTGTGTTGCGCACCTGGGGCGGGTGTTTTGTTGTTCGGGCGGTTTTACCTGACTGGATTGCTTGTCGTGTCTGCGCTCGGCCTTTGCGGCTGCGCGGCGCGCGAGGTCGTGCCGGTTGCAATGGTGCAGTCGGGTGACGAACAGCTCGGATGTGACGCCCTCAAGCAGCAGATCGCCGACAACAGCGCGGCTGAACAGGGCTATGAAGCCAAGGACAAGGAGGTCGAACGGCAGAATGTCGCCAAGGGCATCGGATCCGCGATCCCCTATGCCGGCATACTCATCGGCGCCACCACCGATCTTTCCAATTCCGAACAGGTGAAAGCGCGGGCGCTCGCCGACCGTAATGAACACCTCGCCTATCTGGCGAAACAAAAGGGATGTGCACCGTGATCAAGGGGGAAACAGGTATGAACAACACAAAAGCGTGGACGATCGGCAAATTTGCATTCGTGGCGGTGGCGCTTGCCCTGCTCAGCGGATGCGCGACGGCAGCCAATCCGGGTGCCATGACGGTCATGGCACAAGCGGCGGACCAGCCGTTCCCGGCAAAACTTCAGCATGCGATGTGCGTGCGCACGGTCAGTGGTGGGGAAGAAACCAATCCGTTGTGGACTTCGAAGGTGGACAACAACGGATTCAAGACCGCGCTCGACGGTTCGCTTTCAGGCGCCGGGCTGCTGTCATCGGGTTCATGCGCCTATCCGATCGACGTGAACCTGCTTGGACTATCGCAGCCGATAATGGGTTTCGATATGACGGTCACGTCGCACGTCAACTACAAGGTCTACGATTCTTCCGGACAGCCGTTCCTGCTCTCAACCATCGACGCACCTTATACGGCGAAAATGGGCGATGCTTTCGTGGGCGTGGAGCGCCTCAGGCTGGCGAACGAAGGCTCGATCCGCGAGAGCATCCAGATGTTTTTCGACAAACTGCGCGCGTCGCAGCCGAAGTAAGCTATACCAAACAAGTTCCGAGAGCGGACGGTTCTCAAGAGCCGTCCGCTTGCTTTTGTGCGGTTGCATCGCCGTTCCGTGCGCGCAAAATGCTGACGCATGAGAATCCGTAAGAGGGGCACGGTGACCGCACGGCGCGCCGATGGCAGTGCGGGCGATGCCGATTACGGTGTCATCGGCAAAGGCTACGCGCATTTCCGCCGGCCGGATGCGCGCATCGCGTCGGCGATCCTGGCGGTCCTCGGCGATGCGAAGACCGTGCTGAATGTCGGCGCGGGCACCGGTTCCTACGAACCGGTGGATCGCGCGATCACCGCGGTCGAACCGTCGGCTGCGATGCGGGCGCAGCGGCCGTTGCATCTGCCGCGCGCGATCGATGCGGTCGCGGAAGCGTTGCCCTTCGCCGACAAAACGTTCGATGCGGCGATGGCGACGTTTTCGGTGCACCAATGGCCTGATCTCGCCAAAGGCCTGCGCGAGATGCGGCGGGTGACCCGCGGACCGGTTGCGGTGATGACCGGCGATCCGGAGGCACTGGACCGCTTCTGGCTCGCAGACTATGCGCCCGAAGTGATCGCGACCGAAGCGCGGCGCTATCCAACGATAGCAGCGATTGCAACCGCGCTGGGCGGCGCCGTCGAAACGATCGATGTGCCGATCCCGCTCGATTGCCGCGACGGCTTCAACGAAGCCTATTACGGCCGTCCGGAAATGTTGCTCGATCCGAATGTGCGGCTCGCCTGTTCGGCGTGGAGCTTCGTTGCGCCCGATGCGATCGCACATTTCGAGAATGACCTGAAGCGCGACCTCGACAGCGGCGCGTGGGACGCGCGCTACGGTCATCTGCGCACCCAGCCCACTTTCGACGGTTCGTTGCGACTCGTGGTGTCGCGGGCGTCCGGAAGGCCTTGGTCTATCGCGCGCCGAAGATCGCGCTCCCAACCCGGACATGTGTCGCGCCGAATTTGACGGCGCTCTCGAAATCGCTGCTCATGCCCATGGAAAGCAGGTCGAGGCCGTTGTCGCGCGCGAGCTTGGCCAGCAACGCGAAATGCGGCGACGGCGCCTGTCCGGCGGGAGGGATGCACATCAGGCCTTTCACCGGCAGGCCGAGACCACGGGCATAGGCGATCAGTTCGGCCGCCGCGTTTGGCGCGACACCGGCTTTCTGTTCTTCCTCGCCCGTGTTCACCTGCACGAACAGGATGGGTGCGCGGCCGGCTTTTTCCGTCTCGGATTTGAGCGCGTCCGCCAGCCGGTGCCGGTCGAGGGTTTCGATCGCGTCGAACAGAGCGACCGCCTCTTTCACCTTGTTGGTCTGAAGCGGACCGATCAGATGCAGTTCGATGCCGGGATAGGCTTCGCGCAGAGGCGGCCATTTTCCTTTGGCCTCCTGCACCCGGTTTTCGCCGAACACGCGATGTCCTGCCTCCAGCACCCGGCGAATGGCATCGGGCCCGTGCATCTTGGTCACGGCGACAAGCGTCGTGGACGGTGCGGGCGCAATAGCCTTCTTTCGCGCGGCGTCGATGCGCGCGACAATGTCGTTCAGGGCGGTGACGGATTCGGAGGACATGCGTGGCAGAAGAGCGTGCGCGCCTGAACCTGGCAAGAGCCGCCGCGCGACTGGCCGCGCCGCACCGGTTTGCGCTGCCGTCGCTTGTTCTGATGACGGATGACGACCGCCTGCCCGATCCGGCCGCTGCCGCGTGGGCGCTGCCGCGTGGCAGCCTGGTGACCGTCCGGGCGCGCGACCGCACCGCGCGCGCGCGACTTGCCGGGACGATTTTGTCGATCGCACGCGCGCGCTATCTGTTCGTGCTGGTCGCCGACGATCCGGAACTGGCTGCGCGGGCGGGCGCCGATGGCCTTCATCTGCCGGAAGCGAAAGCACAGACGGCCTCGCACTGGCGTGCATGCCATCCCCGCTGGCTCATCACGGTCGCGTCGCACGGGCAGAAACCGGTGCCCGACGCTGCCGACGCGGTGCTGCTCTCCGCTATCTTTCCGACGCGCAGTCATAACGATCGCGCGCCGCTGGGGCCGCTCAAAGCAGCGTTCATGGCGCAACGCTTGAGCAAACCTGTCTACGCGCTTGGCGGGATCGACGCACGGAACGCTGGCCGCCTGTCCGGTGCCTTCGCGGGAATTGCAGCGATCGGTGCGCTCTCGGTCTGATCGTTCAGATATGGAAATTCAAATGGAGAAAACCCGCATCCATGCTGATGTGGTCTGCACCATCGTAAAACAGCCCTTTATTGCGGCCGTAAATCCATTGCTGCCAGCCAGCCGTGATTTGCGCATTGGTGTTGAGCGTGTAACCGACCGACGCTTCGGCTCCATGCACCCCCAGCGTCGGCAATCCGAGCGAACCTCCCGCACTGCCGGTCGAATACTCGCCGCCCACCATCCATGAGCCGTAGGTGAGCATGCTGCTTGTGTGCAATGCGCCGGTGTTGCCGCGCGCGAGTGCATCGTTGATGTCGAAGGTATAGAGATTGGTCTGCCGGTAGGCGCCGCCGACGGAGAGTTTCAGGTCGTCGGTCAGCGAGTAGTCGGTCTGCGCGCCGATTGCCCAATCGATCATGCCATCATGGCCCAGCGTTTTGTGCACGCCATGTGCGACCGCGATCGTCGCCGACGCGCCATACGAGAAACGGCCCGAATCGCCCTGGTAGCTCAGCGCGCCCTCCCAGATACCGCGCTGGCGATTGTCGACCCGCGGGCCGGGATTGATGAACGGCACGACGTCCTTACCCTCCGATGGGGTGAACGATGCGCCGATCTGAACTCCGAAGAGCCGCGGCGTGTAATAGGAGATTTTCGCGTAGTTGAGCGACGACTCCACGGCGCTGTTCAGGCTGAAGATGCCGATGAAAGCGCGGTTCGTCAGCGGGTTGACGAAGAACGTCGCGTTCGGATTGTCGAGGGAGGTGAAATTGTCGACCTCGGGACCAACGACGGCGAGTGAATAGGCCGCACCGTCCGTCATGCCGATTTCAGCCCGGCCAAGGCCCGTCTGCACGGTGCCGTATACCTTCTGCACGAAGTAGCTGCCGTAATTGTCGCCGGAAAGCTTGTCGTGGAAGATCTCGAACACGCTGCGCAGCGAGATCACCATGCCGTCGTCATAGGTGCGCTCAAGCTTGTCGGAGACCCAGGCTGCGCCGGTCGCGCCGCTTTGGTCTAGGCCGCGGAAATCTGGCTGATCGGCCGTATAGAGAGAGCCATCGGCTGCTCCGCCCAGCGTGAACGTCCATTGTCCCACGTCGGCCGTGAACGGGCTCACGTTCCAGTCGAGCAGGTCCGCGTGGGCCGGGACAGCGGCCGCGCAAACCAGAACGGCGCCGGCCGCCAGTGTGTTCTTCACGGAAAACTCCCTCCCGGTGCGGGCTGCTTACCCGCCCGTAACCCCTTATAGCATATGCCTATCTGGCCTTGGCTAAGACCGCGTTACCCACGTTGCGCCTGCCGCCCCGGCCCAGTATAAGCCCCGAGCCGGATCGGGGGGATCCGCCGGCGCCATTGTGCCGGTGCGAATCGGAAAGTCGAAACACACTAGAGCGAACCCGATGCGACGTATGCTGTTGTTGACCTTTGCGGTGGCTGCACTGGCGTTGGCCGGGTGCGGTGGTGGAACGGACGACGATACCGACGTCGATTCCGGTTCGACCGCGATCGCCGGCTCCGGCGGTCCGCGCACCATCGGCGTGAACTCCTATCTGTGGCACGCCACGCTCGACACCCTGCGGTTCATGCCGCTGGCCAGCGCCGATCCGTTCGGCGGAGTGATCATCACCGACTGGTACTCCGCGCCGGAAGCGCCGCAGGAGCGGTTGAAAGTCACCGTCTATATCCTGGACCGCAATCTCAGGGCCGACGGCCTGAAGATCGCTGTGTTCCGCCAGACCGCCGCCAACGGCGCGTGGGTCGATGCGGCCGTGAGCCCGGATACCGCGACGAAGCTCGAGAACGCGATCCTTACGCGGGCGCGCGAGCTTCGACTTGCGACCACGAGACCAAACTAATCTGATCGCGCTGCAAGACCGATTCTGTCCGCCGGCTTCAGCGAGAAGCAAACCGGCGGAGCAGGAGAATTGATATGGCGCGGTACAACGCAAAAGAATCCGAAGCGCGATGGCAGGCGGCATGGGACGCCGCGCACGCCTTCGAAGTCCCGAACAACTCGCCGAAGCCCAAGGCCTATGTGCTGGAGATGTTTCCCTATCCGTCGGGACGCATCCACATCGGCCACACCCGCAATTACACGATGGGCGATGTGGTCGCACGGTTTCGCCGGGCGCAAGGCTTCAACGTGCTGCATCCGATGGGCTGGGATGCGTTCGGCCTGCCCGCGGAGAACGCGGCGCGCGAACGCAACATCGATCCCAGGCAATGGACGTACGACAACATCGCGATCATGAAGTCGCAGTTGAAACTGATGGGGCTGGCGATCGACTGGTCGCGCGAGTTCGCGACCTGCGATCCGGAATACTACAAGCACCAGCAGAAGCTGTTCCTGGAGTTCTACAGGGCGGGCTTCGTCTATCGCCGCGAAGCCGACGTGAACTGGGATCCGGTCGACATGACCGTGCTGGCGAACGAGCAGGTGATCGACGGCAAGGGCTGGCGCTCCGGCGCGCCGGTCGAGCGGCGCAAGCTGGCGCAATGGTTCTTCAGGATCACCGATTTCGCCGACGACCTGCTGGCCGGGCTGGATACGCTGGACCGCTGGCCGGAGAAGGTGCGTGTGATGCAGCGCAACTGGATCGGCCGGTCCGAGGGCATGCGCTTCACCTTCGACATCTCGAACGGCGAGAAAATCGAAGTGTTCTCGACCCGTCCGGACACCCTGTTCGGCGCAAGCTTCGTCGCGCTGTCGCCGGAACATCCGCTGACGCTGGAGCTGGCGAAGACGGATGCCAGACTGATGGCGTTCGTGGAAGAGTGCCGCCATATCGGCACCGCCGAAGCCGACATCGAGAAGGCGGAGAAGCGTGGCTACGACACCGGCCTGACTGCGGCGCATCCGTTCGATCCGAACTGGAAGCTGCCGGTGCTGGTCGCGAACTTCGTGCTGATGGGTTACGGCACCGGTGCGATCTTCGGCTGTCCCGCACACGATCAGCGCGACCTGGATTTCGCGCGCAAATACCATCTGACCGTCACGCCGGTGGTGGTGCCGGATGGCGCCGATGCGAAAACGTTCGATGTCGGCGACGAGGCCTATGTCGGTCCCGGGCATCTGGCGAACTCGCGCTTCCTGGACGGCATGACTGTCGACGAAGCGAAGGCCGAAGTCGCGAAACGGCTGGAGGCCGCGGGTCAGGGCACACGCACGGTCAATTACCGTCTGCGCGACTGGCTGGTTTCGCGCCAACGGCCGTGGGGTTGTCCGATCCCGATAGTGCATTGCGCGAAGTGCGGCGTGGTGCCCGTGAAGGAAGCGGATCTGCCGGTGAAGCTGCCCGACACGATAAACTTCGACGTGCGCGGCAATCCGCTGGACCACGATCCGGTCTGGAAACACACGAAGTGCCCGTCCTGCGGCGGCGATGCCGTGCGCGACACCGATACCCTGGATACCTTCGTGGATTCGTCCTGGTACTTCGCGCGGTTCTGCGACAGCCATGCGGCGGAGCCGGTGAACAAGGCGGCGCTGGATTACTGGCTGCCGGTCGATCAATACATCGGCGGCATCGAGCATGCGATCCTGCATCTGCTCTATTCGCGTTACTTCACCCGCGCTCTGAAGAAGCTGGGTCACACGAAGGTGGACGAACCGTTCGCAGGCGTCTTCACGCAGGGCATGCTGTGCCACGAGACCTATCAGGATCCGGACGGCGAGTGGTTGTTCCCGGAGCAGGTCGAGAAACGGCCGGACGGCACGGCGATCGTGAAGGGCACCAACAAGCCGGCGACGATCGGACCTTCGATCAAGATGTCGAAGTCGAAGAAGAACGTGGTCGCACCGGAAGTAATCGTCGATGTCTACGGCGCCGACACGATCCGCTGGTTCACTTTGTCCGATACGCCGCCGGAGCGCGACGTGGAATGGACCGATGCCGGTGCCGAAGGCTGCTGGCGTTTTGTCCAACGCATCTATCGCCTGGCGACGGAAGCCGAAGGCCTGCCGCCAGCCGGAACCGTGCCGGGCAAGACGGAGGGCGTGTCGCTCGCGTTGCGCCAGGCGACCCATCGCGCCATCGCGGCTGTCACAGACGATCTGGAAAACCTGCGTTTCAACCGCGCGGTGGCACAGATCTATACGTTGACGAACGTGCTGCAGCAGTCGGACAAATGCGACGGCGCAGCGCGGCGCGAGGCGACCGAAATGCTGGTGCGCCTGATCGCGCCGATGATGCCGCATCTGGCGGAAACCTGCTGGGAAGCGCTGGGCCACAAAACGATGCTGGTGAACACGGATTGGCCAAAGGCCGATCCCGCGCTGGTCAAATCCGACAGCGTCACCATTGCAGTGCAGGTGAACGGCAAGCGCCGCGGCGAAATCGAGATCGCGGTCGATACAGCCGAAGATACGGTCAAACAGGCCGCGCTGGCGCAGGAGGGCGTGATCCGTGCACTGGAAGGCAAGGCGCCAAAGCGTGTTATTGTGGTGCCGAACCGGATCGTGAACATCGTCGCATGACAGTGCGAAAGAAATTCGCAAGGGTGAAAGTGGCGGTCGCAGCGGCTGCTGCGCTGCTGCTTTCCGCCTGCGGGTTTCATCCGCTCTATGCGACGCAAGGCCAGGACAGCGGCGCTGGTCGGATTTTCTCCTCGGTCTATGTGGAGCCGATCTCGGGCGATGCCGGCTATGAGATGCGCAATTCGCTTATCAACCTGCTCAGCGCCTCAGATCGCGTCACCGACTGGCGTTACCGGCTCACGGTGACGTTGCACGACGAGCTCGAAGGATCTGCGCTGCAGAACGACGCGTCGATCACGCGTTACAACTACACCCTGACGGCCGACTACACGTTGACCGACGCGAAGACCGCCACGGTGATCAAAAAGGGCAAGGACTCGTCGCTGACCGCCTACAACGTGGTGCAATCGCCGTACGCAACCCTGATCGCCCAGAAGGATGCGCAGCGCCGCGCAGGCGACGAAATCGCCGAACGCATCCGCTTGGACCTTGGGGTCTTTTTCGCGAATCCGGCGAAATGATCGTCAAGGCGTCCGATGCCGACCGTTTCGTGTCGCGCCCGCCGCCCGGCATCGCGGCAATCCTCGTCTACGGTCCCGATCAGGGCCTCGTGCGCGAGCGCGCCGAGACCGCGGCCAAATCGGTAGTCCCCGATCTCAACGATCCGTTCCGCGTCACCGACTTTCCGGACGGCACGCTTGAGTCCGATCCCGCGCGGCTGTTCGACGAAGCCGCCGCGATCTCCATGCTCGGCGGCCGCCGCCTGCTGCGGGTCCGTGGCGCGGGCAATGGGCTTGCCAAACTACTCGACGATTTCCTCGTCGAGCATGTCGGCGATGCCCTGGTGGTGGTGGAAGCCGGCGATCTTGCGAAGAGCGCCGCGTTGCGCAAGGCGTTCGAGGACGCGGACGCCGGCGCCGCTGTGGCCTGCTATCCCGACAGCCAGGATGCGATCGCTAACGTGGTGCGTAATGCGCTGAAGGCCGACGGTATTTCCATCACGGCAGACGCGCTGGACGAGGCGGTGTCGCGGCTCGGTTCCGATCGCGGCGTCACGCGTCGCGAGATCGAGAAGCTCGCGCTCTACGCCCGCGGCCAGAAGGAAGTGACGGCCAAGGACGTCCTTGCCGTGATGGGCGATGAATCCGAGACGCGCTCGGAGGACATCTGCGACGCGGCCGGCGAAGGCGATCACGCGACCCTTGACCGCGAACTGGAGAAGTTGTGGACCGCCGGCACCAACCCGGCGCAGGTGATCCGGACGGCGCTGTCGCATTTTCAGCGCGTGCTGTTGGTCAAGATCGCGGTGTCGCGCGGCGAGCCGGTCGACGGCGCGATGCGCAAAGGCTGGCCACAAATCCATTTCTCGCGCGCCAATTCGTTCAAGTCGCAAGTCTCACGCTGGAGCGAGGAACGTCTGTCCGAAGCCTGCGATCTGCTGCTTGAAACCGAAGCCCTGTCGCGTACGACAGCTGTGCCGGCCGAAGCCGTAACGGGCCGCGCGCTGTTCACGATTGCGGCAATGGCGAAGATGCGGGATCGCTGACGATGCTGAAGATCCGCATCATTCCCTGCCTCGACGTGAAGGATGGCCGCGTCGTCAAGGGCGTCAACTTCGTCAATCTGCGCGATGCGGGTGATCCGGTCGAACAAGCCATCCTTTACGACAAGGCCGGCGCCGATGAACTGTGCTTCCTCGACATCACGGCTTCGCACGAGAAGCGCGGTATCCTGCTCGATGTCGTGCGGCGGACGGCGGATGTCTGCTTCATGCCGCTCACCGTAGGCGGGGGCGTGCGCACGCTGGATGACATCCGCGCGCTGCTGCTAGCCGGCGCCGACAAGGTCGCGATCAACACCGAGGCGGTGCGCAATCCGGCATTCGTGCGCGACGCCGCGGAGAAGTTCGGCAGTCAATGCATCGTCGCCGCGATCGATGCCAAACAGGGCACCCATGCGCACAACAATCCGCCCTATGAAGTGTTCACCCATGGCGGCCGCAACGCGACCGGCATCGATGCGGTGGAGCACGCGAAGAAATTGGTGGAATACGGAGCCGGCGAAATCCTGCTGACATCGATGGATCGTGACGGCGCGCGCAGGGGCTACGACCTCGCCCTCACCCGAGCGGTCGCCGACGCGGTGCCGGTGCCGGTGATCGCGTCCGGCGGGGTCGGAACGCTCGACGATCTTGTGGCCGGTGTCATCGAAGGCCATGCCAGCGCCGTCCTTGCTGCCTCGATATTTCATTTTGGAGAGGCAACGATAGCCGAAGCAAAGGCACGTTTGGCTGCGGCGGCACTCCCGGTGCGGGTTTCCTGAGGCCTATTGCCCCTCCGGGCCGTTTGCGCTTGGAATGCGCCCCCAGAAGGGTTTCATAAAACGGTCATGGACTTCGAGGGACAGGAATTTGCGGCGGTAAAGGCTGCCCCGATTCTGCTCATGGGCGGAATGACGGCCGAGGATTCCTTCCGCCTTACCCTGCTCGAATGCCAGGCCCAGGTTGCCGGCAACATCGCGCCGATGGCGCAGGCGCGCGATCCGAAGGGGCTGCACCAGATGCGCGTTGGCTTCCGGCGTATGGATGCGGCCTTCAGCGCTTTCGGCCCGGCGTTCAAGACCAAGACCTTCCAGGATCTGAAGAAGCGCGCGAAGGCGATCACCAAGGCGATCGGTCCGGCGCGCGACATGGATGTCTTCATCGAAGAACTGCTCGAGCCCGCCGCTAAGGCACACGGCGAAGCGCATGCTTTCAGCGCGCTCCAGCGCCGGGTTGCCAAGGTGCGCGAAGGGACATGGGACGATGCGGTCGCAGCCGTGAACGATTCACGGTTCCAACGCTTTCTCGACGACCTCTCGCATGCCATCGAAGGCTGCATCTGGCGCCGCGAGCAGGACACGACGCGGGGATTCATCGATCGCGTCGAGACGATCGCGGCGGAGACGCTCGACAAACGCATGAAGAAAGCGCGCAAGCACGCGCTTCACCTCAAGTCGCTGAACCGGGTCGAATGCCACAAGCTGCGCATCGCGCTCAAGAAGACGCGCTACGCCGCGGAGTTCTTCCGGCCGCTGCATGACGAGAAGGAAGCCAAACGCTTCCTTAAGCAGCTTTCGAAGATGCAGGACATCCTGGGCGCGCTGAACGACGTCGTGGCGGCGCATGCGACGCTCGCCAAACTGATCGAAACCGATGCCCGCGCCGGGGACGACATCTCCCGCGATCTGCATTTCGCCGCAGGCATCGTCTATGGCTGGCATCTCGACCGCGCGACTGAGCGGGCGAAGCAATCGGTCAAACGCTGGCACAAAATCGACAAGACCAAACCTTACTGGCGCATCTGACGCGGCGCATTGCATCCCGCGTTCGCCCGTGCACGATTGCACATTCCGCAAGTTTCGAGAGACACCCATGCGCCGCCCGTTCGACCCTGCCCGGCCCGACGACTATCCGCCCAATGTCCAGGCGATCATCCGCCGCGCCGCGCCCTGCTCCGCATGGCTGAACCAGAAGATCCTCGAAGTCGACACCGAGGAAGGCTGGGTGAAGATCGGCTACGAGCTCGGCGAGCCGCATTTCAACCGCTTCGGCGCGCTGCATGGCGGCGCGATCTCCTGTGTGATGGACGATGTGCTCGCGGTGGCGGCTGGCTTCGTCGCGCAATGGGGCGAAATCGCGCCCACGATCGAAATGAAGGTGAACTATCTCGCCCAGGGCGGCGCAGGCTCTTACGTCGCGGAGGCGAAAGTCATCAAGCGAGGCCGCACGATCAACTTCCTCGAAGGTGCGCTCTCCACCGCGGCTGGGAAACTGATCGCGACCTCGTCGGCGACGATCATGATCGCCCCGCTGAAACGCCCGGGCGACAAGCCTGCGAAGGACGCTTCGGCTTAATTCCCGATATTCGCCTTCAGGAATTTCTCGATTTCGCTCAGCATCCGGTTGCGCGTAGGGCCGAACTCGAGGTTGTGATCGTCGCCATCGAACTGGATGAAGACGGGCTTGTTGCCCGCCCGCTCAAGTGCGTCCTGCATCTCTTCGCTCTGGGCGATGCGCACCGTGGTGTCGCCCGTGCCGTGCATCAAGAGGACCGGAATCTTGATCTTGTCGGCATGCAGCGCAGGCGAGACAGCATCGAGCTGGGTTTCGTCGTCGTACCGGTTGCCCAGCCGGGAGTTCCAATACGACACGGCTGCCGAACTGGAGTCCGCGTTCTCAAGGTCGGTCGCCAGCATGCGTCGCAGATCGGTGACGCCGGCGACGCTCACCGCACAACGGTAGAGATCGGGCGTGAACGCCGCGCCCGCCAGCGCTGCATAGCCGCCGTAACTCGCGCCTACGATGCAGATGCGCTTGGCATCGACGGTTCCGTCGGCGATCAGCTTGTGCACGCCGTCGGTGATGTCGTCCTGCATCTTCAGGCCCCATTGGTGATAGCCTGCTTCCCGGAATGCAGAGCCGTAACCGGACGAGCCGCGATAGTTCGGCTGAAACACCGCGTAGCCGCGATTGGCCATGAACTGCGCCCACCAGTCGAAGCCGCGCACGTCGCGGGATTGCGGCCCGCCATGCGGAAAAACGACCAGCGGCAGGTTCTTCGGTTGGCGGCCCGGCGGCAGCGTCAGATAGGCCGGGATGTCCCGTCCATCGCGCGCTTTGTAAGAGAAGGATTTCATCTCGCCGAGATCGGTTTCCTGCAATTTCGGATAGGCGGATGCGATCGGATCGGCGCGGTGGGTGGTGCGGTCGAGATAGTAGTAGTTGATGCCCTTTTTGGGATCGTTTGTCTCCGCAATGACGATGTTTCTGGTCGTGTCGTACGACGCCGCAGCGACGGACTGGCCGGGAAACGCCTGTTCGAGTCCCAGCTGCAATGCTTCGCGCGCTGGATCGAAGTAGCGAAACTCGGTTTTGTCGGCAGTGTAGACAACACCGACGATGCGGCCGGATTGGTCGTCATAGATCGGCGTCGCGGCGTCATAGCTGGGATTGGAATAGAGCGCGTCGCCATATTTGCCCGTGGCGATGTTCAACGGATAAAGCGCGTCGTGTCCTGTAAGGTTGCGCTGGACGATGAGCGACTGGCCGTCCTCGCTCATGCCGAGCACCGAAGCCTCCCCGCCGGCCGACGCATCGAAATGCGCAACTTCGCGCCAGTTATCGCCGTCCGCGACCATCAGATGATCGACCAGCGGCCTGTGCGTCTCATCGATGCGTGCCACCACATGCCCTTTTCCGTCCATCAGCCACTGACCCGTGTCGTGTGTGCCACGAGCGATGATTTCCCGGTCGCCGTTGCCGACATCGACGCGATAGAGGTCGAGGTGAAATTCGTTATAAGCCTCCGCCCACACCCACAGCTCGACATAGATGAGGTTCGGATTGGTGGCATCCTCGCTCAGCACTGCGTTGCCGTCGTAATTCAACCCCAGCGACCCGGAGCCCTTAAGCAGCATCTGAACATTGCTGCCATCGGCGTTCATCACGAAGGCCCGGGACCATGTCTCCAAGCGCTCGCCTGCCTCCTTGAGGTTGGCTTTGACGGTTACAAGCAGACGGTCGCTGTTTATCCAGAACGCACCTGTGATGATCGCTTTCGGGCTCGGAACGATCACCGGCCGCGCCTCCGGTGCGTTGACGGGATAAATGACGACGGTAGGTCTGCCCTCGAGTTGCTCGATCGCCGCGAAGTGTTTGCCGTCGGGCGCGAGTTGAGGCGAGGAGAGCAACGGTAGATCGCCGAAGGCCTCGACCGGAGGGTTGGCCGCAGCCGCACTCGACAGAGTCGCGGCCACAGCAAGCGCCGCCGCACAAACCGAAAATCTCATTCTTGTTTCCCCAGCTTGGAGGAATCCTACCGGGGGGCGTGAGGAGAGCCAAGACAACCTGCGCGCTGGCATGCACTACGGTTCAACCGACACCAGCACTGGAACATGATCGGACGGCTGTTTCCAGCCGCGCGCGGCTTTGAGAATCTCGTGGCCCGACAGGTTGTTCTTCAGAGCCTGGCTCACCCAAATATGGTCGAGGCGGCGGCCGCGGTCTGATGCTTGCCAGTCGGCCGCCCGATAGCTCCACCACGAATAGATCTTCTCGTTTTCCGGAACGAAGGCGCGGGTCACGTCGGTGAAATCGAACGCGGCTTTCACGTCGCCCAGCAGGCCGGTTTCGACCGGGGTGTGCGAAACGACATCGAGCAATTGCTTGTGACTCCACACATCGGATTCGAGCGGCGCCACGTTGAGGTCGCCGACGAGCACGACTTTGGCGCTCGCCTGGTCGGCGCGGCGGCCGAAATTCGCTGCCATCTCGCGGAGAAACGCCAGCTTATGGGCGAACTTCGGGTTCCGTTCCGGGTCGGGAATGTCGGCTCCGGCCGGGACGTAGAAATTGTGCAGCTCAATCCCGTTTTCGAAGGTCGCCCGCATGTGGCGGCAATCGTCATTGTCGCAGTAGCGGTCCGCGGCGCTCTCCACGAAAGGCAGCCGGGAGAGGATCGCCACCCCATGGTAGCCCTTCTGGCCATGGATCGCCTGGTGGACATAACCCATCTCGGCGAATGCCTTGCGGGGAAACAGGTCATTGATGACCTTGATCTCTTGCAGGCAGAGCACGTCCGGGGATCGGGTTCTAAGCAGCCGCCGGACCAGATTCTGGCGCAACCGGACGGAGTTGATATTCCAGGTCGCGAGCTTCATATCCTGATCATGGCTCTCTTGTGTGCGCCGCAACACAGAATTCTATCCAAAAGTTTTATATGACAAATCAAAGACTTGCGCTTTCCGCATGGCAGGTTTGCAAAACGCTGAATGTTAAATAATTTCACTTCCATTCATTGAAACCTCACCAACCCGGCTTATCTCTCGCTTGTTCAGGCGGCAACGCCAGAGGAATTCGAGTCGGGCCACCGGGTTCGACGGGCAGAGAGAAGGAGAGGCACATGTATAGGATTTATCGTTCGGCACCGCAGCACTCGCGGATCAACAGCGTCATCATCGGCGTCTTTTCGGCGGCTATCGCCATCGGCGCGGGCGTCCTGTCGTTCGCTGGCTTCGTCGCCGCATAAGGTCTTCAAAGGAGCGTCCGCCACTCCGGCTCCCCCCCACAGGCGGGCGCTATCCCTGAAGCGGCCAGCGTGCCTTCGGCGCCACCCCCATAGCGTCGAACAAGCGCAGCTGGCCATGTTCAACCCCCGCCCAGGCGATCATCGCGGCATTGTCCGTGCAAAGTCTGGGCGGGGGTATTTTTTTGCCGAAACCCTCCCGCGCGCAGAGTTCGGTGAGCGCTTCGCGGATCGCGACGTTGGAGGCAACGCCGCCCGCCACGACCAGAACGGGATTCGGGCTCAGCGGAAAGTCCCGCCGGAACATCGCCATCGCGGCCGCCGTCCGGTCGCGCAGGACATCGAGCACCGCCAGCTGGAACGCGGCCGCGAGGTCGGCCTTATCGGCGCTGCCCTCCAGCACGACCTGGCGAACGGCGGTTTTCAGCCCTGAGAAGGAAAAATCGGCGCCCTCGCGACCGCGCAGCGGCCGGGGAAGCACATAGCGTTTCGGATCGCCCTGTTTCGCCAGCGCCTCCACCGCCGGTCCGCCGGGATAGGAAAGACCGAGTAGCTTTGCGGTCTTGTCGAACGCCTCGCCAACCGCATCGTCGATGGTGGTGCCGTAGAGGCGGAATTTTCCCACGCCTTCGGCACCCAGCAACTGGCAGTGCCCGCCGGAGATCAGCAGCAGCAGAAACGGAAATTCGACGCCCTCGGTCAGCCGTGCGGTGAACGCATGCGCTTCCAGATGATTCACCGCGATAAGCGGTTTTCTGGCGGCGAGGGCCAGCGCTTTTGCCGTTGTCAGCCCCACCATAACGCCGCCGATCAGCCCAGGCCCAGCCGTGACCGCAATCGCATCGACATCCGCCAGCGAAACGCCGGCAGTGGTCAGAGCTTCATCCACGATCCCGTCGAGGATTTCGATATGTGCGCGCGCCGCGATCTCCGGCACAACACCGCCATAGGGACGATGCGCGTCGAGCTGGCTGAACACGACGTTGGACAGGATTTCGCCCGGTCCCGGCGCCGTTCCGCGCACCACCGCAGCGGCGGTTTCGTCGCAGCTCGTTTCGATGCCAAGAACGGTAAGCCTCTGCATGGGTCTTCTATATAGTGGGCTGTCACCCGTTTCGCGGCCGTCCTAAACCGATCATGGCGCAAAGCAAACCACTTCGTATTGGAACGCGCGGCTCCAAGCTCGCGCTCGTGCAGGCCAACATGGTGAAGGATGCGCTTGCCGTGGAAGGCAGCGCCGTCGAGATCGTCATCGTGAAAACCAGCGGCGACCGGATCCAGGATCGTTCCCTCGCCGACGCCGGCGGCAAGGGCCTGTTCACCAAAGAGCTGGAAGAGGCGCTGTTCGCAGGCGAGGCCGACATCGCAGTGCACTCGATGAAGGATGTGCCGGTCGCACTGCCGAAGGGACTCGCGATCGGCGCGATCCTGCCGCGCGAAGATCCGCGCGATGCGTTTCTCTCCAATACGCACAAGACGCTGCAAACCTTGCCCAAGGGCGCGCGGGTGGGGACGAGTTCGGTGCGACGTCAGGCGCTCGTCGCGCGCGCGCGGCCGGACGTGAAGACCGTGCTGCTGCGCGGCAATGTCGATACGCGGCTCGCGAAGCTCGATGCCGGCAACTACGACGCGATCATCCTGGCGAGCGCCGGCCTCAACCGCCTGGGCCTCGCGCACCGGATCACCGCGCCTCTGGAAATCGAGACCTGGCTGCCTGCGTTGGCGCAGGGCGCGATCGGCATCGAACACCGCGAAGCCGACAGCGAGACCGCCGCTGCGATCATGGCTCTGAACCACGAAGAGACCGCGATCTGTCTCGCCTGCGAGCGCGCGTTTCAGGCGACACTCGACGGGTCTTGCAAGACACCGATCGGCGGCTATGCCTCGTTCAAAGGCGAACTTGTGTTCCAGGGCGAAGTTCTCTCGCCCGACGGCAAGGATTTTGCCGGCACCGATTTCCATATGCCGCTTGAAAGCGATCCGCTGGAAGAGGCCGCGCAGGCCGGACGCGCGGCGGCGCGCGCGATCCGCTGGCGCGCGGAACGCTGGCTGGAACTGTAATGCGTGTCCTCGTCACGCGTCCGCTTGACGACAGTCTGGAAACCGCAGCGCGCCTGCAGGCGCTCGGGCATGAGAGCGTAATCGCGCCGCTGCTCGACATTCGCTATCGGGACGGCGGCGAAATTTTGCTCGATGGTGTGCAGGCCGTTCTCGCGACCAGCGCGAACGGAATCCGCGCTTTGATCCGCCGCACGGAGCGCCGCGATGTTGCGGTGTTCGCGGTCGGCCGGCAGTCGGCCGCCGAAGCGCGCGCAGCGGGATTTTCAGACGTGCGAAGTGCCGAGGGCGGCTCAGCCGCATTGGCGGCGGCGACAGCTGAATGGGCCGATCCGAAAGCCGGTGCGTTGCTGCATATTTCGGGAACGGACGTTGCCGGCGATCTCGCCGGGACGCTCGAAGCGGCTGGTTTCACGGTGCGGCGCGAGACCCTCTACGAAGCGGTCGCCGCAGAAGGGCTGCCGGGCGCGGCACAGGCGGCGTTGCGCGCCGGAAGGGTCGACGTCGTGCTTCTGTTCTCCGGCCGAAGCGCGAAGGCCTTTGCGGAGGGTATCGCCGCTGCCGGTCTTAAGCGGACCTGCAAGACTCTCGTTGCCATTGCTATCAGCGAGGTTGCGGCGTCGCCGTTGGCCGGCCTCGACTTTCGCGATTTGCGGATTCCGGGGCAGCCCGATCAAGACGCCATGCTGGCTATGATCGCTGCGGTCACGCCGCCGTGACATCGATACCTACCGTCTCGCGCAGCCTTTGGCATACACCGCCGCGGCGCGACACGGGCCCGCGCGTCGAAATGGTCCTCGATGCTCTCGCTTTATTTCCGCTTTTAACCGAGCTTTCACAGAAAGCGGATTACAACTTCAAGGTGTGCAACTGACGGCAACAACGCTGTCCAGCGGCACGGCTAGGCCGCCGGTTCAACCCCGGCAAACCGGACGGCCACAGCTTTGGGCGGCGTGGAGAAATCCCACCGCCCATTCTTTTGGGCGATAGGCAAGGCAACAGGGTTATTGCCTGCAAAACGGTGGATTTGAGTCAGATCGCTGCGCGGTCCTTTACGAAGCCGGCAAGCGCGTCGGCCGCTTTGGACATGAGAGCCTCCCAATCGCCGAAATTCTCGGGACAGAGCACCCGGCTCCTGGCGTACCAGGGGAACTCCTCGGTCCCCAACTGCGGCCAGGTGCGGCCGGCTGTCAGGAACCAGGTTTCGGTGCCGACAGAACCCGATGTCGCGGCGGCCGCGGTCGGCGCGGAGATTACCAGATCGAGTGCTGTCGAGAGCGCTGCGGCGCCGTCGATATCGTTCTTCAGATCGAGGCCGTCAATGACGTGGACGTCCACACCGTGCAGATCGCAGGCATGCATCAGCTCGGCCGCGCAGTCGCCGTACTGCACGTTAACGAACGTGACGCCCGGCGTCTTGAGGATCGGACCCCAGATATCCAGCGCGCTGTAATACTTCGCGCGCTTCACGTCGATTTTCATCGACCGCCAGCAGATGCCGACATAGGGGCCGGGACCGATCGCCTCGAGCTGTTTGCGATACGCCGCAACGCGTTCAGGATCGGCCTTGAGGAACGCTTCGTGCGGAAACTGCGACAGCGCGGTGCGCAGGAAGCGCAGCGCACTTCCCATCGGCGTATGAAAGTCCGGTTTGCCGTTCTTCACGGCCCAGTTGATCAAGCGCAGTTCCTTGTCTGAGCCCGCTTGCCCCGTTCGGCGGTCGTCATAGGTCCCGACTTCCGCGTCGGGGAACGAGCGTTGGAACAGCGGAATCAGGCGCGGATCGACGGCGATTTGCAGCTTGCCCGCCTCGCCGACGGCCCGCTGGATATCGGGCAGGATGTTGGCGAACATGAACTCGTCGCCGAGGCCCTGCTCGCCGGTGACCAGGATGCGTTTGCCGTCCAGCGCTTCGCCCTCCCAGATCCGCAGATCGCCCACTTGATGCACGTAGGCGCGAAAACGTGGGTCGTTGCGGACTTCATAAGTGCGCCAGCCTTCTTCCAGCTGGCCCATGCCGATCAGACAGATGCTGCGCGAATGTTCGGTTTCGAGCCGCTCGCCCGGGTCGAGCACGAGTTGCAGCGCCTTCTCATAGGCTTCGAGCGCCTCTTCCATTTTGCCGATATGCGTGAAGGCATAACCGAGATTGTGCCAGGGCCGCGAGAACTGCGGCTCCAGGCGAATGGCTTCCTGATAGAAGACCAGGCTTTCCTCCGAACGGCCGACTTCAGCCAACACGGTCGCCAGCGAGTTCCAGAGCATCGCTTCGTTCGGCATGCGATAGATCGCACCCTGAAGCGTTTCGATCGCCGTGGTCGATCGGCCCATATCGCATTGGATCGACCCCAGATTGTTGTAGCCCAGCGGCGAATCGGGACGCGCGCTGATGTAGTGACGGAACAAGGTCTCCGCGATGTCGCGCAATTTCATGTTCCAGGCCGTGAGCCCGAGGTTGATCAGAAGCTCCGGATCCGATGGATCGAGATTGTAGGCGTGCTCGTAGGTGACGAGCGCCTTGTGTGTATGGCCCATTTTCTCGAGTGCCATCGCCAGCACGTGATAGGCTGGAGCATTGTTCTCGTCGGCTTCCGTCGCCCAGAGCGAGAGCTTCGCGCACCGCGCCACGTCGCCGCGATACCACGCCTTGATCGCACGCCGGACGAAGCCGTTGGACTTGCGCCGGGCGAGGGCCGCGCCGATTTCCTCGTGCAGCATTTCGAGCTTCGCGAAAGCCTGGTTGTGGGCGCCAATGCCCGCAAGTTGTTCGACGCCCAGTGCTACGGCAGCTTCGGCCATGACGGTCCCGGTTCTTCGCTATTCCCGGGGAATAGAAGGCCGGACGTGCTTAATTCGGAGTGAACGCGAAAGCGCAGATCGCAAGCATTTTCTTAACCCTGTGTGGCTACCGTGCGGCCGTCCGAAAAGAACGGACCCGAATGTTTCGGTTGGGAGAACCGCGCCATGCCGCTCAAACTATCGCTCAAACCAGGCGAAAAATTCGTGCTTAACGGCGCAGTCGTGGCCAATGGCGACAAGCGCACGAGCCTGGTGCTGCAAAACAAGGCAAGCGTGCTGCGCGAGAAGGACATCATGCAGCCGGAAGAGGCGATCACGCCCGCCCGGCGCATCTACTTCCCGATCATGATGATGTATCTTGCGCCGACCTCGATCGAAGTGAATTACAACGAGTTTGCGTTGCGCATGACGGAGTTCATGGGCGCCATCAGCAACGGAGAGGCAATCGCGCTATGTGTAGACATCAGCCGCGACGTCATGAGCGGCGCCTATTACAAGGCGCTGATGCAGTGCAAGAAGCTTTTCGACTTTGAGCAGGAGCGTTTGACCTATGAGCCTAAAGGCCTATCAGAACACGCAGCGCATCTCTGAGGATCCGCGGCAGACCGAGTACCGGCTGTTCGGCCAGGTCACCGGCGCGCTGATCGATGCGCGGCAATCCGGCAAGCGAGGCGGCCCGCTTGCGGAAACGCTCGACTGGAATCGCACGGTGTGGCGCACCCTCGCCAGCGATTGCCTTGACGATCGCAATCAGCTCACGCGCGAAGTCCGTGCCCAGATCGTCTCGCTTTCGATGTGGGTCGCGAAATATTCCAAACAGGTCGCCCGCAACGGCGCGCCGATCGATCCGCTGATCGAAATCAACCGGACGATCATGCAGGGGCTGCAGGGCGCCGCCTGAATTCCCGGCGATTTCTATTGAAAGGCCGGTCCTTTGGGCCGGCCTTTTGTTTTGCGCTGTTCCTGCCGGGCGGCAAGTTCTGCCGGGACTGTTTTTGATCGCCTCATCGATATTTCAAATAAAATCAATATCTTATGTTTGTCTCAAGGTGGCACACCGCTTGCGCTTGGGCTGACGGGGCATCGTGCCCCACGGCGTACAGAAGGTGCGTCGCGTGCCCGACCTTAGTGGGAGAAACACCATGCTTTCCGTGAACACCAACACCGGCGCGATGGTTGCGCTGCAGTATCTCAACCAGACCAACGCACAGCTTGAAACAACCGAGAACGCCATCAACTCGGGAATGAAAGTCGCCTCCGCCAAAGACGATGGCGCGACTTTCGCGATTGCCCAGAACATGCGCGGCGACGTCGCCGGGTACTCTTCGGTGACCGACAGCCTCAATCGCGGCATGTCGGCGGTTGGCGTGGCCATGTCGGCGGGCCAGTCGATCTCCGATCTCCTGATCGAAATGAAGCAGAAAGCCCTTTCCGCTTCAGACCAGGCACTGGACACCGCCAGCCGTCAGGCGCTCAGCGAAGACTTTAGCGCGCTGCGCGACCAGATCGCCTCGGTCGTCAGCAATGCGAGCTTCAATGGCTTCGACTTGCTGAACGGTTCCACGAACGAGATCACCGCGCTCGCGTCCTCGGACGGTGCGCACAAGATCACCGTGGGCGCCGAGAACATGTCGCTCAGCGGTTCTATCGTTACGATCGCCGCGAATGCGACGATCTCCAGCCAGACCGCTGCTTCGACCATGGTCTCGACGATCGAAGCGTCGCTCACCAACGTCGACGCCGCACTGGCGCGTCTGTCTTCGGGTTCGAAGAAGTTCTCGATCCAGTTGGACTTCGTCTCCAAGCTGTCCGACACGCTGACGACCGGCATCGGCAACCTGGTCGACGCCAACATGGCGACGGAGAGCGCGCAGTTGACCGCGTTGCAGACCAAGCAGCAGCTCGGCGTGCAGGCTCTGTCGATCGCCAATCAGGCGCCGCAGACGATCCTGTCGCTCTTCCAGAGCTAAGGCGAAGCGGTAGGTTTGGGGTTTCGGAACCGGCGCGGAGAAAAATCTCCGCGCCGTTCTGCTTTTTTGCGTCTGCCTGATGCCGCCGCGACGGCGCACTAAGAGAAAATCGCGAACTCTCTTCGCAGCGCCCCGGCAAGATTTGCCCAGCAACCCGGCAGAAATTTCCCCTCCGGGGCAGTTATTTCCTAGTCCAGCGCATTTTCTTCAAATTTTGCCGGGCAACAATTTTCAGTTCGCGACGGCAAAAAGAAAGTTAGCCAATCCTTACCGCAATACGGCACGCGAGTTGCCTTTGTCTGTTCGGGCAAAACGCCCTTTGAGCAAAACGCTCCATCGCGAGCCAGAACGGAGGACTCCTTATGCTTAGCGTCAACACCAACCCAGGCGCAATGACTGCGCTGCAGTACCTCAATCAGACCCAGGCTTCCCTGACGCAGACCCAGAATGCCATCAACAGCGGCATGCGGGTCGCTTCTGCCAAAGACGACGGCGCGACATTCGCAATCGCACAGAACATGCGCGGCGATGTGGCGGGCTATGCGTCCGTGACGGACAGCCTGAATCGCGGCATGTCCGCGGTCGATGTCGGCCTTTCGGCCGGTCAGTCGATCTCGGATCTGTTGATCCAGATGAAGTCGAAAGCCCTCGCGGCTTCTGACACCTCGCTCGATACGGCGAGCCGTCAGGCGCTCAGCGAAGACTTCAGCGCGCTGCGCGACCAGATCGCCTCGGTCGTCAGCAATGCAAGCTTCAACGGCTTCAACATGATCGACGGTTCGACCACGCAGATCACGGCTCTTGCCTCGGCCGACGGCCAGCACAAGATCACTGTGAGCGCGGAAGACATGTCGCTCAGCGGTTCCATCGTTACGATCGCCGCGAATGCGACGATCTCCAGCCAGACCGCTGCTTCGACCATGGTTTCGACGATCGAATCGTCGCTCACCAATGTCGACGCCGCACTGGCGCGTCTGTCTTCGGGTTCGAAGAAGTTCTCGATCCAGTTGGACTTCGTCTCCAAGCTGTCCGATGCGCTGACGACCGGCATCGGCAACCTGGTCGACGCCAACATGGCGACGGAAAGCGCGCAGTTGACCGCGTTGCAGACCAAGCAGCAGCTCGGCGTGCAGGCTCTGTCGATCGCCAACCAGGCGCCGCAGATCGCACTCTCGCTGTTCCAGGGTTAAGCGAAAACATGGCGGGATCTTTCCGATCCCGCCATGGCTTCCTTGGGCGCGTGAGCTGGAAGACCAGACACGCCCCAGGGCGATGGGTCTTCAACGGTGGGTTGAATTCTCTCATAAGAATGAGGGGGCAAGCGGGCGGGGAGAGCGATCTCCCCGCTCGACTTTTTTGGGATCAGCGGATCAGGAGGCCGGCAAGGGCGCCGGCAACGCGGACTGCGTCGTCAGGCGTCATCGCGGCGAAGAGCGGCAGGCTCAGTGCGCGGGCATAGTAGCGATCGGCACCCGGCAGCGCGGGCGTCGGGAAGCGCTTCGCATAGTAAGGCTGGCGATGCACGGGATAATAGTGAACCTGCGTGCCGATACCTTCGGCCGCCAAGGCACGCATCGCTTGCGCGCGGGTCATGCCGGCGCGCTCGAAATCGATCCGCGCGGCATAGAGATGCCACGCCGGCAAGCAAGGACGGGTGCGCGCCATCGGCCGGATCACCGGCGCGGTCGAGGAGAACAGCGTGTCGTAGGTGGCGGCGATCGCACGGCGGCGGGCGACGAAGCGGCCCAGCTTGCCTATCTGCGACACACCGAGTGCGCACTGGATGTCGTTAGCGCGCCAGTTGAACTCCGGCTCGGCGAGTTCGTAGTACCAGGGATTGGGCTCCCCGGCGGCATCGAAGGCGTCAGCCGTATTCGTGAAGTCCGACGCGTTACGGGTCATGCCGTGGTTTCGCGCGAGGACCAGCCGCTTCGCCATCTGGGGATCGTTGGTCGTGACCGCGCCGCCCTCGCCCATGGCGATGGCCTTCACGGGATGGAACGAAAAGACACTGAGATCGGAGAAGCCATTGCTCCCGATTGGGCTGATCGCACCGTCATTTCCGACATAGGCGGTGCCCAGCGCGTGGCAGGCGTCGTCCACAATCCGGGCGCCATGGGCGCGCGCGATCTCCGTTATGCCTTCGAGATCGCCGCACTGGCCGTTCAGATGCACATTGAACACCGCGTCGATCTTGCCGCCGCGCCGGATCGCATCCTCCAGCGTCTCCGGCGTCATCAGACCGGTTTCGGGGTCGACATCCGCGAACACGACATCCGCGCCGTTCATATGCGGTGCGCTGGCGGTGGCGAGAAAGGTGATCGCCGGAACGACGACTTTGGTGCCAAAGCCGAGATTAAGGACACGTGCCGCCATGTGCAGCGCCGCCGTGCCGTTGGCGCAGACGACCGCGTGTCCGGCCGCAACGGTTTTCGCCAGTGCGGCTTCGAAACGCGCCACATAAGGACCTGTCGTCAGCAGATCGCCTCGCAGTGCTTCCGTTACCGCGGCGATGTCGTCCTCCTCGATGATCTGACGGCCATAGGGGAGGAACGAACCGGCCTGTTCCCACCGTGCGGCCTTCAGCGCCGGCGCGCTCATGTATAGGCCTGGGCCAGCAGGAATTGCAGACCGCGGGCATCCAACGCTTCCGGATTGCTCTCGCTTGAATAAGCGAAACCTTCGGCGACCGGCTTGGCGCCGCGATTGAGATAGGCCTCACGCGCTGCTGCCGCGAAG
Source organism: Rhizomicrobium sp. (assembly GCA_036490455.1). Taxonomy (GTDB): domain Bacteria; phylum Pseudomonadota; class Alphaproteobacteria; order Micropepsales; family Micropepsaceae; genus Rhizomicrobium. Next base: position 88,946 of record DASXDS010000016.1, read on the forward strand.
CTTGCGAGAATGACGTAGCGATCCTCGATCTCGACGGTCCAGCGCGAATCGTCGGCCGGGATCATCGTTTCATGGAGCTTCTCGCCGGGACGGATGCCGACATTCTTCTGCTCGAGATGCGGACCGATGAGCGTAGCGATGTCGGTGATGGTGGAGGAGGCGATCTTGGGCACGAAGATTTCGCCGCCGCGAGTCAACTCCATGCTCGACAGCACGAAATTCACGCCCTGCGTCAGGGTGATCCAGAAACGCGTCATGCGCGGATCGGTGATCGGCAGCGAGTCCCTGCCGCTTTCGACGATGTTCTTGAAGAACGGCACGACCGAGCCGCGCGAGCCGATCACATTGCCGTAGCGCACCACGGAAAACTGTGTGCCGTCGGCGCCCGAAAGGTTGTTGGCAGCGACGAAGATCTTGTCGGACGCGAGCTTCGAGGCGCCGTAGAGATTGACTGGATTGGCCGCCTTGTCTGTGGAAAGCGCGATGACCTTGCGCACGTTGCGGCGCAGCGCCGCGTAGACCAGGTTTTCGGCGCCGAACACGTTGGTGCGAATGCACTCGAACGGATTGTATTCGGCCGTCGGCACCTGCTTCAGCGCCGCAGCGTGGATCACATAGTCGATGTCGCGCATCGCGAGCTCGAGCCGGTCGCGGTCGCGCACGTCGCCGATGAAGTAGCGCATGAAGGGATGCTGATCCATCGGGAACAGCTGCTGCATCTCATATTGCTTGAGTTCGTCGCGGCTGAAGATCACCAGGCGGCGCGGCTTGTAGCGTTCGATCACCGTCTTGACGAAATGCTTTCCGAACGAACCGGTGCCGCCCGTCACGAGAATGGATTTGTCGTTGAGATCGAGCCAGGGCTGCGTGAAATCGCGCAACACCGGCACGACCGAGATCGTGCCGCGATTGTCCGTCCTGGAGGAAATGAGTTTGGCTGTTGCCGGCGCCATGATCTGCTGCCCCTGTGGTCAGGGCGAATGGTTGCAGAACGCGGTTAACAACCGCCTTACGGCAAGACTCCGTTCACGCTAAATCGAAAACGCCGCGGCCCTTCGCGGTAGGGATCCGGCTTGCGTGTTTCGTCCAGTTCAAGCGCAGACAGCATCAACTGGCAGAACACACTGCCGCCGCTTTTACGATGTGTTAGCAATCCCAGAAGCGGCGCGATTTCGCGGTCTACTGCGACTCTGATGCGCGTTTTTGCATCGCCCAGCTCTGCCCAGCCTTCCGTCATGCCGATGCCGTGCGAGGCGGAGACGAGAAAGGAAACCGGCGCCCCGTGATCGATAGTCTCTTCACGCAGGGCGAAGGTTTCCGGAGTCTTACCGCCGTTGTGGGTTGTTAAGGACAGCTTGCCGGCAAATGCGTCCGGCAACACCGTGAAGTGGCCGAGACGCAGACTGCCGCGCCCCCAATCCGTCCAATGGAAGGCGAGATCGAAATCGACCTGCGGCTTGGTTGCGTGGAAGCGGAGCGTCTTATCGATCGGACCTTTCGGCGTTTCGATTCGCCCGTACAATGCGACGCCGCCGTCGGACTGTGTTGCGATCTGCGCGTCGCACCATTCGAGATCGGTAACCTTGTGTTCGCCCGGCGCTTCGAACACGCAATCGCCGGTGTACCAGTCCGCCTGCAGCGCGATGTCGTCGAAGTGACCATGCGGCAGGCCGCCGAGCACCGCGTGGGGCTGGTTCGCGAATTTGAGCCTGTCGATTGCGAGGCCGCGCCGCCGGTCGAGCCGTGCGGTTAGTGCCGATGTTTCGATATCGACATAGCGTGTTTCGATGCGCCTGCCGGTTACAGGACTGCTGACGGGGAGAGGCTGCGCCCAACGCGCTTCAGCAGTGCGAAGACGATCGCAAAATGCAATCCAGCGTCTATTCGTGATGTGGGTGCGGAAATCGCTGGACCACAAGTAGCAAAGCTCTTTCCATGCGGCGTTATCGGGCTTTCGCGCGGCTAATCCGCGGTAGATCCGCTCGCAAGCCGCATTGATGCCGATGTCGTCACGGCCTGTTACCGCCCAGCGCGACAAGTTGTATTTGCGCTGTTTCTTGACCGGAACCGGAACGGGAGCCGTTTCGAGTCGCAGCGGTTCAGACGGCGAAGCGCGGTCTAGTATCCCGGAAGGCGCCCGCAGTGTGAAGCCGGGCTCGTCGCGTAGCGCCGCGAAGGCTTGCGCCAGACGGCTCCATTCTTCGCCGCTGTTGGCTTCTTCAGTTTTGTACCGGCCGGGACGGAAATCGAAAATCTCCGCGTCGCTCGCATAGACACAGAGCGCACGATCGCAGCCCTTGTTGGTGCGGACGTAGTCGAGATACGCGTCGCGTTCGACGTCGCCATGCGCGAACCGTTGCAGCTTCTGGAATGCGACGGTGTTGGTCCACAAAAGTCCGATCGCGCGGCCATCGGCACCCAAAGCCCGTTGCGGCCAGTAGCGGGTCTCGGCAGGCCATTGCGGATGCTGCGAGCCTGGATTGTCCCAATCCATCAGGATCGCGTCGTACCCGGCATCGAGATAAAGCCCCACAAGGCCGGCCGCGTAGGCCTGCTCGTTGATGAGCGCGAGGCGCGGGCGAATGCCCAACAGCCGAACATAAGTCTCGTTGCCGATACGCAGATTGGCTTCGGTGACAGCCGCTGGAACCAGCGGACCGATGATCTGGGCATATCCCGAGCCGATCAGTTCGGCTTTGCCGCTGGCAAGCAGCGCCCGGAAGCGGCCGATCCATTCGGGATCGCGCGCAGCGATCTCTTCGAGCGTGAAGCCGGTCAGTTCGATCCCGATAGGCCCGTGCGTCTGGATAAGATCGAGCAACGGCCAATAGCACTTCGCGATCACCGCATCGCGCTGCTCTTCCTCGATGGAGGAGAACGCAAGGTTGAGGTGGAACAGCGCGAAGAGGGTCAGGGTGCTGGCGTGAACCTCTGCCTCGCGCTGACGAAACGGCGCGTTCATGCGGTTCTGATTTTCAGGCAGGCCAGTGCGTCGTTGGCCGCCGAAAGTGCGGCTTCGCGCGTCGCGCCGGTGGTCAGGACCATCGCGGCGGATGGCCGCTTGTCCCCTGCCGGTGGGATGACATCGCCGGGTTTCGCCGTAATGACGACTTCCGACACGCCAGGAATCCGGCGTGCTTCGTCCGCGCCGCTGACCGAAACCACCTGGCCAGGATCGGGAAAGGCATAGCGCTGGATCACCGGCACGAACTGCTTCGGCTCCAGCTCTTCCGCGGCCACGGGCTCGCCCAGCGCCACTTTGATCGCGGCCCCAATGAAATCGACGCCGGTGTTGAGTGGAATCTCGCGGGTGCAGAAGAAGCCGCCGGACAGCCGTGCCGCCAGTTCGATCACATAGGGCTCGCCGTTGTGCACGACGATGTCGCCCTTGACGGTTCCGTTGGTGACGCCGAGAGCGGCGGCCGCGCGGGCGACAACGTCTTTGACCTTCGCCTGGATTTCCGCAGACAGATGGCTCGGCAGGTCACCGCCGTTCTCGATGAAAAACGGGGCGTAGCGGTCGAGATATTCGTAATTCCGATCGGAAAAGCCCGGCGTGAAGCACCGGCCGTTGACGACGATGGATTCCGTCGAGACCTGCGGTCCTTCCAGATATTGTTCGACCAGCACGCGTTCGGTCGGCGAATGGGAGCGCGCCAGCATGAACGCCTTGGTCAGGTCCTGCACCTGCGCCACGCGCTGCACACCGCGCGAGCCGCGGCTATCGGCCGGTTTGATCACGAGGTCGGCGCCGCGTTCGATCGCAACGCGCTGCAGCGCCTGTGGCGTTTCGATTTCGGCGAACCACGGAACGGGCACGCCCCGGGCCGCGAACCGCTCTTTCATTTTCAGCTTGTCGCTCGCGAGTTCTGCAGTCGCGGTGGAAATCCCCGGAAGCCCGAGCCGCTCCGCAACTGCCGCCACTGTCAGGGGCGCGTCGGCCGCAACGCAGATCACGCCGTCGATCCGGCGGACCTTGCGGTTGTAACGTTCGGCCGCCGCCGCAGTCTCCGCTGCGCCGTAGACGTCGGCGATGATGCAGGAATCGGCGAAGGCAAATCCGGGCGCTTCCGGATCGCGATCGGACACGACGACCGTCAGGCCCATTTCCTTGGCGCGCTTCGCCGCATCGGCTGCTTCGATCCCGCCCGAAACGATGAGAATGCTCTTGGCCATCAGAAGTAGAGCCCGCCGTTGACGTTGATCGTTTGCGCGGTGATGTAGGACGACGCTCCGCTCGCGAGGAACACGGCCGCATCCGCCACTTCCTGGGTGGTGCCCATGCGTTTCAAGAGAATGCCTTCCGCCGCTTTCTGCACGCTTGCCGCGCTCATCGCGGAGGCCGCCATATCGGATGCGATCAAGCCGGCCGCGATAACATTCGAGCGAACACCGAACTGCGCGCCGAAGCGCGCGATCACTTGTGTGAGAGAAATGAGCCCGGCCTTGGAGGCCGCATAATGCGCGGTGCGCGGACCGCCGTATTGGCCGCTCACCGAACCGATATGCACGATGCTGCCATGCGCCGTTTCGGCGAGCAGTGGCAGGAATACCTGCGCACAGACGAACGGGCCTTTCAGATTGGTCGTCAGGATGGCGTCCCAATCGGCGTCGGTGACCTTGTCGAAATCGGTCGGCTTGTTGATGCCGGCATTGTTGATGAGAACCGAAATCCGGCCGAGTGCGGCGTGAGCCGCTTTCGCGGCGGCTTCGACGCTCGCACGATGCGAAACGTCCATTTGCAGCGCGATAGCCTTGCGACCGAGACTTTCGATGGCCTGTACAACGTCATCCGCTTCCGCGCGGCGCTCGCGATAGGTGAGCGCGACGTCGGCGCCCGCTTCCGCCAGGCCGAGCGCAATGGCGCGGCCGATGCCGCGACTGCCGCCGGTGACGACCGCGTTTCTGCCGGCAAGCGAAAAGCGGCTCATTTGCGTGCGACCGCGCGGCGTGCCGCTTCCGCGATGTGGCCGGAGCCGATGCCGAACGCGACGGCCAGTTCATCCGGCTCGCCGGAGGCACCGAACGTATCGCGCACGCCGACGAACTCGATCGGGCAGGGCCGCGTGGCAGCCAGCGCTTCGGCGACCGCGCCACCCAGACCGCCGTGGATGTTGTGATCTTCCGCGGTGACGATGCAGCCGGTCTCTTCGGCGCACTGCACCAGCAACTCGGTGTCGATCGGCTTGATCGTGGCCATGTTCACGACCCGCGCGGCAATACCTTCGCGGGCGAGGCTATCGGCCGCTTCGATCGCCCGTCCGACCTCCACACCGCAGGCGACGATGGTTACATCGCTGCCGTCGCGCACGATCGTGCCTTTGCCGATGGTGAAGCTGTGGCCGTCGCCGAACACGCGCGTTGCCGGGCTGCGGCCGGTGCGCATATAGACCGGACCGTCGAACTCCAGGATGGCGCGGGTCGCGAGCGCGGTTTCCACCGGATCGGCCGGCGAAATCACGGTCATGCCGGGGATGGCGCGAAATGCGGCGAGGTCCTCCAGCGCCTGGGCCGAGCCGCCGTCGGGACCGACATCAATACCGGGATGACTCGCCACGATCTTGGCGTTGCGCCGGGCATAAGCCAGCGACAGCCGCGCCTGCTCGATCGCGCGGAGACAAAAGACAGCAAAGGTCGTCACGACCGGCAGCATGCCGACCGCGGCCAGGCCGCCGGCTGCCGCCATCATATTCTGCTCGGCGATGCCGAACTGCAGGAAACGCTCGGGATGGCTTTTGCGGAAATGATGCACGCCGGTGCCGCCCGCGATGTCTGCGTCCAGCACCACGACGTTGGAGAACTCGTCGGCGAGGCCCGACAATGCTTTGCCGAACGCCTCGCGCAGCGAATCGCCGCTGGTGCCGATCAGGGCGGGAGCCTCAGCCAATGCCGTCATCGACCAACTCCTGAATTTCGGATTTCGTTGCGCCCAACGCCTGCAGCGCCTCGACCGTCTGTTCGCGCGTCAGCTTCACGCTGCCATGCCACTGCGGGATGTTTTCCATATAGGGCACCCCTTTGCCCTTCACGGTGTGCGCGATCAGGATCGAGGGACGTCCGTGCGTCAGCGCGGCGCGGCCGAGCGCGGTCAGGATTGCGTTGATGTCGTGGCCATCGATTTCGGCGACACCCCAGCCGAAGGCGCGCCACTTCGCGGCAAGCGGCTCGAGGCCCATGATGGCGGCGTTGGTATTGTCGCTTTGCAGCTTGTTGTAATCGACGAGGACGCAAAGGTTGTCGAGCGTGTGATGCGCGGCACACATCGCGGCCTCCCACACTTCGCCTTCCTGCATCTCGCCGTCGCCGAGGAGAGTGTAAACCCGCGCGGTGCTGCGTTGCAGACGAAGGCCCATCGCCATGCCAATTGCGACGGAGAAACCCTGGCCGAGCGAACCGGTGCTCGTTTCGACCCATGGCAGATCCAGCACATGCGGATGGCCCTGAAACCGGCTGCCGATCTTGCGCAGCGCGAGCGATGCCTTCTTGTCGCAGAAACCGTAATGCGCACCGACTGCGTAAAGCGCGGGTGCCGCATGTCCCTTCGACAAGACGAAGCGATCGCGGTTCGGATCGTTGATCGTATTGGGCCAGACGTTGAGTTCGGCGCCGTAAAGGCTGGCAAGAATATCGGCACAGGACAACACGCCGCCCGGGTGGCCGGACCCGGCATGATAGATCGCGGCAACTGCGTGCTTGCGCGTGAAGGCTGCGGCTTCCGCGATCTCCGTGGCCAAATCGCGCGTGGGTTTCGGACTCGCGTTCGGTTGCGCGTTCATGCCGCCATCCTTGTACGTGCCCGGGCCAGAAGGTCGCTGTAGAAAATCACTTCCGCTTTCGGCGCGAGCTGCTTTGCGTGCGCCGCGATCTCGCCGGCAAAGCCGCGCGACATCACCACCACGACGCCGGGTTCGGCTTCGGGAAGATCGTCGGGCGCCGACAGCGCGCAGCCATGGCGTTCGCCGACATGGGCCTTCAGATGGGCGTCTATGAGCATCGCAAGTCGCGAGGCCTTGAACCCGCCATGCACCACCAGGCTGTCGAACAGGCGGCCCGCGCCCCACATCGCAACGCGCTTCGGCAGCAGCGTGCCGATTTCTGCCGCCACCGCGGTCAGCGCCATAAGGTTCGCGGCGCGCGTCTGCTGATAGGCGATGAGCAGGCCTTCGGCGGCCGCAACCTCCAGCGGATCGGCCGCGATATGCGCGATCTTGTTATCGATCCGCCGCGCGACGATCAGCAGATTGGTGTTGTCGCGGTCATCCGGGCCTTCGACGATGACAAAGCCGGCCGCTTCGATCATCCGCGTCAGGGTGCGTTTCGAGAAGTGATAGAGATGTTTGTCGATGAACCATTCCTCGACAATGTCGTCGGCGCCCAGGATCGCGCTGTTCGGCGCGTCGATAATCAGAAGCCCGTTCGGCTTCAGCGCGCGCCAGTGATCCTCCAACACCGCCATCGGATGGGCGAGATGCTCGATCGTGTGGCAGGAATGGATGACGTCGAATCGGCCGCTTTCCAGCGGCACGTCTTCGATGCGCGCCAACGTAAGCTCGGTTCGCGACAGGCCGGCGCAGGATTCAGAGACACGTTCGTCGGGCTCGATCGCGGTCAGAAATGCGTTCGGCGCTGCGGCGAGCAACGCCTTTGCAAAGCTGCCGCGGTTCGAACCGACGTCGAGAATTTCGAAGTCCTGCGCCAGATCGATATGGCGGGACAGGGCGTTCATCGCCTCTTTGGTGCGGAAGCCTTTGCCGTAGCGCACATTGCCCCAGTCCGCACCGCTCGACACCGCAGCGGCGCGGCGTGGCGCACGGTCGGCGCGGGGCGTCGATTGAATGAGGCCGCAATGGCGGCACAAGCAGACGGTGATGTCGCGGGTGGAGCGCTCGGGCCGGTAGAACGGCTCCAACGCATCGTGCCGGCACAGGTCGCAGAGTTCAGTCATGGAAGACAGCCCGGGAAGGAACCGGTAACCATCTTTCGCCGATCGTCGTTAATAATTCACTACGTACTCTTCGCGGCCGTCGTAGCCGAGCGTATGCATCATGGAGCCGGCGATGCGATCGAATTGCGCGCGCTGCTGCGCGTCGAGCAGTTTGTCTTCCGGCCGATTGACGTTGTGGGGTCGCGCAAAGACGGCAAAATCTTCATCGCGGTAACGAAGGTTAAGAAAGTCATAAAGTGCTTTCGCAGCGGAAGGCTTTTCGTGGAGATATTCCAGCGTGGTGAACAGCGTTCGCTCCTTTGTCACGGCCGCGAGCGAGGCCAGAATCACGCGGTTGATCTCGGCCCAGTGCCAGGCAATGCGTTCGAACTGGTCGAAGCTGCGGAATGCCGTCGCCATAGGATCGCCGCGCCGGGGCACCGGCCACCAGTATTTCTTTTCCGGCGGCGGTGCGGGGTGCGCGCGCGGGTCGTCGTAATGCGCCTGCATCGCTGCCGTTGAAGTATCGTCGTAAGATTCGCCGCCAAGCTTGTGAAAATACGAGCTTGCAACCTTGCGGCCGTCGCGCACCAGATGAACGAATTTCGCGCGCGGCAGCAAGCTCGCCAGTTCGGGGATCAGCCACGACAGCTTGTTCGACGAATCGCCCCAGTGTGCGTGGCGACTGTAGTGAACCGCAGCACCGTAAACGCCGGACAGCGTTTCGCGCGCGGCATCTGTGCTCGCGAGGCCGAGATACCGTTTCACCGCAAGTGGCTGCACGATGTGCACCATGTATTCATGATGCATCTCGATAGCGCCGGAATTGGACAGCGCTTTGTGCAACATGGCTGTTCCGGATCGTCCGCTGGAGACGATGAAGAACGGCTGGGTGGTCTCGCTCATGTCTCTAAATTGCGCCGCATTCCGTTAACTGTCTCTTAGCCATACCGCCTTTAGAAACGGTTAAGAGGACATTCACCATGACCGTCTTCATCGCCGAAGCTTCGAGCAATCATGGCCGCGATCTTTCGCGCGCGCTGGCGTTTGTCGACGCGGCCGCGGATTGCGGCTGCGATGCGGTGAAGTTCCAGCTGTTCAAGATCGATCGTATGTTCGCGCCGGAGATTCTTTCGCGCAGCGAAAAACATCGCGCGCGCAGACAATGGGAATTACCGGTCGATCAGCTGGCGCCGATCGCGGAGCGTTGCCGCGCGCGCGGAATCCAGTTCTCGTGCACGCCATTCTATCGCGAAGCGGTGGAAGAACTGCAACCCTTCGTCGATTTCTACAAGGTCGCGTCCTACGAACTGATGGTGGCGTCGCTGCTCGAAGCCTGCGCGCACACCGGCAAGCCGGTCGTGCTGTCCACCGGCATGGCGACGATGGAAGAAATCGTTACTGCCGCGAACACGCTGAAAAGCGCCGGTGCGAGCGACATCACGCTGCTGCACTGCGTCTCCGCCTATCCGACGCCGGCGGACGAAGCGAACCTTTCTGCGATCGCCGCTATCCGCGACGCGACGGGCTGTGCTGTCGGCTGGTCGGATCACACCCGCCGTCCTGCTGTGATCGAACGCGCAGTGCATCGCTGGGGCGCGAGTGTGGTGGAATTTCATCTCGACCTCGATGGCCGTGGCGCCGAATACGCGGCGGGCCATTGCTGGCTGCCTGACGAGATCGCGCCCGCGATCGCACGTATCCGCGAGAGTGCTGTCGCCGACGGAACGGGTTTCAAAGGCCCGCAGCCGGCGGAGCTTTCGGACCGCGACTGGCGGGCCGATCCCATCGACGGCATGCGCCCGCTTCGTCACATCCGCGCCGTGTGGGAGCCTGCAGCTTGAGCGGCACGTTCGAAGATTCCGAACGTCTGCGTATCGTCGCCATTATCCAGGCGCGCATGGGCTCGACACGTCTTCCCGGCAAGGTGTTAAAGCCGATCGCCGGGCGGCCGCTGCTCTGGCACATCGTGACCCGGTTGAAAAAATCCCGCCTGATCGAGGACGTGGCTGTCGCGACCACGACGAATGCGCGCGACGATGCGATCGTCTCGTTCTGCGAGACGCAAGATGTCCCCGTGGTGCGGGGACCGGAAGACGATGTGCTGGCCCGATTTGCGCGCGCCGCCGAAGTGCTCGACGCCGACATCATCGTGCGGGTGTCCTCCGACGCGCCGTTCGTCGATGCCGACTTCATCGATCATCTTGTGGCGTCTATGATCGAACAGAGCGGCGACTACGTGTTGCTGGAAGAGGGCGCGATCACCGCGCATGAAGGCGTGGATCCTTTCACCCGCCGTGCGCTCGACCGGCTAATGATGGACGCACGCAACGATCCGGTGGCGCGCGAACACGTGACGGGCTACTTCAAGCTCCATCCCGGCTTTGTGAAGATCGCGAAGGCCGCGCCTTTTCCGGCGCTCGCACGCGCAGGTGCGCGCCTGACGGTCGATACGCCGGACGATCTCGCTTTTGTCGAAACCGTTCATGCCCGCATGGAAGCCAAAGCGGGCGAAGCCACTCTCGCCGATCTGCTGGCGCTGCTCGAGCGGGAGCCGCAGCTGCGCAGCCTCAACGCGCATGTGAAGCAGAAGCCGCTCGAGACCGCCGGCGGTCTGGCGTTGATCTACTGCAATGGCGGCGGCCCGTTCGGCTACGGACATGTGAAGCGGATGACGACACTGGCGCGCGCGTTGCGCGACCGCAACGGCATCGGCGCGGTTTTTGCGGTCGCCGGAACCGGCGATGCGCTGGAGCCGATCCGGCGCGCCGGGTTCGAGGCGATCTCTCTGCCGCACTACGAATTTGCGGCGCTTTCCAAGTTGATCGAGACGCGCGCGCCCCAACTTCTGATTTTCGATTGCCGCGAGGGACCGACCGGCGCCGAACTCGCGATGCTGAAGCCGCGCGTCGCGTCTGTCGTCACGATCGACGATGCCGACGAGCGGCGGCTTGTGGCCGACCGCGCCTATTATCCGCCGGTGCCGCAGGCCGAAATGCTCGACTGGACAGACTCGTCCTGCACGCCGCGGATCGGCTGGGAATGGTCCCTGCTCGGCCTTACACACACGAACGGCAAACCGCGACCAGCCGGCGCGCGGCAGACGCTCCTGGTCACGATGGGCGGCAGCGATCCATCCGGCCTCACATTGCGCTGTGCCGCGGCGCTATCGAAGCTCGACCCGGCCGTCCGGGTTCGCTTTGTCATTGGACCGGGGCTCGCCGACAAAGGCGTGGCGCGCGCCGTCGCGAAGCTCTCCCCCAATTTCGAAACTATCGAAGGGGCAAGCGATCTCGCAACCGAGTTTGCTTCCGCGGATGTGGCCCTCGCGGCATTTGGCGTCACGGCCTATGAACTGGCGGCATTCGGGGTTCCAGCACTCTATCTCGCGCTGACCGAAGATCATGCACTGTCTGCATCTGCGTTCGAGAAGGCCGGCATGGGCGTGTCGCTCGGCGTTGCGGAAAACATCACCGACACGGCGATCGTCCGTGCCGTGAGGCGGCTCCTGGCCGATACCGGCCGGCGGCGGGAAATGCGCGCGTCAGGACTGCTGACGCTCGACGGCGAAGGAGCCGCGCGTGTGGCAGCGGACATCGCCGAACTGGTCGCGAACAACCGCGCTACGCTGAAAATCGCTGTCTGAGGCTTGTGCCGATTCTGGCAAACGCGTTGGCCCAGTCACCGTCCGCGCCGATGCAGACACACGACGGTGCGAACGGTTCATAGCTCTGGCCGAAGCTGGTCCAGCTGGTGTCGCGGAGCACCTTGAACGTCGCGACTCCGGCGCCGGCGGCGAGCCATGATACCGCGGTCGGCGCGCTGACCACGGCATCGAGCGTGGACAGCATCGCAACGGTGCGGTCGATCTCTTGCTTCTGGTCGAGGCCCTGCGGCACGACAATGGTGCGGCCGCTCAGCGACTCCAGCTCGGCGATTTCGGCTGCGGTCGCATCGTACTGTGCCGATACGATCGTACCGGGAAGTTCGCGAAGGAATTGCGCCCAAGCCGTGAGCGGTGCGTATTGCAACGTCCGCAAGCCGCCGATTTTGCCGCTGCGCCAGCAGATGCCGATACGCGGCCCTTCGCCGAGCGCGCTCCGCCAGCGGGAAGCTTCTTCCGTATCCGGCACCAGGTAGCGATGCGGGTTGGGAAACGCGTCGATGGACTGGCGCAGGATTTTGGGCAGGCTGCCCATTTCGACACTGAGGTTCGCGCCGCCCATCGCTTTCAGCCAGCCGTACTGCGCGTGAGAGACATTTCCGGTTGTCTGAAGATCGCTGGCGTGAACCGCGGCAGCAGGAAAAGACCGTGCAAACAGGGGCACCAGCCGTGCATCGCATTCCAGAACGACGCTGCCGCCATCCTGGGCTGCACGGGCGATCAAATCGCCGAACTGGCTCGCGAACATGATCTCGTCGCCGATTCCCTGTTCGGCAGTAACGAGCAGTCGCTTGCGCTTCAGGGGTTCGCCGCTCCAGCGCGTCAGCTTGTGCTCGGCCATCGGGACCTTGCCCGGAATCTTGAGGCGCGCGGCATAGTCGCGCCAGCCGTCCTTCAGGTTTCCCTTGAGCAGGTTCAGAATTGCACGGTTGAGCCGCAATTGGGCATTCGCCCCATCGCGCCTGATCGCCCGCTCATAGAGCGCCAGCGCGTCGTCGCTTTGGCCGGCATCGGCGAGCAGATCTGCCAGATTGCCGAGAGCCTCGGGATAATCGGCTCGCCGTGCGAGCGCCTCGCGGTAGAAGGTTTCGGCCTTCACGCTGTCGCCCGCTTCCCGGTGTGCGGACCCCAAGGTCAGCAACAGCTCCGGCGCATCCGGATTGCGGGCCAGAGCCGGAACAAGCAGGGCGATTGCCGCCTCCGTGCCGCCGTTCGCGCGCAACAGATTGGCGAGGTTGACCAGCGCCTCGATCCGTTCCGGTTCCAGTGCCAGCACCTTGCGGAAAAATTCCTCTGCCGGACGGGCGAGGCCGAGTCTTCGTGCTGTATTGCCCAGCGCGAACAGCACCCGAACGTCGTTCGGATCGGCCACAAGAGCGTTCTCGTACTTGCCGATGGCGTCGTGATGGCGCCCGGCGGCGGAAAGCCGTTGGCCCTCCGAATAGAATCGCGTTGCCGCCGCTTGCTGCGCCGATGCCATACGCTCGTTCTCGCGCAACCTGCGTTAAGGTTCGCTTAAGGACGTTTTCGCATTTGTTTAGCGCCGCATTAACGCGCGCCCGCCGATAGTGCAGGCGAGCATCGGCAGGCCAATGAGCAGCAGCGGCATCCTGGGATTGGATTCGTCCCTTATCCTCAACTATTACACCGCGCAGCTGGGCACGGCGACGCTGGGAAGCCAATCGGCTGGCTCATCGGCAACATCGGCCGCTCTATCGACTTCGACCGCCAGCGTGAACGACGTAACGCCGTGGAGTTCGACCACGCCACCGTCGACGCAGATCCAAAACGCACAGATACTCAACCAGACCTCGTTCCTGAACCTGTCGAATCCTGCGATCACGGCGGCTGCGACCACGGCGTCGCAGAAACTCGAGCAGGACAACCAGAAACTTTTCGCGATCTATCAGGGGATCAATCAGCTTTCCCAGCTGGCCGTGATGGCCTCGAGCGACAGCACGCCGTCGGGCGAATTGCCCGGCCTCGACACGCGCTTCCAGGCCGGATTGCAGCAGATCGAGCAGTACATCGGCTCGACCACCTTCAACAATTACAATCTGCTGCCGGGACCCAAGGTCTCGAGCGTGGTCAGCTCGGCGGAGATTCCGCAGAGTACGAACACCTACGTCGGCGGAGTCGTGGTGAAGGGCAACGCGTTGTTCAACCCGGTCCCGAATCTGTCGACGAGCGACAGCTTCAACATCGCCGTCAAGAAGGGCGGCGTGACGACCAACCTCGCGATCGACCTGTCGCAGGTGCAGGGCCCGCTCACCCTCGACAACATCGCGGCCTATGCGAACACCCAGCTCGCCAACGCGGGGTTTTCCACGCGCCTGCAGCGTGTGACGATTTCCGACGGAACGGACGCCTCGTCTACGTCGACAAGCAGTTCCAGCACATCCACATCGCCGAGTTCTTCAAGCTCATCGTCGAGCAGCTCGACCTTCGTCGATCCGATCACGAACGAGACGTTCGGGCTCCAAATCAAGTCTTCGGCTTCGGAAACGATCTCATTCTCCGCAGACGATGCACAACCGGCGATCTATCTGGCCGGTTCGACCGGCACGGTCGCAGCTGGAGACCAACAGGGCCGCCTCACCAAGCTCGTGAACCTTGACGGGACGCCACAGGGTGAGTTCGCCAACAACATCACGCCAACCTCCGGCGACGCGACGGCGCAGTCGACTGTCGTAGACTCGCAAGGCAATGTCTATGTGCTCGGCAACACGACCGGCAGCATGGGCGGCCAAATCGAAAAAGGCAGCAGCGACACCTATCTGACCAAATACGACAGCGACGGAAATATTCTCTGGCAGCGTCTGGTCGGCGCTTCCGATACGGCGCAAGGCTATTCGCTGGCGCTCGATCCGACCGGCGGCGTGGTCATCGCCGGCAGCACCACTAGCGATCTCACGCAGGGTGCGATCGGTGGTGGAACCGATGCGTTCGTCGCCAAATACACAGCCGACGGATCGCAAACCTGGCTGCACCAGCTCTCGCCGTTGTCGAACGACGCGGCGCTCGCGGTCTCCGTCGATTCCAGCGGCAATGTCTATGTCGGCGGCGACGTCAGCGGAACGCTGGCGAAAGGTCAGACCAACAACGGCGGTGCAACCGATGCCACCGTCACCGAACTCGATAAGAAGGGCAATCTCGTCTACCGCCAGCAGTTCGGCACCTCCGGCGCGGACCAGGTCTCGCAGGTCGCAAACACCGCGGATGGCGGCCTCGTCGTCGCCAGCGTTCAGAACGGCCACGCGATCGTGGCCAAATACGCCAATGGCGACGCGACGCAGGCGCCGGTTTGGCAGGAAGATCTCGGCCCGCTCAACGCCGGTGGCACGATCGGCGGCATCGCAGTCGACGGCAACAACATCTACATTTCGGGCACGACCTCCAACACCGCTTTGACCGCCGGCGGGCAGGCGACGGTCGTCAGCCCGAGCAGCGGCGGCAGCGACGCATTCGTCGCGCAACTCACCGATTCCGGGTCCAGCGCGACGACAAACTACGTGAGCTATGTCGGAACCTCGGCCACCGATACCGGTGGCGGCATCGCGGTCTCGGACGGCAAGGTCTATCTCACCGGAACCACCCGCGGTGCATTCGCCGGCCAGACCCAGAGCTTCGCGAACACGCAGAACATGTTCGCGGCACAGCTCGACACCGACGGCACGGTCGACTGGACCAAGCAGTTCGGCGGTGTCGAAGGCACCTCGACCGGTTCGGGTATCGCGGTCGACGCCCAAGGCTCGAGCGCGCTCGACGCGCTGGGGCTGCCCCGCGGCACCATTTCGCTGTCCCAGTCGGTGAACCTCGTCGACCAGACCACGGTTCGCGCAGGCGACAGTTTCAAAATGCAGATCTCGAACAGCTTCGGGACCAACACCGCGACGATCACCATCGATCCGGACGAGACGCTGAGTTCGCTGGCGGACAAGATAAACACCTATCTCGGCAGCAGCGGCAAAGCTTCGGTCACCTTCAAAAGCGATGGCAGCAGTGCGCTGAAGATCGCGGTGAATGCCGGTGTGCAGGTGCAACTCCAATCCGGTCCGGCAAATTCGGATGCCCTGCAAGGGTTGGGCATCTCGCCAGGCATTCTGGTGAACAGCGCCAAATCGTCATCGTCGTCTTCCACCACGCCGGCCAGCAAACAGCTCCCGGTCTACGGCCTCTCCATTCCTTCCAATCTCGATCTCTTGAGTTCGACCGACGCGAAGAGCGCGCGGGCGCAGCTGCTGAGCGTCCTGTCGGCAGTCCGCTCTGCCTATAACACCAGCAACACACCGGTGTCGGCCACGACATCGACCGCCTCGTCGACACAAAGTGGGACGACGCCGGCCTACTTGAACAACCAGATTGCGAATTATTCGCTTGCATTGATGCTGACCGGCGGTTCCACCAGCACGACGGCCTGAACCAGCGCCCGGCGCAGTTACGCGACGACGCAGTGTTTCTCGAAAGCTGGCCGCTAAGCCGTGGCGTTGTAGAGCATTGCGCCGGTCGGGCGCGGCTTTGCGACGGGGGTGCGGCCGTAGGGGCGTACGACAGTGCGGCGGCGTTCCACCTCTTTCGCGATCGCATGGATCATGCCTTCGCTGGTGTTGCGCATGCGGGTCAGGATCCGAAGCTGCCTGGCAAGCACGTCGCGAAAGCGTGCCGTCGTCTGGGCCAGTCTGTCGCGCGCGTCCGCCGGCGCCGCCTTCGTGACGGCCGCGGTCAGCGCCGCCGCTTCGCGGGCATAGAGCGCAGACAGACGCTGGATTTCGGGTTCGATGGTTTTCATCTCGCGGGGCTTGCCGCGTTCCAGCGCGGCAATGTCGGCTTCGAGCGCCGCGATCAACCGCTCCGCCAGCAGGACGACCCTTTCGATCTTCTCCGCACTCAATGAACGCTCCTCTTCAGACTGCGCGACGCGGCGGCCGAGACGGCGAACACCGTGGCAGGGTGTGCGGCGAACACGGGTGCGGCCTTGGCGCCAACGGAAAAGCTTTCCGGCGCTTTGGCATGTGCTGCGAATGTGGGTTGCGGCTTCTGTGTCGGAAAAGACGGCGTCTCGGGCGTGACGGGCTTGCCGTTCGCTTTCGCCTCCGCTTCCGCCTGCGCGCGCTGTTGCGCCTGTTGGTGTTCGTTGAGCGAGCGGGTGACCGCTTTGGCGATGCCGAAGCCGCCCTGATTGGCCATCTGCTGGGAATATTGATCCAGCATCAGCGAACGGAACATCTGCTCGCCCTGGCCGCCGCCGAACAGCCCGTCGGTCTGGACCCCTTCGAACATGCTGCCCATGAACTGCGAGATGAAGACGGCTTCGAAATCTTTCGCGGCTTTGGTGGTGGCATCGGCCGATTGTCCGGCGCGCGGCGCGCGGACCGGTGTGTTGCGCGCCATCGACAGGGCATTCTGGACGTCGTAGTTCGTGTCCATCAGCCGATCACCTCGATGTCGGCCTGCAGCGCACCGGCGGCTTTGATCGCCTGCAGGATCGAGATGATGTCGCGGGGGCCGACGCCGAGCGCGTTGAGGCCGTTCACGAGGCTCTGCAGGCTCACGCCTTGGCTCACCACAGCCATCTTGTTGCCTTTGCTATCGTCGACGGAGATCGATGTGCGCGGCAGGACTTCGGTGCTGCCCTGGCTGAAGGGCGCCGGCTGGCTGGCCTGGGGCGCTTCGCTGACCCGGATGGTGAGATTGCCCTGTGCAATCGCGACGGTGGAGATGCGGACATCGCTGCCCATCACGATCACACCGGATTTGTCGTCGATCACGACCTTGGCGGCACCGTCGGGTTCGACCCGAATGCTCTCGATATCGTTGAGCAACCCGGCGGCGCCGTTCGGATAATTCGCCGGCACCGCAAGATGCACATTGGAGGGATCGCTCGCAGTTGCGACTGCGCCGCCGAGGAACGCGTTGACCGCCTGCGCGATACGCGTCGCGGTGTTCAGGTCCGGATTGCGCAACGACAGGCGCAGTTCGTGTTCGCTCGCGAGTTGGAACCCGGTTTCGCGTTCGACGATCGCGCCGTTCGAGATACGGCCCGAAGTCGGCACGCCGCGCGTGACGGTCGCGCCTTGGCCTTGGGCGACAAAGCCGCCGATCGCGAGCGGTCCCTGCGCCAGTGCGTAGATTTTTCCGTCGGCGCCGAACAACGGGGTGACCAGCAGGGTGCCACCCTGCAGGCTCTTTGCATCGCCGCCAGAGCTCACCGTCACGTCGATATGAGTGCCCTGTGCTGCAAAGGCGGGAAGGCTCGCCGTCACCATTACGGCGGCGACGTTCTTGGTCTGCATCGTCACGCCGTGGGTATTGACGCCGAGGCGCTCCAGCATGGTTTGCAGCGATTGCTGGGTGAACGGCGCGTTCTTGAGGGTGTCGCCGGTGTTGTTCAGGCCGACCACCAAGCCGTAGCCGACCAGCATGTTGTCGCGGATGCCTTCGACATCGACGAGATCCTTCACCCGCGAGGCTGCGGAGGCCTCGAACGGTGCGAGTGCCACGAAGGCGGCGGCGAGGCTGGCGAGGACACGCTTATATATGTGACGCATGGAGCGGGTTCTGCTCTGACAGGATTTTCCGCAAGCGGCCTTGCCAGACCCGTGCCGTCTTTAGTGCGAATAAAATTTAGCGATATCAATTACTTAAATAGGGTCGCGCAGGGATTTTGCGGCGCCCGGCAGGTCTTGCCGGGTTAAACCGTCTCGGAGGCCGGGAGTGCGACCGGTTTGGTCCCGATGAGGAGGCAGAACAGTGCGGCCAGGATCGCCACCAGACCCGCCATCACGAAGGCATCGAGATAGGAGCCGGTGAGCGTCCGCGTTGCGCCAGCGAGGAACGCGGCAGAGGCCGCGCCGATCTGGTGGCTGGCGGAAATCCAGCCGAAGATCACCGGTGCTCTGGTTGTGCCGAAGGCCTTGTTGGCCAGCGCCAGAGTCGGCGGCACAGTCGCGATCCAGTCCAGGCCGTAGAACACCGCGAACAGCGACAGGCTCGTGAAACTGAAATCGCTGAACGGCAGATAAATCAGCGAGAGGCCGCGCAGGCCGTAATAGACGAACAGCAACTTGCGCGGATCGTAGCGGTCGGTCAGCCAGCCGGAGGCTGTGGTCCCTACCAGATCGAATACCCCCATCACCGCCAGCAGGCTTCCCGCGGCCACCGGCGCCAGACCGTGGTCGGAGCACAGCGCGATCATATGTGTCCCGACCAAGCCATTGGTGGTGAAGCCGCAGACGAAGAACGTCCCGGCCAACAGCCAGAAATCCTTGTTTTTGGCGCCGTCCTGAAGTGCGGTGAACGCTGTTCGGAGCGGATTGGTCCGGTCGGGTATCGGAACGGGGTGATCGGTGTCCGCCCCGAACGGTGTTTGGCCAACATCCGCCGGCCATTCCGGCAGAAAGAATGCGACCAACGGAATGAGCAGGGCGATGCCAACGGAAACGGTCAGCACGACTGGCTTCCAGCCGCCCTGCTCGGCAATGGCCGACAGGGCCGGGAAAAAGATCAGCGTGCCCGTGGAGGTGCTCGCCGCGAGCAGTCCCATCACCAGACCCCGCCGGGTGACAAACCACCGGTTCACGATGGTCGCGGACAGAACATTCGCGATGCAGCCCGTCCCGATACCCGACAGCACGCCCCACAGCAGGATGAGCTGCCACGGCCGGGTCATCAGCAAACTGGCTCCGGTCGAGGCGCTCATCAGCACCATGGCGGCCATCACAGTCCGGCGCACGCCGAAACGTTGCATCGCGGCCGCCGCGAACGGCCCGGTCATGCCGAACAGGAAGATGCCGGTAGCCGCTGCAAACGAGATTACGCCCCGCGACCAGCCGAAGGCCTGACCCCAAGGCACCATCAGCACGCCCGGCGTCGCGCGCAGTCCCGCCGCAGCGAGCAATGCGACGAATACGATGGCCGTCACATAAAGTGCGGCGTGCGGGCGGTCGATGCGCATGCGATTCAACCTATGTGTGGCGAAGTTTCCGCCAAGCGGCAATTCGGCATGCGGGGCGCGCGCGGCGGACATGGCTGGCTGAATCGCATCGGAGTCGTGAGGCGATAGAACGGCTTTGTTCTGATAGGGTTATGGCGTAGTGAGCCGCTTCGCCCGTTCGAGTGTTCCGATGCCGAAATCCCGTCCCCGTCCTGCCGTCCTCTGCATCCTCGATGGCTGGGGCTGGCGCGACGACCCGACCGACAATGCCATCGCTGCGGCGCGCACGCCGAACTACCACGCAATGCTCATCAGCTGCCCGCATGCCCTGCTCGAGACCTGTGGCCGTGCGGTGGGGTTGCCGGCCGGTCAGATGGGCAATTCCGAAGTCGGGCACATGAATATCGGCGCCGGCCGGGTGGTGGCACAGGACCTGCCGCGCATCGACTCGGCAATCGAGGACGGCACGCTCGCCACCCGTCCAGCCTTGGTCGACTTGATCGCCAAGGTGAAAGGCACCAACGGTGCGGTTCACATCATGGGTCTCTTGTCGAATGGCGGCGTGCACAGCCAAGTCGACCACATCTCCGCACTGGTGCGCATTGTCTCCGGCGCCGGTGTGCCGGTGTTCGTGCATGCCTTTCTCGACGGGCGTGACACGCCACCGAAAAGCGCGAGGGGCTTCCTCGCCGAATTCGAGCGCGAGATCGCCGGGACGGCGGGCGTGCGTATCGCCACCATCTCAGGCCGCTATTACGCCATGGATCGCGACAAGCGCTGGGATCGCGTATCCAAAGCCTATGACACGATCGTCGAGGCGAAAGGCGATCGCTTCGAAACCGCAGCAGCCGCGGTTGAGAAGTCCTATGAAGACGGCGTGACCGACGAATTCTTTCTGCCGGCGGCCATCGGCAATTATGCCGGCGCCTCGAATGGCGATGCGTTGCTGTTCGCAAATTTCCGGGCCGATCGCGCGCGAGAGATTTCGACCGCGCTGCTCGATCCCTGTTTCGAATCGTTCGAGCGCGGGCGCGTGGTGAAGTTCGCTGCGGCCGCGGGCATGACGGAATATTCGGAGCCGCTCAACAAGCTGATGACGCAGCTGTTTCCGGCAGAGGATGTGCGCGAAACACTCGGCCAATACGTCTCCGAACTCGGCATGAAGCAGCTCCGCATTGCCGAGACCGAGAAATACGCGCACGTGACCTTCTTCCTGAACGGTGGGCGCGAGCAGCAGTTCGAAGGCGAAGACCGCATCCTCATCCCAAGTCCAAAGGTTTCGACCTACGATCTGCAGCCTCAGATGGCGGCACCGGAGCTGACGAACAAGCTGGTGGAAGCCATCGAAAGCGGCAAATACGATCTGATCGTCGTGAACTATGCCAATCCCGACATGGTGGGGCATACTGGCATCATGGGTGCGGCCGTCGAAGCGGTGCAGACCATCGACGCTTGCCTCGGGCGTCTGCGTGCGGCGGTAGAGAAGGCTGGCGGCGTCATGCTGCTCACGGCCGATCACGGCAATGTCGAACTGATGAAGGACCCCAAAACGGGTGAACCGCATACGGCGCACACCACGTTCGATGTACCTATCATCGCGATCAACGCGGGCAACGATTTCAAGCTCGAGAACGGCCGCCTGGCGGATGTCGCGCCGACCATGCTGGCGCTTATGGGCCTGAAACAGCCGGCGCCGATGACGGGGCATTCACTTCTGCAGCCGCTGCATGCGGAGCAATCCGCCTGACGCGCGTCTCCCGTTCGCTCTGTTTTCTGCCGCTTCTTATCGGTGCGGCGCTGTTGAGCGCAGCACTCCCAGCCCACCGCAGACCAGTCCATCATCCCAGAGCGCTCTCCATGAGAGGGACAATCAACCCTGCCCAGCGGCCCGCAGTTGTTCTGGACCTGCGGCCGAGACCGAAGCCTGTTGCAGCGTTGGTACCGCCTGCGCGTTACCCGGCAGCCGACGATGATCTGAGCCATGCCGTCCCGCTGGGCGAAGAAGCAAAGCTCCCGTCGACGGCGCAGCAATACAAACAGCTTCAAAGCGTGATCGCCAAGGCGACGCCGGCCGTGAAGAACGCAAAGCAGAAAAGCGACGCGCTCGCGACACAGGCCGCTCAACTGCGCGCGAAGCTCCTGGCGACCGCAGCGCGGGTGCAGGATCTGGAGCGCGAGCGCAGCCAACTGGACATCGCGATCGCGAAACTCGAAGCCGAAGACGCACTGCAAAGCGCAGCCTTTGCGCGCGATCGCGTTTCCGTCGCGCATCTGCTCGCCATCCTCGAACGCCTGCAATACGACATGCCGCCGGCCATGGCGGTAAAGCCGAACGACGCGCTCGGCGCAGCGCGGGGTGCGATGCTCATCGGCGCCTCTGTTCCGCGAGTCTACGGCGCAGCAGCAGCACTGGCCGGGCGCATTAAAGCTCTGAGAGAAACGCGCCTGGAACTTGTCACGCGGCGCGCCGAAGGCGTGCGCAACGCGGCCCAGCTCACGACCGCGCAAAAGGAACTCGATCAACTTCTCGCGATAAGAGAGCGCGAAGCCGCAGCTGCGGGCAGTCTCTATGGCGATCTCCAGAGCAAGCTGGATGCGGTCGCTAAGGCAGCGAAGGACCTCTCCAGCCTTATAAGGCGTGTGGCCTCTCTACGCGGTCAACCGGATGCTGGCGATATGGTGGTCGTCGGCCCCGTAAACGGCAGCGCTTTGGGCACTTTGCACAAAGATTCATTATTGAATCCCGTTATTGGCGGGATCGTTCCTGGTGGGATAGAAGGGCTTGGCGGTGCGGGCGCGCCCGGTGTGACCTTCATCACAGATGCAAGCGCGCTCGTGATTGCACCTACGGACGGTAAGGTTCTTTTCGCGGGCCCTTACCATAAAACCGGCCAAGTCTTGATCTTGGAATCCCCGGGTGGATACGATCTCGTGCTGGCGGGTTTCGACCGGATTGCGGTGCGGCCGAACGACCAGCTCCTGGCGGGAGAGCCGCTGGGCACCATGCCGCGCACAAAGGATGCGCGTCTTTATTTCGAATTGCGGCAGAATGGAAAAGGGATCAGTCCCGCTCCCTATCTGTCGGTCGCGCTGAGGAAGGCTAAAAAATCATGAACTGGAATCGGGTTGGATTGGTGGGTGTCGGCGCCGGCATCGGATTTGCGGCAGCGCTCACGCTGTTTCCGGCCGCGAACGGCGCGAACGACATGAGCTCGTATCGCCAGCTCGATCTGTTCCAGGACGCGTTTCAGCGGGTGCGGACGAATTATGTGCGTCCGGTACAGGACAGCGAACTGATCGATTCCGCGATCGAAGGCATGGTCTCAAGCCTCGACCCGCATTCGAGCTACATGAACGCCAAGGAATATGGCGACATGCGGATCCAGACGAAGGGCGAGTTTGCCGGCATCGGGATCGAAGTCACGATGGAAGACGGTCTGGTGAAAGTGGTTTCGCCGATCGACGACACACCCGCGTCGCATGCCGGCCTGAAGCCGGGCGATTTCATCGCGGCGATCGACAACGCACCGATCCAAGGCCTCTCGCTCAACGATGCGATCGACAAGATGCGCGGGGCGCCGGGCAGCAAGATTTCGCTGACCATCCTGCGCACCGGACAGAAAAAGCCGTTCGATGTTGCGCTCACCCGCGCCGTCATCCGGGTGGATAGCGCCAAATGGCATCGCGAGGGCGATGTCGCTTACATCCGCCTCACGGCGTTCAACGAGCAGACCGCCAGCGGTCTGGAACGCGGCATCGCGGAGATGAAGAAGCAGATCGGACCGGGCCTGAAGGGTTACGTCCTCGATCTGCGCAACAATCCAGGTGGCTTGCTCGACGAGGCGATCGATGTGTCCGACGATTTCCTCAATGGCGGCGAAGTCGTTTCGACCCGCGGCCGCCGTCCGGACGATACCGAGCGCTATGACGCCAAAGGCGGCGACATCACGGGTGGCAAGCCCGTGGTCGTACTGATCAACGGCGGCACCGCGAGCGCGTCGGAGATCGTGGCCGGTGCGCTGCAGGATCATCATCGCGCGAAGGTCATCGGCATGACGTCGTTCGGCAAGGGCTCCGTGCAGACCATTATCCCACTCGGCGAAGGCGGCGGCGCGCTTCGCCTTACCACCGCGCGCTATTACACGCCGTCGGGACACTCGATTCAGGCGCAGGGCATTACGCCCGATATCGCCGTCGCGCAGGGCGACGAAGACCTGACGCCCAAGATCGAACGTCCGGCGGAAGCCGATCTGCCCGGACATCTCGACAACGATGCTGCGAACAAGAAAGTCCAGCAGACCGTGATCAAGCCGCCGCCGGGCAAGAAGATCGAAGATTTCCAGCTCAGCTATGCGCTGGATCTCCTGAACGGCAAGAACAACGTCGTCACCGCGCAGAACAAGAGCGCGAGCGCGAACTAACGGAAGGACAACGCTTGAAGCGTTTCCCAGCATTGGCCTCCGGTGCGGCCGCCGGCTTCGTCATCACGATGGCGGCGATGCAGCTTGCGCGCGGCGACACCGCCCAGGTCGACCTGACGCGTTTCGCCAAGGCGCTTAGCGTTGTGCGTGACGATTATGTGGAAGAGCCCAAAGATACGACGCTGATCAGCGGCGCGATCAACGGAATGCTCACGCAGCTCGACGCGCATTCCGACTATTTCGATCCGCCGACCTTCGCCGACATGATGACCAAGACAAACGGCGCCTATGGCGGCGTGGGTCTCGTCGTTGCGCCCGACAAGGCCGGCGCCAAGGTGATCCAGCCGATCGACGATACGCCGGCGTTCCGGGCCGGCATCAAGGCCGGCGATCTCATCATCGCGATCGACGACAAGCCGGTCGCCGGGCAGGCGCTGGACGACATCCAGAAGAAGCTGCGCGGTCCTCAGGGCACGCCGGTGAAGATCACGGTGTCGCGCGCGGGCGAAAAAGAACCATTGGAAAAGCGCATCGTGCGCGCCGATGTGGCGGTCGAACCGGTGACGTCGCGCCGCGAAGGCAATGTCGCCTATATCGCCCTGCCGGCGTTCAACGACCGCACCGATGCCGAGTTGAAGGCGGCTGTCGCCAAGCTCAAGAAAGACATCGGCCCGAACCTCAAAGGCTACATCATCGATCTGCGCGACAATGGCGGCGGCGTGCTCGATGCGGCGGTCGGGGTGTCGGACGACTTCCTCGACAGCGGCGAAATCGTTTCCACCCGCGGCCGCGATCCGGAAGATACCGAGCGCTACGATGCCAAACCCGGCGATATCGCCGATGGCAAGCCGGTCATCATCCTCACCAACAACGGCACCGCGAGCGCTTCGGAGATCGTTGCCGGCGCGCTTCAGGATCACAAGCGGGCCCGCATCGTCGGCACGCAGACATTCGGCAAGGGTTCGGTCCAGACCGTCATGCCACTCGACAATGGCGCGGGCGGCGCGCTGCACATGACGACCGGGCGATACTACACGCCGTCGGGCCGCTCGATCCAGGCGCTCGGCATCACGCCCGATGTGGCGGTGGCACAAGGCGCAACCGATGACGCACACGAGTTGCGCGAGGTCCTGCTGCCGCATCACCTTTCACCTGAGAGCGAAGTGCCGCCGAAGCCGTCGGTGATGCCGATCCGGCCGCCCGCCGACAAGACCTACAAGGATTTCCAGCTTACCTATGCGCTGGGCCTGCTGCAGGGACCGGAAGCGCCGGCGCCGAAGGCAACTCACAAAGCCAAGGTCCACGCCTGAACCGGGCCGTTAACCGGTCCGTAACCACGCTGAAGCCTATTCTCCGGCATGGCGATAAGCAGCATCGAGCCAGACAGTGGCGCGCGCTCTGATGCGCGTGTGCTCCTGATCGCGTGCGCCAGCGTCGCAGGCTTGCTGGGTGTCCTGGGGTTTGCCGTGGCCATCCTGGGCGGGGCGCACGCCCGCGATGCGACAGTGCAGCTTTCGCTGACGCCACAGACCGCTTTCCCAAAGGTGCAATCGGCCGCTCCCCGGTTCTCCACCCAGATGGACGCGGCCGCCGGTACGCTCACCATCACCCAGCCGGTTTATGCCGGACACGCGCTCCTCGCCGATCCGGCTTTGATAGAGCAGACAGAGAATGGGCCGCTGCCGCGCGTTGCCAGCGACGGCCGCACGCCGATGGCGGCTTATGCCGCGCCGGTCGCAGCGGCTGGCAAACCCAAGATCGCCGTCGTGATCACCGGCCTCGGGATTTCTGTGCGCCAGACGGATGCTGCGCTGTCGAAGCTTCCATCCGCGGTCACGCTCGCCTTCGCGCCCTATGCCGATGGCGCGCAAAGCCTGGCCGCCGAAGCCCGCAAGCAGGGACACGAGATCCTGGCCGAAGTGCCAATGGAGCCCTACGATTTTCCCGACAGCGATCCGGGACCGCGCACATTGCGCGCCGGCGGAGACGAACAGGCCAACATTCAGCGCCTCGCCTGGGCACTCACGCGATTTACGGGTTACACCGGCGTCGTCAACATGGCCGGCGGCCGTCTCCTTTCCGATCCGGATTCGCTCAGCCCGGTGATGACGTTCCTCACGCGGCGCGGTCTTCTATTTTATGACGACGGCTCAGCGCCGCATTCGATCGCGCCCGAGGTCGCGCACCGCACCGGCGCATCCTTCGCGCAAGGAACGGTTGCCATCGATGCGGTGCAAAACCCGATGGAGATCGACCGCCGCCTTTCGCAACTGGAAGAGCAGGCGCGCAGCACCGGTTCGGCCAGCGGCACCGGCGCGGTCTATCCCGTAACCCTGGACCGCGTGGCGCTCTGGGCCCAAGGCCTGTCAGGCCGGGGCTTTGTTCTCGTTCCCGCTTCCGCCATAGTTGCCAAGTCGAACTGATTTCCTCCGGTTCCATGTCCCGGTCCCATCTCAAGCACGAAGATCTGCCCTATCGCCCGTGTGTCGGCATCATGCTGATCAACCGCGAGGGAAACGTGTTCGTCGGCCGCCGCATCGATCAGACGGTCGAAGGCTGGCAGATGCCGCAAGGCGGCATCGACGATGGCGAAACCGCGGCGGAAGCGGGCCTGCGCGAGCTGGAAGAAGAGATCGGCACCGGCAAGGCGGAAATCTTGCGCGAGATGGAGGGTTGGCTCGCCTACGACCTGCCGGCGCATCTGCTGGGTGTCGCCCTGCACGGGCGCTATCGCGGCCAGCGGCAGAAATGGATCGCGATGCGTTTCACCGGCGAGGACTGTGACATCAACATCGCGACCGCCGACCCGGAGTTCGGCCAGTGGAAGTGGCTTGCGATGGAAGCCTTGCCGCGGCTGATCGTGCCCTTCAAACGCGACACCTACATGCAGGTGATAACAGCGTTCCAGGATCTGGCGTTTCCCTCGGCATGAGCGAGCGCAAATCTCCAATCGTAATGGTCCACGGTGCGTTCTGCGGCGGCTGGGCCTTCGAGAAATTCCGCCAACCGTTCGAAGCGGCCGGATACGAGGTCCACACGCCGGATCTGCGCTTCCACGACCGGGGCAAGAAGCCGCCGCTGGAACTGGGCCGCGTCGGCATGAAGGATTATGCCGCCGACATTGCGGCCCTGGTGAAGAGTTTCGCTACACCGCCGGTGCTCGCCGGTCATTCGCTGGGTGGCCTGGTGGCGCAGATGGTGGCGGCGCAGGCGCCGGTGAAGGCGCTGGTGCTGCTCGCGCCGTGTGCGCCGTGGGGCGTGCTGCCATCGACCTTGTTCGAGGTCGTCTCGGCGCAGGCGATGTTCTTCATCGGCGATCTCGCCAACAAGCCGATCCCACCGAGCTACGACATCGCCGCTGCGCATTCTCTCGATCGGTTGTCGAAAGCAGAGCGCGATGCCGTGTACGCACGCTTCGTGCCGGAGTCCGGCCGCGCGACGTTCGAAGTGATGCATTGGGGTCTCGACCCTTCGCGCGCGACACAGGTGCAGCCGGGCGATATCAGGTGTCCGATTCTCTGCCTCACCGGCTCTAACGACCGGATGAATCCGCCGCAGACTGTACGCCGCATCGCTGCCCGCTATCGCGATCGGGCGACGTTCGAAGTGTCGGAGGGCCACAGCCACTGGCTCATCGGCGAATCCGGCTGGGAAAAGGTGGCGGATCGCGCGCTTGCTTGGCTGGGCAATTTGGACGCGCTTTAATCGCGGCGCTTACGTCCCGCCCTTTTTGAAATCGGCGAGAAATGTTTTCAGGGTGTCTACGCCGGCAATTTCCGCCGCAGCATCGCGGAAGGCGAGGCCGTGGGCGTCGATCTTCTGCGTCACGACGTTGAATGCACTCGCGTCAGTGGACGCCTGCATCTTCGGTGCGAAATTGGTGCGGAGCCGGTCGAGGCTCGGCTGGTCGTTGGCGAGCGAATAGGCGACCGCGGCGCGCATGACGTCGTTGCGGTCTCCAGCGTTCAGCGGCGCGGGATCGCTGTAGCGGGTGCCCAACAGCTCTTCCGATTTTTGTCCGGCGATCGCCCAGTTGCCGCTATCCCAATAGATGTCCGCGCGCAGACGGCTCGTATCCGGATTGTTGTCCACTGCGATCATGTCCAGCGCCTGGTCCCAGCGCTTGAGACCGGCGAGGGCGCGGGCTTCCAGCAGCATGCGTTCGTGGTTCACGTCGTCCGGCAACCCCGAGATGCGGGTCGCGGTAAGTGTGTCGAGCGCCTGCTGCGGTTTCTTGTCCATCAGATAGACCATGGCCAGCCGCGCTGCGACTTGCGACTGGGCGACGCCATCGAGGCGCTTGTTGACCTGATACTTCAGAAGATCGGCTGCCGGTCCCAGAAGATCGACTGCGACAAGCCGGTCGGACATGCGCCGGATCATCTCGTCGCCGGTCGGGCCGATCGGCGTCAGGTCCATGTTGTCGTAGAACAGCGCCAGCGCCTGAACCGGCGCGAGCTTGTCGGCGTGGCCTTTGAGGTACAGGTTGTCGAACGCCGTGCGCATATCGTCTTGCGCTTCGCGTCCGGCGTCTTCGTTCGGAAAGCTCTGGGTGGCGATGCGCAGGACGCGCAGACCGTCGCGCCAATCCTGTTTTCCGAAATAGAGCTGCCCCAGCCGCCGCAGGGTCGCCAGTTCGAGCAGATCGCCGCGCCAGCGGAAGCGCAGATTCTCCAGCGCATCGATCGCTTGATCCTGCGTCATCGCGCCAGAAATCAGATTCGCTTCGGTGCGGTAATAGACGGCCTGTGCGGCGTCGTATCCGTTCTTGCCTTTTTCCACGGCGGCGAACAGCAACGCAGCATCCTGGAAGCGGCCTTCCTGGGCATAAAGGCGCGCATAAATCAGTTCGCCGTCGAGCATCAGGTCCGCCGGCAGCACTTTCGGAAGGCGCACGACAGCAGTGTCCGCCGCTTCGATCAGCCCGGTGGAAAGCGCGGCATCGGCTTCGGCCAGACGCAGCCGCACCTGCCATTCGGCCGGATAGCGGTGGATCACGCCTTCGGCGAGCGCGAAGGCATCGCGCGCGTCGCCCCAGTTGTGCAGCGCCGCTTCCGTCAGTCCGCGCCACAGGGCGGCATGGCGGTCGTTGCCGAACGAGTCGCCGGCGAGATCGGCGCGGGCATCGCGAAAGCGGCCCATCATGTAGTCCGCAGCTGACCGCATCGTCTGAAGCTGGGGATCCGACTGCAGCCTGGGATCGGCCGTCTGCATTATTTTGATGAGACCCAGTGCTTCCGCCGCGAAATGGTTGGCGAGATAGAACTGCGCCAGCTGCAGGCGGGCACTGTTGGCTTCGCTGGGATCATGCAGCGCTATGTTCATGCGCAGCGCGCGCACGGCCGTGAAGACATCCTGTCCCGGTCCGCGCTTCCAGGCCGCGAAGTTGAGAAAAGTCGGTCCGTCATGTCCGTTGGTCAGCATTGTCGGCGACGAAGCGGCGACTGCCGCGCCGCCAGCCAAGGCAAGACCGTGCGGCCGGCGAATCGTGACCTGCGTGTTGGCGACCGAAACCGATAGATCGTCGGCATGCGGAACGATGGCGAGACCTTCTGCCGTGGGCAGCAGCGAAAACTCGACATGGTCGCGCTGCTGCAGGACGGCGTGGCCGGCATCGCCAGGCACCACGAGCATCGTATCGCCGGCATCGGGATCGGTTATGGCGATGGAATGCGTCGCACCCGCCAGCGTGGTGGTCAGCGTCGCGGACTGCGGATCGGCGCCGCGCGCAAACTCCAGCGGAGAACTGCCGTCCTCCGCTTTGGAGCCGAGGGAAACCTGCAGGGCCGAACCCTTCTGCTGCACCGAGATTTTCGCCGGCGTCTTGAGGGCGATGCGAACGATCGCGGCGTTGTCGCCGGTCGCGACCGACACCGAGTCGGAGAAATCGCCGACACCTTTCTTGAGCGCCGCCGGATCGAGCGCCGGTGCGCCGTCGATCACGATCCACGCTGTCATGCCGCGCACGAACACGGCTGCACTGTGCGTGTTGGCGAAGGTGAGGACCGCGCCGTCGCGCGTCCGCTGGGCCGTCGCATCGTTCGCGGGTGGCGCGGCGGGTAGCGGCGCTGGCGGCGGTGATGGCGGTGTTTGTGGTTTCGGCGGTGTGTCGGGTTTGCCGCTGAGCTTCGCGGAAGCGTCCGCAATCGCCTGTGCCTGGGTCAACGGCTTTGGCGGCGCGGTTGCCGTCAGCGCCTGTCCATCCGTTTTGGCGATGGAGGCAGATTGTGCGCCGTCCTGCTTGGGACCGAGCACAACCGGCACCGCTTTTTTGCCGGGATCGGCGGGCGGCGTGTAGGTATTCGCATCGGCGGTTGGCGACAGAACGTCCAGCACGACATGCGCGCCGTCACGGAAATCGTGGGTGCGCGAACCGGGATCGACGGTCAGTGCGACCGCAATGCCGCGATTGGCCTCGATATGCCAGTCTCCGGCTTTCACCCATGGCGGCGCGACCCGCGTCAGCGGCGAGAAATCGGGTTTGCCGAGGGCGGCGAAGTGGAGCACCAGCGAGTCTTTGCCGCGCGCGATCGTGTAGGGCACCGATTTCGGCCAGTCGAACACGACGCGGGTGAAATTCTTATAGATGCCGGCGCGGATCTTGAGGGCCGCAAGCGAATCCGGATCGACCGGTCCCGGCGGTTTGGGCGGCGGCGGAAGATCGGGCGGCGTTCCGGCGAAGGTCGTCGGTGCCACGTCCACCGCGTAGCTCGCACCGGAAACGCTGGTGTGCAGCTTGGCGGTCTCGCTGAGGACGAGACGAAAAGTCTTTTTGTCGGGATCGACGCGCGCGCTGGTCACGACGCTGGACAGTGCCTGCAGCTTTGCAAGATCGATCGTCACCGGACGGTCGAAAGCGATCGTCAGCACATTGCCGTTCAGCGCGGCCGTCCCGTGTGCGGGTGGCGCGAAGGTGAAGAGAAAGCGGGCGTAGCCGTCGCTCTGACTTGCGTTCACGCTGTCGCCCGCCTTTGCCGCGATAGGCAGCAGGGCACAGGCGAACACCGCCGCGGAAAGACGGGAGAAACGCGAGAAGACGGAGCGAACGTGCATCGACATACCAGCCGTCAGCAGTATCCGGGTCGCGGGCTTAACCTTTCGTAAACCATGATCAGCCGCCCGGTTTGGCCACAACCGGCGCCGCCGGCGCGGTGTTGTTCGCCGTGCCCGGTGCGGTGGTCGTTGTAGGCGCCAAGGCCGGCTTGATAGCGCTCGCGGAGCCCGGCGTAGCCGACATTACTGACGCCGGCTTGTTCCCCGCGGTCGTTGCGGCTTGTGCAGGTACGGGTGTTGGCGTCGCCGCAGGGGGCTGCGGTGCCGGCGTTATCGGCGCAGTTGGCTGTGGCGTTGCAGGTTTTGGCGCAGCTGCCGGCGTCGTGGAGGCTGTAGGCGATGAGGCCGCGGGCCGCTGCGTTGCGGTTGTAGCGGTTGTGGTTGGTCTACCGGCAGCTGAGGGCGAAGGCGTGGAAGCGAGTTTGGCTGTCGCAGCAGCGGCGGCTGCGTTCACGGCACGCCGGGTTGCACGATGCGGCACCGGCTTCGGCATGATCGGTGCCTTCGGCGGCTCGTTGGTCGCCAGTTGAACCGGAGGCGTCGCTGCGGGCGCCGGCGCGGCAGCAGCGGTCTGCGCCGGTGCGGCGGCGGGTGAGGTCGTTGTGGATGCCGGCGTCGTTGCGGTCGCAGGCGTGCCATCCGGGGCGGGCGCTGCCGGCGGTGTGGCAAGCGGCACATCCGGCGTTTTGACCTTGAAACGATCGGCCAGTTTCAGTGTGAGCTTTTGAGCCTGTTCCGCCTGCATTGCCGCCAAGACCGGAGCAAGCACGTCAGGCTTCATCTGCTGCGCGACGGTGATGCGCACATCTTCGTCGAGCGTATCGAAGATGCGGGCCGCATCCTTCGGCTTCATCGCGGAGTAGGTCTTCACCAGCGAAGCGATCTGCTTCTGCTCTTCGGCGTCGCGCTGGCCGAGCAGCTTTTGGATCGCGGCCTGCAGCGCCTGCAACTGCGTGATCTTGTTGTCGACCCGCTGTTCGGCAGCGGTGATGACATTCTCACGCATCGCGAGTTTCTGTTCGCGTGCGTCGAGCTCTTTGCGGCGCCTGGTCAAACTGGTGAGCACGTCCACTTCGGACGCGCTCGCCAATTCTGTGTCGTCAGCCGCCGGATCGCCGGACGTGCTGGTTGGCTGTGCCGTCGGACCCGGCTGCTCGGCCGGCGCAGAAGCCCCGGCATCTGCGGCGCGCGCTTCGTGCATCAGACCGAAGCCTTTCACCGTCAGCAGCGAGAACCCGACCAGGATGACGACCGGCAAAAGCCGGATATGCCGCAGAAAACGGTTCACCGCACGGCCCTCAGCGCTTCCAGGCGATGGTTCATCGCGCCGGCCGGCATCGCCATTTTGGGAGCGGGAGCCCGGTCGAAGCGTTCGGCGATCCGTTCGCCGGAAGCCGTGATCAGCGCCAGTTCGTCGGCAAGCGCGCGCGCCTTGGAAAGACGGTCGTCAAGCTGCTCGCCCGCGTCTGCTGCCGACGCTTTCAGCGCACGCACCGTGGCTGCGGCGGCCGTCAGCGCGGTGTTCAGTTCGCCGAACGTTGCCTTCAGGCCGTCCTGGCCGCTGCGCAACGCCGCCAGGCGCCGTTCCAGCACGATGCAATAGACGAGCGTGCAGGCCAGCAGGACCATCAGAACCAGTTCGATTCCGGTCGAGAGCGTGAAGTACATGGCAGCGTTCCTTTCTAGAGCGCGCGGGAGGCGTCGGTACGGGCGATGGCTTCGTCGATGCGGACCGCGACGGACGAACCCACCCGGCCCATGCGCCCCTTCAGCAGGGGGACCCCGCCGCAGCGCATTTCGATTTTCGATTCGGGCGTCGCGTTCAGCATGATCGTTTCGCCAACCTTCATGGTCATGATCTTGTTGAGCGACATGATCTGCTCGTCGAGAATCGCGTCGATCTCGACCCGCGTCGCCCACAATTCCGATGCGAGATGGCTTTCCCAGATCGAGTCGCGGCCGAACTTCTCGCCCATGAACTGCTGCAGCAGCAGCTTGCGGATCGGTTCCAAGGTCGCGTAGGGCAACAGCAATTCGGTGCGGCCGCCACGGTCTTCCATATCGATGCGCAACTTGACGAGGATCGCCGCGTTGGCGGGCCGTGCGATGGCCGCAAAGCGCGGATTGGTCTCCAGCCGATCGAGGGTGAACTTCACCGGCGCGAGCGGCTCGAATGCCTGCACCATATCCTGCAGGATCACTTCGACCATGCGCTGCACCAGGGTGCGCTCGATGGTGGTGTAGGGGCGGCCTTCGATGCGCATCGCCGAGGTCCCGCGGCGGCCACCGAGCAGCACGTCCACGATCGAATAGATCAGGTTCGAATCGACGGTGAAGAGGCCGTAATTGTCGAGCTGTTCGGCACGGAACACCGACAGGATGGCCGGCAACGGGATGGAGTTCAGGTAATCGCCGAAGCGGATCGACGTGATGTTGTCGAGACTGACTTCCACATTGTCCGAGGTGAAATTGCGCAGTGAAGTCGTCATCAAGCGCACAAGGCGGTCGAAGACGATTTCGAGCATCGGCAGACGTTCGTAGGAGACGAGCGCGGAGTTGATGATCGCGCGCACGCCGCTCTTGTCTTCCATCGCGTCGTCGGTGACGTCGAAGCCGAGCAGGCTGTCGATCTCTTCCTGGTTCAGGACACGCTCGGTCGTGCGGATTTCCGTGTCCGCCGATTCGGCGGCAGGCTCCGCGATCGGGGCGTCGGTCTGTGGTT
The DNA here is from genome assembly GCA_036490455.1 of Rhizomicrobium sp. Classification (GTDB taxonomy): domain Bacteria; phylum Pseudomonadota; class Alphaproteobacteria; order Micropepsales; family Micropepsaceae; genus Rhizomicrobium. The sequence goes on from DASXDS010000016.1 coordinate 122,663, forward strand.
CGTCGGCCATGGCGTTGTCTTTCGTTACTGAACGATCATTTCTTTGAGCAATACGTCGCGGATTTGGTATGGCGCGGCTGCCACGCTTACGCGACGCAGCAGCTCCTCCTTGAGGCGGAGCACGCCGGCGGAGCCTTTGAGATCGTCCATCCGCAGTTCGCGCAGATAGGACTGGAACTGGTCGACGATACGCGGCATCACGACTTGCAGACCCGGCTTTTCCTTGGCGCTCGCAAGCTCGAGCGAAATGCCGAGCTTCAGATAGGCGGGCGTGCCGTCGACAGTCTGGATGTTCACGATGATGTCGGGGATATCGTAAAACGTGACGTCCGGCGGAACGAGCGGAACCTGGGCGTCCGCGAGCTGCTGATCCGTCTTGGGCGCCGGTGACGGCATGAGGAAATAGTAGCCCGCGCCACCGCCGCCGAGCAGCAGAAGAAGCACGCCGCCGCTGATCGCCATCTTGAGCTTGCTGCCGAACAGAAGACTGGTGATCTTGCCGACGATGCCCTTCTTTGCGGGCTCTGCGCCATCCGCGGCGGCGTCAGTGTCGGTTTCTTTGTCGTTCGCCATGGCCTCGTCCCCGTGAGCGGTGTCTTCGCTGCAACGTTGGGGACGTTAGGTGCGCATGGTTAAGGCACCGTTCAAATTTGGTTTGCAAATCCTTAAAGCGACGGAATTAGCCCGGCATTTGTTGCCGGTCGGCCGCACGGGCGCCTCCTGGAATCCAGGGAAATGGCGGGTTTCGCGCTGGCATGGCCGCTGCAATGGGCTGTGGGCCGGACCAGAAAGGATCGCGCCCATGGATAACACGATGCTCGTTGGCCTATCGCATCAGATGGCCTCCTACCGTTCGATGGACGTGATCGCGAACAACATCGCGAACGCCTCGACACCCGCGTTCAAGCGCGAAAGCGTGCAGTTCGAAGAGTATGTGAAATCGATGCCGCCGCAGGAAGGCGATCCCGCAGGCATCACCCAGCGCATCAGCTTCGTTCAGGACCGCGGTGTGACGCGCGATCTCACTGCCGGCAAATTCGAGACCACCAACGCGCCGTTCGACGTTGCGATCAACGGCAGCGGCTATTTCACCGTCTCCACGCCCAACGGCGACCGCTACACCCGCAACGGTCATTTCACCCTCGACGGCGACGGCAAGCTGGTCACACAGGAAGGCAATGCCGTGCAGGGCGACGGCGGCGACATCACCGTCACGCCCGACGACGGCGATGTCACGATTGCCGAAGACGGAACGATCAGCGGCAAGCAGGGCCAACTCGGCAGGCTCAAGGTCACCGCGTTCGCCAACGAGCGGCAGATGCGCAAAGAGGGCAACAGCCTCTATGCAACCGAGCAGGCGCCCGACGATTCCGCGCCGCCGGCGAAACTCACGCAGGGCATGCTCGAAACCTCCAATGTCGAGCCGGTCGTCGAGATCAGCCACATGATCGAAGTGATGCGCGCTTACGACGCGACGACCACGCTCTCTCAGTCGCATGAGCAGATGATGCGCGACGCCATCGACAAACTCGGCAACATGCCGAATTAAGGAACGACAGATATGAGCGCCCTCAGTATCGCTTCAACCGGAATGCTCGCACAGCAGACCAACGTCGAAGTCATCGCGAACAACCTCGCGAACATGAACACCGCCGGCTTCAAGCGCCAGCGCGCCGAATTCCAGGATCTGCTCTACCAGAACGTCGAGCAGGTCGGCGCGCAGTCGTCGGATAGCGGCACCGTCATCCCGTCCGGCATCCAGATCGGCGCCGGTGTGCGCACCTCCGCGGTCTATCGCGTGACGAGCCAGGGCGACATGCAGTCGACCTCCAATCCTTACGACCTTGCGATCCAGGGTTCGGGATTTTTCCATATCACAGAACCGGACGGCACCGATGCTTATACCCGCGCCGGCAATTTCGCGCTGTCGCCCGACGGCCAGCTTGTCACCGACAAGGGCTACACCGTGGCGCCCGGTATCTCGATCCCGGCGAACGCGCTCAGTGTTTCGGTGAATGCACAGGGCCAGGTCTCCGCCACCGTGCCGGCGCAAACCGCGCCGCAGGTCCTGGGCCAACTCGAACTGGTGCGCTTTCCGAACGAGTCCGGTCTGAACGCCGTGGGCGACAACCTTTTCCTGGAAACTCCGTCATCCGGCGCGCCGCAATCCGGCGTCCCGGGATCGACCGGCTACGGCACGATCACCCAGGGCTTCCTCGAAACTTCCAACGTCGATCCGGTGGAAGAGATCACCTCGCTGATCACGGCGCAGCGCGCCTACGAGATGAACTCGAAGGTGATCACCGCGGCCGACGACATGATGCAGGAAACCGCAAGACTGGGTGGCAGCTGATGTTCCGTATAACCGTCGCCTTCATGGCGCTTCTGGTCGTTGCGCCACTTGTGATCGGTCCCGCCTTTGCCGAAGGACAGATGCGCGTTGCCGTTCCCTCGCACGACATTCCGCGCGGAGCCACGATCTCCGACGCCGACCTCGCCTACCAGATGGTGGCAGGTGCACAAGCCGGTGTCGTCACCTCGATGAACCAGCTCGACGGCATGGAAGCGCGCCGCGTGCTCCGCGCCGGCGAAACCGTCCGGGTCGACGACGTTCGCCACCCGATCGTCGTGACCAAGGGCTCGCTCGTCACCATGACATTCGAAGCACCGGGCATCACGCTCACTGCGACCGGAAAGGCGACAACCGAGGGCGGCATCGGCGAGCAGGTCACCGTGGTCAATCCGGTGTCCTACCGTCAGATCATCTGCACCGTCGTTGGGCCTGGCGTGGTCCGCGCCGACGGAGCCGGTGTCGCTTTGCCCGGCACCAACCTGCTTGCCCAGAACACGCCATAAGGAACCGCCATGCGCAAACTCATCACACTCGCCGTCGCCGCCGTCACCCTCGGCGCGTGCAACACCGTCGACCGCATCGAGAACATCGGCAAGGCACCCGATATGGCGCCGATTCAGACCACGGTGCCGGTCGCGCCGCCGGTGCAGCCCGCGCAGGGTCAGATTCCGATAGCAGGCAATCCGTCGTCGAGTTATGTCAGCAGTTCGCTGTGGCAGCCGGAGGCGCGCAGCTTCTTCCACGATCCGCGCGCCAGCCGGGTGGGCGATCTTCTGACAGTCGACGTGTCGATTGCCGATGCTGCACAGATCTCCAACACGACGCAGCGTTCACGCACCAACTCCGATGACGCCAACCTCACGAACTTCTTCGGCCTCGACAAGGTGCTCGGCCACGCCGGCGCCGATCCGTCCAGCCTCGTGAAGATGGGATCGGATACATCGAATGTCGGTGCAGGTTCGGTGAACCGCTCCGAAACGGTCAACCTCACGCTCGCCGCCGTCGTGTCTCAGGTGCTGCCGAACGGCAACCTGCTCATCAGCGGCCACCAGCAGGTGCTGGTGAACAACGAAATGCGCGACCTGAAGATCGGCGGCATCGTTCGTCCCGAAGATATCACCAACGACAACACCGTTGCCCTCTCGCAGATCGCCGAGGCGCGCGTGTCGTATGGCGGCAAAGGCCAGATCACAGATGTGCAGCAGCCGCGGCTGGGTTCGCAGCTCTTCGACATCCTGATGCCGTTCTGAATTTAGAAGACTTCGCCTTGTGGGCGGAGGGGCTAGGGCAGACGGCCGGGTTCGCAAGAACCCGGCCGTTGCTTTTGGCGTGGCGTCGAACTGCGCCAATAATCCGCGCAAAAAATTCTCACCACCCATTGACACAAATTTTCTTTTCAGCCGGAAGCTCCAAGGCCCTGTTTTGTCTCGTGAATCCGGCGATTGTTGTTGAAACCCAGTCCGCCGTGTCCATATTCCTCGGCTCCATCTTTCGACGAAGGAGCTTCCATGCACCCCTATCTCAGCAAAGGCTACGAGCCGCTCCGCACCGAATGCGAGCGCGCGCATCTGGAGATCGAGGGCCGGCTGCCGGCGGGCCTCGACGGGACCTTCTATCGCGTCGGCCCTTCGCCGCAGTTCGAACCGCGCGGCCTCTACAATCCGCTGGGTGGCGATGGCATGGTGCATGCCTTCCGCATCCGGGACGAAAGGGTCTCGTATCGCAATCGCTGGGTGCGCACTGCGCGCTGGAAACGCGAGCATGAAGCCGGCCGCGCACTGTTCGGCACAACCGGCAATCCGGCCGATGCCGATCCCAGCGTTGCCGGCGTTCCGACAGACGGCGTCGCAAACACCAACATCGTCTGGCATGCGAACACGCTGCTCGCGCTTGAGGAGGGCAATGTCCCGTTCTCGCTCGATCCCGTGTCGCTCGACACGCACGGTCATCACACCTTCGCGGGCGCCCTGCCGCGCAACATGACGGCGCATCCGAAGATCGACCCCGTCACCGGCGAGATGCTGTTCTTCGCAAACTTCCAGAACATTCACGCCCCGCGCGACATCGCTTTCCACGTCGCCGACGCTTCAGGCGCAGTTGTGCGCTCCGAAACCATCACCGGCCCGTTTGCAGCGCTGGTGCACGACTTCGCCATCACAGAAGATTTCGCGATCTTCGCGTTCTGTCCCGTCACCGTCGCGATGAAACGGATGTTGGAAGGCGGACCGCTGATCGCCTGGGAGCCGGAACTCGGGACGCATGTGGGAATCGTACGCCGGGACACCGGCGCGGTGCGCTGGTTCGAAGGCGACGCCTGCATGGCGTGGCATTCCATGAACGCCTTCAACGAAGGCGGCCGCATAGCGGTCGATGTGTGTCCGCAAGAGGCGCCGATGTTTCCGTTCGCCGACGGCACACCGCCGGATCCAGGCCGCGCTGCACAATATCTGACGCGCTGGGAATTCGACTGGAACGGCCCGGCGCATTTCACAGCGACGCGACTGAACGGCGACCCTTGCGAATATCCGCGCATCGACGAGCGGCGAACCGGCCGCGCCTATCGCCATGGCTACGTCGCGTGCATCGGCGGTCCGGGGACCGGCGACATCTTCCAGCGCGGCATCGGCCACTACGACCACACCGCCGGCATGCTCGATCTTTGGAACGCCGGCGCACAATCCGCAGTCGCCGAACCGGTGTTCGTCGCAAAGCACGGTAGCAGCCGGGAAGGCGAGGGCTTTCTTCTCACCAACGTGTTCGATGAGACCCGCAACGCGAGCCATCTCGCGATCTTCGATGCGGAGAATGTCGCGGCGGGCCCCGTCGCCCGCGCCCATCTCGACCACCGTGTGCCCGTCGGCTTCCATGCCTGTTGGCGGCGAGGCGGCTAGCCAGCCGTGCAGCCGCAGAGCTATCGCACCTCAATCGTCGCGGTAGACTTTCTCGCGGCGTTCGTGGCGTTCCTGGGCTTCGAGCGAGAGCGTTGCGATCGGGCGCGCGTCGAGGCGCTTGAGTGCGATCGGTTCGCCGGTCTCTTCGCAAAACCCGTAGGACCCGTCGTCGATGCGGCGAAGCGCCGAATCGATCTTCGCGATCAGCTTGCGCTGGCGATCGCGGGTACGCAGTTCCAACTGACGCTCGGCTTCGGTAGAGGCACGGTCCGCGAGATCGGCATGCGGAACCGTTTCGGCCTGAAGGTTCTGGATCGTTTCGCGGCTCTCGCGAAGGATCTCGTCTTTCCACATGTTGAGTTTGCGCCGGAAGTATTCGCGCTGGCGCTCGTTCATAAAGGGTTCACCCTCCAGCGGCCGGTAACCGGCCGGAAGCTCGATACCCATGCATACTCCCTATACAGAGACAGCCCGCTCACTTTGAGCGCGCGGGTTATAGCCGCGCGCCCATTGCGGTTCAATCGGGTTCTGGTGACAGCGTCAGCCCGGTTTGGGGTGGGATACGCGAAGTGTTAACGGCCCCGGTCACCGGCCGGCGCACCCGGTCCACCAAGGCCGCCAGTGCCGCAAGACCGAGATATGCCGCGAGCGCTGTGTGTGCTTCCGCCAGCGGCGAGGCGGGGTCCGGGCCGAACGAGGCGTACAACTCGATGGCTGTGAGCAGCACGACAAATCCCCAGAGGGCAGCGTCGCTTGCCGGACGCGCTGCCGGATTGTTCCGTGCAAAGAGCACTGCCCCGGCCCACAGCGTGACGAGTTCCAGCGGCAGGCTGAGCCAGGGGTAGTTCCACAGGCCGAAGCCGACCTTCATCGCGTTGCCGACCAGCGGCATGTCCGGTGCATGGACGATCAGATCCAGCACCCAGTGCGAGAACACGGCCGCCGCGGTGATCCAGAAGACCTTTCTGCGCTCGCCGCCGATAAACCAGGCAGATGCGGCGCCGAACAGCGCGGAGAGCAGCAGCGCACCGGGAAGACCGTGCGTATACGGCATGTAGTAGAGATCGAGCGCATTGGCGGCAGTGATGCCCGGGATGATTCGCAGCTTTTCGATCCCCAGCATGACAAGCACGCTCCAGACCACATCGAGAAACTGGACCGCAAGGAACAGCAGCCAGAGCGGAATGGGCTTTTGTTTCGCGGCAAACGAAACGCCGTAATGGCCGATGAACATGAAAGTCCTCCTCAGGCGGTTTGGGATTTGCGGCCGATGTGGCCGAGATGGGTGTCGGTGAAGCCGGTTGCGTATTTGAGGCCGTAACCCATCGCCCGGTCGAAGCCGGCATGCGCGAGCCAGATCAGCGCGACGGCGAGCGCCAGCGGCTGATGCAACACGACACTTGCGGTGCCGAGCGTCAGCGGTCCCAGGGTCGAATGCATCGTGTTGTAGGCGGCGGCGCCGATCCGCGGCCCGAACAGAAATGCCGCGAAGCTCAGATCCGGAACAAGAAACAGCAATGCAAACAGCATCCATCCGCTGCCCGTCCGCGCATAGGCGGCAACGCAGAGCATCAGGATCGCCAGTCCCTCCACCCGCAAGGTGGTGCGGACACCGCCTTCGACCGAACTTCCCGCCATGGCTCGCCTCGCTTTCGAGGAGAGACATGGCAGGCCGCCGGTCAAACCAAAATTGGCGAACCGTGTCGATCTACTATACAAAATTGCATGACCATCGCGTGGGATCACTATCGGTCATTGCTTGCCGTGCTGCGGCTGGGTTCGCTGTCCGCGGCCGCGCGAGAGCTTGACCTCACCCAGCCGACTTTGGGCCGCCATATCGCGGAGCTAGAGAAATCGCTGAAGACACCGCTGTTCGCGCGCTCGCCGCATGGGCTTGCGCCGACGGAAGCGGCGTTGCAACTGGCGCCGCATGCCGAAACCATGGCGTCAGCGGCGGAGGCGCTGTTGCGCACCGCGTCCGGCGAAACGGAAAATGCGCGCGGCGTGGTCCGCATCACGGCGAGCGAGGCCGTGGGCGTCGAAGTGCTGCCGCGCATCCTGACGGAATTTCGCGAGGCGCATCCGCAGATCGCAATCGAACTCGCGCTTTCCAATCGCAATCAGGATCTGCTGCGGCGTGACGCCGACATCGCCGTGCGCATGGTCCGGCCGACGCAAGGCGCGTTGGTCGCAAAACGGATCGGCAAGCTCGATCTCGGTCTCTACGCCCACAAGCACTACCTCAGGCGCCACGGCGTACCCAAAACATTCGACGATCTGCAGCGTCACACGATCATCGGGTTCGATCGCGACGCCTCGGCCTTGCGCTCGGTCGGCGGCGCATTTCCGGTGACGCGCGAGGTGTTCGCGCTGCGCAGCGACAGCGAACATGCCCAGCTGGCGGCATTGCGGGCCGGGTTCGGCATCGGAGGTGTCCAGGCCGGAATCGCCGCGCGCGATCCCAATCTGGTCCGCGTATTGCCCGATGCGGTGCGGTTCTCGCTTGAGATGTGGCTTGCGATGCACGAAGACCTGCGCACCAACCGCCGCGTGCGCCTGCTCTTCGACCATCTGGCGCGATCGCTGGAGGCTTATGCCGCCGGCGGGACTTAACGCCCCTGCATTCGCCAGGCTGGCGCGCACCCAAAATCGGCGCAAAGACAGGGTGGACAGGAAGGAGCCGGTGGCCTATATCCCCGCACCCTCGCGAACGCGAAGGTTCCATGACGCGGGATGGAGCAGCCCGGTAGCTCGTCAGGCTCATAACCTGAAGGTCACAGGTTCAAATCCTGTTCCCGCAACCATCGTGAGCACATGATCTTAGGGCTCGGCCGCAAGGCCGGGCCCTAAGCCGTTCTTGTGCGGACGTTGTCCTCGCAGACGAGGAGCCACAGCGCTGATCGGGTCAGGATTTCTTCGTCTTCCGCTTGGTGGTTTTCTTCTTCGTTTTCTTCCGGCCGCCGGTCTTTTTCTTGGGGACCTTCTTGCCCTTCTTGCGGGCTTCCGACAGGCCGATGGCGATGGCCTGCTTGCGGGACTTCACCGTCCCGCCCTTGCCGCCTTTGCCGCTTTTCAATTTGCCTTTCTTCTCGCGGCTCACGGCGCGTTTGACGTCCTTACCCGCGCTCTTGGAATATTTCCGTGCCATGCATCTTCCTCCTGCAACCAAAAGGAAAGTTGCTCCGCCCGCGAAAGGTTCCGCGATTGTCTGCGACGTTCAGGCGTTCACACGCGCCGGAACGCGCGAATAAAGTTCAGCGACCGTCTTCACCGCCTGCTCCGACTCCGCGCGATCGATGGTCTCGTTGCTGTCGTTGTAGCCGCGCATGTCGCCGCCTTCGAGCACCTGGATGACGATACCATCGCGCCGCGAAAGCATGCTCACGCCGTTGTAGAAGAAGCCGTAATTCACCTCAGGCTGAGGAATGAGCCAGCCGATCTGCCCGCGCACCGGCACGATCGATTCGTCCTTGCAGAGTTCGCGCGCGCCGTAGCCCGGGCAGTTGATCACGACCTTCTCCGGCAGATGGGCGAACTCCGCCGGGCTGTGAAATTCCTTGCGCACGATCTTCCCGCCACCAGCAAGGAAATCGCTCATCAATGTGTGGCCGTAATCGGCGATGTTGAACTGCATCGACGATGAGCGCCGGACATAGCGCGTCGGAAACGGCGTACTGCCCGGCGGCAATTCCTGCCATGGCGGCATCAGATCGCGAATCCGGCTTGTGTATGACGCAAAGCCCAGCGGATCGGGCGCGTGGCGCGTCGCCGCTTCCTCCGGCGACAGATCGGAGAGGTTATAGCGGTCGCTCCATTCGACCGGATTGCCCGGCAGGCCGAGATAACGGCGATAGGTCTTGAACGAGATGCGCGCCATCTCCTCCCACAAGACTGCGAACGCCGGGCCGGCGGTATCGGTGAGCGCGATGCGCGAATCCGGCGTCCAGCTGCCGGTCGCACGCGACGAACGCGTGTCCGGCAACAGGTCACGGGCGTAGATCGTCACCTGTGCGCCGGCTTGTTGCGCCAGCGTTGCCGCGGTGAGGCCAAGCGCGCCGCAGCCGATCACGGCGATCTTCGCCGGGCTCGAAACCATTGCCTTGCGCAACGCAATGGTGCCGGAGCCCCAGGACAGTGACCAGCCGCTACCGCCATGGCCGTAATTGTGGACCACGAGCGTGTCGCCGATCTGCTCGGTGTCCAGCCGCGGTCCGGCAGCGCGGAACGGGCGCAGGCAGACGGTGATGTCGAACAACCGATCCACCCGGGCGCGCACCGGCGTGAGCGGTGGAACAATGTCATAGACGGCAAGGCCGTTGGTGCGTGTGCCCGCGGTGGTACAGGCCGAGAGGGCGCTGAGGGCGGCAACGCCGGCCGATCCCTGCAAAAGGCGGCGGCGATCGATGCTGTAGGCCTGCCGTCTCATCGGTCCCCCGTTCTTCGCTAGAAGATGTAACCGGACGCAAACAGCGCCACACCTGCTACCGCAAACCCGACCGCCGTCTGCCACAGCCAATGGCGGCGGGTGATGATCGCCACGGTCGACATCGCGATCCCGATCTCGAACAACGTAGCGGCGCCGGTCAGCCAGTAATGCCGCTGCTCCCGCTTCGCGCTCTCGCGCTGCTTCTTGTCGCGCTCGGCCTCGTGTTCCTGAGCTTTCTTGTGCAGTTCGTCCTGCTTGTCGCCCTGTTCCTTGGCTTTCTTTTTGTAGTCGTCCGCGTGCGCGCCGCCCTGCTCGGCGGCGATGCCGTACATGTGCCGCTTGAGGCTGTCGGCCTGGTATTCGTTCCAGGCATCGGTCGCCTGATCCTGCTCCAGCACTGCTTCGCTTGTGGCGGCCAGGGCCCGGCCATCTTCGACGGTTTCGAGACTGCCCGAAACCGCAGCCAGGACAGCCAGAATGGCGACGGTTATGGCGACGCGGGCGATGAACGGGTCGCTTTCATGCGCCGCATGCTCGGCATGTTCGGTGTGCTCATGCGCATCCAGCGCCGGATCGTGCGACATGGTCTGGCCCCTTTCGACAATACGCGTATGGCTATCGCAGGGTCGTGTGGCAGGCAAATGGCGAAATTTTCACTGGTCCCGGCCGACCAAACCGCCGCAGGCGGGTTCGAATTGACGGTACGCCTTGCGCCGCGCAGATCAGCCCGCAACAATAAAGCCGGCGAGGGCAATGAGACCCTCATTTCAGGTCGAGGACCGATGGCTGATATCGAAGAATTTCGCGCCGAGACACGCGCCTGGCTGGAAGCGAACTGTCCGCCGTCGATGCGGGCGGGCGCCGTTGCGGTGACCGACGATGACGACGCTTCTGTATGGGGCGGCCGCCGCGCCAGGTGGAAGAACCCGGAAGCCAAGCAGTGGCTGGACCGGATGGCGGCCAAAGGCTGGACCGCGCCGACGTGGCCCAGGGAATATGGCGGCGGCGGCCTCTCAAGCGCCGAAGCCCGGGTGCTGCAGCAGGAGATGGGGCGGATCAAGGCGCGGACGCCGCTGATGTCGTTCGGCCTGTGGATGCTGGGCCCGGTCCTTCTGGAATACGCGACCGAGGAGCAGAAGCAGAAATTCCTCCCGCCGATCACCCGCGGCGAAATCCGCTGGTGCCAGGGCTATTCGGAGCCGGGTGCGGGCTCCGATCTCGCGGGCCTCAGAACCCAGGCAGTCGACAAAGGCGATCACTACCTCGTCAACGGCTCGAAGATCTGGACGTCTTACGCCGATCAGGCCGACTGGATTTTCTGTCTCGTCCGCACCGACAACAGCAACAAGCACGAGGGAATCTCGTTCTTGCTGTTCGACATGACCTCGCCCGGTGTCGAGCCGCGGCCGATCAAGCTGATCAGCGGCCAGTCGCCGTTCTGCGAAACCTTCTTCACCGACGTGAAAGTGCCCAAGGAACAGTTGGTCGGGAAGCTCAACGGCGGCTGGGAGATCGCCAAGCGGCTCCTCCAATACGAACGTCAGAACATCTCCTCCGGCGGCTTCGGTGGTGGCGGAGGCGGCTACGATCTCGAAGATGCGGCCCTCGACTATGTCGGCAAGGACGACGGCAAGGTCGCCGATGCCGACCTGCGTTCCCGCATCACCACGCACAAGATGGAAGCCCGCGCCTTCGCGATGACGGTGCGCCGCGCCGAAGAGGAAGCGAAACAGGGCAAAGGCCCCAGCGCCGCGACTTCGATCATCAAATATGCGGCCGCCAAGATCAATCAGGAGCGTACCGAACTGATGGTCGAGACGCTCGGCACACAAGGCCTCGGCTGGGAAGGCGACGCGTTCACGCCCAGCGAGATCATGGCGATGCGCGGCATGCTGCGCGCCAAGGGCAATTCGATCGAAGGCGGTACGAGCGAGGTGAACCTCAACGTGGTCTCCAAGCGCGTGCTCGGCCTGATGGACCATCAATGAAAAAAGAAACGGCGAGTGGTGAGTGGCGGGTGGCGAATAAAACGTATTCGCCACTCGCTACCCGCTATTCGCCCGATGTCAGGAAGGATTGTCTATGAGTGCGGCAGAGAAGGTCGATACCGGCTTGGAGGCTTTTCGCGCCGAAGTGCGCGACTTCCTGGCGAAGAACTTCCCGCCGTCGCTGAAAGGCCGCGGCATGATGATGTTCGCGGAAGGCCGCGGCTCGACCGAGCCGGACTTCCTCAACTGGAAGAAGGCGATGGCGGAGAACGGCTGGGGCACGCCGACCTGGCCGAAACAATGGGGCGGCGGCGGTCTCTCCAAGGCGCAGGCCCGCGTGCTCAATCAGGAGATGATGCGCGCCGGCGCGTTCAGCCCGATCGGCGGCATGGGCGTCGGGATGTTCGGACCGACTCTGCTCGAATATGGCAATGAGGAGCAGAAGAAAAAACATATGCCGGGTATCGTGAACGGTACCGTGCGCTGGTGCCAGGGTTACTCCGAGCCTGGCGCCGGTTCGGACCTCGCTTCGCTGCGCACCCAGGCGGTCGACAAAGGCGACCACTTCCTCGTCAACGGCCAGAAGATCTGGACCTCCGGCGCGCAATGGGCGGACTGGTGCTTCTGCCTTGTCCGCACAGACAACACGAAGAAGCACGAAGGCATTTCGTTCCTGCTGATCGATATGACGTCGCCCGGTGTGGAGACGCGGCCGATCAAGCTGATCTCCGGCGTGTCCCCATTCTGCGAAACGTTCTTCACCGATGTGAAGGTGCCGAAGGAAAACCTGATGGGTCCGCTCAACGGCGGCTGGACAGTCGGCAAGCGGCTGCTGCAATTCGAACGTGACGGCCAGGGCGGCAATGCCCGCGGCGCAAACTTTCGCGGCGCCGACAGCCGCTCGGTTGACGAGATCGCCAAGGCCTACACCGGAACGGATGGCGAAGGCCGCATCGCGGACAAGGATCTGCGTTCCCGCGTCGCGTCTCACATGATGGATGCGAAGGCGATGGGACTGACGCTCACTCGCGCGCAGGAAGAGGCGAGGTCCAACCAGGGGCCGAGCGCCATGACGTCCATGATGAAGAACGCGAATGTGAAGGTGAATCAGGATCGCGCCGAACTGCTGCTCGAGATCATGGGAAACCAGGCGCTGGGCTGGGAAGGCGCGGCGTTCGAACAGAACGAGCTGGACGCGACGCGCAATTGGCTCTCGGGCAAGGCGCAGTCGATCTATGGCGGCTCCAACGAGATCCAGAACAACATCATCGCCAAACGCGTGTTGGGTTTGCTCGACCATCAATGAAGAAGACAAGCGAACGGACCGCCATTCGCCGCTACGGAGTTGCCAATGAGTGCTGCTGAGAAAATCGATACCGATCTGGAAACCTTCCGCGCCGAAGCGCGCGACTGGCTGGAGAAGAACTTCCCGCCGTCGCTCAAAGGCAAAGCCAGCATGATGCTGGGCGAGGAAATGCCAACGCGCACGGAAGATTTCGCCAAGTGGAAAAAGGCGATGGCCGGGAAAGGCTGGGGCACGCCGACCTGGCCAAAGCAATATGGCGCCGGCGGCCTCTCCACAGCCCAGGCCCGCGTGTTGCAGCAAGAAATGGCGCGCATCGGCGCGTGGAATCCGATCGGCGGCATGGGCGTGATGATGTTCGGCCCGACCTTGCTGGAATACGGCAACGAGGAGCAGAAGAAGAAGCACGTGCCGGGTATCGTCACCGGTGAGGTCTGGTGGTGTCAGGGCTATTCCGAGCCGGGCGCTGGATCGGACCTCGCCTCTCTGCGGACCCAATGTATCGACCAGGGCGACCATTTCCTCGTCAATGGCCAGAAGATCTGGACCTCGGGCGCGCAATACGCCGACTGGTGCTTCTGTCTCGTGCGCACCGACAACACCAAGAAGCATGAAGGCATCTCGTTCCTGCTGATCGACATGAAATCGCCAGGCGTCGAAGTGCGCCCGATCCGGCTGATCAGCGGCAACTCGCCGTTCTGCGAAACCTTCTTCACCGACGTGAAGGTGCCGAAGGAAAACCTGATGGGGCCGCTCAACGGCGGCTGGACCATCGGCAAGCGTCTGCTGCAGTTCGAGCGCCAGGGCATCGGCGGCGGGATCGGCGGCGGCGGTCTCAATCGCGGCGGCGAAGCGCGCTCGCTCGATCAGGTGGCGAAGCAATATGCCGGCACCGACGAGCAAGGCCGCATCGCCGATGGTGAGCTGCGCGCCCGCATCACAAACCATCTGATGGACACGCGCATGTTCATGCTGACGGTGCAGCGCGCGATGAGCGAAGCCAAAGGCAACGCGAGCCCCAGCGCCACGACCTCCATCATGAAGAACGCGGGCTCCCGCATCGGACAGGAACGCGCCGAGCTTCTGATCGAGATCATGGGCAGCCAGGGTCTCGGTTGGGAAGGCGAAGGCTTCACCCGCGACGAACTCGATACCGTGCGCGGATGGCTGGGCGGCAAGGCCACGACCATCTATGGCGGCTCGCAGGAAATCCAGAACAACATCATTGCCAAGAGGATTCTTGGCTTGTTGGATCATCAATAAAAGCGAATGGCGAATAATTTTGAACGCCATTCGCTACTCGTCAACATCAAGGGAAGAACGAACATGGCAGTGCTGACAGAAGAACAGTCGATGATCCGCGACGGCGCGAAGGCGTGGGTGCAGGAGAAGTCTCCGGTCACCGCGTTTCGCAAGATGCGCGACAGCGGCAATGAAGACGGCTTCGACAAGGCCGCGTGGTCCGAGATGGCCGAGATGGGTTGGGCCGGCATCCTCGTTCCGGAGGAGTTCGGCGGCACCGGTCTCGGTTATCTGACACTCGGTCTCGTGCTGGAAGAAACCGGCCGCACGCTTACGGCATCGCCGTTGCTCTCGACGGCGCTGACCGCGACGACAGCGCTGCTGCTCGGCGGCAGCGAAGCGCAGAAGAAGGCCTGGCTGCCGAAGATCGCGGAAGGCAAGACGATCGCAACGCTTGCCGTCGACGAAGGTCCGCATCACGCGCCGGAAAAGGTCACGATGAAGGCCACAAAATCCGGCTCCGGTTACAAGCTCACCGGCGCCAAGAAATTCGTGATGGATGGCGGAGCAGCGGACCTGATTATCGTCGCGGCGCGCACCTCCGGTAACGCCGGCGACAAGAAGGGGATCACGCTGTTCCTCGTCGACGGCAAGGCCGCCGGTCTGACCCGCGAGAAGATCAAAAGCGTCGACAGCCGCGGTTACGCAAATTTAACATTGAAGGATGTCGATGCCGAAGTGCTCGGCAAACCTGATGAAGGTTTTGATATTCTCGACGCCACCCTTGATCGCGCCCGTGCCGGACTTGCAGCCGAGATGCTCGGCGCTGCGGCCCAGTCCTTCGACGTCACGCTCGAATACCTGAAAACCCGCGTGCAATTCGGCCAGCCGATCGGCTCTTTCCAGGCCTTGCAACACCGCGCCGCCAAGATGTTCACCGACCTGGAGCTTACGCGCTCCTGTGTCGAGGGCGCGCTGCAGGCGATCGATCGCAATGCCAACGACATCGCGCAACTTGCCTCGCTCGCCAAGGCGAAGGCCTCCGATCTGGACCATCTGGTTTCCAATGAGATGGTACAGATGCATGGCGGCATCGGCATGACCGACGCGCACGACGCCGGTCTTTACCTGAAACGGGCGCGTGTGGCAGAAGCCACTTTTGGAAACGCCGCGTTCCACCGCGACCGATACGCGACACTTCTGGGTTACTGAGGCAGGCCATTAGCGACAAAGGCAGACCATACAAAGTGCTGGCGCCGGGCGATCCGGCGCCGCAGTTCGTCCAGCGCTCCACCGGCAATCCGCGCTACGCGTTCCATTCCGCAGCCGGGCGCTATCTCGTGCTCTGTCTCTACATCACCGCCAGCGATCCGATCTCGCAGAAGGTGATGACCGCCGTTCGTGCGAACCGCGACGTGTTCAACGACGCGCAGGCCTCGTTCTTCGGCGTCTCTCTCGCGACACCGGATGAAAAGATTCTGCGAGACGAGATTCCGGGCATCCGGCACTTCCTCGATTTCGATGCGCGAATCGCGAGCCTGTATGGCTCGTTGCCGGCGGACATGAAACCGGGCGAGCGCGACGTGACGATGCTGCGGCTCTGGTTCGTGCTCGATCCCACCATGCGCTTGCTGGCGATCTTCCCGTTCGAAGGCGACGACGGTAGTGCTGCGCGCGTCATCGAGTATGTGCGGAATCTGCCGCCGCCGCCGCTGTTCTCGGGTATCGCGCTGCAGGCGCCGATCCTTTATCTGCCCAACGTGTTCGAGCCGGAACTCTGCAGGAAGCTCATCGAGACCTACGAGACCCAGGGCAACGAAGAGTCCGGCTTCATGCGCGAAGAGAACGGCAAGACGGTTCTCGCCTACGACTACGGCCACAAGCGGCGGCGCGATCATGCGCTGACCGATCAGACCCTGATGGAAACGACGCGCAACCGCATCACGCGTCGCATCCTTCCGGAGATCCAGAAGGTGCATCAGTTCAACGCGACCCGGATGGAACGCTATCTGGTCGCCTGCTACCGCGAAGAGGACCAGGCGCATTTCGAGCCGCATCGCGACAACACCACGAAGGGCACGGCGCATCGGCGGTTCGCTGTTTCGATAAATCTGAACGACGATTTCGAAGGCGGCGAGATCCGCTTCCCCGAATACGGGCCGCAATCGTTCAAGCCGCCGGCAGGCGCCGCCGTCGTGTTCTCCTGCTCCATGCTGCATGCGGTTTCGACCGTGACGCGCGGCAACCGCTATGTGTTCCTGCCGTTCCTGTACGACGATGCGGCGGCGAAGATCCGCGAAGACAATCTGAAATTCATCGACATGAACTCGGCACTGCAGCAGGTTCCGGCGCCCGCCAATGCCTGACCGGCTTCAGGGCATCTTCGGCACCATGTTGCTCGCCGTGCCGTGGGGTACTTCATCGATGACATACAGCTTCACCGGGACCGTTCCGTTGTTCGCCCCGTAGTGCCAGGTGTTCACCATCTCGGCGACGAAATCGCCTGCATGCACATCGAAACGCTTGCCGGTTTCTGTGTTCGTCACCGTCAGCGTCCCCTCCATCACATAGACCAGGTGCGGATAGAGGTGCTTGTGCTCCGGTAGCCGCGCGCCGGGCGGAAAGGTCGCGATCGTCGCGATCACATCGGGATTGGACGGCACGGTGATCGGTTGACCGGTGATCGTGGTGGTCAAGGTGCCGAGTCGCTGGGAAAGTACCTGTGGCGTATCGGCGGCGGATGCTGCGGATACGCTCGCTGTAAGCAGCATGGCGACAAGAAGACGGTTCATGAGACCCTCCGCGATTGCGGTGAGATTACCAGCGCAGCACGCGCGAACCAACCAGCGCGCCGGCACCGCTCACGAACGCAATGGCGATCGTGTACCAGGTCGCGACGAACAGGGGAGAATCGTCGAAGCAGTGTGCGGCGTAGAAGAACGCGCCGATCCCGCCGGCGACAAGGCCCGCGATAGCGCCGGTGCGGGCCGGACGGGCCGGCGCGCCTTCCCGCAGCGCGAACAGCATGACGGCAAGCGGGATCGCTGCGATGGTGGGAATGCTCAGCATGCAAACCACGGCATTGTGGCCCATCCAGACTTTCATCCAGACCGAAGCAGGGAGCGTCGCAAGCTCCGCGATCACGGCGGCAAGCAAAAGGCCCGGCGCGAGCCAGAGCAAGGGACGCAACGCCGAGCGCCGTCCGAGTGGCAGCGCCATCGGAAACAGAACCGCGGCCGCGGACGCTGCAAGCGCGAGCGCGACCACGAACTTGAACACGAACCGCACGGTATGCATCGCGGTCATGAAATCGGGGCGCGGTCCAAGCATCATCGCCCAAACGAGCGCTGCGAGAACCACACTGAGCGCGAGCGCCGAGGCAAGCGTCCGACGCAGCGGCATGCGCGGCGGCGTGTCGTCGGCGGCAAGCGCGGCGATGAGATCGTCGGTCTTCATGACGGATCCCGATAGAGTGCGGCCAGCTTCTTCAGCCCGCGATGCAGCGCCACGCGTACCGCGCCCTCGCTCATGCCTTGCGCCTTCGCGACGTCGCCGATGGTTTTACCCTCCAGCGAAATCGCCGACACGATGTCGTGGCTGCGTCCGTCGAGCCGGCCGACCAGACGCTCCAATTCGTTGTGGCTCTGTCCTTCCGATTCCATCGGCGCCGGCAGCACGTCTTCCAGACCGTCGATCGAGTACTCGCCGCGGCGGCCGCGCTTGCGCAGCATGTCGATCGTCTTGTGGCGCGCGATCGCGTTCAGCCACGGAGTGAACGGCTGGTCTGTCATCCAGGTATGGCGTTTCAGGTGAATCGCCAACAAAACCTCCTGCACCACATCCTCGGCATCGGCGTTGCCGGTGCCGGCAAGGCCGCGGCGGACAATGGCGCGGAGGTGGGGCGTTATCGCTACCAGCAGGCCTCGGTAAGCCGCTGAATCGCCTGCCAAACCGGCTCGCATGGCACTGGCCCAGGCCGTCTCGCGGGTCTCCGCGTCAGATGTCTTCGGCGCGTCCATGGGCTTTGTTACGGCGTCGATCACGGAGAATTTAACGGCGGCAGGCGTAACACGGACCGCGCCGCGCGCGAAGATGGGTGCATGCGGCCCGGTGGGCGGGCCCGCCCTTCATTTGAGGAAACATCATGAAACCCTTCAAACTCACGGCGGGTGCTCTGGCCGCCAGTCTCATGTTCTGCGGCGCCGTCTATGCCGCCGATTCCGGCAATGCCATGTCGTCCGGAAATGCGATGTCGTCCAGCAACACCATGAGCTCCGGGCAGATGGGCACGACGGCCAAGTCCGATACGGGTTGCCCGAAAATGGCTGCGGCAAGCGGTGGACAGATGGCGTCGAACAATTCGATGTCGTCCTCCAACGCCATGTCGGGCAACAACGCGATGTCTTCCGGCAATGCCATGGCGGCGTCTGGCACGCATAGCAAGACGCATTGCAAGCACGCGACGACCGGTCAGATGAACAACAGCATGTCCGGCGCGGCGCACTAAGCGCTCGACCCTTTTGAACATCCAGGAGCGCCGGCGCGGATTGTGCCGGCGCTTTTCTTTTGCCCTGTCCTGCTTTTGTTCTTCCGGGTGCGGACGGGTCTTGTGATTCCGCAAGCCGGAAAGGCCATGGTAATGTGCACCTGAGAAAACTTGCCGGGCGTTTTCACCCGGATTCGCATTTCGAAAGGCCCCAGGATTATGGCGCGCAAGAAGACCGCCCCCGCCAAAAAAGCTGCCGAAAAGACCGAGTTGCCGAGCGCGCACAAGCGCAGCGGCCGCCCGATCTGGCAAGGGCATCTGCGGCTATCCCTCGTGAGTTGCCCGGTTGCGCTCTACAACGCGACGTCGCGGGCGAGCGATGTGAGCTTTCATCTGCTCAATCCGGAGACCAACAATCGCATCCGCATGATCCCGACCGATCCGGAAACCGGCCCGGTGCAGCGCAGCGATCTGGTGAAGGGCTACGAGATCGCCAAGAACAAATACATCATCGTGAGCGATGAGGAGCTGGACGAGGTGAAGCTCGAAACCACCCACACGCTGGACATCGAACGCTTTGTCGACGCCGAAGCGATCGACCGGCTCTACTGGGACAAGCCGTACTTCCTCGTGCCCGACGGCGAGATGGGTGTCGAGGCTTATACCGTCATCCGCGATGCGATGGCGGAAGCCGGCCGCATTGCGCTCGGCCGGGTCACCATGCATACCCGCGAACGGCTGATGGCGATCGAGCCGCGCGAAAACGGCATGGTCGCCTATACGATGCATATGGCGAACGAAGTCGTGAGCCCGAAATCGTTGTTCTCCGATATTCCGCATCAGAAACCGCAGAAGCAGCTGACGGAGATCGCGGAAAAGATCATCGAGCAGCAGGAAGGCCCGTTCGAGCCCGAGCATTTCAAGGACCGCTACGAGGAAGCCTTGAAAGAACTGATCCGCAAGAAGGAGAAGGGCGAGAAGATCACCGCCGCCGAACCGCCGCCGGACGACACCAACGTGATCGACCTGATGGAAGCGCTGCGCAAGAGTCTGAAGGCGAAGGGCAAACCGATGCCCGCGCCGCGCGCCGCCGCCAAAACGACGAAGAAGAAGCGCGCCTAGAGTTTTACGAGCTTACGGCTTGCCGCTTCCAGCGACGCGGCCGCTTTCGGCATGTCCTTCCACGGATCGGCGCGTTTCAGCAGCGCCTTGGCATTCGCGATCGTGAAATCTTTCGGATCGAGCTTCGCCGTCAACTCGCTCCATTTCAGCGGCAGTGCGATGGTCGCGCCTTCGCGGGCGCGCGGCGACCAGGCGGCGACCGCCGTCGCCATGCGATCGTTGCGCAGATAGTCGAGGAAGATTTTTCCGCCACGCTGTTTCTTCGCCATGTTGGTCGTGTAGCGATCGGAATCCGCTTTCTCCATCGTCTGGCATAGCGCATGTGCGAACAGCTTTGCCTCCGGCCAGGTGATCGGCGATTTCGGCGTGCCTTTGATCGGCGTTACCACATGGATGCCTTTGCCGCCGGTGGTCTTCACGAACGCGGTGAGGCCGGAATCTTCGATGCGGTCTTTCATCGCCTTGGCGGCGGCAATGACCTGCGCAAACGAAACATCCGGATTGGGGTCGAGGTCGAAGATCAACCGCGCCGGCACTTCCGGTTCGCCAGGCTTCGAACCCCAGGGATGGATCTCCAGCACGCCGGCCTGGCCCAGCGCCACCAGGTCGCGCGCCTTTTCGACCGCGAGGAACGGTTTTTCCTCGCCCTTCACCTTGATGGTGTTGATCTCGCCCGCGGCGCCCATCAGCGCATGGCGCTGGAAGAACCGCTCGCCCTCGATCCCGTCCGGCGCGCGAACCATCGAGAGCGGACGGCCCTTCAGTTCGGGCAGCAATCGCTCCGCCGCCATCTCGTAATACTCCACCAGTTCGCGCTTGGTGATGGCGGGACTCGTCTTCGATTTTGGCCACAGCACCTTGCTCGCATGCGTGATGGTGATGCCGTTGATCTCCGGGTCGCCGTTTTTGAAGCGCGGTTTCTCGGCGGCTTTCGCTTTGGCGGGCATGGCGGCATCTCCTTTTGCCAGTTCCGGATGCGGTTCGAGGATCACGGACTTTGCATCCTTGTCTTCACGCAATCCTTTGAAGGCCGCCTGACGCAGAAGGCCGTCCGAGGTGATGGTCGCGAACTCGACCTCGGCGACTTTCACCGGCTTCACCCAGTTGATGTTCGCCTGACGGGGCACATCGATCGGACGGTCGAACGGCGACTTCGGCACTTTGAGAGGTTTCAGCGCCTCGAGAACCACGCTCGCATTCTGGGCGTTGAAGCCGGTGCCGACGCGGCCGAGATAGACGAATTTGTTGCCGCGATGGACGCCGATAAGAAGCGAACGCAGCTTCCTGTTGTCGCCCCACCAGCCGCCGATCACCACTTCCTGTCCGGCGCGGCATTTGGCTTTGGTCCAGCTGTCGGCGCGTCCGCCGGCATAGCGTGCGGTGAGCTTCTTGGAGATGATGCCTTCCATGCCGGCCTTGCAGGCCGCGCCCAGCATTGCTGCGCCGCCTGTCCGGAAATGCTCGACGTAGCGGACGCGTTCGTCCTTGTTGACGGCCGCCAGAAATTCCTCGAGCAGCATCTTGCGCAATTCGAGCGGCTCGCCGCGAAGATCGCGCCCCTGCGCCCAGATAAGATCGAACACAAAGAACACCAGCCCGCCAGTCTTCCCCGACGAAAGCGCCTCCTGCAGCATCGAGAAGCTGGTGATGCCGCGCTCGTCGATCGCGACAATCTCGCCGTCCAGCATGCAGTCGGGAAAGCGCCGCCCGGCGGCGGTGATCTCGGGGAAGCGTTCGTTCCAGTCGAGCCGTTTGCGGGTGATCAGTGCGACCTTGCCGCGCTGGACCCGCATCTGCATGCGATAGCCGTCGAACTTGATCTCATGCGCCCAGTCTTCGCCGATGGGCGGCTCATCGATCACCTTGCAAAGCTGTGCTTCGATGAAGGCTGGAAGCGGCGCTACCTTGCCGACGTCTTCGCGCGTTTTCTGGCGGGTGCTTTCCCGGCTTTCCGGGGAGCCGCCTTTTTTCGAGTCTTTTTTTTTGAACCGGCAGCGGTCGTGGTCTTCGCTTTGGCGCGTTCGTTCGCCGCAAGGCCCCGGTTGGAGTTCCACACCGCGCCCTTTTTGTTGGCGGCGATCTCCTCCAGGGTGCGGCCGGTCTTCACCGATGTGTCGGCGGCGAGCAGCGCGTCCTCCTCGCCGGGCATCGCCGCGTCGTCTTTCTCTTTGACGAGCAGCCAGTTGTGCCGTTTGGTCGGTCGGCCGAATTTGTCTTTGTCCCTCAGCCGGATCAGCGCCCAGCCGCCATGCATGCGCTCGCCGTCGAGCTCGACTTTCAGATGGCCTTTCTTCAGATCAAGTTCCGGCGAAGAATCGAGTTTCGGTTTCCAGGTGCCCTGATCCCACAGCTGCACCGTGCCGCCGCCATATTGCCCTTCGGGGATGGTGCCTTCGAACGTGCCGTAATCGAGCGGATGATCTTCCACTTCGACGGCCAGGCGCTTCACCGCCGGATCGAGCGACGGCACCTTGGTCACCGCCCAGCTTTTGTAGACGCCATCGAGTTCGAGACGCAGGTCGTAATGCAGCCGCGTCGCTGCATGGCGCTGGATCACAAAGCGGTTGCCTTTCGCGCGGCCCAGCTTGCCGCGCGGTTCCGCCGTCACCGAAAAATTGCGTTTCTTGTTGTAAAGCGAAAGCCGCGCCATGCCCGGCTACATCCCCTTAACCACCACTACGACCAGCAGGAACACTAGCACGACGCCGATAGTTCCGCTCGGCGTATAGCCCCAGCGCCGGCTGTAGCCCCAGATCGGCCACACGCCGAACAGGGCCAGCATCAACAATACGATTAGGATTGTTCCCAACATTGCCCGGATATTCCCGTTTTCTTGCGTTAGAGAACCGCCGAAAACCGCGAATGTTCCGGCTGTCATCTTGCGCCGCCCACGCCGCCGTGCATCGCTTCCAGCCGATATAACGGAGGAAATTTCCATGAAGGCGGCAGTCTATTATGAGAACGGCGAACCCGACGTCCTGAAATACGAGGATGTCCCGGATCCGATCTGCCATCCCAAAGGGATCGTCATCAAAGTGGAGGCGGTCTCGATCGAAGGCGGCGACACGCTCAACCGCTGGCGCGGTCCGCTCGTCACCCATCCGCACATTGTCGGCTATCAGGCGGCCGGCGAGATCGTGGAAGTCGGCAGTGAAGTCCGCGATCTGAAGGTCGGCCAGAAAGTCGCGACCACCGGCGCGTTCGGCTCTCACGCCGAATTGCGTGCAGTCCCGGCGCGCACGGCCTGGGTTATCCCGCCGGGCGGCGACGTAAGGGCGTGCTCCGTCGTGCCGGTGGCGTTCGGCACCGCGCACGATTGCCTGTTCGAGTTCGGTCATCTGAAGGCAGGCGAGAAAGTGCTGGTACAGGCCGGTGCGAGTGGTGTCGGCCATGCGGCGATCCAACTCGCCAAGCAGGCCGGCGCCACGGTATTCGCAACCGCATCGAGCGACGACCGGCTGGAGAAGCTGAAGCCGCTCGGACTCGATGCCGGCATCAACTACAAGCGCGACGACGTCGTGAAGTCGGTGATGAAGCTCACCGACAACAAAGGTGTCGATCTCGTGGTCGATTCCGTGGGCGGTTCGACACTGCAGGGCAGTCTGCTCTCGCTCGGCTATCGCGGCCGCGTGACGATGGTCGGCAACGCCGGCCGCGAAACCATCAAGCTCGATGTCGGCACCATGATGGGCGGTAATCGCACACTCACCGGCGTCTTTCTCGGCGCGGAGATCGCTACCGATCGCGCGCACAATATGATCCAGTCGCTGATCCAGGACGTCGCCGACGGCAAGCTGAAAGTACTGATCGATCGCACCTTCAAACTTTCCGAAGCGGCGGCCGCGCATGCCTATATCGAAAGCCGGCAGGCCGTGGGACGCGTGCTCCTGATTCCCTGACGCGAACGCAGCGCTTTGCCTCGGAACGGCGCTGTTAACCTCCGTTAACAGCGCCGTTCGCGTTCGGCACAACTATTTTTTTGGGCACTTCGCCGTTAACACATCTTAACGGCGGCGATTGCACATCCGGGTCAAGCGGTTGAATGCGGCAACCTGTCGTGACCTTTTTGCGCGCATCGAGAACGATTCGTCCGTGTACTTACAAAACCCGTTTCAGAGAAACCAGCGATACGTGTTAAGATATGGTTAACACGAACTGGAAAAGGTTAACGCCGATGTTGGTCGGGCGCGATGGAAACGAAGCAGGCGAGAGGCGCGGAAGCACCCGCGCCGTCGCGCCGGACGGCTTCGCGCGACCGCATTTCAACTTCTGATCGCAACTTCCCGGTGCGGCATCCCCCTTGATTGGAGGGGGTGCAATCCGCACCGCTTTGGGACGAAATTATCGTCAACGTCGGGTAACGGTAAGACGGGGTAAGGTAAAATGATCGACGTAGTCACAAGCCAGAACGCGGTTCTCTACAGGAACGCGCTCGAAGACATGTTCCGCCTGCGCCATCGCATCTTCGTGGAGAAGATGGGCTGGGAGGCGCTGCGGAAACCCGACGGGATCGAAAAGGACCAGTTCGACACACCCGACGCGGTGTACCTGATCCTGCAGGACGACGACGGACACGTGATCGGCAGCCACCGCCTGTTGCCCACCATCAAGCCGCACCTGTTCTCCGAATTGTTCCCAGAGATGTGCAATGTGCGCGGCCTTCAGCGTGGCGCGCATATCTACGAGCTCAACCGCACCTGTGTGGATGAGGATCGCCTGGACCGCAAGAAGCAGGAGTGGGCCCGCCAGCAGATCATCGCTGGGCTGGTGGAGTTCTCCTACCGCGCCGGCATCGATCACGTGACGATCCTGACGCCGCTGGAAGTGATGTTCCGCTACATGCTGATCGGCGTCGAAGTGAAGCCGCTCGGCCTGCACCGCGAAATCGACGGTGTGAAACAGGCTGCTGTCTCGGTCACGATGGACAAGAGCGCCGACGAGGGCGTGAAGGCCGCCTTCGGCATCCGCAGCAACATCGTGCGCTACATCGGCGCGGCGGGTGAAGACATCGCGCTGCCCTCCATCCCGGCTTCGATCGAACCCACGCTCGCAGCGGCGGAGTAACCGCCGTCATGACCCGCAAGCATTACGCCGTCTCGCCAGACGATGTCGCCAGCTTCGAGAAGGACGGCGTCGTCGTGCTGCGCGGCGTGCTCGACAGCGAGGATATCGCAACGCTTGCCGACGGTATTGCCGAGGTCGTGCGTGGCCTGTCGAACAGCGTAACGGGCTACGATCTTTCCAATATCCGCCACGTCGTATTCGAGCAGGATCAGAATACCGCGGAAACGGGCGGCGCGGCACAGTACGACGTGTCCGGTCTCGCGCAGTATCTGAAAGCCGTCGGCTCGAATCCGTTGACCGACGAGCTGGAGGGCGAGGCGAAAGGCCATTTCAAGCTCGATACCACGACGTGGCGCCGCTACCGCCCGATCCGCAAGATCGCGCTCGATTCCGTCTTGCCGGAAGTCGCCGCCCAGGTGATGCGCGCAACGAAGGTCAACTATTGCGACGACCAGATCTTCGTGAAGGATCCGATGACGAAGGATCGCACCGCCTTCCATCAGGACTACACCTATTTCCATCTTGAAGGATGGAAGGGATGTGTGATGTGGGCCTGCGTCGATCCGGCGACCACGAAGTCCGGGGTGCCGATCTATGTCCGCGGCTCCCACAAATGGGGCAAGGAGTACAAGACCAACCCGTTCCTGGTGCAGACCTCGTTTCCCGATGCCGTTGGAGAAGACCTGCCCGAGATCCGCGGCCATGAAGACGATTACGACATCCTGCGCTTCGAGACGAAGCCGGGCGATGTGATCATCCATCACTTCCGCACGATCCATGGCGCTTCGGGCAACCATTCCAGCGCGCCGCGCCGCGCGGCCTCGCTTCGCTATATCGGCGAAGACATGCGCTATTACGAACGGCCGGGTGCGCCGGCACAGCCCTATCACGACCACAACCTCAAGGAAGGCGATGTGCTCGACAGCCGCTCCTTCCCGGTGGTGTGGCCGAAACCCTATCCCGGGTTTGCGTTGACGCCGCTCTACGACTCGTCGCCAGCCACCAAAGGTGCACCTGCCGCTGCGGCGCGATGAGTTTCTCCGGTCTCGCGGGAGGGCGAGGGGCCTCGCTTAGCCGCTGAGACGAGCGTCCGCGGCCGTGAAAAGTGTCCAGCGATTCACGGCCGCGGCGCTTGGCCCGGCGGGCCATTGCTTCCGGCGCGCGAAGCCTTTGTCTAAGGTGGTGCCTCGCTATCCGGGGACACGGCCATGAAAATCCAGAACCGCATCACAGATATGCTTGGGGTCGATTATCCGATCGTGCAGGCGCCGATGGGCTGGATCGCGCGCGCCCAACTGGCGTCCGCTGTGTCCAATGCAGGTGGGCTCGGGATCATCGAAACCTCCTCCGGCCGCCTCGACGAAGTGCGCGAAGAGATCAAAAAAATGCGCACGCAGACGACGAAGCCGTTCGGCGTGAACATCGCGCAGGCCTTCGTGCGCGATCCCGGCATCGTGCAGTTCGTGATCGATCAGGGCGTGAAGTTCGTCACCACCTCAGCCGGCGATCCGCAGAAATACTGCGCGGCGCTGAAAGGGGCCGGCCTCACTGTGTTCCATGTGGTGCCGTCGCTGAAAACGGCACAGCGCGCGATCGAGGCTGGCGTCGACGGGCTGGTGGTCGAAGGCGGCGAGGGCGGTGGCTTCAAGAACCCGCGCGAGGTGGCGACCATGGTGCTGCTGCCGCTGGTCTGTTCGAAAGTGGACGTGCCGGTGATTGCGGCCGGCGGCATGGTCGACGGCCGCACGATGGCAGCGGCGTTCGCGCTCGGCGCCGAAGGTGTGCAGATGGGCACACGCATGGTGTCGTCGGCGGAATCTCCTGTGCACCAGAACTGGAAGAACGCGATTCTGGAAGCCGAGGAGACCAGCACCGTCTTCCTCAACCGTTTCGGTCCCGGCCCGGCGTTGCGGGCGCTCCGGACGGAGAAAACCACCCGCATGGAGAAAGAGCCGCCGCCAAATGTCATGGCCGAGTTCGGCAACGCGCTCGAACTTTATTTCGGCGGCGATATGGAAGCGTCGATCGCGCTCTCCGGTCAGGTCGCCGGCCGCATCGACAGCATCAAGCCGGTGGCGCAGGTGATCCGCGAAACGATGGCCGAGTTCGAAGAGACCATCGCGACGCTCGGCAGGCGCTACGCCGAAGTCAATTGAGCGCACAAAAAGCTTGTATGACGAAAGAATAATTGTACAATATGTTGTACAATTATCAGGTCTGGATATGGACGTCATCAACTTCTCGGACACGCGCGCCAAACTGAAATCCGTGATGGACAAAGTGGTCCGGGATCGTACCCCTGTCGTCGTGTCGCGCAAAAATGGCGAATCCGTCGTGATGATTTCCTTGGCCGACTGGAACGCCTTGGAGGAGACAACTTTTCTGTTGTCGCACAAAGTGAACGCTACCCGGCTGGCCGATGCGATCAAAGAATTGGATTCCGGCAAAGGCCGGTCGCGCGCTCTCGTTGAGCGGTGAAGCTCGTCTTCGCATCACAGGCGTGGCAGGACTATCTGTACTGGCAGGAAAGTCATCCGGATACGCTGGCGCGCGTGAACGAACTGATCAAGGAATGCACGCGCACACCTTTCACCGGAACGGGCAAACCTGAAGCTCTGAAGGGCGATCTGAAAGGCTGGTGGTCCCGCAGGATCACTCTTGGCGACAGACTGGTGTACAGGGTTAGTGGCAAGGACTCAGACAAGTGTCTGGAGATCGCGCAATGCCGTTACCACTACGATCGTTAGACGTGCCTAATGTCCGACCAGCAGCGTGCTGCGGCCGATCGTTGTGCGCGTGAGCTGGTGGCGTTTCATGAACAGGTCCTGCGGCTCGCGGGTCGGGCGGCGCGAGGATTCCCAGACACCGTGATCCTTGTACCAGGTGAGGAGCAGAAGCCGGGTCTGGTTCTGAAGCACGTCGTGCTCGCTGCGCTCCGCCGTGAACAGACCGAAGATCGTCGCATCGAACTCACTCTCGAAGTCTGGCCACGCCATTCCCGACAGATCGACAAACGCCTCGAGACTTACGTGATCGACGGTGAACCAGCGATGCACATAGATGCCGCCGGCCTTCAATGCGGCGCCGGGCCTGGGCCGGATCGTCGGCGCCAGCGTTTCGTGATGGCTGGAAACGACATGCGGCGCGCGAGTGAGATTGCCGTGCATGGTCATCAGCACGGCCGCTTCGTTCGAGGCGAAGCCGAGTTGCGGCGCGAACACGCCGGCGGTCTCTTTGTCGTCCAGCATGTACTTCGCGAACGCATCGAACGCCGCGCGTCCGCGCTCCAGTTCGGCCACGAAATAGCGATAGCGGTCAGTCATGTCTGTCGCCCGGTTTGTAGTCGGCCTCCACATGGCCTTTCAGTTCGCCGTCCGTGAACCATACCGGCTTCAGCTGCATTTTCACAAACAACGGCGTCTGGTCGGCATAGTGCTTCGAGTTGCGGTCGAGCGTTGCGGAACCGAACTGGTGAATACTCTGCGACGAGAGCTTACCGTTCTTGTCCCAGGTCACGAACATGATGAAGGTGTCGCCGTCTACGGCGGTCAATGTGCCGTCCGGCTGCGGCTCGCCATAGACCGCGCGATACACATCCGGTCCGCCGTCGATCGGGAGGTCGAGCGAGCCGCGACGCATGCGGTTCATTTGGCCCCACTCCGGATCGAGACGGCCGAAATGGCTTTTCAGATTGTCAATGCTGTCTTTGAGCGCGTTCAGCGGTGCGATGGGCGTGCCTGCATGTTTTTTCTGTGAGATTTCCAAACCCATCCCGATGGCCAGCGCCGCACCGCGGTTGTGGATATCGGTCTCGCGATTCCAGTTGCGCAGGATTTCCTGCGCCCGTTTCAGATCGGCATCGCCCTTCGGATCGATCTGCGTCACTTCAGCGATTTCCTGCGCGATCTCCGAGCGTGGGCTGTAGGCGAGATCGAACTTGTAGTCGTGAAATTTCGCCGCGGTGATCGCGGTGTCGGCACCGAAGGTCTCCTCGGCGCGATAGGCGCGATTGGTCATGTTGGTCTGGATGCCCATCCAGGCAGGGTAATCCGACGGTTTCGGATCGTCTTCCGGCGCGGCGGACTGGAACGGCGTATTGTTGGAGTTGAACACGATGCCGGATTTCGGATTCCACACCTGCAGCAATTTGTCGAACGGCAGATAGGCGTGCCAGATCAAGTCGGAGCGGTCGCCGGGCAGTTGCCCTTGCCAGTCGACGCCCGGCTTTCGCACCGGAAATTCGCCGTTGTAGACGTAACCGATGTTGCCCTTCTCGTCGGCATAGACGTAATTGATCGATGGCAGATAGCCGAGACGCATCGCCGCTTTCCATTCGTCGAGATCGCGCGCCTTGTTGAGCCGGTAATACTGGATCACCTGTCGAATCTCGTTCATGCCGGCATAGCGGATCGCGAACACGCCACGATCCGTCTTCAACACCGGCCCGTGTTTCGACCACAGCACGTCGCGATGCACGGTCCAGATCAGCGGACCCCACAGCTTCACGCGCAACGCCGCATCGCTCTTCTCGAAATCGACCCACCGCCCATCCAGCCGGTACTGGTTCTCGTTCGCCGGGTTGATCGTCAGCTTGTAGACGTCGGCGAGATCGGGATCGTTGACGGTGTCGGCCCAGCCGAGATGTTCGTTGTGGCCGTGCAGCATGAAGGGCGAGCCGGGAAACACGCCGCCAGCGACATGCCAGCCTTCGCCGCTCTCGAGTACGACCTCATACCACGACACCGGCCCCGCATAGGGCTGGTGCGAATTGACCAGCAAGCGCGTGGCGCCGTCGGCCGAGCGCGAGGGCGCGATGGCGAGACCGTTGGAGCCGGTCTTCGAAGATGTGTCGGTCGGCTTCGGGCTGGTCAGATCCTTCAGGACGTCGTCCAGGCCGTAAAAGAACGGAGTCTTGAACACGAACCCGGCGACGATATCCTTGCCGGTGAACGGCAATGTACCCGGCAGCACCTTCTCGGGATGAAGGGCGGCGTAGGTATTCGCGCCATCGGCATAGGCTTCCACGACGCGGCGGACGTCCGGCGGAATGTCCTTCGTGTAGCGGGCATTCACATTCTCCCAGACCCGGAACAGATGGACGAGATAGTCGGTGGTCGCGGCGCCTATGCCATTGCTGGCCGCCAATGTCCCCCGGCTTGCCAGGGTCACCTCCTGCAGGGTCGCGAAATCGTCCTCGCTCTGGGCAAAGCCGAGGCCGAACCCGACATCCGCATCGGTCTTACCGATCACATGTGGCACGCCCCAGGTGTCGCGCTTGATCCGGACTTGATACCGGGCCGCTTTGGCCAGAAGGGTGGCCGGGTCCGGCGGCGCCGGTTGGGCCATGCGGTCCAGTTCGATGACCGTGGCAGCGCCCGCCAACACGACGACAATCAACCCGGCCAGGACAACGCCGGTCCATTTCCAGAAACGCATGCGGTTCCCCTTCGGGCGCGCAACCTAAGCTGCGTCCCGGCTCCGACCAAGACCTGCAATCGGGCCGGAAACGGCGTAAAATCGAGCGCTCACGGAGAAAGGCCACGACGGCGTTAGCAAGCGCGGAAAACCTTGCTAAGGTCACAGTCCGTGACGGGGCAACGTCATCCAACGCTGAACAGGTAATCCATGGCCGCGCAGCCTCGTCTTTTGGCATTGCAAACTGCCGTTCCCCCCTATGTCTTGAATCAGCCCGAAGTCTCCAAACGCGCTGCGAGCCTTTTCAACAAGACCCGCGATATCGAGCGGCTGATGCCGGTATTCGAGAACACCGGGATAGACCGCCGCTACTCCTGCGTGCCGATCGACTGGTACAACGAGGATCACGGCTGGGTCGATCGGACCGATCTGTACATCGAAAATTCCGTCACGCTGCTGTCCGATGTCGCCAGAAAATGCGCGGCGGAAGCCGGCCTCGCACTGGACGAGATCGACGGCATCGTGGTCGCCTCGACCACCGGGGTCGCGACCCCCAGCCTCGATGCCCTCGTCGTCGAGCGGCTCCAACTTCGCCGCGACATTGCCAGGCTGCCGATTTTCGGGCTCGGCTGCGCCGGTGGCGTGATCGGGCTGTCGCGCGCCGCGATGATGGCGAAAGCGATGCCCGGCAAGAACATTCTCTTTCTCTGTGTCGAGTTGTGCGCGCTCACCTTCCGCAAGGCGGACATCTCCAAAAGCAACATCGTGGCGACGGCGCTGTTCGGCGACGGTGCGGCGGGTGCGATCCTCTCCACCGAGGGCGATGGCCCGCAGCTCGGCGCCATGGGCGAGCACACCTGGTCCAACTCGCTGGATATCATGGGCTGGGAGATCGAGGAGGACGGGCTCAAGGCGCGCTTTGCGCAGAGCATTCCCTCGCTGGTGGCCAGCGACTTCCGCAAGATACTCGACAGCTATCTGAATAAGAACGATCTCGGCATCGGCGATTTCGACGCGTTCGCCTGCCATCCCGGTGGCGCCAAAGTGCTCGACGCGCTGGAAGACGCGCTGGAGATCCAGCGCGGCGATCTCGGCGACAGCCGTTCCGTGCTGAAGGATTTCGGCAACATGTCGGCCGTCACCGTGATGTTCGTGTTGGAGCGGATGAAGGACCTTCTGCCGAAGCAACGCACGCTCGCCACCGCGCTGGGCCCAGGTTTCTCCTGCGCGTTCCTTGCACTGAACCCTGCCTGAACGGAGACCGGCGGGATGTGGCTCAGCACCACAGCGGCCTATGTCATCATCGCACTCGTCGCGCTGCAGCGGCTCGGCGAGGTGGTCTATGCGGAAAGAAATACACGCGCGCTTCTCGCGCGCGGCGCGGTGGAAATCGGCCGCAATCACTATCCCTTCATCGTGGTCCTGCATGCGGCGTGGCTCGTCGCGATCCTGCTGATGTTGCCCCATCCCGCGCCGGTCTACGTCATCCCGCTGGCGGTGTTCGTGCTGCTGCAGCTTGCACGCCTCTGGGTGCTGGCGACGCTCGGACCGTATTGGACGACGCGGATCATCACGCTGCCGGGCGTGCCGCTGGTGAAGCGGGGACCGTTCCGATACATCCGCCATCCCAATTACACGGTTGTGGCGAGCGAAATCCTCGTGTTTCCGCTTGTGTTCGGCGAGGTATGGGTCGCGCTCGTCTTCACGCTGCTGAACGGGGCGATGCTGTTCTGGCGCATCCGCGAGGAGGATCAGGCGCTCGCGGCGCGGCGCGCGCTGGCGGAGTGAGGCGATGAGCCTTCGCTACAGCGGCGCCTTCGCGTTTCTTTTCAGCATCCCGCTGCTGTTCGCGTTCGCCGGTGCAGGAGCCGCACTGGCGACGGTGATTGCGGTGCCGCTGGTCCTGATCGGTGC
The DNA here is from genome assembly GCA_036490455.1 of Rhizomicrobium sp. Lineage (GTDB taxonomy): Bacteria > Pseudomonadota > Alphaproteobacteria > Micropepsales > Micropepsaceae > Rhizomicrobium. Next base: position 154,867 of record DASXDS010000016.1, read on the forward strand.
GGAGTTTCTGTGGCCGGCACGCGAAGCCCCGGTCTCTGTCGACATCGGCCAGCTGTTCCGGATTCTCGCGATCTTCTACATACCCTGCCAGCTCGCCGTGACGCTTTGGGCGGCGTTCATCGTCGCACGGGTCGACACCTCCGCGCTGGCGTTCGTAAGCCTTGCTCTGGCGACCGGGATCACCATGGGCGTGTTCGGCATGCTGGTGGCCCACGAAATGATCCACAGCCGCGACCGGGTCGAGAATACGCTTGGCGTCCTGATGCTCACCGGCATGAGCTATCGCCATTTCCGGATCGCGCATGTCCATGGTCATCACCGTTACGCCGCGACACCGCGCGACCCTGCCACCGCGCGCAAGGGCGAGAGTTACTACGCCTTTCTGCCGCGGACGCTGGCCGGCCAATTCACCGATGCGTGGCGTTTTGAAGCGGGGCGATGCCAACGCGCCGGCAGCGGGATACTCGCCAATCGGGTGTTCCGGGATCTCTTGGTGATGCTGGCACTCTACGCGCTGCTGTGGGCTGCTTTGGGTCAGCGCGCAGTGGCCTTCCTTGCCATAGAAAGTGCGGTCGCGATCATGGCGCTGGAACTCTTCAACTACGTTGCCCATTACGGACTCGTCCGCGCTCCGGACGAGGCATTCACCGATCGCCACAGCTGGAACGCGAGTCACCCGGTGGGCAACGCCCTGCTGTTCAACATGGGCCGGCACAGCGACCACCACCGCCGTGCCGCGGCGCCTTACCAGACCCTGCAGCCGGTGGCGAACACGCCGGAGCTTCCCGCGGGCTACGCAGGCTCTATGCTGATGGCCCTGATTCCGCCGCTCTGGCGGAGAGTAATGGACAGGCGCGTGGGAGAGCTCAGGGCCCAGCCCGCCGAATAGTTTCACGGGGCCGCATCCGCCGCATGCCTTCGCGCGTCAGAAACTGGATCGGCTTCGTCGCGATGTGCCTCGGCATGTTCATGGCGATCCTGGACATCCAGGTGGTCGCCAGTTCGCTGACCACCATCGAGACCGCTCTGCATATTCCCGGCTCGCAGCTCAGCTGGATACAGACCGGCTATCTGATCGCCGAAGTGATCGCGATCCCGCTGACCGGATGGCTCACCCGGGCGCTGTCACTTCGCTGGCTTTACGCCGGTGCCACGCTCGGGTTTGTGCTGGCGAGTCTCGGCTGTGCAGCAAGCGGCAGCGCGGACGCGCTGATCGCGATCCGGGTGGTGCAAGGCTTCTGCGGCGGGATGCTCATCCCGGCGGTGTTCACCTCCGCCTTCGTGATTCTGCCGGAGGATGACCGTGTGCTCGCGACCACGGTCGCCGGCGCTCTGGCAATGATCGCGCCCACCATCGGCCCCACGGTCGGCGGCTACATCACTCAGACCTACACCTGGCATTGGATATTCCTGATCAACGTCGTGCCGGGTTTCGTCGTCGTCGCACTCGTCATCGCCTGCGTTCGGCTTGACGAGCCGAACTGGAAAGAATGGCGGATCATCGACTACAGCACGGTGATCCTTGCGGCGCTGTTTCTCGGTTCGCTCGAACTGCTGCTGAAAAAGGGACCGGAGAACAACTGGCACGGCCCGTTGGTCTACAGCCTGCTCGCACTTTGCCCGCTGTCGGGTCTCTTAGGCGTGTATCTGTCGCTCAGGCGCGCGCATCCTCTGGTCGATCTGCGCAAATTCCAGGAGCGCGGATTCTCGCTTGCCTGCATTCTGAGCTTTGCGCTGGGCATGGGTCTCTACGGCTCCGTCTATGTCAATTCGCTGTTCCTCGGCATCGTGCGCGGGCACGGGCCGCTCCAGATCGGCGAGATCATGATAGCTTATGGCGCGGCCCAACTCGTTTCGGCGCCGTTCGCGGCCTATGCAGAGGCACGCTACAATCCCCGTTGGCTCACCGCGTTGGGATTTGCCGTTTTTGCTGCCGGCATGTTCACGAATGCGGAGATGATGACCGACACGGATTTTTCCGGTCTGTTCTGGCAGCAGATATTGCGCGGCGGTGCTATTCTCTTATGCCTGTTGCCGGCGACCCGCATTGCGCTCGACATGTGGGAGCCGGAAGAAATCCCCGATGCCAGCGCGATGTTCAACCTCATGCGCAATGTTGGCGGTGCGATCGGCATTGCGGTGATCGATACTATCCTGGAACAGCGCACGGCCGGTCATGCCCACAAGCTGGTGGACCGGCTGCAGGCTGGCGATCCCGCCGCCGCACGCATCGTGGGTCTGCCGGTCCAGTATTTCCACAATGTGCCGTTCGGCCAGATCGACGAGACCACCAAGGCGATGGTGATGCCGCTGATCAGCCGCGCCGCCCTGACCCAATCCTTCAACGAAGCGTGGGTGGTGCTCGGCGCGGTGTGCGTTGCGGCGCTGATCACCGTGCCGTTCCTGCCCAGCAAGCTCGGCCCACCCGGCGGCCATCGGTTGGGTGGGCATCACTAGTCTAAACCAGCCCTCCAACGCGCTGCGCGCATGGAAGGGTGAGATTCAGTGAGCCGGATTGGCCTTCAGATAGGCCACGCCTTCCTGGCCGACGATGTCCAGCAGATTGCCCATGAACAGGTGTGCGTCGATCAGATGCAGGCCCCATTGCGGCAGGACCTGGCCGCCGACCCTCACGTCGCCCGGAATGTCGGCGGTGCGCGGCGATTTGGGATCGCCATGCACGATGACCGCCAGATAGGTCACGCCCGACGCATCCATCTTGCATTGCGCGGTGACGAGGCCGGGTGTGGAGACAAAGGCGGTGGCGATCGGTTTGCCCTTCACCCATTCGACCGCCGTGCTCGCGTTCACGATCTGGCCGCCGGTACCGAAGTAAGTCTCCGCCGGTCCTTCGCCGCCGCCGAGCGCGGTTGGATTCACGCATGCGGCTTTCATCGCCGGATCCTGCACCTTGCCGAAGAAGGTATCGGCCGGCGGCGGCGCGGTATCGCGGAACGAGGCGTAGGCGATTGCACAGCCAAGCTGCGTGGACGATTTGCACAGCGGGATCGTCTTGAAGTCTCCGCCGACGCCGGAATCGTCTTTTGGCACGGCGAGGCGGGTGCCCATCAGGATGGCGGAGATGAGCTGTTTCTGAATCGGCTTGCCGTCGATCTCGCTTTTGATCATCTGCGTCAGAACGCCCGATCCCTGGCTATGGCCGATCAGGACGACGCCGCGGCCGTGATTGTAATTCTTGAGATAGTAGTTCCAGGCGTCGATCACATCGTCGACGTTCTGCTTCGGATCGACGGTCTGTGCCATCGGCTTGCCGGACTGCCGCGCCATCAGCGCGGTTAGGGTGAACTGACGATACATGGGTGCGTAGGTCCGGCACTTCGCGCCGAAGCGCGCGAACTGCGCCTGGATCACGCTGTATTCTTCTGGTCCCGGATTCATGTCGCTGACGACACCGGGATCGAGCGACACCGTCGGGTAAACATAGAAGCAATCAATCGGCGCATTCGGATCGGGCGCGAAAGGCTTCACGGTCATCGTGCCGTCGGCCTCGACGACCGTGGTGTCTTCCTTCGCGCGCCCGCAGGCGTCATCGGCGCGGCCCGGCAGGCACAGCCAGTTCGCCGGATTGGCGTAGTCGTTCTTTGGCAGCAATACGGGCGCCGGCGCGGTATCGGCCGCGGCAATGCCAATGCTCAATGCGGTCGCGAACGTGAGTGCAGCGAATCTTTTCATGATGGTCCTCCCCTGACGGACTCGATTATGGGCCCGGACGGTCGCGTTCGCCATGTCGGCGCGGCAATCTGTGCCGGTGGGGCTAACGAAGCCTTTCTTGCAACGCGAACGCGTTGGCGGTGGCGAAGCCGAGCGCGGTGTTGTCGAAGATCACCCAGCTTTCCGTCGCCCGCGAAAGACGCGCGGCTAGTGCGTTGAGGAATGCCGGCTCGTAGTCAGAATAGTAAAGCCGGGGAGAGCCATGCAGCCGCCAATAGGTGAAGCCGTCCCATCCGCCCGGCAGAGCGGCGGCCGGGACGACGGCGGGATCGGCGGCAACGCGGGCCATTTCATAGGCCGCGAGCAGCCCGTCGGCTTCCCCGCTGAACCAGCTGGCATGCCGCGGTTCGAATACGACCGCACCCGTGAAGCGGCCGCGCAGGCGTTTGGCGAACGCCTCTATGGATTTGCGGTCGAACGCGAGGCTCGGCGGCAACTGCGCCAGCAAGGGCCCGAGTTTGCCGTCCAGAGCGGCGACCTCGGCAAGAAACGCATCCAGTTCTTTTGCCACGGCTTTCAGCCGCTTGGTGTGCGTGATCGTCTTGGGAAGCTTGACGGAGAAGCGGAAATCCTGCGGCACACTGGCAGTCCAGCGGGCATAGGTTGCCGGACGATGCGGACGATAGAACGACGAGTTGATCTCCACCGCGTTGAACCGCGTCGCATAGCGGGCGAGATGGCTGACACCTTCGCCGAAGCGGCCGGCGTGCTCGCGACGGATGGCCCAGCCGGCGGTACCGATACGGATCATTTTTTCAGGGCGCGAACGGCTTTGCCAAGCTCTAACCAGATCGTCTCGTTCCAGTTCCAATGTGCGGCCGGTGACGGCGAGGGCAGGACCCAGACTTTGGTCTTGCCGAGCGGCTCATCCTGCGGTCCGAAATTCGCCTTCGGTCCCATCACGCGGCGGCCGCCGGTGAGGCTGGTGAAGGCCAGGATGCGCGGGCTTGCCGCCGCAATCCGCGCGCGCAGATCTTCCACCGCAGCGCGGCCGAGGCTCTGCGGCGGCAATTCGCTATCCATGCCGAAGGTGTGCTTGGCGATGTCGGTGAGACCGATGCCGAGCTTCAGCAGCTCTGGAAATTCCCGCGGTTCGAACTGGCGCGGCGTCAGGCCGGCCGCGTGCAGCGCACGCCAGAACTTGTTCTGCGGATGCGCGTAGTACTGGCCGCGCTGTGCCGACACCGTTCCCGCGGCGGTGCCGCAGAAAACGAGCTTGAGGCCAGGCTGGAGCAGGTCGGGAAGAACCGGATCTTTGCGCGTCACTGCAACTCTTTGAGCAGCGCCATCGCGCCGGCGGGGGCCCGTTCCTTGGCGCCGCTGATCATGTAAACGAAGACGTCGCGTTTTTTCTTGCCCGCCTTCTCCCATTCGTGCGCTTTTTCGGCCCAGCCCTTGATCGCCTTGGAGGGATAGCCGGTTTCGATCTTCGACTCCGTCCCCATCAGCCGCGCATAGGCGAAATCGGCCGTCGCGTGATCGAAGCCCGGATATTTGTCGGAATGGGTGTAGACGATGGCCACGTTGTGCTTCTTGCAGAGCGCCGCGAAGTCCGGCGCAGCGAAACTCTCGTGCCGCACATCGACGACATGGCGCAGCTTGAGCCCGTCGAGGTCTTTCGGCAGCAGCGCGAGGAAGGCGCCAAAGTCGGCTTCGTCGAATTTCTTGGTCGGCATGAATTGCCACAGGACCGGGCCGAGCTTGGTCTTCAGTTCGGAAAGCCCGCTGTTCAGGAACAGGTCGACGGATTTGCCGGCTTCGGCGAGCACCTTGCGATTGGTCGCGAAGCGGATCGCTTTCACCGAAAAGACAAAATCGTCCGGCGTCTCGTCATGCCATTTCTTGAAGCTGGCCGGTTTCTGCGTGTTGTAATAGGTGCCGTTGACCTCGATCGAGGTGACCTGACGGCTCGCGTAATGCAGCTCTTTCGTCTTGGGCGTGCCCTTTGGAAAAAACGTTGTACGCCACGGTTCGAACGTCCAGCCGCCGATACCCACCCTGATCATGTCGTGTCCTCGTCACATTGGCGCGAATGCGTCCGGCTATGTAGCATGAAACAAAAATGGGGAGGATCGGGTGCGGTTCGGTGCGATTTCTGCGGCAGTCCTGATTTTGACAGCTTTGTCAGGAGGCGCGAACGCGGCGGGCTCCTGCAATCTCTCCGCCACCGATGCGGCAAGCGCGGGCACGGGCTGCGCGCGCGCCTGGATGGATGCCAACCTGCACATCAACGACATCGTCACCATCGGCACCCACAATAGCTACAAGATGGCGATCGACCCCAAGGTATTTGCGCTGGTCGAGAAGAGCGCGCCCAAGGACGCACCCGGCCTCGACTACGCGCACCGTCCGCTCGATGTGGAGTTGAGCGATGGCGCCCGCGCGATCGAGATCGACGTCGCCTACGACCCGAAGGGCGGACTGTTCGCCCATCCCTTGGGACCCATGCTGGTCGGCGAGCCGGTATCCGCCGATTACGCCGCCGCGATGGCAAAGCCTGGCTTCAAGGTGCTGCACTTTCAGGATTTCGATTTCCGTTCGACCTGCATCACGCTGGTCGAATGCCTGACCGTGCTGAAGACCTGGTCGCGCGCGCATCCCGATCACATCCCGATCCTGGTCACCTTCAACGCCAAGGACGATTCGCTGCCGAACGGCCAGGGCACGCAGGCACTGAAGTTCGATGCCGCTGCCTATGACGCGATGGATGCCGAAATCCGCAGCGTGATGGATTCGTCGGACATGATCACGCCGGACGATGTGCAGGGCAGTTACGCCACTTTGCGCGAAGCGGTGACCAAACACGGCTGGCCGACGCTGGGCGCCAGCCGCGGCAAGTTTCTTTTCGCGCTCGACGAACATGGCGACAAGACCGCGCTCTACATGCGCAACACGCATTCGCTCAAAGGCCGCGTGATGTTTCCGGGCGAAGACGATCTGAAGGCGCCCGATGCGGCGTTCATCGTGCTCAACGAACCGATGACGGACGACATCGCCGGCGCGGTGAAACAGGGTTTTCTCGTCCGTACCCGCGCCGATGCCGACACGGTCGAAGCGCGCGCGAACGACACCAAGCGGCGCGACAAGGCGCTGGCAAGCGGCGCGCAATATGTCTCGACCGATTACATGGTGCCGGATACCCGCTTCGGGCCGTACACGGCGCGCATGCCGGATGGCGTGGTCGCGGCGTGCAATCCGGTGACGGCAGCCGCCAAATGCAGCGGCCTTCCGGTCGAAACGTCACACTGAAAGGAACGCAAGCATGGCAAATCCAGCTCCGGTGGAAGAGATTCTCGAACCCGACCTTCCGATCTGCGACCCGCACCATCATCTGTGGGATTTCCCCAACAACCGCTATCTGCTGCCGGAACTGCTCGCTGACGTGCAGTCCGGCCACGCGGTGCAGAGCACGGTGTTCGTCGAGTGCACCGCGTTCTATCGCGCCTCCGGGCCTGAAGAGCTGCGCTTCATCGGCGAGACGGAGTTCGTGAACGGCGCCGCGGCGATGGCGGCGAGCGGCCGCTACGGTTCGGTGCTGGCCTGCGAAGGCATCGTCAGCCGCGCCGACCTCATGCTCGGCGAACGTGCCGGCGCGGTGCTCGATGCGCATATCGCGGCCGGCAACGGCCGTTTCCGCGGCATCCGCCACGCGGGAGGTTGGGACGCGAGCGAGGAGGTGCGCAACAGCCACACCGAACCGCCGAAGGGTCTCTATGCCCGTGAAGATTTTCGCGCCGGGATGCGCGAGCTCGGCAAACGCGGTCTGACGTTCGAGGCCTGGCAATATCATCCGCAATTGCCGGAGGTGACCGCGCTGGCGCGCACGGTGCCGGAAACGAACATCGTGCTCGATCACGTCGGCGGCCCGCTCGGCATCGGTCCTTACGCGGGCAAGCGCAACGCGATCTTCGCCGAATGGGCTGCGAACATCCGCGAGCTCGCGACCTGTCCGAATGTGTGGGTGAAGCTCGGCGGCCTCGGCATGGCGACGCTCGGCTTCGACTTCCACAAACGTGATGCGCTGCCGGGTTCGCAAGAACTCGCGGATGCGTGGCGCCCCTATCTCGAAACCTGCATCGAAGCCTTCGGACCCGAACGCGGCATGCTGGAAAGCAATTTCCCGGTCGACGGCGTGTCGTGCAGCTACGCCAATCTCTGGAACGCGTTCAAACGCGTCACCAAAGGCGCGAGTGCGGCGGAGAAAGCGTTACTGTACCGCGACACGGCACGAAGGTTTTACCGCTTGTAATCCCCTCGCCCCGGTAGGGGGAGAGGGTCAGGGTAAGGGGGCAGGCTCGCGAAGGATTTGCAGAATGCGCTCCAGCACAATCGCCAGCCTCGCCGTCACCTCAACATTTTCAAATCGCAGCACGCGGTAGTGTTGCGTTTCTAAGAATCGGTCACGCATCTTGTCATATTCGACTTGGGTCGCATGTATGCCGCCATCGAGCTCAATCACCAGCATGGCTTCCACGCAAACGAAATCGGCGATGTAGTCGCCGATCGTATATTCGCGCTTGAACTTGAATCCTTCGAGTTGCCGGTTGCGTAGCCGGGACCATAGCAGCCGCTCAGCTTCGGTCGGCTGACGGCGGTACTCACGAGCGAAAGTGGTCAGATGGGCGCGATCTGCGCGAAATTGTTCGCGCTTTCTGATGACCACCTGCGCCTCGCTCTGCCCCCTCACCCCGGCCCTCTCCCCCTAACGGGGGCGAGGGGGTTACTCTTCAATCGCTCCATAAATGATGCTCTTCAGCTGCCCCCGGAAGTTGAACGAACCGGACGGCATCAGCTGGGTCATGAACACAACCGATAGATCCTCTTTCGGATCGACCCAGAAGATCGTCGAGGCGGCACCGCCCCAGTAATAGTCGCCGGCGGCGATCGAGCCGTTGGTGACCGGGTCGAGCACCGAGGCAAATCCCAGGCCGAAGCCGACGCCTTCGTTCGCCGTCTCGCTGAAGCCGCCGATCGCCATCTGGGTCAGGTCCTTGCCGTCCTTCAGATGGTTCATATGCATCAGTTCGATGGTGCGCGGTCCCAAAATGCGCGCGCCGTCCAACTCGCCGCCGCGCCGCAACATCTCGCAGAACCGCATGTAGTCTTCCGTGGTGCCGGCAAGGCCGCCGCCGCCGGAGAAGAATGTCGGCTCCTTCTGGTAGGTGCTCTTCTGCGGATCGTCGAGCAGCTGCAGTTTCTTGTCGGCCCCGCGGCGATAGTTGGCGGCGAAGCGGCCGATCTTCGACGGCTCGACCCAGAACGCCGTGTCCTTCATGCCGAGCGGCTTGAAGATGTTCTCTTCGAGATATTTGTCGAAGCGCTGGCCGGAGAGAATCTCCACCAGGGCGCCGCACACGTCGGTCGACAGCGAATACTGCCAGCGCTCGCCTGGCTGATAGCGCAGCGGCACTTTGGCGAGCTTGCTCATAAACTCTTTGAGCGTCTCGCCGTCGCCGCGGCGCACGCCGACTTCGCCGTAGATGCGGTCGACCGGATGACCGCTGTCCGGCGCGCCGAGCGCGACGAGTGCCGCGCCATAGGTCAGGCCGCCGGTGTGGCACAGCATGTCGCGGAAACTCACCGGCCGGTTGGGCTTCGCGGTCTCCATCTGCGGCCCGCTGCCGGACACCCAGACGCGGTGATCGCGCCATTCCGGCACCACGCGATAGACGGGATCGTTGAGCTGGAACGCGCCGCGCTCGTACAGCTGCATCAGCGCGACGGAGGTGATCGGCTTGGTCATCGAATAGATGCGGAAGATGGTGTCGTCCGCCATGGGCTTGTTCCGCTCGACGTCCATCTTGCCGAAATTGTGGTGATAGGCGGTCGCGCCATGCCGCCGGACTTCGATCTGGCAGCCCGCGATCTTGCCGTTGTCGATATAGTTGCGGTTGATGTGATCGGTGATCCGCTCGATGGCTTTGGCCGAGATGCCGGTTTTTTCGGTCATGGCGTGGCTCCCTTTGTCTGCTGGCGATAGTCTGCCGCCGATTCAAGGCCGGTGCCAAGCATGAGCGACGAGAGAAAGAGCCATCCCGCGACAATCGCAGCACAAGGGCTGGGCTGGATCGACCAGACGACGCGGGCGATCGTGCCGGGCATCCATCCCAGCACAACCTTCGAGCGCGATCCCGACGGAGAGTATCGCTCGGGCCGGAACTATTCGCGCACGGACAATCCGACCTTCGACCAGCCGGAAACGGTGCTCGCGGCGCTGGAGCATGGCGCGCAGGCAATCCTGTTCTCATCCGGCATGGCGGCGGCGACGAGCGTGTTCCTGAGTCTGCGCCCGGGCGATCACGTGGTCGGGCCCAAGGTGATGTACTGGTCGCTGCGCAACTGGCTGATGAACTTTGCCCGCGAGTGGGGCTTGGTGGTCGATCTGGTCGATATGCGCGACACCGATGCGATCCGCGCCGCGGTGCAGAAGGGCCGAACCAAACTCGTCTGGACCGAATGTCCGGCCAATCCGATGTGGGATGTCACCGATCTCTCTGGGGCGGCAGAAATCGCGCATGCCGCCGGCGCGAAGTTCGGCGTGGACTCGACGGCGGCCTCGCCGGTGTTCACCCGGCCGCTCGATCTCGGCGCCGACATCGTCATGCATTCGGCGACGAAATACCTGAACGGCCATAGCGACGTGATCGCCGGCGCGCTGGTGACGAAAGTGGAAGACGAGTTTTGGGAACGCACCAAGCTCGTGCGATTGCAGCAAGGCGCGGTGCTTGGCTCGTTCGAAGCGTGGCTGCTGATGCGCGGCATGCGCACGCTGTATCCCCGCGTGAAGACGGCGGCGGCGAATGCGATGCGCGTCGCGGAGCATTTCGAAAACCACCCGCGAGTCGAGGAAGTGCTGTATCCCGGCCTGAAGAGTTTTGCCGGTCATGCGGTGGCGGCGCGCCAAATGGAAGGCGGCTTCGGCGGCATGCTGTCGATCCGCGTGAAAGCGGGCGCAGCGGCGGCCGTTGCGACCGCGGCGAATGTGAAGGTGTGGAAGCGCGCGACATCGCTCGGCGGCGTCGAAAGCCTGATCGAGCATCGCGCTTCGGTCGAAGGCCCCAACTCCCCATGCCCGCCGGATCTGTTGCGCTGCTCGGTCGGTATCGAAGAGGTAAGCGACCTGATCGACGATCTGGAGCAGGCGCTGCAGGCGAATACATAAAACCACCCCTCCAACGCTTGCGCGTGGAGGGGTGGTTCAATTCACACCTTCGCCGTCTGGTCGATGTAGTTGCCGATCACCGTGTGCAGCACTGTGAGCGACATCGCACCCGACAGAAGTCCGGCGTCGTGGAATTTGCGGATGTCGAACTTCGCGCCGAGCGCGGTCTTGGCGCGCTCGCGCTCCGTCAACCACGTCACCTTGCCCAGCATGTAGCCGCAGGCCTGGCCCGGCCACGCGCAGTAGCGCTCCACTTCCGTGGTTGCGGACGACACCGGATCGCCGATGGTGTCGGCGTAATAGGTGATTGCCTCTTCGCGCGTCCATTTCATCGCATGCATGCCGCTGTCGACAACGAGGCGCACGGCGCGGAACATCGCGTCGTGCAGATAGCCGATCTGGCCGAACGGATCGTTCGCATACATCCCCATCTCGTCGGCGAGCTGCTCGGCATAGAGCGCCCAGCCTTCGATATACGCGGAGAAGAACGAGATCTTGCGGATCGTCGGCAGGCTCGCCTCCTGCTGCAGCGACAGTTGCAGGTGATGGCCGGGAATGCCTTCGTGATAGGTGAGCGTGCCCAGAAGCCAGCTCGGCTGCTCCTTCGTATCGCGCAGATTGATGTAGTAAGCGCCGGGGCGTTTTCCGTCGAGCGAACCGGGTTGGTAATAGCCGCCGGCCTGGCTCGATTCGGTGTATTTCGGGATGCGCCGGATCTCGAGCTTCGCCTTCGGCAGCGTGCCGAAATAACCGGGAAGCTTCGCAGTAACCGCTTTCACCTTGTCGTTCAGGTCGGCGATCAGCTTCGCCTTGCCTTCGTCGGTGTTCGGATAGATGAACTTCGGATTCTCGAACATGCCGCGCAGGCGCTCGCCGACCGTGCCCTTGGTCAGGCCCTGCGTCTTCATGATGCCGTCGATCCGCGCGGTGTACTGCTTCACGAGGTCGAGGCCGAGCTGGTGGATTTCCGACGGCTTCATCGTCGAGGTCGTCCAGTTGAGGACGGAGTCGACGTAGTACTGATCGCCGTCGGGCAGCCGCCACACCCCGGCGTCGTGCGTCGCTTTCGGCAGCCAAGTGTTCAACAGCGCGATCTGCCGGTCGAGCGCGGGATAGACCTTGCCGGTCAGGATTGTGCTCGCCTGCCTGTCCCAGTCGCCGGGGATATTCTTCTCTTTGGTCCGGCGCACGACCGATTGCACCAGCACTGCCTGATCCGGCGTCATGGCGCGCAGCGTTTTCAGCTGTTTCAACGTCGCGGCGATGATGAAATCGGGCGGGATGACGCCAAGACCGGCGTCGTGGTTCATCACCTCGATCTCCTGGTCGATCGCGGTCGCGAACGCGGCGAGGCGCGCGAGATAGGCGTCGGCGTCTTCCTTCGTCGCGATGGTGTGCTGGCTGTCGAGGAAGTCGGGGATCTGGCTGTAGGCGCCGCCGAACTGGCTCACATAGTAAGGCTGACCGGCGCCGGTGCCGCCATAGGCATAGCGCTTGTTGGCGTCTTCGGTCGTCTGCAGATTGAAATGGATGATGTCGTAATTGATGCCGTCCATGCCGTTGAGCGATGCGCGGTCGATCGCATTCAGGCGCTGCAGCTGGCTGGTGTTCTGCGCTTTCTGCTTCGCATTGCCGGCCAGCGAACGATCAGTGAGCAGGCTCTTTTCATAGTAGCGCTTGCCGGTGTCGAGGCCGAGGGAGGTGCAGCCTTCCGGCGACAGATCGAGGCCTTCGTCGACAAACTTGTCGAACAGCGCGTCGAGCGCAGCAGGATCGGAGGCGGCCGGGGCGTCGGGGGCAGCTTTGGCGATGACAGAACCCGCGGCAACGGTTGCGGCCCCGGACAGGAGCACGGTACGACGATCGAGCATGAAATTCCCCAAGAGTGGTCGGGGAGGAGTTAAGACCCCAAATCGCGTGCGGCAAGTGTTGCGGATCGATCTGCTCTTCAAATTGCCGCTAGTAACGGGCCGCACTGTCCGCCCAGGCCCCTCCCCGAAATTTGCTCCGCTGCGTTCCCGCAAATTTCGACCCTCCCTCAAGGGGAGGGTGGAAATTGCATACTGCAAAGAGGTTCAGTGCGCCTTCGCGTGGCTCTGACCGGCAAAGCCCGGCTTGCCGCCGTGGCGGGCCTTGTTGGGGCGCTTGTGGCGGCGGTCGTACTGGCGGTGCTTCGGCTTGTGCGGCGGCGTCGGATCGGCTCGCTTGGTGAAGGCACCGGCAACTTCCGGCGGTGGTGTTTCGCCGATCACCGCAATGCTGTTTTTCACCAGCCGCTCAATGTCGCGCAGATAGGGCCGCTCGTCGGAGGCGCAGAGCGAGATCGCGATGCCGTCCTCGCCGGCGCGCGCGGTGCGGCCGATGCGGTGGACATAGCTCTCCGCCACGTTCGGCAGCTCGTAATTGACGACATGCGAGACGCCGTCGATGTCGATGCCGCGCGCCGCGATGTCGGTCGCCACCAGCACGCGGATGCGCCCGTCGCGGAAGTTCTCGAGCGCCCGCTGCCGCGCGTTCTGCGATTTGTTGCCATGGATCGCATCGGACGCGGTGCCGTTCTTGCTCAGGATATCGGCCACCTTGTTCGCGCCATGCTTGGTGCGGGTGAACACGATAACCCGGCTCAGCGCAGAATCGCGCAGCAGTTCGATGAGCTTTGCCCGCTTGTCCTTCGTCTCCACGAAGATCACATGCTGCTCGACCTTGTCGGCGGTGAGCACGGCCGGGGAAATGTCGATGCGCTGCGGCTGATACAGCATGTCGCGCGCAAGCTTCGCGATGTCGTTCGGCATCGTGGCCGAAAACAGCATCGAATGGCGGTTGCGCGGCAGCTCGTCGACGATGCGTTCCACATCGCGGATGAAGCCCATGTCGAGCATGCGGTCGGCTTCGTCGACCACGAAGATCTCGACGCGGTCGAGCTTGATGAAGCGCTGCTTCACGAGATCGAGCAGACGGCCGGGCGTGGCCACAAGCACATGGACGCCTTTGCGCATCGCCTCGACCTGGCGGTTCTGGTTCACCCCGCCCAGCACGACGGCATGGCGCAGGTTGAGATGGCGGCCGTAGACGCGCAGCGACTCGTCGATCTGGATCGCCAGTTCGCGGGTCGGCGCCAGGATCAGGGCGCGCGTGCTCTGCGGCGCGAGCGGCGTGTTGCGCTCGGCCAGCTTCTGCAGCAGCGGCAGGCCGAACGCGGCGGTCTTGCCGGTGCCGGTCTGCGCGATGCCGAGCAGATCTCGGTCTTTCAGCAGCAGCGGAATGGCCTGCGCCTGGATGGGGGTGGGGGTCTCGTAGTTTTCGCTGTTGAGCGAACGCAGAATCGGCTCGGCAAGACCGAGGCCGGTAAACGTCATGTCAGTCACAAAAGTCCTTATGCGTGAGACCGCATGGGGAGGATTCCCCAGGCGTCACGGCTGTTTTGCCGTCTTCCACGCACAACTGGAGCGGACGGTATTGTTTGGGATGTATCCCGCTGCGACGGCGTTAACGCCTTGTGCGACTGCGAGAAGATGAGAGCGTATAAAGCGCAGGCTAATAAAATGTCAACTGCTGCGCGCCCTCTCCCCCGCCGGGGGAGAGGGCGTTAAGGTGCGCTATGACATCTAAACTCCACGTCACACCAGCCGGCGGGTTTCTCGGTGCGTATGTCACCGGTGCCGATCTTTCGAAGAACACCGATGCGGAACAGGTGGTGGGCATCCGCCGCGCGTTGCTCGATCATTGTGTCGTCGCGCTGCCGGATCAGGCGCTCAGCCTTGAAGATCTGGAGCGCTTCACCGATCAGCTCGGCGGCAAGGATGTCACGCCTTATGTGAAGGCAGTCGACGGACATCCATTCGTGATCCGCATTCTGAAAGAGCCGCATGAGAGGGTGAACTTCGCCAACTCGTGGCACACCGATCTGTCCTACCTCGAAGCGCCGCCGAGCTTCACCGTGCTCTACTGTCTCGAAACGCCGGACCATGGCGGCGACACGGTGTGGGCGAACCAATATGCGGCGCTCGACACGCTCTCATCCGGCTTGCGCGAGACGCTGCTGGGTCTCGATGCCGTCCACTCCGCCGGACCGGCTTATGGCACGGGCGCCTATCTGGATGGCGTGAAGGACAAGATGTCGACCAGGATCGAGCCGTCGATGGAGGCCTACAAAGAGCAGACCCATCCGGTGGTGATCGAACATCCGGAAACCGGGCGCGCCGCGCTCTACGCCAACCCGGTCTACACCCAGCGCATCGCCGGCTGGTCGGGGCCGGAGAGCGCGGGTCTCTTGCAGCATCTCTTCAAACATTCGACCAACGAGAACTTCACCTGGCGGCTCAAATGGGCGAAGGGGACGCTGGCGATCTGGGACAACCGGTGCACCCAGCATTTCGCGCTTAACGACTATTACGGCCGGCGCCGCGAGATGGTGCGCACCAGCGTAAAGGGCAGCGTACCGCGCCGTCCCGCCTAGCGATAAAGCGCCGACCTGTCCAAAAGTTGATTCAAAAGGTGCTGTGCAAAGCTGCCTCTATCCACCTAGGGTGCGGGCATGAGCACAGAACCCGCCGCCGACGCCGCAAAGACGCGACAGGTTTTCACCTACTTCACCGCCGTCACCCTGTTCGTTTACGTTGTTTTGCCCAACGGCTACTTCGTCGATTTCGCAACCGCCTTTATGCTGAAGGACCGGCTGCATGCGAGTGCGGAACAGGTTTCCATGTTCCGCCTATTGACCGCCATCCCGGTCTATCTCTCGTTCGTGTTCGGCCTGACGCGCGATCTGTGGAGCCCGCTCAATCTCAGGGACCGCGGTTTTTTCCGGATCTTCGCGCCGCTCACCGCGCTGTTTTTTTTCTGGCTGGCGTTCACCCAGCTGACCTATTGGGGCCTCTTCACCGGTCTGCTGCTGGCGATGTTTTCGTTCCGCTTCGTGTCCGCCGCGCTGTGGGGACTGACCGCGCTCACCGGACAGGAGCAACTGATGTCCGGCCGCCTGAGCGCGCTGTGGAACATCGTCGGCTCCGTTCCCTACATCATCGGTGCGCTGGCCTCCGGCTGGGTGGCGGAGTATTTGCCGCCACGCACCACCTTCATCCTCTGCGGTGTGCTGGCGCTCGTGATCGGTGCGCTGAGCTTGTGGAAGCCGCGCGCCGTGTTCGATCACGCCTACGACAAGCCGCAGGCGCGCGGCACCGATCTGATCGGCGACATCAAGCGCCTGTTCAAGCACCGTGCGGTCTATCCCGCCGTGCTGATGATCTTTATGTTCCAGTTTGCGCCCGGCTCCAACACGCCGCTGCAATATTATCTGACTAACCAACTGCACGCGTCGGATGCGGTCTACGGCTACTATTTCGCGATCTTCACCGTGTCGTTCATTCCGATGTTCTTCATCTATGGCTGGCTCTGCAAGCGTGTCCCGCTCCGCAAGCTGCTGATCTGGGGCATCGTCATCACCACGCCGCAGATGATCCCGCTTGCCATGATCAACTCGGCACTGGCCGCCATGTGGCTGGCGCTGCCGATTGGGCTGATGGGTGGCATCGCCGCCGGTGCGATCTACGATCTCGGCATGCGCTCCTGTCCGCCGGGCCTGCAGGGCACGCTGATGATGCTGATCGAAGGCGCCAACCAGCTTTCGACGCGCGGCAGCGATGTTTTGGGATCATGGATCTACGGCAGCAGCCCCACGCACGGCTTTCTCTACTGCGTGCTGGCGACGACCGCGGTCTACGGCGCGATGCTGCTGCTGATCCCGCTGATCCCGAAAGCCCTGATCGCCACGGCGGACGGCGAGGCCAATCCAGTTGTCGAGGCGGAAACCCTGCAGGAGATCGCACAGACGGCCTAAGCCCTTACGCTGCGTCATAAAAATCGGAAATGGCGCGGCGTTCGATTGCGGGTATAGAGTTGCTCCAGAAGAAGGAGTTTCCCCTATGTCCCAGGCCGCAGTTGCGCCCACGCCCACCACCAAAGGCGCGGTGTCGTTTCTCAAGATTCCCAAAGACGGCGCGCCCTACCTCGCCGGCGCCAAGTGCCGCAATTGCGGCGAAGTCTACGTTGGCGAGCGCGAGGTGTGCGGCAAGTGCTTCACCCGCAACAAGATGGATCCGGTGAAGCTCGCCGATCATGGCAAGCTCTACAACTTCACGGTCGTGCACCGGAATTTTCCGGGTGTGCCGGTGCCGTTCATCTCCGCGATCGTCGATCTCGACGGCGGCGGCACGCTGAAGGGCAATCTGCTCGGCGTGGAGCCCGATCCCGCGAAGATCGAATTCGACATGCCGGTGAAGGTCGTCATCAAGGACGCCGGCCGCAAGGACAAGGAAGGCAATTCCTACCTCGCCTATTTCTTCGAACCCGCAAACTAACCAACAGGGAGACAGCGATGAGCAACGACGTCTATGTCGTAGGAACAGACATGATCAAGTTCGGGCGCTTTCCCGAACGCACCGTGCCCGAACTGGGCGCGCAGGCCGCGCTGATGGCGCTGGACGATTGCGGCCTGACGATCGCCGACATGCAGGCGCTCTACAGCGGTAATCTGTTCGAAGCCTCCGGCGGCGTCGGTCAGCGCATCCTGCGCGAGATCGGCCAGACCGGTATTCCGGTGGTCAACACCGCGAACGCCTGTGCCACGGGCGCCACCGCGTTCCGCGAAGGCTGGATGGCGATCAAGGCCGGCGTCTACGACATCGTGCTGTGCGTCGGCAGCGAGCAGATGGGCACCGGTCTCCTCGGCGGGGGTGGCGGCGGCAAGGGCATTCCGACCGAAGGCCTGCTCGGCTCCGGCACGATGCCGAGCGTGTTCGCGCATGTCGGTCTCGAACACACCCGCAAATACGGCACGACGTTCGAACAGTTCGCGAAGGTGTCGGTAAAGAACCATCATCACTCCACGCTCAATCCGAAGGCGATGTACCAGAAGGAAACGCCTCTGGAAGAAGTGATGGGCGCGGAGATGATCTCCTACCCCAACACCAAGCTGATGTGCTCGGTGAACGTGGACGGTTCGGCCGCCGCGGTGCTGTGCTCGGAGAAGAAAGCGAAAGAGCTGGGCCTGATGGGTCGCGCGGTGAAGGTGCGCGGTTCGGCGCTGGCCTCTGACCCTTACACCTCGCGCAATATCGCGATGATGGATTTCAACGCGGTCACCCGTATCGCCGCCAAGACGGCGTATGAGATGGCCGGCGTCGGTCCGGAAGACATCAACCTGATCGAACTGCACGACTGCTTCGCCACGGCTGAGCTGGTGCATTACGAGAACCTCGGCATCTGCAAGGACGGCGAGGCCGGCAAGCTGATCGACGACGGCACTACGATGCTCGGCGGCCGCGTGCCGGTGAACGTCTCCGGCGGCCTCTTGTCGAAGGGCCATCCGTTGGGCGCGACGGGTATCGCGAACATCTACGAGGTCTGCACCCATCTACGCGGCGAAGCGGGCAACCGTCAGGTCGAAGGCGCCCGCATCGGCCTCACCCACGTGGTCGGCGCCGGCAGCGCCTGTGCGGTACACATCCTGGAAAAAGTGAACTGAGCACCGCTCATCACCCTCCCCCCCACCGGGGGAGAGGGCAGGGTGAGGGGGTGCTCACACACGCTCCGTCGGAGCAATTCGTGCGCGAAGCAGAAACGCGCCTTGCGCCATCTCTATTACGTGAAGACCCCCTCACCCAACCCTCTCCCCCGGTGGGGGAGAGGGCGTCTTAATCGGGAGAATCCCATGGCCGCCGCACCCACCGGATACAAAGTGCGTCTCGAACCGGAAGACGAGTACACCCACACGCCCGATGCGGCGCAGAACTATAACGAGAGCATGTATTTCAACATGTTCGATCCGGTGAAGAAGGTCGGCGGCTATTTCCGGATCGGCAATCGACCGAACGAAGGTTATGCCGAAATGACGATCTGCATCTATCTGCCGGACGGCCGCGTCGCCTTCATGTATGGACGTCCGAAGATCGACGGCAATGCGAAGATGAATGCCGGCGGTCTCAAGATCGAGGTGATCGAGCCGTTCAAGAAGCTGCGCGTCACCTACGACGGCAATGCCTGCGTGCTGACCGATCCGAGCGAGATGGCGCATCCGGGCCGCGCGTTCAAGAACAACCCGCAACTCGCCTGCAAAATCGCGCTCGATTATGAAGGCGTGTCGCCGATGTTCGGCGGTCAGACGGTGCGCGAAGACGGCTCCGAACTGGAGATCGATCCGGAGAAATCGTTCGCCAAGGCGCATTACGAACAGCATATGGCGGCGAAGGGCCGCTTCACCGTGGGCGACGACAGCTACGAGATCTCCGGCTACGGCTTGCGCGATAAATCCTGGGGACCGCGCCATTGGCAGGCGATTCACTGGTATCGATGGTGCCCGATGAATTTCGGTCCCGATTTCGCGATGATGATTTCGGTCGTCGCCGGCGAGACCGGCAAGCCGCGCGAAGGCGGCATGGTGCTGAAGGACGGCAAATACGATCTCATCAAGGAGTGCAGCATCGACAGCGAATGGGACGACGACTGGTACCAGACCGCATTGCGCGCGAAAGTGAAAACCGAAAGCGGCGCGCAATACGATGTCACGGGCAAGGTGCTGTCGCTGATCCCGCTGCGCAACCGGCGTAAGGACAAGGACGGCAACGAACTGGTCACCCGCATCACCGAAGGCATGACCGAGTACCGCTGCAATGGGCAGGTGGGCTACGGCCTCTCCGAATATCTCGACCAGATCGTCGACGGAAAACCGGTCAGCATCGCGGCGGAGTGAACGCCAATGTCGTACGAAGCCATCACGTTCGAGAAACATGAGCACGTTGCGATCCTGACGTTCAACCGGCCCGACCGGCTCAACGCGATCAATGCGGCGCTGCGCAGCGAAACGATCGAGGCAATGAAGGAAGCGCATGCGGACGACGAGGTTCGCGTGCTGATCCTCACCGGCGCGGGCAAAGGGTTCTGCTCCGGTGCAGACATGGTTGCGGCCGCCGAGACCATTCGCAAAGGCGGCATCGTTCCCAACGGTCAGAACGAACGCATCGACGAAGACGGCTGGGTCGGCCGCTGGGCGAAGATGTTCCACCGGTTCGACAAGCCGGTGATCGCGGCCGTCAACGGCGTTGCGGCCGGCGCCGGCATGAGCACCGCGCTCGCCGCCGACATGCGCATCGGCTCGGAGCACGCCCGCTTCAAGACCGTGTTCATCGAGCGCAGCCTGTCGCCCGATTCCGGCATGAGTTACTTCCTGCCGCGCATCGTGGGCTACGCCCGCGCCGCCGACCTGATCTTCACTAGCCGCACCGTGGATGCGGACGAGGCCTACCGTCTCGGCCTGCTCGACCGTTTGGTCCACCACGCGAACCTGATCGAGGAGGCGGTGAAGGTCGCCAACCAGATGACCCAATGGCCGCCGCTGGCGCTACGGGTATCGAAACGCGTGCTGCAGCACAATTTCGAGGCCGGGATCGACGACGCCATGAAGTACGAAACCGTCGGCCTCGGTCAGGCGCGCCGGGCCACGAATGACGCCAAAGAAGCGATGTTGGCCTTCACCGAGAAGCGAAAGCCGAAATACACAGGAAGCTGACCAGGGGATCGCGCTTGCCACGAAGGGCGCGCACGCCGGGTTGGTCATGCATCAATATGTCATGAATCCCCGCCAAAAGTGCGGGTGAAACAGGCGGTCACACTCCGTCCCATCCTTTCTGTTGTCTTTTCGGGACGGAGCGGGTTTGCTGCGGTCAATCGCGTTTGCCCGGTGCTCTGCGGCCCTGTGGTTGCGCGGCAACCCGTTCCACGGAAGAAACTCGCGATGAAGAAGGACCATCCTTACCGCTCCCAGCCGGCCAAGGCGTTCTGGCGCCAGACGGTCTCGGAACCACACTTTCTTTCGATTACCGATTGGTACGAAAAAAAATGGCCGATAACCGATGCGCGCATTTCGGCGGCCGGAAGCTGCTTTGCGCAACATCTCGGCCGTTACCTGCGCAACAGCGGTTTTGATTTCCAAGATTTCGAGCGTCCGCCGGTCGGACTTAAGCCGGAACGCTGGCTGGACTACGGCTACAACATGTATTCGGCGCGGTATGGCAACGTCTATTCGCCGATGCAGCTCCTGCAGCTTATGCAACGCGCCTCCGGCACGTTCCAGCCGCAGGAAACAGCGTGGGAGCACAAAGGCGGTGTCGTCGATCCGTTTCGCCCGACCATCGAGCCGGACCCGTTCGGCTCGGTCAAGGAACTCGAAGCCTGCCGGGAAAGCCATCTGGCCGCTGTCTCCCAGCTGTTCAGGCAGACGGACCTGTTCGTTTTCACGCTCGGTCTGACGGAAGCGTGGCGGTCGAAGACCGACGGCTCGGTCTACCCGGTGTGTCCGGGCACGAATGGCGGCGCGTTCGACGATTCGCGCTATGAATTTGTGAACTTCAACTACAAGGACACGGTCGGAGCGTTGAAGCAGTTCATCAAGCTGGCGCGCGACATTAACAAGGACATGCGCTTCCTGCTCACCGTCAGCCCGGTGCCTCTGGTGGCGACGGCAACGACGAAGCAGGTTCTGGTGGCCTCGTCCTATTCGAAGGCCGTGCTGCGCGCGGCCGCCGGCTTCCTTGCCGATACCTATGATTTCATCGATTACTTCCCGAGCTATGAGATCATCTCGTCTCATGTGATGCGCGGCACCTTCTACAAGCCGGACCTTCGCGATGTGATGGATGCCGGCGTCGAGCATGTGATGAAGCAGTTCTTCAGCGTGCATGTCCCTCCGCAAAAGGCGGAACAAAAGACGCCGGTGCCGGCAAACACAGAGGATGA
Organism: Rhizomicrobium sp.; assembly: GCA_036490455.1. GTDB lineage: Bacteria > Pseudomonadota > Alphaproteobacteria > Micropepsales > Micropepsaceae > Rhizomicrobium. The sequence continues at coordinate 176,549 of DASXDS010000016.1, forward strand.
AGACGACGTCATGTGCGACGAAATCCTGCTGGAGGCCTTCGGAGACGGGAAACGATGAAGGTCTTTATCACCGGAGACAGCCACCTCGGCTGTCTCCACAAGCAACACAAGGCCATGAAGCGGGCCCGCTGGGAGAGCGGCGACACCGGCATCCCCGATATAAAGATAACGATGGAGCCGATGGGACCGGGCGGCCGCCTCGCCGACGCGTTTTTTGTCGATCGCGGCAACTACGCGGAGATCGTCGAGCCTTTGTATCTCAAACACATGACGCGTCTGCCCCCTGCAAAAGGGAAATACGACTGGATCGGATTATCCAGCCTTTTGAACGCTGCAAGAGTTTGGCGCCCGAATTGGAGCGATTTCCGGCCCTGGCACATGTCCTCGGAAACCGGAGCGGCGATCTCCGACAGCGTGCTGCGGCAGATCATAAAAGACGATAGCGGCCAACTGCTGCGCTTTGTCGATGTGATCCGCCGTACGACCCCGGTCTTCGTCATCGAGCCGCCATGGCCCTTTCGCGACCAGCGCGCCGTGAAGCAGAACGGCGGCGCCAAGATCATGCATGTCCATCGCCTCTACCGCGATTACGTGATGAAGGAGCTGCAGGATCGCAACGTTCCGGTGGTTGAGATCGACCGCAACTGGGTCGACGCGGATGGGTACACGGACCCGAAATTCCAGCGCGATCCCGTCCACGGCAACGCAATGTTCGCCCGCGCGATGATGGAGCGCGTCGAAGCCTTTCTTGCGGCGCAGGCCGCGGATACCGCGAAACGCAGCGTTGCGGGCCAGACATAGCGGCTACGGCTATCCAAAGGATCGGCGAAGCGTCATGAAACTCGAACGGCTTCCACCGGTCCGCTCTTCGCTCCAGCCGAGCAATCATCCGTATTTGAACGGCGCATGGACGCCGTTGCTGGAAGAGGTGAACGCGTTCGGCCTCGACGTCATCGAAGGCCGGATTCCGGGCGATATCGACGGCCTGTACCTCCGCAATACCGAGAACCAGATTCACCAGCCGCTGGGGCGGTTCCATCCGTTCGACGGCGACGGCATGCTGCACCAGATCAGCTTCCACGACGGCCGCGCCGACTATCGCAACCGCTTCATCCGCACTCGCTGTTTCACGGCAGAGCAGGAGGTGAACGGATCGCTGTGGGGCGGCCTCGCCGATCCGGTGCAGCTTGCCAGGCGCCGCGGCTTCGGCGCGCACGGTTCGCTCAAGGACAATGCGAGCACCGATGTAGTGGTGCATGCCGGCAAGGCGCTCTCGACTTTCTATCAATGCGGCGAAGGTTATCAGCTCGATCCGCAGACGCTGGAGAATGACGGCGTGGCGCCCTGGGTGCCGCTGGACGGCATCAGTGCGCATCCCAAGCTCGACGAGCACACCGGCGAGTTGCTGTTCTTCAACTATTCGAAAACGGCGCCTTACTTGCACTATGGCGTCGTCGGCGCGGACGGACGGCTCAAGCACTACATCCCCATCGACCTGCCGGGGCCGCGGCTACCGCACGACATGGCGTTCACCGAACATTACGCAGTCCTGAACGACCTGCCGGTGTTCTGGGATGCGGAGCTTCTCAAGCGCGACATCCATGCGGTGCGCAAGCACGAGGGATTGCCGTCGCGCTTCGGGATCATCCCGCGCCTTGGACGCAGCGAGGACATCTGCTGGTTCGAAGCCGAACCCACCTATGTGCTGCACTGGGTGAACGCTTATGAGGACGGCGACGAGATTGTGCTGGACGGTTATTTCCAGGAAGAGCCGATGCCAAAGCCGCACAAGGACGCGCAGCCGGGCTTCGAGCATATGATGGCCTATCTCGACATGCACAGCTTCCGTTCGAAGCTGCATCGCTGGCGGTTCGACATGAAGACCGGGCGGACGCGCGAGGAGCGGCTGGACGATCGGGTGCTGGAGTTCGGCATGATCAACGGCCGCAGCGGCGGGCGCAAACACCGCTACGCCTACTCGACGACGGCGAAGCCCGGCTGGTTCCTGTTCGACGGCTACGTCAAGCACGATCTGGAAAGCGGGAAGACCCAGTCGTATCGGCTGGACGACGGCCGCTACGGCAGCGAAGCACCATTCGCCCCACGCGTGGATGCGAAAAGCGAAGACGACGGTTATCTCATCAGCTTCATCACCGACGAGAACCGTGGCACCTCGGAATGTGTGCTGATCGACGCGCAGTACCTCGAAGACGGTCCGGTCGTGCGCATCGCGCTGCCCCACAAGCTGTGCAGCGGCACCCATGCAACTTGGGCCAACCGCAATCAGCTTCGCTAAGGCACCCCTCCACGCGAAGCGCTGGCCGTCTCCGCCGTGCCGTACAGGCTCACTTGCCACGCCGAAGCCTTTGGCGGAGGCGGCAGGGGTCGCGGCAAAGCCGCGGGGGAGGAGCCAGAGCGCGCAAGCGCTTCTTCCTCGGTGGAACGTTTGTCAGGGATGTATCCGGTACTTTCCGTCACTCATCTATCGATCCCGAAGCGCGCTGTTCGCGCGCTAAGCTCTTCCCCCTCGCTCCGCTCGACCCCCTCCGACTCGCGTTGGAGGGGTCGTTCACTTTCGCATCGCGTCGCGCAGGGGACGGTAGCTGATCAGCTTCGCATCGGCCTGTTTGATCAATCCGCGCAGATCCTCGTCCATCAGGCAGGCGTAATCATGGGTGCGGATCCAGGCCTGCGTCTTGTCGTAGCCCTGCAGTTCTGGCCCGTCTTCGACCGGATGCATGCAGAACTCGGTCACGCCGGGCCTCAGATCGCGCAGATATTCGTTCAGCACCTCGCGCGAAGGCCGGCCCCATTGCATCACGAAGCGGTCGGGATAAAGCCGTCCGGCCGCATCCGCCGGTTCACGCGCCGCAAAGCCCAAACGCGATTGCTCGCTCGCGCTCGGCAGGCGCAGCGGCAGATCGTAGTCGACCGCCAGCTTCAGGAAGAGCGCGTTGTAGCGCGGCTCCATCGAGAGTGTGCCCATGTGGTTGTCGATGTGGGTGACATCGACGCCCCAGGCGAGCGCCTGATCGATCTGCGCCCGGCACTCCGCTGCCACGTCCTCGAGCCGCGCATTCGCCCACACTTCGCGGGTGCCAAGCGGCAGATAGCCGTCTTTGTCGTGAAGCGATTTCGCGCCGGTAAGCGAGCGCCAGCGGTAATCGGGATATTCGGCCGTGAGGGTCAGGTGCACGCCCACATCCAGATCGCGAAATCGCTCGACCGCTTCTTTCGCCCACGGGCACGGCACCATCAGCGTGGCGCTGGTCGCCCAGCCTTCGCGCATCGCCCGCTCCGCCGCAACATTGCAGGCGTGGCTGGAGCCGATGTCGTCGCAATTGGCGATGATGAGGCGGTCGTCCGGCGAAAAACCGAGGCGTTCGGCAAGACTGGTCATGGCGACCCTGTTGCGTGGCGCCGAATATCCTAAAGTCTCTTTAAAAGGGAAGGAAACTATGGCGGCGATACGATCATACCGCGCGGGCGATCTCGATGCGCTCTATCGCATCTGCCTCGCCACGGGGCAGAGCGGCAAGGACGCGACACATCTCTACCGCGATCCGAAGATCATCGGCCATATCTATGCCGGCCCTTATGGCGTGCTGGAACCCGAAAGCGCCTTCGTGCTGGAAGACGAAGAGGGCGTCGGCGGCTATATCATCGGCGCATGCGACACCTATGCGTTCGAGAAGCGGCTGGAAACGGCGTGGTGGCCGGATTTGCGGGTGCGCTATCCCGATCCTGCCGCGCCGCAGAACCTTGACGAGCGCATGGCGTGGCTGATGCACCATCCGTCGCGCACCCCGCGGCGGATCACCGAGCCCTATCCGTCCCATTTGCACATCGATCTGCTGCCGCGGTTCCAGAGCGGCGGCTGGGGCAGACAGATGATCGACACCTGGCTCGCTGCGATGAAAGCGTGCGGCTCGCATGGCGCCCATCTGGGCGTCGGCTTCGCAAACGAACGTGCCGTACGCTTCTATCGCGCCTACGGCTTCACCGAGGCCGAGAAGCTCGACGCGCCATACAACATGTTCTGGTTTGCAAAGGCGCTGTAGCTGCCACGCGCAACTTTGGCAGGGATTGTCAGCGGGACCGCAGCCGATACGATCCCTCCTGGGAACATGTTATCGCGAGAAGTCCATGCGCTGCGTTCTGTTGTCTGTTGCCACCACGCTTCTATTCGGCGGCGCCGTCTTTGCCCAGCCTACAGCGGCGCCGTCAGATGACGCCGCGCTGACCCGCGATTTCGATGCCGCGATCCATCCGAACGATCTGCGCGACTGGATGAAGATCATGGCGTCGGAGCCCAACCACGTCGGCTCGCCGCACGACAAGATCAATGCGGAGTTCGAACTCGCCAAGTTCAAGGAATGGGGTTGGGACGCGCATATCGAAGAGTTCGAAGTGCTTTACCCGACGCCGATCAGCGAGTCGGTGGAGCTTGCAGGACCCAAGCCGTTCAAGGCGACCTTGCAGGAAAGGCCGATACCCGGCGATTCCAGTGCTACGGCCAAGGACTACGCGCTCCCCGCCTACCTCATCTATCAGGGCGACGGCGACGTGAAAGCCCCGCTCGTCTACGCGAACTACGGGATGCAGGACGATTACAAGACGCTGGAACGCATGGGCGTCAGCGTGAAGGGCAAGATCGTCATCACCCGCTATGGCGGCGGCTGGCGTGGGCTGAAGCCGCCGCTGGCGCAATTCCATGGCGCCGTCGGCTGCATCATCTATTCCGATCCCGCCGACGACGGCTATGCGCAGGACAAGACTTATCCTGACGGACCGGCGCGTCCCTCCCAGGGTATCCAGCGCGGCTCGGTTGCCGACATGACGATCTATCCCGGCGATCCGTTGACACCGGGCATCGGCGCGACGAAGGACGCCAAGCGCCTCGATCGAAAGGACGCCGTCACGATCCTGAAGATTCCTGCGCTGCCAATCTCTTACGGCGATGCACAGGTGCTGCTCGCGAAGCTCGGCGGCAACGTTGCGCCGGAGAACTGGCGCGGCAGCCTGCCGATCACCTATCACGTCGGCGGCGGCGACAACGCCATCGTCCACATGGCCGTCAAATCGGATTGGAGCCTCAAGCCAATCTACGACGTGATCGCGATGATGCCGGGTTCGACCTCGCCCGATCAGTGGGTGATGCGCGGCAACCATCACGACGGCTGGGTGTTCGGGGCGAGCGATCCGCTGTCGGGCCAGGTGGCATTGATGGCGGAAGCAAAAGCGCTGGGCGAACGCGCCAAAGCCGGGTGGCGTCCGAAGCGCACGCTGGTCTATGCGAGCTGGGATGGGGAAGAACCGATGATGCTGGGCTCGACCGAATGGGCCGAACAGCATGCCAATGAGCTGAAGAAGAAGCTCGTCGTCTACATCAACTCGGACGGCAATGCCCGCGGCTTTCTGAATGCGGGCGGCAGTCAGGATTTCCAGCATGTCGTGAACCTGATTGCAGCCGGGGTGATCGATCCCGAGACCAACGTGCCCGTGGCAGAACGGCTGCGCGCGGGCCTTCGCGTGGCGGCGCTGTCGCCGCACGCCAACGAGCTGGTCAAGGCAAAAGCCAGGATCGCGGCCGATCCGGCGAAGGATATCCCGATCGATGCGCTGGGCTCGGGCTCGGACTATGCGGCCTTCATCGAGCATCTGGGTGTGCCGGCGATCAATCTCGGCTATGGCGGCGAGGGCAGCGCCGGTGGCGTGTACCATTCGCGCTACGACACGTTCGAACATCACAGCCGCTTCGTCGATCCGGGCTTCGTCTATGACGCGATGCTCGCGAAGACCGCCGGGCATCTTGTGCTGCGCATTGCCGATTCCGATCTGCCGGTGCAGCAGACAGGCGATTTCGCGACCACCATCGCCTTCCTGCTGAAGGACGTCGAAAAGCTGGCGGACGATCGGCGCGAAGCTGCGGTCACACAGGCCGCGATGCTGAAGGATCGTGCGTTCGCGCTCTCCGCCGATCCGACGAAAACAAGCGGCGATCCCACACCCCTTCAGCCGGTGCCGAAGTTCGATTTCAAAGCGATGGACGACGCGGTGGCGCAGCTCACGAAGAGCGCCGACGCCTATGACGCGGCGTTGGCGAAATACGGCGCCACGCTGCCGCCAGACCGGCTCGCCAAGCTGCAGGCGATCATGCTGACCATCGATCAGACCTTGGCGCCGGACACCGGCTTGCCCGGACGGTCGTGGTACAAAAATCTGATCTATGCCCCCGGCCGCTTCACCGGCTACGGCGCGAAGACGCTGCCCGGCATCCGCGAGGCGATCGAAGACGAGCGCTTCGCCGACGCGGTCACCTACATCAAGCTGACCGCGGACGCGCTGAACGCCTACAGCGCGCAACTCGATGCGGCGGTCCGTATTCTGAAAGGCTGAACCTCATCCCCTCCAACGCAAGTTGGAGGGGTATTAGGTCCAGCGGCCGAAAGGCACGACCTTGTTCTCGATGTCGTGCCCGATATCGGCGGTGCCGAGATAGGGAATGCCGGATACGGCGCACCAGTGCCTGGTGATCTCCTCCACGCTTTGGCCGAACGGATAGTCGTTCTCGGGAATGTCGCTGCAGCGGCCGAAGCGGATTCCGGCCACCTTGCGAATCGCGGGGATGCTGGTGAGGTGAAACAGCACGCGGTCGATTGCGTAGAGATGCTCGGACACTTCTTCCAGCATCAGCACATGGTCTGCGAGATCGGGCTCCAGCGCGGTGCCCATCATCATGCTCAGGATGATCATGTTGAACGCGGCGGCAGGCGCACCGTCCGGCACGGAGGGCTCCAGCGTCGCTTTTGCGCGGTTGACCAGAAAATCGAGCGCGCGTTTCGCCGGTATCTCGCCGTTCTCGCGCTTGAGGTCATGCACCATCGGGCCATGCGCGACAGTGCATCCAGCCTTGTACAGGCCAGCGAGCAGGAAACCGGTGTCGCTGTAACCCAGATAGGTCTTCCGTTTCGCCGTCGGCGCAAGCTTCGCGATGACCGCCCCGCCGATCCGCCCCGCGCCGTAGCCGCCGCGCGCGAACCACAGCGCGTCGAACGACCCATCGTTTGCGATGTCGAGAAACGCCGCCGTGCGCGCGGCATCGTCGCCGGCGAAATGGCCACTCGAAAGGAAACATTGCGGATGGAAGTGCAGTTCGGCGTCCGGAAACTGCGCCGCGGCAAGCGCAGTCGCCTGGTCGGCGATGGCCTGTGGCAACCGGCAGGCCGGCGCCATGATTCCGATTTTGACCTTGCCCATTCGTCCCGCTTATAGCTTCCGCCCATGGCGGATCACAGACCCTATTTCTTTTGCGGCATCGGCGGCAGCGGCATGCTGCCGCTCGCGATGATCGTGGCCGCGAACGGTCACAAGGTATCGGGCTCCGATCGCGCGCTGGATCAGGGGCGTCTCAGCCAGAAATTCGATTTCCTGCGCGCGCAAGGCATCGCGCTGTTTCCGCAGGACGGCAGCGGTGTGACAAGTCCGGACACCGTCGTCGTCACCTCGACCGCGGTGGAAGACACGATCCCGGACGTGCAGGCCGCGAAAGCGGTGGGTGCGCGGCTGATGACCCGCGCCGAATTGCTGGCGGAACGTTTCAACGCCGCGCCATGGAGTATCGGGGTCGCCGGCACCAGCGGCAAATCCACCACCACGGGGATGATCGGCTGGATCCTGCACGAAACGGGGCGCGATCCGACCGTGATGAACGGCGCGGTGATGAAGAATTTCGCGCATCCCGGCGCACCGTTCGCCAGCGCGCTCGTCGGCAAGAGCGGCGTCTTCGTCAGCGAAGTGGACGAAAGCGACGGCTCGATCGCGCGTTACACACCCCATGTCGCGGTGCTGAACAACATCTCGCTCGACCACAAGACAATGGACGAGCTGCGCGTGCTGTTCCGCGATTTTCTCGGCAAGGCGAAGGTTGCCGTGCTGAACGCAGACGATGTCGAGACTGCGCTGCTGGCTGCAGAGCTTCCAGCCGACAAAATCATCACCTATAGCCTCCGCGATCCCGGCGCCAATTTCTTCGCAACAAATATTGAGCCTACGCCGGAGGGAATATCGTTCGCTGTTGTCGAGACATGGCAACCCGGGCCGAAGGTTGTCGCGGTGACCATTCTGGATGTTCCAGGGCGGCACAACGTGTCCAACGCATTGGCTGCGATCGCGAGCGCACGTGCCTGCGGTATCGAGCTCCTCGATGTGATGAACGCGCTGATGCGATTTAAAGGGATCAAACGGCGGTTGGAAACGGTCGGCACCGTGAACGGCGTCATGGTGATCGACGATTTCGCGCACAATCCGGACAAGATCGCCGCCACGCTCAACACCCTGCACGATTTTCCGGGCCGCTTAATGGTGCTGTTCCAGCCGCACGGTTATGGCCCGCTTGCGAAGATGCGGGCGGAGTTCATCGAGGTGTTCGCCACTCATCTACATGCCGACGACATGCTCGTGATGCCCGAGCCGGTCTATTTCGGCGGCACGGTCGAACGCAGCGTCACCAGCGCCGATATCGCCGAAGGGATTCGTGCCAAAGGCCGCACCGCGCAAGCATTGCCGGATCGCGATTCCTGTGGCGTCGAATTGCTGGCGATTGCAAAATCCGGCGACCGGATCGTGGTGATGGGCGCGCGCGACGACACGCTATCGCTGTTCGCGGCCGAGCTTCTGAAAAAGATCGCAGAGCGCTGACGCAGAAGCGCGGCGTTCAGGGACCGAGCGCGGCACGCAGGACGTCCGCCAGCCGGTATCCGGCAAGGGCCACGCGCCGGTCGGTCGCGGATTTCATGTCGCCCAGATATCCGGCCTTTTGTGCGACAACCGTTTCCGCAGTCGTGCCGCTCGCCTCGTCGGCGCGATAGGCAAGCGTCTGCGCCAGCGGAAAGCTTTCGTCGCGCGCCCAATGCGCAAACCCGCCATCATCCGTCTTCAACTCCGTGAGCGACGCGCGGGGCAGACGCGCCTCCAGTTCGCGCGCCTTCGCAAGCACCACCTCCGGATCGTCGCTGCGGTTTACGGAATCGTCCCATAGCCAATGCAGCGAGATCGGGTTTCCGGTCTCGGGATCCTTGACGAATTGCAGGCCGCCACCATGGTCGCCGGTCGGAAACCGCTTCGAGAACAGCTGTGCGTTGTGCAGCGGCTGGTGGATGTCGCCCACGAGATGAAAGACCCAGCACAGCGCGACCGCACGCGCCGCCGCCGGTGCATTCTCATTGCCCGCTTCGCGAACGTTGAGGGCAAATGCCTCGATGGCGTCGCCATCGATCCTGTCCGGCGGTGCGGCAGGTGGCGGATCGCGCGGATCGGAAACCGGCCGGAATGCGTAGTGCCACGTCGGATGATCGAACACGCCACCCCGGATGTCGTCCGGCCAGCGCGCCATCTGAAGGAATATCCTGCGCGCCCGCGCATCGCCGGTGGTCCGCCCGACGGCCACTTCGAACGAACCCTTGTCGGGGTGGCTTGCGATCAGCGTGACGACGCGTGCGATCACGTTCGGATCGGTCCGGATCAGATCGTCATAAGCGATTGCCGCGGTCACCATATGCCCGGGACGGGTCCATCCGAAGGCCGGCTGGCAGAGGCTCGCCGCAATCACCAAGGCGATCGCCAGAAATCGATACATCGTTCCTCCTCAGGCACGGCTTGTTTCGCGCCGGAGCGGATTGTCCGATTCAAATGCGACAATCATTGTTACAGCCGCTAGGCCGCCTGGTCGAAGCGCTGTTCGGACCACAGCGCGATAAGGCCGTCTTCGACCGCGCGCGGACCGGTCAGCCGGCAGAGCGCCGATTTCGCGGCACGGCGTTCCCCGGCGTCGTTCGACCAGGGCGCGTTCTCGACATACCAGCCGAGATGCTTGCGGAAGATCCTGAGACCCAGCGCATCGCCGTAGAACCGCAAGGTATCGCGGAAATGATCGAGCGCGATGGTGAGCCGTTCGGAAAGCGCCGGCTCGATTGCCTCGCCGCCGTCCTGCAAAGCGCAGTCGATGGCGCGCGCGATCCATGGCCGGCCATAACCGCCGCGGCCGATCATCACCGCATCGGCGCCGGATTGTGCGAGCGCCGCGCGGGCGCTTTTGGCATCGACGATGTCGCCGTTGACGATCACCGGAATGCCGACCGCCGTCTTCACGTCGGCAACCGCGCGCCAGTCGACGTTGCCTTTGTAGAATTGCTGCCGCGTGCGGCCATGCACGGTCACGGCCTTCACGCCCAGCGCTTCGGCGCGGGCCGCAAGCGCCGGTGCGTTGCGGCTGGCATCGTCCCAGCCCAGCCGCATCTTCAACGTCACCGGGCGCGTCGTGGCGTTCACCGCGGCGGCAATCAGGCGTTCGGCCAGATCGAGATCGCGCATCAAGGCGGAACCGGACAAGCCGCCGGTCACCTCTTTCGCCGGGCAGCCCATGTTGATGTCGATGATCTCCGCGCCGGCCGCTTCCACTATGGCGGCGCCGCGCGCCAGCCATTGCGGCTCGCGTCCGACCAGCTGGATCACCATCAGCGGCAGGCCATCGCCGACTGCTGCACGGCGCACGACATCGGGGCGGCCCTTGGCGAACATGTCGCATGCCACCATCTCGGTCGCGACATAGGGCGCGCCCAATCGCGACGCCGCCCGCCGTGCTGGCAAGTCCGACACGCCGGTCATCGGCGCCGCCAACACGCGGCCGCCGATCTTCACGTTGCCGATGGTGAAGCCGTGCTCCGTCATTGTTGGGCTGGCGCCACCGAGATCAGCGTCATGTCGAACACCAAGGTCTGGTCCGGAGGGATCACGCCACCCGCACCTTGCGAGCCGTAGCCAAGTTCGGCGGGGATCACCAGTTCCCATTCGTCGCCTTCTTTCATCAGCGACAGCGCTTCGACCCAACCGGGGATCAGGCCACCGGCGGGAAACTGCGCGGTTTTGCCCGGCGCGGTCTGGTCGAACACCTTCCCGTTGATGAGCTGCCCCTTATAGGTGACGGTCACCATGTCGTTCGGGCCGGTGACCCGCTTGCCGCTGCCCGATTTGATGATGCGGTATTGCAACCCGTCGGCCGTCCGCGTGACGCCCGGCTTCTGAGCGTTGTCCGACAGGAATTTCTGATTGGATGTGGGGCTGAGATCGGTGGTCGATGACACGGTGGCTTTGTCCTCCTGTTTGTGCGGCTGACAGCCGCCCAGTGCGATGGCACCCAAGGTTAGGGCAACGGCGCCCAGCAACATTCTCAACGTCATGACGTCCCATCCCCGACCGGTAAAGCAGGGCGAGCTTTACAACAGCCGTTTACCATTCGCCATGACTCGCAGGCGCATCCGTTTCTGTTATGGTGAAGAAAATTAACGCAAAAAGCGTGGGGTCGGCCGGTGCGGTTGCGGGGATTGGCGATTTTCACGTCGCTGGCGATGGCGGCGATGTGTGCTTTGACGGTGTCGGCACGAAGCGGCTTGCATGTGCCCGGCGGTATGGTTTTCCATATGGCGTCCAGTGCGGCGAAGGACGGAGCGCTTGCTTCGCGCAACGCGCCGCATGTCATCAAGCTGGCGATGGCCGGCGACGGCGCGGTGCAGATCCCGGTTGAGACCGATCCCGATCGCACGGAAGCGGACGACGCGATGGATCGCGTCCGTGCCCATGTGCCCGAGGACATCTTCGATTACTTCGATACTTTCCTCTATGTGAGCAAGGCGTCGCATGGCCCATTGGCGCAGCACATGTACATCTTCCACAAGGATGATCAGGGCGACATCGCGTTCGAACAGCGCTTTGCGGTCTCGACCGGGCGCGAACGGCACGAGAAATATTTCACCACGACGCCGGCCGGCCTCTTCGAGCTCGATCCCAACCGGTTTGAGCGGCATCACTACTCGCGCACCTGGCATGCACGGATGCCGTGGGCGATGTTTCTCAATGCGTCGATCCGCGGACGGATGACGGGCATCGCGCTGCATTCGGCGGACGTTCACGTCGCCCAACTCGGCCGTCGCGCGTCCGGCGGTTGCGTGCGCCTGCCACCCAGGAAAGCGGCGGAGCTGTTCAGACGCTTCCAGGCGGAAGAACGTGGCTTTGTGCCGACGTTCGCCTATGACGAAGCCGCGCACCGCACGAGCCGGACCGGCGACGTCGTGCGCGATGCGGACGGCAGGCCGGCGCTCTATTACGGCTACAAAGTGCTGGTCGTGATCGAGAACTATCCCGGCGGTCCGCTCCTGGTCGCGGGGCTCGCCTGATCGTTTAATATTCGAACTCGTAGATCACGCCGACCGCGGTGCCGTTTTCCTGCGGCGTTGCAGTTGGCTGGGTCGGTGCCGCAGAGGCCACCGCCGTTACCGTCGATTGCAGCTTGAGATGCTCGGTAAGGTCGACCTGCACCACAGCCTGAGTGCCGCCGCCGGTATCCTGCCGCGCGCCGACATAGACGTTGCCGAAGTTCTTCCCCGCTTCGATCGCGGCGCCATTGCCGCTGGTCGACGAACCGACTGCGAGCCGGTCCAGTCCGAGCGATTTGCGCAGCGAACCCAGCGGATTGAAGCCGCTGCCGATCCCGCCGATCGCGGCGAAGGCCTGCGCGATCTGCGCCAACTGCACCGCGTTCAATTGCGCGACGCTCTGCCCGAACAGAAGATGCGCCAGCACTTCGTCTTGCGGCAGGGTCGGGTTGCTCGACAGCACGATGATGGGCGCCGAAGCATGCCCCGTCACCTGAAGCTTGGCGGTGACGCTGCCCGACGTGCTCTGCGCATCGAAATCGAGTGCGGGATCGAAGCTGCCGTTTATCGACTGGCCGTCGAACGTGATCTTGCCGCTGTTGAAATCCAGCGTCTGGCCGCCGAGGTTGAAGGAGCCGCGCCGCATGGTAAAGCCGCCCGTCACGATCGGCGACGAACTCGAACCCTTGACCGCAAGCGTGCCGCTGGCCTGCGCGTCGAGGCCGCGTCCACGGATGAAGATCTGGTTGGTCGTCGTGATCGCGAGATCGAGATTGATGCCGAGCGGCTTCGGCGGTGGCGGCGGCGCCGGTTGGGCGCGCGAGTGACGCACATCGAGCACCGCAACTTCGGGCGGATAGCTCTCGGCAATGTTGATCTCGCCATTGTCGACATGGGCGGTGCCGCTCAGGGTGAGGGTGTCGCGCAGGTTGCCGGTGACCTTGAGGTTGGCGTCCAGGTCGGCGGTGAACAGGTCGGTCGCGATGGGCCGTGCCCGTTGCAGCGTCACGGTGAGAGCGACCGGAATGCCGTCCGCCCAGAGTGCGACGGTGCCGTGCGCGGAGATCGTGCCGTTGCCGGCATGGCCGGTCAGTTCGCTGACCGTGACGGTGTCGCCTGTCGCTTCGACCCGCGCTGTCACGTCCTTCACCCGAATGCCCTGTTGCAGGTCCACGAAGGTGCCGTCTGTTAGAGTCGCCGTTCCCGAGGCACGCGGATTGGCAAGGTTGCCGGTGAAGTGGCCGTCGAGCGTAATGGCGCCTCGCACGCGACGGCCGTTGGCCGCGAGCATCGGATTGATCACCTGGATGTCGGTCGTTCCATCGGCCTTCAGGTCGAACGTGCCGCTCTCCTGCAGTGGCACCGTACCGTTGAGTGACAGGTGCACTTTCTTCCCGGCGTCGATGCGCGCCACCAGCGTCATGCTCTGCCCATGCAGCGTGCCGTTTGCGGTGATCGTAGCCGGTGGTAGGCCGCTCGCGGCGCCGCGCAGATGGAAATTGTTCGCCTGAACCGCAACGGTGCCGGACGGCGCGTCGAGGCTGCCGGACAGCCTGGCATCGCCCGAGATCGAGCCTTCCGCATCGAGCGACGGCACGAAGATGCGGATCAGTTCCGGCGAGGCATTTCGCAGGCTGACATCGAGCGAGAGCGCCGGTGCGATGCGGCCGGAAATGTCGATCAGCGCATTCTTCGACGCGATCTGCAGCCGGTCGACCGCGAAACCTCCGGCGAAATCGACGTGTGCGGGCGCGGTCAGCCGGAATGGCGCGCCGCGATAATCGGTCTGGAGAATCGCCAATGTCGCTTTGCTGTTGGTCAGATCGAGCGTCGCATCTGCGGTGAGCGGGATCGCATCGCTCTGGTGCTTGAAATTACCATCGGCCGAGACATGCAGGGCATTCAGCGGCCCATCCGCCTGCACCGATGCATCGCCGGTCGCACCTGCGAGCGAAAGCCCGCCCGCTTTCAACGAAAGCGACAAATCGGGTTTGCCGAACGGATCGGCAATGCGGCCTTCAGCCGTCAGCGAGCCGGCTTTGATGGTTTGGATGGCGAGGGCGCTTGCGTTCGCTTTGATCCGCGCGACCGTCCGTCCGCCTTCGGGTGCGATGTCGAGCACACCCTGCACCGCGCCTTCCATCTTTTGTCCGATCAGCATCGCGACATCGGCGAGCTGCCCGATGCGGAACTGCGTGTGCGCCGTGATCGCGCGTACGTTGTGCGGGATAACGAGATCGCCGGCCGCTTGTAGGCTACGCCAGGTCAACGTCTTCAATTCGACGTGATGCGTATCTGCACCGCGCGGATCGAACAAAGCGGATAGCCGCAACGGCGCCGTATCGAGACGGCCGTTGACCTCCAGTGTGCCCTGCGCGCGGGATGGGAGGTTTTGCGCATCGAGCGCGACCGTCACCGGTCCGGTGGCGTAACCTTTGGTGGCCAGAGTGCCCTGGGCATTCGCGGTCGCCGAGAATTTCTGCGGCGTGCCCCAGATGCGGCCTTGCGAGGTGAACCGGCCAACCATCTCCTTCGCGAGTTGCGAAACATCCAGCATGGTCGCGCGATAGCTGAAGTCGAGCACGGCGTTGCGTTGCGCGCCGTTCGCATCGAGCGTCACGGTCTTGCTGGCGATATGCGCCTGTTTCACGGCGAAGCCCGTCTTGTCCGTGGTGGCGACGAGCGCGATCTGCGCGCCTCGCCCGAGCAGACGGGACAGCAAGGACGGACCGGCGCCGTTGATCGTGCCATTGACGGCGAAGTTGTTGCCGCTGGGCTGCAGATCCATCTGTGCCGAAAGGGCTGCATCGCCGTCGAGATCGATACCGGCGATCCCCGCGAACGGCGCCAGGCGCGCGAGTTTCAGCGACGCGTTCGCGGTCGTGTGCTCGGCCAATGTCGCGGTGCCGTTCAGCGCGATCAGCGGATGCGTGGCCGCAACCGCAACAACTGGAGCCTTGCCGTCAAGGCGGGCGTCGACCGAGAATTTCAGTGGCGCGCTTGCGAGCATGCCGGGCGCGCGTCCGGGGAGACGCACGCCATCCGCTTCGCCGGCGAAGCGAACCGCGCCGCCATTGCCGGACAGATCGCCCTCGATCGCCTGGACGCTGGCGCCTGCGACTTTCAATGCGTCGATCGATAGGCGGCCCTGCGCTTCGGGGCGCGCGAAGCTGCCATGCACCCGGCCATCGAACGCGACGATCTCCCAGGAAAGATCGGGCCGCGGCGCCATCGACGCCGCATGCGCGATCACATTCAGATCGGCGGTGCGTCCGATGAGGTCGAGCGAACCTTTTGCCGTCGCGACCGAATCGCCCGCATAGATCGTGGTGTCGAGAACCTCCGCCTGCCGCGGTCCGTCGATCCGGGCTGCAATGGTGAGGGGACCGAGATCGGGCAATCCCGCCAGACCGGCGAGCAGGCCATGGACTGGCTCGCGCACATCGAATTTCGCCGTGATCGTGTTGGCGTTGAGCAGTCCTTCGCTGTCGTAATGGCCTGTACCCCCCAATTGCACGGCGGACAGCACCCATTGCGCGTCGCGGCCGTTGGTGTAGTGACCGCGGGCTCTGAGTGCGATGCTGACGGGATGTCCGATCAGTCCTGCTGCGAAATCCGCGCGGTCGACGATCAGCGAGCCGATCTCATAACGCGTCGTGGCCGGTGTGTTATCGGTGCTTGACGAAACGGGAAGCCGCAGCACGCGGATGCGCGCCGCGCGCGCCGACGTCACTTGGATATTTCCGCTGAGCGCGCCCCATGGCGACCATTCGACGGCGACACCGTCCGCGGTCAGCCACACGCCTTTCGCATCGCGGATTTCGACATGGCCAACCCGCGGCGTGTAGGGAAAACTGCCGTCGAGCCCGGCGATCGTCACATCGCCGCCGCTGAAAAATGAGACAAGGCTTTCGATCGCCGAACGACCCAGCCCGGTATCCGCCGACGCATAAAGAAGGAGTGCCGCTAGCACCGGTGTGCCGATCACCGCGGCGACGGTCCAGGCTATGCGTTTGATCCAGCGGCGCATCAGAAACTCTGCCCCAACCCGATATAGATTTCGAACGCATCGCCGTGAACCGGCTTCGACAGCGGGATTGCTATGTCGGCACGGATCGGTCCGATCGAAGTGTAGTAACGCACGCCGGCGCCCACGCCGACAAACGGCGTTCCCGCGAAGGGCGTGCGGGTCTCGCTGGCCTGTCCGGCATCGATGAAGGCCGCGGCGCCCCATTCGTTGCCGATGCGCTGGCGGAACTCGATGCTGGCGGAATCTGCGCTGGTCGCGCCGATGGGATTGCCGCTCGGGAACAATGGCCCGATGGACTGGTATTCATAGCCGCGCACGGTTCCGCTACCCCCGACATAGAGGCGCTGGTCCGGCGGCAGATCGAATTGCGATGCGCCCAGAATGCTCGCGACCAGGCCGCGCACCGCGATAACGCTGCGCCCCGGTTTGTTGCCGAACCAGTCCGAAGCGTCGATGTAACCCGATCCCGATGCCTGCACCGTCAGGAAGGTCGAGGCGTGATTGAACGGTTCTGTGGGGATCACGCTGAACGCCGCCCGCACACCGCGCAACGGATCTTCCAGCAGTCCGGTGACGCCGGTGCTGTCGTAATTCACCGTGATCGGCAGATTGATCAGCTCGTAGGTGTTGGACAGGCCTTCCTGCGCAACCTGATCGTGTTCCGCGATCAGGCCGACGCTGGCGCTCCACAGCGTGGAGAACTTCCGCCGCAGGTAGCCGGCGATGGATTCCACCGTCTGGTCATAGGCAATCAGCGACTGCTTGATCGCACCGGCGTCTAACTCCAGCGTCTGGTTGCGTTCCAGGAACATGGGCTTCAGGAACTGGGCCGTCAGTGTGTAGCCGAGCGCGCCGGTGGCGCTGCCGCCCAGTCCAGTGCCTAGGGCCGTGAGATTGAGCTGCTCGGCATTGCCGAACAGGTTGCGATGCGACCATGTCCCGCCAAGGCTCGCGCCGAGGTCAGTGGAATAGGCGGCCGAGAGCGACACCGCATGGGCGGGCCGTTCGGTCACCTCGAAGGTCAGCGGCATGCGGCCGTTTTCATCCAGCTTGCCCGCCGCGTGCACGCCGACGCCGGAAAACACGCCGAGAGTCAGAACCGATTGGCGCGCCTCTTCGATCTTGCTGGGTTTGTAGCGGTCGCCGGTCTGGATGGTGAGCGCGTCGCGCACGACGCCTTCGTTCACATCCTGCAGACCGGCGATCGTGATCCTGCCGATCTGCACCCGCGGACCGGGCGTCGCTTTGAACAGGATGTCCACCACATGCGCGTCGTCGTCGGCATAGGCGATCGGCGGATCGACTTTCGCGAGCGCATAGCCGTCCTCCTGCAACGCCGTGAGAAGGCGCGCGCCGGCGGCGAGGACATTCGATGCGATGACCGGCCGGCCCGAAAGGAGGTTGAGCTTCGCCTCGGCGTCTTCGACACCGTCCACTTCGAGATAGCGGATGGTGTAGCGCGGACCTTTGTCGATCTTAACATGCACCTCGACGGATTTGCCGGCCGGCACGGCATCGAGAGTCTGCAGCAGATCGGGATCTGCGACGTCTTTATCTGCAATGGCGATCGCAACCCTGGCCTTGTAGTAGCCGAAGCCGTGCAGGGTGATGACGAGACGCTCTATATCTTCCTTGGCGCGCTCGACGACCGCGAAGCCGCCAGCCCGCGCCTTGCCGCGCAAGGTGACGAGCAACGAAGTCGTCTGAAGTGCCGTGTCGAGGTCGCTGTTGCCGGTCGGATCGAGCGTCACGGTGTAGGGTTGCGGATCGGCCGCGCGTGCGCCGATGCTCGCCAGCGCGATGCTCAGCGCAAGCACAACAAGGCTCGCGAGATGGATGGGCCGTTTCCACATCGGGCTCTTCCTAACATCGCCCGCCAGGATCGCCTATCCGCTTGATTCCAATGCGCTTTGATGCTCTCGGATCGCGGTCACGAAAGCATTTCCGAAATCGCGCAGCTTCGAGGCGCCGACCCCGCTGATGACCGCAAACTCGCTCAGGGTTTTCGGTGCGTGACGCGCCATCTCATGCAAGGTCTTGTCGGAGAAGACGACATAAGCCGGAACCCCGCGTGTCCTGGCGATGGAAAAGCGCAACTGCTTCAGGGCTGAAAGAAGGGAAGTCTGCGCATCGTCCAGTTCGCGGACCTCTGCTTCCGTTCGCGTCCTGCGGGTTGAACGCTTGGCTGCAAGATCGGGGCGATAGCGGAACTCTGCATCGCCGCGCAGCACAGCATGCCCTTTGTCGAGCAACTGCAGTCCGCCATAGCCGGCGACGTCGTGATGCAGATAAGCGCCCGCGACCAGCTGACGGATGAGAGTGCGCCACAGCGCGGGCTTGTGTTGTTTGCCTGCGCCGAAAATGCGCAACCGGTTCTGACCGTTGGCCGCGATCTTCTCGGTCTCGTTGCCGGTAAGCAGATCCACGATGTGGCCCGCGCCATAACGCTCGCCGGTTCGCTGGATGACGTCCAGCAGCAGGCGCGCTTCCTTCGTGCCGTTTTCCAGCGTCACGCCGTGGAGGCAAACATCGCAATTGCCGCAAGGCTCCGCCTCCTCGCCGAAATAGCCCAGCAGCACCTGGCGGCGGCAGGACGGCGACTCGCAATAGCCGAGCAGCGCTGCCAGCCGCTGATGTTCGCGCCGTTTGCGCTCCTCGTTCGAGTCTTCCTGTTCGATGAAGGTACGGCGCATGCGGATATCGCCGAGGCCGAACAGCATATGTGCCCGCGCCGGTTCTCCGTCGCGGCCCGCGCGGCCGATCTCCTGATAGTAAGCCTCGAGGCTTGCCGGCAGATCGGCGTGGAACACAAACCGCACATCGGATTTGTCGATCCCCATGCCGAACGCGATGGTCGCAGCCATCACCAGAGGTGACTCCGTCATGAAGCGGTTCTGGTTCGTCTCGCGCGTCTCTTTCGGCATGCCGGCGTGATAGGACAGCGCGTTGATGTTGTGACGGTTCAGCAGTTCTGCCGCTTCTTCCGTCCGCTTGCGCGAGAGGCAATAGACGATACCGCTTTGGCCTTTGTGCTCGCGCACGAATGCCACAAGCTGGTCTTTCCAGTTCTGCTTTGCCGCAACGGTGATCTGGATGTTCGGACGGTCGAAACCGAGAACGATCTGCTCGACCTTTGCGTGGAACAGCTTCGCTACGATGTCCGCGCGGGTGCTTTCGTCGGCGGTCGCGGTCAACGCGATGAGCGGTACGCACGGAAAAAGCGCGCGCAGGCGCGACAGCGCTTCGTATTCGGGCCGGAACGCAGGCCCCCATTGGGCGATGCAATGGGCTTCGTCGACTGCAAACAGGCTGAGCGGCAGCTTCGCCAGCGCCGCCAGCATCGGCTCGGTCATCAGCCGCTCGGGCGACATGTAGAGCAGCCGCGTCTCGCCGGCGGCGACGCGCCGCCATGCCGCAACATTGTCGGCGCGCTCGCGCGACGAGTTGATGGTTTCTGCTGCCACGCCCGCAAGCCGCAACGCAGCGACCTGATCCTGCATGAGCGCCACGAGCGGCGATACGACGACGGTGAGACCGCCGAGAACCAGCGCCGGAACCTGAAAGCATAACGACTTGCCCGATCCCGTCGGCATGACGGTGAGCACGCTGCGGCCTGCGAGCAGCGCATCGACCGCCTGTTCCTGACCGGGACGAAACGCGTCGTAGCCGAAGATGTCTTTCAACACCGCCCGCTTGGGATCGCGTTTTTGAACGGCGCTCAAGAAAATCTCCGGAGTGATTCTTAGACCTGATGATGCTCTGTCTGCATGCTGCGCTGTCTTTTATCCACCCCAAATCGTCATCCATCGCCAATAATATAAAACTTGTCATCCCGGCCGCAGCGCGCAAGCGCGAAGCGCCGGGAGCCATTCATCAGCGCGCGCGGTCTATGAAAGTTATGCGGCGGGCCGATGGGTCCCGGCTCTCCGTTTCGCTTCGCTCCACTGCGGCCAGGATGACAAGGTTTGCTGGCGATCAATCAGAGCGCGACAAGACTTTTTGCGACAGCCTCGGCAACTTTGATTCCATCCACACCTGCGGACAGGATTCCGCCCGCGAAACCTGCACCTTCGCCTGCGGGATAAAGTCCGCGCGTGTTCAGGCTTTCGAAGTTTGCGCCGCGCCGGATGCGGATCGGCGACGAGGTGCGCGTCTCCACCCCGGTCAGCATCGCGTCGTCCATCGCGAACCCCGCGAGCTGACGGCCGAACGCGGGTAATGCTTCGCGGATTGCATCGATCGCGAAACCCGGCAGGCAGTCCGACAGATCGGTGAGATGCACGCCGGGTCTGTAGGACGGAAGCACGCTGCCGAGCGCAGTCGAAGGACGGCCGTTCAGGAAATCGCCGACGCGCTGGCCGGGCGCCTGGTAAGTTCCACCGCCCGCTTCGAACGCGCGTTCTTCCCATTTGCGCTGCAGAGCGATACCGGCGAGCGGGTGTTCCGGATAATCGACCTCGGGCGTGATGCCGACCACGATGCCGGCATTGGCGTTACGCTCGTTGCGCGAATACTGGCTCATGCCGTTGGTGACGACGCGGCCCGGCTCCGACGCCGCCGCAACCACCGTGCCGCCGGGACACATGCAGAAACTATAGACGTCGCGGCCGTTCGAGGCGTGGTGGACGAGCTTGTAATCGGCGGCGCCGAGTTCCGGGATGGTTTTGCCGAAGCGGGCTCGATCGATCAGCGATTGCGGATGCTCGATGCGAAAACCGATGGAAAACGGTTTCGCCTCGATATCGACGCCGCGCTCGTAGAGCATATGAAATGTGTCGCGGGCGCTATGGCCGACGGCGAGCACAACGTGGTGGGTCTCGATGGTGGTGCCGTCCGCGAGGACGACACCGTGCACTTGCTGCGAAGCGTCGATGGCGATGTCCGTCACGCGGCTCTGAAAACGGTATTCGCCGCCGAGCTCCTCGATGGTTTTGCGCAGGCTCTCCACCATCGTCACCAGCCGGAAGGTGCCGATATGCGGATGCGCCTCGGTCAGTATCTCCGGCGGCGCCCCGGCTTTCACGAACTCGGTGAGAACCTTGCGGCCGAGATAGCGCGGATCCTTGATCTGGCTGTAGAGCTTGCCGTCGGAGAACGTGCCGGCACCGCCTTCGCCGAACTGCACGTTCGATTCCGGATCGAGCACCGAGCGGCGCCACAGGCCCCACGTGTCTTTCGTCCGTTCGCGGACGGCTTTGCCACGTTCCAGGATGATCGGCCGAAAACCGGACTGCGCCAGGATCAGTGCTGCAAACAGGCCGCACGGTCCGGCGCCGATCACCACAGGACGTTCTTTGAGGTTCGCCGGCGCCCGCGCCGCAAACCGGTATTCCATCTCGGGTGACGGACGGACGTGCGGGTCACCGGCGAGGCGCTTCAGGACCGCGGCTTCGTCTTTCACCGCCACATCGACGCTGTAGATGTAGACGATCGCCGATTTCCGGCGCGCGTCGTGGGCGCGTTTGAAAATATCCAGCGCAAGAAGATCGCTCGCCGGGAGGCGCAATTTCTTCAAGATCGCGGCACGCAAGGCGTCCGGCCCGTGATCGAGCGGCAGCTTGATCTCCGTCACCCGCAGCATGGTACGAACCGGAAGAGATTGAGGCGGCGCGCGGTGCTACGCTCCACCACTGCCAGATCGGAAAGGGTTTCGATGAACAAGGATCAACTCACGCAATGGGCGCTTGCCAATGGATGGCAGATGGTCGGCGACACGCCAAGCCTGATGAAGCCGCCCGCCTTTCGCGATGCCATCGTGCGCATTGTCCTCAAAGCCACCATGGCGAATATCGAGATCAAGAAACCGGCAGGAAAATGGGAAAAGGTGTCGAGCGAGAGCTATAGCAAGATGACACCGGATCCCGATACCGGCATCCCGTCGGGCCTCGGCCTCGACACCATCGCCGGATTGACGTCCCTGATGCGCGATAACAAGGACCGGCTGGCTTTCGCCAAAAAGCCATGAGGGAAGGCCGAAACGCTGCGGTCATCGGCGGCGGACCGGCCGGATTGATGGCGGCGGAAATCCTGAGTGCGGCGGGAATCGGGGTGACCGTCTACGACCGCATGCCGTCGGTCGGCCGCAAATTCCTGATGGCCGGCCGCGGCGGCCTCAATCTCACCCACTCCGAACCGTTCCAGGGTCTTGCGGCACGCTATCGCGAAGCCAATTCCATTCTGCGGCCCATCCTGGAAGCCTTTCCGCCTGCCGCGTTGATCGCGTGGGCGGAAGGTTTGGGGCAGCCGACATTCGTGGGCTCGAGCGGGCGGGTGTTTCCTAAAGCGATGAAGGCCTCGCCGCTGTTGCGCGCATGGCTGCTGCGGCTGCGCGAACAGGGCGTCGCATTTCACGTCCGGCACGAATGGCATGGCTGGGCCGAAGACGGCACCCTTTGCTTTCGTAGCGGCGATGAAACGGTGACGGCGAGAGCCGATGTAACCGTGCTGGCGCTCGGCGGCGCAAGCTGGCCGAAGCTCGGCGCCGACGGCGGATGGGTCGAGGTACTACGGAGCCACGGCGTGACCATCGCGCCGTTGCAGCCGGCCAACAGCGGTTTCACCGTCGCGTGGAGCGAAGCGCTGCGTGAGCGGTTCGCAGGCCATCCGCTCAAGCATGCCGCATTCCGCCTCGGCGGACGCATGGTGCGGGGCGAAGCGACGATCACGCGTTATGGCATCGAAGGCGGCGCAATTTATGCGCTTTCCGCGCCGCTGCGGGAAACCATCGCCAAAACCGGCAGCGCCATTCTGCATGTCGATCTCCGGCCCGACGTAACGGAGGCGCAACTGGCGCAGAAGCTGAGCAAGCCGCGCGGCAAGGCTACGGTTGCGAACCATCTGCGCAAAACGCTCGCGCTGTCGCCGCTGGAAATCAATCTGTTGCGCGAAATTCACGGCGCCGGATTTGCGGATGATAATCTTGCCCGGCGGATCAAGAACACGCCGCTGACCCTGACCGGCGTGCAGCCGCTGGCGCGGGCGATTTCCACCGCCGGTGGCGTCGCGTTTTCAGCCATCGATGAAAACCTGATGCTGCGCAACAAGCCGGGTGTCTTCGTGGCGGGCGAGATGCTGGACTGGGAAGCGCCGACGGGCGGTTATCTGCTGCAGGCCTGCTTCGCCACCGGAGTTGCCGCCGCGAAAGGCGCTCGTGCATGGCTCGATTCGCAAAGCTCCTGATGCTGCGGTTTAATGTTGCAAACACGCGTCGCGGAGGACGGTTTTGGAAGGTTTGTTCAGCGATCTGCTGGTGATCGATTGCGCCAGTTTCATTGCCGGTCCGGCGGCCGCAACCATTCTGTCGGACTTCGGCGCGCGGGTGATCAAGATCGAACCGCCCGGCGTCGGCGATTCCTATCGCCAGTTCCGTCACATGCCGGGCGTGCCGCCCTGCGAGCACGATTTCGGCTGGGTGCTCGACAACCGCAACAAGGAAAGCCTCGCGCTCGATCTCAAGGCGCCGGATGGCCGCCGCATCTTCGAGACGCTGTTGCGCAAGGCCGACGTGTTCGTGACCAATTTTCCGGGACCGGTGCGGCGCAATCTCCGGCTCAATGCCGCCGATTTGATGCCGCTCAACGACCGGCTGATCTACGCCTCGATCACGCCCTATGGCGAGGACGGTCCCGACAAGGATCGCACGGGCTACGACACGACCGCCTGGTGGGCGCGTTCCGGCCTGATGGATCACGTGCGGGCGTCGCCGGACACTCCGCCGGGATTTTCCGTGCCCGGCATGGGCGATCACCCGACTGCCACGGCCCTTTATGCCGGCATCGTCAGCGCGCTTTATCGGCGGCAGAAAACCGGCAAGGGCGGAGAGGTGCAGACCTCGTTACTCGCCAACGGGCTGTGGTCCAATGGCGTCTATACTCAGGCAGTGTTGTGCAATGCGGATTTCGCAGCACCGCGCGACCGCAGCGCGCTCGCCAATCTTTATCGCACCAGCTGCGGCCGCTGGTTCATCCTCGCGATCATCAACGATACGCGCGACTGGCCGCGGCTGACCGCCTGCATCAATCGCACCGACCTGACGGACGATCCGCGCTTTGCGACCAAAGAGGCCCGCAGGAAGAATGTGGTCGAGCTTTCCGCCGCGATGGCCGAGGTGTTCGAAACCGCAGACTGGGAGACCTGGCTGGAACGCTTCAAGGTTTCCGGTCTTCCGGTCGGCATCGTCACCCGTACCGCCGATCATCCGGCGGATGTGCAGGTGGCAGAGAACCAGTTCTTCAAACCGATCGTGGGCTCGCAGCTGCAGACGGTGGACAGTCCGGTTCGCATCGCGGGCGAGGCCAAGGTGCAACCGCGCATGGCGCCGGATATCGGCGAGCACAGCAAGGCGCTGCTTGCCGAGTTCGGCTTCGGCGACGAGATCGAGCGGCTGGTGGACGCCGGCGTGGTCGGCGTTTAGCAGAGCGCCTCTCTGGCGGTGTCGCGCAGCACGGCGCGGAAGACGCGATTGTGCTTGATCGCCCATTCACGCCGCATCGCGCCGTTTCGGGTGCGGTGACGTTCGGCATAGAGCAAGACCCACGCACGGCCGCGCGTCGCCTTCGCGCCTTTGCTGGTGTTGTGCCGCTCAAGCCGCTGCTCGAGATCGAGGGTCCAGCCGACATAGGTGCGCGGCTTGCCGTGTTTCGCGCTCGCCAGGACATAGACGAAACTAGGCACGGCCGGTGACCGCCATCATCGGATCGCTCGTCGTACCATCGACCAGAATGTGTCCGGCGATGTCGTGGAAACCGGCATGCTCGAGATAGACGCCGACAAGCTTCGCGTGGTCTTCGTCGCTCAGCGCCCGCCAGATCGCTACCGCTTTGGTCGGAAAGCAGCGATTGGAGAAACTGATCGCGATCTGGCCGCCCGGTCGCAGAACGCGCGCACATTCACCGAGCACGGCCACAGGTTTCTCTAGATACTGGACGGAGACGCAGATCGTCACCGCATCGGCCGATGCATCTTCGAGCGGAAGGATTGGATCGCGGTTGAGATCCTGCACGAAGAACCGGTTGAGACGCGGATTGGCCGCAAGCTCCTCTGCGTTCATCCCGTGACCGATCACCTCGGCGAACGCGACATCCGGCGGCAGGTGGCTCACCCAACTGCTCATCAGATCGAGGATGGTGCCGCCCGGCGGCAGCCTGCGGCGATAGAATTCCGTCAGCGCCGCGATGGCGGTGTCGTCGATATGAGTGACGAAGCGCGGCTCGGCATAGAACGTTGCATCGTCGCTCACATCCATCTTCAGGAAAGCGTTCGGCGGGAACCCCGGTTCGTTGCTCATGCGCCCAGCGTGTGGGAGGCCCGAGCAAAAGAAAAGTGCAAAAGAAAAGGGCGCCGCTACGATTGCAGCGGCGCCCTGACAGGATAATGCGAACCTAGAGCAGGTCGCCACCGGCGGCCGAGGCTGTGGTGCCGTGTTCCTTGAACGCCTTGATCACGTTGCGGCCAGTCGTCCATTTGTGGACTTCATCCGGCCCGTCGACCAAGCGCTGCGAACGGATGTGCGTGTACCAGGCGGCCAGCGGCGTATCCATCGAATAGCCGAGCGCACCGTGCAGCTGGATCGCGGTGTCCACCACCTTGTGCACCATGTTGGCCAGATACACCTTCGCAATGCCGTTCTCCTGCCGCAGGTCCATGCCTTTTTCGGCCTTGTAGGCGATGTGCAGCAGCATGAGGCGCGAGATGTAGATCTGCGTCGCGCATTCGGCGAGCATGAACTGCACACCCTGCCGTTCGGACAGAAGCTTGCCGAACGTGGAGCGCGAGGTCACCCGTTCCGTCGCCATGTCGAGCGCGCGCTGTGCCATCGCGACGTTGTGCATGCCGTGGCGCAGGCGGCCATAGGCGAGGCGATGCTGGCCCATGTTGAAGCCGTTGCCTTCGCCGCCGAGCAGATTTTCCGCCGGCACTTCCAGATCCTTGATCTCGATTTCCGAATGGCCGCCGCCCAGGATGTGGGAAAGCGGGCCTTCCGCGGCCATGGTCTTGATGTCGCGCTTGATCTTGTAGCCGGGGTTCGGCAGTTCGACGAGAAAGGTCGAATAGCGCTGATGGCGCGGCGCATCCGGATCGGTCATCGCCATCACGAGAGCGACATCGGCCACGCTGGCGGCGCTGGAGAACCACTTCTCGCCGTTCAGCACATAGGCATCGTTGCCCTTCTTCACCGCGCGCGTCTGCATGCCGGTGGCGTCAGCGCCGGCCGCTTTCTCGGTCATCGAGTAGCAGATGCGCTTCTCGCCGTTCAGCAGCGGTTTGAGGAATTTCTCCTTCTGAAAGTCGGTGCCGTTCTGCAACAGGGTAAGCATCGTTGCGTCATCGGGGCCTTGGGTGTTCATCGACAGCGCGCCGAGATAGCTCTCGCCAAGCTCCATCTGCACCAATGCGTTGGCGAGCGGGCCGAGGCCCATGCCGCCATATTCCTTCGGGATGAACGGGCACCATAGGCCCTGCTCGCGCGCCTTCTTGCGCAGCGCGCCCAGGATGGTCTTGTAGTCGCCGCCGGCCAGCAGCTTCTCCTGCGCCGGGATGCATTCGTCGTGCACCCATTTGCGCACTTTTTCGCGGATCGCCTTCGCGTCCGGCGGAATCTCAAAGTCGATTGCCATGGTTTCTCTCTCCTTGAATTGCTTGTGGCGGCACCGTAGCGGGAATGGCCACGGTCCCGCCACCATTCCCTTGCGACAGGGCGACAATTGGTTTGTTGCGGCGCAATGCGGCGGCCCGGATGATCCGGCAATGAAACGAACGGCCCGTCCTCCCCGAGATGAGATCGCGATCTGCCAGGACAATGCGGCCGGGTACACCAGCTATGTCCAGGATTCGGTGAACCAGAGCCGGGCCGACGCCAACGGCGTCAGCCTGGCGGACTATATCCATGTGATCTTCGGGCTGGTGCTGCAGTCCGGCGCGCGTCGCGTGCTGATGATCGGCTGCGGCGGCGGCACGTTGGCCACCATGCTGCATGCCCGGGACGTGAAGGTCGCGATCGTCGACATCAACGCAGCCTCGTTCATGATCGCGCGCCGGCACTTCCGTCTGCCCCGCGGCGTCATGTGCCATGTGGCCGACGGCGTGGCGTTCCTGCGTGACAGCGAACGCCGTTATGACGCGATCGTCCTCGACGCCTATGCCGGCAAAGCGATACCGGGACAGTTTCTGACGCCGGATTTCATGACGCTGGTGAAGTTGCGGCTGGCCGGGCCGGACGCGTTCTTCATCGTCAATGTGATCGCGGCCGGACTGCGCGATCGCACGGTGCGCCGCGTCGAACGGCTGATGGAGACCGAGTGGCCGTGCGTCCGCGTAATGCATGCGAAAAGCGGCGGCAGCCACAACGCGCTCGTGATGGCGGGCGCGGTGGCCGGTTTCAAGCGCCCAAAGCTCGAGATGCCGCCGCTGGTCGGCCGCGGCGAGTTGCGGAAAGCGCTGAACGATTACGCCTTCCGCAACTGATCAGACACAGACGATGCCGGATTTTGCGTCGGCGTAGGCTCCGCCGGCATAGGCGATTTCTCCGTTGACGATCACGGTGTCGATGCCGGTGGCGTCGCGGGTGTAGCGCATGCCGTTCCCGGGCATGTCGAACACCGGTCGTTCCTCGCCGCGACCGATGGTGTCGGCGTCGAAGATGACGATATCGGCGGCGAGCCCTTCGGCGATGCGGCCGCGGTCCTTCAGGCCCCAGATATCTGCCGTCTCGGAGGTGATCTTCTTCACCGCCTGCTCCAGCGTCAGGTGCTTGCTGCCGCGCACGAAATCGCTGAACAGGAATCCCGTGTCGCCATAGGTCGCGAAGGAGGTGAGATGCGCGCCGCCGTCGCTCGCACCGATGTGGACCAGCGGATGCGCCAGCATCGCACCGACGCGATCGGCGATATTGTGCCCCTGATTGGCGGCGCAGAACGCTACGTCCAGATCGCCTTCGACGGACAGATCGATCAGCGTTCGGGCGATATGCGCGCCGCGTTCCTCCGCGATGTCGCCAAGCCTGCGGCCCGCCAAAGCGTCCGGCGCATTGTCGCCGCCGCGCACGACTAGATTGGCCATTCCCTTGGTCATCATGTTGGTGTCGGCTTCGGCAACCAGCTTTTCCACGGTCTCCGGATTGGCAAGTGCGGCGCGGCGCTGATCGAGCGGCAGTTTCAGGGTGCGCCACCAGGTCGGCAGACGGCCGAAATAGAGGCTGGGGCGCAGGAACGAGAAGCTGATGTCGATCGGCCGCGTTTGCACCTGCGGCCACACCCGGGCGCCGCGGGCGAACTGCTCCTCGACACGCGCGAGGATGCGCTTGCCGTTGTTCGGCGCCTGGGCGCTGTCGAACACCGGCGAGAACGTCGTGGGGATGTTGTGGCGAAGCGAAATCTCCGCCAGCTGGTCGATGCGCGCGATGGTGAGATCGGCGTCGTAGAACTCCGGCACAACTTGCAGCATGCGGCCGAACTCGCCCAGCACGGCGCACAGAGCATCGAGTTCGCTGAACGGCGCAAAGCGGCTCGGCACGGGCCGCGCATTTTCGTCGACATCGACGAAGCTGTCGAAAGTCCGACGGCGCCGGCCTTAAGGCTGTCGCGCAGCAACGCCTGCATTGCGGTGATCTCTTCCGCATTCGCGGCGCGCTCCTGCGAAGCGGCGCCCATCACCCAGAGCCGGATCAGGCTGTGCCCGACCAGCGGCGCGACATTGAGCGAGAGGTTCGGTTCGATCGCCTTGCGATAGCCGGCGAAATCTTCCCACGTCCATTCGAAGGCCTGGGTGAAGGCTTCCGGCGGCATTTCCTCGATCTGCTGGAACATGCCGACGACCCGCTTGCGATCGGTTGCCTTGAGCGGCGCCAGCGACAACGAGCAGTTGCCGGGCACGATGGTCGTGACGCCATGTTCGAGCGCCGGGCGCGCGGCACCGTCCCACAACACCTGCACGTCGAAATGGGTGTGCGGATCGATGAAGCCCGGCGCGACGACGCGACCCTTCGCATCGACGGTGCGTTTCGCATCGCCACCGACATTGCCGACGGCGGCGATCCTGCCATCCTTCACGGCCACGTCGGCGAGTTGTCCTTTGGCACCGGTGCCATCGACCACAAGGCCGTTGCGGATCACGATATCGAACATCACTCTTCCTCCAGAACTTTCCGCCAGGGCTGCCCGGCCAGTTTGTCGATGCTTGCGACGCCGCAAGCGCTCATCAATTGCACGGCGGTTTCGGGATCCAGCACCACCGGACCGACGACGCCGTTCTGAAACCGGACGCTGAGGATCAATTCCGCAGCGCCATCATGTCCCGCGCCGATTTCCGCACCCAGGATCACGGCATCCTCTGCCGTCATGTCCGCGGCGGTTCGACAAACACCACGTCGCTGCCGAGCAGCAGGCCGCGCGGCCGCCGCATCGCGAAAATGTGCAGGTTCCAGCTTTTGATCTTGTCCTGTGCGGCCTCGGCCGGTTCGCCGGGCAGGGCGCGCGCGGCCAGCTGCTCCAGGGTCTCGTCCGGCGCCGGCGTCACGAATTTGCGTTGGGTCGAAAGGCTCATCTCGGTCTCGTCAGGCTGGCAACAGTTTCAGGAAGGCGTCGTTGCGGAACGGATCGCCGGGCGTGAGGCTGTGCAGACCCGGCACCCGCGGGCCGGCGGGCAACGGACGCGTCTCATAGAGCGTCGATTGTCCGAAGAAGCGCAACGTCAGCGTCCGGCGTCGCGTGCCGGAATGCGTCGGCGCACCGCCGTGCAAAGTCCGCAAGTGGAACAGCACGACATCCCCGGGTTCGACCGCGAACGAAACGATCGGAAATTCGCTGCGGCGCGCCTCGATGTCCGGCAGGCGCGGCAGCTGCTCGCCGGGATAGAGCGGCGCGGTGTCGTCGTTCACATCGAACCGCGAGCCGTCATACAGCGGCCCCTTGTGGGAGCCTTTCACGAACTCCAGCGAGTCTTCTTTCGGCTGTGCGTCGAAGGTGATCCACGCAACCGCGAGATCGCCGCCGCCCGCGGACAGATAGGAAGCATCCTGGTGCCACGGTGTGCGGCGGCTTTCGCCGCCTTCCTTCAGGAACACCTGCTCGTACATGAACCAGACATCCGGCGAACCCCAGATATCGGAGATCAGGCCCGGCAGCGGCGATGTTTGCAGCATAGCGCGATACGCGGGCACGCAACCCGGATTGCAGAGGTCCTGATAGAAGAGCGCGTCGGTCTTCTGGTTGATCTTCGACGCGAGGGGACCGGGATTTGCGAGGCTCCAGTCATACGCCGCCAACGCCGCATCCAGATCGGCGCGCGACAGCACCTGCGGCAGCAAGACGACGCCATCCCGTTCAAAAGTCTCTCGCGCAGCGGCAAGATCGATGGCCATGACAGGCTTCCAATTTGCGGGGCGACGGTACAAGAATTGTAACGCGTTTCAAGTCTGTCGAAAGTCGCGTAGCGTCAACAAAGACAGGCGGAACAATCGGTTTGAGGCACGAGCGCGCCGGAACATACTGTGATGACGGTCGGCGGGCGCGAAAAGACCTGGACCGTTCGGGAGAGAGAAATGCCGACACGCAGCGAAGTCGTCGAAAAGCTCACAACGACGCCGGGCATGTTCGAACTGGCGGTCGACGAGTCGGAAGGTTACCCGATCAAAATCTATCGCAACGCGCCGAAATCGCTGCGCGAGGTTCTGCTGAACACGCGTGTCTATGACGATCGCACCTTTCTGATCTACGGCGATGAAACGCTTACCTTCAAACAGCATTTCGAGAAGGTCGCGGCGCTGGCGCATTTCCTGCGCGGTGCGGGTGTCGAGAAAGGCGATCGCGTCGCGATCGGCATGCGCAACTATCCCGAATGGATGATCTCGTTCTGGGCCTGTCAGGCGATCGGCGCCATCGTGGTGGCGCTCAATGCGTGGTGGACAGGGCCTGAGATCGCGTTTGCGCTGGAAGACTCGACCCCGGCCGCGCTGCTGATCGACGGCGAGCGTCTCGAACGTCTGGCTCCGTTGTTGCCCGAGATGAAGGAGCTGAAAGCGGTAATTGTCGCGCGGCGCGGCAGTCTTGAAGGCGGCATCGATTTCGAGGACGCGGTCGCGAAGAAAACGGACCGGCTCCCGGATGCCGACATCGGCCCATCCGATTTCGCCACCATCCTCTACACCTCCGGCACCACGGGAAAGCCGAAAGGGGCTGTCGCGACGCATCGCAATCATGTGACCAACATCATGAACACGCTGCTCGGTGGCGCGGTGGCGCGCGGCATGCTAGGCGATTTCAGCGAAATCCAGCCGCACCAAATGCCGCAAGGCGGTTCGCTGCAGACGTTTCCCTATTTCCACATCGGAGGCATGAGCGGTCTCTATGTGAGCACGGTCATGGGCTCCAAGGTCGCGCTGCAATACAAATGGAATCCGATCGAAGCAGTGCAACTGGTCGAGAAGCACAAGCTCGGCAGCGTCGCCGGCGTCCCCATCGTCGTGCGCCAACTCCTCGAAGCCGCGCGCGACAGTGGCGCCGATGTGTCTTCGCTCCTCGGTATCGCATCCGGCGGCGCGTCGGTGCCGCCCGATCTCATCAACCAGATCAACAAGCAGTTCGAGCAGAAGACGATGCCGGGCAACGGCTACGGCCTCACCGAAACGACGAGCGCGGTTGTCAGCAATGGCGGTCTCGAATATTTCGCACATCCCGACAGCATCGGCCGTCCGGTGCCGTGCGCCGAGGTGCGGATCGTGGACGACAACGGCAACGCGCTCGGGGACGACGAGATCGGCGAGCTGTGGATCCGCGGTCCCAATGTCATTCCGGGCTACTGGAAGAATCCGGCGGCGACCGAAGCGGCATTCGGCGGCGGCTGGTTCCGCTCCGGCGACCTCGGCTATCGCGATAGCGAAGGCCTGCACTACGTGGTCGACCGCAAGAAGGACGTGATCATCCGCGGCGGCGAAAACGTCTATTGTGCGGAGGTCGAGGCCGCGATCCTCGGGCGCCCCGGGATCAAGGACGCCGCCGTAATCGGTCTCCCCGATCCGGAATATGGCGAAAAGGTCGCGGCGGTGATCCAGGTCCCCAGCGTGGCTGCGGCGGCGGGGCTGCCGGACGAATTGCGTGACGCATTGGCCGGTTCGCTGGCCCGCTTCAAAATCCCGACCGCCTTCAAATTGACCGAGCAGGATCTGCCCCGCACCGCCACCGGCAAGGTCCTCAAGCGGGAACTTCGCGAAATGTTCGCAAAGGGCTAGCCCAGCGTCAGGAGAAATCTAAAAACTTCTTTATGCTTCAAGGCTTTAAGGATGCGGGGGGAGGCCGTTGTTGCTTTCGCGCCCGGTGGCGGTTAATCACTCCGCGATTGCGCTATAGCATTGATATTTACCTCTATTTGCGAAATGTATCCCGCAACCAAACGCTGAGCGATTGCTAACCGTAAAATTGGCCGGGGACAGCCAGTTGTTTGACCGCTGAATCTGCCGGATTGGCAGAGTGGCGAACAGCGTCGAAGGGGAAATGTCGTTTTGCGCTATTGCGGGGCTGCGCTGTCATTGCTGCTTGCCGCGTCCGTCGCCGTTCCGGTGCCGGCGTCTGCGGCTATCTTTACGCTGCAGGAAGCGCTTGCCGTCGCTTATCAGACCAATCCGCAGCTCGAGGGCGCGCGGGCAGCCGTCCGGGCGCTGGACGAGGGCGTAGCCCAGGCCAATGCCGGCTGGCGGCCCAGCATCAGTGCCACCGGCTCCTACGGCATTCAGAACGGCGACGTTGTCGGAATCGCCAAGCCCTTCAACACCCATCCGGTCATCGGCCAGGTGACGCTTGCCGAAAGCGTGTACCGCGGTGGCCGCACCTATGCCGAGGTCAGCAAAGCGATAGCCGATGTGAAGGCGGGGCGGTACGAACTGCTCCAGACCGAGCAGTCCGTCCTGCTCTCCGGAGTCACGGCCTATATGGACGTTGTCCGCGACAGCACGGTGCTGTCCTACAACATCGACAACCAGCATACCCTGCAAAGCGAACTCGACGCGGTGAATACCCAGTTTCACTCCGGCGCGGTCACAAAGACCGATGTCGAAGAATCGGAAGGCCGCCTGGCGCGGGCCAAGGCGGATGTCGCGGCGGCCGAGCGCCAGCTCGCGACCAGTCGCGCAACCTTCAAGAACGTGATCGGCCGCCCGGCTGAGACCTTGGAAGCGAATGCGGCGGTTCCCCCGATCCCGAAATCGCTGGAACTGGCAGAGACGGTCGCTCTCGCGCAGCATCCCAATGTGCTGGATGCCAAAGAGCGCGAACGCTCTGCCGATCTCGAGGTGGACGATGCGGCAGGCGCGCTACAACCGCAGGTCTCGGTGCAGGGACAGTATCAGTATTTGAAGGATGCCGCGGGAACCAATATTTTCGCCACTCCCAAGCCACAAGTGATCCTCAACGTCGTCGGGCAGGTGACTGTGCCGATCTATCAGGGCGGCGGCGATGAAGCGACCGTCAGGCGCGCCAAGGAACTTCGTACGCAATCGGTGACGGCCATTAACGGTGCGCAGCGCGATGCGACGCAGGAAGTCGACAGCGCCTGGCAAGATTACTTTTCCGCCACCTCGTCCATTCAGGCGAATCAGGCGCAGGTCAAAGCGAGCCGCGCCGCCGTGGAAGGTGTTAAGCTGGAGCAGCAGGCTGGTGAGCGTCAGGTGCTCGATATCCTGAACGCCCAAGAGGAACTTTTGACCGCACAAGTGGGACTTGCGACCGCGCAACACGATCAGATCGTGGCCGCGTATCGGCTCATGGCAGCGGTCGGACGACTGACAGCGCGCAATCTGGCGCTTAATGTGCCGTTATACGACCCTCGCGAACACTACGGCGAAAACGCTTCATCCTGGTTTGGAACGGGTAAGTAGACCATGGCCTCCATCTCCTATCTGAAATTGCCCGGCCGGCCGAACGATCCGGTGCGCAAAGCGCTCGGGGCCCATAAAGGCCTGTTCGTGACGGCGTTCGGATTCAGCGCGGTGATGAGCATTCTGGCGCTCACGACCTCGTTCTACATGCTCGAGGTCTATGACCGCGTCCTGGCCAGCCACAGCATCGAGACGCTGATTCTTCTGACGCTCATCGCGGCCGGCGCGTTGATGGTCTTCTCCATGCTGGACTCGTTGCGGCTGCGGCTTCTGCAGCGCATCGGCATGAAGGTAGGCGCCGATCTCGCACCGCACGTGCTACGGGCGATGATCTCGATCTCGTCGCGCAGTGGCGGTCTCGCCTCGCGCTCGGGGCTTCGCGATGTCGATACGATCCGAAATTTCATCGGCAGCCCGGCCTTCGCCTCGCTGATCGATTTCCCGTTCATCATCGTCTACATGGTGGTGCTGTTCCTGCTGCACTGGGTCTATCTCGTGATCGTCCTGGTCGGCGGCGCGTTGCTCATTGCCATCGCCATCATCAACCAGCGCGCGACCAACACGCCGCTTGCGGAGTCCATCGGCCAGCAGGCGCGCGCGCACGAGTTCGCGGAAAACGGCCTGCGCAATTCCGACGTGCTCGAAGGCATGGGCATGTCGGCCGGTTTCGTCACGCGCTGGCGCAAACACTGGGTGCGCTCGCTGGAGCGGGCGGTCATCGCCTCCGACCGCGACAGCCGCTATTCGTCGACCTCGCGCGGCCTTCGTCTGCTGATGCAGGTGATCCTGCTCGGCGCCGGCGCGCTTCTGATCCTCGACTTCCAGGCGACGGGCGGCATCATGATCGGCGCCTCGATCATCGGCGCCCGCGCGCTGGCGCCGATCGAAGCGATCGTCGCGACTTGGAAGAGCGTTCTGGCCGTCCGTCTGGCGTGGGAACGCACGATCGATCTGATCGAGCGCGAGCCCAAGCGCGACGAAGGTATGCCGCTTCCGGCGCCCAAAGGCCATCTGCAAGCGATCGGGGTGCGCTACTCGATCCCGGCAGCGCCGCGCTACAAGGACATCCTGCTGCGCGTCGATTTCGACCTGCTGCCGGGCGAAACCCTCGGCATCATCGGTCCGTCCGCGTCCGGCAAGTCGACGCTACTGCGCCTTCTGATCGGCGCCTGGCGCTGCACCGACGGCGTGGTGCGGCTCGACGGCGCCGATGTCTATTCCTGGCCGCGCGTCGAACTCAATCACTACATGGGTTATGTGCCGCAGGACGTGGAACTGTTTCCCGGCACAGTGCGGGACAATATCTCGCGCATGACCGACGGACCTTCGGATGCGGTCATCGAGGCGGCTAAGCGCGCCCGCGTACACGAGATGATCCTGCGCCTGCCGAAAGGCTACGACACCGATCTCGGGGACGGCGGGCATCGTCTCTCTGGCGGACAGAGCCAGCGCATCGCCATCGCACGTGCGCTCTATGGCGATCCGCGCCTGCTGGTGATGGACGAGCCGAACTCCAATCTCGACAGCGAAGGCGAGCAGGATCTGCTGATGTCGCTGTCCGAATTGCGGTCGCAGGGCGTGACCATCGTCATCGTGGCGCATCGGCCGAGCATTTTGCAGAGCGCCGACAAGGTTCTGGTGCTGAACGCGCGCGGCGAAGTCGCCAATTTCGGACCGCGGGCACAGGTTCTCCAGAAATACATGGTGCAGCCGGCGCGGCCCACGCCAGCGGCACCGGCCGTGGTGCCGCTTAGCGCCTCGGCCATGAGCGGAACAGATCACGCGTCATGACCAGCATCCCGTCTGAACCGGAAGCCGGCCGCGTGCCCGGCAAAGTCGTGCCCAGCGGACCCGGAGGATTTCGCAAGTCTTTCGAGTGGGCCCGCGAATGGATTTCGCCGCCGCCGGAAACGGAAGATCCCGATCTCGCTTTTCTGAGCACCCGCAAGATCATCCTGATGGGCCGCTTCATCATCGTGGTGTTCTTCTTCGGCTTCTTCGGCTGGTCGGTGATCGCGCCGCTCGACAGCGCCATCGAGGCACCGGGCGTGATCGTCGTCGAGTCGCATCGCAAGACCATCCAGCATCTGGAAGGCGGCATTGTGCGCGACGTGCTGGTGCGCGAAGGCCAGACCGTTCGCACCGGCCAATTGCTCGTGCGGCTCGACGATACGCAGGCGCGCGCCACGCTGTCCGCGTTGCAGGACGAAGGCGATGCGCTCGAAGCGCAGGAAGCGCGCCTTTCGGCAGAGCGCGACAACGCCGATCACGTCACATTCCCGCCGGATCTGATGGCGCGTCAGGCCGATCCCAAGGTCGCCGAAACGATCAAGGGCGAACTGAACACGTTCAAGACACGGCACGAGGCGCTCAAGAAACAGACCGATATCCTCTCGCAGCGCAGTGTCGAGAACCAGAGCATGATTGCCGGTCTGGTAAAGGAGCAGACCGCCGTCGACCAGCAGATCGCGCTGGTGCAGCAGGAAACCGACAGCGTCCAGGCGCTGTACAGCAAAGGGCTGTCGACTCTGCCACGCCTTCTCGCCCTGCAGCGTCAGACCGCCGATCTCACCGGCCAGCGCGGCCAGATCGTGGAGAAGATCGCCCAGGTGCAGCAGAGTTCTGGGGAAAACGAACTGCAGGCGATGAGCGTTCGCGATCAATATATGAGCGACGTGGTGAAGGACCTGCGCGACGCGCAGACCAAGCGCTTCGACCTGCTCGACCGTCTGCACGCCGCACAGGACATCATGAACCGCATGACCATCGAGTCGCCTGTCCGCGGCAAGGTGGTCTCGCTCGCCATTCACACCAAAGGCGCCGTGGTGAAGCCGGGCGATACGATCATGGAGATCGTGCCCACCCGCGACGAACTGCAGGTCGAGGCGCATGTGCGGCCCGAAGATGCCGACAATGTGCATGTCGGCATGCCGGCGCAGGTGACGATGAGCGCCTATCAGCGCCGCCGCTTGCCTACGATCCATGGCTACGTGAACACGGTGTCGGCGGACCGCCTGACCGACCAGCGCACCGGCGCGCCGTACTTCTCCGTGTCGATCACGGTCGATGCAACGCCCTTGAAGCAGTATACCGACGCGAAGCTGCTGCCGGGTCTGCCGGTGGAAGTGGCGCTGGAGACCGGCCAGCGAACCGCGATGAGCTACTTTACGGAGCCGATCTCGGACGTGTTCCGCAAAGGCATGCGGGAGAAGTGATCCTCCGGAACTGACAACTTGTCATTTCTCGTCAATTGTGCGATGACCCCTTTAACAAAAGGGTGGCATCGGTGGAACATTTCGACGTCCTGATCGTGGGTGCCGGTCTTTCCGGGATCGGCGCGGCCAAGCACCTGCAGGACAAGTGCCCGCAGAAGACCTACGCCGTGCTCGAAGGGCGCGATGCGATCGGCGGCACGTGGGACCTGTTCCGCTATCCCGGCATCCGCTCCGACAGCGACATGTACACGCTGGGTTACGTCTTCAAACCGTGGCGCGAAGCCAAGGCGATCGCCGACGGTCCGTCGATCCGCAAATACGTCCGCGAGACCGCGTCCGAGAACGGCATCGACAGGCACATCCGCTTCAACCATTCGGTGAAGCGCGCGTCGTGGTCTACCCCCGATGCATTGTGGACCGTCGAAGCGGAGGCCGGCGCGGAGCAGCGCGTCGTGCGCTTCACCTGCAACTTCCTTTTCATGGCGAGCGGCTATTACAGCTATGCCGGCGGCTATATGCCGGACTTTCCGGGCATCGAAAAATTCCAGGGCCGCATCGTCCATCCACAGAAGTGGCCGGAAGATCTCGACTATGCGAACAAGAAGGTCGTCGTGATCGGTAGCGGCGCGACGGCCGTGACGGTCGTGCCGGAAATGGCCAGGATCGCGGCGCATGTCACCATGCTGCAGCGTTCGCCGACCTATGTCGTGTCGCGTCCGGCGGAAGATGCGATGGCGAACTGGCTGCGCGCCAAGCTTCCGGCAAAGCTCGCCTATGCCATCACCCGCTGGCGAAACGTGCTGTTCGGCATGTTCTTCTTCAACATGGCGCGCAAGAAACCGGAGAAGGTGAAGACCCAGCTCATCGATATGGTGAAGAAGGAGCTGGGTCCCGACTACGATGTCGCGACGCATTTCACGCCGCGCTACAACCCGTGGGATCAACGCCTTTGCCTGGTGCCGGACAGCGATCTGTTCAACGCGATCAAGGACGGCTCGGCTTCGGTCGTCACCGACCAGATCGATACGTTTACGCCCACCGGCATCCGGCTGAAATCGGGTCACGAGCTGGAGGCCGACATCGTGGTCGCCGCCACTGGCCTCGCCCTCGAACTGCTGGGCGGTCTCAAGGTCACGATCGACGGCGTTCCGAAGAACGTCTCCAAGACCATGAGCTACAAGGGCATGATGTACAGCGACGTGCCGAATCTCGCCTCGGCATTCGGCTATACGAATGCGTCGTGGACGCTGAAATGCGATCTAACCTGCGATTATGTCTGCCGGCTGCTCAATTACATGGACCGCAAAGGCATGCCGATCGCGGTCCCGCACAACGACGATCCGTCGGTAGAGGAGCTGCCATGGCTCGATTTCTCGTCGGGCTATGTCCAGCGCGCTGCGGAAATCTTGCCGAAACAGGGTTCGAAGAAGCCGTGGAAGCTCTACCAGAACTATGCGCTCGACCTTCTGACCCTGCGCTACGGCAAAATCGATGACGGCACGCTGCGATTCTCCAAACCGCATCCGGTTGCCGCGAACAGCAACGCGCCGCAGGCCATCGCGGCGGAGTAAGCGTCGTCAGATCGCGCCGCCGTGTCCGCGGATCGCGGTGCGCACATTCGCGATATCTTCGCGGACACCCTGATTGATCCGGCCGATCTTGATCACGGTCTGGACGCCGGGCGCATACTCGTTCGGCAGCGCGGCGCGCACGGCGGTCACCAGGGTCACGTCGACTGCAACCGGCGATCCGTCCGGTTTCGTGAACTGAATGGCATTGCCTTTGCCGCCGGCGCTCGTCCGGCCTTCCAGCCGGCCGGTTATGGTGCTCAAGTAATTGCGCGTTTCCTCCGGCAGCAGGCCGCCGCTGATCATCCGCGCCGCCAGATTCCCCGGTCCATCGTTATAGGCCGCGAACATGGTGGGATAGCCATATTTGTCCTTCAGGATTCGCAGATAGGCGGCACCGGCGACGATGTTGTCGTGCGGATCGTACGGATCGCTGCCCAAGCGGTATTGCACGCGCATGTCGTTGTACGTGTCCGGCATGAGCTG
This sequence comes from Rhizomicrobium sp., assembly GCA_036490455.1. GTDB lineage: Bacteria > Pseudomonadota > Alphaproteobacteria > Micropepsales > Micropepsaceae > Rhizomicrobium. Next base: position 215,920 of record DASXDS010000016.1, read on the forward strand.
CATCAGGCCCATCGCACCCTTGTCCGATGTCATCCGAGTATTCTCGTCGAGCATGGTGCGGCCACCGCTTTCGATCTGCATCACCGCGCGGATCCACGGTTGCGGCACCGCGAAGCGTTTCGCGGCTTTGGCGATGTCCGGATCCCAGCGTTGCAGTAGCTGGTGCGGGCTCATCATCTGTTCGGTTGCGAAGGCGGAGGTTTGTGGCGCGGCTTTCTTTTCAACCGGCTTGGCGACAGGCGGAAGCTCCACGCGTTTCACCGGCGCAATCTTCGCCATGCGAATGCGCTGTACCGCTGCCAGGTGCTTCACGACGGTCTGCGGATGCGGCGGCACCGGGAAGATCAGGAGCGCGGTCGCGATCGCGGCGAGCAAAGCGGCAACCGGCCACCAGTATTGTAAGCGGTTCATCAATTCTGTTCGGCCGGACCTTGCGAAAAGGGCAACGCGACGGTCGCGTTGTGGCTGCAGAATACGGCAATTCTGGGGGGCGGGTGCGGGCCTCAGGGAGACGCGGCTGCGCGCTTGGCGGCTGGATTTGCTGGCTTTTTCGTCGTGTCGATCGTCAGATAGGCAGTGAACACCCAGCCCTCTTTGCCGTCGCTGCGGCGCACATAGGTCCAGTTGCCCTTCTGCCGGAGCGCCGTCGCCGCGCCGTCGCGCGACAGTGTCGCCGTCACGGTCGATTTCACCGATGGCGCCACACGCATCTTGGCAGAGTGAATGGCTATCGCCGGAGACCCGGCGCTGGCGACAGGAGCCGGAGCGGCCACCCCGCTTGCCGCAGCGGGCGTGCGGCCGAGTGCCGACTGCACGGCCGCGTCGACGGTCTCGATGTTTTCCTGCCAGCTATCCGGCATCAGCGCGATCGCATTGGGGAAATACACAAACGCCCCGACGGCGAGCGACAGCGCGAGCGACAATTCTGCGGTCAGGCGGAACGCGGTCCACCAACCTGTGTTGGCGGTTCGGGCGGATTCTTCCCGCTTCGCCATGTTGTTGAGATCGGCGCCGGGTACCAGAAGCCCGTTGCGCTCCAAAAGAGTGCGCGCATAAGCCAGTTCATTGTCCCGCGCCGCAAGCTGCGACTGCAATGACGCGAACTTCTCGCCGAACCGGACGTCGCTGTTTTCGTCGGCCATATCGCGCTCGGCCTTCAGGCGCAGCTGCGCGAGCCCGGCTTCCGCCGCCTCGTAGCGCGACTTCGCTTCGACCAGCGCGATCGCGGATTCATCCTGCCAGCGCGCTTCGGCCGCCGCGAGCCGCTTCGCTTCTTCCGCCTTCCACGCGGCTTTCGCTTCTGCCAGCGCTCTGTCCAGATCGGCCGTCGTCGCGGACGGTTGGCCGTTGCGCAGCGCGTCCAGTTGCGTCTGGCGCTCGCTCAAGACCGCTTGCGTCGCCGACAATTCTCCACGGACTTTGGCCAGTTCTGCCTGGGCTTCGCCTTCGGGCAGCGGCGTGAGACCGGCGCGAAGCTTTTCCAGCTCTGCGGTGCGCGCGGCGAGATCGATCTGCGCAGCCGCCAGATTCATCTGCAGGCTTTCCATCTCGGAATCGTTCAGCGCGCTCTCGGCCTTTTCATTGGCCTCGGTCAGAAGCGCTTCCTGCTCGATCAGCTTCACCCGCGCCGTCGCCAGTTCGGCCCGCAGGTTTTCTACGATGGCAGGATCAGCCGCCAGATTGTGCGCTGCGGCGAGATCGGCGCGCGTCCGCACCAGCCTGTTCTCACTGTCGGCGAGAGCGTCTCGCGCCGTCGCAAGCTCGGCCCGCAAGGCGTCGAGGACGGAAAGTTCGGAAAGGAGGGATAGCTCGTCCGCACCTTTTTGTTGGACTGCTGCATCCGACAGCGCCTTTGCCAGCGCAGCTTCACTCGCCGAAAGCTTTGTGCGGACCGCCGACAGATCTGTCCGGAGCGCGTCGGTATCTGCCGCCCGCTTCCGCAAATCCTCCGAATCGGACAGAACGCGTGTCAGGCTGGCTTCGCGATCGGCCAGTCTTGCGTTCGCCGCCGACAATTCGGCGCGCACCGAATCCAGCGCGGAGGTATCGGCGATGCGCTTCCGCAGCTCATCGGTTTCGGCGCGCGCCCGCGCCAGCACATTTTCGCGCTCGGCAAGCGTTGTCCGCGCAACCGACAGATCGGCGCGCAAGGCATCCTGCACGGATGTATCGGCCGCGCGTTTGCGCAGATCGGCGGCGTCGGAGCGCGCCTCCACAAGATTCGCCTCACGATCGGCCAGCTTGATTTGCATACTCGCCAATTCGGCACGTAGCGTGTCCAGTGCCGACGTATCAGCTGCGGTGGCGATGGCGGCATCGGCTTTGGCGCGCGCCTGCGCCAGCTCGGCGTCGCGCTCGCGCAACTTGGCTTGCACCGACAAAAGATCGTCGCGCCAGCCTTTGCCGGCAGCGTGCGCGAGGGCCGCTTCCGATTCGGCTCGTGCGACGGCGGCTTCGGCACGCTCGGCGCGCGCGGTCGTATCCGCCAGCGCTTTGGTGGACTCTGTCACCCATGTGCTGCGGGCCGCCGCGAGCCGAGCTGCTTCTTCGTCGCGCCACTGCGCCTGTGCAGCGGTCAGGACGTTTGCGGAGTCCCTTTGTGTGTTCGCGCGCGACTGCTCGTTTGTCGCCCGGATCTCCGCAAGTGTCGCGTCGCGCTCCGCCAGGCTGGTTTGCGCCGCTTTCAGCGCCGCGTTCAGCCGCTTGATCTCATCGTCATCGCTCGCGCTCGGACGCGCCTGGGCAAGCGCCAGCGCGAGTTTCTGCTGCCACTGCGCCTCGGCTTTTGCCATGCGGGTGGTCTCTTCCGCATGCCAGGTGTTTTCCGCTTTGGTGAAGGCAGCCTTGGCTTCCTGGCGCCAGCGTTCGCGCGCTTCGACGATACTGGCGCGGGTGCGCTCTTCCACCTGCGCGACGCGTACATTCTGCTCTTCCTGCCAGGCGGCGCGATGCTTTTCGAGATTTGCGGCGGCCGCAGCGGCAGCTGCCGCAAGCCGCTGCTCGGTGTCCTGTTTCCAGGATGCGCGGGCCGACAGCAGTTCGGCATCGATGGTGTCTCGCAAGGCTGCAATATGCGACTGCTCGGTCTTCTGGCGTGTTTTCGCGAGTTCGGATTCGCGCGCCGCCAGCGTGCTTTTGACCTTCGTCAGCTCTTCGCTGAGCTTGCGAAGATACTCATCGTCCTGCGGCGAAGCCGGTTCGCCCGCGTCATCGTCGTCCGACGATTCCGAAACCCGGATAGCATCGGAAGCTGGAGTAACCGGATAATCGACAACGGCGATGGTCGACCCGCCTTCGTCGAGACCGATGATGCGCACCGACAACGCGTGCGGTTCGTTGAACCCTTCCGGCAAGAGGTAGGTGAGGTTCTCGAGATCCTCGAGGGTCAGCGACCAGGAGTTGTTGCCGTTGTTGCGGCCGGCGGACAGGCGCGCGACCTGCGGCATCCGCTCGAGGCGAAGCGCCAGACGGCCGCGTTTCTTGTAAGGCGCGAGCAGCGGCGTGAGTTTGAGCGGAACGAGTTGTCCCGCTTCGGCCGCGCGCGCGGGAAGACCCAGCCGATCCGCGCGGGAGGCAGGGGGTCTCTTGGCAAATCCGGTTGGGCGCTGGGCCATGACATCCTGTTCGCCGGAACCCACAACGGGCCGCTTTTCGGACGTCCATTCTCTGCGTTTTGGGTAAAGCAATCCCTTCGCGAACGCCTGGCAAACGCCGTCAATGGAGCGAAATTGCGGGGAAACGCTGCACGGACGGGAAGTCGGCTAAAATATGTTAACCGGCGCACAACCTGAGCGAGAACGGGGATGTCAGCGCTCCGCGCGTGCACCAATAACAGGTTGGAGGCCGCTCTCGTCTTTCAAAGCGACCCCCGACTTCCCCCGCCGAAGCGCTTCTTCGACCAGCCAAAACAGGCGCCGGGCTGCCGTTTCATAATCGAGGCCTTCGTTCCGTATGTTGGAAACGCAGTTGCGCTCTGCATCCGTCCTGCCGATTTCAGGGGCAAAAGTCAGGTAGGCGCCGAGGCTGTCGGGTGACGATAGTCCGGGACGCTCGCCGATCAGCACGAGGGACGCGCGCGCACCCAGCAAAGCTCCGATCTCGTCACCCAGCGCAACACGCCCCTGTTCGGCAATGGCGACGGGCGCAAGGACGAGGTCAACGCCGTCCAGAAGCGGTTTCAGGACCGCCAAAAGCGGTACTGCGTGTCTCTGGACGCCGCTACTGGACAATCCGTCGGCGATGATAATCGCCAGATCGTAGTTGGCGGCCGCCGGGCGCAGGTTTGCCGCGTCTTCCCGGTTCAGTCTGCGCCCAAAATCGGGCCTTCGCAGATAACTGCTTCGATCGGCGGCCGCGCTGCGAACCCGCACCGTCTGGAATCCGATGGCCCGGCACGCAATCTCCAGCGCAGCGGGATCGAGCGGGATGTGCACGGCGTCTCGCGCGCGGGCATGCGCCAGCGCGAGATTCAGGACTTCTCGCGTCGGCAAAGCGCTCCCTGCGCGCCCGAGTGCGAGGCGCGCCGGTGTAAACCGGCGCAGATGTGCCCACGCGTCTTTGGTGAGATCGGCGGTCATGGGCGCAGCAGCAAAGGGTGCCCGGCTGCAGGCGGCAACGTCCTGCCGTCGGCATCGCGAATACCCGTCTGCACCAGCCACGCCGCAAATTCCGGCGCGGGTTTCAATCCCAACAGATCCCGGATGTACAGCGCGTCGTGGAACGAGGTGGATTGGTAGTTCAGCATCACGTCGTCGGAGCCTGGTACGCCCATAATGTAGGTCACGCCGGCGTTAGCGAGCAGCGTGAGGAGCACGTCCATGTCGTCCTGATCGGCTTCGGCGTGATTGGTGTAGCAAACATCGCAGCCCATCGGCAGACCGAGCAGCTTGCCGCAGAAATGATCTTCCAGTCCGGCGCGCACGATCTGCTTGCCGTCATAGAGGTATTCCGGTCCGATGAAGCCGACGACGGTGTTGACGAGCAGTGGCGAAAAGGCCCGTGCCACCGCATAGGCACGGGCTTCCAGCGTCTGTTGGTCGATGCCGTGATGGGCGCCGGCGGAGAGCGCCGAGCCCTGGCCGGTCTCGAAGTACATCACGTTATCGCCCACCGTGCCGCGCTTCAGGGCGCGCGCGGCCTCCGTCGCTTCCTGAAGAATGGCGAGCGACACCCCGAACGACGTGTTGGCGTCCTGCGTTCCCGCGATCGATTGAAAGACCAGATCGACCGGCGCGCCGCGCGCCATCAGTTCGATCGCGTTGGTCACATGGGTGAGCACACAGGCCTGCGTGGGAATCGCAAAGCGCGCGATCATCTCGTCCAAGGCCCGCAACAACTCGCCCAGGGTCGAAAGATTGTCCGTGACGGGATTGACGCCGATCACCGCATCGCCGCATCCGTAGAGCAGGCCGTCCACGATCGAAGCGAATATCCCGGACAGATCGTCGGTCGGATGATTGGGCTGCAGCCGTACCGACAGGGTATCAGGCAGTCCGATGGTGTTGCGAAAACGCGTGACCACGCGGCATTTCCTGGCGACGGCGATCAGGTCCTGATTGCGCATGATCTTGCTGACGGCGGCGGCCATTTCCGGTGTCACGCCCGTCGCGATTTGTGCGAGCGTCTCGCTTGTCGCCGCCTCCGACAGCAGCCAGTCGCGGAAATCTCCTACCGTCAGATGCGCGATCGGCCCGAAGGCGTCCGCATCGTGCCGGTCCACGATCAGACGTGTCACTTCGTCCTTTTCGTAAGGGATCAGAAGTTCTGTGAGAAATTCTTTGAGCGGCAGATCGGCCAGCCGCATGCGTGCGGCGACGCGCTCTTCCGCGCTTTCCGCCGCGATGCCCGCCAGCGCGTCACCCGACCGAAACGGCGTCGCCTTCGCGAGCAGATCGGCCGTGCCGGAGAACGCGAAGCGCTGCGCACCCAAAATCTGTCTGTATTCCATGAAACGCCGTCCGGCCGCCTGGCAGCGGGTATTTCATAGCACAGCTGCTATGCGGCCTTGCTGTGCTTGGGCGGCGGCGCTTCTTCTTTCAGGGTCAGGTTGGCGAGCGCCATCGTCAGCAGTTCGGGGCGGAATTGCAGGGGAACGCCGGCGAACTTACAGGTCGCGCGCAGCTGATCGATGATGAACTTCGGCTGATAGCTCGCGAGCGGCATGCCGCCGCGGTCGCGGATCGCAACGATGATGGAATCCAGGTTTTCGTCTGCGATCTTGAGTCCCGCCGCATCGGCGAGGGCGTGGAAGATCTGCTTGTACTCCGCGGCGGTCGGCGCGCCGACCAGCATCTTGTATGGAATGCGGCGGAGGAAGGCCGGATCCATCAGATCCGCCGGCGACAGGTTGGTCGAGAACACCACCAGTTCGTCGAACGGCAGTGAAAAGCTCTTTCCGGTGTGGAGTTTCAGATAGTCCACCCTGCGGTCGAGCGGCACGATCCAGCGGTTGAGAAGCGATTCGGGGCTGACCAGCTGGCGCCCGAAATCGTCGATGGTGAAGATGCCGCCGAGCGCCTTCACATGCAGCGGTGCTTCGTAGAATTTGGCCGTCTCGTTGTAGCTGAGATCGAGCATTTCCAGGGTCAGTTCGCCGCCGGCGACGACGAACGGCCGCCGGCACGGCACCCAGCGCATGTCGGATTCTTCGCGGCGCAGCGCCGTGCTTTTGGGCGGCGTGGCGGGCTGCAGCGACTTGTGCACACCGGGATCGAACACTTTGACGATCTGGCCTTCCACCTGGAAGCAGTAGGGGACGTAGATCACGTCGGGAAACACCGCCCCGATCCGTTCGGCGACCGTGGTCTTGCCGTTGCCCGGCGGGCCGTAGAGCAGAACGGATTTGCCGGAATTGATCGCCGGGCCGATCTGCAAGGTAAAGGCCGGCGAAATGATGAGACCAGAAAATGCTTTTTCCACCGCCGCACGATCGACCCGCGCGTTCGAAATCGCCTGTTGCAGGATGCGTTGGCGATAGGTCTCGAGCGGCACGGGCGCCGGACCGACATACTGATTGTTGGTCATCGCCTCGATCGCCCACTGCTTGCCGCGTTCGGTCAGCGCGTGACGCAGATCGGACGCGAGGCGGACGCCGGAGTTGCCGAGAACCTCGAGAAGCTTGCGCTCGATCGCCTGATCGAACAGCAACTGGATGATGCGATGCGGCAGCTTCAGGATGTCGGACACCGCCGATGCCGTCTCGACGCTGGCCGAATACATCGCCTTCATGGTCAGGTTGAGCAAATCGGTCATCGGGATGCCGGTCTCGGCAATCGTGATCGGGCCTGCCGGCGCCGCCTTCATCACCGCTTCGAGGTCGGCTGCGTTGAGCTTGCCCAAGGCAACCAGGATGTCGCCGAGCCGGCCGCTTTGCGTCTTCTGGAATTCAAGGGCGGCCGCGACGTCCTCCGCCGTGACCAGGCCGTGCGCTATGAGAAGATCGCCGATGAACATGTCCGCATTCGTAACGTGAAAAGCTGAATAATTGTTTCGATTTTCGTAGAGTTAATCGGCATTTACGACATTGAGGGCCGAAACGCGGCCGGTCGCGCGAAGCCTGCGTACCAAGATGACATTGCCGATGAAGATTTTCGCCACCCTGCTTCTGTGTCTCGCCATCCTTCCCAGCGCGGTCCGTGCCGGCGCTTTGCCGGCTCCTTGCGGCCTGCCGTCTCCGGGGTTCGGCCGTCCGGGAGAGGCGCCGCAAGTGAAAGTCCTCCTCGCCGAAGACCTCGCGTCCACGAAATGGACACCGCCCGCCTGCACTGGTTGGTCAGCGGCGCCTGCGGCATTGGTGGTTGGCGTTTCGGGAAGCTTTCGTTTTGCCGGGACGCAGGACGAGCTTCTGAAGCGGATCGCCGCGATATCGAGTCTTCCATCCGTCCGCTACTGGTCGCGTACGGCGGACGCCTGGCGTCCGGTGGCAACGGAGGCATCCGCGCTCTCCGCTCCGGATGTCAAAAAGCGCAGGCCCGATTTTTCCCCGTCAGAATTCATGCAAGGCGCCAATCTCTATTACTGGGAAGACGATAGCCGCGTCGGCGGGATGATCTATCGCTTGTCGGTGCGCGAGCGCAGCGCCGATCGCATCGTCGTCGCGAGCGAGAACGTATCTCCGGCCAAATATCTGTTCGTCACCATCTCCCGTCCGGGAGCGCTGCAGTCCGTCATGACGCTGCAGCGCTTCTCACCGGGCTTGTGGGGTGCGTATTTCCTCAGCCGCATGGGCGAACGGCCGAGCGCGTTGCTTCCGCTGCCTGAGCGATCGTTCGTGAACCGCGCCGTTGCCGCCTACCGGCAACTCGCGGGGATTCCCACCGATCAGGAACCGCCTGCTGAACCATAGCGGCCACTGCAATCGAATTTCGCGCCATTGTTACCTGCGATCATGGCCGGATGCGCTCGCATTGCCTATCTGATGAAGGCTGACACAACGGGGGCGAACGCGTGCGATGCTCGACGATCTGACCAAGCTTGCGTTTGTCCTGCATGTGGGCGGCGGGACGCTCGGCCTCGTGTCTGGCACGGTGGCGATCTTTGCGCCCAAAGGCGGGCGGCTGCACCGTATGGCCGGCAGCGTTTTTATCGTTGCCATGCTGGTGATGGCGGTGTTTGCGGATTATCTCGCCATCGTCGTGCCGGATCACGTCAATTTCGTCATCGGCACGTTCGCGTTCTATCTCATCGGCACCGCGTGGCTGACGGTCTGGCGCAAGCAAGGCGCCATCGGCTTACCGGAAAAGGCGGCCTTTGCGGTAATCCTCTTTCTGCTCGCGCCGTTTGCGATCCTGTCGTTCCAACTGGTGTTCGGCCTGAAGCCGTTCCTCACCAGTACGGTGGCCTTCAAGGGGCCGGTGCTGATCGCGATCTATGGCTTCACGCTTGTGACCGCGACTGCAGCGTTCTCGGACGCCAGGGTGATCTGGACCGGCGGCATCTCGGGCGTGCCGCGCATCGCGCGCCATCTCTGGCGCATGTGTCTTGGGCTCACGCTTGCTGCCGGCTCGGCGTTCACCAACGGCTTGCCCAGGCTCCTGCCGCCGCCGCATCACGTGACGGCGATCTTCTTCCTGCCCCAGTTCATTCCGCTGGGGTTGATGATCTTCTGGCTGATCCGCGTGCGTTTCACAGGCTGGCGCAGGGCTGGTGCACTACCCGAGCCGGCTTAGCCGTTCAGGCGAAACCCAGGTCGGCGAGCCAGTCGCGGAACAGGTCGATCCATTTGTCCGACGGCGAACCTTGCTTGACCATGCCGAAGCCGTGCTCGCCGCGCCGGTAGATGTGCATCTCGGCGGAGCGCTCCGCATCGGTCCAGTCGGAATAGAGACCCTCGGCCAGGCGATAGAGCAGCCGGTCGTCCTGCGCGATGACGGTGAAGAGCGGCGGCGCGTCCGCCGGCACCGGACGGCCCAATGTCTCGCCGCCATAGATGGGCGCGATGAACGCAAGCGGCGCGGCGCGCGGATCGAGCGCGACATCGACGGTGAGGAACGCGCCGGCGGAGAACCCGATCATGCCGACCTTCGCGGGATCGATATCCCACTCCTTCGCGCGCCGCCGTACAATTTCGATCGCGCGGCGTCCGTCGTCGGCCGCGACTTCACGCGCCGCGCGGATGGTTTCGTACGGCACGATGTCGCTCATGGCGCGGGGCGCGCGCTTGCCGGTGCGCGTCACATCGATCTGCGAATAGAGCTTCAGCACATCGGCGTCATAGTCCGCCTGCGATTGCGGCGTGCCGCGCACGCGATACTTCAGAAGGAATGCGGTGTAGCCGCGCTCCGCCAGCCATTGCGCCACGTCGGTTCCTTCGTGTTCCCACGCAAGCAACCGCCAGCCGCCGCCCGGAACCACGATCACGCCGATCCCGTTCGGCTTGCCGTTCGAAGGCGGATAAACGGAAAGCGTCGGCTCGGAGACGTTGCGCAGCATGAGCGCATCGCCTGCGGTGCCGACCGGTCCGCGAAACTCGACCTCTTGCCCGACACCTTCGAGCTTCGAGGACGGTCCTTCCGGCCACAGCTTGACGATCTCGGTGGGGGCGTTGGGCATGCTTGGCCTCGTGCTTGAGCGGTTTCCCGCCCAAGCATAGCCACCAATCGCAGCCGGTGCCGAGAGGCTAGATATGGATGCCGCCTGCGACCTCGATCCGCTGCGCGTTGACCCAGCCGAAATCGTCGGAAAGCAGGGCGGCGATCACCGGACCGACATCTTCCGGCAACCCGGCGCGGCCGAGTGCGGTGTTGTGCGCGACCGCGGCCTGCACCATCGGATTGTCGCGCACCATGCCGCCGCTGAAGTCGGTCGCGATCGGGCCTGGGGCCACGACATTGCAGGCGATGCGGCGCGTCCCCAGTTCGACCGCCATGTAGCGGGTGAGCGCTTCGACCGCCGCCTTGATCGAGCCATAGCCGATACGGTTGGGCATGGCGAAGCGCGCCAGCCCGGAGGAGATGTTCACGATCTTGCCGCCGTCGTTCATCAGCGGCAGCAGCGTCTGCGTCAGGAACAGCGCGCCTTTGAAATGCACGGCGTAGAGCGCGTCCATCTCCGCCTCGGTGATCGAGTCCAGGCTGGCCGCGGAGGAGGTGCCGGCATTGTTGACCAGATAGTCGAATTTCCCGGCGCCCAGTTCGGTCAGCGCACCGCGCACCTTTCCGGCGAATTGCCCGAACGCGGCCGTATTGCCGACATCGAGCTGGAGCGCGATGGCGTGCGCCCCGGCGTCTTCGGCGAGGCTCACGACCTTGTCTGCCTCTGCCCGATTGGAGTTGTAGGTGAGGATCGTGTTCACGCCGCGGCTGGCAAGGCGAAGCACCGTGTCGCGGCCGATGCCGCGGCTGCCACCGGTCACGATGGCGATCTTACCTTTTGACATAATTCACCTTTCTGCTTTCATACCGTCTGCCGGAGGTGACGGCTCCGATTGATCATGCCGCGCTTCGACCGGCAAACGGAATGCCCGAACGTCCCGATTTCTTGCCTGATCCTGCTCTTCGCCGTACATTGGCCGTGACCCAGCAAACGGATCGCTCGCGCATGTCGAACCCTTTGGCAGAAGCACTGCTGCGCTACACCGATCGCCAATCCGGCGAGAGCCCGTTCGCGACGCCGATCGACACGATGATCGTCATGCGCTCCGATCACCCGAAGCCACCGGCGCACATGATCTCGCGGCCGGCGATGTGCGTGGTGGCGCAAGGCGCCAAATGGGCGATGTTCGGCGGCACCCGGCTGGAGTATCGCGCGGGGCAGGCGCTGGTGATCGGGGTGGAGACGCCGTCGATCGGCCGCGTGGTGGAAGCGAGCCCCGGCGAACCTTGCCTCGTGCTCGCGTTCGAACTCGACCTCGCGATCATGCGCAGCGTGGCGGAAGAGCTGGACGCGCCGCCGAAGCCGGGCGGCGAATCCGGCCACGGCATCTTCGTGACCGATTTTCAGGGCCCGTTGTCCGATTGCGCACTGCGCCTCGTCCGTCTGCTCGACACGCCCAAGGCGATCCCGGCGCTCTATCCGGTCATCATGCGCGAGATCTGCTACTGGCTCCTGACCGGACCGCATGGCGGCGATGTCGCGCGCATGACCCTGGCCAATAGCCCCTCGCAGCGTGTGATCGCCGCGATGCACAGCCTGCGCAACCGTTTCAGCGAAACGGTGCGCATCGAAGACCTGGCCGCGATCGCACGGATGAGCCCGTCCGCCTTCCACCGCCAGTTCAAGGCGCTGACCTCGCTCACGCCGCTCCAATACCAGAAGCATCTGCGTCTGATGGAGGCGCGCCGCTTGATGGTCGCGCAGGCGTTCAACGTCGAAGCGGCGGCGTTTGCGGTGGGCTACGAAAGCCCTTCCCAGTTCAGCCGCGAGTACACCCGCATGTTCGGCGCCCCGCCGAAGCGGGATTTGAAACAGCTGCAGGCGGTTTTGCGCGGCGATCGCAGTGCCGAAACCGGAGAGGCGCTCGTACAAAACGCGGCGTGATCGCCGCTTTATTTTCAGGATCCATTCGAAGAGGCAAAAAATGCTGACCGTCCACCATCTGGGAATCTCTCAGTCCGAACGCATCGTGTGGCTCTGCGAGGAGCTCGAGATTCCGTACGAACTCAAACGCTACGACCGCAGGGCGGACAACCGTCTCGCGCCCGACGAGTACAAGGCGCTGCATCCGATGGGTATCGCGCCGGTGATCACCGATGGCGATCTCGTGCTGGGGGAGAGTGGTGCGATCTGCGATTACATCTGCGCGCGCTACGGTGACGGACGCCTGACACCGAAGCCGAACGATCCGGATTTCGCCGATCATCTCTTCTGGTTTCACTGGTCCAACGGCACGTTCATGACGACCCTGATGATGCAGCTGGTGCTGGCCGGCGGCGGCGACGGCAATCCCGCATCGGTCTTCGTGAACGATCGCAGCCAGCGCGGCTGGGCCATGGTCGAAACGCGTCTCGGCCAGGCGCCGTTCTTCGGCGGCGCGAAGCTGACGACGGCCGACATCATGATGGTCTACTGCCTGACCACCAGCCGCGCCTTCCGCGGCATCTCGATCGAAAGCTTTCCAAACCTGCGGGCCTACCTGCAACGCATCGGCGCGCGCCCCGCCTATCAACGCGCCATGGCCAAAGCTGAACCGGGTGTGCAGCCGATGTTGACTTGAGGTGGGAAAGACTTGCGCGATATTGATGGCCGCGTAGGCATTCGCCCATCCAGCAAGCGGGGTTGAATAACAGTAGACGGCTGTTTAAAGACCCAGAAGAATTGGTCTTACGAGGCATTGTTTGGGCAAAAAAATATATTATGTACTGGTGTATTTCACACGCCAAGGTTAGACTGTCCCCCTTCTGAGGGGAAATGTAATGGAGCGATTTCATATTTCGCGAAAACTGCTTTTCGCTCTGCTCGGGGTTCTTGTTGTTGGCGGTATCGGAGCAACGGTAACAGCTACGCTCGCCGCCGTCGGACATGCCGAAGGCACGGTGCTTTCGTACAAGCAGGAATCAAGTACCCTGTTCACCTTTATCGTTCTCGGTAACGAGGCCAACACACCGACCTGTAGCGCAGACGGTGCTTTCGCCATACCGATCACCCCAGGTGTGCGGGACAAATTTGCGTTCATGCGCGACGCCGTGATCGCAGCGAAAACACTGGAATTGCAGATCAATGTACACGGCACAGGGGCGTGCACGCTTCATTCGCGGAGCGAAGACATCAGCGCCTTAGCCGCGTCATCGGGAAAGAAGGGTAGCCCCGGGCCAGCAGGTCCGCCCGGAGATGCCGGCCCGCCCGGCGTGGCGGGCCCACCAGGCCCAGCCGTCCATACGAGCGCCGTATGTTTGAGTCATAGTGTTCCGAATTCGCAGGGTGGTACTAACCCGGTCGAGTGTTCATGTTCTGCTCATACGGTCAGCAAGATTGCGCCTGTGGGAAGTGGCGGATGTACGGTGACATCCGACACGGGCTCCTGTAGCGGCGTTGGAAATAGCATCAATCTCGCGCGGGACGAAGGGAGCTGCTGCGTCTGCTCGCCTTGAGTCAGGCGGATGCGCTCTCGGCTACATGATCGCGAAGCGAAGACAAACAAGGAGACAAGATCGCTAGAAAGAGCCCGCTCTTGGTCGGCCGCCCAACAGCAGCAGCTATTGTTCCAATCAATCTGAAGAAAAAAGTGTTTTGAAACTGGCGGAGCCGGAGGGATTCGAACCCTCGATACGACTTTTGATCGTATAACGGTTTAGCAAACCGCCGCCTTCAGCCTCTCGGCCACAGCTCCGCATCGGACAGGCCGGGACTTAGCACATCGGGCCGGAAATTTCCGGCGCCGGCGAACCATCCCGGTTGCCGGCGCGGGTTTTCGGGCACATGGGGCGGATGGTCAAGCGCCGGCTTCCGCCGTTCCTTCAACAGGTTGCTTGAACGGCCCTTCGCGCGTTTCCATATCCGTTGGCCATGCCGAAACCCGAATCCGTCCTCTGCCCGAGCCCGGCCGGGCTCTATTGCCCGCCGGGCGATTTCTATGTCGATCCGGTGCGCCCGGTTGCCCGGGCGGTGATCACCCACGGCCATTCCGACCATGCCCGCGCCGGCCACGGCGCCGTCCTCGCCACGCCCGAGACGCTGGCGATCATGCAGGCCCGGATGGGCGACGGGTTTGCCGGCGCCACCGAAGCCGTGCGCTATGGCCAGACGATCGAGCGCGACGGGGTCGAGATCACCCTGGTTCCTGCGGGCCATGTGCTGGGCTCGGCCCAGGCGGTGATCCGCGCCAAAGGGATGACGATCGTCGTCTCCGGCGACTACAAGCGCCGCCGCGATCCGACCTGTCCGCCGTTCGAGCCGGTCCCGTGCGATGTGTTCGTCACCGAGGCGACGTTCGGCCTGCCCGTCTATTGCTTCCCGGACGACGGCGAGGAAATCGCCAAGCTCCTGAAATCGGTCGCGCAGTTTCCGGAGCGCACGCATCTGATCGGCGCCTATGCGCTCGGCAAGGCGCAGCGCGTGATCATGCTGCTGCGCGAAGCAGGCTGGGACAAGACGATCTACGTTCACGGCGCGCTCGCCAACATGAACACGCTCTATGAGCGCTTTGGTGTGGCGCTCGGCGATCTCGCGCCGGCGACCACGGAGAAGAAAAAAGATTTCCAAGGCGCCATCGTCATTGCGCCGCCGTCTGCCACGCAGGACCGCTGGACGCGGCGCTTCGCCGATCCGCTGATCGGCTTTGCGAGTGGCTGGATGCGGGTGCGGGCACGCGCGCGGCAGCGCGGCGTCGAGCTGCCGCTGGTGCTGTCCGATCACTGCGACTGGGGCGAACTCACCGGCACGATCGGCGAACTGAAACCCGGCGAGGTGTGGATCACCCACGGCAACGAAGACGCGCTGCTGCGCTGGTGTGAGCTGAACGGCCAGAAGGCGCGTGCGCTTTCGCTCGTCGGTTACGACGAAGACGAGGGCGAAGCGTGAGAGCTTTCGCCACCTTGCTCGATCGTCTCGCTTTTACGCCGGGGCGTAATGGCAAGCTCACCTTGGTGCGCGACTATCTCGCGAATGCGCCCGATCCGGATCGCGGCTGGGCGCTGGCGGCGCTGACCGGCGTGCTGTCGTTCGACGCCGCAAAGCCCGCGTTCATCCGCAAGGCGGTGGAGGCTCGCGCCGATCCGGCGCTGTTCGCGATGTCCTACGATCATGTCGGCGATCTCGCGGAGACGGTGGCCCTCATCTGGCCGACGAAGCACGGCTCGAACCGCGAGCCGGAATTGTCGGAAGTCGTCGATGCCTTGCGCAGCGCGAGCCGTGCGGAGGTGCAGCGGCTGATCGAGACCTGGCTCGATGCGCTCGATGCCGACGGCCGCTGGGCTTTGCTGAAGCTTCTGACGGGTGCGTTGCGTGTCGGCGTTTCGGCGCGGCTGGCGAAACAGGCGCTCGCCAATCTCGGCGGCGTCGCGGTGTCGGAGATCGAGGAGATCTGGCACAGCCAGTTTCCGCCTTACGAAGATCTGTTCGCATGGCTGGAGAAGCGCAGCGACAAGCCTTCGCCCGATGCGCCGGGCCGCTTCCGTCCGGTGATGCTGGCGCAGGCGATCGACGAAGACAAAGATTTCGCGGCCTATCGCGCCGAAGACTACGCGGCCGAATGGAAGTGGGACGGCATCCGGGTGCAGGCGGTGAACGAACGCGGCAAGCGCGCGCTCTACAGCCGCACCGGCGACGATATTTCTGCGGCGTTTCCCGATGTGATGGATTTCCTCAGTTTCGAAGGCGCGATCGATGGCGAACTGCTGGTGCTGCGCGAGGGCAGGGCCGGCTCGTTTGGCGATCTGCAGCAGCGGCTGAACCGCAAGAGCGCCGATGCGAAGCTTTTGACCAAATTCCCCGCCGGCATTCGCGCCTACGACATTCTCGTAGACGGCGCGGACGACACGCGCTCACTCACCTTCGCCGACAGGCGCAAACGGCTGGAGCACTTCATCGCGCGTGCAAATTCGCCGCGTCTCGATCTTTCGCCGCTGCAGCCGTTCGGGTCATGGGAGGAATTGCGCGCGTTGCGTGCCGATCCGCCGGAAGGCGATCCGCAGATCGCGGAAGGGCTGATGCTCAAGCGCTGGGATTCGGTCTACGAGGCCGGCCGCCCGAAAGGGCCGTGGTTCAAATGGAAGCGCGATCCGCATCTGGTCGATGCGGTGCTGATGTATGCGCAGCGCGGCCACGGCAAACGCAGCGGTTTCTATTCGGATTATACCTTCGGTGTGTGGCGCGAGGATGCGAACGGCGATCGTGCGTTGACGCCGGTGGGCAAAGCCTATTTCGGCTTCACCGACGAAGAGCTCAAACAGATCGACAAGTTCGTGCGCGACAACACCATCGAACGCTTCGGTCCGGTGCGCTCGGTGCGCGCGGACAAGGATTTCGGCCTGGTGCTCGAAGTGGCGTTCGAAGGACTGCAGCGCTCGACCCGCCACAAATCCGGCGTCGCGATGCGCTTCCCGCGCATCAACCGCATCCGGTGGGACAAACCTTCGCGCGAGGCCGACGAACTGCCCACGCTGGAGGCGATGCTGGAAAAATAGCGGCGCGTCTGTCGGAGCCGGACCGGTATCCGCGTCGTATCGCCGACAACCGGGAGATAGAAAATGTCAGACGATAGCCGCGATCTGGTTCTCACCCGCCTGATCGATGTCCCGCGCGAAAAGCTTTATCGCTGCTGGACCGAACCGGAACTGCTCAAGCAGTGGTTCGCGCCGAAGCCGTACACGACGCCGGACGCCAGGATCGACCTGCGCCCCGGCGGCGCCAACGTGATCACCATGCGCGGGCCGGATGGCCAGGACATGCCGAACCGCGGGATTTATCTCGAGGTCGTGCCCAACGCGAAGATCGTGTTCACCGACGCCTATACCGAGGCGTGGGCGCCGTCGGCCAAGCCGTTCATGACGGTGATCCTCACTTTCGAGGATGAGGGCGGCAAAACCCGCTACACCGCGCGCGTCCGGCATTGGACGCAGGAAGACAAGGAAGCGCACGAGAAGATGGGCTTTCACCAGGGTTGGGGCATCTGTGCCGATCAGCTCGCGGCGCTCGCCGCAACCCTCTGAACCGCCTATGTCCTGGGCAGGCGCGAACCTTGCCCGGACATAAACATTTGCCGCTGCCGCGCTTTTCGCAGGAATCTTCCGCTTGCGACCGGTTTTTGTCTTGAAAGGATTACGTCAGGGGAGCACGATTTGTCGCAGAGCGGGGAATAACCCGACGGGCGGAATGCCCGTCCGGCGCAAAAAATGCGCCGGGGTGGAGGCGACAATGCAGGTCAAACACATCCTTGTTGGAAAGGGTCGTGAAGTCGTGACGATCACGTCCGATGCGACCTTGTCGGAAGCCGCGCGCGAACTCGCGCGCCATCGTATCGGCGCTCTGGTCGTGAAAGACGAAGAAGGCGCGGTGCTCGGCGTTATCTCGGAGCGCGATATCGTACGTGCGGTATCGGAAGCCAGCGTGTTCGCGCTGCCCAAACCGGTCAGTGCGTACATGACGCGCGGCATCGCCACGTGCAGCGAGACCGATACGGTCGATAGCCTGATGGAGACGATGACCACGGGCCGGTTCCGTCATCTTCCGGTTCTGGAAGAAGACAAGCTGGTCGGCATCGTCTCGATCGGAGACGTGGTGAAAACCCGCATCGCGGAAACGGTGCAGGAAGCCACGACGCTTCGCGAGTACATCGCCGCGGCTCGCTAGGCGTTTCACAACTCGCGCAAAAGTTCCGGCACAACATGATTCTTTGTGCCGGAACCGCGCGTTCGGCGGCACGTTTCTCCTGCGGTTGGCCGAAGGGCGCAAGGAGAAACCCATGATTACCCGCAAGCATTATCTTGCGACCGCGGCGGGCATCGCCCTCGCGCTCGCGATATCCGCGCCGTCTTTCGCGCAGCAGGAAGTCGGCCCCAACGGTCCCCAGGTCTCGACACCTGCCGAGAAAGCGCAGACCCAGACGCTGAACTCGGCGCAACAGAACGGATCCTATGTCGATCCGGCAGTTGCCAACGGTGCCGCCTCGCCGTCGCAGCCGGTTCCGGCTGAAGGGGTCGCCGCCGCAGCCAGCCAGACCTCGACCATCGACGCCCAGACCGAGGCCCAGCAGCAGCAGTATCAGGCGCAGCGTCAGGACTACATGGCGCAACAGCAGCAATACGCGAACACCGAAGACACGTATGAACATCAGCGGGCCGCGTACGAGTTCGAGCGCCGTCACCCGGCCACCTGGTGGCATGACCGTTATGAGCATGCGCGCTACATCAAGCTCTTCACGGTCGATCGTCCCGATCTGCTCGAGGTCGCCGTGACCGACCGCAACGGCTTCCTGGTCGGCAAGATCGACGACCTCAACCGGGCCACCGACGGACACATCATCCGCGTGCGGTTGCGGCTGAACGAAGGCCGCATGGCGTGGATCGAAGGCGACGCGATCCGCTACTATCCGGAAGACAAGCTGATGATGGTCGATCTGACCCCGCGTCAGATCTGGGAGCGCTCGGCGCCGATCTGATCAGCGTCCAAAGCGTGAATGCCAAAGGCCCGGCTGCATAAGCCGGGCCTTTGTTCATGCGTTGCGCGCGTGCGCGAAGCGGTGAGGCGTCTGTCCGATCTGGCTTTTGAACGCAGCGACAAATGCACTGGTGCTCGCGTAACCGGCGGCGGCACCCGCTTCGGTGACGGACGTGCCTTGTTCGAGCAGCGCGATCGCCTGCAACAGGCGCAGCCGTTGGCGCCATTCGACCAGCCTGAGGCCCGTCTCTTCGCGGAAGGTCCGTTGCAACGTGCGCACGCTGGCACCCGCGTCGCGAGCCAGCGTGGCGACACTCTTGTTGCGGGCAGGCTCGTCGCGCAGAAGCCGCGCAACAGTGGCGGCGCGCGGATCGTGCGGCATCGGCACGAACAGCGGCAGGCTTTCGGCTTCCGCGACGAGATTTAGAAACACCTGCGCCAGATTGCGATGGGCTTCGTCATCGGCTTTGAGCAGATGCAGCCGCACGATGTGCAGGATCATCTCGCGCAGCAGCGGGCTCACGTCGATCGCATGGCTTCGCGCTGGAAGACGCGTGGCAAGCTCCGCCGGCACATAGATGGTGCGCATCGCGACGCGGCCGCGCATCTCGATGGCATGGACGACACCGGCCGGCGCCCATAGCGCCCGGGTTGGCGGCACGAGCCATAGCGTCTTCTCGGCCAGGACCTGCATCGTCCCGCTGACTGCGTAGATGAGCTGGCCCCAGGGGTGGGCATGCGGCTCCAGGACGTGTCCGCCGGGATAACTGACCCCCATGCTGCGCAGCGCAAATTCCGCCATTGACGCTTTTTCGACAGAAATTGTCGTTATCACTATATTGCGCCATCGGGTTTCGCGCAAAAATGGTTTGGTTCGGGAGGGATCACCCATGGCCAACACCGTCCGCTTTTTCGCCATCACCGCCGACGACGTCGAACGCGCCCGCAAATTCTACGAGGCGGTGTTCGGCTGGACCTTCGAGGATTGGGGGCCGCCGGGCTTCTACCTCATCCAGGGCGCCGGGCTTCCCGGCGCGCTGCAGGAGCGCCACGAGCCGATCACGGGGACGCACCCGCGCTCGTTCGAACTCACGGTCGGCGTGGACGACATCGACGACGTCGCGCGCAAAGCGGTCGCGGCCGGCGGCAGAATCGTGATGGAGAAGTCGCACATCGAAACGGTGGGCACGCTCATCCATTTCACCGACACCGAAGGCAACCGGATGGGTGCGATGAAATACGATTCGGATTCCGAAGGGGGCAAGTGATGGACAAACCGGTGATCGGATGCCTCATGCTCGGGGTGATCGACACGTTGCAAGGTGCCGGATGAGCATTCTGAACGATCCCAAACTCGAGGCGTTGCTCGACGCCTTGCACGCCGAGAGCGCCGGGCAGGAAGACGCGATCAGCAGCTACTTTCGCCGCCGCATCGAGGAAGGAACGCTGCGCTGGGACGGTCTCGATAGAGAAAGCACGACATTCTTTCGCGACAAGATGGTGGCGCTGGAGAAGGACAAGGCGGAGTACTGCTACGCACTGTGCCGCGCTCTGCGCGCGAAATGCGTCGTCGAGGCGGGGACATCGTTCGGCGTTTCCACGCTCTATCTCGCCGCAGCGGTGCGCGACAACATCGCCTCAAGCAGCGGCGCGATAGGCGATCAAACGAAGCTCGGTGGGACGGTAATCGCGACAGAGCACGAACCGCAGAAGGCGGCGTTCGCGCGCCGCAATTTCGAAGCGGCCGGTCTTGCGCAATACATCGACCTGCGCGAAGGCGATCTCGCCGAGACGCTGAAGCGCATCGACGGCCCTGTCGATTTCCTGCTGCTCGACATCTGGACGGAAGCGGTGATGGCGGCGGTACGCAACGTCGCGCCGCACTTGCGTCCCGGCGCCGTCATCGTCGCGGACAACACCGCGCAGTCGCGCCGCGGCTACGAGGCATATTTCGCCTATATCGCCGATCCCGCGAACCGCCTGCGCACGCTGACATTGCCGTTCGCAGGCGGTCTCGAAATGACGGTGCGGGTCTGACGGTTTTGGATCGCAGAGAGTTCAGCACGGCCGTGCGAAAGCATCCGCAGCACGCCTCAAGCTTGAACGGATCAGCGATGCAGTCGCGGGACAGGAATTTTCGGACATGGGATTTTCGCGCGCCGCGGCCAAACGCGCCGTGGTGGAATGCTGGCAAGCCATGCGTCGCCGGTAGTGGCTGTAACCGCGCTGCGTTTCGCTTCGAATTGACGCGCTTGTGATTGGCGCGGAGATGTAACGCGCGTCACCATTCCTTCACACCGCCTGAACTTCGCGCCACTGGAGCGTCGCGCCTGGAACACGGTTGAGGACTCATGCGTGCCTTTGGGAGGGATCAAGGGTAATCCGATTTTCATCGGTGGCGTGCCGCGTTCCGGCACGACCCTCCTTCGGGTCATCCTCGACAGCCATCCCAACATTTTCTGCGGCACCGAATTGCGCGTGATCCAGGGCCTCGCGCAACTCTGGCGGAACGCCTGGGACAGCGCGGCCGATCCTTTGCGCGCGGCTTATGGCATCGATGCGGACACTTTCCGCGCAATTTTTCGTGACCTGATCCTGTCGTTTCTGAAGCCCGCCTGGGACAGAAGCGGCAAGCCGCGGCTTGCGGAGAAGACGCCGTCCAATTTCCTTGCCTTCGCCGAACTCCGCCTGCTGTTTCCCGACAGTCCCCTCATCCACATTATTCGCGACGGACGCGATGTGGTGACGTCTCGGATCGAGCGCGATCTCGACTTGGCGCCCGACATCGATCCCGTGGCGATCGCAGCGCTTCGGGCGCGCAACTGGGCCGAGGCGATGGCAATGCGCGCACGGCTCCTCGAAGACGCTCACTTCACCACACACTATTTCGAAGTGCGCTACGAAGATCTGGTCCGCGAGCCCTGGCGCGAACTCGCGCGGTTGTTCGCGTTTCTGGGCGAACCGTTCGACGAACGCGTGCTCGCGTTTCATGCCGTCGGACGCGAGGTGCATGGCACGGAGGAATGGAGCGCCGAAGCCGTGCGCCGTCCGATCTTTACCGACTCCGTCGGCCGCTTCCGCCGCGACCTCTCGCCGAAAGCGCTCGATGCCGTCATCGCCAATGCCGCAGACGCGCTCGCAGCGCTCGGCTATCTGGAGGCTTCGCCATGACAACCCAACTGGAGATTCGTGAACCGCAAGGCATTGCTATGCCTTCGGATGCGGTGATCGTGCTTGGCGCGCCGCGCTCCGGCGTCCGGCTGGTTTCGGCGCTGCTGGCAGCGCATGCGGCCCTGCTGAGCGGGCCGCAACTGCCGTTCTTCGTCACCGCGGCGCGCGGCTGGCACGACATTGCGACCAAGCTCGGCGCCAACCATGCGCGTCACTACGGCCTTCAACCGCAGGCTCAGCGTGAAGCGTTCGAGCGCGCGCTGCTCTCCGTCTACGCGGCGAAGGCCGCGGAAAAGCCGGGTGCGCGGCCGCTCATCCATTCGCTTATCGCCGGTGCAACGCTCGGCATCTTTGCCGAACTGTTTCCGGCTGCGAAGCTTTTGTATGTCGTGCGCGACGTGCGCGGGTGCGTCGCGTCCTTGCTGGCGCAGGACTGGCGCGATCCTGTTACAGGCGTGCGTTTTGCCTATACCTGCGATCCGAATGCGGCGGCGGACTACTGGGTGTCGTTCAACATGCTCGCGCACGCCGATCTCGTGCGGCTGCGCAACACAAACCGGCTTCGCATCGTTCGTTACGAGGATCTGTGCACCGAACCCGATCGCGTGCTGAGCAACATGGCCGGCTTTCTCGACCTGGACGGCATCGCCAAACACCTGTCGCAGCACGCCGTGGAAACCATCTGCGCGGCCGATGCCGCGATCTATTCGCCCCCAAAGGCCGGTCGCGTGTCGCGCAATTCGGCCTCCGCCTGGCGGCAAAAGCTGACGCCTGCCCAGCAGGAGACGATCCTCGCGCGCGCCGGTGGCGTGAACGCAGCGTTCGGCTATGAACCGTCGGGCGTTATCCTGCGATGATGTCGTTCAGCGCCTTGGTCCAGGGCACCCAGCGCGCGTCCGGCCCGGTCATTCCATCCCAAAGCATGTTGTTGCACACATAGCCGACCGCGGTGCCACTTTCCGGATGCGCAAAGCCGATGCGCCCGCCGGCACCGTCATGGCCGAAGGAGCCTTCTCCCAGCATGGGCGCGGCCATGCGGGTGAGCTGATAGCCGAGCCCGTAACGATGCGGTGACGGCGCCGGCAACTTTGCGAAGTCGTCCGGTGCGTTCAGCCCTTCGGTTTGCCATTTCATCGCGCGCCGAACGGTGTCGCCGTTCAGCAGGCGCACGCCATCGACCTCGCCGATCGTCGCGGCATACATCCGCGCCAGCGAGGCGGCATCGCCGATCATGTTGCCTGCCGGAATTTCCGCCGCATGGCCTTCGCGCGAATTGATGAAGGCCATGCCGCCGCCGATATCGACAGCACCTTTCAGCATGGCGCGTGCATTCCGGGTCGTCGTGTCGATGCCAAAGCCGTTGAGCAACGCGGTCATCTGCTCGGCATTCAACCCGCTCTGCTCGGCGAAATGCGGCGCAACCCGGGGTTCTTCGCGCTCAGGCAGTCCGATCCACAGATCCAGTCCCAACGGATGCGTGATCTCGTCGGCGAAGAACGTGCCGGGCGTCTTGCCGCTGATGCGACGGATGATTTCGCCGATGATGAAGCCGTAGGTCAGCGCGTGATAGGACATTGCCGTTCCCGGCTCCCACAACGGCGCCATCGCCGCCAGCGCGTTCGTGCAACGCGTCCAGTCCGTCATCTCGCGGATCGTGAGCGTGTCATCGGGATCGAACGCGTTCAGGCCGGCGCGGTGCGCCATGACATCGGCGACGGTGATCTTCGCCTTTCCGTTGGCGGCGAATTCCGGCCAATAGCGGGCCACCGGCGCCTCGAAATCGAGAAGCCCGCGCTCGGCCAGCATATGCGCCATCGTGGCGGTCGCGCCCTTGGAGACCGAAAAGCACACCGTGATGGTTTTGTCTGTGTAAGGACGGTCGTTGACCTTGTCCCGGCCGGTCCACAGATCGGCGACCTTCGTGCCGTGGCGATAGATGCACAGTTGCGCGCCGCCCGGGTCGCCTTTCTGGCCCTCGGCAAAAGCCTCACGCAGGCTTTCGTAGCCGCCGGCAACCGATCCATGCACTTCGCCCATGATTGTTCCATTCCTGCAGATTGCTGCCCGAACAGTCGGATCAACTGCATCGCTTTCCAACCCCCGCCAGCAAATAGGGTGTAGTTGGTGGAACCCGACGAGATGGTTACCATATGTGGTGGCAGCGCCGGTTTGCGCTAAGACCTTGGAAATTCGGGTGTTTGCCTTGGTTTTGCCTCATCCACAGGCGCCGAAACGTTTGTGAAATTTTTTTGCTTTTACCGTTTGACACCCTGAAACCGCCCGCCTATACACCGCGCCCACGCCGCCCGTTGGGCCAGACCTTGCGGGCGGTGTTTTGTCGGTGGCACAATGGTTTTTCGTGCTTCGGGCAGGCTCTTT
>DASXDS010000027.1:0-108309 GCA_036490455.1 Rhizomicrobium sp.
ACAACACGTCAGACGAACGAACCGCCGAGCTCCCACGATGGCTTCACCGCTACAACTGGCACAGACCACATGCCAGTATCGGATCAATGCCGCCCATCAGCAGACTCCCTCTGACCGGGAACAACCTATTGAGGCTCCACAGGTAGCTAAGAGATTGCGAGAGCCTTCCGGGCAAACACCATAGACGTAAAACCCAGCCCCGAGGTGCTGAAACTGTCCAGACCCGGGCAAAGGGCTCGACCGACGTATAGCTTCGATCGTCTGTCTTAGAGCAACGTGGAAGCTGATATTAGACATGCCCCCAAAAACCCATCACTAGATGCCAAACAGAAGGAGTGCACTAGATTTGGTATGATTTGGTAAGCGGATTCGACTGAAAAGTCCATATCCTCATAATGAGGATAATTCGCAAGTGAGCAAGAATGAAATTTTATTTCGCCCTTTTAGGGCGGCGCCCACGGCCCGGGGACGGTGTGTCAGCGGGCGAAGGGCGTATTGGCACCGCAAGATTGGTTGGCTCCAGGAGCTTGAGTTTGCTGTGCGTCTATTAGCGCGTGTTTGCGCAACAAGTCCCGTTGTCAGCATTGACGCAATGGATAGCCGGGACGAACGCCCGGCTATGACGGGCTTTGGAAAATGGTGGGGCGAACGACTTGCCCTCATCGCTGCCGCCATAGCCGTGCTCTCCTGCTCCGCGCGAGGTTAAGCGAGGTGTGGTGCGAGAGATGGCGGCGGTTTTGCATTCACGGCAATGTCACGCCGGTGAAGCTGCCCTGGATCACGAGGTTCAGGGCGGATGGGGACTTTGGGGTGTAAACTGCGGTCGCGCCGCGCGCCCAACTGTATTTGCTCGAGGCCGCGCTCACGCTGCCTTTGAAATCGGTGGTGCCGTAATCGTGCATGCCTTCGATCACCACGCTTTCCGGCGCGGTATTGCCGCCCTTGCTCGGGAATATGAGCCAGAGCTGTGCGAGGCCATCGTTGAGTGCGACCGCCTGATCGGTGCGGATGAGGATATAGAAGTTGCCGACCTTCGTGTCGCCCTTTTTGACGACCCCGTCCCAGTGTTGCGTCGTGCCCAGACTGTCGCCCTGGCCGGCGATGCTCTTCAGGCTCAGCGTCAGCGAGATGGAATCGGCGAGCGCGCTGCCGTGCCAGAGCACGGCTGCGGCGGCGAGCGAGAGGAGCGTGCGTGACATGGCGTTCTCCCGTGATAGCAGGGATCGGCGCAGCTTAGGAGCGCGGCCGTGCGGTGCGCAACGCAGGGCGCGCGCGACTTCCCCTCACCTGCCATCGCTATCGCGATGGCTGTCCTCTCCCGCGAAGTGCGGGAGAGGTTAAGGGAGGCTACTTCGCGCGGCTGCCGAAGGTTTTGGGCACGCCCGGGCGGCTGGCGCGCTGCATGCGTTTGCGGGTGGTTTTCTGGTGTTTCGGGCCGCGGCGGTCGGCGTCGTCTTTCGGCGCGCCGTCGCGCACCGCGCTGAGGAAGGCGTCGTCCACGGCACGGTCTACGTCGCTCTGGCGCGCGAACGGATCGTTGGCGATCGCGAGGTCGGTCGCCTGCAGCCGCTTGAGTTCGTCGCGCAGGCGCGCGGCTTCCTCGAACTCCAGATCGCTCGCCGCCTCGCGCATGCGCTTTTCGAGGTCCTGCATGTGCGCCTTGATGTTGTGGCCGACCAGGCCCTCTTCGGCGAGGCCGGTGTCCACCATCACATGGTCGCGCTCGTACATGCTGCCCATGATGTCGGCGATGTTCTTCTTCACGCTTTGCGGCGTGATGCCGTGCGCCTCGTTGTAGGCCTTCTGCTTCTCGCGGCGGCGCGTGGTCTCGGCCATCGCACGCTCCATCGAGCCGGTGATCTTGTCGGCATAAAGCACGACCTTGCCGTCCACGTTGCGCGCGGCGCGGCCGATGGTCTGGATCAGGCTGGTCTCGCTTCTGAGGAAGCCTTCCTTGTCGGCGTCGAGGATCGCGACCAGGGCGCATTCCGGGATGTCGAGACCTTCGCGCAACAGGTTGATGCCGATCAGCACGTCGAAGGCGCCGAGGCGCAGGTCGCGGATGATCTCGATGCGCTCCAGCGTCTCCACGTCGCTGTGCATGTAGCGCACGCGGATGCCCTGTTCGTGCATGTATTCGGTGAGGTCTTCCGCCATCTTCTTCGTCAGCGTGGTGACGAGCGCGCGGTAGCCCTTCTTCGCGATCTCGCGGCATTCCGCGATCAGGTCGTCGACCTGGGTCTCCACCGGGCGGATCTCGACCGGCGGATCGATCAGGCCGGTGGGGCGGATCACCTGTTCGGCGAACACGCCGTCGACCCGCTCCATCTCCCACGGGCCCGGTGTCGCGCTGACATAGACGGTCTGCGGCCGCATCGCGTCCCACTCTTCGAACTTGAGCGGACGGTTGTCGATGCACGAGGGCAGGCGGAAGCCGTATTCGGAAAGCGTCGCCTTGCGGCGGTAGTCGCCGCGATACATGCCGCCGATCTGCGGCACGGTCACGTGGCTCTCATCCACGAACACCAGCGCTTCGTCGGGCAGGTATTCGAACAAAGTCGGCGGCGGTTCGCCGGGTTTGCGCCCGGTGAGCCAGCGCGAATAGTTCTCGATGCCGGCGCAACTGCCCGTGGCCTCGATCATCTCCATGTCGAAATTGGTGCGCTGTTCCAGGCGCTGCGCTTCCAAGAGCTTTCCCGTGTTGCGGAAATCGTCGAGGCGGAGGCGCAGCTCTTCCTTGATGCCCTTCAGCGCCTGGGCCAGCGTCGGGCGCGGCGTCACATAGTGCGAATTGGCGTAGACCTTGATGGTGTCGAGCTGGCCCGCGGAACGGCCGGTCAGCGGATCGAACTCGGTGATCGACTCCACGTCGTCGCCGAACAATTCGATGCGCCAGGCGCGGTCTTCATAGTGCGCGGGGAACAGGTCGATGGTGTCGCCGCGCACCCGGAAAGCGCCGCGCGCGAATGCATTGTCGTTGCGCCGGTACTGCAGCGCCGACAGATCGCGCATCAACTCCATCCGGTCCAGCCGCATGCCTTTGCGGATGGTGACCGCGGTGCCGGAATAGGTCTCCACCGCGCCGATGCCGTAGATGCAGGAGACGGAGGCGACGATGATCACGTCGTCGCGCTCCAGGATCGCGCGCGTCGCCGAGTGGCGCATGCGGTCGATCTCCTCGTTCACCGACGAATCCTTCTCGATGTAGGTGTCGGTGCGCGGGATGTAGGCTTCCGGCTGGTAGTAGTCGTAATAGGAGACGAAATACTCCACCGCGTTTTCCGGGAAGAAGCCTTTCATCTCCGAATAGAGTTGGGCGGCGAGCGTCTTGTTGGGCGCGAGGATGAGCGCGGGGCGCTGCACCGCGTCGATCACCTTCGCCATGGTGAAGGTCTTGCCCGAGCCGGTGACGCCGAGCAGCACCTGGTCGCGCTCGTTGGCGTTGGCGGCGCCGACCAGTTCCTTGATCGCGGTCGGCTGGTCGCCCGCTGGTTCGTATTCGCTGACCAGCTTGAACCTGATGCCGCCTTCGGATTTCTCCGGCCGCGACGGGCGATGCGGCACGAAGCCGGCCAGCTCCGCGCCGGTTGCGCCGTGCAGCGGCAGGGTGCCGATCTGGTCGGACGGCAGCGTTTCCGGCGGTCCCGGATCGTAGGCGGTTCCCGCGGCGGGGATCGGCACGGCCTCGGCGGCTGCGCGGAACCGGGCCGCGCCTTCGCTCATCCCGGGCCCTTTGCCGGAACGCCCGCCTTTGCCGCCCTTGGAAGAGCGGGGAATCATGCCGTTGTTGTGCGCCATCGCCCCAATATAGGCCGCGAGCGCCGGTTTTGCAGCCCGCTTCCTGCCACTCTGCTGACAGGATTGGCAGGAACCTGCGTGGCTAGACCAGCGCGAGCCCGTCGTGCTGCAGGCCGCCGTGGTGGAGGATCAGGTCGTCTGCAATGTGGTGCACAACCGTCCCATCCGGGGCGACGGCCATGTGACCGGCCCGAGGCGAGGCCGGGTCGGCAATCACGACCACATTAATCTCGTCATTGCCGGTCTGGAGGCTGTACTCCACCTTGAGTGCCAGCCCGTTGCCGATTGCGATCGTGTTTCCCGCCGCCGTCATGCCGTCGTATTCGATCTTTGCGAATGTTCCGCTCATATGCTCGGTCCAGAGCACTTCGAAGCTGTCGCCTTTTTTGAGGTGCGCGGCATCGAGCACGCCCACGTCGAGCGTCCCGCCGTTCAGCTGCAGACTGCCGTCGATCGCGACGAGACTGGCGGCGTGATCTGCTGCCGACAGAGTGGCGGTGAATGTTGCGCCGCTGCCAATTGTAAGCGTGCCGTCTTCGATGATCAGCTCGCTCGACTCGTCGTGGTACACGCCCGTCGCGCCGAATGTTCCACCCGTGACCGTCACGTTGTAGTCGATCATTCCCGTCCCCTGCAGGACCCCGCCGGTCACCGTCGTTCCGTTTGTTGCCTCCAGAAACGAGTCGTTCATGATGATCTGGCCGGACGTTTGAAGCAGTGTGTCGCCACGCAGACCGCCGCCGCCAAAGGCGTCGCCGTTGCCGAGGTGAACCGTGCCGGTGTTGACGATCGCACCGGTCGCACTGATCCCTGCACCGACTGCATTTATGATGCCTTTGTTCGTGAAGGAATCGGCGGCGATATATCCTCCCCGGTTCGATCCCGGGTTTGTAACCGCCAAGTCGATTGTACCGCTATTTATAAAGTGCCCTCCGACAGTGAACGCGGTAGCCATATCGGCGTCGCTGGCGTCGATGTTCAGCGTGCCGCTGTTGGAAAAGCCGTTAGCGCCGTTGGAGACAGTGGCTCCATTGTCGAGCGTGAATGTGCCCGCATTGCTCACCAGTCCCGTCAGTGCGCTGCTCGAGGTGGTGTCGGTGCTATCGGCTATGCGGGCCTGATCGCCGGTGAGCGATAGGGTTGCGCCCTTTGCGATGTGCGCGATGCCGCCGCTCGCGTATTCCAGCAAAGCATTGCCATAGAGTTCGATGGTTCCGGCCGCAAGTGTTTGTGGCGCTGCGTCGTTCAGATCGTCGACCGTTGCCTGATATTGCACCTGCAGCGAACCAACAAATTCGCTCTGCGTGCTGGCGATGTCGATCGTGCCCGTGCTCGTAAGGTGAGCAAGGTCGATGGTGGTATCGCCGGTAAGCCCGAACGTCTTGTCGCCGACAAGCAGCTTCCCGCTGTTGGTCATCGTCCCGTCGACCGTAACGACGCTTTGACCCTCGCTGCCATCTATTGGCGAACCGCGGTCCACGATAAATGTGCCGGTATTCTGGAAGTCGCCCGCGACGTGAAAGGTTTCCTGATGCACCAGCGACAACCGGCCTGAATTGTCGAAGCTCGCGATCGTCTTCGCGATCGTGGCGCCGTCGCTCAGGGAGAGGGTACCGGTGTTCGACGTGAGGCCGGCAAGGGCGCTGTTGCTGGCCGTTTTGGCGGCATCTGCGATGAACGCCTGCGTGCCGTCGATCGTGATCTGCGCGCCGCGCGCGATCGCTTGAATGCCGCCGCTCCCATATTCCAGCAGGGCGTTGCCCACGAGGTTAAGGGATTGACCTTGCAAGGTCGTCGGAGCGGCGTCGCCTGCATCGTTTACGAAAGCGAGATTTGCGGAGCCTTCCGAACTGAACAGATTGATGGTGCCGGTATTCGCCAGATGAGCGGCAATGACCTCGCTGGTCGCGGTGAGGTTGTTCCCATTGGCCAGTCCGCCGTTGTTGCCGATGGTGATCGTACCGCTGTTGGTGAGCGTTCCGCCCACCGCGAGAGAGCTGCCGCCTTGCGAACCGGCCCCATCGAGCGTGAACGTGCCGTTGTTGGCGAAATCTACACCGGCCGCGGTTGTGACCGCAGTGTTCTGTGCGATCGCATAGAGACCGGCGTTGGTGAAAGCGGCCGCGCTGTTCCCGAGGCTCGCGCCATCCGCAAGCTCGAGCGTCCCAGAATTTCTGCTGAGCATGGTCAGTGCCGAGCTGGTCGTGGGATTGGAGGCGTCTGCGATACGCGCCTGGATGCCGTCCAGGGAAATCCCGGCACCGCGGGCGACGGCGTCGATGGAACCGCTGGCGTACTGGACCAGCGTGTCGCCGGTCAGATCGAATGTGGCGCCGGCTGTCAGGATTTTGGGCGCCGCTTCCTTCCGGACGATCAGTTCGGCGAGCTCATTCGCGCCAATGATGCTTCCCTCCAGATGCACCGTTCCCGGCGTTATGCTGCCCACGACAACGCTGGTAGGGGGCACAGGGTTGAGATAGCCGTAGCCTCCCCCGGTGATGTTCAGCACGCCGCTATTAGTCAGCGTTCCCGTCACGACGAGGCTGCTCGCCTGTCCGGTGTACGATGTCGAGTCGTCGACGTTCAGCGTTCCTGTGTTCGCGAACCCCGCGTGAGCCGATAAAACAGTTCCATCTCCCACCGTGAACGTGCCGGTGTTTTGAAAAAGCGTACCGAAACCGGAAAGATCGGCCCCATTTGAGAATGTCACTGTGCCGTCGTTCTCGGCAAACTGCGTCAGGGCGCTATTCTGTCCGGCGACTCCCGCGTCGTTTATCTGCGCTTCGGCGCCCGATATTGTAAGCGTTGCGCCTGCGGCCACGGAGGTGATCTCGCCCGATGCGAATGTCAGAACGGCGTTGCCGGATATGCTGGTCGAGGTACCGCTTGCCAGCGTCGCAGGCGCCGCGTCGCCCGTGACGTTGAAGAGCGTCGGCGTGGGCGACGCATCGTTCTGCGCACCTTCGATATCCAGCGATCCAGTGTTGTCGAGGTGGGCGACGGTGATGACAGGGGAAGCGCCCTCGTAGGTCGCGCCGGCGATCAGGGAGCCCGTGTTGTATAGTGTTCCGCCTACGGTGAGGACGCTGCCGCCGGCCGCTTCATAAGCTATGGAGAGCGTGCCGGAATTGTCGAAGTCCAGCCCGTTCGCGGTGCTGAACACACCGCCGTCCAGATGAAACGTACCGCTGTTCTGGAAGCTTGCGGTGGTATCGGTAGTCTTGGCGCCATTGTCCAAACCGAATGTCCCGGCATTGCTCGTCAGTGCAGTGAGGGCGCTGTTGGAACCGGTGTGACCTGCATCGGCAATCCGGGCCTGATCGCCGATAAGGATGATCCCCGCCCCTGCGCCGATCGTTTCGATCTTGCCGCGGGTAAACTCCAGGAGCGCATCGCCTTGAAGACGCAGCGTACCGTAGGTAAGTGTGTCCGGCGCCGCATCTCCCGTGTCGATGAACCGCGCAACTGCTGAGGTGCCCTCAGCCCCGCCGCTCAGATTGAGGCCGCCGCTGTTCGCCAGATGTGAGACGGTGACGGTGCTTGTTGCCGACAGTGCTCCATACATGGGACCTATGTCGAACGAGCCACTGTTGGTGAGCGTGCCATCGACGACTATCTGACTGCCGCCGCCGCCGTCACCGTCGATTGTGATGTTGCCGCCGTTGTCGATATCCCGCTGCACGACGATCTTCTGGCCCGGCGCATTGATCTGCAGGCTTTCTCCATAGCTTTGGAGCACGAGAGAACCAATTTTTGTACCGCTGGACAGCGTAACGGTGAAGTATTTGAACTCCGGAAAAACAACGCTGTCGCCCGCTCCGGGAACTTCTCCCGTGCTCCAATCCGCGGCAGTCGACCAGTCGCCCGACGAACCAATCCATCTTACGGTTGCCATCGGCTTGCTCCTTTGTGAAGGCTGCCACATAGCATCTATACTGGATGGTGAGAAAGAAGCGGCCGTTCAATACAGGCAGATATTGGTGACGGTTCCAAGCCTGATGAATCCGCTTGTGAACATTCGGTAATGAGGCGAGGGAGGCGCTGTTCCAGGCGCCAGCCAACTTCCTGCGCGATGCAACCTCTCGAGCTGCCGTCGGCCGGCAGCGAAACCTACACCAGTGCGAGTCCGTCGTGCTGCATGCCGCCGTGGTGGAGGATCAGGTCGTCCGCAATGTGGTGCACAACCGTCCCGTCCGGCGCGACGGCCATGACAGCGGATGCAGCCGGCGCGGCGGTCTGTTGTGCGCTGTGATCCGCGACCACCATGACGTCGATGTCGCCGGTCATCTTTTCGTTGTACTTGACCTTAAGCGCCAGGCCGTTGCCGATCGCGATCGTATTGCCGGTTGCGATGACACCGTCATATTCGATTTTGTCGAATGTGCCCTTCAATAGTCCTTCCAAACCGTCGAGCACCGTGAAGCTTTCCCCCTTTGTGAAGGTCGTGGCATCTGCGGCATGGAGAGAAAGTGTGCCGCCATTCAGATTCACAAAAGCGTCCGCTCGCAGCGGAACGAAATTGTCTCCCGCCAACGTGGCCTCAAGGGTCCCACCGGCGTCGATCGTGAGCGCACCTCCCTCGACCGAGAGTGTGCCTGTTCCCGCCTGCCCGAATGTGCCGCCGGTGACTGTGAGATTCGCCTCCACTTCCCCGGAGCCTTCGAGCACGCCGCCTCTCACCGCGAAGACATCCTGGGTCAAGGTCTGCAGGACCGAGTTGTGCAGCTCGATCTGCCCCGATTTCTGGATCAGCTCATCCGTGTCGATGAAACCGCCATAAGAACCGTTGGCTCCCAGATCGACCTTACCCGTGTTGACGAAGGTGCCGATGATGTGGAGTCCGGCTTCGCCCCCGGTGGCTTTGATGACGCCACTGTTTGTCGCGGATTGCGCGATCACCTGCGCCGCGTTTGTGGCGCCGTGCGGGTTCGCGATATCTATCGTGCCGCTATTGGTCAACGCGCCGCCGATTGTGAACAGCGTGTCCGCGTCTCCCGAATGGAAACCGACGCTCAACGTTCCGCTGTTCGCGAAATCGTTGGTTCCGTTCGAGACCAGCGCGCCGCTATCGAGCTTTAGCGTTCCCGCGTTGCTCGTGAGCGTCGTCAAAGCACTGCTCGTCGTGGTGTCGGCGCTATCCGCTATTCTTGCCTGCGCGCCGGTGAGCGACAGTGTGGCGCCCTGCGAGATTTGCGCGATGCCGCCGCGTGCATATTGCAGCAGCGCATTGCCATCGAGTTCGATGGTCCCGGCTGCGAGGATTTGCGGTGCGGAATCTTTCAGATCGATGACCGCAGCCTGATACGGCACCGGGTCGAACTGGTCCTCCTGCGTGCTTGCGATATCGATCGTCTTCGTGTTCACGAGGTGCGCGACATCGACAGTCGTGTCGCCGGTGAGCGCGAACGTCTCGTCGCCGACGAGAAGCGAGCCGGCGTTGTTCAAGGTTCCGTCTATGATGACGACGCTCTGTCCTTCGCCGCCATACGCCAATGCGCCGTGATCGACGGCGAAGATGCCGCTGTTCTGGAAATCGCCGGAAACGTGCAACGCTTCCTGATGCAGCAGCGAGAACCTGCCGGAATTGTCGAAGCTTGCGATTGTCTTGGCGATAGTGGCGCCATCGGCCAGGGAAAGCGTTCCGGCATTCGATGTCAGGCCGGTAAGGGCGCTGTTGAAAGCTGGTTTCGCCGCGACCGCGATGAAGGCTTGCGATCCGTCAAGCGTGATCTGTGCGCCGCGTGCGATCGTCTGGATACCGCCGCTGCCGTACTCCAGAAGCGCGTTGCCGACGAGATTGAGCGACTGGTTCTGCAAGATCGAAGCGGCCGCGTCCCCCGTATCGTTCAGGAATGCGACGTTCGGAGAGTTTTCGGAGCTGAACAAGTTGATCGTCCCGGTATTCTGGAGATGCGCGGCGATCACTTCACTGGTTCCGGCAAGGTTGAACGCATTGCCCAGCCCCTGATCCATGCCGATCGTGATCGTACCGGTGTTGGTGAGCGTTCCGCCGACGGCAAGCGAGCTTCCACCCTGCTGGCCGGCAGTATCGAGCGTGAACGTCCCGTTGTTGGTGAAGTTCACGCCGGCCGCAGTCGAAACCGCGGTGCCTTGGGCGATCGCATAAAGACCGGTGTTGGTGAAAGCAATCGCGCTGTTTCCAAGATTTGCGCCGTCGGCAAGCTTCAGCGTTCCGGCGTTCCGCCCCAGTATCGTCAGCGCTGAACTCGTCGTGGGATTTGCGCTGTCGGCAATACGGGCCTGAATGCCGTCCAACGAGATTTCGGCGCCGCTCGCGATCATCTTGATGGAGCCGCCCGCATATTGAACCAGTGCGTCACCGGTGAGGTCGAACACGGCGCCTTTCGTCAGGACGCCGGGCGCGGCCTGTTCTTTGACGATCAGTTCGGCCAGCCCGTTGAGGCCCACGGCGCTTCCGGCGAGGTAAACGGTTCCCGTCGTCAGTTTATCGACGATGACACTGGTCGGCGGTGTGGGACTGTAAGAACTGTATTCGCCAGCGCCGATGTTCAGGATGCCAGTGTTGGTGAGTGTTCCTTTTATTACGAAACTGGTCGATTGCTGGGTGAAGTTGCCTTCTACGTTCAGCGTTCCCGTGTTGGTGAAACCCGCGCGGGCCGATACGGAGGTTCCGTTCGTCACAGTGAACGTGCCGGTGTTGAGAAAGCCGTTGGCCAGAACCGGCAGTGTTGCGCCGGCCGATAGCATCACCGTTCCGTCGTTCTCGGCGAATTGCGTGAGCGCACTGTTCTGACCGCTCGCGCCTGCGTCGTTTATCTGTGCTGCGGCGCTCGACAGGATAAGGGTTGCGCCGGCCGCTACGGTGGTGATTTCGCCGGCAGCGAACGTCAGGACGGCGTCGTCGAACAGGCTCAGGGAGGAACCGCTCACCAAAGTGGTCGGCGCGTCCCCCGATGTGACGTTGAAAACTACGGGCGGCGTGCCGTTCTGTGTCCCTTCAATCTCGAGCGATCCGCTATTGTCGAAATTCGATACGGTCACGACCGGCGCAGCGCCGTAACCGCCCACGGCCAGGTATCCCGTATTGTGCAGGGTTCCTCCCACCGTGAGGACGCTGCCGCCGGTTGATTCGTACTGATCGATGGACAGCGCGCCGGAGTTGATCAGGTCCAGCCCTGCGCCTGTACTGAACGTGCTGCCGCCGCTCAGATTGAACCTTCCACTGTTGTCGAAATCTCCGGTGGTATCGGAAGCGGACGCACCGTCCGCCAGCGAGAAACCGCCGGCGTTGGCGGTCAGCCGGGTCAGGGCGCTGCTCGATCCGGTTTCGCCTGCGTCCGCTATGCGGGCTTCATCTCCAGTGAGACTGATCGATGCGGCTTCGCCGATCGCGTCGATCTTGCCGCCGGCGAACTCCAGCAGCGCATTGCCTTGGAGAGACAGCGAACCGGTTGCCAGTGTGGCGGGCGCGTTGTCTCGCATGTCGTCGAACCATGCGAGCGCCGCCGTACCGTCTGCTCCGCCGTCGAGCATGAGCGTGCCGCCATTCACAAGATGCGAAACGGCAACGGTTGTCGATGCGGGCAGTACCCCGAACGTGGGACCGATGGCGAACGTGCCACTGTTTGTGAAGGTGCCGTCGACAACCATTTTGGTGCCGCCTGCGCCGGAAGCATCGAGCGAAATAGCGCCGCCATTGTCGATGTTCTGCTGCACCACGATCTTCTGGCCGGGCGCTGCGATCTGCAGATTCGCTCCGAAATTTTGAATATCGAGAGAGCCGATCGTCGCGCCGCTCGAGAGTGTGACGGTGAAATATCCGGACAACGTAACGTCGTCGCCCGCCGCGGGGACGGTTCCGGTGCTCCAGTCAGCGGCTGTCGACCAATCTCCGGACGACCCGATCCATTCCACCGATGCCATGACGTTCTCCTGTGACAGTCAAGTCCTAGCATCGATAGGGAAAGAGCAGAAGAAGAGAGGAGTTCATTGCACGAAGAGATCTGCACACGCTTTCCAGATGAGCCGTAGCAATGCGCCGCTTACCGGCGGATTTGCGACGATATGCGTCAGCACCCAGCTTCCAGACACCATGCCACCGTGACGCTGGCGGGTTTGGCGTCGGGGTCGGGCATCGAGACCGATACGAGCTCTTTCCCGTAATCGTACTGCACGCCTTTCAGGCTGCCGCCAATCAGGGAGAGAAAGCGGTTGCGGTCCTGGCCGTTGGCGAGAAGCGCGCGCACCGCATCGGTGCCGCGCGTCTGGCACAGCATGTAGACCGCGTCGCGTTTCGCATCGGCGCCGAAGAAACCGCAATCGACCGAAACCTCCACGCCGAAGGTGAGATCGAGGCGATAGGTCGTGCCGTCCGCTCCGCTGTGGGTGAAGGCGATTTCCTTTTTGTTGCCGGCCAGGAAGCCAAGCCCGTAGAGCGCGCGCGCATCGGAAATCTGCGAGTCTGAGGTAAGGCCCGCGACGGAGGCGAAGTCGCCGGCGGCGAAGGGCTGCTGTGCCTCTGCGCTGCCGCTCGACGCCAGCAGCATCGCCACTCCGATCCTCAAACTGCGCATGAACCCCGCCGACGCATGACTGTCCTGCGACAAAGCCTAACCCGCGCACAGTGTGTCAAGAGCGCGGTGCGCCGGCTTTCGCCGTCTTAATCCGCCGGTCAGCCTGACGGTGGCAACAAGCGGCGCGCCTGCATCGCGGCGAACGCGTTGCGCAGCATGATCTCGCTGTCGAGCATTTCGCCGAAGCCGGCCTGGCGCAGCTTCACCGTCGAGACGAGCGCGGGAAGGCGGATGCGATCGCCCGCCATCAGCATGTCGACATAGTCGAGCGATTTGCCCGCGAACGCCGTCATGCCCGGCGCCGCGAGTGCGTATTTGCGCACGATGGCGTCCCATTCGGCAGTCGGCAGGTCGCGCGCCAGCGACAGCGGCCGGTCTTCGCCGGTGCGCATGCCCAGTGCTTCCGCGATCGCCGGCCACACATGGCGCCAGCTCATCACGTCGCCATTGGTCACATTGAACGCCTGGTTGCGCGCAGCGTCGCTTTCGCCCGCCCAGCGGATCGCGCGACCCACCAGATCGGCATCGACACCTTCGAACACATGCGCCACACCGCCCGGATAATGCAGCGGTTCGCCGCGTTCCTTCAGGATCGCGCCGTAGAGACCGATGGCGGCGACCGGGTTCATCGCGGCGCCGAGCGCGTCGCCGAAGATCACCTGCGGCCGCACAATCGTCCACGTCCAGGCGTGGCCCTGTTGTTTCGCACGCAGATAGTCTTCCTGGTTCCAGTAGAAATTGGGTTGCGATTTCAGTTCGTCGCGATCCTCGCGCGCCGGAATCGGGATCTGCCGCACATGCGCGCCATACGCCTTGGTGCCCTGAAGCAGCGTGACATGACGCAGACCGCGCGCCGCCTCGTTGAGCGGCTCGAACAGATTGCGCAGCATCGCGGCGTTGCCTTCGATCTGCTCGGGATCGAGCCAGCTAGCGCGCAGGCCCCCGTCCTTCTCATAGAGCGCGGTGAACACCAGATGGGTGACGCCGTGCATCTGCGAGAAGAGTGCACGACACCCCTGCGCATCGAACAGATCGGCGGCGACGAAGCGCGCGCCGCTCACGCCTTCCGGCGGCCGCCGCGAAACCGCGATCACTTCGCAATCCGGATCGTTCGCAAACGCACGGATCGCGCCGCGCCCGACAAGACCGGATGCCCCGGCGATCAGAACCTGTTTCATGGGGCAAGGTTATCGCGCTCTCGCGCAGCCGGGGAGGGCTCACGGGTTCGTCATCGCATGTGGATTGACAGCGGCCTGTGTCGGTGCCAATTTTTTGGCATGAGCAAGGACAAGCCCGGCAAAGACGGTTTCAGCCGCCGCGAGCGCGAGATCATGGACGTGCTCTACCGGCTCGGCAAAGCCTCTGCGGCGCAGATCATGGAGCAGCTGGCCGATCCGCCCACCTACACCGCCATCCGCACGCACCTCACCATCCTGGAGAAGAAGGGGCATGTGCGCCACGCGAGCGACGGCACGCGCTACATCTACGAGCCGCTGGTGGCGCGGGAGCAGATGGGACGGCACGCCATCGACTCGCTGCTGCAAACGTTCTTCGACAATTCGGTGGAGCGCGCGGTGACCGCGCTGCTCACCCGCGAGGATATCAACATGTCGCGCGACGAACTCAACCGCCTGTCGCGCCTGATCGAGAAAGCGAAGAAGGAGGGACGATGAGCACCTTTGCTGCATTGCATGTTCTTCTGCTGGCCGGAGAGGCTTTCGCGGCGACCTCGCTGATCATGGGGATCGCGTGGCTCGCCGCCGCGCGCAAAACCGCAAGCGCGCGGCACGTCGCCTGGGCCGGTGGATTTGCCGGCCTGTTGCTGTTTCCGATGCTGGCGGCGCTGATGCCGTCGCAGTTCCACATTTCCGTCGCCGCGCCTTCCGCGCTGCCGCTCACCGAAACGGCGGTGACCGCTACCGTCGCGCCTGCTGCGCCGGCCGGATTTTCGCTCGATGCCGGGATACTGGCCGAGGTTGCGGTCGCGCTTTGGCTGATCGGCATTCTGTATATCGCGGGCCGCGCGGCGATGGCGGCGTTCGTGCTCCATCGTCTGCGTGTCAAAAGCGTGGTGCATCGCTTCGGCCATCTGCCGATCGACGGACCGGCGTGCAGCCTGCGCATCTCGACCATCGACAGCGGCCGCGGGCCGATGACGTGGGGCCTTTTGCATCCGGTGATCTTGTTGCCGAAAGAATCGCGCGCGTGGAGCCGTGAGCGGCTCGTCACGGTGCTGCGGCACGAGCTTGCTCATGTCGCGCGGCGCGATTCCTTCACCCAGGCGCTCGCACTGATCGGATGCGCGCTTTACTGGCCCAACCCGCTGGTCTGGCTCGGCGCACAGGCGTTGCGGCGCGAGGCGGAGATGGCGGCCGACGACGCGGTGCTCATCTCGGGCGTACGGCCTTCCACCTACGCTAGCGAACTGCTGCAGATCGCACGCGACTGCCGCAACCGCTCGACAGTGCTGCTGCCCGTCGCGATGGCGGCGCCGTCCGCGCTCGAAGCGCGCGTTAAATCCGTTCTTGCCCCCACCCAGTCCCGTTCCGGAGTGACCACGATGGATGTTTTCCGCATTGCCTGCTGGAGCCTTGTCGCAACGGCCGTCATCGCCTTCGCGCGGCCGTCGCTGGCCCAAGAGCCTGCGCCGCTTCAAAAGCCACGCGCTGTGACTCTGGCCGACAACGCGATGCCCGCCGCACCGGCGGTGTCGGCTGCTTCGGCGGACGATGCGGTGTCGCCGGACCAGCCCGTCGCTCCCGAAGAAGCACAGCCGCCGCGTCACAGCCATCGCCATCATCATGCGATCATCGTGGACGACGACGGCCATGTGCGCGTCGATGCCGATCTCACGCCCGAGGATAGGCGCCAGATCCACGAGGCGATCCAGAAAGCGCATGCGGCGGTGGAAGCCGCCCGGCCGCAGATCGAGAAAGCGATCCACGATGCGCATATCGCGGAAAAGGTGGAAGCCGCGATCAAGGCGAACCAGCCCCAGATCGACGCGGCCATCGCCGAAGCGAGGCGCGCCTCGAAACCGATGATCCGGGAAGCGTTGGCAGAAGCCCGCGTAGAGATCGAGCGGGAACGGGCGAAGGGAGACGTCGAGCTGCAACGCGCGCTCGACAAGGCCCAGGCGCAACTCGATCGGGAAAGCGAGAAGCTCGACCGGGACACCGACCGGATCGACCATGCGCAGGACGCGGCGCCTGGTGATCAGAACGACGACCGGGATAACTAGAACTGATCCAATCAACTGTCATCCCGGACAAGCGATGCGCAGCATCGCGCCGCTCCGGGACCTATCGGGCCGGCAAGTCGGTGTGCACCCGAATGATCGATCCGGCGCAAGGTGTGTTGAGAAATGGGTCCCGGCGCGCGCTGCGCTTCGCTCCGCTTGGCCGGGATGACATCCGTTAGGATGTGCGCAAACACAATCGTTCAGCGCTTGCGCTGGTGATAGGTCAGCGCGAGCGCGATGCAGTGGCGCAGCGGTTCTTCCGGCACCGGCTTGGATGCGTCGAAGACCAGGGCGCGATTGCCCTCGAACGCAAAATCGTTCGGATAGAGCCGCCGGAAGGTCTCGACCAGATTGGTCTGGCAGTGAAAATACATCGCATAGCGGTCTGGCTCGCCTTTGACCGCGTCGATCCGGATGGTGCTGCCGCTTCCGGTCACCGGGGTGAGGAAGCTGGGTTGGCCCCATTTGAGCGCTTCTTCCAGCGCGCCCACGCCTTCCGTCCGGCTCGCGGTGTCGATGATCAGCTTGCGCAGCGCCTGCAGCCTGGCGCGCAGCGGTGCGGGATAGGCGGCGAGCGCCCCTGCGACGCCGCCTTCCTCGCCAGCGGATTTGCCTCGGCTGCGCTTCATCAGGCCGCCTGCCGTTCGAACGCGGGATAGTATTGCGCCATCATCCGGTCGCAATAGGCGACGAGGTTCTTGTGGCTGAGCGCCTCGTTACGGATGCGGGTGTCGAAATGGGGCGTCAGGATCCCGGCGAGCATGCCGAGCGCCGTCGCGTCCACCGCGCTCGGCGCATCGCCCATGACGTAGCGCTTGCTGCCCAAAATCGCCGAAAGGCTTACGAGGGAGCGGCTGGCGAGCGCCACGATCTCCGTCTCGCTGTGGCGTCCGAGACCCTGGCCGTGCAGCGCGTCGCGGGTGCGCTGCCGCGCCGCTTCGCGCACGCCTTCCGGCGCGCCGTCGAAGAAGTGCGTCGGACCCCTCTCGAAATTCGCGTCGATCAGCCAGCGGGTATGCAGCAGCGCGAAATAGAGATGGTCCTCCAGCATCCGCTCGACCGCCCAGGCATAGGCCCTTTGTTCGGTGCTGAGCGCCGCGTCGAGATCGAGGCTGTATTTGCGCTCGATGTGCTCGCGAATGAAGGTGGAATCGGCGACGCGCACGCCGTCGTCGTCGATGAACGGAATCTTGCCTTTGGGCGCGGCTGGCGGCGCCGCGCGCTCCCAGCGGTAGGGAAGGCCGCTCATCTTCAGTTGCAGGTCCGTCTTCATGACGAACGGGCTGGGATCGGGAAGGCCGAAAGCAGGCCCAAAACCGAAAAGCGTGATCATGATGTCCTCCTTGTCGAATAAGGCCACGCTACGCCCGCGCTCCTGACAGCATCGTGTCAGGAGGCGGCTTCCCCAAACGGCATCCTGCTGACATCATGCTGTCAGCAGCCCGTGCGCAAGATGCGCATCGGGTGGGACCGGTGACGGAGGCGGACATGCGGCGTGCAGACAGGCTTTTCCGGATCATCCAGATCCTCAGGCGCAAGCGCCGGCCCACCACCGCGTCGGAGATCGCCGAGGAGCTGGAAACCTCGCTCCGCACGATCTATCGAGACATCGCGCAGTTGATGGCGGAGCGGGTACCGATCCGCGGCGAGGCCGGCATGGGCTACGTGCTCGAA
Source organism: Rhizomicrobium sp. (assembly GCA_036490455.1). Taxonomy (GTDB): domain Bacteria; phylum Pseudomonadota; class Alphaproteobacteria; order Micropepsales; family Micropepsaceae; genus Rhizomicrobium. The sequence continues at coordinate 17,269 of DASXDS010000027.1, forward strand.
GGCGGCTTCGACATGCCGCCGCTCATGCTGACACCGGACGAGATCGAGGCGGCGATGCTGGGCGCGCAATGGGTGACCAATCGCGCCGACCCGATCCTGGCGCGCGCCGCGAACGATCTCATCGCCAAGATCGGCCATGTGATCCCGGAGCATCTGCGGCCTTTGCTGATGGAGCCGGCGCTGGCCGCGCCGACCCACCGGCGGGCGGAAGTGGATGCGATCGACATGGCCCGCGTGCGCACCGCGATCCGCGCCCAGGGCAAGATCGCGCTGGTCTATCGCGATCTCGGCGATTCGGAATCGCGCCGCGTGATCTGGCCGATCGCGGTCAGCTATTGGGACACAGTGCGTCTCATCGTGGCGTGGTGCGAATTGCGCAAAAGCTTCCGCCATTTTCGCACCGACCGGGTGCTGTCCTATGAATTTCTCGACATCCGCTATCCGGTGCAGCGCGCGCGGCTCAGGGCGCAGTGGCGCAAGGAAATGGACGACGATTGCGCGCGGCGCGAGAAGCGGCGTTCGCAAGCGGCCAACGACACGGTCGCGCCGTCGCCGATGGAACAGCGGGTGGAATAACGGCGATGCAAGAAACCGAAGCGGTTCGCCGCAGAAAATTAGCACGGCTGAGGGCGGCGTTGGCGAAAGGCGAAGCGGATATCGCTGCCGGCCGTTACACCGTTCTCACAAACGACGAAGAGATCGACGGATTCTTCGCAAACCTCAATAGCAAACTTCCGCCATCAGAGTAGCCGCGGCTATGCAGCTTCCACCTGCCGCAAAAACCGGCGTTCTTCGCGCAAGATGAACTTCTCGCGTTGGGCGAAATTGAAATTGGCCACGCTGGCGGAATCGGTGCGGAGCTTGCCGCGATAGGCCTCGTACGCCGCCAGGCTTTCGAAACCGATCAGCGCATGCGCTTCGTAATTCGTGCCTTCGTGCGGCAGGAAATAGCCGATCAGCGCGCCGCCGGCCGCGGGGACGATGCTCAGCCATTTGCGGGCGTATTCCTCGAACTGATCGCGTTTGAACGGATCGATTTCGTAGCGGATATGGCAGACGACGTTCATCGGTTTCTCCTTGCGGTGTTCGGGTGCGGCCGAGGTCTTCGGCAAGCGGATCAGGCTTGCGGATGCCGCGAGCAGCGCCGACTGCATGACAGTGCGGCGATCGCGAAACGGCCAAAGCGGCGTCATTCCCGCGGTGTGTCTTTCTGTGTCCTGCACAGTATGCCACTTGCTGTACGAAGACACTTCGCCTACCGTCGAAGTATGAAAGACGCAGGTCTCAAATTGAAAAGCGGTCCTTCCATCGCGCCGGTTGCGGCGCTGGTCGGCGATCCCGCGCGCGCCAATATGCTGAACGCGCTCCTCTGCGGCAAAGCGCTCACTGCGAGCGAGCTGGCGCAGGAAGCGGGGATCACCGCGCCGACCGCGAGTTCGCATCTGGCGAAGCTCGAAGGCGGCGGCCTGGTCACCGCGGTCAAACAGGGCCGCCATCGCTATTTCCGGCTCGCGGACTCCGACGTGGCGGAGATGCTGGAGAAGATCATGGGCGTCGCAGCGCGCACCGGCGCCATCCGTGTGCGCCCGGGACCGAGCGATCCGGCGATGCGCCGTGCCCGCGTTTGTTACGATCACCTCGCCGGTGAGATGGGTGTGAGGCTTTACGACGGCCTCACCCGGAGAGGCATGATCGCGGCGCGCGGCGAAGACCTCCAGATCACGCCGCGCGGCGCAAAATTCCTAAGCGAGTTCGGCATCGAGCTGGAGGCGCTTTCCACCAGCCGGCGGCCGCTGTGCAAAGGCTGTCTCGACTGGAGCATGCGGCGGGAGCACCTCGCCGGCAGTGTCGGCGCGGCCCTGCTTGCGCGGATCGTTGCCCTGCACTGGGCGCGGCGCGACAGCCATAGCCGCGCGATGCTGTTCACCCCCGACGGCGAGATACGCTTCAACCGGCTCTTCGCAGGCTCAACAAATCCTTAAACCGGCATGCGCATTTCGCGCGTTCAGCTTTTGTAAAGGGGCCGACACGCAATCTGAGGTTGCTGGGCCCCACACACGTCATTTCGATCGCTGCTCATGTTGTTGCCCGGTCCGCCGCACGGTTCGTTTCGTCCGCGCCATGTGTTGCGCTCCGGTCATGCGCGCACCCTCGCACTGGCGCTGATCTTCATCGCGGCGCAACTCGCGATCATTGGCTTCGCGGCCGTGGCGCTCGAAAGCGTCAACGCACTGCGCGCCTATGCGACCGGCGAAGCGCAATGGTCCAAGGCGCAGAAACGCGCGGTCATCAGCCTGATGCACTATTCCGGTTCGCGCGACGCGCGCGATCTCGCCGAATATCGCGAAGCCATGAAGGTGATCGACGGCGACAACGCGGCACGCATGGCGCTGGAGAAAGTGCCGCCCGATACGGAAACGGTGCGCCGTGGATTTCTCGCGGGCCTGAACGCGCCCCCGGATGTGTGGGATCTGCAATGGGGCTTTCTTCTGCTGCATCGTTGGGCGCCGTTCGCGCGCGCGGTGGAGGATTGGCGCCGGGCAGATGCGCAGACGGCGCAGTTGTGGTTTCTCTCTGGCCAACTCCGCGGCGCGGTTGAAACGAATGCGCCGCTCGACCGTCTGCGCACCATTTTGGCGCGTATTTCCGCGCTCGATCGCGGCTTCAGCGAAAACGAATACCGGTTCTCCGTCCACATGGGCGACGCCTCTCGCACCGCCAAGGCGGCGACGATGCTCGCCATGGTGTTCGCGAGCCTCTTCGTCTGCCTGATCGTCGGGGTCCTGGTCCGGCATATCGCGAAAGAGGGTGTGGTTGCGGAAGCCGCCGCCAAGGAGGACGTGGCGCGGTTGCGCGACTATGCGGAGCTGGCGTCCGAATGGTGCTGCGAGCTGGATCGCGATCTCTGCATCCGGTTCATCTCCGTCCGCTTCGAGCAGATCGCGGCGGATGGCGCGCTTGCCGGACGCCACTGGCTCTCGCTCAGCGAGGCTCCGGGCCTCAAGCCTATGAACGAGGCGCATGGCGATACGCTCGCGCGCCATCTGCCGTTCCGCAATCATCTGTTCCGGCAGGATACCGGCGGACCGCTGTTCTACTGGGCCGTGTCCGGCAAGCCGCTGTTCGAGAAGGACGGCGCGTTCTCAGGTTACCGCACGATCGCGACGGACGTCACGCGCTTCATCGCCAACCAGGAAGAACTGGCCGGCGCGCGCGACGAGGCCGTGCGCGCCGACAAGGCAAAGACGAATTTCCTCGCCAATATGAGCCATGAATTGCGCACGCCGCTCAATGCGATCCTCGGCTTCTCCCAGTTCATCGAAAGAGAACTGGTTGGCAGCGTCGGCAATCCGAAATACCGCGAATATGCCACCGACATCCGCCACTCCGGCGAGCACCTGCTTGCCACCATCAACGATATCCTGGAGCTCTCGCGCATCGAGGCCGGCCGGGTCGAACTGCGCGAACAGGCCTTCAACATCCGCGAGATCGTCGACAACAGCTTCGCCGCGTGCCGCGAGCGCGCCGCGGAGATGCGCCTGCGCCTGCAGGTCGATGTGAACCGCGACGTCCCGCCGGTCGTCGGCGATCCGCTGCGCTTCAGGATGGTGCTGATCAATCTGGTCTCGAATGCGGTCAAATTCACCCCGCCGGGCGGAACGGTGCTGGTCAGCGTGGCGCTGACCCGCGACGGTGCCCTCGCCATTGCCGTGCGCGACACCGGGATCGGGATGGATCAGGAAGGAATCCGCGAGGCGTTGCGTCCGTTCGGACAAGTCGACAGCGGTCTCAGCCGCAAATTCGAAGGCACCGGCCTCGGCCTGCCGCTGGTCAAGACGCTGGTCGAACTGCACAGCGGCACATTCGACATCCAGAGCCAGCCGGGCGCGGGCACGACCGTCACCATCACGCTACCGAAATGGCGCGTGGGGCAGATCGCGCGCGCGGTCGCCTGACTACTGCAGGCCCTTCAGCTTGGCTGCCGCCGCCGTAGCGTCGGCCTTTGCCTTGGCCACGTCGCTCTCGGCAACGCCCGCTTCCAGCGATTTCACGGCGTCCTGCATCGCCATTTTTTTGGCCGCGTCGGTGGCATCCGGAATGGCGCCCGCGCCGGCATTGGCACAGGGGTTCATTTCCTTCGCGTCATAGCCGGCGCCTTTCGTCCCAACGAGGCAGTTGAGCGAATGATGCATATGCATGTGGACGCCGTTGATGTCGGCGGCCTGCGAGGCGAGATCGGCGTGGGTCATGGCGGTGACGATCTCGCCATGGGCATCGGCCAGCGCCGCTATGGGCAGCAGCGCAAAGAACGAAGCAGCAGCGGCGATTGCGAGCGAACGGTTACGCATGGTTATTTCCCTCCTGAAACAAAAAAGCCCGGCCGGTGAGGGCCGGGCTTTAAGACTTGAGCAGAGTTAGAACGAACTGGCCAGCTTGTGACGCAAACCGGCGGTGGCCGGATTCTTCACCCCGTTGGCCAGGATGGTCTCGGTCCGGGTCGTCCCGTAGAAGCGCGCGTTCGCCTTGTCGTCGGGCGCCACCACGGAGCCGTTGACCGAGATGCCGCCGTAAACGCCGGCCGCCTGCGACCACACGATGATGTCGCCGGACAGGTTGCCGGTGGTCGCACCCTCGACGCCCGCGCCCAGCGTCACGACGGTCAGACCGGCGTTCGCGCCGATCTTGAATTTGGAGTCCTGTAGCGCCCGCAGCGCACGGTCCGAGGTGATGATCATGACCAGTTCGGCTTTCTGGATGCCCGCCTGGAAGCCGAACGACGCGGAGCCGAGGGTGTAGAACGCCGGGCTGCTCCAGCCGCCGCGGGTGCGGGCCAGAAGAACGCCGCTGCCGCCTTCGGCGCCGAAGATAAAGCCGCCCTTGACGAGCGCCGGCACGATCAACACGGCGCGGGCGCCGCGCATCGCATGCCGCGCCGCATCGAAGTTCGGGCTGTGGCGCAGGTCGTCGACCGTTCCGATCGCGTCGTTGAGAAGGCCGGCATCGTCGGCGCGCGCCGCCGGAGCCGAAACCGTGAGAAGGCTGGCCGCCATGGCGAGTCCGATGGCCAGTTTCGAAAACAGGTTCATGGATGGTCCCTCGAAATGAATGCCGGTTACCCCGGCTACGAATGAAACGCAGCATAAGCCGAAAAGCTGCACCGGCGCGACGGCTCGAGGGATGAGAGGTTTGTCATTTTGGAATGGGGTGAACCGGAGGCGCCGCTGCTTCGTAACACCTCTACAGGCTGGTGATTTTGAGAAGGACTCGCATGATTTCTCGCCGCCGCCTGGTCGTTGCTTCGCCACTCCTGCTGCTGCCGTCCGCGGCTTGGGCCACCGCAATCCCGCCGTCCAAGACGCTGTCGTTTCGTATCACCTGCAAGGGGGCCGAAATCGGCTCGCACACGCTCTCCTTCAGCGGCGACCCGGGTAGTGATTTCACCGCAAGGGCAGAGGTGCAGGTCGCGGTTCGCGTGCTCGGCGTCAGGCTTTTCCACTACACCCATCACATGGTCGAGACGTGGTCGGGCGGCCGGTTCGTCAGCCTCGACGCGACCACCGACGACGACGGCGACAAAGCCTTCGCCACAGTGCGCCGCAGCAGCGACGGGCTGAGCGTGGACGGATCGAGCGGAAAGTACACCGCGCCGGGCAACACGCTGCCGGCCACGCACTGGAATATCGCGGAGATGAAAAGCCCGATGCTCAATCCCGAGAACGGCCGCATGATCCATGCGACCATCGGCGGCCCAAGCAGCGATACGGTCCCAACCGTGTCCGGCAAGTCGATCGCCGCGACACATTACACCTGGCGTGGCGACGATACACTCGACCTCTATTACGCAGCGGACGGCACTTGGGCCGGATTGACGGCTCTTGCCAAGGACGGCTCGAAGCTCGTCTATACGCGGGTATGAGCGAGGCTCTCGGCAGGAAGGCCCACCATGCCGACCGGTGGATATCTGCGAAAGCTCGGATTATTTCGACCGAGGAAGGCGACGAATGCCGCATCATTTCTCTCGCTATCTATGACAGCGGAACAGGTACAAGCGTTGAAAAAAGCCCAACTTCCTCGACCGGAACGGAAGCTCATAAGCTTTTGCATTTTCTGTTTGCGAGACGATTCCGACGTTGCCGTTGAGGAGGGTGTTCAGTCGCTGGTGTCCAACTTGGTGGAAGAAGCCGTCATACAGGAAGTTCTTTCGTCACTTGTCCTGGTGACGTTTCGAGAGAAGACGGCTGAAGAGCAACTGGCGCTGATAGATGTCGCGATGGATAGCGCGAAGATAGATATTAAGGCGGTGCATGGCATAGCCGAAGCGCTTGAGGGGTTTGTTATAGTGACAAACGCGTACCTCCACTATGGAGTCTTGCTGCCGAGGTTTATGCAATTGCTGGCAGAGTTGATGAAGCTCGAGTTCGGCACGAAAGCGAGATACTCTTTCGCTGACGGTATTCAGGACTGGGTGCGGTTGGAATGACCCGGGCTTAAAGGCGCAATTGCTCGCGGTTATCGCCTTCTGTTGGTAGCGGACAGCGTGAAATTCTAATCTGAAGCCTTGCGAGACGCTTCGTTGTAACATTTGGCATCCGACAAGCGAACGCCTTGGTGGGAACGATTTGGGACAACTTTTGCGATGGCCGTAGCAGAACACAGCCCAAGTTTGACGCCGGGCGGCCGTGTCTGGGCTGCGCTCAAGCGGCTTTGGGTGTTTGGCGCGAACGCCGATCCGGACAAACCGCACACATTTTTCTATCGGCACCGGCTGTTGATCCGGCTCACGCATTGGGCGAATGCGATCATCCTGTTCGTGATGCTGACCAGCGGCCTGCAGATCTTCAACGCCCATCCCGCGCTCTATATCGGGGCGCAGAGCACCTTCGATCGTCCGGTTCTGGCGCTGACCGCAGCGCAGGGACCGGACGGCCAGCTGCATGGCTACACGTCGATCGGCAGCGCCCGTTTCGACACGACCGGCATTCTGGGCGCGTCGAAATACGCCGGTGCCATGCAGGCGCGAGGGTTTCCGTCGTGGGCGACATTGCCCGGGCCGCAATGGCTGGCGCTCGGGCGGCTGTGGCATTTCTTCTTCGCGTGGCTGTTCGTGTTCAACGGCGCACTGTTCGCGATCTGGGCATTCGCCACGCGGCATGTGCAGCGCGACTTGCTGCCCACAACTGCCGACATCAAGGATCTGCCGCATGAAGTGGTTCAGCACGCGCAGCTCAAATTCGCGCATGGCGAACAGGCGAAGCACTACAACGCGCTGCAGAAGCTGACGTATTTTGTGGTGATCTTCGGTCTCGGCCCGCTGATCGTGCTGACCGGACTCACCATGTCGCCCACACTGGACGCGGCGTTTCCCATCCTTCCATGGATCTTCGGCGGGCGGCAGACGGCGCGCACCATCCATTTCCTCTGCGCGTTTTCGTTTCTCGGCTTCTTCATCATCCACATGGCGATGGTCGTGCTGTCGGGCACCTGGAACAATGTGCGTTCGATGATCACCGGCAACTATGCGATCGAGAAGGCGCCAGAAGGTGAGTGAGGAGAGGCACGGCAAGCTCGGCCGCCGCGGCTTCCTCGCGCGTCTCGGGGCGCTTGGCAGTGTGTTCGCGCTCGGCGGCTGCAACGACATCAACCAGACGCAATGGCTGCCCAACTTTCTCGACAGCGCCGAGCATCTGAGCAAATGGGCGCAGCGGTTGTTCGCCGGTTCACACGCGCTCGCGCCGGAGTTCGAGAAGTCCGACATCGCGCCCACGTTCCGGGCCAACGGTACGCTCGACCCCGGCACCGATGAATATGCGACGCTGTTCAACAACGGCTTCAAGGACTGGCGGCTCACGGTCGAAGGACTGGTCGAGCATCCGCTGTCGCTCACGCTCGATCAGTTGCGGGCGATGCCGGCGCGAAGCCAGATCACCCGGCACGACTGCGTCGAAGGCTGGTCGGTCATCGGGGAGTGGAAAGGGCCGCAACTCGCGCATGTGCTCGCGATGGCAAAACCGAAGCCGGCCGCGCGCTACGCGGTGTTCTACTGCATGGACCCGATGGCCGATCAGTATACGGACAACATCGAAGCTGCACCTTTCTATTACGAGACGCTCGATCTCCTGGAAGCGACGCATCCGCAGACCATCCTCGCCTACGAATTGAACGGCCAGACGTTGCCGAAGGAGAACGGTGCGCCGGTCCGCGTGCGCGCCGAGCGCCAGCTGGGTTACAAGCAGGCGAAGTATGTGGAGCGCATCGTGCTGGTCGAAAACTACGCGCATATCCAGGGCGGGAAGGGCGGCTACTGGGAGGACCAGGGCTATACCGCGTGGGGCGGCATCTGATCCCGCGCTGGCAATGGCTGCTGATCGGCGTGGCGATCCTCGCCATGGTTGCCGTCGTGGTCGCGTCCAGCCCGAAAAGCTGGATGTACGCGATGGTCTCCGGCCAGTGCTCGGCCGCGAAGCCGCCGTCCGTCTGCTACACCCGCGGACGCCACGGCGGCTGGCGCAACCCGCACGATTAGGCTCCCGAACACCGTTGAAACCGGCCAATTCCCCTCCCACATTACGGGATCAAGGGAGTGAGCCGGGATGGTCGACGTTCAGAGCCAGATGCCAACACCTGCCGCCGCGTCGGCGCGCACACTGGCGATCGTGGTCTATGGTCTTTATCTCGCGGCGGTCTGTTCCGGCGGTTTGACGGGCGTGATCGGCGTAATCGTCGCCTATGTGAAGCGCGACGAGGTGCGCGGCACGATCTGGGAAAGCCATTTTGAGAACCAGATCACGGCATTCTGGGTCTGGCTGATGTTGTTCGTCGCGGGCTGCGCCACCGCCTGGATGCTCGGCCTCGGCGTGCTGCTGATTATCGGCGCCTTCCTCTATTTCCTGGTGCGGACGGTCAAAGGCCTGATCCGCGCCCTCGACTGGCAGCCCTACGTCTGAGGATGCGATGAGCAATCCGCAACTGCAGAGCGCCGCGCAAGCCCCGGAGAGCGATCTTCGCCTGATCTCGGCGCTGGTCTACGGGCTCTATCTCTTCGCTTTGTGCAACGGGATCACCGCGCTGATCGGCGTGGTGATCGCGTACGTCAAACGCGGCGGTGCGCGCGGCACGATCTACGAAAGCCACTTCTCGAATGCAATCACGGTGTTCTGGACAACCGCGATCTTCTTCGTGCTGTTGGTCGCGATGTTCGGCGCAGGCGTTGTCGGTCTGCTGTCGATGTTCGGGCCGGACATCTGGCACAGCAGCTTCTGGAACATCCACGGCCATTGGGACGGAGACAACGATACCACCTGGGATCACGTCTCGCTCTGGCCGCTGCACGGCTGGTGGCCGCTGCTCGCGTTCTTCCCGATCGCCCATATCGGGCTGGTCGTGCTCGCGGTGTGGTGGCTGTACCGGGTGATGCGCGGCCTGATCCACGCACTGGAAGGCCGGCCGTACTGATTTCAATCGAAGCGGCCGTTTCGTTCTCTTCAATCACACATCGACAATGTCATCCCGGACGCAGTGAAGCGTAGCGGAACGGAGCGCCGGGACCCATTGGGCTGGCAAGTCGGTGCATACGAACTATCGTGTCGAATAACGCGCGTTAAGAAATGGGTCCCGGCGCTCCGCTGCGCTACGGCCGGGATGACAGGTAGTGATACAGTTTGGCCAGATTAGGCACCCGTGCCCCGCTAGATCAGCGCATCGACTATATGCGCCGGAACATGCGGCGCCGATTGCTCGGCGGAGCAATCGATCTCATTGGGGGTACTTGGATGCACGGTGAAATCACCTTGCGTATAATGCCCTACGAGATTCAGGCTAAACGCCGGTTCGTTTGCGAACGTCACGACCAACTGGCCGCCAGTCCCTGCCTCATCTGGCTCGTATTGGAGAGTGGGAGCACCGTTTCCCTGTTCGTCCGGAATAATGATGTGATCGGTGCCGCCGTTGTGGCCGCCAAAATCGACGATTGCGCCAGCAAACGTGTGGTCGATAGCCAAGCTGGTGTTTTGACCGGTCCCTAGATCAGCAGTGAAAGCGGTTCCGCTAAAAGTCGCGGTGTGCAGAATGTTTGCAAACACCAAAGACCCTCCGGAAGTACCGTTGTCCAAGCTAACGGTCAGCGCACCGCCTTCGAAGTGCGCACCGGAGAAATCAGTTCCGCCGATCACATGTATCTGATCGCCCGAGTCCAACGCGATCGTCCCACCAATAATGCTACCCACTGTTGTGAGGCTGAAATCGCCCTGGATTTCACCCGAATATCCGGCACTGTTGAGAGTGAAATTTTCAAGCGGTCCGGAATTTATGACATGCGCAGACGCATCGCTTATGAGATGCATCACAACGTTGTTCTGTCCCGTGAGGTCGAGCCCCCCGTTGTTCACCAACGTTGCCGACTGCGTGTTAGATAGGAACGCGTCGAAACCGCCGTTGTTTGCGATCGAACTGCCCAGTGTCACCCCTTTGATCATTAGAAGGGTGTGTGGGCTCATTGTACCGATGGTTCCATCGACATCTATGATGCCGGTCCCATCACCTTTGCCGTTGGGATTGGTACCGATAAAGTTCAGCGTTTCAGAAGTGAAGGTGCCGAACATCAGTTCGCCATCCAATTTCAAGGTGGCACCGTTGCGAACCGCAAAGTTCGCTCCGGGGTAAGTCGTCATAATATTGTTGGAAATCTCGACGCTCGCCGTCGCCGCCAGTATGGCCTGCTTGCTGATCGCGATGGCCGCGTCGCCGAGCGCCGCGCCGCTGGAGAACTCCAGTTCGCCGCCGGTCATCACGATGTTGCCGATGGTATTGGCGGCGGTCAGCACGGCTGTGCCGGCCTCGATGTTCAAGGTGCCGACATGCAGCGATCCGTGCCCCTTTTCCAGCAGCGTCGCGTCGGCGGAATTCAGCGTCAGAGTGTGGGCGGCATCCACACTGATTACTTTGACGGTGTAGTCCGCGCCAGTCGCGGCGATCACCGCATCGTCTTTGACGCCCGGCCTGCCGTCGTCCCATTTGCCCGCCTTGGCAAAGTCACCTGTGACGGCGTTGCGCCAGTGTGTGATGGTCACGTTTGCTCTCAAGCTTCTAGCACCGCGACCATATCAGACATTTCTCAAAGTTTGGAGGTGACGCTAGTGGCCATCGCGGGCGTTACTTTCAAGGTCTGATGGATGCGAACGAAGTTATAGTGCATGAAATAGATCGCCATCGGATGACAGCATCACTTTTGAGTCGGCAGTGAGTTCTATAAATAACAAAAAAAAGCCCGCCGCGCGTCGTGCTCGGCGGGCTTTGCATTTCAAGCCGCCATCTTGGCGTTGGCGGAGGGACGGTCCTTCACCTTCGCGAACCACGCGGCGAGATTCTTGAACTCCGGATCGAGCGGCTGGCCGACCTGGTTGCCGAACGCAACGAAGCAATAGAGCAGCACGTCGGCAAGCGTGAAGCGGTTGCCGCAGATGAACTGTTTACCGGCCATCTGGCCGTCGAGCCATTTGAGCCGGTCCTGCGCGATCTTCTTCAGGCCGTCGGCCGCTTCGGGGACCGTGACGATGCGGCTCTGGAACAGCGGCAGGCCGGCGCTGAAGCGGAAGCCGTTCGCCATCGGCTCGCAGATATTGAGGTCGATGCGGCGCGTCCACATGCGCGTCTCGGCCTTTTCCTCCGGCGTGGTGCCGATCAGTGCCGGCTTCGGATGGATGTCCTCGAGGTATTCGCAGATCGGCAGGATTTCAGACAGGTATTGTCCGTTGTCGAGCTCGAGACACGGCATCTGGCCGTGCGGGTTGCGCTTCAGATGCGCCTCCTGGCGGTTTTCGCCCTTCATGAGGTCGACGGTTTCGCTCGGAAGCGTGATGCCCTTCTCGGCCGCGAACATGCGCACGACCTGCGGATTGGGGCCGACGGAATCGTAGAATTTCATAATGCTTCTCCCAACGGTGATGAAACTGCGCGGGAGGCTAGGCGCACAGCGCCGGTGCGGTCAATTACGTAGGTCTGTCGGCAATTCCAGAACAAAGGCGTAGCCTTCCGTCCACGTTACCTGCGCACCCCATGGGACGGCGATTGGCTGACCGTCGCGCTTCGCCGGTCTGTACATCCAGCGGCTTGAGCACACGATGGTAGCCTCATCCAGCTCTTTGCTCCCGCTCGATTTCGCTACGGAAGCCTGCGTGATCCGACCATCGGTGTTGATCATAAAGGCCAGGATCGTCGTTCCCTCGATGTGGTCGCGGAGAGCTTTTTCCGGGTAGTGAAAACAGAGATGAGGCTTTGCAAAATTTTCGGCTACCACCGGTACACCTTTCTGCAAAGCGACTCGCACGGCCCAACCGACCGCGACCGGCTGTCTATCCCGCGTAGCGGGCAGGTATTGCCAGCGCGACGCGCATTGCATCGCCGCCTCATCAAACGTTTTGCTGCCACTCGACAAAGCGACGAATGGCTCGCTTACGGAGCCATCTGTTTTAGCGATAAAGTGTATCTGCACGGGGGCTGTTGCATGTGCCTCTTCATCCGCGCTGGGTGTGTAGGAAAGGCAATCGTGGAGCGTGCCCGGCTTGGGCAGTGGAACGGGTATTTCGATATCCCAGGTTACAGTCGTCTTCCACGGCACTTCGACGGGCTTCCCGTCAGCGTGCGCCGGTTCGTAACGCCACACTGCAATACATTTCAGGGTGGCGTTATCGAGATCGTCGTTGCCGCTGGATTTTTCGACCTGCAGATCGGTTGGAACACCGTCGGCCCCAATGCGGAAGGCAATGGTGGTGGCGCCGTGGATGCCAGCCTCAAGAGCCGATTCCGGATAGTTTTCTGCGCAGCGGTGTACGCCGACAGGCTGCGGTGGTGACGGGTCGGCGCTTGCGCGCCCACCTGCCAGCGCAAGAACCATCAGCCCAAAAAGCGCTTTCCTGTACACGACGCGGCGCTACGGTTTTGACAATTCTGCGACCAACGCCTGCTGACCGTAGATCTTGTTCAGCGCCTCCGTGATCGCGACGGTGGAGACCGCGACGGAGCGGTTGTTGCGGTCGTCGAAGCCGAAGGCGCCGCCCAGGCTGTGGATGTTCCCGTCGAAGGCCGCGCCGATCACATCGCCTTGCGCGTCGATCACGGGCGAGCCGGAATTGCCGCCGACGACGTCATTGTCGGAGACGAAATCGAACACGGTGTCGCCGTCGACTTTCGAGCGCGCATTCACCCAGCGCGGCGGCAGCTGGAACGGAAACGCGCCGGTTGCGCGATCCCACAGGCCGCCCAGTTTCGTGAAGGACGGCACCGGCTGTCCATTCTCATCCCAGCCTTCGATCTTCCCGTAGGAGAGCCTGAGGGAGAAGGTCGCGTCCGGATAAACGCCTGTTCCGTAAATCGCAAAACGCGCCTTGGCGATGCGTTCGAAGGCGCGATCTTCCGGAGCGGTGACGCGCGCCTCGAACGCCTTGCGGATGGCGCGCGACGCGGGATCGGTCGCCAGAACGAATTTGATCATCGGATCGTCCGATGCCTCAACCGCTTTCAGTCCGCCGTCCCAGAGCTGTCTGCGATAAGCGGGGTCGGCAAGGCGCGACTGTGCGAGGCCGGCCGATAGCGCTTCCGGCGAGGCTTTTCCGAGGAACGACTTTGTGCCGGGCGCATCCGCGGTCAGGTATTCGCGCAGCTTGGAGAGCCAGAACTCCAGCAGGAGCTGCTCAACCTTCGGGTAGACCGGCTCCGGATCGAGCACGTTCTTTTCCATCAGCGGCAGGCGGCTGTCGGTGTACTCCGGCAGCCGGTCGCCATTCGCTTTCTCACGCTCCTCCGCCGCGCGCACGAGTGCGCGGCCGTAGCCGAACAGCGCAGAACGATAGCCGGCGCGTGCTTCCATCATCAGATCGCGCAGATAGAGCTCGCGCCGGGTACGTTCCGCCGTTGTGATATCGCTCCACGGATCGCCGATCTCGCCTGAGAGTGCTGCGTCCTTGGAGACCCGCGCCTTGAGTGCGCGGTCGGCTTCGCGTTTCGCGGCGATCAGCGCGGGATCGACCAAAGCCTTCTCCTGTCCGTAGAACGCCTTGAAGCCGTTCTCGATGCCGAACAGAGTCGAACGCGCCGTGCGCGCATTCTCCGGATCCTCTTCGCCAAAGCGGATCAGGCGGCCACGCAATTCCGAGATCTGGAGCAGCGTGGTAGGCAGGGTGAGATCGCGCACCGTCTCCAGTTGCTCTGCGGTTAGCAGGCGCTGGGTCGAGCCGGGATTGCCGGCGATGAAGACGGGTTCTCCATCTTTCGGCGGCGTCAGGCGCCAGTGCAGATGCCTGGGCGTCGCGACCGGCTGGCCGTTTTCGTAAAGCCGCACGAACGAGAAATCGAGGTCGTAGCGCGGGAAGTTGAAATTGTCCGGATCGCCGCCGAAGAACGCCATCGTTTCCTCCGGCGCGAACACCAGACGCACATCGGAGAATTTGCGGTAGGTGTAGAGCTTGTACTGGCCACCCTGGTAAAGGGTCAGCACCTGGCAGCGGTATTGCTGCTCGCGCCCCGCGCAGCCTTCCTTTTCTATCGCCGCGATCGCGCCGTCGCGCGCCTTGACGAAGCCTTCGCCGGTCTTGCGCCTGGTCGCTTCCGTCACGCGCGCGGTCACATCGGCGATGGCGGTGAGGATTTCGGCCTGCATGCCGGGGCATAGCTTCTCATCGGCGTGCGTAGCCGCCAAGAATCCGTCCTCGATGTAGTTGGTCTTCGCGGTAGAGAGCGATTGGGCGCAGCCGCGCACGCAATGATGGTTGGTGAGCACCAGGCCATCCGCTGTCACGACCGACGACGAGCATCCGGTCGAGAGCCGCGCGGAGGACTCGCGTACGTTGTCCAGCCAGGCTTGGTCGATCCTGGTGCCGTATTTGGCGTTCACCGCGGCCGCCGGAAAATTGTCGAAGGTCCACATCCCTTCATCGGCCGCAGCGGCGGTGAACCCTGCGATCAGCGCTGCAAACGAAAGTACGAGCAGGCGCAAACTGTTCATGCGCGCGTTTCCCCCAATGTCGGGCGAAGCTTTCCCGCCGGATGCGCCGACGGTCAATATTGGTGCACTGCGGCCAAACATGCGAAGGTGATGCGGTTCCCAAGAGCTGTCGTCATGGCCATCCCCTTCATCCGCACGTTCGATGTTCCCTATGAAGACGAAGTCCGGGTCAGTCCGCTGATCACACGCGTGCTCGCGAAAAATCCCAGTCCCTTCACCTTCAAAGGAACCGGCGTCTACATCGTAGGCGGCCATAACGTGGCGGTGATCGATCCCGGTCCCGACATGCCGGAGCATGTGGAAGCGCTGAAGCGTGCGCTCGCCGGACGCACCGTGACCCACATCCTGGTCACCCATACGCATACGGACCACTCGCCGGCCGCGAAGCCGCTCAAGGAATGGTCGGGCGCCAAGACCTATGGCTTCGGCCCGCACGGCAGCGGTCATCATGGGGACGGTCCTACTCTCGAGGAGGGCGGCGACCGGACGTTCAATCCGGATGTTCGCGTGACGGACGGCGAGATCATCGAAGGCGATGGCTGGACTTTCGAGTGCGTCCACACGCCCGGTCACTGCTCCAACCATATATGCTTCGCGCTGAAGGAAGAGAAGGCGCTGTTCACCGGCGATCACATCATGGGCTGGTCGACGACCGTGGTGACGCCGCCGGACGGCGACATGCGCGAATATTTCGCCAGCGTGCGCAAGCTGCAGCCGCGCGACGACCGCATCCTGTACCCCACGCATGGCGCGCCGATCACCGATCCGAAGCCGTTCCTGCAGGCCTATCTCGATCACCGGCTGGATCGCGAGCGGCAGATCGTGGCGTGCATCGAGGGCGGACTCGACACGATCCCCGCCATGGTCGCGCGGATGTACGCCGACGTGGACAAACGCCTGCATCCGGCCGCGTCGCGCTCGGTCCTGGCACATCTGATCCAACTGGAAGAAGAAGGCCGCGTCCGGCGCGATGGCGAGCGGTATACCTTGACAAAGTAGCTACCGGTAGCTACCATGCTCGCGTGACCACCGTATCGATCAAGGACGCGAAAAACCGCCTCACCGAGCTCGCGCGCGCAGTGGAGAAGGGCGAGACGATTACCGTCACCCGCAATGGCAAACCGGTGTTCGATATCGTGCCGCACAAGGAAAAGAAGGTTGGTATCGATTGGGATGCAGGAGATCGCTTTCTCAAGTCGAAAGGTGTCGATCGATTGGTGTCGTGGGTGTCCCCGGATTTCGACGATCCGTTGCCTGAAGACTTTCTGATCACGCCGTTGCCGGAAGATTTCGACAAACCAAAACCGCCTCGCAAATAATGCGGCTTTTGCTCGATAGCCATATCGCCATCGCGATCGCGGAAAAAGACCTGTCGCGGTACGGCGCCGCAATAGAACAAGCCATGCTATCGCCGCGCATCGACAAGATCGTCAGCGTGGCGAGCCTGTGGGAAATCGCGATCAAGTACAGACTGGGAAAGCTGACGTTCTCATTACCGCTAGAGGACTGGCCGGATTACTTTAAGGCGCTTGGCTTTCAGCTGCTCCCGATCGATCAGCATCACGCAATCGAGGACCTGGATATTCAGCCGGCCACGCGCGATCCGTTCGACCGGCTGTTGCTCGCGCAATGCCAGGTCGAAGGGCTGCGCCTGGTTACGATCGATCGTGTGCTGAGCGGACATCCGCTCGTGTGGCAGATTGCCTAGCTGCCCATGTAACGCGCGACGAACGCGTTCCATTCGTTGAGCGCGGCACAAGTCTTCGGGGCTTCGCCGGGCACCGTCAGCCGGCAGGCCAATATGCGCAGCGCCGGTTTCGGATTTTCATCGGCGGTTGCGAGCAGCGCGCCGTAGTTCTTGCCTTCATACGCGTCGTCCAGTTCCTGGACGATCGGTACCGCGCCGGTGCTTCGCTGGAATAGCACGAAGCAGGTCCGCGCCTCCGGATCGTAGTGGTTGGTGTAGCTGTGGGTGACCATGCTGCGGTCGCGGCGCCGCTGCTGGAACACACGGTCGGCACGCTGGGCGCATAGCTCCTGCATCTGCATCGTCGCGATGCGGTCGATCTCGCTTTGCGCCGTGCTGCGGCCGGCATAGAAGCCGATCCCGCCGGCGGCGAGGAGCGCCAGAACGCACAGGACGATGGTGAGCGGCTTCATCGGACCGCGTCTTCGCTTTTGGAAAGACGCCGCAAATCCCCTATCGTCCGTGTCCGCTTGCCCATCGCGCACCTCGCCGATCGCACCGCCGCAAGCCTAAACACGGATAATGACCGAAAACCATGACCGCGAATTTCATCCTTCTCCAGCCGTCGCGGATATGGAGCAACGGCACGGTCGTCGAAGGCTCGTCCGTGCTGGTCCGCGGCAATCGCATCGAAGCGGTCGGGCCCGATATTTCCGCGCCCGATGCGAAGGCCGTAGCGCTTCCCGGCTGCACCTTGCTTCCCGGCCTGATGGATATCCATTCGCACCTGTTCCTCCATCCCTACAACGAGACGCTGTGGGACGATCAGGTGCTGAAGGAGTCCGAAGCCTATCGCACGGTGCGCGCGGTGCGGCATGCGGAGGCGACCTTGCTGGCCGGCTTCACGACCTTGCGCGATCTCGGCACCGAAGGCGCAGGCTATGCCGACGTCGCGCTGAAACGTGCGATCGAGAACGGCATCGCCAAAGGGCCCCGGGTGTTCGCGGCGACCCGCGCTATCGTCGCCGCGGGCGGCTACGCCCCGATGCGCAAGAATTATCGCGACGATTGCTGTCTCGCGCAGGGCGCGGAAGAGGCGAGCGGCGTCGACGAGGTCGTGAAAGCCGTGCGGCACCAGGCGGCGCATGGCGCGGACTGGATCAAGTTCTACGCGGACTACCGGGTCGGCCCGAACGGCGAGACCGTGCCGACGTTTTCGATCGATGAACTACGCGCCGGTGTCGACACGGCGCATTCGCTCGGCCGTCCGGTTGCCTGTCACGCGACAAGCAACGAAGGGATGCTGCGCGCCGTGCTGGCCGGTGTCGACACGATCGAGCACGGTTATGGCGGGGCGCCGTCGACTTTTGCGCTGATGAAGCAGAAAGGCATCGCGTTCCTGCCGACGCTCGCGGCCGCGGAGTGCATCAGCCAGTATTTCCACGGCTACGTTCCCGGCAAAACCGAACCCTCCGAGCATGTGAAGGCGGCGGAACGCGTGTTTCGCACCGCGCGCGAGGCTGGCGTCACGATCGGCTGCGGCAGCGATGTCGGCGTCTTTGCGCACGGCACCAACGCGCTGGAACTGCGCCTGATGCAGCGCTGCGGGATGAGCGCGGAGGAGACGCTGGTCGCGGCGACTGCAACGAACGCCAGGATTCTGCGGCGCGATCGCGATCTTGGACAAGTGGCAGAGGGCTTCCTCGCCGATCTCATCGCCGTGCCTGGCGATCCGGCCCGCGACCTGTCGGTGCTCGACGATGTCCGCTTCGTGATGAAGGACGGCGTCGTTCACAAGAACTGATCTTCCAGATTTTTTGCCGTGATGGCCGGGCTGAGCGGCAGCGAAGTTGCCGGCCATCTATGGCCGCGAGGCTGGCAGTGAGGCTTGGTGTGCGAATAAAGCGGTAATGGATCGCCGGGACAAACGCCCGGCGATGACGGATTGTGTTGCGAAAGAGTGGCGGCCATGTTTCTCGTCCCAAGGGAATCCTCGTTGCGATTTCCAATGGCGCTCCACGCTAGTCCATTGCCTACAAAGTCAGTCGTCTTCGGTCGAGGTTACATCAGACCAGAATGCGCTGACTTTATCCCACGTACGCTTCGACTTGGGTCTCAACCACCGGACAAAATCGTCCGGCTTCGTAGTTGTGTGAAGGTTCAGATTCTGCAGATCTTCGAGCAAACCGATTGTTGCAGCTTCTTTGACGTAGCTGTCTCCCTCGAGGTGCCATCGTTCCACCACATCAAAGACGGCGTCGAAATTCGAGGTATCGCCGATTCCTTCTTTTGCGATCAGATGTCGGGCGAGTTCCGCTAGTGCGATGTACAACGGAAGCTCTGGCTCATCCGCCCATTCCAACAGGAATGCGTCCCAATGTGACGCAAATGATGGACAAGCCCTGAGCATCGGCTCGAACATCTTATGGCGCCGAATCTCTCCCATTCGACCTACTTCCCCAGCAGCTCTTTGATGTAGGCCTTGACGTTCGCTGCGTTGCGTCCCGCATCGGTGGCGCCGTTGCGGCTCTTGGCGCGGATGTCGAGGCGCGAGCCCATGCCGGGCGAGGGCACCTGACGCACTCGCAGCGCGATGTCCGACACGTCGCCGGTCCAGAAGTCTTCGTCGGTCGCCTCGACCGTGCAGGCCTTCGGGTCGAAGGCGACGATGTCCCATCCCATCTGCTTGGACACTTCGAACGCGTGCCAGTAGACGACCATGAGCGGCGTGATCAGCTTCACCGGCTTCACGTCCGGATAGGCGCGCTTCTGCGCCTCGATCCGCGTCATCTCCTCGCCGTCGTAAAAGAGTCTCTGCTGACCGTCATAGGATGGCGGATTGGCGGCATCCGTGCGCTGTTTCAGAAGCGCGGCAAACGCCGGCGGCTCTTCGGCATCGGTGGTGATATCGACCAGCGGCGGCTCGGTGAGGCCCAGCCACAGGGTGCGCAGCGGCATCGCCATCACCGCGAGCGCGCCGATCAGTCCGATCGCGCCCCAGCGCGTGGCGCTGGAGTCCCCGGTGACCAGCCGCCCGATCCACCAGGCGAAGCCGAGCGCAATGGCAGCGAGACCGGCAACCGCCCCGACCGAGAACAAGGTGTGTCCGGCCGCGTAGGTCAGAAGATGCAGCCGGCGACCGAACGCGGCCGCAAAAATCAGGGCAGCGGTCGCAAGCGTCGTTCCAAACGACACGCGCGCGACCACCGGCACGAACTTCATAAAACCCCCAACGCAACGCCGCCGCGACCATACAGGGTACGGGCGCGGGATGCAGCAGCGTGCGGCGCGGTTTTATGCAGCAACGGTCGGAAGACGATGTCCGCGGAACCGCTCGCGCAATGCGATCTTCTGGATCTTGCCGGTTGCGGTATGCGGAATCTCGTCGATGAACGCCACATCGTCCGGCATCCACCACTTGGCGATCTTGCCGCCCAGATATTGCAGCATCTCGTCCCTGGTGACGCTCTTGCCGGGTTTGACGACCAGGATCAGCAGCGGCCGCTCGTCCCATTTGGGGTGTGCGACGCCGATAACCGCCGCTTCCGCCACTGCGGGATGGCCGACCGCGATGTTCTCGATCTCGATGGTGGAAATCCATTCGCCGCCGGACTTGATGACGTCCTTGGCGCGGTCGGTGATGGTCATGTAGCCATCGGCATCCAGCGTTGCGACATCGCCGGTGTCGAACCAGCCGTCGGCATCGAATGCATCGGCGCCTTCACCGCGGAAATAGCCTTTGGCGATTGCCGGTCCGCGCACTTCCAGCCGCCCGAACGCCTTGCCGTCGCGCGGCAGTTCCTTGTTCTCGTCATCGACGATCCGCATCTCGACGCCGAACACCGGATGACCCTGTTTGCATTTGTAATCGAGCTTCTTTTCGTACGGCAGGGACTGCAGATTGTGCTTGAGGGTGCCGAGCGTGCCGAGCGGGCTCATCTCCGTCATGCCCCAGGCGTGAATGACTTCCACGTCGTATTTCTTCTCGAAGCCTTCGATCATCGAGCGCGGGCAGGCGGAGCCGCCGATCAGCACCCGCTTCAGATGCGGCAGCGTCTTGCCGGTCTTTTCGAGATACTGGAACAGCGCGAGCCATACGGTCGGCACCGCCGCGCTCATCGTCACCTCTTCTTCGTGCAGCAGCTCGTAGACGGATTCACCGTCCAGCTTGGCGCCCGGCATCACCAGCTTGGCACCGACCATCGGACCGCTGAATGCGAGCGCCCACGCATTCGCGTGGAACATCGGCACGATCGGCAAGACCGAGTCGCGTTCGGAGATGCGCTGCGCGTCCGTCTGCGCCGCCATCAGCGAATGCAGCACGTTCGAGCGGTGGGAATAGAGCACACCCTTCGGATTGCCGGTGGTGCCGGAGGTGTAGCAGAGGCCGCACGCGGTGTTCTCGTCGAACTCCTTCCATTCGAACGTGCCCGACGTGTCGCCGATGAAATCCTCGTAGGCGACCATGTTGGGGATCTTCGCATCGGGCAAATGCGCCGCGTCCGTCATCGCCACGTAGAGTTTGACCGACGGCAATTTCGGCGCGATCTCCTCGACCAGCTTGGCGAAGGTGATGTCGAAGAACAGCACGCGGTCTTCGGCGTGGTTTGCGATATAGACGATCTGATCGGGAAACAGGCGCGGGTTCAGGGTGTGGTAGACCGCGCCGATTCCCGCGATGCCGTACCAGGTCTCGAGATGCCGCCAGCTGTTCCAGGCGAGCGTCGCGACGCGGTCGCCGAGCTTGACGCCGTGGCGATCCAGCGCCTCGGCGACGCGGCGGGCGCGACCCGCGATCTCGCGATAATTGGTGCGGTGGATCGGCCCTTCTACGGAGCGACTCACCACCTCCCGTTCGCCGTGATAGAGCGCCGCGTGATCGATGATCTTGTGGACCAGCAGCGGCCAGTCCTGCATTTGCCCCAGCATGTCGTTTCGGATCCCTATGTTGTTCTGATGCCATCATAGAAATGACCACCGGTACGGGCAAATCGCAGGATCGGATCACCGGCCGGCGGGAACCGTGCGGCGTTGTCGGGCTCCCGCTTGATCCCGGCGGGCGAAACAGCGGACAAGATCGTGCGATATCCCGGAGAGACCGTTATGACCCGCCGTCCCACCATTTTCGGCCTTGTTGCGGGCAGCTGTCTTGCGGTTTCGGCGGCGGCGCATGCCGACGACTGCGCCGATCTGATGACCGGCACGCTCGGTGGCGCCGCGATGCCGGTGAGCGTGACGATGACGATGCAGGCGCCGGGCGGCAAACCCGAAACCTCGCGCTCGGTCTTCACCGGCACCCAGCTCTACGTGCAGGTCGGCGGTCAATGGCGCAGCATGCCGATGACTGCCAAGGACATGATCGATCAGGTTCACGAAAGCGACAGAGGGGCGAAGAAGATCTGCCATCGCATCGGCAGCGACACGGTGCACGGACAGGCGGCCACGGTCTACACCGCGCATGTCGAACACCAGGGCTCGATCGACGACAATAAGGTGTGGATCGCCAACCTGCCCAAACGCGTGCTGAAATCCGATACCCAGATCGCCGGCGGCCAGCACATCATGGCGGAATATGACTACGACCACGTGCAGCCGCCGGAAGGCGTGCAGTAATCTAGGGACAGATTTCTTCTTCCTTCAGCCGGTTCATGATCGTGTAGAGCCGATCGTCATCGGCTGCGGCGGTGCACGCAGGGGCGGCGGTGCTGCGGGCATCGTCGAGGCGGCCCTGCTCGGCAAGCGTCGCCGCCAGCAAGACCTGTAAGGTCGCTGTGAAGCTCTGGGGCAATTGGCTCAGGACTTGACGTTCGTCGAGCGCGGTACGCAGTTGCTCCTGAGCGCTCGTCATGTCGTGCCCGCGGATGAAGAAGACGGCGCGGAAGAAATGGGCGCGCGGGTCGTCCGGAAATTTGCGCACATAGTCCGACGATTTCCGGTCCGCCTGCGCCGCATCGGCCGGAAGATCGTCCTCCGACATCAGCTGCAGGTCGGGGATGGCGCTCGTCGCGCTGCCTGCGTTCCTGTAATGCGCGGCGACGAGTCCGAAGCTCAGCAGCGTGACGAGCGCGCCCACCGCGCCGACCCATGCCGCGGCGCGCTTGAACGCATGCGCTTCTTCGTCTTCCCGCCAGGTGATCTGGAGCAGAAAGCCCAGCATCGTACCCACCATGGTCCCGCCGATATGGGCGGAGATGTCGATGTGCGCGCCGCCGGCCGCAGGCGCGAGCGCCGGGATCAGCAGGAACAAAGCGCGGCGCTGAACGCGCGCGGGATTTTTCACGGCGTGGCTGTCGAAGCTGAGCACGAGCAGCGCGGCCAGCAGACACATGATCGCACCGGACGCGCCGACCGTGACCGTCTCCGGCGCGTTCATCAGCAGCGAGCCGCTTACCCCGCCCAGCGCGCCCAGGAAGAACAGTGCGGCCAGCCAGCGCCGCCCGGCGATCCGTTCCAGATTCATTCCGGCGAAAAAGAACGCGATGGCGTTGCCGGCGATGTGCGAGAGGCCGCCGTGCAGGAAGGGCGCCGTGAACAGCCGCCACCATTCGCCTTTGCCGATAGCAAGCGCACGGCTCAGGCCGCCAAGCGCCACGATGGTGCGCAGGCTCGGCACGCCGGCATGGCCGGGGCCGATCGCAAAACGCTGCTCTGCAAGGAAAACGGCGACCATCGCGAGAAGCAGGATGCCGGTGAGGATCGGGTCGGAAGCGGCAAAGGACCGGACCGTAGGCTGGCGCGAAATGTTTTCGGGCTGCGCGACTGCCGCCACCGGGCGCAACGCGGGCGGCGCGACCAGGGCGGGTCCACCGCGCCGTCCAAATATCCCCTCTGCTGGCATGTCCGCGTTCTATCGGCCGCGTGATCAGCTTCGATCCGGCGCACTTTAAAGAAAGTGTCGGAATACCCGACTCCGCCGGGATGTGGCGTTCACTCTTAATCCCGGCTTAAAGCAATTATTCGAATGCGCGGGGGGCGTCAGCCGCGCGCGCACCTGCTATAGAAACCGTCCGCCATTTTTCCGGAGTGTCCAATGCTTTCCAATTCCCAGACGCGCGACGTGCAGAGCGTGCTGCACCCCTACACCAACCTCGTGAAATTCCGCGAGACCGGCTCGCTCGTGATCGAGCGCGGCAAGGGCGTGCGCGTCTACGACGAGACTGGCAAGGACTATATCGAGGCGATGGCCGGGCTGTGGTGCACAGCACTCGGCTGGGGCGAGACGATCCTGGCCGACGTGGCCGCAGAGCAGATGAAGAAGCTCGCCTTCGGCCACCTGTTCGGCGGCAAGAGCCACGAACCGGCGATCGCGCTGGCGGAAAAGCTCAAAGAAGTCATCCCGTTTCCGACCGGCAAGGTGTTCTTCGCCAACTCCGGCTCGGAAGCCAACGACACCCAGATCAAGCTCGCCTGGTACGCCGCCAATGCGCGCGGACACACCAGGAAGAAAAAGATTCTCTCCCGCAACCGCGCCTATCACGGCGTGACCTTGGCGAGTGCTTCGCTCACCGGCCTTCCGGCGAACCATCGCAGCTTCAGCCTGCCGCTGGATTTCGCGCTCCATGCCGACTGCCCGCATTTCTATCACCATGCCGAACCGGGCGAGAGCGAGGCGCAGTTCACGCAGCGCATGGCCGCGAACCTAGACGCGCTGATCCAGAAGGAGGGCGCCGATACTATCGCCGCGATGATCGCCGAGCCGGTGATGGGCGCGGGCGGCGTCATCATGCCGCCGAAAGGCTACTTCCCGGCGATCGTGCAGGTGCTCGCG
Organism: Rhizomicrobium sp.; assembly: GCA_036490455.1. Lineage (GTDB taxonomy): Bacteria > Pseudomonadota > Alphaproteobacteria > Micropepsales > Micropepsaceae > Rhizomicrobium. Next base: position 41,719 of record DASXDS010000027.1, read on the forward strand.
AAATACGGCATCCCGCTGATCGACGACGAGGTCATCACCGGTTTCGGCCGCACCGGCGAGTGGTTCGGCTGCACGACGTTCGGCTTCCAGCCCGACAGCATGAGCATCGCCAAGGCGATGTCGTCGGCCTACCTGCCGATCAGCGCGGTAATCTTGTCGCCGGAACTGTCGGAGATCGTGGAAGAGGAGTCGGGCAAGATCGGCACCTTCGGCCACGGCTTCACCTATAGCGGCCATCCGGTGTCGGCGGCGGTGTCGCTGAAGACCATCGAACTCTACCAGGAACGCAAAATCCTCGATCATGTGAAGGCGATTGCGCCGCATTTCCAGAAGCGGGTGCGTGCACTGGGCGATCACCCACTGATCGGCGAGACGGTCGGCGTGGGTCTGCTCGGCGGCGTCGAGCTGGTCGCCGACAAGAGCGCGAAGAAGAATTTCGAGCCCGCCAAACAGGCAGGCGCGACCCTGGCCGGTTTCGCCCAGGAGGCGGGTCTGATCGTGCGTCCTATGATGGGTGACCGCATCGCGTTCTGCCCGCCGCTCATCATCGACGAGAGCGAGATCGACGAGATGTTCGCGCGCTTCGAGACCGCGCTGAACAAGACGCTCGACTGGGCGGTGAAAGAGAAGCTACTCACGGCCTGATGCGTGCCACACCGCAATCGTTGCGCGCCGATCTCGATGCCCTGGGTCTAAGGCCTGGCGATCTCGTGATGGTGCATGCCTCGGTGCGGGCGGTGGGACCGGTCTATGGCGGTCCGGACGAGATTCATCGTGCCATCGTCGATACGGCATCGCCCGGCGGCGCAATGACGATGCTGCTGGGCTGCCCGGACGGTTATGACGAGATCGGCCGGGGGCGTTTGCCCGAGGATGAGATCGCTCGCTTGCGCGCGCATCTGCCGGCGTTCGATCCGCAGGCCACACGCGCGGAACGCGAGAACGGCACGCTGGCGGAGTTCTTCCGCACCTGGCCGGGAACGTTGGTGAGCCCGTGCGTTTCGGCGCGGATGGGCGCACGCGGCGACCGCGCGGAGTGGCTGATGGCGGAACATCCGCTGATGTTCCCGTTCGGTGCCGGGACGCCGTTCGAGAAGTTGGCGCAGCACGGCGGCAAGATCATGCTGATCGGTTCGGATCGCGATCAGGTCACGCTGATGCACTACGTCGAACATCTGACCGATTTTCCGGACAAGCGGTTCGTGCACTATGAGGTCCCGGTCCTGCGCAACGGCGAACGGGTCTGGGCGCTGTGCGCTGAGGTGGATTCATCCTCCGCCGGTGCGCACGCCAACTGGCCGGACCGGTTCTTCGCGCTGCTGGTGGACGATTTCATCGCGCAGCATGACGGCACCGCCGTATGTTTTCATGGCAAAGTCGGCAACGCGGAGACCTGGCTGCTCGACGCTGCGGCGCTGGTTCGCCACGCAGCGCCGATAATGGTTCAGACCGCGAATGGCGAACCTTATTTCGATGCACCGCCGATGGGAGGCGACACATGAGCGAAGACCACATCCTGGCCCACACGCGCGGGACCATCAGCCTGGCCGATGCGCGCTATCGCACCGCCATTCACGCCGGCCATCACGATCTGGTGGCTGACGAGCCGGTCTCGGGCGGCGGCGGCGACAGCGGGGCTTCGCCGTTCGCGCTGGTGCTCGCGGGTTTGAGCGCCTGCACAACGATCACTTTGCGGATGTATGCCGAGCGCAAGGGGTGGGCGTTCACGGAGCTTGCAGTCGAGCTCACCTGCTACCGCGAGGAGGACAAGACGGTGAAGATCGACCGTGTGCTGACGATCGGAGGTCTGGATGCCGAGCAGAAACAGCGCATGGCCGAGATCGCAGAAAAAACACCGGTCACGCTCGCGCTGAAGACTGGGATTCCTATCGCAACCGCGCTGGCTTGATATGCTACCTGGTCGGTAGTAAAAAGTAGCAAGAAATCCTACCGAAGTTTGACCATGCCCATCGACAAGATCAGCATCGCGCTTCCGCGCGATATGGTTGAGACCATAAAAGACGCGGTGGAGTCCGGCGATTATGCAACGACGAGCGAAGTCGTCCGCGACGCGTTGCGAGACTGGCAATACAAGCGGGTCGTCGGGGTCTACGGCTTGGCAGAGCTGCGGCGCATGGTTCAGGAAGGCATCGATAGCGGCTCTTCCGTATCGATCGATAAAGTACGCGACCGGTTGAAGGCGAAATTTTTCAAGGCGATCGATGGGACAGGCAGTGAAAAGCGTCAGACTCGCTCCGCGCGCGGAAAAAGATCTGAATGATCTGGCGGCGTATATCGCGCAAAGAAATCCCGAGCGCGCCTACTCCTACGCCGGCGAAATCCTCAGGGCCTGTGAGACCATCGGATTCGCTCCGACGGCTTATGCCAAACGCAGCGAAATCGCTCCGGGGCTGAGGATGGCCGGACATCCACCATATGTTATCTTCTTCCGGATACTGAAAACGCATGTGCGAGTCGAACGGATCATCCACGGCGCGCGTGACATGCGGCGAGCCTACCGATCGAGGTGACCTGACTTTCACCCCGTCAGCCGGATCTCCGGCAGGCGGCGGCGGACGGGTTCCGGGCGCTCATAGACCAGCGTCGCGCCGTCCCACACCTCGAAATGATGGCATTCGGCGGCCTTCATCGCGTGGGCAAGGACCTTGGCGCGGATTTCATCTTCGCATTCGGCGGTCAGCTTGAGCGCGAGACGGCCGTCGTCCTTGCGGTAGAGAAAATCGAAACTCGGCATTGGCTGTCCTCCGACAATTCCTATGCCCCGCTCACGCAAAACCTGTGTCACATGCGGATGAATCTCAAGTGACAATCGCTGTCATCGACATCACGAAGTTTCGCAGTCTGTCGCGGGTCAGCTGCTCGACAGGCTGCAGGCCGCGCCGTCGCTGTCGCGGAACGTGGCCAGCTTCATGCCATGCAGTTCGCGCGGCGCGCCGTCGAAAGAGAGCCCATTCGTCGCGCGCTCTGCATAGGTTTTCGGCACATCGTCGACACCAAACCCGAGTTCGACCGAGCCGGCGGGATTTTCCGCCGTGGCTTCGTGCAGGGCGAGCGTCACCTCGCCGGTCGCGAACTCGCTCCATCCCGGGGTCTGGAATTTGAGCGGAAGGCCAAGCGTGTCGCGATGAAAGCGCACGGCTTGGTCCATGTCGCCGACATATTTGATCGCATAGGTGAAGCGCATGTCTCCTCCCTTGACCCAAAGACCACGCATCTTAACGCAAAACATGTCGAACGAAAAATTTGATGGAACCAAATTTTATGCGGGAACCGGATGCAAGCTCGCGGTTTATCTCCGCAAGGCCGCTGCTAGAGCCAATCGCGCGACCCAAACTGAAACAACAAGAAGCAGGAGACTCAATGACTCCGCCTTTCACGCTCTCGCCGCTTCCGTGGGACGAGGACGCGCTGGCCCCGACGATCAGCGCCGAGACGATCCGATTCCACTACCATAAACATCACGCTGCGTATGTGAAAACCCTGAACGAACTCGTCAAGGGAACGCGGTTCGCGGACATGCAGCTCCAGGAGATCGCCCGCGCCACCGTCAAGGCGAAGGACGGGTCAGACGAGAAGAAGATTTTCAACAACGCCGGGCAGGTCTGGAATCACGATTTCTACTGGCGCAGCCTGACGCCGAAACCGCACGAGCCGGGCGACGATCTTGCCAAGGCGATCGAGCGCGATTTCGGCAGCATGGACAAGCTGACCGCGGAACTTGCGAAGGGCGGCAAGGAGCAGTTCGGTTCGGGCTGGGTTTGGCTCGTGTCCCAGAACGGCAAACTGTCGGTTGAAAAGACCTCCAACGCCATCGACCCGATGGTCAATGGAATCAACTGCCTTCTTACCGTCGATGTCTGGGAGCACGCCTATTACATCGACTACCGCAACGAACGGCCGAAATATCTCGAGACCGTTCTCGGAAAGCTTTTGAATTGGGATTTCGCGGCGGAAAACCTCGCCCAGGAATCCCACCCCGTTCGCGCCGCGGCTTAAGACCCGGGCGAAGGACCAGCGGCCGCGGCGCAACCACGCCGCGGCCGTCCTCTTTTTCAGCGCAAGTCCTTCAGGTCGAACACCACGATGGCATCGGTCTCCGATACGACGCCCGCGCCGTCGCGTGTGGCCGCGCGATAACGCCAATTCGACAGCACCCAGTTGCGCGCAGCGTCGTCGAGAAAGGCGCTGCCGCTCGACTTCGCGACATCGACACGCGTGATCTGCCCGTCGGCGCCGACGCTGATGTGGACTCGCACCTGGCCTTGCTGGCCCAGCCGCCGCGCCATTTCCGGATAGGGCGGTGTGGTGTGCGTGCCGGCGACGGCCTGCAACACTGTCGGCGCGATGGCTGGTGGCGCTTGAGCGGGCTCAGGCACGGCAACCGGGCTCATCGCCACCGGCGGCATGGGCACAGTTGCAACCGGTGCCTTCGCCGCGATCGCGGCGATCGCATGCGCCGGCGCACGCCGCTGGATACGGATTTCCGGAATCGGTACCGTCGGCATCTGCGGTTGCACCAGGACCGGCTTCACCGGTTGAACTGCCGGCTGCGGCGGAGGCGGCGTCAATACGTCGACGACGTTCAGCGCCTGCGGTAGCTCTTTCACCGCACGGGCGGCAAGACCGCTCAGCAACGCGGTCACAAGTCCGATTTCGATCAAGCCTGCAGCCGCGAACGCGACGAAGCGGCTTCTGTTCGACGGTTTGGACAGCCGTCCAAATATTGACGGACGCAACATGGCCTTCTTCCCGCCGCATTTGCGGCAATCCGGTAGTCTATGCGCCTCTCCAGTGCTGCCACCGGTTCCATGAATATAAGGCTGCTTGCGGCATATTTTTAGTCTGTCGGAACCAATACAAAGCTTGCACTTATCGAGTGCATGCCGTTATTGCTTTCTCAACAATTTGGGAGAAACGCGCATGGCAAGTGCCAACTGGACTGCGGGAACTGGCGACTGGGATGTGGCAACGAATTGGGATTCAGGCGCAGTGCCCGATGCAACCACGGACGCCAGCATCTCCACTGCCGGATCATACACGGTCTTTATTGACGCCGGCTCAGTCGCCAACACACTGACATTCTCGGCAGACGGCGCGGTGCTGCTGGAAGCACCGGGTGGCTCGCTTACGACGAACACCTTCACGATGAGTGCGGGGACAGCCATCCTCGAAAGCGCCAACCAGATCGGCGCTCTCGATCTCGACGGCGGCGTATTGGAAGTCACGACCGCTGCGGCGCTCGGTGGCGGCACTTTGAACCTCGACGGCGGCGTGCTGGCTGCGCTGCAGTCGATGACGGTGACGGACGCGCTTACGTTCACACCGAGCCCGGCCACCAACACGGTGACCATAGACGCGGCGAGCGACAAGACGCTCGATATCGGAAGCGGCGGCTGGACCATCAATGAAGGTGTGGCCGGCAGTTCGGGGCCTGCGACAGAGGATATCATCTTCAATGCTTCGACGGGGGTCTTTGGCGCTGGCGGCACCGTTCTCTGGCACGGTGCAACGGGGGTATTTGCGGCGGGTCAGTCGGCGGTCAGCCTGGATCTTAGCGTGGACGTCGACGGGGGGACGCTGAAAGGTGCGGATTCGAAATTTGCCTCGATCCTTGCCAACGATACGAAGATTCATTCCGGAGGCACGATCGACCTCAACAACTTCGCGGCGTCCATCGAACACCTCGTTGTCGACGCGGGTGGCGCCGTCACCAACACCGGGTCGGCCACATCCCATCTGACGATCGGCGGTGGCGAGATCGATGGGACGATCTCCGGCAATCTCGCGGTCGATGTGACCGGCACTGTTACCTACACCGGGGACGAAACCTATACCGGAAACACCAAGATCGATTCCGGCGCTCTTCTGGATATAACGGCAAACGGTGCCGCTTTGGCGGGAGCGATCCTGAACAACGGCACGCTGATGGTGGCGCCCACGGGCGCGCAGACGTTTGCACAGGGCATTATCGGTGCCGGCAGTGTGGAGGTTGAGGGTGGCGCGGGTAGCACAATCACTCTCAGCGGCGACAACACCTATCGGGGCGGTACGGAGATCTCCGGCGGGACTCTCATCGCGACCGGCGACGCATCGTTAGGTACCGGCAATCTCGGCATCGAAAACGGCGGCGAACTTCTCGCGGCGCGGAGCCTGCAACTCGACGCGGTCACGGATGGTACGACGACACTGGGAGATGCGACGATTGCCGCCGGGCACGGGGCGGTGCTTTCGTTCAAGGCCCATGCACTCGATTTGACCGGGGGCGATACGCTCACCTTTGGCGATGCCAACGGCAACGATGGCATCGTGAAGTTCGGAGTGGCAGCGGGTCATCTGGCGGTTGGAAGCGGCGCCGATGTTGCTATCGCGGCGGGAACCCTTGAGGCTACGGCAGATGGCGGGCTTTCCGTTCTGCTCTCGCAAGCTGGAAGGACAACCGTCGATAGCGGAGCTACGCTCGATATCCATGGGCTCGCTACCGGGATTCACGAACTGACGGGCGCAGGTCTTCTCACCAACAGCGGCCCGGCAACCACGCTCGATCTCGATGGCGCAGCATATTATGGCGCCATATCTGGGGCGCTATCGCTTACTGCGGAGGGATCGGTAAAGCTCAACGGCGATGCAACGTTCACGGGTACGGCAACGATAGAACAGGGCGCGCTCCTGCATCTGGGCGGCACATTCGGTGAGGATGTCGCTTTTGGCGGGAAAGCGACGCTGGAGATTGGCACCTCGAAGGCCTTCAGCGGCGACATTCTCGATTTCGCCAAGGGTGACGTAATCGATCTGACAAATCTTAAAGCCGCCGGCGCGACACTCAGCTGGGACGACACGGCTCATGCGCTGACGGCGAGCAGTCACGGTCGTGTCGACGTGCTCACATTCGACGGTGATTATTCGGCCGATAATTTCGTCCTGAAGCACGACAGTGCCGGGAATGCGGAAGTTGTGTTTACGCACGCACCGAGCGCTCTGGTTCCGCTGGATCACACAGGCGATCTCTGGGGCTAAACCCGGTCGCTAGAAGGCGGTGACAGATGCCTGGATCGAGCGCGATTTCCCGTCGCGCTCGATCTCCAGCGCATGGGTATCGCCCGGCTTGCCGTGCAGTGCGGTGAGGATCTGGCCGTGTGTCGCCGTGGCCGTGACGAGGCCATCTATCCGCACGACGATGTCGCCCACCTGGACGCCGGGCACTGACGGTTGGCCGTTCTTCGTGGCGATCGCCGCGATGGCGTAGCCGCCCTGCGCGTGTTCCAGGGTCACACCGACCTGATCGAGATCGTGCGGATCGAGGTCGCTCTGTTTGAGCCAGTAGCTCATGCGATGCGCGTAGTCTAAGGTGATGCGGTAGCCCTTGAGCACATTGCCGGCGATCCAGCCGTCGACCCGCTCGCCGGCCTTCGTGCTGTAGTAATCCCAAAACCAGCCGCCGATCACGCGGCCGAAGAACGAACCCATGCCGAGCCCCGCCACGCCTATCTTCTCCAGATGCAAAGCGCCGATATCCGCGCGCGGCAGGCGCAGCACCGGTGAGTTGGCGTCGAGGCCCGATCCGTCCATCGTCAGGTTCGCTTCGCCGATCGCGGTATCGCTGATCACCCAATCGGGGTGGGCCGAGATAAGATCGCCGGCGGCCTCGCGGCGGAAGCCGCTGTAGCTGCCGCCGTCGTCGATCACCATCGCGTGTTTCTGTCCGTCGATCACAAGGTCCACGGTCATGAAACCGGTCTTCGGATTCAGCCGGAACGGCACCGCGATCCCTTGCGGCGCAATCGTGCCCGGCGTTGCGAAGGTCAGTGTGCGCGCCCCGTAATCGGCGACCACGACGAAAGTCTGCAGCACCCCGGAGGGCAACTCCGCTTCCACGTGTAGTGGACCCGAGAGCGCCGCCATCGGGTCTTCCTCCCCGGGCGGCGGCGGCGGGGCAGGCGCATGTTCGGCGCGGCGATGGAACGGGTTGAGTTGGATAGTGAAGTTGCTCGATTGCTGCACCGTCTGAATAGCGCGCGCGTCGATGCGGACCGGCATATCGCCGAGCCGCATGGTGACCGTGTTGTCTTTGTCGGCTCCAAGTTCGCGATAGAGCGGATAATCGAGAACCAGCCCGATTGCACCCATGTTCACGAAGGCGCGCGCCTTGCGCACGCTGCCGTCCGGGCGCACGAAAGCGAGATCGACGAACATCCGGTTGTCGTCGAACAGCACGGGCACGGTTGCGGAGGCGCCTGGCGGGGCGGAGATGAGCCCGGCCACAGGCGGAATCTCGGGCGGGTTCACGCAACCGGCCAAGGCCGCGGTGCAGGCAAGTGTCATCGTTCGCGCAATGCGCGTTTTGCAGGTCATCGTCTTGTCCTCTATGGCTTAGGTTATCCGGCTTCGCGCAACGCCTCGTCGCCGCTATCCGGTTCGTATTCCAGGATGTCGCCCGGCTGGCATTCGAGGAATTTGCAGATCGCTTCCAAGGTGGAGAAGCGCAGGCCCTTCACCTTGCCGCTCTTGAGCAGCGAGAGATTGGCTTCTGTGATGCCGATGGCGCGCGCCAGCACGTTGGACCGCACGCGGCGTTTGGCCAGCATCACGTCGAGACGGACGACGATCGCCATCAGACGAACTCCGAGCGTTCGCGTTCGATCTCCTCGCCGATCTCCATCACCTGCGCGATGACGAACACCACCGCGCCTAGCAGCAGCGCCTGGATGAGGGTGGCGGAGAACCACGCATGATCCGTGCCGCCGAAGGCACGGAACAGCATGTTCGCGGCGAACTTCGCGAACGGATAGACGAGCAGCCAGCCGCCGATGTGTTTGAGGTGCCGGGCATTCTCGCGCGCGAACACGATGCCTGTGGCATAGAGGCGGAAGAGACCGTGAAGGTTGAAGAGCGTCATCGCGACGGGAACGCTCGCGATCAGCACATCCACCATGCCGGCGATCCGCGTGGCGAGTGGCTGGTCGGCGAAAAGCACCATGCCCGGCTTGGCATACGGTTTATGACCGAACACCAGATCCGCGCCGCGCGCCCCGACCAGCACATGATCGGGCAGGATTAGCGAGAAAATCACCGCACCGGCGGCCCAGAGAACCGTCACGGCCAGCAGGATCAGGAATACGACGGCAAGCGCCCGGCTGATCGCGCGCATCCGCTGCTCCGGCCTTGTTGCGGTGCGCTCTTCTGTCTCGAACGTCAGCACATTGGACATTTTCCGCTCCAGTTCTCAGAGGGTTCATTATATCACAGAATTTATTTTCTGTAAAACGATAATATTAATTTGTAACGCGCTATAAAAATCAGTATTGACGTTCACGTAAGCGGAATCATAGGATTTCGCATCTGAGAAATTGTCAGCAGACCGAAAGCGGCGGCTTCAGACCGCCGGGCTGGGGTCGAAAAGAGGAGACGAATGACATGAACCGCACCTACACCATCCGCGAACTGACCAAGGAGTTCGGCGTCACCGCCCGCACGCTCCGTCACTATGAGGACGAAGGCCTCATCGCGCCGGCGCGCCGTGGCCAGGCCCGCATCTACAACAACCGCGATCATGCGCGCGTCACGCTGATTCTGCGTGGCCGCCGCGTCGGCTTCAGCCTGGCGGAGATCCGCGAGATCCTCGATCTCTACGATCGCGGCGACGGCGGCACGAAGCAGAACATCCACGCCCGCGCCAAGTTCGCCGAGCGTATCGATGCGCTCGAGCGTCAGAAGAAAGACATCGAGGAGTCGCTGATCGAACTCCATCGCGCCGTCGGTCAGATGGACGAACACCTGTCGAAGGCGCAACGTCCGATGGCGGCAGAGTAGCACGCACCATCTGCGGTGAAGTGCTTCTATCATCGCGATACCGATGCCGTGGGGCTGTGCCGGCACTGCGCGCGTGCGCTGTGTCCAGCCTGTGCCGCGGAACGTGAAGCCGGCCTCGCCTGCATCGGACGATGCGAAGGCGAGGTCGATCGCGTCGCCACACTGATCCGCCGCAATGTCACCCTGTCCGGCGAGCGCTGGACGGTGGCGCTGCGCTTCGCGGTCTATTTGGCCGGCACGATCATCCTGGCGGTCCTCGCCTATCGCTCGGACGAGCCGCGCATCCGGATCATGTTCGCGCTGCTGGCCGCGCTCATGTTCGTGTTTTCCGTGTCCGGCCTGCGTTTTCTGCTGCTGCAACGCGGGCGTTGAGCCTTACAGGCCGAGCGCCGGGCGCGCCGCATCGCTGATCCCGCGCGCCCCAAACGGATTGCGCACGGTAATCCCGCCGAGCTTGGCGCCGTCGTGCATGTCTTCGGAAAGGCAAACCGTGCAACCAGCCCGGTCCGCCGCCGACAGCATCACCGCGTCCCAGAACTCGAAGCGGCCGGCTTCGCTTTCCTGCGCGCCTCGAAACAGATCCGTGGTGTCGTAGCCGGTCGTATCGAACAGCACCGCAAAGTCATGCAATTGCTGTCGCAGATAAGTCTTGTCCAGTTTGAACTTGCGCGACGCTGCCCAGAAAAACTCTCCGAGCGAGATGGTGGTCAACGCGGCCTTCGTTGCCGCGGCATGCTTCACGATCTCGAGCGCCATCGTCTGCCGCAACGGATCGCGCGGGTCGACCGTATAAATCAGGATATTGGTGTCGAGGGTGACCTTTTCAGCCACGCTTGTGGGCCTTCGCCTGCGCTTTTTTCTCGGCTTTCTCGCGTGCAACTTTTCGAGCCTCACGCTCGTCCAGCACCTCGTGCCACATCTCTTCGCGGTTGAATTTCCAGCCCGGGGGCGGCGTACCGGCGGTTTTGGGCGCCATAAGGCGTGCAAGGGCGGCTTCCTGTTCCGGCGTGAGCTCGCGCTTGTTTGTATTAGGCTTTGCCGGACTGAGCCGCGCCGCCTCTTTGCCGTTGCGCAGGATCACGAACTCGCGGCCGCTTTCCTCCACCTCGCGCACGAGTTTGGAGAACTGCTGGTTGGCGTCGCGCAGGTTGATGGTGCGGGGCTTGTTTTCCATTGTAGCACATATGTAGCACATCATTGCCCGTGCGGCAACCGGCGCTTCCGCTAAGCTGGCGGTCCGAAACAGCAGGACCCTCCCATGGACTACACGCAAATCCTCTACGACGTGAAGGATCGCATCCTCACCATCACGCTCAACCGCCCGGAAAAGCTCAACGCTTTCACCGGCACGATGATGAACGAGATGATCGATGCGCTCGACCGCGCGAACAAGGACGACAATATCCGCGCCATCGTCGTGACCGGCGCGGGCCGCGCGTTCTGCGCCGGCGCCGATCTTTCCTCAGGCGCGGGCACGTTCGATCGCCAGAGCGGCGGCGGCAAACCGCTCGATTTGTCGGACGAGCGGATTCGTGACGGCGGCGGCCTGCTCACGCTCAAGATCTTCGAGTCGCTGAAACCGGTCATCGCCGCGGTGAACGGCCCGGCGGTCGGCATCGGCGTCACCATGCAATGCGCGATGGACATCCGCCTCGCGAGCGAGGCCGCACGGTTTGGCTTCGTGTTCTCGCGCCGCGGCATCGTGCCGGAAGCGGCGTCGAGCTGGTTCCTGCCCAAGATCGTCGGCATCAGCCAGGCGCTGGAGTGGACGTTCTCCGGCCGGGTGTTCGATGCACAGGAAGCGTTGCGCGGACGGCTGGTGAAGGAAGTCGTGGCGCCGGACCAGTTGCTGGCGCGGGCGTATGAGCTGGCCGGCGAAATCCGCGACAACACCGCGCCGATTTCCGTGGCGCTGATCCGCCAGATGATGTGGCAGCTTTCCGCTGCCGATCATCCGATGGAGGCGCACAGGATCGACAGCCGCGGCATCTATGTGCGCGGCGCCTCGCCGGACGTGCGCGAAGGCGTGGCCTCGTTCCTCGAAAAGCGTCCGGCCGACTTCCCGCAGAAAGTCTCGTCCGACATGCCGGGCTATTATCCATGGACGCCACCGCGAAAATACTCGTAGGCGCGCGTAACGGCAGCGTGTGGCGTACGTGGCGGCAACTCCTGCCAACCAGTCTTTAATCCTGCCGGGGTATTCTCGGCAGGTCGATTGGGTTGGGGCCGATGTCGAAATACAGCTACGCGCGCGCAGTAAGCGCGCTCGAGGCGACGCCGCTTGGCCGTCTCAACCGGGCCTTCGCGAACTATTGGCTCTCGCTGTGGGAGGGCGACAACCTTCCGCTTCGCGCGGCGTTCAATCCCACGCGCGTTCGCGATCTGCTGCCCGGAATCGTCATATTGGCGGCTAGGCCGGGAGAGAGCGTGCATTGCCGCCTCGCAGGCACGGCGATCCAGATGGGACTGGGCATCGACATCACCGGCAAGGACTGGCTGGCGATGACCCCGGATGACCAGAAGAGCACGCGGCTGGCGCGGATCGGCCAGTTGCTGGACGGCGCGGCCAGCCGCAATCTGCGCGAAGGCTTCACCACATCGGGCACACCGGTCTGCGCCGAAGAGGTTCAGTTCCCCTTCGGCGACGTGGCCGAAGACGGTACCCGCATGCTCATTTCGCACGTGGCATGGCGCTGCGGTTCGCCGGTGAAGGGCAGTCCGCGGCTGCGCGATGCCCACCATATCGCGACCGAGTTCAGGCCTCTTCCGCTTGTCGCCGCCTGAACGGCTGCTAGCGTTCCCGCGTTGATGAAGGGGGATTCGCAATGCGAACATTCTTGTTGGCCGGAGCGGTCATGTTGGCTTCGCTCACAGCCGTGCGGGCCGACGACAGCACCATCGCGCTCGGCATGGGCGGCGTGCGCTTCGCGAAATCTGCCGACATCCGCATGGCAGCAGAAGATCTCCGGATCAGTCCGGTGAAGGTCGACGTGCGTTTCGCCTTCGTCAATGACAGCGCGAAGGACATCGATGCGGATGTTGCATTCCCGCTCCCCGACATCGACACTGGTGAGTTCTGGGCAGCGCCGCTGGGCACGGTCACGAACGACCCAGTGAACTTCGTAGACTTCAAGGTCACAAGCGACGGCCATCCGGTTGCGTTTACCGCCGATCAGCGGGCTTTCATGAAGGGCAAGGACGTCACCGCCATCATCAAAGCGGCCGGCGTGCCGATCAATGTATCGATGGGCAACATCAACGCGCTCGACAACGCGAGCGCGGCGCAGAAGAAGATGTTGGCGAAAGCCGGCCTTGCACAGATCGATGGGGACAACACGATCCCGCAATGGACGATCCGCACGCGCTTTCACTGGAAACAGCATTTTCCGGCCGGAAAGGCGGTTGTCATCGAACACAGCTATCAGCCGGTGACCGGCGGGACCTTCTTCGGTCCCGACGACATCACCGCGAAAGGCTCCGATGATCGCTTCAAGAAAGCGTTCTGCATGGACGAGCCGACGCTCGCGCGGCTGCACAGGATCCTGACCGCCATCGCCAATCGTCCGGCGGACGACAAGCATCCATCCGGCAGCATGCTTCAGATCGATACGACGGAATACGTGCTGTCGACCGGAAACAACTGGAAAGGCCCGATCGGCAAGTTCCACCTGACGTTGGACAAGCTGAAGCCGGAGAACACGCTATCGCTGTGCTGGGATGGCGAACTCAAGAAAACCGGGCCGGCGACGTTCGAGTTCACGCGCGAAAACTACGCGCCTGCGCGCGATGTCCGGATGGTCGTGTTGCGCTAGCGCGGTTGCGCCTGGCGCTGCAGCAGCGCCGTCACCATGCGGTTGAGCCAACGCAGCATGTTGACGCGCGGCAACGCCCGCATATCGTCGGTATGAGTCTGAACCAGATGTCCCAGCATCGAACGAACCCTCGATGAGCGGTACGTGTACGGATAGTACGTCTACGGACAGTATGTCGCACAATCGTGACAGTTTGTGCAACAATCTCGGTTAATGCAGAATTAATGTTGTTGTCCGGGGTTGGTGTCCGGAATCGGGCCTTGGGGCGGTGTACCGGGCTGGCCCGCTGCCAGATTGGCGCGGCAGGAGGAGACGCCGGCGGCCCAGCCGGCGCGATAGGCTTTGTCCGTCTGATAAAGCTGGGTGTCGCGCGTCGTATCGCGGCCGTAATTGACGCCCTGTGCGTTGGCGGTGGCGCAACCGTCGGCATAACCGCTCTTGAAGTTCGGCGTGTTGCGCATGGCCCGTTCGCCACGGGTTTCGAACAGGAAGCCGCAACCGCTCAACGAAACAGTGGCGATCGCCACCAAACCCAAACGCACCAAACGCGACACGATCATCTCGGCACCTGTCAAATCCGGCACGACCCTAGCAGAAAGCGCGGGGCGGATTTACCCGCATTTAACAGGGGCTTTTTTAACGTGCAGGCCGGAGAAGACGATGCCTCGCGAGGCCGGTTTCAAGGATTTGCGCGTCCTGCTTGTGGGCGGCAAGCCGAGCGCTGTGCGCGTTCTGCGCACGGTCCTGTCGCTTGCGGGGATCCATACCGTCATTCCCGTGCCGGATGCCGCATCCGGTATCCATCAGCTTCTGGGCCGCGATTTCGACGCGGTCTTCTGCGACAAGGCGGTCGGCCGCATCGAGGGGCAACCGTTCATCATCGCCGCACGGCGCACGCCGGGCATGAAGCAGCCGGCGGTGCCGATCTACCTGGTGGGCCAGAACATCTATCGCAGCGATGTGGAAGCGGCGCGCGATTGCGGCTTCACCGACGTCCTCGTTCGCCCGATCACCGCCGCCACGGTCATCCGCAAGCTTCAGCTCGCGCTGGTTCAGCCGCGCGCCTACGTCGTGGCCGGGAATTTTTCCGGACCCGATCGCCGCGGCAAGCGTCGTCAGGCCTATCGCGGCAAGGAGCGCCGGGCGCGCAGATTGGCCGCGCTGCCCTTGGCCAGCGAAGATATCGTCGAGCTCTAGGCCGTCGGTTTCGCGAGCTTCAGCAGATAACGATGCATGCCGTCGAGGACCAGTTCGCTCTTCTGGTTGTGCACCGTCGCGCGCATCGCGACGATGCCGGTCGTCCGCTGCGGCGTCAGCGCAACGATCTCAAGCGCCGGATAGAGGGTATCGCCGGGGAACACGCCTTTGAGGAACTTGGCGCTGACGTCGATGAAGCCGATCAGGCTTTCGCCGATCATATGGGGAAACAGGCCCGATCCCGCCGCGGTGAAACTCAGCACCTGAAGCCCGTGCGCGAGCGGCGCGGGATAGCCGAGCCGTTTGCAATATTCGACGTCGTAATGGATCGGATGGTTGTCCAGGCTGACGGCCTGGAACGCCGCAAAATTCGCTCCGTCGATCGTGCGCGAGGGGCTGCGAAAGACATCGCCGATCTTCAGGCCTTCAAAGCCTGTGATCGGAACGACAGTATGGGTCTTGGGATCGAACGTATCCGGCATTGTGCGCCTCGCGAGCTACGCGCGCGATTGGCGGCAGCGCCGGGACCGAAGTCAATTGCGCTCGGCCACCCGCTCCATCGCACGCTCCTGCCGGCTGTGTTCGATGTCCGCCTTCACTTCGGCGAGACTGCGGACCGCAACGCCGCGAAACTGGCTGAGCAGTCCGAGCCCAACGGCACAGGCATTGCTCTTGCTATCGCAGGTGGCCTGGGTCGATGCGGTTTGCGCGTTCTGCACGAGGCCCGCGATGCCGCCGGTATCGCCATTCGGCCGGCCGAGGCCCAGATCGGGTTCACGCGGCATGAAGAACGAAACGACGGCAATCCAGAAGATAGCGCGTACGATCATGACCGGTTACCCCTCGCATTCGCATGTGCGAGAGTACGCAACGCCCTTTTCAAGCGCCTGAAACGGATCGGTAAAACTCGATACATCTCGGTTAATGCGGCCTCTCATGCGTTTGAGAGGAAATGCAACGCGAAGCATTTTGTTCGAGCTCAATTCAAAATCGCATCGAGTATGACTAAAATTTTCCGCAAATTTCGCGCGGGCTAAAACCATTCGTTTTCGAGTGTGGCGCTTATGCGGCCGGCAGCTCGACGATGGCCGAAAAGCCTTCGCCCGGCGTGCTCGAAACCAGCAGCCTGCCGTCGTGCAGTTCCGCCAGTTCCTTCACCAAAGTGAGCCCCAGTCCGGCGCCGCAGGAATGTTCGATCGCGCGACGCGACTGTTCGAAAGGCTTGAGAATGCGATCGAGATCTTCCGGTTCGACGCCGGGACCGTTGTCGCGCACTGCGAGACATATCCGCGTCGCGGTCTTCTCGACCGACAGCCTGACGCAGCCGCCTTGCGGCGTGAAGCGCACCGCATTGTCGACCAGATGCGCGCACATGGCGCGGATGGCGTTCTCATCGGCGCGCACCAGCAAGCCGATCGGGCAGGCATCGGCATCGATGGTGAGCCCTTTGGCCGCCGCGGCCGCATCGAAGTCGCCCTTCGCCGTCCATAACACGCCACCGGCATCCACGCCTGTGCGTTGCAGGTCGTAGCGGCCCGCCGCGATTTTCGTGAGGTCGAGGATCTGCATTATGAGGCGCAGCAGGTTGGTGCCCCCCTGATGGATCAGTCCGGCATATTCCGCGACTTGTTGCGGATTGAGGCTGTCCGCCATCTGCTGCATCAGGTCGGAGAATCCGATGATCGCGTTGAGCGGCGTCTTGAGTTCGTGGCTCATCGCCCGCAACAGCGTGGTCTTGGCGGTGTTGGCGCTGCTCTCCGCTTCGCCGAGCTTGTGATGCAGATCGGCAAGATAGCGCTCGCGCTGCTCGGCTTCGCCCTGGATTTTGGCGAGTTCATGCTGCGTGTGGGTGAGCGCCGCGGCCTGTTCGGCCAGTGCGGACTCGGCACGGCGGCGGTCCGTTGCATCGGTGAACACGACCACGCGGCCTCCGTCGCGTGTCGCGCGGTCGCGGACCAGATAGGCGTTGCCGTCGGTCGTGGAGACGGTGAGCGCCCCAACCGGCGCGCCATGGGTCTCGATCAGCCGCGCGCTCCACGCCTCCGCATCGACGATCGCGAAGCGGCCGCGCCGGGTGGAAAGCGCCACGATCTCGGAAAAGCTCCGGCCAAGCAGGTCGGCCGCGGCGCGGGCGCCGTGCAACTGGGCGTAGAGCGCATTGCCCATCACGAAGCGGTCGCGCGCGTCGAAAAACGCGAATGCGTCGGCCGACAGCGCGGTCGCATCCTCCAGCCGATGGAAGTTGTGCCGCGCCGCGGTCACATCGCTCCACAATCCGATCCAGCTGCCGCTCGGCGCGCGCCGCATCTTGATCTCGACGATCCGGCCGTCCGCCAGCACGATGTCGAGCGGGCGATAATCGCCGGCGGTAAACTGTCCCAGCCGGCGGGCGATGAATGCGCCGAGGCCCTCGGCAAGATGCGACTGGGCGATCTCGCCACCGGCAACCTCCATGCGGATCAGTGCCTCGTAAGGCTGGCCGATCAGGGTTTCGCGCGGCGGCAGCGAGCGGAAGAGATAATTGTACTGGCTGTTGGCATAGATCAGCCGCTGATGCGGATCGAACACCGTCACCAGAACGCGCAACGCATCGAGCGCGTCGAGGACGGCAATCGCCGGCTCGTCGCGTTCTGCGGCCGTCGCGATTTTCTGCGCGAGGTTCACCGGCATCCCAACACTATCCGGCGGCGATCATGCGCAGGAAACGTGCGACAAAGGTTTAGTAAAATGAGCCGCCACAGGCTCATTCCCTCTTCATCGTTACCGCACGGTAAAATGGCGATGCCGCAAATCTTGAAAATTAACGAACGAGTCCGCTTCCGATTCAGGGTTCGTTAAGTCGGGAGGGACAACATCCCCCGCATCGAATCCGCAAAGTCACACAGGCGATGGCATCGGTTAACGAAAGCTTTCTCGTGCCGGGCATGGAGGCGCAGCGTCGCCGCTTCATCGCCGTGCAGGCCGGAAAAGCCGCGCTGGGCGCGGTGCTTTCGGGCGCGTTCCTGATCGCTGCCGGTACGCCCGACACGGCGGAAACAATCGCCATCGGCGGCTTGATCTCGCCGTTGCTGCTCGTCCTGCTCGGCTTCACGCGACTGTCGATTCCCACTCTGGAGACGATCGGATTTGCCCTTTTCGCGGCGCTGATTGGTTACCTTGCAGCGTTAACGGATGGTTTATTCTCGCCTCTCATCGTGTGGTTTGTGCTGGTTCCGGCCGAAGCCGCATTGGCGGGCCAGAAGCCGGCGGTGATACGGGCAGCGCTCGTCACCGCGCTTGCGCTGACCGTGGTTGCGGTGCTGCACATGACGGGCTCGCTGCCGCCATCGCGCCTCGCATTGTTGTTGCCGCAGGTCTACGCGATATCCATTCTCGCGGCGATTCTGCAGGCAGGCTTGATCGCGGTCGCGGCGCAGGATCGCCAGCGCGCTTCCGACAACGCCGCGGCGCAGGGTGCCGCGATGTACCGGTTCCTCGCCGACAACGCGATGGATCTGATTACGCGCCACAGCCCCGACGGCCGCATCCGTTTCGCAAGCCCGGCATCGCTCGCCTTGCTCGGCATGGAACCGGAAGCCTTGCTCGGCAAGGCGCCGGCGGCATTGGTTCATCCGGGCGATCTGAAAGCCATCCAGAGCGCCTTCGTCGAAGCGAGCTATTTCGGCCGCGCCGCCAGCGTCGAAATCCGGATGAAGAAGCCGGACGGCACCTATGTCTGGATGGAGATGCGCTGCCGCCCCGCCAGCGAGACACAAGGACAGGCCGCGACGATCGTGGCGGTGACGCGCGACATCACCGACCGCAAGCGCCAGGAACGCGCGCTGATCGAAGCGCGCGACGCAGCCGAAGGCGCGAGCCGTGCCAAGTCGCGCTTCCTCGCCAATATGAGCCACGAATTGCGCACCCCGTTGAACGCGATCATCGGTTTCTCCGAGGTGATGAGCCACGAGATGTTCGGACCGCTGGGCAGTCCGCGCTATCTGGAATATTCGCGGCTGGTGCACGAATCCGGCGGACATCTGCTGGAATTGATCAACTCCATCCTCGACATGTCGAAGATCGAAGCGGGCAAGTTCGAATTGACCGAAGAGGTGTTCGACCTGAAGGAAACCGCAGAAGCCGCCGTCCGCTTCGTGAAGATGTCGGCGGAGCGCGCCGGCGTGGCGCTGCGCCTCGTCATTGCGCCCGACGCCGCGAACATTTTCGCCGACCAGCGCGCGGTGAAGCAGGTGCTGATCAACCTTCTGACCAACGGCGTGAAGTTCACCCCGCGCGGCGGCATGGTGACGGTGGATGTTGCGCGCACCGATGCCGGAATCGAGATCGCGGTCACCGACACGGGCGTCGGCATCTCCGCCGTCGATCTGCAACGCCTCGGCCAGCCGTTCGAACAGGTGGAAGGCGAGCATCATCGCAGCAAGGAAGGCACCGGTCTCGGCCTCGCATTGGTCAAGGCCTTCGCGGCGATGCATGGTGGCGAAGCGTCCGTGGCGTCGGTACTGGGCGAGGGCACGACCGTTCGGGTGCGGCTGCCCTACGGTGCGGTGGACGCGGAGGGAGTGCGCATCGATCCTGTTGAAGAACTGCGGGGCGCAGCGTAGAACCGGCGCCGCAAACGTCTTGAGCCTCGTGAATGTCCGTGTCATGCCGAACCGACCGATCGACATTCGCGCCTATGGCGGGCGCCGGGACCTAGACCTTCTTCTCGAATTTGCGAGCCGCTGCTTCGCCGAGCGGTTTCCCCTGTCTGCCTGCTGGCATCCCGGCGATTTCGTGTGGGAGTTGAAGCCGCATTTCGACCGGCCGCACCGCATTCGCATATGGCTTTCGCCGGATGGTGTCGAGGCTGCGGCGATGTTCACGGCCGCGGACAGACTGTGGCTCGAGATCCGGCCTGCGTGCGAAGACCTTCTGCCGCAAATCGTGGCGAAAGCGGAAGGCTCGCGCCTTCGCGGCACCGAAGAGGGCACACCGGCAACACTTTCCATTCGCGCCTTCGAAGCCGATACGCGCCGGATCGCCGCGCTGGAAGCGCTCGGCTACCGGCCTGGCGAACCGGATCACGTGTGGTTTCGCCTCGATCTCTCGCAGCCTTTGCCCGAATTTCCGTCGCCGCCCGGTTTTCGGATACGCGATTGTGTGGGCATCGATCCGCAGGCGCGCGCCGCCGTGCATCGCGTGGCGTGGAGCGATCTTTCCCAGATCGGAATCGAGAACGCGCGCTCGGGATTCAACGAGGACATCTATCTCGGCCTGGCGCGCGCGCCGGTCTACGACCCGGCGCTCGACATCGTGGTGCAGGCACCGGACGGCACGTTCGTCGCCAACACGATCTGCTGGGCGGATACCGCGAGTGGCGTAGGCATCTTCGAGCCTGTGGGATCCGATCCGGCCTATCGCCGCCGCGGTCTCGCGCGGCTCGCCATGCTGGAGGGACTGCGCCGCCTGCAAGCGCGCGGCATGCGCTGGGCCGGCGTGGGCACGGCGCATTTCAACGCGCCCGCCATCGCTACGTACAGTTCGTTCTTCCAGCCGCTCGATCGCACCCGCTGGTGGACGAAGACGCTGGCATGATTGCCGCTGACGGCGGCGAAGACTAAAGAGCAACGATGGCTCCTCGCCTCAAAGCTGGCATCTTCATCCGCGCGCTGATCCGCCGTGCGGAAGTCGCGGGCGCCTCCGCCTATGTCGTGCGAAAAGGCGCGGAGGAATCCGGCGCCGTGTTCCTCAAGATCGCGCGGCTCGACGGCACCTCACTGGTGCTGTCGCAGGCGCGGCAGGGCGAAGGCGACCTCGTGTGGCTGAAGCCGCTCGGCGACGCCGCGGACGAAGAAAAGGCGAAGGCCTATTTCGAGCGCCAGCTGAAATTCGATCCCGACATCTGGATCCTGGAGATCGAAGACCGCGAAGGCCGCGCCTTCGTCGACGAACCGATTGTCTGAGCTGCAAAGCCGCGGCTATACTCGGCCATCGGCTGAATTGATCCACGAATGGCTTTTTGCATCTGGCGCGACAGCGCCGGACCCAATTTCCTTTGTCCAGGATCAGTTCCATGCAAATCGTAGAAGTCACCGAAAACAAAGGCGCATTGTGCGCCCGAATCCTCGCCACGCTGCCGACATGGTTCGGCAATCCCGAATCGAATGCCGCCTACGAACGCGATGTCGAACGCATGCCGGTGTTCGCGGCCATCGACGCCGGCGAAGCGATCGGCTTTCTTGCCCTCAATCGCCACACCGCCTATGCGCAGGAAATCCATGTGATGGGTGTGCGGCCTGAACATCATCGCAGCGGCGCCGGTCGAGCCCTTGTCACCGCGGCCGAAACCTTCGCGCGGGCGCAAGGTGCGCGTTTTCTGACCGTCAAGACGCTGTCGCCGAGCCATCCCGATCCCGGCTATGTGAAGACCCGCGCGTTCTATGAAGGCGTCGGGTTCTTCCCGATCGAGGAGGTTCCGCTCCTCTGGGGTCCGGAAAACCCGGCCCTGATGCTGATCAAGACGCTCTGACGGGCGCCGATCACCTGTTTTGAGGATATCTCGCCACTCATGGTATGCTTCTGCTGGATTTGAATGGACGCCGACGGTGAAGCACGAACGGATCGAAATGAATCCTGAGGTCATGGCCGGCAAACCGGTCATCCGCGGGACTCGTGTCCCGGTGGATATGATACTGCGCAAGCTTGGCGCTGGATTGTCTATCGAAGACATATTGCACGATCACCCACATATCGTGCGGGAAGATGTGAACGCAGCGCAGGCCTTTGCAGCCGATTACATATCAAACGATGAACTGATCTTCGGTTAGTGCGTTTTGCGGTGGCTCGCTGACGAATGCATTGCACCGATGCTGATCCGGGCATTGCGAGAAACTGGACACGACGTTCTGTCGGTTCTGGAGCATAGCCCTGCAGCATCCGATACAGCTGTTTTGGCGTTAGCCGCGCAGGACAACCGCATATTGCTGACGGAAGACAACGATTTCGGCGGTCTGATCTTCGCCAACGCTGCAAAAGCGGGCGTGACCTCCGTGGTGTTGCTGCGGATTGCGAATGAGCGGCAAGCGTTGAAGGTGGAGCGTTTGCTCCACTCCGTAAGCGTACAAGGTGAGCATCTTCTTGGCCGCTATACCGTCATCGATGAGACACGCATTCGATCCCGCCGCCTGCCCACGCGCTAAAGATTGCGTTCGGCCAGCCCGCCTGCTACTCCCCGCCGGCTTATGACCACACCCGCAACCGAAGCCGCCCGGCGCCGCACCTTCGCGATCATCTCGCATCCCGACGCCGGCAAGACGACGTTGACCGAGCATCTGCTGCTGCTCGGCGGCGCCATTCGTGCGGCCGGGCAGGTGAAGGCACGTGGCGAAGCACGGCGCGCGAAATCCGACTGGATGAAGATCGAGCAGGAACGCGGCATCTCGGTCACCAGCGCGGTGATGACGTTCGAGTTCGAGAAAGCGGTGTTCAACCTGCTCGACACGCCGGGCCACGAGGACTTTTCGGAAGATACCTATCGCACCCTCACCGCGGCCGACAGTGCGGTGATGGTGATCGACGCCGCCAAGGGCATCGAGGCGCAGACCCGCAAACTGTTCGAGGTCTGCCGCCTGCGCGACATTCCGATCATGACCTTCGTCAACAAGATGGATCGCGAGGCGCGCGATCCATTCGAGCTGCTGGACGAGATCGCCGATCAGTTGCAGCTCGACGTCGCGCCGATGACCTGGCCCGCCGGGATGGGCTTGAACTTCCGCGGCACCTACGATCTATACAACGACGAATTTGCGGTGTTCGGCAAGGATGAGAACCGCATCGGTCACAACGCGCTCGCTGCGACCCTTGCGGAGGACGAAAAGGCGAAGCTGGATGACGACATCGAGCTGGCGCGCGCCGGTCTCTCCCGCTTCGACGTCGAAAGCTATCGCGAAGGCCATCTGACGCCGGTGTTCTTCGGTTCGGCGCTCAAGCATTTCGG
The DNA here is from genome assembly GCA_036490455.1 of Rhizomicrobium sp. Taxonomy (GTDB): domain Bacteria; phylum Pseudomonadota; class Alphaproteobacteria; order Micropepsales; family Micropepsaceae; genus Rhizomicrobium. Next base: position 64,531 of record DASXDS010000027.1, read on the forward strand.
GGTGCGCGATCTAATGAACGCGCTGGCGCAATATGCGCCGCCGCCGCGCGATCAGGCCGCCAAGGAGCGCACGGTGCATCCGGCCGACACCGAGGTCACCGGTTTCGTGTTCAAGGTCCAGGCGAACATGGACCCGAACCACCGCGACCGCGTCGCGTTCCTGCGGCTGGCATCCGGCCGATTCCGGCGCGGCATGAAGCTCACGCAATCCGGCACGCACAAATCGCTCGGCATCCACAACCCCATCCTGTTCTTCGCGCAGGAGCGCGAGACGGTGGACGAGGCGTGGCCCGGCGACATCATCGGTATCCCCAACCACGGCGTGCTGCGCGTCGGCGACACGCTGTCGGAATCCGGCGATGTGGTGTTCACCGGCATCCCGAACTTCGCGCCGGAAATCCTGCGCCGCGTGCGCCTCGCCGATCCGATGAAGCAGAAGCATCTGGCGCGCGCGCTGGAAAGCCTCGCGGAAGAAGGCGTGACCCAGGTGTTCAAGCCGGTGATCGGCGCGCAATGGGTGGTCGGCGTGGTCGGCAACCTGCAGCTCGACGTGCTGAAGTCGCGGCTGCGTGCGGAATACGGCCTCGATGCCGATCTCGAACCGTCACCGTACGACACCGCGCGCTGGGTCGCCGGCAGCGAATCCGAGCTCGAGAAATTCTACGGCGTCTATCGCGGCCAGATGGCAACCGATCGCGACGGCGCGCCGGTGTTTCTCGCGAAATCGTCATGGGAGCTCGGCTATGTGTCCGACAAATTCCCCAACATCGCCTTCGCCAAGACCCGCGAACGCGCCGACGTTCACGCGGAAGCCTGATCGACGCGTTTTTCGCCAAGCGGGTCGCGCACTCCATAGGGCGCGCGGGCGGTGTGCGCGCTATGCCGCCTGCTGCCGGACGTCGTGGGATGTGTTGTGCTTGCGCCAGAACGCGAGCAGCGTCGCCGCGCCCTCGGCCGGTACGGCATCGAGAGCGGACAGCTTGTTGCCGACATCGCCGCGCGCCGTCAGGAGCACGATCGCAGAGAACGCCGCGCGCGACAGACCCGCGCCGCGGCACGCGATGGCGACGCCCAGGCCGCTGCCGTCCTGAAGGATTTCCGCCGCGGTCAGCGCGTCGATGCCGAATGCGGTCGAGAACGCGCCGGAAAATTCGGCGCTGCGCCGCGCCCGTGCCGCGGCGACGAGCACGGTCTCGTTCACGAAATCGCAGCGCTCCGTCTGGAGACGTGCGTTGCGCTGCAGAACGCCGGCACGGGCATCCGGCGGAAGATCGAAGAAAAATTCGTTGAGCAGCGGCAGCGGCGCATCCGGGCAATGGGCGAGCTTCGCGGCAAGTTCGCGGCGGTCTTCGGGATCGATGTCGTGCTCGATCCGCGCCAGCAGCGCTGCGAAGGGCGGGCGCAGTTCGTCCGGATAGCCGGGCGGCCAGGCGCCCAGCAGGTCGGACAATTCGCGCACGAGCTGATGCCGCTCACCGGGTTCCGCGGCAAGCCGGAGCAGATATTCGAGATGCTCTTTCGGCGTCATCGTTCGACGATAAGCCGCAAGGCGTTAACGATTTGATGCGCCGGCTAATTGCCCGCAATCGCCCAGTTGTCGGGGAAAAAGCCGTTGAAGCTGGTGCGCACGGCGACCGAATAGGCGCCGATGGATTCGAACACGATGAAATCGCCCGGCCCGATATTCTCCGGCAGCATCAGCGGCCTGGGCAGCACATCGAGCGTGTCGCAGGTCGGGCCATAGACCCGGAACGGCGTGTGCCCCTCCGGTTGTTGCAGCACCCGGCCCTTGGCGTCGAGCGCGTAACTGCGGATGTGATAATCCGCGACCCAGCCCGGCAAGGTCAGCTCGTCGAAGCTGCCATAGACGCCGTCGTTCATGTAAAGCCGGTCGCCCTTGCGCAAGATCACCTGGGTGATGAGCGACATTCCCTCGGCGATCAGCGCGCGGCCGGGCTCGCACAGCACCGGCAGGTCCGGATTGGGCAAGGTCGCAAGCGCTTCCTTGATGGTGTCGAAATACCAGTGATAAGGCGGCACGTCGTTGCCGGAATAGGGCCCGGGAAAACCGCCGCCGATGTCGAGCGCCGCAAGCTCCATGCCCGCCATCTGCGCCGTGCGCCGCGCCATCTCGATCGCCTGCGCGTAGGTGAACGGCGACAGGCATTGCGAGCCGACATGGAACGTCAGGCAAGGCGCGGCGCCGGCTTCCTTCACCCGCTTGAGCAGGCGCGCCGCGTCGGCCTGTGTGGTGCCGAATTTCGACGACAGCTCCAGCACCGCGCCGCCAAGGGGCGTTGCGATGCGCACGAAGACGCGCAGCTTCTTCGGCTGCTTCACTTCGCCGAGCAGCTTGTCGAGCTCATAGTCGCAATCGATCACATAATCGGTGACGCCGTGGCGTTCGAACGCGTGCCGGGCGGAATTGACCGTGCGCACCGGCGCCATGAAGTGGCACGTGGCGTCGGGAAAGCGCGATTTCACGATCTCCACTTCGGGGAGCGAGGCAGTGTCGAAATGCCGGATGCCGGCCGCCCATACCTGGTCGAGCACGTGCGGCGCCGGATTCGCCTTGATCGCGTAGAGCGCATCGCCGGGAAAATGTTTGAGGAAGCGTTCCGCCGCGAGCCGGAACTTCTCCGGATAGATCACATAGGTGGGTTCGCCCGGCCGCGTCTTTTCGATGATCTGTTCGACGCTGGCAAAACGCGGCAACGCTGCGTTCTGCAAAACCGGTGCGTTCATGCACGTGACCTCATAAGCCGACGCGCGATGTAGGACCTGCGCTCTGGCGGGTCAAGGAAAGATAGTGTGACGCTCATTGGTGTACGGCTTCCAGCTTGTAGCCGTCGGGATCGATGACGAAGGCGGTGTAGTAGGTCGGGCTGTAATGCGCGCGCAGACCCGGCGCGCCGGCATCGCTGCCACCGGCGGCGAGTGCTGCCGCGTGGAAGCCATCCACCGCGCGGTTGTCCGTGGCGGTGAAGCAGAGATGGAAGCCTTCGCCGGGTGCGTGCGCTTTGCCCGGACGGTTGAACAGCGCGAGCCGGTCGTTGCCGCCGGGCTCGCCGAAACCGGCGCCGCGCTCGTTGCGCCACACACAGACGAAGCCGAGCGGCGCGAGCGCTTTTTCGTAGAACGCGACGGAGCGGGCGAGGTCTTCGACACCGAAGGACAGATGACTGAGCATGCGAACCTCCTAAAACCGGTAGACCAGACATTCCATCAGAATCACGTTCGCGATCAGCATCAGACCGGCGGTCGGAAGCTGCGCCTTGATCACGGCGTTGCGGTCCTTGAGGTCGAGCAGCGCCGCGGGGACGATGTTGAAATTGGCGGCCATCGGCGTCGCGAGCGTGCCGCAGAAGCCGGAGAGCATCCCGATGGCGCACATGATGACGACGTCGCCGCCGAATTTGTGGACGATCAACGGCAGGCCGATCGCCGCCGTCATCACCGGAAACGCGGCGAACGCATTGCCCATGATCGCAGTGAACAGCGCCATGCCGAGGCAATAGGCGGCGACGGCTGCCGCGGGATGGCCGAGCGGCAGATAGGCAGTCGCGACGTGGCCGACCGCGCCGCCGACACCGGCCAGCGCGAACACCGCGCCCAGCGACGCCAGCATCTGCGGCAGGATGGTGGCCCAACCGATGGTGTCCATCAGGCGGCGGCCTTCCTGCAACGGCGCCAGCAACGGTGGCTTCAGCCAGATCATCGCCGCGGCGAGCGCGATGGCCGCGCCTGCACCCAGCGAGATCAACGTCACCTGCTTGGGATCGAGCAGCGGCACGCCATGAACGGTGACGGATTTGAAGAACAGGGAGCCGATCAAGGCTACGGCCGGAATCAACAGCGCCGGCGCGAACAGCCAATTGCCGTGCGTGACGGCGCTCACGCGCCGCTCTTCTGTCGTGGTGCTTTCGCCCGCGCCGCGGCCGAGGCCGATCGCGCCCAAGGCCACCAGCAGCAGCACAAGGATGCCGTTGCCGAGATCGCCGATCTTCGAGCCGAACAGGAAGCTCGTGGCCAGCAGGCCCCAGAACGCGCCGTTCACCAACCGCCGCGGATTGGCGCGGTCGAGCAGGCTCAGCACCGCGAACGCGCCGATCAGCAAGCCCGAAAGGATATAGACGTATTCGAGCGTGATCACGGCTTGCCCGATTTCAGCCTGCGGTCTAGCAGCAGAAGCCGCGCACCATGGATTGCGAACGCGAGCAGCGCGGTCGGGATCGCCCACACCGACACCTGCAACGGCTGCACGACGATGCGGTTGGTTTCGAGAAAGCCCTTGATCAGCAGGATCGACGCGACCGCGATGAAGATGTCCTCGCCGAAGAATGCGCCGACGTTATCCGTCGCTGCCGCCAACGCGCGGATACGCATGCGCTCGTCATCCGCAAGGGTGCCGGCTTCTTTTTCGGCAGCCGCTTCCGCCATCGGCGCGAGCAAAGGCCGCACGATCTGCGCGTGGCCACCGATCGGTAGTCCCAGCGCCGCACACAATTGGCGAATGAACAGGTAGATGAACAACAGGCGCCCTGCCGTCGCGCCGCGCAGCCGCCCGATCAGAATGCGGGCGCGCTCCTGCAAGCCATAACGCTCCAACAGTCCGATCACCGGCAGCACGAGGAAGACGGCGCTGATGTAACGGTTGTCGTTGAACGCCTTGCCGAACGCCTCCAGCACGTGCACGGGATCGATCCCGCCCGCGACCCCCGTCACCGCCGCAGCGAGCGCGATCACCACAAGCGGATTGAGCCGAAGCGCGAAACCCGCAACGACGACCGCGATCCCGAGCAACGTCCACATGCTACGGTTCGAGCACGGTGACGGTGGGAAAATATGAGCGCACCCGGCGCGGGTCGCGGGTCAGGAGCGATGCGCCTGCCACCGCGGCATGGGCGCCGATGAAAAAATCTGAGAGGACGCCGGTTCGTCTGCCGCCGGCCTCGCGGTAGCGCACGAATGCCTTGCCGGCGAGGAACAGCGCACCGCGTGGCATGGCGGCATGGCGCACCGGCATGGCGGCGATCGTCTCGTCCAGCTCTTCCAGAGTGGAAAAACGGCTCGACAGTTCGGCATAGACGATGTCGTTGATCGCGAGCTGATCGCTGCCCGCCGCCACGTCGAGCGCGCGCTGCGAACGGTCCGCCCACACCGGATCGTTCTTCAGGACATCGAGGAGAACGCTGGTGTCGGCGAGGATCACGGCTCGGTTCAATCGCCGCGCAACAACGCCATGATCTCGTCGGTCGTCATCGGATCTCTGAGCCTGCCGCGCACCGCGGCGAACTGGCTCCGCGCGGCTTTGCCCGCGCGCCGGATGGTCGCCTGGCCGCTTTCGGCCACATCGATGCGCACCTTGCTGCCGGGTTTCAACCCGAGAGCATCGCGAACTCGCTTGGGGATCGTCACCTGGCCCTTGCTCGTCATCGTCGTTATGGTCATGGCAGTATTACCGAAATCGATCTCGGTAATACTGCCATGCTCGGGCGAGGGGCTCAATATGCGGGCAGGTCTGTCATTCGCCGGGTGCGGACGGCGGAGGACCGTCGCGGTCCGGACCGGCGTCCATCGGGCCGCCATGTCCCATCGGGCCATGACCCATGCGACCGCGACCCATCCCATGCATCATGCCGCCGTGCATGCCGTGCGCCGCCATCGCGAGTTCATGCTTCTGGGTGTCGTTCAGCGAATTGTAGAAGGCGGCGAGCACGGGACGCTCCGTCTCAAGATCGGCGAGGCGCATCTTCAGCATCTCTTCCTCGCGCGCTATGTGCTCGAGCGGCGAACGGCGCTCGGCCATGTCGGGGATCGGCATGCTGGCGCATTTGGCGGAATGCTCCTTCGCTTCCGACAGTCTCACGCCCTTCCATTTGTCGAATGCGCCTTCCTGGGCCGGCGACAGCGACAGCTTGGTTTCGAGGAACGCCATGCGGCCGACGGCGTGGGCATACATGTCCGAGCACATTTCGGCGCGGTGGCGCTGCAGGTCTTCCTTGCTCATATGATGCATGCCGGCCATATCGGGCGCGGCTTTGGGCGCATCGGCGAGCGCAATGCCGCCGCCGGCGAGCGCCGAGCATGCGAGTAAGGCAATCAGATATTTCTTCACGGGGGTTCTCCTGGATCTTTCGCAACGGGCGAAATCTAGGGAGGCGCGTGCGCAACGGGAACGGTGCGCGCCTTAAGATCGCGACAGACATGGTCGCGGCGTCTTGCGGCGCTCGCGCCTCGCGACAGTTTGCGACAAAAATCTTGGGGCGCGCGCGGCTCAGCCGGCGCGGAGATCGCGGATGGTTTTGCGGCCGTCGGCGCTCGGCTGGTAAACGTTCTTCATCTCGCCGAGCGCGCGGCGGACCTGCGCAAGCGTGATGGTCTCCGGCAGTTCGAACGCATCCACGCCGACGCGCTGCAGCAAGGCGACCTGGTCGTAGAGAATATGCCCGACGCTGCGCACCTCGCCCCGGTACTTCATGCGCGTGCGCAGGATGCGGGCCCAGGAAAAGGCGCGGCCGTCTTTGAACGTCGGAATCTCGAGAACCACCACGGCGAAATGATGGACGTCGTCGCCCAGCTCTTCCGGGTTCTCCGCCGCCTTCAGGCGGATGCCGAGCGGCGTGTTGCGCGCGAGCAGGACGTCGCGCTCCTTCTTGAAACGCGCGAGCGAGACGATCGCGGGTGCGTCCGTCAGCGGCGCATCGTCGGCGACCGTGACGAAGGCGTCTTCGGCGATCTCGCTGTCGAGATGGGCACCGACCTTAATAAGCGGCATAGAGCTGCTCCAGATAGGCGACGTTCTTGAACGGCTCCATACCGACGCGGCGATAGGTGTCGAGGAAGCGTTCGCCGTCCAGCCGCACCTTCAGATAGTGGTCCACCACGCGCTCGACCGCGTTTGCGATCTCATGCCGGCCGAATCCGGGTCCCATGATATCGCCGATGCTTGCGTCTTCCGCGCCCGAGCCGCCGAGCTGCAGCTGGTAATACTCCACGCCTTTCTTGTCGACGCCGAGAATGCCGATATGGCCGGCGTGATGGTGGCCGCAGGCATTGATGCAGCCGGAGATCTTGATCTTCAGCTCGCCGATGTCGTGCTGGCGCTGCAAATTCTCGAACCGCCTGGCGATGTCCTGCGCCACCGGAATGGAACGCGCGTTCGCGAGGTCGCAATAGTCGAGACCGGGGCAGGCGATGATGTCGGTGATCAGCCCGGCATTGGGCGTCGCCACGCCGAGCGCCTTCAGCCGCGCATACACCGCCGGCAGGTCGCGCTTCTTCACATGCGGCAGCACGAGGTTCTGCTCGTGGCTGACGCGGACCTCGTCGAAGCCGAACTCGTCCATCAGATCGGCCAGCGCTTCCATCTGGTCCGAAGTCGCGTCGCCGGGAACGCCGCCGACCGGCTTGAGCGAGATGGTCGCGATCGCATAGCCCGGCTGCTTGTGCTTGGCGACGTTGGTCATCACCCAGTTCGCGAAATCGGCATCGCGCTGCTGCGCGACCTCGAACTGCGACGACACGTCGGGGAGTTTCTCGAACTCCGGTGGCGCGAAATAGGTCTTGATGCGGTCCAGCTCGTCCTGCGGCAGCTGCAGCGTTCCGCTCGCCTTGATCTCCTCGAACTCGCGCGCCACGCGGCGGCGCATCTCTTCCGGTCCGATCGCGTTGATCAGGATCTTGATGCGCTGCTTGTGGATGTTGTCGCGCCGGCTGTCCTCGTTATAGACGCGCAGCACCGCTTCCAGGTAGGCGAGGATGTCTTCGCGCTCGACGAACTCGCGCATCACATGGGCGACATAGGGCGTGCGTCCCATGCCGCCGCCGGCCATCACCAGATAGCCGGTGCGGCCCTCGGCATTGCGCACCACCTGCACCGCCATGTCGTGATACTGGAGCGCGGCACGGTCGTGCTCGGTTGCGCCCACTGCGATCTTGAATTTGCGCGCGAGGAAGGTGAACTCGGGATGGCGCGTCGACCATTGGCGGATGATCTCGCATAGCGGACGCGGGTCTTCCATCTCCTCCGCCGTGGCGCCGGCGAACTGATCGGCGGTGACGTTGCGGATGCAGTTGCCGCTGGTCTGGATGCAATGCATCTCCACGGAAGCGAGCTCGGCCAGGATATCCGGCACGTCCACCAGCTTCGGCCAGTTGAGCTGCAAGTTGGTCCGCGTCGTGAAGTGGCCGTAGCCCTTGTCGTATTTGCGCGCGATCTGACCCAGCTTGCGCAGCTGCTTCGACGACAGCGTGCCGTAAGGCACCGCGATGCGCAGCATGTAGGCGTGCAGCTGCAGATAGAGTCCGTTCATCAGCCGGAGCGGCTTGAACTCGTCTTCGGTCAGTTCGCCGGCGAGGCGGCGTGCGACCTGGTAGCGGAATTGCTCGACCCGCTCGGCGACGAACTGCGCGTCGAACTCGTCATAGCGATACATCGAACGACTCCAGCGTCGGACAGGACTGCTTGCCGAGATCGTGGCGCACGGTGGGACCGGCGGCGCGGATGAGCTCGCGTTCGGAGGCCGGCTTGATCCGCCCATCGGTGACGCGCACCTCGAACAGATAGGGGTTCACCACCACGCGGTCGGTCACGAAGACCTGCGCCTCGGTGAGTGCCGCAGCGGCGGCTTTCGGGTCTTCGTAGACCGAGCCCTGCTCGATCCGCTCCACCCAGTGGCCGGCTTTCCACCACACCACCTCGCCGTCGCGGAGCCGGTTGGCCGTGATCATCTGGGGGAGTTTCGGTGCTGCCGCCATGATGGGTAGATCACATGCGCGGCGGCAAAGTTCAATAGATCACATGCCTGCCATGTGAATTTTTCACTTACACGAATCCAATGTGTGGAATACTTAAGAGACTGAATTATAAACATTTTTACTCTCTGCGACTGCCGAACCACCCCTCCATGAGCGAAGCGGAGTTGGAGGGGTCGAGCGGAGCGAGGGGGAGGACCTTGCGCGGCAAAGCCGCGCTCGTTCGGCCGCTTCGTCCTGTTCTCCGAAAGCAAACAAGAAGCGCTTGCGCGCTCAAGGTCCTCCCCCGCGGCTTTGCCGCGACCCCTCCAACTCCGCTTCGCTGCGTGGAGGGGTGAGAGCGGCGTTTGGAGCGTGCCACGATCCTGCGCCAGCAGGGCGCAGGGGTTTGCTATAAAGGCCGTGAATCAGCCTGTTTTTGTTGCCCGGCGGCGCGCCACGTTTGTAGGGCATTGCTTGATTCCTCTCGCTTATTTCCGCGCTTTTGCAATTTTATGTCGGAATTGAACCTCGGTTTTCGACAATCTCGGTCTGGGTGCGGTTTGGGCTCTTTCCTCGCCCCTGCATGGTAGTGTCTCATGAGACACTACCCCCTGCATTTTAGAACAAAGGAAGATTCAGTCCAGCTTAAAAGCCTATTTAAAGGTGAAGTGATAACGAACGGACCAAGCGCTAGGATATAAGGTGAAAACCCCTCGCGATCCGATCGATGGGGCGGGCGCGACGGCAACGGGAAAACGCCATGCGACCCACGAAAAAACCGGCAGCCAGGAACCGGCCGGCCAACAGCGCGAAGTCGAAACCGGCCGTCCGCATGCCGCAACGGTCGGCAGCGGTATCCGGCGACGAAAAGAAAGGCCTGACGCCGATCGCCGCCGAGCAGAAGAGACGAGCGAAGCGCCGGAAGGTCTGACCGTCTCACGTGTGTCGACTTTGGGGACTGACGCCGTCGTTCTTTCTCAAACAGAAAAGCCGTCATGGCCGGGCCTTGTCCCGGCCATCCATAACCTCCGTATCTGCACAACGCGCCTCATCGCCGACAGCGAGGCAATGGATGGCCGGGAACTTCGCTTCGCTCAGCCCGGCCATGACGACGTTGGATTGAATAATTTACGGGCCGTGATAGTCGCGCTGGAACCGGTCCCCACACTGCTGACGCGCAGCGGCGCGCGGTGTGCTCAAATGTCCGCCATTGGCAATGGAGACAGCGATGCTGGAAGGCTCGTGCGATTGCGGTGCGGTCCACTACACGGTGGATGGAACGCTGGACGAGGTGACGGAGTGCAACTGCGGCATCTGTCGGCGCACGGGCGGGCTGTGGGCGTATTACTCGCCACGCGTGGTGACGATGACCGGGCCGACGGACATCTATATGCGCGGCGACCGCATGCTCGAAATCCACCGCTGCAAGACGTGCGGCGGCACGATGTTCTGGACGCCGGTGGACAAGACGTACGACCGCATGGGGGTGAATGCGCGCATGCTGCCGCCCGGTTCGCTCGAGAATGTGCCGGTCGTCCAATGCGACGGCGCGAGCTGGTGATCTCGCCGAGTTCGTTCGTCTTTACAACGAAGTCATCCTGTCATCCCCGGCGAACGGAGATTCATGCGAAGCATGAAACGGAGTGAGGTTAAGGGGACCCAGGATAAGCCGTGTCGCAAATGGTCGAACAGGTATCGTAAACGGGGGTAGTGGGTCAGTTTTCGCCCTCCATACGATGTAACATAACTTCGTCAAGATCAGCGGCGCGCACCGCATGACGCCCGCTCAAGCCGCTGGCGTTGATAGCCGCTGCTGGAAAATGTCTGATATGGTGGCAATGATTGAAGAATGGGAAGCGGCTCAAGAAGCGCGAGCCGAATAAGAGAACTGAGTAATGGCCCGTGGGTTAAAAAAACGCCGCAAACGGTCGATAGAAGCCGATACCGAAATTGACGGCTTCAAACTGCATTGGAGCCTAAGAAGCGAACCTCAACGTTCGGCGGAGCACGGTTCAGAAGGGCTTTCCGTATCCGTTGAGCGAATAGATGGCTCCTTCCGAGAGCTGATCCTTCAATACCCAATCGCGATGGTAGAAAGGTGGGGAATGTTACGTCCCGCGTTCTACCCGCAGCGCCCAAAGATTTCTCCAAAAACTGTCGAGGCATCAATACGCCAAGCGCTAGCTGGAGGCTGGAATCCAGATTCTCGTGGGAAGCCATTTGTTTTTGATGTGCCAGAAAATTCAAACTGACCCACTACCCAAACTGGTTAAGCATTGGTCAGACTGCTGATCCTGGGTCCCCTTCACCTCGCGGCCGCGCGTTTCGCGCGTCCACTCGCCGGGGATGACAGGTTGATTTGGATCACGCGAGCATCCGGAAAATTCAAACCGATACCTCTGACACACGAGGTGCGTCCCGGTCCGTGTGGAGTTGGGCGGCGGTGCGTAGTGCGGCCCAGAGGCGGAGTGCGATGACCAGGCCGATGTCGTGACGGGCCGGCGCCAGAAGAGACACGCGGCCCTCCGTATCGCTGGCGAACAAGCCTTCCCGCTCGCCGGCCTTGATCAGCCGGGCGATGTGCGGCCGCGACACGCGCAAGACCCGCGCCAGTTCGGCTGCCGAATACGCGATCGGCTCCTCCGGAGGATACGCGCCGGTGTCCGGCACCGCGAGCATCAGATGATGCATCAGCTGCATCCCGGCATGGCGGTTGAGGACCACGCGCCAGAACGCGTTGTCTTTCGGACCGCTGTCCAGGGTCGCCAGCGCAAGCGCACCCTGCACCCGCATGAAATCGAGCATGAAGGCGCGGTCGGCGAGACGATTGGAGATCAGCGTCATCGCCGGTTCGACGGTCTCGGCCGCTTCGGTCGCCGCGCGCATCAGCGTGTGCCACGCATCCAGCAATTCGCCGGTCGGAACGTAGAGCGCCGGACGGCCGCCGGCCGGTTCGACATAGCGCAGGAAACGCAGGAACAGAAGGATCGCGCGGGCCCGCCCCGGACTGATGAAGGTGGTGCTGGCGCAGACTTCCTTCAGGCGCGGCAGGGTCAGTCCGCCGGTTGCGTGCAGATGGACGGCGAGCCCGGTGGCCGCGAACCGTCCGGCATCCTTCACTATGGCGTCGAGACTGGCGTTGTTGCGGGTGATCGCCAGCATGTTCTGGCTCAGCCTGCGGGCGGCGGCCGGAAACCGGGGATGGCGCATGACGAGGCCGACGCCGTCGCCGGGGCTTGCACCCACCGGTGCCCGCCAGCGCGTCAATCGCGATCCGAGACTGTCGTCCATTACGCCTCCGAAACGCACTTTGATCAAAAATGTTCGTTGGCGCGAGGGGTTTTGCCGCCGTAATCGGGCTCAATCCTCTGGCGAGGCTCTGTTCTCTTCGGGCAAGCCCGGCGAGGCTGCGCGCCACTTCACGATTTGCGGTCGCACCTTTCGTGCGGACCGTTGCCACAAGGAAAGCAGGCCATGGCCGCCATCGCGTATGCCGCGCCGCTGAAGCCGATCCGCCTGTCGCATGCCGTCATCGTGTTCGCGGGCAACGGGCTCGAGTTCTACGACTTCCTCAGCTACGCGCTGTTCTCGGTCTATATCGGCAACGCGTTTTTCCCGGCCACCGACAAGTCGGTGAGCCTCCTGCTCTCGCTGGCCGCGTTCGGCATCGGCTTCGTCACGCGGCCGGTCGGCGCGATCGTGCTCGGCGGCCTGGGCGACCGGATCGGCCGCAAGCCCGCCATGCTGATCTCGTTCCTGCTGATGGGCATCGGGATGCTCGGCCTTGCGCTCACCCCGGGCTATGCCGTCATCGGCCTCGCCGCGCCGATCCTCGCCATCCTGTTCCGGCTCATCCAGGGCTTCGCGCTCGGCGGCGATGTCGGGCCGACGACCGCGTATATGGTCGAAGCGGCACCGCGCGATCGCCGCGGGCTCTATGGCTCCATGCAGCTCACCACGCAGAATGCCGCCAGCGCGCTCGCGGCGCTGGTGGCGCTTGCGTTGTCCAGCGCGCTGGGACCCGAGCAGATGCAGGCCTGGGGCTGGCGCATTACGTTCCTCCTCGGTGTCGTCATCGTTCCGTTCGGCCTCTATCTCCGCAACAGCCTGCCGGAGACGCTGCACGCGGCCGACGACGCGGCGCTGGCGCCGGATGCCACCACCGGCGCGCTGAGCATGACCGGCCGCATCGGGCAACATTGGCGCATGATCGTGCTCGGGCTCGTCCTGATCACCTGCGGCACGATCGGCTGGTACGTGCTGACCTATCTGACGACCTATGCGCTCGACACGCTGCACATGACGGCGGACGTTTCGTTCGCCGTGACGGCGATCACTTCCGTCTTCGCGGTCGCGTTCGGACCGGTCAGCGGCGTTCTTTCCGACCGTTTCGGGCGCAAGCCCATTGTCCTGCTGGGCTATGCGGCGACGTTCGTCTCAGTGCTGCCGGCGTTCTGGCTGATCAACCGTTATCCCTCGCCCCTCATGCTCTACAGCGCGATGTCTTTTGTCACCGTGTTGTTCACCGTCGCCACGACGCCGTTCATCGTCTCGCTGACCGAAGGTCTGCCGCCGAACATCCGCTCCGGCGCGGTTGCGACGGTCTACGCCGTTGCGGTCACGATCTTCGGCGGCTCGACGCAGTTCGCGATCAAGGGACTGATCCGCCTGACCCACAATCCGCTGGCGCCGGCGTGGTACTGGATGGGGGCGCTGGCGCTCGGCCTTGGGGCCGCGGCGCTGATGCGCGAGACTGCACCGGTGAAGACAGGGATCGCTCCGTGACGGCTCAGCCGAAGCTCAAATTTCTCGACACCACGCTTTATACCATTGTGATGAACACGGGGCTGCGCTGGCTGCCGGTGGCGGCCGCGGTCGGTCCCGCCGCGTTGCCTTTGTGGCTCGTGGCGCTGGTCGTGTTCTTCATTCCGCTGGCGACGGCGACGGCGGAGTTGACCGGCCGCTTCGAAGGCGAGGGCGGCATCTACAGCTGGGTGCGCGAAACCTACGGACCGTTGGCCGGCTTTCTTTGCGGTTTCTTCTACTGGTTCGGGCTAATGCCTTATTTCGCGGGCATCCTCTATTTCCTGAGCGGCCTCTTGATGGCCGCCCTCGGCCTCGATCCGCACAACACCGCGCTTTATCTCGGCTTCTCCATCGTGCTGGCGGTGCTGGTCACGGCGGTGCAGTTCGTCGGTCTCAGCGTGAGCAAATGGCTCCCCAGTTTCGGCACGATCGCGAGCTGGCTGATCTTCTTTGCGCTGGCGGCCATCGCGCTCTTCGTCGCCGCGCATGGCCACAGCGCCACCGATTTTCGCACGTCGTCCTACCGGCTGCCGCTGAACTTCGACACCGCGATCCTGTGGGGCACCATCGTGTTCGCCTATTCCGGCATCGAGGCGGTGGCGTTCCTGAAGAGCGAGATCGAAGGCGGCATGCGCACGATCCTGCGCGTGCTTGCCATTGTCGGCGTAGCGATCGCGATCCTCTATGTGGTGGGGACTGCCGCGATGCTGGTGATCCTGCCCGCCTCGCAGATGACCAGGTTGGGCGGATTCGCCGATGTACTGCATGCGGTATTCGCGGCCGGCGGGATTGCGCAACTGGCGCCGTTCGCGATCGCGTTCCTCGCGCTGTCGATGCTGGGCGGTTTGACCGCGTGGTTCGGCGCGGGCGCGCGGCTTCTGTTCGCCGGTGGAATGGACAACGTGCTGCCGCCCTGGCTCGCGCATCGCAGCGCTCGCACCGGTGCGCCGATTCCGGCGCTGGTGCTGCAAGGCGGGTTGATGATCGTGATGGTGATCCTGGGACAGGCTGGCGCCTCGGCACAGGTGGCCTACGACTTCCTCGTCTCGATGAGCGTGCTGACCAACACGATCTGTTACGTGTTCGTGTTCGCAGTCTACCTGCGGCTTCATCGCACCGAGACCGCCGGATGGCGCCCGCCCGGTGGCGCCACCACCGGCCTCGTTCTGGGCGTGATGGGCCAGACCGCGACCCTTGTTGCCATTGCCTGCACGCTGGTGCCCTCCGCCGGCGATGCCCACCCGCTGCAAACCTTCGCCAAGATCGCGATTGCGACTTTGGCGATGGTCGTGGTCGGAGTTGTGCTTTACTGGCTGGCGGCGAACCGCCGTCCGGCGGAGCGTGTCGTCTCGGGGGCATAAAGCATGAGAAGGATTCTGTTGGCGGCCGCGTGTCTGTTGGCGGCAACAGGCGCACAAGCTGCGCGTCCCATCGTGCCGGACGACATTTTCAATGTGCGTGAGGTGAGCGATCCGGCGATCTCGCCCGACGGCAACTGGGTCGCCTACACGGTCGGCGCGTTCGATCGCAAAACCGACCGCAAGGAAACGCATATCTGGATGACGCGCTTCGACGGCGCGCGCACCGTGCAGCTCACCAACCGGCCGAAAGAGAGCGAGGAGACCCCGCGCTTCAGTCCCGACGGACGCTGGATCGCGTTCGTCTCGGCGCGCGGCGACGACAAGGAGACCGATGCGCTGTGGCTGATGGATCGGAGCGGCGGCGAAGCGCAGAAGCTCACCAGCCTGAAAGGCGACGTGCGTGACTTCGCGTGGTCGCCGGACAGCAAGCGGATCGTGCTGGTGGTCGCCGATCCCGATCCGGACGCCGACGATCCAGACGCCAAGCTGCCCAAGCCGATTGTCATCGACCGTTACCGCTTCCTGGAAGATTTCACCGGCTATCTGCGCAAGCAGCACGACCATCTCTATCTGCTCGACGTGGCGGGGCGGAAAACCGATTCCCTGACCTCGGGCGATTTCAGCGACGGGCTGCCGTCGTGGTCGCCGGACGGCAAAGAGATCGCGTTCGTCGCCAAGCGGCATAAGAACGGCGACCGCGACAACAATTACGGCCTGTTCGTCATCGCGGCGCAGAAGGGCGCGCAACCGAAACAGATCGCCGACCGCTATGCCGCCGACACCGATGCCGAACGGCCGGGCGGCGAGAGCAAGCCGGCGTGGAGTCCGGACGGCAAGACCATCGCCTATCCGCATCTCGGCGATCCGAAGCTGATCGAATATGCGCGCGA
The DNA here is from genome assembly GCA_036490455.1 of Rhizomicrobium sp. GTDB lineage: Bacteria > Pseudomonadota > Alphaproteobacteria > Micropepsales > Micropepsaceae > Rhizomicrobium. The sequence goes on from DASXDS010000027.1 coordinate 80,327, forward strand.
CTATATCGCGACGGTGCCGTCGTCCGGCGGTGCGCAACGCTCCCTCACGCCGAACCTCGACCGCAATGTCGGGCTGCAGAAATTCTCTTCCGACGGCAAGTGGGTGATCTTCCAGGTCGAGGACGACCGCACGCAGTATCTCGCCCGCGTGCCGTCGGGCGGCGGTGCGATCGATCGCGTGCTCGGGGGCCGCAACGTGATCAACAAATACGACAGCGCCGCCAACGGCCGCATGGCGATTCAACTGGCCACCGCAATGGCGCCGGACGAGATCTATGTCTGGGACGGCAAGAGCCCGATGCGCCAGCTTAGCTACGCGAACGCCGACTGGCTGAAGCAGGTGCACATCGCGCCGGTGCAGGAGATCGGCTTCAAGAGCAAGGACGGCACGCAGGTGAACGGCTTCATGGTGAAGCCGGGCGACGGCGGCCATTTCCCGACCATCCTGCGCATCCATGGCGGACCGCAATCGCAATACGACAACGAGTTCGAGATCGACTGGCAGATCTTCGCCGCGCACGGCTATGCGGTGCTCGCGGTCAACCCGCGCGGCAGTACGGGACGCGGACAGGCCTATTGCGCCGCGATCTTCGCCAACTGGGGCAGCGTCGACGTGCAGGACCAACTCGCGGCGGTGGACTTCGCGGTGAAGAGCGGCGTCTCCGATCCCAACCGGCTCGGCGTCGGCGGCTGGTCGTACGGCGGCATGCTGACCAACTACGTCATCGCGAGCGACACGCGCTTCAAGGCGGCGACCAGCGGCGCCAGCATCGCCGATATCCTCGCCGGCTTCGGAACCGACCAATACGCCTACGACTACGAGATGGAGTTGGGCCAGCCGTGGAAGAACACGGCGACCTGGATGAAGGTGTCCTATCCCTACCTGCACGCCGACCGCATCAAGACGCCGACCTTGTTCCTCGGCGGCGATCTCGATCTCAACGTACCGCTGCGCAACGGGATGCAGATGTACGAGGCGCTGAAGAGCCAGGACATCGACACCCAGCTCATCGTCTATCCTGGCCAGTATCACGGCCTGACGCGCGCAAGCTTTCTGAAAGACCGGCTGGTGCGCTACCTCGCGTGGTACGACAAATACGTCAAAGGCCATGGCTGAGGGCAAGGACGACGTAGCCTGCGGAGCCGCGTATGAGCGAGGATGATGAAAATGACAGGCGCGAGCCGTTCGACTCCGGCGCCACGGCTGCGTCGCTCGCGTTCGGCAGCGGACATGAAACGCTCGATCCGCGCGCCGCTGCGTTTCTGGAGAAACAGGGCCGCCTGATCGAACTCCAGATCGAAGACCTGAGGCGCGAGGACGCGATCCGCCACTGGTCGCTGCGGGTGCGCCACATCGGCGACGTGCTGAAGGTTGCGTTCGAGATCGCGGTGGCGTTCATTATGATCGTGCTCGCGGTCGGCATTGCCGCCGCGCTGTGGTCGGCGTCGCAGGCCGACGGCCTTGTGGTGCAGGCGTTCAGCGTGCCGCCCGATCTCGCAGGACGTGGGCTCACCGGCGAAGTGGTCGCCGCGAAGGTGCTCGATCGGCTTGCGGTGATGCAGGCGCAGACCCAATCGAACCGCGCGCCCGCGAGCTACGCCACCAACTGGGGCGACGACATCAAGGTTCAGATTCCGGACACCGGCGTGTCGATCGGCGAGCTGAACCGCTATCTGCGCCAGTGGCTGGGGCATGAGACCTATATCACCGGCGAAGTCTATCGCACCGCAACAGGCCTCTCGATCACCGCGCGGGCAGGCAGCGCCGCCAGCCCGACCTTCAGCGGCAGCGACGCCGATTTCGACAAGCTCATCGGCAAGGCCGCGGAATCCGTCTATCGCAGCACCCAGCCCTATCGCTATGCGGTCTATCTCGACAGCCAGAACCGCTCGCCCGAAGCGCGCGCTGTGTATCAACGGCTGATCGTCAGCGGTTCGCCCACCGATCGCGCCTGGGCGCATGTCGGACTGCAGAACCTGGAAGGCGCTCAGGGCGACTTCGTGGCCGGCATCGCGGAGCTGCGTCTGGCGATCCGGGAGCAACCCAATCTCCTGCTCGCCTATGAAAATCTCGCGAACAACGAAGCCACGCTCCAGCACGACGAGGCTTCGCTCAAGGCGGCCGAGCAGGCCGTGGCGCTCGGCGAGCACGGACGCGATCCGACTTTGGTCGCGGGCACGTTTCGAGAGCGCGTGCTGGAGGACGAGGCCGCGCTGGCTTCGGCGTTCGGCGACTACCGTGGCCAGATGCAGATCGACCGTCAGGTCCTGGCCGAGACGGACCCCATCGGCAACCGCGAGAATGTGCTTCAGTCGGATGTTAGCGCCTGCGGCTCGTTGCACGACGTGCGATGCATGCGCGACGCCTGGGCAGCGCTTCCGGCCGCGCCGCAAGGCCCGTTCGTCATGCTGAGCCGGGTCGCGAGCCGGCAGTCTGCCAACGTGGCGCTTCGGCACTGGAAGGATGTCGCGGCCGACGAACCCTGGGTCGTCGCGGTGCTCGTGAAGTCCGGCCGGTTGGGCCGGGTGTTTCTCGACCGCGGGGAAACGCCGATCTCCGCGTTGGCGGCGGCGAACATGGGTGACGTCGCGGCGGCGGCCGCCAAGATCGCGCGCACACCGCTCGATTGCGTTTCCTGTCTGCGCTATCGCGGAAAGATCGCAGCGCTGCAAAAGAACTGGCCGGCCGCCGAAATGTGGTTGCGCAAGGCGACCGCCGCTTCACCTTCGCTGCCGCAGAGCTTCACCGATTTCGGCGAAGTGCTGCTCGCAAAGGGCGATTATGACGGCGCCATCGTCCAGCTTGCGCAGGCCCATAAGAAAGGCCCGCATTTCGCCGATCCGCTGGATTTGTGGGGCGAGGCGCTGATCGCCAAACGCCGCTCCGATCTCGCGCTGGAGAAATTCGCCGAAGCCGCGCGCTACGCACCCAACTGGGGCCGCCTGCATCTCAAATGGGGCGAAGCGCTGTTCTACGCCGGCAAGAAGGACGAGGCGAAGAAACAGTTCGCTATCGCCGCCGGACTCGATCTCACTCCGGCCGAACAGAGCGAACGCGGGAAATTCGCGCATGTCTGAGGACGCAGACAATACGGAGCGCGCATCGGGCGCGCCGGCCAACAGCGGCGCCGCGTGGGGTGCGCTTGGCGCAGCGGACCGCGAGCGCTCGAATGCGTTCCTTGCGGAACAGACAGAGGTGCTGCGGCTGCAGAAGGAACGCATGCTGCGCGAAGACGCGTCGCTCGACGAAGAACAGCGGCTCAATCTCTCGCATCTGCGCCTGCGCCGATTCGGCGATTACATGCGCTCGCTGCTCGAGATCGCGGTGGGACTGGTCGTCCTGCTCGTCGTCGCCGGGATCGGCGCGATGGTGTGGTACGCGACGGAGGACCACGATCTCGTCGTCGAGGCGTTTTCGGTGCCGCCGGACATGGCGTCGTCCGGCATGACAGGCACGGCGCTCGCCAACCGGGTGCTCGACCGCTTCGGCGCGATGGACCGCAGCGTGAAGTCGTTCTTCGCCGGGGTGTCGGCCTATCACGGCAACAACAGCGACGACGTGCGGGTCGAGATTCCGAATACGGGAATCTCGATCGGCGAACTCAACCGCTATCTCCGGGGCTGGCTCGGCCACGAGACCCATGTCACCGGCGAGCTGGTCCGCACGCCGAAGGGCCTCGCGCTCACGGTGCGCTATGGCGGCGATCCGGGGCAAACCGCGGAGGGCGGCGATCTCGACCGGCTGATCCAGAAGAGCGCGGAGACCATGTTCGAAAGCGCACAGCCCTTGCGCTACACGAACTACCTTTCGGAACATGGGCGAACGGCGGAAGCGAAGCTCATTGCGGAGCGGGAGGAACACGCCGGCAGCGATAGCCATCGTGCCGAAGCCTATGTCGCGAGCGGTCTGACCGATTACTACCTCGGCGACAACCAAGCCCAGGAGCGCGATGGCCGGGCCGCTGTCCGACTCGATCCGAACGGGGCCGGCTGGTTCATATTGCAGGCCGCCGCGAACAATCTGAGCCACGAAGAGGAGTCCTGGCACGCTGGCGTTCTGTTTGCGCGCGTGCTGGCCGCGGGCAGGGTTGACACCGGCGGCGGCGAATGGGCGCGCGGCTTTCCGCTGGCGATCGCGGCAGGCAAGGCGCAACTGGAGGGCAACGCTCTGGGTGCGATCCGGATCTGCGATGTCTCGCAGCGTCCCGTCGGCGCCTGCGTTCCGGCCAACCGGATGAGCAACGCCATCGGGGTTTACGATTTCGATCTGGCGCGGCAGGCAGAGGCCGAAGCGCCCGCAACGCGCGGAGATGGCGGGCCGAACGTCGATCTTCTGTTCAACGAGGTCGAACAGGCGCTGGCGCTTGGCGACTGGCCCGGCGCCGTGGCCCGGTCTGAAAAGGCGGAAGCCGCAACGGGCAATCAGCCTCATTTCATTGCCGATCGCGACATATTCCTGAGACCCTACGAAGCGGAGGCCTTGGCGCGCAACGGCGGGATCGCGGCGGCGCGGGCGATGGTCGCGGCGATGCCGCCCGATTGCGATTTGTGCATGCGCGCCCGCGGCCGGGTGGAGACGGTGGCGCACGACTGGCCCGCCGCGGCGCACTGGTTCGCGCTGGTGTCGCAGCGCTCGCCGCACATCCCGTTCGCCGACACCGACTGGGGCAGGATGCTGCTGACGAAAGGCGATCTCGACGGCGCGATCGCGAAGTTCGCGCAGGCGCACCGCGAGGGTCCGCATTTCGCCGATCCGCTGGAAATGTGGGGCGAGGCGCTGATGCTGAAGAACCGCTCCGACCTCGCGCCGGCCAAATTCGCGGAAGCCGCGAAAAACGCACCCAACTGGGCGCGGCTGCACCTCAAATGGGGCGAGGCGCTGTTCTACGCCGGAAAGAAGGACGAGGCGAAGAAGCAACTCGCCATCGCGGCGAGCCTCGTTCTTTCGGATGCCGGCAAAGCCGAACTGGCGCGGATGAAGAAACAGATGTCATCCCGGCCGTAGCGGAGCGAATGCACAGCGGAGCGCCGGGACCTATTCTTCAACGCGTTTGATTCAGCAGAACGCGATCGGCTGCACCAACGTGCCGTGCCAATGGGTCCCGGCGCTCCGTTCCGCTGCGCTCCACTCCGTCCGGGATGACAGGTTTTGTTGTGATTCAAAACTGCCCAACATAACCAACAGATGTCATCCCGGCCGTAGCGAAGCGAAAGCGCAACGGAGCGCCGGGACCTATTCCGCAACGCGTTGTGATTCAGCAGAACGCGATCGGATACGCCACCTTGCCGGCCCGATGGGTCCCGGAGCTCCGTTCCGCTGCGCTCCACTGCGTCCGGGATGACAGGTTTTTGGTTGCGATTTAGAACTTCCGAACATAACCAACAGATGTCATCCCGGCCGTAGCGGAGCGGAGTGCCGGGACTTATTTTTCAACGCGTTTGATTCAGCAGAACGCGCTCAGCTGCACGAACGTGCCGGGCCAATGGGTCCCGGAGCTCCGTTCCGCTGCGCTTCACTGCGTCCGGGATGACAGGTTTTGTTTCGGTTTAACTCCCGAACCCGTCGTTCAGGAACGTTTCGGCGAAGGCGCAGTGCATCGCGACGCCGCGCGCCATCACCGCTTCGTCGATCACCATGCGGTTGGAATGCAGGCCGCAGCACGAGCGGAAATCGCCGCCTTCCGGCGTGGCGCCGATGAACGCCATCGCGCCGGGCACTTTCTGCAGCACATAGGAGAAATCCTCCGCGCCCATCACCGGGCTCTTCAAGGTCATCCATGCGCCTTCGCCGAACAGCGTCTCGGCCGTCTGCTGCGCGAGTGCGGCGGCGGCATCGCTGCAGATCGTCACCGGGAAACCGGGAATGATCTCGACCACCGCGGTCGCCTTGTGCGCGGCGGCGATGTTGGTGGCGACGCGCTGCAGCCCTTCGTGCACCAGGCTGCGCGAGCTTTCGGAGAAGCTGCGCATCGTGCCTTCGATCTCGGCGCGCTCGGGAATGATGTTGTTGGTCGTGCCGGATTCGATGCGGCCGACGGTGAGCACCACGGGATCGAACGCGGGAACGCGCCGCGTCACCATGTTCTGCAACGCGAGCACGATCTCGCAGGCGATTGGAATCGGATCGACCGCATCGTGCGGCTGCGAGGCGTGGCCACCCTTGCCGGTGACGTGGACGTAGAACTTGTCGGCGGCGGCGAGCAGCGGACCGCCGCGGCCCGCGAACATCCCGGCCGGAAAGTTGGGCGAGATGTGGAGTGCGAACGCCGCATCGGGCAGCGGATCGATCACCCCATCCTGCAGCATGAAGCGCGCGCCGTGATGGCCTTCCTCGCCGGGCTGGAACATGAACATCACCGTGCCCGCAAGCCGGTCGCGGTTGGCGCACAGCGCCTTCGCAGCGCCCGCCAGCATCGCGACGTGGGTGTCGTGGCCGCAGGCGTGCATCGCGCCTTCGATGCCCGACGCGAAGGGGAGGCCGGTCTCTTCCAGCAGCGGCAGCGCATCCATGTCGCCGCGCAACAGCACGCTGCGTCCATTCGCCGGCCCTCGCAGCACGGCAACGAAGCCGGTTGTGGAGGTGCTGTCGAAAATCTCCAGCGGCAGGCCCTGGAGCGCCGCCTTCGCCTTCGCGGTGGTCTTCGGGTTGTGCAGGCCCAGCTCCGGCTCGGCATGGATCGCGCGCCGCAGCGCCACCATCTCGCCCTGCAGCATGTTGCCGGCATCAATCCAGAGTCGTGATTCGGTGGTGTCCATGACCGCTCCTGCGTGACGTGCGCAATGATAGGCGGGCACCTCCGGTAGAGGCAAATCGGGGCCGCCATCGGTGTTGCTGCCCAGTCGAGCAAATATCTTGCAACGCCTTTCATAACACCGGATGTCATTCCGGCCCGTAGTGGAGCGGATGCGCAACGGAGCGCCGGGACCTGTTTTGCCGCGCGCGCTAAACCAGCGCGTCCAGCACATGCGCTGGAACGTGCGGCGAGGATTGCTCGGCGGAACACGCGACTTGGTTGGAGTCGCCTGGGTCCACCGTGAAATCGCTCAGCGTATAAGTACCCTCAAGCTGCAGAGTGTAGGCTGGCTCAGCACCGTATTGCACAATCAATTCGCCGCCAGTGCCGGCTTCGTTTGGGTTGTACTGGAGCGATGGGACGCCTTTTCCCGACTCGTCGGAAAAAGTGATCGTGTCGGCACCACCGTTGCGGCCGCCAAAATTGGTGATCGTTCCGACGAAATTGTGATCGAGGATCAGATTATTGTCTTGTCCGGTCCCTAGATCGACCGCCGGTCCGGCGCCATCAAAAATCGCACCTTCGAAAGAGAGTTCACCGTTTGAAAATCCTTGGGGATCTTCCAAGTCGATGGCCGGTGCCGCGCCTTCAAATAGGGCGTGTAAAACGGCTCCGGCAATTACATGTATTCTATCGCCGGGGTTCAAAGCGATCGTTCCGCCGAACTCGCCGCCGCCGTTCAACGTGATATCGAAGTCCCCTTTGGTGAAGCCTCCGAACGAATACTGGTCAAATGTAAGCGCCTCTCGCGCTCCGGAATTGAGAATTTCGCCCGTCCCCAAAAGCATCTGAATCGCTACGTTGCCCTGATGCGTCAGGTCGAGAACGCCATTGGTTTCGATGTCCATATGCAGCGCGTTGGAAAGAAAACTATCGAAATTGGCATTGTTTGCGACCGAACTTCCCAGCGTCGCGCCTTCGATCACGACGGTCGTGTGGGCGCTCATCGCGCCGATGGCCCCGTCGAGATCGATGATACCCGACCCGTCGCCTTTGCCGTGGATACCGAGACCGGTGAAGTTCAGCGTTGCAGCATCGCGCGTGTCGAAGGACAGGCCACCGTCCATTTTGAAAGTCGCGCCGTTTTTGACGGCGAAGGTCGCTTGAAGAAGAGACTCATCGATATCGTTGGAAATCTCGACATTCGCAGTCGCCGCCAAAATCGCCTGCCTGCTGATCGAGATATCCGCGCCGCCGAGGGCCGCATTATTGGATATCTCCACCTCGCCCGCCGTCATGACGATTTTGCCGATGGTGTTGGCAGCGTTGAAGACGGCGGTGCCGGCTTCAATATTCAACGTTCCAACGTGAAGCGATCCTTGCGCTTTTTCCAAGAGTGTCGCATTCGCGGAGTCCAGGGTTATGACGTGTGCCGCATCCGCACTTATTACCTTGACCGTATAGTCCGCGCCGGTCGCCGCGATGACCGCGTCGTCCTTAATGCCCGGCCGCCCGTCGCTCCATTTGCCCGCCTTGGCAAAGTCGCCGGTAATGGCGTTGCGCCAGTGTGTTGTTGTCATGAGGTCCGCTCAACCTTGCGGGCGAACCCTAGAAGGCCGCAACTTCGCGCACAATGGGAGAGACCGAACCCTTCCTGCCACGGATGTCGTCCCGGCCGCAACGGAGCGGATGCGCAGCGGAGCGCCGGGACCTATTTTACAGCGCGCGTTTCACAAGCAGAAAATGTTCTGCTGCACCGATCGGCTTGCCCGATGGGTCCCGGAGCTTCGTTCCGCTGCGCTTCACTGCGTCCGGGATGACAGGTTTGGTTATGATTTATGATTGGCTTGGCGCGGCGTTTGGGCCCGGAGGCCCGGCTTGTGCCGATCTCCGGCGGCGGTCACGATCTTATGGGCGTGAGCTGGTGCCGGTTGCCGAAGGGTGGCTCAGGACCAAGGCCGCGGCGATCGGATTGAAATAACGCATGTCTGAGATTTCGGATGTCGAACCGGCGGTGCTCGATCCCGCGCTGGCGCCCAGCCTGCGGAGCGGCGAGCGCACCACCATCCTCATCTATTGCGGCCTGCTGATCTTCGGCCTGAACATGATCACCCCGGCCAGCGGCTTTCAGGTGATCCCGCTCTCCTTCATCCTGAAGAACAAGCTGCACCTCTCGGCCTCGCAGCTCGCGATCTTCTCGTCGGTTGCGGCGATCCCGGCGTATCTGTCCTTCGTCTTCGGCATGGTGCGTGACAGCTGGAGCCCGTTCGGCATGGGCGATCGCGGCTATCTGGTGCTGTTCGGCGGCGGCTGTGCCGCGTTCTTCGCGCTGTTCGCGTTTCTTCCGGTGTCGGAGCCGATGCTGCTCGCGGCCGTGCTCCTGACCACCATGACCTTTCTGTTCACCTGGAGCGCGTGGAACGGGCTCGGTTCGGTGATCGGCCAGCAGCTCGCGATGTCGGGGCAGATCAGCGCGCTGTGGAATGTGCTGGCGTCGATCGCGATCTTCGCGGCGACCATGATCGGCGGCGTCTACAGCGAGAGCCTGGAGCGGTTCGATGCGCAGACCTCGATCCGCATCCTGTTCCTCTCGATGACCGCCTCCATGGCGGCGATCGCTTTGCTCGGCGTGTGGAAGCCGAACGCCGTCTATCGTCATCTGCACCGCGAAGAGGGGCCGCGGCCCAACATGCTCGCCGATCTCGCGCGGCTCGGGCGGCACTGGCCGATCTATCCGGCGCTCGGCGCCTGGCTGTTGTGGAATTTCTCGCCCGGCGGCGCGACCGTGCTGCAGTACTACATGGCCGACAAGCTCGGCGCGACCGATGCGCAGTGGGGCGAGTACAATGCGATCTTCTATCTGGCGTTCTTGCCGACCTTCGCGCTGTTCGGATTCCTGAGCCGGCGCTATTCGCTCTCGGCGTTGCTGTGGTGGGGCACCATCGTGGCGATCCCGCAGATGGTGCCGGTGCTGTTCGTGCACACGCCCGGCGCGCTGATGCTGGTCGCGGTGCCGATGGGCCTGATGGGCGGCGTTGCGAACGCTGCCTATATGGACCTTCTCATCCGCTCCTGCCCGAAAGGGCTGGAAGGCACCATGATGATGATGGCGTGGAGCATGTATGCGGTGGCGGTCAATTTCGGCAACGTGCTGGGCACCAGCCTGTACGAGTGGGGCGGAATGTTCCTCTGCATCGCCGCAACCACCGTGGTCTATGCCTTCATCCTGCCCTGCATCTGGCTCGTCCCCAGGGAACTGGTCGCCAGCACCGACGGCGCAACATCGTGACGCGGCCCCTGCATAGCGCTCCAATTTAAGGGAAATTGCTAAAACTTGGCTTTGACAAGATCTTTAGCCAGAGAAGCACAGGCACGCTTCGATGCATGGCCGCAATCGGATTGGACTGGCATTCTCTGGAAGCCTGAAGCACGCACGATCTGACGTGTGCAAACCACGGCAGGAAACGCCGGATGACCGCTTTCGGTAAACCACCAGAGCGTGCGCTTGCCGCTGTTCCAGAGGGTTGTGATGTGAGCGCCGTGAAATTCTGACAGGCCGCCGGCCAGAAGCGATTTCTGTAGTGCTCCCACGGTTGAGTAAGAGCGCTCACAGAGTTGGTGGCCGCTCGCAGGAGATCCTGCGAACACAGCCAGTAGCCCGGCTATGCAAAACTGAAGACTCGCTCTCACGTAAAAGGTTGCTCCACAAATCCCTGAACAGACAACATTCTATCAGAACCAACCGCCATCGTGGCAGGCGTGATGCGAAGGGTCTTGTGCCGGCGCACGCGTGATCATCGCGGGTTGAGGAGAGCAATAAGCGGCAGCTCTGTGCCATGCTGCATGTGCCACCGATCAACAGTCTACGGAATGCAGGTTAGAGCCGCTGTCGTGGCGGAGCGGAGGGCAGCAAAGTGAGAGAGCGGATTCCGATCAGTATACGCGCCATAGAGGCGATGGAAGTTGGGATGCGAACGGCCAGAGAAACCCGAAAAATGATGGCCAACCATCGCCGGACGATTACATCGCGTGGTGCATCTGGAACGCCTTGCGTCGGGCGGGCTTCAGGATCGTTGATATCCAAGCGCCCGAAAATTCAAATTAGGTCACCACCGGCCCCTCGCGTAGGCGGAGAACCCGGTGCTACCCTCGTTGCGAGGGGCAGGACATGGCTGACGACGATTTCGAACCGGTATCGGGTGCGCCGTCTTTGGGCTCGCCGGTCCCCGGGCTGGCATTGGGTGCGCGCGACGCGCTCGATCCCCATGCCGCGAAATACCTGATCGAGCAGACCCGGCTCGTCCAGCTGCAAAGCCAGAACATGATCGAGCAGAACGCGTTCGAGGTCTCGCACCTCAAATGGCGCCGCTACAACGACCGGCTGCGCGGCGCCTGGCAGACGCTCGCGATCCTGTTCGGCGCGATCGTGTTCGCCCTCATCGCCGCGTTGCTGTGGGATGCGCACCAGGCGACCGGCCTTGTGGTCCAGCCGCTCTCCGCACCGCCGGATTTCGCCGCCCGCGGGCTCGACGGCACCGTGCTGGCGCAGCGCCTGCTCGACAAGCTCAACGGGCTGGTGCAGCAGTCGGCGCAGTATTCGGTGCGCACAGCCGACAGCATCGGCGGCAACTGGGGCGACGATTCCAAAGTCGAGATTCCGCAGACCGGCGTTTCGGTCGGCGAACTGTCGCGTGCGGTGCGCGGCTGGCTCGGCAACGAGACGCGGGTCAGCGGCGAGATCTGGCGCAGCCAGAAAGGCATCGCGATCAGCGTGCGCGCCGGCGCCAATCCGGGGGTGGAGTTGAACGGCAGCGAAGCCGATCTCGACAAGCTGCTCGGCGCAGCCGCACTTACCCTGCTCGAACAGACCCAGCCGTTCCGCTATGCCAATCTCTACATGGGCACGCGCCGCGATCCGCCCAAGGCGCTCGCGATCTTCCATCGGCTCGCGGCGACGAGCGACGGCCGCGAACGCGCCTGGGCGTTGGCCGAGATCGCGATGATCAGCCCGAACGCCGACGAGGCGACCGCAGCGGCAAAGGAAGCGGCGCGGCTCGATCCGGCCAACCCCTTCGTCTATTCGAGTTTGGCGAACGTGGATGCCGCGCGGGGACACGGTGAAGCGGTGGTGCGGGATCTGCAGCGCGCCCTGGATGCGATCGGCGGCCGGCTGCCGGGCGATGTCCTGCCATCGGCGGTCGAGACCTTGCGGCTGGCGGGCGAAGCTTGGCTGCACGAACTGAAGGGCGACTTCGCAACCGCCATCGCCTTCAACAATCAGCAGGGGCAGCGCTCGGCGTTCGATTCCCAGAGTTTTGAGTGGATGGAAGCGGCTGCGAACGCGGCCCTGGCGCATGACGGCGGCACAGCGCGCGCGATTCTGGCCGACCACGCCCAGACGCCGCTCAGCGAATATTACCGTCTTGCGGGCCAGGCCAACTTTGCGCTGCCGGCCCAGGCGATACTGGAAATGGCGTCCGGCGACTGGCAGCCGGCCGAACGCGATCTGAATGCCGGCGACGCATTCTATCGGCAGGATGTGCACGACGACGATCTGCGCCACACGTTGATCTGGCCGTGGCTGGCTTATGTGTGGGCCGAAGAGGGCGAACTGCAGAAGGCGCGCGATCTGATCGCGCGCACGCCGCACGACTGCACGCTCTGTCTGGAAATGCGCGGCCGCATTGCGGAACTCGGGCACGACACCGCGGGCGCCGCGGCGTGGTACGCGCAGGCGACGGACGACGCACCCTCGCTGCCGTTCGCGGCCGCCGATTGGGGCACGATGCGGCTTGCCGCGGGCAAGTACGATGCCGCCATCGCGAAGTTTGCTCTCGCCAACAAGCGCTGTCCGCATTTCGCCGATCCGCTGGAGATGGCCGGCGAAGCGCTGATGCTGGAGAACCGTTCCGATCTGGCGCTCGCGAAGTTCGCGGAAGCGGACAAATACGCGCCCAATTGGGGCCGGCTGCATCTCAAATGGGGCAAGGCGCTGTGGTTCGCCGGCCGCAAGGCCGATGCGAAGCGGCAATTCGCCATCGCCTCCAATCTCGATCTCACGACCTCCGAAGAATCCGAACTCGCCAGGGTGATCAACCGTGTCTGATGTTCCCACCAGCGTCGAAGCCTTCGGCTACAAGCAGGAGCTGAAGCGCTCGCTCTCGCTGTTCGATCTTCTGGTTTACGGCATGGTGTTCATCGTGCCGGGGGCGCCGGTTGCGGTGTTCGGGATCGTGTTCAACGCGAGCCACGGCATGGTGCCGCTGGTCTATCTCATCGGCCTCGTCGCGATGCTGTTCACCGCGCTCTCCTACATGACGATGAGCCGCGCGCTGCCGGTGGCGGGATCGGTTTACACCTATGCCGCCCATGGGTTGGGGCCGACGGCGGGGTTCTTCGCGGGCTGGGCGATCCTGCTCGACTACCTGCTGCTGCCGACGCTCAATTATGTCGCCTGCGCCATCGCGGTGCATTCGGCGCTGCCCGCGATTCCGGCGTGGTTCTGGGTGGTGGCGCTGTTGGGCTTTGCCACGATCGTGAATTATTTCGGGATCGAGACCACGGCCCGCGCCAATGTGTTCCTGCTGGTTTTCCAGCTCATCGTGATCGCGCTGTTCACCGCGATTGCGTTGTATGCCCTCAACAAGGGTGTCGGCGGGGCGCATTTCTCGACCCTGCCGCTTTACAATCCCAAGGAGATTTCGCCCGGGCTTCTGTTCGGCGCGCTGTCGCTCGCGGTGCTGAGCTTCCTCGGCTTCGATGCGATATCGACCTTGTCGGAAGAATCGCGCGGCGGCGCCGGCGCGATCGCGCGCGCCACGATGCTATCGCTGGTCATCTCGGCGATCCTGTTCGTCGGCCAGACCTGGCTCGCGTCGCTCTTCGTGCTGGGCCGCACCAGTTTTCCGGAAGGCGACCAGACCAACACGTTGTTCTACAGCGTGGCCCAGATGGTCGGCGGCTACGGCCTCAAGTTCGTGCTCGCGGTGCCGTGCGTGATGCTGTCCGGCCTGGCCGGCGCGCTGACGGCGCAGGCGGCGACGGCGCGGCTGCTCTACAGCATGGCGCGCGACGGCAAGCTGCCGCGGGTGCTGGCCCACATCCATCCGGAGCGGAAGATCCCCGATTACGCGATCTTCCTCATCGCGGCGGTGACGCTGGTGCTCGGGATCGCGCTGGTGGACAAGCTGGAGCTTCTGACCTCCATGGTGAGCTTCGGGGCGCTGGTCGGCTTCCTGTTGCTGCACCTTTCGGTGATGGCGTTCTTCCTCTGGCAGCGCAAAAGCACCGACTGGCTGCGCCACCTGATCGTGCCGGTCGTCGGACTCGCGATCATCGCCTATGTACTGGTCGAAGCCGAGACCAACGCGAAGATCGCCGGCATCTGCTGGATGATCGGCGGCGTCGTTCTGTTCGTCACCTTGCGCGCGATGGGCCGTTCGACCGATCTGCCGGTCGACAATCCATCGCCGCCGTTGGAAGGCGAAGGCCGCAGCGAAGCCGAGCGCGAAGCCTTCATCGCGTCGCGCGAATAGCATGGAAGATATCGTACAGCCGCCGTCTGCAGCGCTGGAGAGCGCGCCGCGCCGCCGCGGCCTGCCCGCGGGCCAGGTGTTCGCGGTGTGCGCCGGCAATGCGCTCGGCTTCTACGATTTCGTGACCTATTCCTATTTCGCGACCCAGATCGGCAACACCTTCTTTCCGGCGCATGACCAGTGGGTGCGGCTGATGCTGTCGCTCACCGCGTTCGCGATCAGCTTCTTCATGCGGCCGGTGGGCGCGATCGTGCTGGGCACGATGGGCGACCGCCACGGGCGCAAGCCGGCGCTGATCCTCTCCTTCATGCTGATGGGCATCGGCATCGTCGGCCTCGCGCTCACGCCGTCCTATGCGAAGATCGGCCTCGCGGCGCCGATCCTCGTGCTGCTGTTCCGCCTGGTGCAGGGCTTCGCGCTCGGCGGCGAAGTCGGGCCGACCACGGCCTACATGCTGGAAGCAGCGCCGCCCGAGCGCCGTGGGCTCTATGCCTCGTTCCAGGCGACGACGCAGGACTTCGCGACGTTGATGGCGGGCTTCGTCGGCTTCGTGCTTGCCAGCTGGCTGAGTGCACAACAATTGGAGGATTGGGGCTGGCGCGTCGCGCTTCTGATCGGCGGCTCGATCATCCCGTTCGTGCTGATCGCGCGGCGCAATCTCGACGAGACTTTCGCGCTGGACCAGGAGCCGGAGGCGGCCCCGGTTGCATTCCGGCCCTATCTGCGCATCGCCGTTCTGGGTCTCATCATCATCGGCTCCGGCACCATCCTTTCCTATGTGCTGGGTTACATGACGACCTATGCGATGAACACGCTGAACATGGCGGCCAATGTGGCGTTCGCTGCGACCATGGTGAACGGCGGGGTGAGCTTCGTGTTCGACTCGGCATCCGGCTGGCTTTCCGACCGCTACGGCCGCAAGCCGGTGATGATCGTTCCGGGCATCCTGCTGGTCGTTCTGACGGTGCCGGTGTTCCTGCTGATCGTGCAGCTCCACTCGACCGCGGCATTCCTCACCGGTGTCGGCATCATCGCGTTCCTCGGCGCGTTCTCGCAGCCGCCGGTGTTGATCGCGCTGACCGAAGCACTGCCGCGCGCCATCCGTTCGCGCGGACTTGCGACGGTTTACGCGCTGGCCATCGCGGCGTTCGGTGGCGGAACGCAACCGGTGCTGACCTTGCTGCTGCACTACACCAGCGATCCGCTGATCCCGGCTTGGGTGCTGACGCCGGTGAGCGCGATCGGCGTGATCGCGATGTTCCTGTTTCCGGAGACCGCACCGATCAAGACGAAGCGGGCTTCCGCGCCGTAATGCGCGATTTGCGCGCGCTGCGACGCGCCGCTACATACGCGCCTTCGCTATTTCGGGACTTAGCATGAACATCGAAGCAAAGCCGCATGCGCTTTCCGCGTATATGGGGCTGGAGAAGATCGTCGATCACGGCGAGAGCGGCCGTGCCGTGCTCCATTACCGCGCCATCCCCGCGATGTGCCACTCCGGCGATATCGTGCAGGGCGGTTTCGTCACCGGCTGGATCGATTCGGCGATGGCGCATCTGGTGATGGCAGCGACCAATTACGAGCTTTCACCGCTCTCGCTGGAGATCAAGGTGAGCTTCCTTGCGAGCGCACGGCCCGGCCTGGTGATCGCGGAAGCGTGGATCGAACGGCGCGGCAAATCCACCGCCTTCCTCGAAGGCCGTCTGCTGAACGAAGCCGGCGAAGTGCTTGCCAAAGCCAGCTCGACGGTGCGGCTCGTCCCGATGAAGCGCAGCTAGTTCTGCTTCTTCACCGCGCTCTCGTGCCAGCGGTGCAGCAGCGCCCATTCCAGCGCGGAGAGCGCGAAGAAGATCGTGATGCCGAGAACCGAGAGCAGCGCCAGCGCCGCGAACACCTTCGCAGTCTCCAGATTGCGGCCGGCGAGCGTGATGATCCAGCCGAGTCCCGTGTCGTTGCCGGAGCCTGCCACCAGTTCGGCGGTCACCGCGCCGATCAGCGCAAGGCCGCCGGAGATCTTCATCCCCGCCAGCAGATAAGGCAGGGCGCCCGGCAGTTGCAGCCGCCACAATATCTGCCAGCGCGACGCGCCGTAGAGCCGGAACAGATCGACCAGATTGTGGTCGGCGGAGCGCAGGCCGACCGTGGTGTTCGACAGGATCGTGAAGAACGCGATGATCCACGCGATCACCACCAGCACCGTCGACACGTGATCGTAGCCGATCCAGATCAGCAGCAACGGCGCGAGCGCCACAACGGGCGTCACCTGCAGCACGACGGCGTAGGGATAGAGCGCGTATTCGACGATACGGCTCTGGCTGAACAGGATCGCGAGCGCCACGCCCGCGACCGTCGCCGCCAGGAACGCGAACAGCGTGATGCGCAAGGTGAACAGCAGCGCATGCATCAGCTCGGCGAAATTTCCGGTGAAAGCCGCCCAGATATCCGAAGGCGCGGCGAGCACGAGCGGTGAGACCCCGGACTTGCGCACCCACAGCTGCCACGCGATCAGCACCGCGATGCCGACCACGGCGGGGACGATGGTGCGCAGCGCGCCGTTCATGCCGCGCGTTCCATCGCATCGCGCAGCACCGCGGAGATTTCGCCGGCGTGCTGGGCGAATTCCGGAGTCAGGCGATAGCCGGCGTCGCGGCCTTTCGGCGACGGCAGCGGAATGTCGGCGATGATCCGGCCCGGGCGCGGCGACATGGCGATCACGCGGCTGGAGAGATAGGTGCTCTCGTACACCGAATGGGTGACGAACAGCACGGTCAGCGCGTCTTCGTCCCACAGCTTGAGCAGGTCGTCGTTGAGCGCCTGGCGGGTGAACTCGTCCAGCGCCGCGAACGGTTCGTCCATCAGGAGCAGCTTCGGTTCGGCCGCGATGGCGCGCGCGATCGACACGCGCATCTTCATCCCGCCGGAGAGTTCGCGCGGAAACGCCTTCTCGAATCCGGCGAGCCCGACCCGCGCCAGCGCCCGCGCCGCGCGATCGCTCGCTTCGCTCTTGTTCTGGCCTTCGAGATCGAGCGGCAGCCGCGCGTTGGCGAGCGCGTTCGCCCACGGCATCAGGGTCGGTTCCTGAAACACGAAGCCGATCTCCGGCTTGCCGTTCGGCCAGCCGACCGTGCCGCCGTCCGGTTTCAGCAGACCGGCGACGATGCGCAGCGCCGTCGACTTCCCGCACCCGCTCGGCCCCACCAGCGAGACGAACGCATGCTCCGCCACATCGAGATCGATCCGCCGGATCGCCAGCGTGCCGTTCGCGAAGGTCTTTGAGATATCGGCGAGGGAGAGAAGGGACATGGTGCGGCTGTGATAGCGGAAACTTTTGCCCTCCGCACCCCTCCACGCGCGGAGTTCAAGTTGCTACCAAACGTCGTCATCGCCGGGCATTCGTCCCGGCGATCTATTGCCGGGATAGGCCGAAATCAAGACTCGCTGGATATGCACGGCGGGTATGGATGGCCGGTACGGCCTTCGGCTCGACCGGCCATGACGATGCTTAGGAACCCGGTAGTCTACACCCGTCGTTCTCACATGGCAGCGCGGGTTGCGCTCTGCTAGCGTGCGCGTGCAACGCGCGCGACGGCGGAAGAAATATGACCATCACACACTGGCGCAACGCCGTCTCCGGGGATTTCGCCACATATGGGAAGTGGGACAACGGTGTCCCGAACGATACGACGGATGCTCTCATCGCGGCGACAGGCGCGGACTACACCGTGAGGGTGATCGGCGCCGCACGTTCCGGCGCATCTGATGGATGCGTTGATCTGACGTGGCGGCACGGATTGCGCTCTGCCAGCGTGCGCGTGTCTTGCTCTCCCCGCGTCATACGCGGAGCACAACGTCGGTTTCTCGCCCCATTCTCCGGTCGGCGAGCGCGATGATGACGCCGGAATTCTGCTCAGAAAATTCCCGCAAACGGCGTTCTATCGCGGACAGGTCGAATGCCGTACCCGCAAAGATCGTCGGGTCCGGAAGAAACGTGATCTCCGTCCCGCGCTTCGGCTTTCCGCCTTTGACCGCAATCTGCTTCACAGCGGTCGAAGGCATTTCCGGGACGCCCGCGTGAAAACGCATCGTATGCTCGAACTCATTGCGCCAAACGTTTAGACAGAGCGCCTCCGAAAGAGCATTGACGACGACAAGACCAACACCAGGTGCGCGTGACCTTTGACTGTCGTCGTAACCGAATACTCCGCCTAAAATCAGTTGAGTCAGGATCATCTCGGCCGCCGGTATACCGGTCTCCGGATGGAGTTCGAACGGGATGCCGCGTCCGTTGTCACGCACGGTCGCCGAACCGTCGGCGTTCAAGAGCACATCGATCCGGTCGCAATGGCCGGTGCGTGCTTCATTGACGGAATTGATTATGACTTCACAGATCATATTGTTCAGTCCGGAGCCATCGGCCGTATCGCCGATATACATTCCGGGCCTCTTGCGAATGGCACCTGCGCTCATCGCGATCTCACCTTGAGCAGCGCCACTGCCAGCGTTACTTCACGTGCACATTCTTGATGAACCTGAGGTCGTAGGCCTTCTGGTAGGGTAACGACTTGTCGTAGAGCTTGTCGGCCACCATCGTGTCGAAGAATACCTTCCACTTCGCGTCGGTCATCGTGCCGATGCCCTGGGTGGCGGCGTCGCCGCTTTCGACGATGCCGTAGCTCTTCATCTTGGCGATGGCCTGCGCGATCAGGTCGTCGCTCATCTCCGCGTTCTGCTGCTTGATCAGCGCGTTCGCGGGCGCGGCGTTGCCGAACAGATAGTCGCGCCAGCCCTGCGCGGTCGCGGCGACGAACGCCTGCACCGCCTTCGGATTGCCGTCGATCCACGATTGCGGCGCCAGCACCATGTTGGAATAGCCGGGATAGCCGTTGTCGGCGAGCAGGAAGATCTGCGGCTTGATGTGCGCCTGCTTCTCCACCGAATAGGGTTCGCTGGAGAGATAGCCCTCCTGGATCGCGTTCTTGTCGACCAGGAACGGCGCGAGGTTGAAGGTGTATTTGCGGATCTGGGTGTCGCTGAAGCCGTATTTCGCGCGCAGCCACGGCCACCACGCAACCGTCGCCGCGTCGGAGATCATGATCGGCTTGCCGCGCATGTCGGCCAGCTTCTTCACGTCGGCGCGCGGATGGGTCATCAGGATCTGCGGGTCCTTCTGGAACACCGCCATTACCGCCCGGATCGGCGCATTCTGCTTGACGAGATTGAGCGCGATGAAGCCGTTCGAGCCGATGCCGAAATCGGCGGCGCCGCCGGCCAGCATCTGCGGCACGTTCACGGTCGGGCCGCCCTCGATGATCTGCACGTCGAGGCCGGCCTTCTTGTAGAGCCCTTCGGCCTCGGCCTCATAGAACCCGCCATGCTCGGCCTGCGCCTTCCAGTCGGTGACGAAGCGGATATGCGTATCGGCGGACGCCGCGGTGGCGGTCAGTGCGAACAGGGCAGCGGCGGCGGCGAGCGGACGGCGGACCATGAAATCTCCCAATCGGAATACAATAACGCGAACCCTCTTCCCCACTGGGGAGCGGGAGATGTAACGGCAAATTCGCGAAGGGGCTATGCATCTGTGCTATGAATCCACCCGGGCCGGCGACGCGGCCGCCATGGGGAGGATGTCATGACTGTAGAAGCGCTTCTGATTTTTCTGCTGATCGGTGCGATCGCGGGGTGGCTGGCCGGGCTGCTGGTGAGTGGCGGCGGTTTCGGGCTGGTCGGCGACATCGTCGTCGGCATCATCGGCGCCTTCATCGGCGGCTGGCTGTTGCCGCGGCTTCATGTTTCGATCGGCCACGGTTTCATCCGCGAGATCATCACCGCCACAATCGGTGCGGTGGTCCTGCTGCTGATCGTCAGGCTGATCCGGCGCGCCTGACGCTCAGGCCTTGTGCAATGGCGCGCAGCGCGCCTTGCGCCGGAGCGCGTCGATCGCGGCGAGCTTTCTGTCGTCGTCGATCAGGGTGCGGAACAGCACCAGCCCCTGGGTGGAAGGCGCAGCGACGGTCTTCAGACCGTCCAGCGTTGCGGGCGAACCCTGCGGCGCGATGACGAAATCCGCCGTGCTCTGGTGCGTCGCATGCGCCTGCTGGTCGTCCAGCACGTAGAAATTGTTCGTCGCGTTGTCGAACAGCGAGACCGACCAGTAGGTGTCGCCCGGCACCGGCGAGCGCACCCGCAACGGTCCGGCCGAGAGATCGAAGGCGCAGATCGAATAGAGCAGGTCGGGGCTAGGCCGCACGACGCCGCGCACGCTCGCATCGGGGCGGTTCTGGAAGCGGATCTCGTTCAGGCCCAGCACGGCCATGCGCGTAATCACGCGATGCATGATCGCGCGCGGCAACAGCCACACCGTCGCCACATGGACGACCGCCGCCACGAGCAAAGTCGCTGCGATCCACGGGAGCAGCTTGCGCAGCATCAGCAGACCTCCCGCTCGATGATCGGCAGCACGACATGCGCCGGATCGGCCGCAACGCCCGGATCGGGATTGTAAAGCCTCAGGCTGATCGAGAACAGTCCGCGCACCAGCGGAATCCAGTTCTCGCCGCCGTCGTTGCGCGAGAGCATCACGCTGAAGCTGCCGTCCGGATCGCGCGCCACCGAATTCTTCGACACCGAATAGCGGTGCTGCGCATTCGGGATCAGGTAATCGTCGATGCCGTAGGCGGTGATGCTCCACCAGCGGGTCTTCGGATCGTTGCCTTTCACGCGATAGGTGCAGCGGCTGTCGAGCCGCACGCCTTCGCTGTCGGTGTTGGCGGTGTAGTACATCGTTTCGTGGCGGTTGAGCGCGAGAAAGCCATGCACCGCCACGGCAGCGCGCAGATACATGTTGCCTTCGTTGGAGCCGGCTTCCAGCGAGGTGCGCCACGGCCCGTCCTTCACGCCGCCCGCCATCGCGCCGCGGATCACGGTGAACCAGGTGGCGGCCAGCCCGAGCACCGTGCCCACCACCAGCACCGCCAGCACTTTGAGGACCGTCCGCATGGCTGCCACTCTAATCTCCCTCTCCCCCGATGGGGGAGAGGGCCGGGGTGAGGGGGCGCCACAGGACGCCGCTGTGCCAGGTCGTCGTAAGACGCCAATATTCAGTACACAGATGGTTCGCGTCGTCTTCGACGGCCTGCGAGAGTTGTGTTCTATGGCGCCCCCTCACCCAGCCCTCTCCCCCAATGGGGGAGAGGGTGAGCGGTGCCGCTCTGGCGCTACTCAATTGTGGGTCGGGGTCCATGTCATGCAATCGCGGAAGGTGCCGTCCTCGATGACTTTCTGGGTGTCTTCGTCGTAACCGTTGAGTGCGCCGTCTTCGGCCCGCTGGGCGGCGATGGCGCGGCATTGCGCTTCGACAGCCGCCGGCGGCGCGACGGGAGGTGTCTCCGCGACCGGTGCGTAGACGGTTTGCGGCGGCATCGGTTTTTGCGTTTCCACGACGGTCGTCGTCGTCGTGGTCTGTGCCGTTTCGACCGGCGCGGAGACACGGCGTTCCGGCGGCGGCGGCGGACGCGGCGGCGGTTCGCGATAGACCTGCGGCGGTGGCGGCAGCGGTGCGCTCTGCACCGGCGCCGGTTGTGCGACAGGGACCGCAGGCGCAGCCGGTTGTGGCGGCGGCGCGTTCGTTGCGACGGTCGTGTCGTGCACCTTTGCGTCCGGCCGGTCGTAGCTGAACAGATAGCGCTGGTCGTCGTCCGAGCACGCGGTGAGCGCGAACGCTGCTGCCAGAATCAAGAATGCCTTCATGCCCGTACTCGCAAGATCGCGCCGCACGGTAGCAGAAGTGGACGGCGTTGCATCACGCTTTCAGCGGCACCATCACATCGATCCGCCCCTGGCCCGTCATCGGATCGAATTCTTTTGTGTAACGTTCGAGGAAGTCCGGTTCGCCCAACATTGCGATACCGCAATTCGGCAACCACGTCTGCATCATGCGATCGAGCAGCGGGCGCAACTCGGGCAACCCGTTGCAGGAGAACACCGCATAGCGCGGTGAATTTATTGTCACATGCGAGAGATCGAGCGGCAGCTTGCCGAAATTCTCGACCGTCATGCCCGCGATGTACTCGTATCTTCGCGGCAGCGGGCGATTGCTGAAGTTCACGCCGTATGCTTCCGGACCGACGGCGCCGGGAATGCTGCCGAGCGCCGGGCCGGCATGCGCCCACAGCGCGGGGATATTGTCCATTTCGGCCGCCGAGAAGCGCGGAGCGTGTCCGGCGATCAGCAGCGGCGCGGAATTTTCGAATTTGGGCTCCAGCATTTTCGTTTCCTTCAGAGCGGCGGCGGCGCGAAGCCGCCGAAAGTATCCTCCAGCAGTTTCGCGAACGCGATGGTGGTGCGGTCTTCCAGATAAGGCCCGATGATCTGGATCCCGATGGGAAGACCCGTTTTGGTTTTTCCGATGGGCGCAGCGGTCGCGGGCAGGTTGGCGACCCCGGCCATGCTCGACCACGCGCCTTGCGTGCCATACGGCGTCTTCTCGCCGTCGATGAGGAGCGTGCGCTCGCCCTGCGTGTCGTCATGCGCAAATGCCACCGTGCCGAAAGCAGGCGCCAGCACGACATCGAACTGTTCGAAAAGCGCGGCCCATTGGCGGCGGATCGCGAGTTGTTCGTCCATCACCTCCATCCAGCCATGCGCGCTCAGCCCGTCTTTCACCGGCGGCCCGCCGCGCGAGGTGGCGACGCCCAGGATCGTGCCGAAACATTGCAACGTGCGCATGAGATCGGGGAGCAACTCGCTGTTGCGCGCGACGGCCGCGCCGTGCCGCTCCAGATTGCCGCCGAGTGTATGCAACGTGTCCACGATCTCACGATCCACCGCGGTTGCGGGATGCCGGTCCAGAATCAACACGCGAAAGCCGGTGAGGTTGCTGTGCCGGGCCGGCGGCAGTGCGAGGTGATAGCCGATGGCATCCATCGCTTCCGGTCCCGCCACGACATCGAGCGCCAATGTCAGGTCATCGGCGGAGCGCGCCAGCGGTCCGAGCACGGAGACGGGAATGCCGGCGCCGTCTGCTGCCGGCGGTGGCTTGAAGCCGCGCATCGGCACGATGCCGAAGCTCGGCTTGTGGCCGTAGATCCCGCAGAACGCGGCGGGCACCCGGATCGAGCCGCCGAGATCGGAGCCGAACTCGAGCGGCACCATGCCGCTTGCAACCGCGGCCGCGCCGCCACTCGAACCGCCCGCGGTTTTGGTGAGGTCATAGGGATTGTTCGTGCGGCCGTAGAGCGGATTGTTCGACTGCCAGTCGGCGAGAAACACCGGCACGTTGGTCTTGCCGAGGATCACCGCGCCCGCATCTTTCAGGCGCTGGATCGCGACGCCGTCTTCCTGCGCGATGTGTTCAGCGAAACCGGGAAAGCCCCAGGTGGTCTTGAGGCCGGCAACGTTCATTGCCTCCTTCACCGTCATCGGAATGCCGAGCAGCGGCTTGGTCTCGCCGCGCGCCCGCGCCGTGTCGGCTGCCTTCGCCGTTTCGCGCGCGCGTTCGAAATCGCGCACCACGACGGCATTGATCGCGCCGTCGAGTTTTTCGATCCGTGCGATCGCGGCGTCGGCGAGTTCGACGGCGCTCACCGTGCGTGCGGCAAGCGCGGTGTTCAATTGGGTGGCGGTGGCATAGGCGAGATCGTCGGACATGGTCTTCTCCAGCAACGCCGCCGTTTTATCACGCTGCCCACGCTACGCTGTACCGGAATTGCTGTCAGACGGCGCGGCGCAACGGATGCGAAGAAAAATGATTCGCGCAGAGGCGCAGAGGGAGCCGTGCCACAAATGTTTGATGCGGACGCGAGCGTCGAAGAATCTGCCGGCGCGCCTTGCGCGCCAGACCCTTGTTCGCAAACTCGAGAGCATTCTTAAGCAGGCCAGGCGAGAAACGCGGCTGCCCTCAGCGTCTCTGCGCCTCTGCGCGAACCAAGTAGTGACCTCACTACATTTTCGGCGCAGGCGTTCCGTCGGACCAGTGGGTCACCGGGACCATGAGCACGCTTAGCGCTTCCGGCGATTGCTGGAATTGCGGGTTCAGCATCGGCGGCGCGCCGGGGAGATCGGCGCCCCAGGTCGCGCCGTCCGTGCGGGGGAAATAGAACATCAGATGCGGCACCCAGTTGTGCGCGCCGTCGTTCAGATATTGTTGCTTGGACATCATGTAAGTCAGCGCGCCTGCTTCGAGCGGCGGCAACGTGTGGTGCGCGATGCCATCGCTGGTCGCGGCGATGAGCTCCGGCTTCGATTTTCCGGCCAGAACCAGATCCGTGCGCATGATCGTGTAGGGCAGGATCGAGCGCACTGCCGGCGGATTGTAGCAGAGCGGTCCGCGCATATGCGGATTCCAGAATTGCGGGAAGTCGTATTGCGCCATCCAGGAGCGCTCGACTGCGCAGACGAATCCGTTGCTGCCCTTGACCGCGGTCTCGTAGCCGTGGCGCGTAAGCACCAGCACCGTGGCTTTGTCCGAGATCGCGGCCGGCGCGGCGCTCTTCGCGAGCGCGATCTCGGCCGTGCGATCCATCAGGTACTGATCGACCGGCGCTATCGTCGGGTAAGTCGCCGCCTGCGCGACGGAGGCGCACAACAACACGGCACCGGGTACTAAAGCGTATCGCATCGCGATGCCCCTTCTGAACGTTCTCTAAGGCTTCAGATCCACCGCCGCCCGGTAGCTGCCGTCCATGTAGAACGGCACCGACTGGTGTTCGTGCACGATCTTCCAGCCGCGTTTCGATTTCTTCAGGCCCACCGTTGCGCGAAACCACAGATCGATCTTCTCGCCGTCGGTTTTCGTGCCGGTCATGTGGGCGAAGCCGTGCGCATAGGCGATGTCGCCGCCGATTTCGATCTTGGGATTGACGATCTCGCTGTTGACCGGGCCGTCCCAGGTGGCGAACCACCTGTTGAGGCCCTCGATCGCGGCCGCGATCCTGCCACCGCCGACCTTCAGCGGCGGTGCGAGGCTGAAGCCGGTGTAGCCCGCGCCGGAGAGCGATATCACTGCCTTCGCATCCTTGGCGCGCAGGGCGGCGGTGTTGTCCTTCAGCACTTTCCGGATGGCGGCCTTGTCGCTGGCCGGGGCGGGTTTCGCCGTTTTCGGTTTTGCGGCCATCGTCAGTCCTCGCCGGGTAAGCCGTTGCAGGTGCTTGAGAATTTAAAATGCGGCGCACGGTTCATCCGGTACGACGGACGAGGTCCGGCCGATCCGACAGGGGGCCGAAATTTTTTTGGAGGTTTGGACCCTCACCTGCGCATCGCTTCGCGCTGCGCTGTCCTCTCCCGCGAAGTGCGGGAGAGGTTAAACGAGGCTCGCTTCACCTCTCCTGCGAAGCGGGAGAGGACAGCCGTTGCGCAGCAACGGCAGGTTCGTCAACAACGCTCAGTCCACGTATTCGTCGTGGCGTTTCATCCAGCCGGTCATGTTGCCGTCCTCGTTGCGGCCTTTGGGCATGAGGTCGAGCACGTTGTAGGTGCCGAGCAGCAGGTCGAGGCCGCGGCCGTAGGACGAATAGGTGTGATAGATGTCGCCGTTCGCGTCCTTGAGGAACACGCTGCCGCCGGGCGCTTCGTTGTATTCCTTCGCCGGCCGCTCTTCGAAATTGTATGTGTTCTTGCCGGCGGCGACGCTTTCCGGGGTGAACGACACCCGGTAGTCGAAATTGAAATCGTTGCCCGCCGACGACACCCACGGAAAATGCCAGCCCATCCGTTTCTTGTAGGGCAGGAATTCGGCGAGCGGCGCGCGCGACACCGCGACATAGGTCACGTCGTGATGCGTCAGATGCGGCAGCGTGCCGTCGATGTGATCGGAGAGGAACGAGCAGCCCTGGCATCCGGCCGTAGCGCCCGGCGCGAACATGAAGTGATAGACGAAGAGCTGGCTGTTCTTGCCGAACAGCTCGGACAGCGTCTTCTTGCCGTCCTCGGTGTCGAACACATAGTTCTTCGTCACTTTCACCCACGGCAGTTCGCGCCGCGCCGCACTCAATTCATCGCGGGCATGGGTGAACGCCTTTTCCTTCTTGAGGAAATCCTGGCTCGCCTTGAACCATTCGTTTTCCGCTACGACCTTGTGCATCGTCATCTCCTTGGTGTTGGGGTTTGGTCCACGAAACGGCAAATCCGCGCCATCCACGGCGCGGCGGTGTGTTGTTGGGTGTAGCCGGCGGCGGCTGCACCGCCTCCAATCAGCGTCACAAGCGCCACCGCGGCGAACGCTACGCCGCGCGCGTGCGACAGCCAGCGCAGCACCGCTTCGCGGCCGCCGGTCCAGGCCGGGAACAGCACGATCAGCATCGCGGCGATGGCGCAGCACACCGGTTCAACTCCCGTAGAGCGCGGCCAGCTTGTCGAGGCCCTGATTCCAGCCGCGGGCATGGCCGTCATGCGCCGCCTGGTTGAAGAAGCGCTCATGCGTCAGGGTGAGAATGGTTTCGGCGCCGTCCGGTTTCAGGGTGACGGTGACGAGCGACTCGCGTTCCGGGGTCGACTGCCACGCCCAGGTGAACACGAGCTTCCGGTCCGGGATCACTTCGCGATAGACGCCGCTCACGCCGTGACTTTCGCCGGGCGTGTGCATCCTGATGGAAAAGCGTCCGCCGGCGCGCACGTCGAATGCGGCATGTTCCGTGATCGCGCCGTCGGGCCCGAACCATTGCGCTAGCGCTTGCGGCTCCGTCCAGGCGCGGTAGAGCGTGGCCGGCGAGGCTTTGATGCGCCGCTTGAGGACGAGCGCGGGGACGACGGGGCTGTCGGGTTGGGCGGACATGCGTCTTCCTTTTCTGCAAAAGCTGCGAGGCGATCGAGTGCGCCGGACCAGAACCGCGCATAACGGTTGAGCCATTCCACCGCCGTCTCCATGGGTTGCGCCGTCAGTTCGCAGGTGACCGTTCGGCCGCTCTTGCTGCGCACGATGAGGCCGGCGTCGCTCAACACATCGATGTGCTTCATCACCGCGGGCAAGGTCATCGCGAACGGCCCGGCAAGATCGCTGACGCTCGCGCGCTCCAGCGTGTTGAGCCGCGCGAGCAGCGCCCGCCGCGTCGGATCCGAGAGCGCCGCAAAGGTGCGGTCCAGGGCTTGGTCTTGATACTTTACCATCCGGTTTAGTATCGGCGTGTGGTTCGGCGGAGTCAAGTGGACTCTCACTTCTCCAATGCCGTCATTGCGGGGCTTTTGTCCCGGCAATCCATTGCCACGATAGCAAACGGCGAGGCGCGTTGTGCGAACATGGCGTTTATGGATGGCCGGTTCGGCCTCCGGCCGACCGGCCATGACGGCGTGGGGAAAGCAGAAAGCGATGCGCGGTGACGACCTGCATCCCGTTTTTCCGATGCCGTCATTGCCGGGCTGTTGTCCCGGCAATCCATTGCCGCGATGGCAAACATCGAGGCTCGCCGTGCAAGACGGCGTTCATGGATGGCCGATACGGGCTTCGCCCGACCGGCCATACCGACTTGAGACGCTAGCGCGGGAAATAGTTCGGCTGGCCGATGTCGGCGATCAGGCCGATCTCCGTGGGCGTCCAGTTCAGCTCGGCTTGCGTCTTCGCGCCGGAGGCCGGCATGTCGAGACCGGCGAACATCGCAAGCGGACCGAAATAGTCGCCCGCTTCTTCCCGCTTTATCGAAATCGCCGGCACGTCCAGGGCACGGGCGATCACCTCGACGATTTCGCGCATCGGCACGCCTTCTTCGGCGACGGCATGATAGACGCC
>DASXDS010000012.1:0-1501 GCA_036490455.1 Rhizomicrobium sp.
GAGATGGTATTTGAAGGCCGGTTGCTGCCGATGAAGGACGCCACCCTGCCCGAAGGCCCGTTCGGCGAATTCACCGGCTATTACGCCGCCGAAGCGCGCCCCGGCCCGGTGATGCAGGTGACGGCGATCCATTTTCGCGACAATCCCATTCTTTTAGGTTCACCGCCGATGAAGCCGCCGCGCTTTCATTTCGGCCTGCCGTTCCGTGCGGCGACGATCTGGAGCAATCTCGAAGCAGCCGGAGTCACCGACGTCACCGGCGCCTGGCAGCACGTCTCGCAGCTGATGACCGTGGTGGCGCTGCGCCAGCGTTACGACGGGCATGCCAAGCGCGCCGGGCTCGTTGCCGCGGCGCACAGTTACATGGCGCGGATCGTCGTCGTCGTCGACGAAGACGTCGATCCATCCAACCTTGCCGACGTGATGTGGGCGGTGACGACGCGCTGCGAGCCTGCCGACAACATCGACATCATTCGCCAGGCGTGGAGCTCCGCGCTCGACCCGCGCATCCCGCCCGCCGACAAGGAGCGCGGCGTCACTTCGCACTCGAAGGCCATCATCGACGCCTGCAAGCCGTTCGCCTGGCGCGACAAATTTGCGCCGGCCTCGGCGCTGTCGCAGGAGGAGGCGCGGGAGATCGAGGACAAGTGGGGAGCAGCGCTCACCGCGAAGCCCTGATCTACGGAAGCCATGACCTACGTCTGTCATGCCCCGCGAAGGCGGGGCATCCAGTACCCACAATAGCAGCATAACAATTTCTTAGCCGGAGGTTACTGCATCATCCGCCTTCGCGGATGATGCCAATGACGCGCCTCACTGCACCGCATTCGCTGAACTGAGGCTGTCGATCAACGACGAGCGGTACAAAAACTTTTTGTGCAGCGCGATGTCCTCGGACGTGCGCCGCAGGTCGTCCAGGTGCTTGCGGCGGATCGCCGGGTCCTTCTCTTCCAACTTGCGCTTGTTCTCGATCGTCTGCGCCTGCACGTAATCGACCTGCGCCGTGCGGCGCTGGCGCGTGTAGCGGTCGAACAGGCTCGCGTCGGCGCGACCGAACCAGACGTCGGCGAGCTTGTCGGCCAGATTGACCGCGTCGTGGATGCCGCCGTTCATGCCCATGCCGCCGATCGGATTGTTGACATGAGCGCAGTCGCCGGCGAGCAGCACGCGGCCTTTGTTGAACGTTTCGGCGACGCGCTGATGCACCGCGTAGAGCGCGTAATAGGGAATTTCGTAATCGCCGCTCTTTTGATGAATGCGCTGCAGGCGCCGCTGGATGCTCGCCATGCTCAGCGCCTGTTCGTCGGTTTCCGATTCAGGGATCGGCAACACCCCGCGCCAGATTCCGGGCGGCCCGTAGCCTTTGACCTTGAACAGGTTGAGCCATTCGTCCGGATCGAAGAAATAATTGCGGGTGCAAAGACCTTGGTTAGTCGCACCGAAATCGAAGCTGGTGCCGATCTTGATGAACCGCTCCGGCCAGGTGAAGCCCTCGAACACG